>NZ_KB893740.1 GCF_000374165.1 Parafrankia elaeagni
GCCAGCGGCTTCGGGTCGACCGGCGTGCCGGTGGTGGTGGCGTCGACGGTGAGGCGGTGCAGGGCGACGAGGGCGTCGGCGGCCTGGGTGGCCCAGCACCAGGTCCCGGCCGGGGCGGTGTCGGTGATCGCCTGCAGTTCACGGAGCACATGGGCGACACACAGCTGGTGGGTGGCGGACGTGTAGGTGTCATACGCGGCCCAGGCGTCGTGGACCACGACCCCGGCGAAGCCGGTCAGCACCCCGAGGGCGTCGATCCCGCCGGTNCCGCGCTGGGGATGGCAGTCGATCAACGTGTACTTCCCGGTGCGGGCGCAGTGCACCCAGTGCAGTTTCCCGGCGACGCGGAGCCCGGTCTCGTCCGCGCCGACCACCTCGGCGCCGGCGAGCAGGTCGCGGAGGGCGGTCAGGAAACCGGTCAGGTCGGCGGCGGCCCGGGCGGTCATCGCCGCGACCGTGCCCGCGGACAGGGGGATCCCGACCAGCTCGGCCAGCGCGGTCGCGGTCCGGTCCTTCGACAGGAACTGGCCCGCGTACAGGTAGACCGCCGCCGCGGTCACCCGCGGCCCGTACTGGACCGGGGCATTCACCCCGTCCGGCGCCGCGGCCTTCGTCGGTGTCCCGCAGCCACAGACACGCTCCACCAGCTCATGCTCGGTGACGTGGGCGCGTAGTTCGGGCAGGTCGAACACCTGCCGGCGTTCGACCCGGGCCACCGGCCGGCCCGCGAGCGACGCCCCACAGCCCGAACACGGGCCCGGTTCGTGCCGCAGACGCACATCAGGTTCATCCGTCAGGCACAGCGTCGACCCGGGATGCCCAGCCTGCCCACCAGGGCGCCGACCGGTCTTCTTCCGCAACGACTTCGGGGGCGGCTTCGCCAGACCGTCCGAACTCGGTGGTTTCGCCGAGTTCCGCGAGGTCTTCGCGACCTGCGCCTCCAACTCCGCGATCCGTGCCAACGCCCGCGCGAGATCCGCCTGCAGGCTCACCACCAGCGCCGCGAGTTCGTCATACGACGGCACCGGCGGCGCGGGCGGATCATCGGACACACCCGGACCCTACGGGCCGATCAACCACGCCACACCAACACCCCAGGACCGCCAAGCCATCACAGCGTCCCAGCCCGCCGGGGAACGAAAAACAAACGATCTACGAGACCTGACCAGTTACCTCGTGGGGACGTGCGTGCCGCAGGTGCAGAGGACTGTGAAACTCAAGTGCCAGACCGATCCCCGCCTCCGCCAGTATGCGGGCGCAGCGGACGAGGCGTCCATGGATGACGGGCAGCATCAGCGCCATCGGTAGATCGGTCGACGGTGGGATGGAACGACCCATGGCGCGGACGCCGATACGCGCGGCGAAATCTGCCAACTGAGGGAGTGTGGCGAGATCTTCCTCGAAGGTCTGCTCGTCGGCCCTGAACTCGACGGGAAGGCGGGCGGCGCCCGCCGCGACGCCCGCCTCCGAGAGTAGGTCCCGAGTTCTGGACTCGCCGCCGGGATGAGCCTCCCGTAGGGGAACTTCGACAGCTGAGAACCCCGCCTGGCCGGCCAGGCGAACGCTTTCCGGCCAAGTGACCTGCTCACCCCCGGAAAGTGTTCCATGAAAAGAGATCAACACACCGTTTCCTGTCGTCCGGCTGTTCGCTGGGCAGCTGTGGAGTCCTGCCGGCAACGACACTAACTCCAGGTGAAGCGCTGGCGGGGAGAGCCGCACGGCGCCTTCCTGCCGCGTCACGACGGCAGGCTCCGGCCTGGTCGCGATCTGCCCGGTTATACCGGGGGAAGCCTTGGGGATCGAGTGCGGTGGTCGGGGTGGCGCGGACGCAGCCACAGCAGGGGCCGGTCGTAGCCGGGCAGGCGGAGCCCGGTGGCGTTTTCCCGGTCGCGCACCGCCGGAAGAGCCCCTCCTGCAGGGGCGGTGATCCGGGGGTGAAAACTGCCGACGATCCAGGATTGGACAGGCGTGGACGTCGGCCGGTGGCAGACGGGGATCGAGGAGGTCGAGGTGGCGACGGAGGGGGAGGGGGAGGACACACCCCTGGTCTGGTACGTCAGTTACGGGTCGAACCTGCGGTCGTCACGGCTGGCCTACTACCTGGGGGGTGGGACGATGCCGGGCACGACCCACGTCTACCCGGGTTGCCGTGACCGTCGTCCGCCGCGTGCCACCACGCCGCTCCTGCTGCCGGGATCGGTGTACTTCGCTCTGGAGTCGAAGGTCTGGGGCGGTGGGATGGCGTTCTACGACCCGGCGGTGCCCGGCCCGGCCGCGGCCCGCGCGTACCTGCTCAGCCGCCAGCAGTTCGTCGACGTCGCGGCGCAGGAGATGCACCGGGAACCCGGCGGCGATCTTGACCTGACCGCTCTGCTCGGGGCCGGCCGGGCCGTTCTCGGGCCTGGCCGGTACGAGACGGTGCTGCTCGTCGGCTACTGGGGCCCGGTGCCGTTGCTGACGTTCACCGCCCCGTGGGGGCTGGCCGACGTCGCTCCCACCGCTCCTTCCGGGGCGTATCTGGACATGCTGGCGTCCGGGCTGCGGGAGGGAAACGGCTGGTCGGCGGCGCGGATCGCCGCCTACCTGGCCGGGCTGCCCGGCGCTCACGGCGTCTGGCAGCCCGACGAGATCGCCGGACGTCTCACCGCCGTGGACATGACTGAACCTGCCGGCTGACTGAACCTGCCGGCTGACTGAACCTGCCGGCTGACCGAACCTGCCGGCTGACCGACCCGCCGGCCCTGGCCGAACAGCTCCGGACGCCGCTGTCAGAATGTCACCGTCACACCGACAATCCGTGGCAGACCCGATCGAGGTTGGTTCATCTTCCTGTGATCCTCAACGAGGCACGGCTCGTCACCGCCCTGCCCGCCTACGAGCTGGGTTCCCAGCTGGGCCGGGGGGCGTTCGGCGTGGTCCTGGCCGGCCGGCACCGTGAGCTGGGGCGGGACGTGGCCATCAAGGTCCTGCCGATCGGCCAGGGACCGACGGCCGAGGCCCGGCTGCTCGCGCTTCTCGACCATCCGCACGTCGTGCGGGTCTTCGACGCCGTCACCGTGGACGATCTCCACCTGATCGTGATGGAACTGCTGCCCGGCGGAACGCTCACCAAACGTGCGGCGGGCATCTCCACCGAGGCCGTGTGCGCGGTCGGGCTGGCGGTGGCCGCCGCGCTGGCGTGCGCCCACCAGAACGGGGTGCTGCACCGCGACATCAAGCCGGAGAACATCCTGTTCGACCGGGCCGGGCTGCTGAAGGTCACCGACTTCGGCATCGCGAAGCTCGTGGAGGGCGCGGCGGCCGACGCGAGCGCGAGCGCCATCATCGGCACCCCCCGCTACATGGCACCGGAACAGCTGCTGGCGGGGCGGCTCAGCGCCGCGACCGACCTCTACTCCCTCGCGACGATGCTGTACGAGCTCTTCACCGGGAAACCGCCGTACGGCGTGGGCCTTCCGGCGCCGTCCCTCATCGCCCATCACCTGAACGTTCCGCCGCCCCCGCCGGCCGGGGTCCCCGCCCGGATCTCCCAGGTGCTGATGCGCGCACTCGCGAAGGAGCCGGCCGCGCGACAGCCGTCGGCCCATGCCTTCGCGATGGAGTTGGCCCACGCGGCGGTCGTCGAGCTCGGTCCGGGCTGGCTCGCCCGCGGGGGAACAGCGGCGCGCCTGGACGACGACGTCCGCGCGGCCGCCGACGGCCATCCCCACCCGACCCGGTCGGCGCAGGCCCCACACTTCCCGGCGCCCATGCCGTACCCGTACCCGCAGCCGTACCCGCATCCGCAGCAGCACCCGGCCTCGCCTCCAGGGCCTTACCCCAACCCCAACCAGGCCTCGCTCCAGCATCCCTACCAGGCGCCGCCCCCGAACGGCCCGGCGGGGCAGGGCGCCGGCGGGCGCCGACCGGCCGGGGGCCGGCACCCGGGCCGCAGCGCCGTCACCAGCCTCGGGACTGTGCTTGTCGCCGGCCTTGCGACTGTGCTTGTCGCCGGGGTGGTGGGCCTCCTGCTAGTCCTCCTGCAGGGCGGTGGCGACAGCGGCCGGAGGTCCGCCGCGGGCGGCGCCGGGCCGACCGCGGTGCCGTCCACCGACGGGCCGCTGGCGCGGGTCGGTTCCCGCGAGGCCCCTGAGCTGCTGAGTACGCCGCTGGCCGCGCACACCGCGGCTGTCTGGACGGTGAAGATCGCGCCCCGCGGCGACCTGATGGCCACCGGTGGCGACGACCAGGTCGTCCTGCTGTGGGACGTCTCCGATCCGACCTCGCCCCGCGACCTCGGGACAAGGGCGATCACCCACCTCGGGCGGGTCGAGGATGTCGCCTTCGCGCCGGACGGCCGTACCCTCGCCGTCGCGGGCGAGGAGACCCTGCGGCTGTGGGACATCAGCAACCCCGTCGCTCCCCGCGCCTTCGGTGAGCCGTTGACCGGCTACGACGGCCTCATGTACTCCGTCGCCTTCGCGCCGGACGGCCGCCGGCTCGTCGCCGCCGGCAGCGGGCAGGCAATGATCCTCTGGGACGTCGCCGACCGCGCCAGGCCCCGGCTGCTGACCCGTGTCGACGGGAACACGGCGGCGGTGGCGTTCGCCCCGGACGGCCGGACCGTGGCCAGCGGCGACGGTCCGCGGGCGGTCCTGTGGGACGTCACCACGGAGAGCTCCGCCCGCGAGACGGCCGAGCTGCCGTCCGTCGCCGCCGGCTGGGTCTATGCCATCGCCTTCTCCCCGGACGGCCGTACCGTGGCCACCGCCGGCGACGCCGACACGGTCCAACTGTGGGACATCACCAGGCCCGTGGAGCCCAGGCGGCTCGGCGCGCCGCTGGCCGACCACACCGCGACCGTCCCCGCCGCGGCCTTCTCGCCGGACGGGCGCACGTTGGCGACGGGCAGCGACGACGGCAGGGTGCTGCTGTGGGACGTCACCGACCAGGCGGCTCCCCGCCGGCTGGGAGAGCCGCTGACGAGCCAGTCCGGCTTCTCGTCGGTCGCCTTCTCCCCGGACGGGCACATGCTGGTCACCGCCGGTGGTGACCAGCTGGTCCGGCTGTGGGGCCTCGGCTGAGCGGCGCCGCCGTGGTCCGCTTCCCGCCTGAACCACGGTGGCGGCTGGCCGTACGAGTTCGACGTCAGTGGACGTTCCCGGTGGTGGGGTGGCCGCCGGGGCCGTTCCAGTCGACCAGCTGGACGATGACGCCGTTGGGGTCGCGGACCTGGAAGGCGCGCTCTCCCCATTCGAGGTCTCCACGCTGCGCCCTCCACTGGGACGCGGCCTCCACCCCCGACGGTGACGACACGCGGTGGTGGGCCCGCGTCGGCCCCCTGCTGGCCCGCGTGCTGGACGAGCAGCGCTACCCGCGCGCGACCCGGGTCGGCACGGCCGCCGGCCAGGCACACGGCAGCGCCCACAATCCCGACCACGCGTACCGCTTCGGCCTCGCCCGCCTGCTCGACGGCCTGGCGCCCCTCATCGAACGCCCCTGACACCCGCCGGGCCCGCCGCACCCGCCGCGGTACGCCCGGTCGATCGGTCCATGTGCACGACGAACTCGTCACCGTCGGCTCCCAGGACGCGAAGCGCACTCCTGGTTGCTGGAGTGTTGCTTAGCGACACCGAATGTTGGGGAAGGTTTTGGCTCATTACGTCAACCTGATCGCGGTGGTGGCGCTCTAAGGAGGTGGTAACCGTCGAAAGGGATGCCAGGTCGTCTCGGTGCGTGCCATCGCCCGGCCAGCGTCCACCAGAGCAGGAGACGTGAATGGCGGATTGTCCTGATGGCCCCAGTGCGCTGGGGTTGGCGTCCACGCTCGGGGGTGCTCCCGCGTAGTCCGTCGACCGGCGGCTTCCCGGATGTCGCGTGGCCAGGGGGTGCCGCGCCGCCGGAGCCAGTGACTGTTGGTCCGGCCGACGGCGGCGCAGTCGCGCGCCGTCGGCCGACAGTCGGCCTGGCGCGCCCAGTGGGCAGCGGACCGCCTCACGGCGGGCCGCGGTCCCGTCGACGTGTACACGGTGGTACTGGGCGGCGCGGCCCAATCGAGGGGGGCACTCGATGGACGAGGCGTCCTATCAGTCGTTCGAGGGTTTCGTCGTCTCCTCGGGCGACCGTCTGCTGAGGACGGCCATTCTTCTGACCGGTAACCGCCACGCGGCCGAGGACCTGTTGCAGGGTGCCCTGGAACGCACCTACCGGCGCTGGGAGGCAGAGAAGATCATTCTTCCGGAGGCCTACGTCCGCCGGGTGATGGTGAATGCGGCATCGCGCTGGCGGCGGGCGAGACAGATCCGAGAGGAGTCGTTGGACGCGGCGGCCGAACGGGTCGGCGTGGAGGGAGTTCCGGACCTGGCGCTGCGGGACCAGGTGCTGAGGGCGCTGCAGGAACTTCCGAAACGACAACGTGCCGTAGTCGTCCTGCGTTATTTCGACGATCTGCCGGAAGCGGCGGTGGCTGAGATTCTCGGTTGCAGCGTCGGCTCGGTGAAGTCCCACGCGTCGCGGGCGCTTGCCCGGCTGCGTCTGAGTCAGCATCTGGGGGATGTCCGCATCCAAAGCGAGAGGAGGCGTTGATGCCTGCCGACGGCGTTTACCCCGACTCCGACTCCGACATGGGCCCTGGCCCCGGGCCGGGGGCCGGAACAACCCCCGCGTCTGATCCGGACTTCGAGCAGACGCTGCGCCAGCTGCTCGACCGGGCCACCCGATCCGTCGTGGCTCCGGCAGGCCTGGCCGCCAGAGTCCGCGCGTCGGAGCTGCCGCGTCGCCAGGGGCGGCGCAGGGCGCTCGTGATCGGAGCGGCGGCGCTCGCCGCGAGTTCGGTGATCCTCGGCGGCCTGGCCGTCGAGGGTCATCTCGCTCCTGGCGACGGGCTGAGCATCATCACATCGACGGACGGCGGGCCGTTCTCCAGGCTGGCCACCGGCGCGCCCGCGAACCCGGGCAGCCCCCCGGCGGCCCTGGCGCCCTCGTCGCCGGGTGCCTCCGCGCCGTCGGCCACGAGCACGCCTGTGTATCCAGGCATTCCGTCGACCGGGGCGACGAGCTTCTCGTCAGCAGCCCCTGTACTGCCGGACCAGGCCACCATCGACCAGATCACTCTTGCATTCACCGAGGCGTTCGACTCGGACGGTAATATCGATGACGGGCTGGCCTATGTCCAGAATGGCTTGGAATACCACGACATGACGGTGAGGTTCAGGCAGCGCTATCCAGGTGTCGCCGGCAGCCTCAAGGCCAGACTCGAGGGCATCACGATGAACACCGACCACGAGGCCAGCGCGACCATCGTCCTCACCCACAACGATCCCGTACTCGGCGAGCAGTGGGGGTACGAGATCAGGCGGCCGGTGAAAGCCGTCCGGGGCAACGGGCGCTGGCTGGTGAGCTCTTCCACCTATTCCTTCCTCGTCGGAACCGCCTGAGGGTTTATTCTCAACGGTCGGCCGGCTGCCTGGTTGGAACGTTCGTGCCAGGTGTCGTGTCCCGCCGCGGATCCAGCGTGACGCCAACGGCTGGGGGCGAGGCCGTAGGCCTGGCGGAAACGCCGTGCGAAGTAGGCCGGGCTGCCGAAACCCCAGGAGCGGGCAATGGCCTCAATGGTGCGATGGGCGTGCTCGGGTGCGATCAGGTCGTCGCGGGTGCCTTCGAGACGTTTGCGGATCACCCATTGTTCAATGGCTGAACCGCCATCCTCGCACAGTCGGTAGAGGGTACGCAGGGAGATGCCGTGCGCGTGGGCGGTGCGGGCAGGGGTGAGGCCCGGGTCCTTCAGATGGGCGCGGCTGTAGGCAAGGACCCGGACGAGGAGGGTTTCCTCGGCAATGGTCCGGCGGGTCCGGCGGGTCCGGCGGTCGGCGGCGGTCGTGGAGTTCCCGGGCCGCTCCCATCTGCTGCCCGCGCAGGAAGGTTGGGAGGAGGTCGCCGACCACGCACTCGCCTGGGCTCTCGACCATTCCTGAGGCCGCGGGACGTCCCAGGCCGGGCTCGCCGCCCGGCGCGGTATCGGCGCAGGCGGCGGGGCCGGAGCGCGCGGACCCGTCCGGAATATGCGATCCTGCCGGGCATGACCACGAAACCGGGGCCGAACACGTCGACCGGATCGGTCACCGCCCTGCGGATCTGTCCGCTGTGCGAGGCGACCTGCGGGTTGGAACTGCGGATCTCGGACGGGCGGGTCGCATCAGCCCGCGGCGACACGAAGCATGTCTTCAGCCGCGGTTTCATCTGTCCTAAAGGCGCGTCGTTGCCGGCGCTGCTCAATGACCCCGACCGGCTGCGTCGCCCGCTGCTGCGTGACCGGGCGACCGGCGAGCACCGCGAGGTGAGCTGGGACGAGGCTTTCGCCGCCGTCCGGGCTGGGCTGGGCCGGGTGGTCGGCGGCCACGGCCCGGCCGCGGTCGGGCTCTATTTCGGTAATCCGAACGCGCACACGATGGCCGGTGCCCAGCACCGGCCATCGCTCATCCGCGCGTTGCGGACCAGGGCCCTGTTCAGCGCCTCGACGGTGGACCAGATGCCGATGCATGTCGCGTGCGGGCTGGTTTTCGGCCATCCGTCCCTGATCCCGGTGCCGGACCTTGACCGCACCGGCCATCTGCTGATTCTCGGGGCGAATCCGGCCGTCTCCAACGGCAGCCTGTGCACGGCGCCGGATTTCCCGGGCCGGCTCGCCGCGATCCGGGCGCGGGGCGGGAAGGTCGTCGTGGTGGACCCGCGGCGGACCCGCACCGCGGAGCTCGCCGACGAGCACCTGCCGATCCGGCCCGGTTCGGATGCGCTGTGGCTGCTCGCGCTCGTTCACGTGCTCGCCGCGGAGGGGCTCGTCCGGCCCGGCCGGCTGGCGGACCATGTGACGGGGCTGCGCCAGGTGCTCGACCTCGCGGGCCCGTTCACGCCGGAGGCGGTCGAGGCCCGATGCGGCATCCCCGCCGAGACGACCCGGCGCACCGCCCGGGAACTGGCCGCGGCGCCGCAGGCCGCGGTCTACGGCCGGATGGGCACCACGACGGTCGAGTTCGGCGGGCTCACGAGCTGGCTGACGATCGTCCTGAACGTGCTCACCGGCAACCTGGACGCGCCGGGCGGGATGATGTTCGGCCGGGGTGCGCACGGCCGCGCGGACAGGGTGCCGGCCGGTCAGCGGGGCGTGGGCCGTGGCTGGGGCATCGGGCGCTGGCACACCCGGGTGCGCCGGCTGCCCGAGGTGATGGGCGAGCTCCCGTCCGCCGCGCTCGCCGAGGAGATCGATACACCGGGTGAGGGCCAGCTGCGGGCGTTGTTCACCGTGGCGGGGAACCCGGCGCTGTCCACGCCCGACTCCGCCCGGCTCGCCGCGGCGCTGGCGCAGCTGGACTTCATGGTGAGCGTCGACCCGTACCTCAACGAGACGTCCCGGCATGCCGATGTGGTGCTTCCGCCCACCGACGCGGCCAGGGTCGGGCACTACGACTTCAGCCTCGGCGCACTGGCTGTCCGGACGGTGGCGACCTACTCGCCCCCGGTGCTGCCGCCCGATCCCGGCGGGATGGCCGAGCACGACATCATGGCCCGCCTGACCCTCGTCGCCCGCACGCTCGACGCCTCGCCCACCGAAGATCCTGCCGCGCCTGCCGGGTCTGCCGCGCCTGCCGGGTCTGGCGGGTCTGCCGTCGTGCCGAGCACGGACGAGGTCGAGGCCTTCCACGAGAGCCTGGTCGTGGACGCCCTGCGCCGCGCGACCAGCGACGCCGGCTCGCCCGTCCGCGGGCGGGACGTCGCCGAACTGCGCGCTCTCGTCGACGGGGAGACCGTCCCGGAACGCCTGCTGGACGTGGCCCTGCGCACGGGGCACTTCGGCGACGCGTTCGGGGCCCGGCCGGACGGCCTGCGGCTGGCCACCCTGCTGGCGAACCCGCACGGAATCGACCTCGGCCCGCTCGAACCGCGGATCCCGACCCTGCTGCGGACCGCCAGCGGCACCGTCGAGCTGTGCCCCGAGCCCGTCCTGGCCGAGCTCGCCCGGCTGCGTGCCACCCTCGACCGGGCGGACGCGCCGGACGAGGCCGAGCTCGCCCTGATCGGGCGGCGCCACCTGCGGACGAACAACAGCTGGATGCACAACGTCCCGGCGCTGGCCAGGGGCCGGAACCGCTGCACCCTGCTGATCAGCCCGCAGGACGCGGCCCGCCGCGGGGTGCGTGACGGCGGATCCGCGCGGATCACGTCCGCCGCCGGCTCGCTGGACGTCGCGGTGCAGGTCAGCGACGAGATGATGGCCGGGGTGGTGTGCCTCCCGCACGGCTGGGGCCACGGCCTGGACGGCACCCGGATGTCGGTCGCGGCGGACCACGCGGGCGTGAACACGAACATCCTGACCGACGGCTCGCGGGTCGACCTGCTCTCCGGTAACGCCGTGCTCAACGGCATTCCGGTGCGGGTCGTCCCGGCGGACTGAGGCCGCGGGCGGTGACCGGCACGCACATCGGACGGGCGGCGTCCGCAGGGCGTCCCGAGGGCACGGGCGGAGCTCCGTCCGACGGCGGGACGATCCTGATCCTGACGCTCGGCTACCTGATGCTGGCGGCGATGCTCGCCGTGGTCGTCACCGATGTCTCGGTGGTCTACCTGGCGCGCCGGTCGGTGGCGTCGGCGGCTGACGGCGCGGCGCTGGCCGCCGTCCAGCGCATCGACGAGAACGCGATCTACACCGCGGGGGAGGACTACACCGCGCTGCCGCTGGCTGACATCGAGGACACGGTCGCGGACTACGAGACCCGGGCGGATCCGTCCGGCCGCACCGCACTTGCCGCCGACCTCGTCGACGAGGCCACGGTGCGGGTCGAGGGCAGCCGGGTGGTGAAGCTGCCCGTGGTGGGCTTCCTGGGTGTCGGTCCGATCACCGTGCGGGCGGGCGCCCAGGCACAGGCCCGGGTCAGACTCCCCACCGAACCCTGACGCGCGCCCGGAGCGCTGACGCCGGGCGCGGTCCTGGTCGACGGTCAGAGTTCGTCGACGCCGCCCTGCCAGGAGGCGCGTGCCCGCCGAGGGGCGGGAACAGTGCTCATCCCGCTGGATCGGGGCATCGCCGCGAAGTCGGCGGTGCCAGCGGCGGTGTCAGCGGTGCCGGCGGCGGTGTCAGCGGCATCGGCGGCACGGCTGCTGCCCGGCGGCAGGGGCTCGGGGGCGGCGATCCAGCCCGCGGTGACCGCGACCAGGTCGTCGAAGCCGTGGCCGGTGCGGATCTCGGCGAGGTCGGAGACATCCCGCACGAGACGGGCCACCCACTCGGCCGGACGGCGCGCGGCGAGCGTGACCGCCTCGGAGGCGTGCTCGATCGCCTCGTCGCGGTCGGGGAACGCCCGGGCGATGGCGGCGCGTGACTGCGCCATCCGCACCGAGACGATCATGCCGGTCTGCCCGCTGCGCGCGATGAGTGATGCTGCCCGCTCGAGGTACGGAGTCGCCTCGTCGGCGGCGCCGACGGTGGTGAGCGCCTCCGCGCAGGCGAGGGCGAGATCGGCCGGGGAATAGGTGTCCAGGCTGAAACCGGGGCGGCCGTGCGCCTCCTCGCCGAGCTCCGCCATGGTCGCCCAGGCGCGGGCGACCGCGTCCCGGACACCGGCGGCGTCACCGGCGGCCGCGCAGGCACTGCTCGCGACCTTGCCGGAGATCAGCGCCCGGGTGGGGCTGCGGCCGGCGATCCGCGCTGCCGAGCCGGCGATCTGCAGGGCTACCGCCGGGCTGTGCGGGCGCACCACCCGGGCCCGCAGCGCCAGCGCCCGGGCAGCCAGCGGGCCGTCTCCGGCCGCACGGGCCAGGGAGGCGGCGCGGTCGGCCCGGCTCGCGGCCCTGGCATGCTGGCCCCGGTCGTAGGCGGTGGCCGCGGCGGCGGTGGTCACCGCGGCGTGCAGCCACATCCAGTCGATGGCTGGACGTCCCCGCAGGCGGTACTGCTGCGGGATGGTCTTCGTGGTCTCTTCCAGTGGTTCGAGGGCCGTGGCAGTGACAGCCAGGTCGACGGTCTCGTAGTTGGCGACCGCGGCGCGCAACGAGGCCAGGCAGGCGTCGTGCAGGCCCGCCGCCGTGTCGTGGGCCGCTGTCCCGGTGCTTTTCGCTGTCATCGGGACCACGTGACCGATGCCGTGACCGATACCGCCTGCGGGAAAGCCGACAGGCGCGGCAGACCCGGGCCGGGACGGCGCTGCCTGGAGAAATGACACTCCTGACATTCGCAAACAGTTCGTCCGGGCCTGGCCGGGTATCCACCGGCCACCGGTTGCCGGCTGTTGCGGGTGCGCATATCCGCTGACCTCACGTCTGTTGCTGGTGCTGTGTCGTCTGCCGCGGTGCCGTTGTCCGCCGCCGCGGTGCTGGCCATGGCGGGGTGACAACGACGCCGAACACCGGCGGTGGGCCCGCCAGCGCGATGTCGTGGTCCGTGTGCGTCGAACAGCAGGGCGAACCTGTGGACGGCATCAGCGACGATGCCGGGCCCGATCGGGCGGCCGCGGTGCCGCCAGGGCGTCATTGCCCGGAGCTGGTGCGCAGAAGCCCACCAGACAAAGGCACCTGCGTCAGTGCAGGCTCGCCGCGGTGCGGGCCTCCGCCAGGACAGCCACGGCGACCCGGACCCGGGGACGTCCTCGTCCCTGGGCACGAACTCCGCCGTGCCGTGCGGCGCCCGCGGCCGACCGGAAGGCCACCCGAACGATTCGGGCCGCCC
This sequence comes from Parafrankia elaeagni, assembly GCF_000374165.1. Classification (GTDB taxonomy): domain Bacteria; phylum Actinomycetota; class Actinomycetes; order Frankiales; family Frankiaceae; genus Parafrankia; species Parafrankia elaeagni. The sequence goes on from NZ_KB893740.1 coordinate 12,695, forward strand.
GCCGAGCCGAATCGAAGGCTCCGCGTCTCACCACTTGGCGTCTCACCACTCCGCGACGGAAACGACGATATCGCTTCCGGCCGCCTCGGGAGCAGCTCGGGTGCGGGGCGTGATGTGGAACGCACCTCGCCGGATGTCTCCCGCGAAACATCCCATGCCATTTCACTTGCTGGTCGTCGTCTGACCGGCCAGATGTTAACCGTACATTTCACGGTGCCCTTGCATGTTTCTTTCTGGTGACCTGGAGATCCGCGTGGCGAAGCCGCTCGGACGGGTGCGCGGACGGAGCCGTCCGGGACGGTGCGGGCGTCCCACGGGCGTCCCACGGGCGTCCCACGGGCGTCCGCTGGCGGTGGAGACCTGCCTGGTGAGGAGCCATCTGACCCGGCGCGGACCGGATCCACTGCCCGCCGCTCGACCGCCGCGGGAGGCTCCGCCCGCTGGCGGAGCGGCTCGGGCGTCGTATCCGGAGCGTCGGCCGGCGGGGCCCGGAGGACCCGTTCCGAAATGTTGTCGGCAGGTGACTCGCCGTGCCCGGACCGGTGATTGGCTCGCGGTTGTCCGTGCCGGCAGGACGGACCCCGTTGGTGATGCCCGGTCCGTGGTCTCCGGAGGGTTCCTCAGCGGGGGGCCGGAGAGCGTGTCCGGGGGAGTCCGGACGTCCCGCCGGAGGTGCCTGACCACCCGTGCCGAGCAGCCCCCGGCCCCGGCCCGACCGGCAGAGGTGAGGTGGGACGCGGTCTGCGGATCAACCGTCTGCGGGCCCACCGGTGCTCGCCGGTAGGCTGGCCACCATGGCCGTCGACCTTTCCGAGGAGATCAAGACTCTCGACGCGACGCTGGCAGGCATCGAGACTGTGCTCGACATCGAGGGTCTGCGTCGTCGTGCCCAGGATCTGGAGCAGGAGGCGGCGGATCCCGACCTGTGGAGCGACCAGATCCGGGCCCAGAGCGTCACCAGGCGCCTCTCCTCGGTCAAGGGGGACATCTCCCGGGTCGAAGGCCTGCGGCGCCGCCTCGACGACCTCATCGCCGCCCTCGACCTGGGTGACGACGACCTGCTCGCCGAGGCCGCGGAGGGTCTGCCCGCGCTCGCGCGGGACATCTCCGCGCTGGAGGTCCGCACCCTGCTGTCCGGGGAGTACGACGAGCGCGACGCGATCATCCAGCTCTCGGCCGGCGCCGGCGGGGTCGACGCCGCCGACTGGACGGCGATGCTGCTCCGGATGTACCTGCGCTGGGCCGAGCGGCACGGCTACTCGACGGAGGTCTTCGACACCTCCGAGGCGGAGGAGGCGGGCCTGAAGTCAGCCACCTTCCAGGTCAAGTGCCCCTACGCCTACGGGACGCTGCGCAGCGAGCACGGCGTCCACCGGCTGGTGCGGATCTCGCCCTTCGACAACCAGAACCGCCGCCAGACGTCCTTCGCCGGTGTCGAGGTGACGCCGGCTGTCGAGGTCTCAGACCACGTCGACATCGACGAGAAGGAACTGCGGATCGACATCTTCCGGTCCTCCGGGCCCGGCGGGCAGGGCGTCAACACCACCGACTCGGCCGTGCGGATCACGCACCTGCCGAGCAACATCGTGGTGACGTGCCAGAACGAGCGCAGCCAGCTGCAGAACAAGGCCGCGGCGATGATGGTCCTGCAGGCCAAGCTGCTGGAACGGCGCCGAGCCCAGGAGGCGGCGGAGAAGCAGCGCCTCACCGGCGGGCCGCAGGACGTCTCGTTCGGGTCGCAGATCCGGAACTACGTGCTGCACCCGTACCAGATGGTGAAGGACCTGCGCACCGAGGTCGAGACGTCCAACACCGGTGCGGTTCTCGACGGCGACATCGACGACTTCATCGACGGCGAGATCAGGTGGCGCAGGGCTGCCGAAAAAGACGTATGACCGGATTTTCCGGTTGTTCCCCGGCCTGATTCGGCAACCACAGTCGCCGGGGAATGGCCGGAAAGAAGTCGGTGTGGTTTACCCGCCGACGCGCGAGTGAAACAAGCGGACCGCCTCGCATACGAGAAAAATCTTCCGCAGTTCAGGTCATCAACCGGACCATTGCGCTCCACCCTGCCGGGACGGACATCGAGGGATTGGCTCATCGTCCGCGCGCGTGTAGAGTGACGCTCCGTTCGGCGCCGCCGCGCGACGTGGTTCCTGGCTCCCGTCGGCCGCGGCGTGGGGATGGGGGCACCACGTGGATTCGCGGTTTCGTCCTTCGAAGCGCACCAGGTCGAAGTACTGTCGTCCCACGTGCTGCCGAACGAGCTTCATCGACGAGACGGCGGGTGGAATGTCCGAACTCACGGTAGTCGCATCGAGGCGTGACGACCGATGACCGGCATGTCGACGGCCATGGCGGCGTCACCGGGTGGAACGTGGCATCACGGCACCACCGCGGAGGACTCGGCCCCCGGGCCGTCGAGGGCCGTGCTCCCGGTGCTGGTGTACCACAGCATCGGTGACTGCTCCGTCCCGTCGTTCCGCAGGTGGGAGGTACCGGCAGGCGCCCTCGTCGAGCAGCTCGGCAGCCTCGCCGAGCATGGCTACACCATCACCAGCCTCTCCGACGCGCTCGCGAACCCGCGGGAGCGCCAGGTCGCCGTCACCTTCGACAACGGCTTCGAGGACTTCGTGACCAGGGCGCTTCCCGTGCTCGCCGAGTTCGGCGCCGGAGCGACCCTGTACGTGCCGACGGCGTACGTCGGGCAGCGGGCCCGCTGGCTCGAGCCGTACGCGGAGCGTGAGCTGGCCCTGCTCGACTGGCCGACGCTCGCCGCGCTGACCGACCGCGGGATCGAGATCGGCGCGGCCGGGCACCGGCACGTCGAGCTCGACGTCGTCCCGCCCGCCATCGCGCGCTACGACGTCACCGCGAGCATGCGCACCATCGCCGAGGAGACCGGCCACCGTCCAAGCAGTTTCTGCTATCCGTTCGGCTACCATTCGCCCGGTGTCCGGCGGATTGTCGAAAGCGCCGGTTTCGCATCGGCATGCGAGATGGGATACCGCATACACCGGCGCAGTCGGTCCCGTTTCCAGGTGAGCCGACTCATCGTCGGTCGTTCCGTGGGCGCCGCTGACATTATTCGCCTGGTCACCGAGGGGCATCGCGACGCGGCACTGGCCGCCCGCCGCAAACTCAGCGCCGGGTGGCGTGCGTATCGGTCGATCCGTTGGCGCCTCGGCGTGGAAACCGCCTGACGGCTTTCGCAACGTGAAGCCGGCAGGCCTCCCGCCGCCGGCTGGCCGGGGATCTTTCCAGCCGTCGTGCTGAATGTTCGGCTGCGGCTCGGAATCCTCCATGGTCATTCCGCGGGCTGATCCCGTGTCAGCGCCGCCCGGAAGGGCCGAGCGACGCCCGAAGGTGGCATCGGGCGCCACCGCTCAGCCCCCTCCGGGCCTTCGGGCCGCCCCTCCGCCCCCCCCGGCCCCCCACCCGGCGCGCGCCGGGCAGCGGCGAAACTGCCCGGCTTGTCACGACCGTTCGCAGCCGACCGCGGTCAGGACGGACACTGACCAGGCGGGACACAAGGCCGCGGGCAGGCGAGCGGCGCCAGCAGGCAAGGTGGGGGTGGGCGAGTGGAGACACCGGGCGGATGGGTCGCGCTGGTCGGCGGCGGGCCGGGCCGGGCGGATCTGATCACACTGCGCGGGCTGCGCCTGCTCCGGCGCGCCGACGTGGTGGTGGTCGACCGCCTGGCACCGGCCGAGCTGCTCGACGAGGTGCGGCCGGGTGCCGAGATCGTCGACGCCGGCAAGGCGCCGCACGGACACAACCTCACCCAGACGGAGATCAACGCTCTGATCGTGGCACAGGCTCGGCGTGGCCGCGGTGTGGTCCGTCTCAAGGGCGGCGATCCGTTCGTCTTCGGCCGGGGCGGCGAGGAGGCACTGGCGTGCGCAGCGGCCGGGGTGCGCTGCGAGGTCGTCCCGGGGGTGACGAGCGCGGTGGCCGTGCCCGCGCTGGCCGGGATCCCGGTCACCCATCGCGGGATCACCCAGGACGTGGCGATCGTCAGCGGGCACGTCGACCCGTCCCACCCCGGCTCGACCGCCGACTGGGACGCGCTCGCCTCCGGACCCGGCACGGTGGTGATCCTCATGGGCGTCGCGGCACTGCCCAGGATCAGTGCCGAACTGATCAAGCGCGGGCGGTCCCCGCAGACCCCGACAGCGGTGATCCAGGATGGCGGCACCAGCCGGGAGCGGCTCGTCACCGGCCCCCTGAAGGAGATCGCCGGGCTCGCGCGGGACGCCGGGATCTCCTCGCCCGCGGTGATCGTGATCGGCGAGGTCGTCGGGCTGCACGGAAGCCTCGGCCTGGGCCGGGTACCCGACCCCGACCCCGAGCGGTAGCCCGAGCCCGGCCCCGAGCCCGGCCCCGGGCTCGGGGCCCGAACCGAGCGGAACGGGGTCAGTCGAAGCTGATCCGGGTCAGGCGGGCCGCCTCGTCACGGGTGATGCCGCGGGCGCAGGCCCATCCTTCGGCGGTCAGCGAGCCGTTCCGCAGCGCGGTGCGCATGCGTTCCGCCGACCGTTCGTGCCGCTGGAAGGACCGGTGCGGGACCACCCGCCCACGCTGGTGCTGCCCGGCCAGGGCGGCGGCCGGCGGCGTCTCCAGGAAGACCAGGTACGCGGGCCGCCCCCGCAGCCGCGCCAGCAGGGCGACGGTGCGCCGGGCCCATGTCCGCGTGCCGCACTCGTGGATGACCAGATCGCGCCGCGGGCCGACGGTCCACGCGGCGATGCGCCAGTAGTGCACGGTGTGCACCACCGGACGGTACAGGGCGTAGGGAAGCCGCCCCAGCCGGCGGGCCAGCAGCGCCCGCACCTGCGCGGAGTCCAGCACCACCGGCCCGGCCCCGGCGGGCGGGCCAGCCGCCGGGTCGGCCGGGAACACACGCTGGATGAGGGTGCTCTTCCCCGCACCCGGAATGCCGGCGACGAGCAGGATCCCGCCGGCGGGCACCGCCAGAACCCAGCCGGCGTCGCCGGGCGTGGCCGTGTTCGGGTGCTCGCCTGCGCTCCCACCCGGCGGTCGCGGGGCGGGCAGCGGTGCGGGGCCGCCCGGCACGCTGCTAGAACCGGGCGCGGACATCGGTTTCGGCACGGATGGTGACGGTGGCCGCGCTGACCCGCGGCGAAGCGGCTGCAAGCGCCCTCAGATGCGGTAGCCGGCCAGGACCAGCAGCGCCAGCAGGACGGCGCACAGCGCCATCAGTAGCTGCGGGGAGATCGTGAAGGACGAGTGGTGCAGGGATTCGCGCGCAGCACGACATGAGGGGCAACGACCTTCGGCGACCGGAGCAGCGCATCTCGCACAGACCAGGTCTTCGCAGCACATGTGCCGTCCTCCTTCGGCCCGGCCCGGCGACCGGCGGGCACCGAGGAGGGCCCGTCACCGGCTGGACGCGATACGACACCTCCACCGTACGCCCGGTCGATGTCGTTCGCCGCCACACCGCGTGCCGTGAACCCGACGATCGCGGACGCGCGCGGGCGACGGTGCGAGACCTCACCCATCCGACTACGTATCGTGATGGGCCCGACGGGTGGGTAAGGGAGGTCCAGGTGATTCGGCTCGCCTCCGTGACCAAGCGCTACGCCGCGGGAAGCCGGCCGGCGCTGTGCGACGTCAGCACCGAGATCGGTGCGGGCGAGTTCGTGTTCCTGGTCGGTCCCTCGGGTTCCGGCAAGTCGACGCTGCTGCGCCTGCTGCTCCGCGAGGAGCGCGCGACGACGGGGCTGGTCGAGGTCGCCGGGCGCGACGTCGCCCGGATCCCGGACCGGAAGGTTCCGCTGCTGCGCCGCAGCGTCGGCTGCGTGTTCCAGGACTTCCGGCTGCTGCCGGACAGAACCGTTGCCGGGAACGTGGCCTTCGCGCTCGACGTCGTCGGGCGTCCGCGTCACGTGGTCCGTGCTGTGGTCCCCGAGGTCCTGGAACTGGTCGGCCTCACCGGCAAGGAGAAGCGGTTCCCCGACGAGCTCTCCGGTGGGGAGCAGCAGCGGGTCGCCATCGCCCGGGCGTTCGTCGGGCGTCCCCAGGTCCTGCTGGCGGACGAGCCGACCGGCAACCTCGACCCGGCCACCAGCGCCGAGATCATGGACCTGCTGGACGACATCAACCAGGCCGGCACCACCATCCTGATGGCGACACACAACGCCGGGCTCGTCGACGCCATGCGCCTGCGGGTCCTGGAGCTGGACGCCGGTCTACTCGTCCGCGACGAGCGCCGCGGTGGCTACGACAACCCCGACGGCCCGTCCGCCACCAGCCCCGACATCGACACCGGCCCGCTCGACGTACCCGCGCAGCGCGCCCGCGTGCAGGCGCCGGCGCCCACGGGCCGGGAAGCAGGCTGATGCGCCCCGGCCCCCTGCTCGCGGCGCTGGTCACCACTCTGCGCCGCAACGTCGCGATGACCTGCGCGGTGGTCGTCACCGTCACGATCTGTCTCGCGATGCTCGGCGCCGGTCTGCTGCTGCGCGCCCAGGCGCACACCGTGGACAGCTTCCTGCTCGACCAGATCGAGATCGTCGTCGACCTGCAGGACGGCCTCGACGACGCCGACCGCCAGGCCCTGCGCGAGGAGCTCGCCGCCGACCCGCTGGTCGGCGGCGTCACCTACGAGAGCAAACGGGACGTCTACGACCGTTTCCGCCGCGACTTCCGGACCTCGCCGGACGTCGTGGCGGGCGTCGGCCCGGACGATCTCCCGGCGTCCTTCAGGCTCGCGCTCACTGATCCGCGGGATGCCGCCGTGATCGTCGAGACGTACACTGGCCGCGACGGTGTCGAGGCCGTCCGGGACCAGCGGGCCCTGCTCGGCCCGCTGTACCGCTTCCTCGACGCCTTCACCCTGGGTGCGTTCGTGCTGGCGGCCGTGCAGGCCGTGGCCTCGTTCGTGCTCATCTACACCATGATCAGAATCTCCGCCCACGCACGGCGGCGGGAGACGGCGATCATGCGGCTGGTCGGCGCGACCAACGCGGCGATCCGGGCGCCGTTCATGCTGGAGAGCGCGCTCGCCGGCCTGCTCGGTGGGCTCCTGGCAGTGGGCGCTCTGGTGCTGGCGAAGATATATCTGGTGGACGGACGATTCGCCCGCCAGACAATGTTCCCACTGTTCGGATGGGACGCGGTGTGGGTGGCGGCCGCGACAGTGCTTGCCGTCGGAGTCACGGCCGCGGCGGGCATGGCGTCCGTCGCGCTGCGCAGACACCTGCGGGCGTGACGGCGCCCCACGATGGTGTGACGGACCGTGCGACGGACGGGAAGCAGGGCTGAGGAGCAGTGCCGAAGGAAACCGGGCGCAAACTGATCGCGCAGAACAAGCGCGCCCGCCACGACTACGACATCCTCGACACCTACGAGGCCGGGGTGGTGCTCATGGGCACCGAGGTCAAGGCGCTGCGCGCCGGCCGGGCGTCCCTGGTCGACGGCTTCGCCCAGATTGCCGACGGTGAGATCTGGCTGCACAACGTGCACATCCCGGAGTACACCGAGGGCACCTGGACGAACCACGCCCCGCGGCGGCGGCGCAAGCTCCTGATGCACCGCGCCGAGATCGAGAAGCTGATCGGGAAGACGCAGGAGGGTGGCCTCACGATCGTCCCCCTCTCGCTGTACTTCAAGGACGGCCGGGCGAAGGTGGAGGTGGCCCTCGCCCGCGGGCGCAAGAACTACGACAAGCGCCACGCCCTCGCCGAGCGGGACGCGACCCGGGAGATGGCCCGGATCATGGGCCGGCAGGCCAAGCGTCGCGGCTGATGACCGCCGCCGGCGGCACCGCCGCAGCTGACGACGCCGCCACCGCGCGGCTGGCCACCTTCGACGCGCTGCTCAGTCCGCTCGGCACGGAGCTGCTCGCGGCGGCCGCCGCCGCCCTCGCCCGCGGGTCCGAGCTCGCGGACGGCACCCGCCTGCGGGCTGCCGGCCACCCGCCCGAGCTGGTGGCGGCGGCGTTCGGCCAGGCGGAGCTGCGGTCCCGCGCGGCCGCGAAGTTCCCCGCCGCCGACCAGATGTTCTTCACCCGCCCCGGGTTGGAGCAGGCGTCGTCACACCGCGCCGCGGCCCACCGCGCCGCCCGCTTCGCCGGCCGTGGCCGGCTTGCCGACCTGTGCACCGGAATCGGCGGCGACCTCGTCGCCCTGGCCGCCGAGCACCCCGTCCTCGCCGTCGACCGAGACCCGCTGCACCTGCGGATGGCCGTCCACAACGCCGAGGTGGCGGACGCCGTCGATCCCGTCTCCCGTTCCGGTGTCCGCGAGCGTGGCCGGGTGGAGCCGTGCGAGGCCGACGTCCGGGAGGTCGATCTGCGCGGCGTCGACGGCGTGTTCGTCGACCCGGCACGGCGCGGCGGCGACCAGCGGATGGCCACCGGCACCAGCGAGCCGCCGCTCGGCTGGTGCTTCGCCCTGGTCGACCGGGTCGAGGCCGTCGCCATCAAGGCCGCCCCCGGCCTGCGGCTGGACGTCGTGCCCCCCGGCTGGGAGATCGAGTTCGTCGCGGACGGGCGGGGCCTGAAGGAGTCCGTGCTCTTCGCCCCCGCGCTGGGGACGGCGCCCCGGCGCGCCACCGTCCTGCTGCGAAACGGTGAGGTGGCGACGCTGACGGGCGAGCCCGACGGCTCCGGCGACGGCTCCGGTGACCGTGTCAGTGACCGTGTCAGTGACCGTTTCGGTGACGTCGCGGGCGACGCCCTCACCGGTGGTCCGGCCGGCGGGCTCCCGCTGCGCCCGCCCGGCCCGTTCATCCTCGACCCCAGCCCGGCCGTCACCCGGGCAGGCCTCGTCGGCACCCTCGGCCGGCTGGTCGACGGCTGGCAGATCGATCCGCGGATCGCGTTCCTCGGCGTCGACCGCCCGGTCGCCACGCCGTTCGCCCGGATACTGCGGGTCGAGGCCGAGATGGCGTTCGACGTCCGGCGCGTCGCCGCCGCCGTGCGGGCCGCCGGCGTCAGCGCGCTCGACGTCCGCCGCCGGGGGCTGGCGGGCGATGTGGAGGCGATCCGCCGTCGCCTGCTGCCCGCCCGCCGTCACCTGGTTCCGCACGGCCCGACGATGACCGTGCTCATGACCAGGGTGCGTGACGCCCCCTGGGCCATCCTCTGCACCGAGCTCACCGCCGCGCAGACGGGGCAGGTGGAGGCGCCGGAGAGGGCGGAGGGGGCGGCGGCGGAGAGGGCGGAGGTGGCGGAGGTGGCGGAGGTGGCGGCAGAGGGTCCGACACCCGCCGGGGATGGGCCTGGACCAGCGTCGGCCGGGCGGTGACCAGCCCGAAGCTCGTCGCCGCCAGCACCAGTCCGCAGACCAGCGGGAACAGTGTGGACATCCGCAGGAAGCCCAGCGCGCCCACCGCCGCGCTGCCCAGCAGCAGGGCCGGACCGGCCAGCTGCCGCAGCCCCCGCGACCCGCGGCCACCGCCGAGCCGGGTCTGGATGGCGAACGTCGTGATCGTCGTGGTCAGCACGTTCGTGGGAATCTCCGGCCTCGCCAGCCGCTGCGCCGTCGCGTGCTGCAGACCCATCCCGAAGGCCAGCATCGAGACCAGCGTGTAGTCGGCGGGGGAGGAGTGGGTCTCGATCAGGCGGCCGCCGGCGTCCACCGCGACCTGCAGCTCGTCGCTGAGCGGGAACGCGGCGAAGATCAGCGCCGCGGCGACCAGCACGGCCTGTACGAGGGTCACCGTCCCCAGCCACAGCCGGGCATGATGATCGAAACGGGTACCGATGCGCCCGCCGACCAGCGCACCGGCCACGAAGCAGAGCAGCGCGTCCAGAGAGAGCACACCGGAGATACCGCTGGCGCCGGCCAGCGAGAATCCCAGCACGGCGACATTGCCCGTCATGTTCGCCACGAAGACCTCGCCGAGACCGAGGAAGGTCATCGCGTCGACGAGGCCGGTGAGCGCCGTCATCGTCAGCAGCAGCGCGGTGATCCGCCGTTCGGCGTGGCGGGGGACCCCCGCGGCCGCCCCCTCGGTGGCTCCCCTGCAGGCCGCGGTCGCGGTGGTGTGCGCCGCGCGTTGCCTCTGCCTCTGTCTCTGCCTCCGCCGGGTGCGCCTGCGCCGAGGGTTGCCGAGTGAGCGCACCCGGTGAGTATCGTGGCCGGCGCATCCGGTGCCCGCGGCCGACGCGCGGGAGTCCGGCGGCCTCCCCGGCCCGGTCAGAGGCGCAGCGGGCGGATGGGCGCGGCGATCAGGGCCGGGTTGTTGCGCCAGTCGACGCCGGGCATGTCGACGTACAGCTCGATCTCGTTCCCGTCCGGGTCGTAGATGTAGAGGCTGTGCGTCACCGTGTGGTCCGATGCGCCGGCGATCCGCACTCCGGCCTGCGAGATCCGCTCCAGGGCGGCGCGCAGCTCGTCGTCACTGTCGCCCACCTTCAGCCCGAAGTGGTACAGCCCCACACGACGTCCACGGGGCAGCTCCGCGGCGTCCTCGCCCACCTCGATCAGCAGCAGCTCGTGGTGCGTCCGCCCCGAGGAGAATCCGGCGGCCGGGAAGCCGAGCATGCCCGCGGGGTCAGCCGGATCGGGGAAGACCTGGGGCCAGCCCAGGACATCCCGGTAGAAGGCCGCCGACCGTTCGAGGTTGCGCACGTACAGCACCAGATGTCCGAGCTCCTTGATCTCCATGGCCCCTCCAGGTTCCGCGTCGACATCCTTGAACGTTCAACTATAGGGAGGTCGGGGATGTTCCGCGCCCGGTAGGGCCCTCTCCGGCGTCCCCTCCTGGTGTCAGCCCGAGGGCGATGGGCTCCGCGGCCGGGTCCCGGGCCCTGGCGCGGGTGCGGGTGCGGCGCGGGCGGAAACGCGGTGGCGGTGTCCGGGGGCGTGTGGGAACATCGGTGTGGTGGTCGTCGTTGGACCATCTGGAGCCCGGGCGTCATGCCGGCGCTCCGGTAGGGTAAGGATGTTGTCACACAGCCAGGGGGTGACCGGCTTCGACTCCGGACGTCGAGGCAGGGGAAGCGGGCCGAGGATGAGCGGTTATCTCGTAAACGATCCGTTCAAAACAATAGCTGCCACTAAGACGCAGCCTGCTACCTCCGCTTACGCCCTCGCGGCCTGAGCAGAGACCAAGTAGCCGTCAGCCTGGGAGTTCCTCCGGCCCAGGACCTGGCGTCGACAGGAGGATCACCGTCCCACCCGGTCGCGGGGTGAGTCGGGAAATCTAACAGCGACTGAGCCTGCGCCGGCTTGCCTGCGGGACCGGCGGGGCTGAGAAAAAACGAGCAGGCTGCGCCCGGAGAAGCCCTGTGTCGGGGCCGGAGGACGCGGGTTCGATTCCCGCCACCTCCACCCATGTAGGCATTGCGCGAACCGCTCCCTTCGGGGGCGTTGTGGCTGGTAGGACGGCTGCGGCGCCCCCGCGGGGGGCGGTTTGCGTTGGTGGTCGGGTTGGGTCTGGTCGGTCCGTCTCTCCAGTCTCCACGTTGGCGGCGTCCCTGGAAGCCCCGGGCTCAGGGATTTTGAAGATCGGTATGAGTCGGTCGGGTCCGACGATCTTCACTTCGGCGACGAGGGCTTCGATGAGGGCCTTGCGTCGGAGGTCATCGCCTGTCTCGATGATCATCTCGATGTGCTTGACGACTGCCCGGAGGGTGGAGCGGGCGGGCATGACCGGTTCATCGTCGATCTCTTCGGTGAGCTCGGCTTGCCGGTGGCGGAGCTGCCTCTGCCTGGTGCGCAGGGCTTCGAGCCGTGTGGCGAGGGTCTCTTCGTCGAGGGTGCCGCGCTCGAAGGCGCCCAGGTAGCGGTCGATGGCCTGGTCGGTCTGGGTGAGTTCGGTCTCGATGGTGGTGAGTTCGCCGGTGTGGCCGGAGCGGGCGTCGCGGTGGCTGCGCTGGGCCTTGGTGACGGCGTCGGCGATGAGCTGCTGGTTGTCGCGGTAGAAGCTGGCGAGCGCTTTGAGCACGGCGGTGTCGACCTCGTCGGCGTCGAGGCGGGGGGCGTCGCACTTGTTGCGGTTGTAGCGGTTGCGGGTGTGGCAGGTGTAGTAGCGGTAGGTGCGGTTGCGGCCGTTGGCGCGGGTGCCGATGAGGGCTGTGGCGCATTGGGGGCAGCGCATCCGGCCGGTCAGGTAGTAGTCGGAGGCGTTGGAGGCGCGGCGGGATTTGCTTTCGCTGCGTTCGGTGAGGATCTTCTCGGCGGCGTCGAACGTCTCTTCGTCGATGATCGGTTCGTGGGTGCCTTCGACGGTGATCTCGCGGAAGGTCAGCTCGCCCAGGTAGATCCGGTTGTCGAGGATGCGCAGGATCTGTATCGCGGACCAGGGGCCGCCGACGGAGGTGCGGTGACCGCGACTGTTGAGGTAGTTGGCGATGATCCGGGTGCCGAGGCGGTCGTGGACGTACAAGTCGAAGATCTTGCGGATGACGGGGGCCGTGGTCTCGTCGATGATGAGTTTCTTGGCGGTCTTGTCGACCTGGTAGCCGAAGGGGCATTTGCCGCCTTTCCACAGGCCCTTGGCGGCCTTGCGTTCCATCCCGGCGATGACCCGGTCGATGATCATGTCGCGTTCGAACTGGGCGAACATCGCCAGCATCTGGAGGAGCATGCGGCCGATGGGAGTGGCGGTGTCGAACGGCTCCGTCGCCGAGCGGAACACGACCCCGGCCTGTTCGAGATCTTCGAGGAGATGGACGGTGTCGCGCAGGCTGCGGGAGAGCCGGTCGACCCGGTAGACGAGTAGGACGTCGATGAGCCCGTTGCGGGCAGCGGACAGGGCGCGCTGGAGGTCCTTGCGTTCGGTGGTGGCGCCGGAGGCGTCGTCGGCGAACCGCAGGGCGACGACCCAGTTGGGTTGGGAGTCGACGTAGGAGCGCAGCCGTTCTTCCTGGACCTCGATGGTGTAAGGCTGGTTCTCATCGTCGGTCGAGCGGCGCAGGTAGATCCCGACCCGGACGATCTCGGGCAGCGCGGCGACGGCCTGCTTGGTTCGTTTCGCGGTGGTTCGGCGCGCGGTCGAGCGCGGCATGGTAGGCGTTCCCTTCCTTCCCGGATTCGATCTGCTGGGACGCTGCGGGCGGTTTATTCCTGGGGCTGGCGGTTCCGGTTTTCCCGGCGGCCGGTGGGCCGGGTCGGAACGTGGCGGCGAACCTCACCGGCTGCGTCGAGCTGGACGGTGATGGAGTGGGTCGCGAGGAAGGACAGTGCCTTTTCCTGCTGTGCCGCTATGGACCGGCACCCGCGGTCGGTGCCGTGCCGGAGGTAGATGATGACCGGCGCGGCACCGGGAACGCGGGTGGGGTTCGCCGTCGTCTTCTCGGCGGACCATCGGGCTGAATATGGGCGTGGCATACCGGCCCTCCTTTCTGTGTGTTCAAATGCGGATCACGTGAAGGGAGGGTCGGGCCAGATTTCAGCCTGTCTTTCTCGGCACCGTGTTCGGCGCCCCTCTCCTTTCCCACTGTAGGACAAGTTCGGCCAGAGCGGACACCGCCGTGTCGTACTCCTCGATGGTCATGTTGACGGTCTCGATGCGTTCGATTTCCACCTGGCGGGCCGCGTTCCGCCGTCCGAAGAAACGCGCCTCCGAGTCGTCCGTAGCGACCGGGTGACGTCTTCCCTCTCCGTTTCGGGGTGAGGACGCGGTCACCGCAGGAGCTCCAGACCGCTGTGCTGCGATCCGTAGGCGGGCGCGCTTCGCCAGAAAAAACGAGAAACGTGCCGCGGCGGTGTCGTCATGTCACCGCCCCGTGACGTCCGCTGTCATTTCCCGGGTCGGTCGGAGGGTCGGCGGGGAACTCCCACGGCGGCAGGTACGGGCTGATGATCGCGCTTTCGGGGGTGGTGAGGAGCTGGGCGCGGAAGAACGTGCGGCCGTCGATGATCGGTGGGTGGGCGTACGGGCAGATGATCCACTGGTCGGGTGGGACGGGCGTGCCGGCGTGGGTGCGGCCCCAGACGGTGGCGCCGGTGTAGACGGGGTTCGCCAGGACACGAGCGACGTTGGTGGAGGTCAGCTGCCAGGGCCGCTTGGTGGCGGGGCTCACCAGCGGGACGAGACGGTCGTTGTGGACGAAGCGGAGGCGCGTGGCGATGGCGCGGGGGCTGAGTTCGTCCTCGACGCGCCACCGGTAGATGAGTGCGATGACGTGGGCGGGGCCGGGGGCGATTGCGAGGCGGATGCCCTGGCGGACCCGTCCGTCAGCGCCGAGTTCGGTGATGCGGCGGGGGCGGTAGCCGAGGGGGACGGGTCCGAGGTGGAAGCCGGCGCGGACCAGGTCGATCTGGGCGGCGCGGGCCCGTTCGGTGGTCCAGATGTGATGGTCCGCGAGCAGGAGTGCCTGCCGTGCGGCACGGGCGGTGCGGCGGTGGGTCAGGCGCCACCACCAGCCACGCCGGCCGGCCGGCGTGGGCGGGGCAGGCGGCAGCGCGGGGATGGGCAGCAGGTCGGACATGCGGGGCTCCAGCCAAAGGGAGAGCCGGCCGCGGCGGCGTGAACACACCCCGCCTCGGCCAGCGGAGGGGTGGTCTAGGCGGCCGAGTGGGGCGAGGCGTCGAGGACGGCGCGGGCCGGCGGCGGGTCCGGCGGTCGCGGATCGTGCGCTCGCCGACCGTCGGGGCGGAAGACGATCACGTCCTGGTGGACCGGGTAGGCCCGTGCCCGGGAGGTCGGCCGGTCCGTGCCGAGGTCCCGGGTATAGGGGACGGCGGTGAGCGCGATGGCCCGCTGCACAGGTCGCCAGCCGGTGTCCCGGCCGGCGACGGCGACCTGGCTGGCCAGGTCCATCCCGCCGGCAACGTGGTAGGCGGCGATGACGACGAGGTGCCCGCCGGGCCGAAGCAGACCCCGGTAGGCGGCCAGCCGTTCACGTAGCCGGTCACCGGCCGGACCGGCCGGCTCGGCGGGGTCGGGTGGTCCGATCGCGGTCAGGACCAGGTCGACCGGTCCGAGTCCGGCCCAGGACTCGCGGTCGGGCAGCTGGTCGAGGATCATCCCGTCGCCGCGGGCGCCACGGGCCTTCGCCAGGGTGAGCGCGGCACGGGCGGCCTCCCACCGGCCGGGGTCGGTGGCGATGCCGACGGCGTGACGGCGGGCATGCACAGCCTCGGTCACGACGGCTCCCGGCTCACAGTCCGGGTCACAGATCGTGTCTCCGGGCCGGCTGTAGACCGCGATCGCGTGGGCGGCTACCGCCGGGGAAATCGCCGCACCCCCAGGCGGCAGAGGCGGTCCGCTGGCCTGGCCGGTGGCGATGCTGTGTCGGCCGGTGGACCAGACCGTCGCCCACTGGCCGTCGCGGCGCCCTGTCTGTGGGGCCGGGCCGGTCATCGGGGCACGCCCGACGTCGGCGACACGGTGGTGTGCGTGGCGAAGAGCAGGAGATCGGTGTGCACCCGGCGGGCCACGCTCGCCCGTGGCAGCGGTCCGGGCGGCGAGTCGAGTTCGTCGAGGGGGACCTCCACCAGGATGAACCGGTCGAGCAGCGCGAGCCCGTGGCGGCCGGCGGCGGCGGTCAGCTCGACGGTGGGGTCGATCAGCCAGCCGTCGACACTGTCGCTGCGGGTGATCACCGCCAGCAGCCCGTCGGGGGTGAGCAGACGGGCCCAGGGGACACCGCGCACCCAGCCGGTCCGCGTCGGGTCCACGACCGTGACGACCAGCGGGCTGCGGTCGTGGTCCGGACCCTCGTCGGCGGAGTCGAGTCCGGGTCCGGACCCGGACCCGGACGGTGGCACCGCTCGGACGGCGGGCGCGGTCCGGACCTGGACGCGGCGGCCGAGTCGGGACACGGACTGGCCCGCATCAGCGGGCCGGTCCGCCGGTGTCTCGCGGCGGCCTCTGGCGGGCGCGTCCGAGCCGGGCGGGATCAGGAGCAGGACCGGGTCGCCGGGCCGGGTGTGGGTGGTGACGAGCTGTTCGACGGCGGCCTGAAGCCAGCCGGCAGGCGGCCGGGCGGGACTGCCGGGCGGGCACGGCCAGACGGTCGCCAGCCGTCCTGCGGGGACGACAGCGCGGCCGTCGCGGTCAGGGTCCGATACGGGCATCGAGAGGTTCCTTTCACGGCGAGCGTTTTTTCGCGGCCGTAAAGAGAGACCGTCTGCTGGGCATGTCTCGGACACCAGCACGGCAACTTTTTCCAAGATTTTTCTCGCTGGGCAGTGCCTAGTCCGACCGGACCATTGATCGCTGGCAGATCGCTGGGCAGTACTCCGAAAAGCCATCGGAATCTTTTTTCAAGATTTTTCTCGCTGGCATCGCTGTCCGCCGGCCACAAAGCCCAGCAATAGTGCCCAGCGATCTTCGCTGGATGCACAACACGGCAGGTCACAGCCCTGCTGTGCAGGATCGCACTCCCGCTGGCGTCGCCTCGACCCTGAGGCTGGCACGAACGCCGAATAAAGATCGCTGTGCTTCTTCTGGACGCCAGCGATCTTTTCTGTGCATCTACCGGAAGATCGTTCTGGCTTTTCGCTGGGCGTGGCGTGGATTCCTGGGTGCTGTCCGAAATTCCGTGACAGCGAAGGACGGCGGTCATGCCCGACGGAATGTCTTCCTTTCCCGCCCGACCAGCCGGTCGCGGCGTATCCGCGCTGCCGTTGGCGACCTTGCGGGACTGCTTTGGCCTGCTGGTGGCCGGGCCGGCGCCGCTGGCGCTGGACGGGTCGGTGGTGGCGGGTCTGCCGCCGCGGATGATGGCGTTGGACGAGCTGCGTGACCTGCTGCTGGCCAGCTCCTGCCCGCAGGCCGTGCGCGACGCGGCGTGGGCGGTGGTGATCCGCCGTTCGCGGCGTGACGGTGGCGCGTGGACGGTCGGCGCGGCCGGGATGGCGCTGCCCGCGCTGCACGCGGTCTGCGCCCGACTCGGCGGCCACAGTGACCTCGACGCCGCGGACGTGCAGGCCGAGGTGCTTACCGGGTTCCTCGAAGCGGTGGCCACGGTGCGCCTGGACCTGCCGCGGATCGCCGTGCGGCTGCGCTGGGCCGCCTACCGCGCCGGGCTGGCGCTGACCGTGCAGCAGCGGGAGGCCCCGCGTCCTGATTCGGACCTGTTCCAGACCGTCGCCGCGGCTGAGGCGGTCGAGTCCGGTTCGGGACCGGCCGGTCCCGAACAGGTCCTCGCGGACGCGGTCGCCGCCGGGGTCCTGACCGGTACCGAAGCCGACCTGATCGCCTCGACCCGCCTGGAAGACCTCCCGGTCAGTGCCTGGGCGGCCCGCCACGCGACCGCGCCCCGCCAGGCGTCCCGGTTGCGCGAACGGGCCGAGCGGCGTCTCGTCGACCACCTCGCCGCCCCGGCTGCCCCCAGCCGGGCCCCGCACCCGCCGGCCGGCGAGCCTCCGCCCCGGCCCTCTCCACCGGTCGGTGCCGCCGGTTCCCACGCGCCGGTCGGCGCGCCGGCCCGTGCGGTCGCGGGGGTGCTGGCATGAGCCCGACCCCACCCGAGCACATCCGCGTCCCGCGTCCGGCCCGGCGGGTCGGATGGCACCAGGCGGTCTTGCTCGTCGCTGTTGTGGGCGTGTTCGTCCTGGCCGGCGGAGCGGCTGCGCTTGCGGCACCGCCCCCGGCAGCGCCGGTGGCGCCGGATCTGAACACGGTCCTGAACAACATCCGCAACTGGATCATGGGGATTCTCGCGCTGCTGGCGACGGTGTTTCTGAGCGTCGGCGGCGTGCGGTACCTGATCGCGAACGGTGAGCCGGGCGAGGTCGGTAAGGCCAAGGACGCGTTCCGCAACGCGGGCTGGGGCTATGGGCTGGCCGCGCTCGCGCCGGTCGTCGTCGAGGTTCTCAAGCAGATCGTCGGGGGCTAGGCCGTGACCGCCGCCTCCCGCCGCCGCGTCCAGCCCTCCGGCATACCGGGCACGCCGCCTGCCCAGACGCGCCGCCAGCTGAGCTGTTCTCGGCTTCGCGACCGCGGATGGGGCCGAGGGGCGCTGCTGGCCGGGACGGCGGCGTTCGCTCTGCTGCTGGTTGTCCTGCTGCCCGCGGTGGCCTCCGCAGCGCCCCCGCCACCGGTCCCTGCGACCGCGCCGTCCGCCGACACGCCCGCCCCTACCGGTCCGACCCCGAACCCGCAGCCTGGACCGTCCCCGATTCCACCGGGCCAGGAAGCACCGGCGACACCGGCTCCCTCCGGCGGGGACGCAACGCCCGTGCCCGACGCCCCGGACACCCCGCCCGACGACGGCGGCACGGGCAGCACTGGTGCTCCCGCCGAGCCGTGCCCGGCCGACGACCCGGACTGCGCCACCACTCCGGAGGTCCCGCCGCCCCCGAGGCCGCAGACGACGCCGGAGGCGCCGGACACCGGCGGTGATGGCGGCGGGATCGTCGGGTGGATCACCGACGCGATCAACGGCGCTATTACCGCGTTTTTCCGCACGTTGGTGACCGCCGCGCTGAACCCGCTGCTGGACCTGCTCGGCCGCACCTTGTTGACGACGCCGGAACCGTCGCAGCTTCCCGCGATCGGGGAACTGTGGTCGACGTCGTGGGCAATCAGCGCCACCGCCTACGGCACGCTGATCATGTTCGGTGGGATCACAGTCATGGCGCTGGGCACGGTCCAGTCCCGTATCTCGATCAAAGAAGTCGCCCCGCGTATCCCGATCGGTTTCCTCGCCGCCGGGCTGTCACAGTTCCTGGCGACGAAGGCCATCCAGATCGCGAACGTGCTACCCGGCGCGATCCTGAGCGAAGGGTTGAACCCGGACACCGCCGCCGGGCAGCTGAAGACCATCATCCTGGCGGCGATCGTGCCGACACCCGGCGGCTTCGGCAAGAGCATTTTTGTGATCTTTCTCGGACTGTTCCTCGCCGGATCGGTCGTGGCACTGCTGTGCACCTATATCGCCCGGGTCGTCATCGAGGTGGCGCTCATCGGCGCGGCACCCCTGGCGCTGGCGGGGCACGGCCATCCGCTGACCGAGAAGGTGGCCTTGTGGTGGTGGCGGGCGTTCTTCGGCTGCCTGGGTATCCAGATCGCCCAGTCGTTCGTCCTGATCGCCTCGTTCAAGGTGTTCTTCACTCCGGGCGGGTTCACCATGTTCGGCCCGACGCCGGACGGGGTCGTGAACCTGCTGGCCGCGATCACCCTGATCTACTTCCTGTTCAAGATTCCGTTCTGGTTGATGCCGAGGATCGGCCACGGTGGTGGCGGCATTCTGGGTCGGGTCGTGCGCGCCTACGTCATGGGCCGGGCACTGGGCCTTCTCGGTGGCCGCTTCGGACGCGGCGGCGCCGGGCGCGCGGGCTCACGGGCCGGCCGAGGCCGCGGCGGGCGCGGCCGGGGTCGGGGTGGGCGTGGAAGGGGCCGGCCGGGCGGAGGCCCGGGAAACGGACCATCCGACCCGTACGAGCATGTCGAGGCTGACACCGACGGGCAGCTGATGCTCCCGTTGACGAGGGTGCCCCGGGTCCGCCGCCCGGGACCGGCCCGAGGTGCCCCTCGCCCGGCCCGGCCGGCGAGCCCGGCGGGCCGGTCCCGGCCGCGGCACCGCCAGCTGACCATCCCGTTCGGCCAGGCCGTCGCCCCGGGCGGGCGGTATCTGCCCCGAGACGGCGGTGCGTGGGTGGACCGTGACGGCCAGCTGCTGCTGCCGTTCGAGGTCGACCAGCCCCGCTCTGCGACCGCGGCTCCTGGGCCTGCCCGGCGTCCGGCTTCGGCGCGGGCTGGTGCGGGCCGGTCGGGTCCCGGCCGGCCGGCCTCGTCTCGGCCAGCACCGCCGAAGGCTCGGCAGCCGGAGCTCCCGTTCGATCCCTACCGGGGCATCCGCCCGGACCGCACCGGCCAGTACGCCCTCCCCTTGGAGGGCTTGCAGCGCACCCCACGCCCCACCCGGCCGGCCCCGCCTGCGCCGCGGGCGGCAGCCCGTCCGACCTCGCCGGCGCGGCCGGTCCCGCCGCGCTACCGGCAGCAGCTGTTGCCGAACATGCCCCGCCGCCCCCGCCCACCCCGCAACGGAAAGTGATCAGTCCCGATGACACATCCGGTAAGGATTCCCGCCGATGTTGATCGTGAGGACAGGATCGTGGCGAATTTGACCGCCCGCCAGGTCCTGGTCCTCACGCTCACCGGCATCGTGCTCTACCTGGCCTGGGCCGCGACCCGTGCCCTGCTGCCGCTGCCCGCGTTCGCCCTGCTCGCGGTGCCGGTCGCCGTGGGCGCCGGTGTTCTCGTCCTGGGCCAACGTGACGGGCTGTCGCTGGACCGGCTGCTGGTCGCCGCGATTCGCCAGCGCACCAGCCCACGGCATCGGATCAACGCCCCCGAAGGGGTGGTCGCGGCGCCGTCGTGGCTGGCCGCCCGCGCCACCAGCGGCCCCGATGAACGGAGACCGGCCGCCGGTGGGCAGAGCGCGGCGCCGCTGCGGCTGCCGGCCCGCACCATCACCGGCCAGGCCGGGGTCGGCGTGATCGACCTCGGTGCGGACGGGCTGGCGGTGGTCGCGGTCGCGAGCACGGTGAACTTCGCGCTGCGCACGCCGGGGGAGCAGGACGGGCTGGTCGCCGTGTTCGCCCGATACCTGCACTCCCTCACCGCGCCGGTGCAGATCCTCGTGCGGGCGATGCCCGCGGACCTGACCGGCCAGATCCACCTGCTCGACGACGCCGCCGAGCAGATGCCCCATCCGGCACTCGCGCACGCCGCCCGCGAACACGCCACCTACCTGGCACAGCTCGCCGACGAGATGCAGCTCCTGACCCGCCAGGTGCTGCTCGTCCTGCGTGAACCGCTCGCCGCTGCCGGCCCGGTCGATGGGCTCGGGGGAGCGTCCCCGCTGGCCGCGTTGACGGGCCGGCGGGCGGCCCGCGACGTCCGCCGCGCCGGGGCCGCTGCCCGTCGTGCCGCGCACACTCGGCTCGCCCGCCGCCTCGCCGAGGCCACCGATCTGCTCGCCCCCGCAGGGATCGTCGTCACCCCGCTGGACGCGGGCACGGCGACCAGTGTGCTGGCCGCCGCCTGCAATCCCGCCGGCCTGGTGCCACCGGCCGCGCTCGCCGCCCCCGACGAGGTCATCACCGCCGACCTCCCCGAGCCCACCGACGACTACCCGGCCTACCAGCCCCACCTCGACGACGGTGACCTGGATGACGACGGGTTCGGCGACCCGAACGCGGCGGCCGATCTCGGCTATGACGACCGCTTCGACGACCCCGACTTCTGGGACCCGCCGGCCCTGCGTCCGTCCGCCGGGCGTTCCGACGACGGCTCCCGACGGCCCGCACGACCCACAGCCCGGAAGGGACACCACCGATGAGCAGACGAGCCCGACGCCGCGCCCGCGCCCAGGCCCCCAGCCCGTCGACAGCGTCGGTGGATACCGCCGCGGCGGCGTTCGTCCCGGACGCGCTGTCGATCGCGCCCCGCCACCTGGACGTGGGCGGGGACTTCCTCGCCACGATGGCGATCACCGGCTATCCCCGTGAGGTCCACGCAGGCTGGCTCGCCCCGCTGGTGACCTACCCGGGCCGGGTCGACGTGGCGGTGCATGTCGAGTCGATCGACCCGGTCACCGCGGCGAACCGGCTCCGCCGCCAGCTGTCGAAGCTGGAGTCCGGCCGGCAGCTCGGCGATGAGCGGGGCCGGCTGGTCGACCCGCAGGTCGAGGCGGCGACCGAGGACGCCTACGACCTGTCCGCCCGCGTCGCCCGCGGCGAAGGCAAACTCTTCCGCCTCGGCCTGTATCTGACCGTCCACGCGACCAGCGAAGCCGAGTTGGCCGACGAGGTCGCCGCCGTGCGGGCGCTGGCCGCCAGCCTGCTGCTGGACGCCAAACCGGTCAGCTACCGGTCCCTGCAAGGCTGGGTCAGCACCCTGCCGCTGGGCTTGGACCAGGTGCGGATGCGCCGCACCTTCGACACCGCGGCGTTGAGTGCCGCGTTCCCGTTCACCAGCCCGGATCTGCCACCCACCGACCCGACGTCCCTCGCTCCGACCGGGGTGCTGTACGGGCTGAACGTCGCCAGCAACGGGCTCGTGCACTGGGACCGGTTCGGCGACGTCGACAACCACAACGCCGTGATCCTCGGCCGTTCCGGCGCCGGCAAGTCCTACCTGGTCAAACTCGACTCCCTGCGCTCCCAGTACCGCGGCGTCGAAGTGCATGTGGTCGACCCCGAGGACGAGTACGCCCGCCTCGCCGCCGCGGTCGGCGGCAGCTACCTGCATCTCGGCGGTGACGGGGTGCGGATCAACCCGTTCGACCTGCCGATCCAGACCACTCCCGATGGCCGGCGGACCGCGCCCCGCGACGCGCTGGTGCGGCGCAGCCTGTTCCTGCACACCGTGATCTCGGTGCTGGTCGGCCAGGTGACGGCGGCCGAACGGGCAGCTCTCGATGCGGCGATCACCGCGACCTACCAGGCGGTGGGGATCAGCTCCGACCCGCGCAGCTGGGGCCGACCGGCGCCGCTGCTGGCGGATCTCGCCACCACTCTCGCCCGCTCCGACGACCCGGCGGCGGTGGCGCTCGGTGCCCGCCTGCACCCCTACACGGCGGGGGCGTTCTCGGGTCTGTTCGACGGGCCGACCACCGGCAGCGGCGACGGCCACCTGGTGGTCTACTCGCTGCGCGACCTGGCCGACGAACTGAAGCCCATCGGGACCCTGCTCGTCCTCGATGCGATCTGGCGACGGGTCTCCAACCCGGCCGACCGCCGGCCACGCCTCGTGGTCGTCGACGAGGCATGGCTGCTGATGCGCCAACCCGCAGGCGCGGACTTCCTGTTCCGCATGGCCAAGAGTGCCCGCAAGTACTGGGCCGGGCTCACCGTCGCGACCCAGGACACAGCGGACGTGCTCGCGACCGATCTCGGCAAGGCGATCGTCACCAACGCCGCCACCCAGATCTTGTTGAGGCAGGCACCGCAGGCGATCGACGAGATCACCGCCGTGTTCGACCTGTCCCAGGGCGAGCGGCAGTTCCTGCTCTCCGCCGACCGCGGTCAAGGACTGCTCGCGGCGGGGGCACAGCGGGTCGCGTTCCAGGCCCTGGCCTCGGACGTCGAGCACCGCCTGGTCACGACGAACCCGGCCGAACTCGCCGCCGACCCCGACGGCGCGGGCGACGACGGCTTCTTCGATCTTGCCGTACCGGCTGACCCGGGCGATGACGACGGCCAGATCTACCTCGACCCCGCCTGACCGTCGTAGCCGCATGGAGATCGTGACCATGGACCTGTTTACCGCGGCAGCCACCACGCCGTCTTCACCGATCGCCACCTCCCCGGCCGACCCCTGGAGCGTCCTCCACGAGCTACTGGATCATCTGCGGGCGTGGGCGCCGGTCTGGGGACCCGTCGCCGGCCCGCTGCTTGCCATCACCGCCGCCGGCCTGTTCACCCTGCGGCGGCGGATGCGCCGCCGCTACCAGCAACGACTCACCACCGGTGCCCGCCTCGTCACCGTCCTGGCCCCACCCACCGTCGACCCGGCGGGCGCGGGCGCACTGTGGGCGAACCTGCTCGGTCTGCTCCGTCCCGGCTGGCGACGTCTGATCGGCCAGCCGCATCTGGTGTGGGAGTACCAGTTCACCGCCGACGGGGTCCGTATCCAGATCTGGGTGCCCGGCGTCGTCCCGGACGGGTTCGTCGAACGCGCCGTCGAGGCGGCCTGGCCCGGAGCGCATACCCGCACCACCCCCGCCCGCGCGCCACTGCCCGTCGCCGCCCGGCCCGGCCGGCGGCTGCTGGCAGCCGGGGGTGAACTGCGCCTCGCCCGGCCCGAGGCGCTCCCGATCCGGGTCGACCATGACGCTGACCCGATCCGCGCCCTGCTTGGCGCGCCCGGCAGCCTCGCCCGCAACCAACGGGCGGCGGTGCAGATCCTGGCCCGACCCGTCACCGGCCGCCGCGTCGCCCGGTCCCGCCAGGCCGCCCGCCGGCTGCGCTCCGGCGGCTCCGCGCACCTGATCGGCGGGCTGCTGGACCTGCTAACCCCCCACACCGGCCGCACCCGGCAGCGCCGCCGGACAGCGACCAGCACGGTGAAGGTCGACCCGCAGACGTCGCTGGCGCAGTCCGCGGAAGACCGCGCCATCGTCACCAAGCAGCGCGGCGCCCCCTACGAGGTCCGCGTCCGCTACGCCATCGCCGCGATCCTCGACGAGCAGACCGACGAGACCACCGCCGCCCAGGTGACCAGCCAGCTGCGCGGCCGGGCGCACGCGATCGCGTCGGCGTTCGCGGCCTACGGCGAGCACAACTACTACCGCCGCGTCCGGCTGCGCCATCCGCTACCCGTCCTGGCCGCCCGGCAGTTCGGCCGTGGCGACCTGCTCTCGGTCGCCGAACTCGGCGCGCTGGCCCACCTGCCGGTGGACGAGGCGACCCCCGGCCTGCAACGCGCCGGCGCGAAAGCAGTCGCCCCGCCGCCCGGCGTCGCCGGCCCCGGCCCGAACGTCCGCCCCATCGGGCGGACCGACGCCGGACACGCGCGGTCGGTCGGCCTGCGGGTCCCCGACGCCCGGCATCACACGCACGTCCTCGGCGCGACCGGCGCCGGCAAGTCCGAACTGCTCGCCCGCATGACCTTGGACGACGTCGCCGCCGGTCGGGGCGTGGTCAATGTCGACCCGAAGGGCGACCAGATCATCGACATCCTCGCCCGCTACCCCCTCGACGCCCTCGACCGCCTCGTCCTGTTCGACGCCGAGTCGTCCGGCCGGCCACCGTGCCTGAACCCGCTGGACCAGCCCGACCGGCAACGGGCCGTCGACAACCTGGTCAGCATCTTCAGCCGCGTGTACGCCGACTCGTGGGGGCCACGCACCGAGGACATCTTCCGTGCCGGCCTACTCACCCTCGCCGCCCAACCCGGCGTCCCCGTCCTCACCGACCTCCCGAAGCTGCTGACCGACACCGCCTACCGGCACCGGGCACTCGGGGAGATCAACGACGACATCCTGGCCGGCTTCTGGACCTGGTACGAAGCCCTCTCCGACGCCGCCCGCGGCCACGTCGTCGCCCCACTGATGAACAAACTCCGCGGCTTCCTGCTGCGGCCGTTCGTGCGGGCCGCGATCGCCGCCGGCCCCTCCACCGTCGACATGGACGCCGTGCTCAACGACGGCGGGGTGTGCCTGGTCCGCATCGCCCAGGACGCCCTCGGCGTCGAAACCGCGGCGCTGATGGGCTCGATCGTCGTGTCCGCGGTCTGGCAGTCCACCACCCGCCGCGCCCGCCTACCTCAAGGGAAAAGACCGGACGCCAGTTTGTACCTGGATGAGGCGCACCATTTCCTCACGCTTCCGTACGCGCTGGAAGACATGCTCGCCGCCGCCCGTGGCTACCGGCTCGGAATCACCCTGGCGCACCAGAACCTTGTCCAGCTGCCTCGGCATCTGGAAGAGAGCATCGGCGCCAACGCCCGGTCGAAAATCTATTTCACGGTGAGCCCTGCGGACGCGAAACGGCTCGCCCGGCACACCGAGCCCCGGCTCGCCGAGCACGACCTGGCCAACCTCGGCCGGTTCACCGTCGCGGCCCGCCTCGTCGTCGGCGGCGAGGAAGCCCCCGCGTTCACGGTCGTCACGGAGAAGCTGCCCCCGCCGGTGCCGGGCCGCGCCGTCCAGATCCGTCGGGCCCTGCGCCGGCGCGCCGCCGCGCCCGCCACCCCGGCGCCCACCGGTCCACGGCCGCAGCCCACCGCCGACCCACGCCGCGCCCCCTGACCACACGCACCTATCCCGCCTCGAAGGACTCCCCGATGGTCAAACCGCTGCCGCAGCGTGCCCTACGGGCCCCGATGCGTCCCACCGCCCGCGTCGTCGCCGATGCCGAACACCTCACCAACCTGACCCCCCACCTCAGCCCCCGCGACCGGTGGGTCGCCCGGCTCCTCTACGAGCACCGGGTCCTGACCACCCACCAGCTTGTCCAGGCCGGCTGGCCCACTCGGCGCACCGCGAACGAGAGGTTGCTCAAGCTCTACCGCTGGCGTGTCATCGACCGCTTTCAGCCGCTGAGCCCCGTCGGTGAAGGCATGCCGCCCGCGCACTACGTCTGTGACGTCGCCGGGGCTGCGATCCTCGCCGCCGAAGACGGCGTCGACCTGGCCTCGACCGGCTACCGGCACGAGCGGGCCCTCGGGGTCGCCTACTGGCCCCAGCTCGCCCACCGTGTCGCTGTCAACGGCTTCTTCACCCACCTCATCGCCCACGCCCGCAGACCGGACCCGGCCGGCACGCTCACCGCCTGGTGGTCCGAAGCCCGCACCCGGGCCGCGTTCGGTGACATCGTCCGCCCCGACGCCTACGGCCGCTGGACCAGCCGGGGCAGCGACCTCGAATGGTTCCTCGAACTCGACTGGGCCACCGAGCCCTACGCGCGTCTCGCTGCGAAGATCGACAAATATGGGCGGCTCGCCACCGCGACCGGGATCACCACGCCGGTGCTGTTCTGGTTCCCGACCGACGGGCGGGAGACCCGCGCCCGGCGTGCTCTGGCCGAGGCTGTCGCCGGGCTCGACCAGCCGCACACCGTCCCGGTCGCGACCACTGCCGCCACGCTCGCCCCGCCCGACGACCAGCTCGACCCGGCCCTCGCCCGCTGGCTGCCTCTCACCGCCAGCCGCGCCGGCCGGCTCACCCTCGACCAGCTGCCCCGGGCTTGGCCCCGGCTGCCCGCACCCGCGCCGGTGTCCGACCGGCCGGACGCCATCCCCACCGGGGCGGGCCTGCGCCCGCCCGCGCCTATGCCACCCGAGAAGTACCGGGGGTGAGCGGCCACGACCAGATACCTCGCCGGAGCGGTCGCAGCGGTGGTGCTGCTCATCGTGATGATGGGAGCCGCCGCCGCGGGGGCGGCCGAACGCGTCCTGTGCCTACCGGTCCTCGGCTGGTTCCTCGGCTGCAACAGCGGCGGAAGCCCCAGCCAGACCGCCCTCGACGACATCCCCGCCGACTACCTGAACCTCTACATGCAGGCCGCCCCCACCTGCCCCGGCCTGTCCTGGACGACCCTCGCCGCCATCGGCAAAGTCGAATCAGACCATGGTCGCAGTCGGCTTCCGGGTGTGGCCAGCGGCACCAACAGCGCCGGGGCCGCCGGGCCCATGCAGTTCCTCGCCCCAACGTTCGCCGAGGTTGCCGCCCGCCACCCGCTACCGGCGGGTGGCGCGAACCCGCCGTCGCTCTACAACCCCCAGGACGCCGTCTACGCCGCGGCGGCGTACCTCTGCGACAATCATGCCGCAGCCGATCTGACCGGTGCTCTGTGGGCCTATAACCATTCAGACGCCTACGTCGCGCAGGTCGTCACCCAGGCCACCGAGTACAGCTCGACCGGCGGCGGTTTCGGAGCCGACACCAGCCCGTCCGACGCCGGCTACGCCGCTGTCATCTACGCCCAGGGCCAGCTCGGCATCCCCTACCTGTGGGGTGGAGACGGGCCGGCCGACGGCGGCTTCGACTGCTCCGGGCTCACCAGGGCCGCCTACCAGGCCGCCGAGATCGACCTGCCCCGCACCGCGCAGACCCAGTACGAAGCCGGGCCTATCGTCCCGCCCGGAGAACCGCTCCAGATCGGCGACCTCGTCTTCTACGGCACCGCCGCCAACATCCACCACGTCGCGATCTACATCGGAAACGGGCAGATGATCACAGCTCCAGGTCGGAAGAAAGTGGTGAAGATATCCGGTTATAGGTGGAGCGGCGATGACTATTTTGGGGCAACCAGGCCGGGCACGTAGGGCGCTGTAGGTTCTCAAAAGAGAGGACAGTTTCTCAAAAGGGATGTCGCCCATCTGTCGCCGGCCCGACAGATCGATGAGAAAGTGGCTCGGCGTGGCGCCCTCGGGTTCGGCGGCGTGTGAGTAGGCCGCGCCAGTGGGCCCGACCTTCGTCGGAGGCGACCTCGAACGGGGGCACCGGCAGTCGCCGCGACCCGCGCATGGATCGAACTGCCCCGTACCGCCGCCAGCAAGCGAATGCAGGCCGCGCTCGACGCCGCCGGAACCGACGGCGACGCCGGCCGGCTCGCCACCGAGATCCGCGCCTACCAGGCCGGTCACGGCTCAGCCGCCCGCATCCTCACCCGCCACGGCTACCTGTTGCGCGAGTCCGACTGAGCTGCCCCCGGGCCGGCGCGTTCTGAGCTCTGCCTGTCGCCGGCGACGCGCCGATGAGCATGGCGGCGTCGGGCCTGTGCAGGTGCGGTGTGGGCCGGACCGGCGTGGATGGAGAGGTTCCATCGGGCAGGTGATGCGGAAAAATTAAGCGCTCATGGTAGGTTGATCCACGTTCAGTAAGAGGGTCGCCCTGTGGAGGGACCATGAGTGGTGGGGTCATGCCGTCGAGGTGGGCCGTCGAGCAGTTCGGCGAGCACGCAGCAGAGGTGGTGCGGCATGTGGTCACTGGCCTGGTCCGTGGCCAGCGGGCAGCCCGTCTGGTGCAGGAGACGGCCGAGCGCGAGGGGGCTGGGGACAAGCGGGCATACGGCAGCATGTGGGCCAGCCGCTACAAGTTCGTCGTCGAGCAGTTTGAGCTGGCCGACCTGCGCGGCTATCAGGCCCACAGGCCCAAGGGTGCCTCGTACAGCCTGGCTGTGATCAACGGACGGGTGCTGATCCCGTTCCGTCACGCGACGTCGCTGAAGGAGCCGATCTCCAGCGCGAAGCTGAGTAACAAGATCCCCCGCGAGGTCTCGCGGAACAACGGCGTGGAACCGGGTCCGACGCTGTTCGACGTCCCGGGTGGTGCCGGGACCACAACCAACCCGACAGTGGCCCAAGCTGCCGCGGCAGCTAAGGCAGAGAACCTGGTGGTGATCTACGTCGCGTACGTCGCCAACGCCGACAGCGACGAGGTGTTGGCTGCCTGGTGGGGCACACCGAAGTCGCTGGAGGACGACGGCACCATGCTGTGGTCGCCTGAGCGGCTCGACATGACCATCGCCACTACGAAGACCATTGGCGGGCGCCGTAGTGACCTGCACGTGACAGGAACGAACGCCGCGACGGTGGGCTTCGCCCAGGGCGATCTGCCGCCGCTGGGTGTAACCCCGCGCGCGGAAACCGCCGAGCGTCCCTCCGCCGAAGCAGATGAAGCCACCGCCGAAACAGAAGACGGCGATGAGTAAGGACATCCAGCCACCGCTGTTCGCCGCATCCACCACCCGCGATCCCCGCGTAGGTCGCCCAGGTACCGCACAGCCCTCCCCGGCCGATGTGCACGAAGCGTTCGACCCCACCCGGTTGACTCAGGCGCGCAATCTCGTCGGGATGACCAAGCGGCGGTTGGCCGATGAACTCGGGGTGACCCCGGCCGCGGTCAGTCAGTACGAGATGGGCACCAACCGACCTCGCCCGGATCTCCTGCCCCGGCTGGCCGAGATCCTGGAGGTTCCTCTAGCGTTCTTCTTGACAGGACGCCCTCACGCACGGTTGGACTCGTCTGCCGCGCACTTCCGCAGCCTGCGTAGCACCCGCGCCTATCAGCGCGCCAAGGCCATCTCGTTCACCGAGCAGGTCTGGGAGTTGACCTATGCCTTGGAGAAGCGTGTCCAGCTTCCCCTAGTCGACCTTCCCGGATTCACCGGCGGCGAGGTCCATCCCGGCACGGAACTACCCAGCGACCCACCCGCCGCCGCCCGTGCCCTACGAACCACGTGGAGGCTAGGCACCGGGCCGATCACCCATCTGGTGCGCCGCCTAGAAGCACACGGAATCGTCGTGCACGTCCCGCCCCGCGACGAAGATATGCGGTCGGTCGACGCCTTCTCCACCTCACGGCTACCCCGCCCGGTGATCGTGCTGACACCGAACAAAACCGACGATGTCTACCGCCACCGATTCAGCGCGGCCCACGAGTTGGGCCACTTGGTGCTGCATGGCGAGGCCACCCCCGGCGACATCACCCAGGAGCGCGAAGCGGACACCTTCGCCGCCGAGTTCCTCACTCCCCGCGAGGCGATCCTGCCCGAGCTACCCGCGCGGGCCGATCTGCACAAGCTGTCGCAGCTGCGTAGCTCCTGGGGAGTGTCAGTGAAGTCCTTGCTTTACCGCTGCCGCGAACTCGGCCTGCTGTCAGATTCAGCGGCCAGCCGTGCCTACCAGCGCCTGCACAGCCTGCAAGGGCAACCCGGCTTCGCCTCGGAACCCCCGGCCGGCTACCCCGGCGAGCTACCAGCACTGCTGTCCCAGGCGTTCGACCTTGCCTGTGACCACGGCCTGACGATCACAGACCTCGCTCGTGAACTGGCCTGGAACTTGCCGCGGGTCCGACAGATGCTCGGCATCGAAGAGCAGCGACCGGTCCTCCGCTTGCTCGGCGGCGAATCATGAGACGTGCTCCCAAGTAACATCCCGACTCCTCGATGGCGCGCTTCACTGAGCGCGTCATCGAGGACCTGTCCGATGCGGGCCGGCGGTTCGGAGCGGCTACGCGCCCCAATGCCCGCGACGCGATCCCAAGATCGCCGGTTGATGAGGAATGCGACAGGGTTCAGATAACAGCACGCTGCCAATCGAATGAGTTTTGTAGGTTCTCATCGGACACGGCCATTTCTCAGATGATGTTCTCGGTCTATCGCCTGGGACGGATCGGTGAGAAGGAGCAGCCTCAGTGCCCGTTCTAACTGATCATGGTAGCTTCTCATCGGTGCTCGGTGCTCGGTGCTCGGTGCTCGGTGGACTTGGCGCCCTGGTCAGGGAATTTCGTAATCGTCTGTGGTGCTTGCGCGTGCCGGAGAACGCCCGTTGCGGCAACCCGGGTGCTTCGCTGGTCCGGCTGCCTCGGCCGTCGCTCGCTCGGCAATCCGGCCCGAATGTAAAAACATCCTTCGCCCCCGACGATGCGACGGATCGCCTCCGCTATCAATCTAGTAGAATCGAGTAAAATGAGAGCAGCCCGGAACCTTGGCCTAGATATGCGGTCGCGGCAGCTGCGCCGCTGCGGACTGTGCGGAAACACCTCGATCCTCACCCGGAGTCATGTCCCGCCGCAGACGGCCGGAAATGATGCTGGGGTCTCGCGCATGGCGATCGTAGAAGACGGGAAACGGGCATTCCTGGGTCGACGCTCCGATGGTGGACTGTGGGTACGCGGGCTCTGCGGAGATTGCAATAACTTGGGAGGACGTCGCTATGATACTGCTTACGGAGATTTCGCTAAAGCGCTCCGCCCCTACGGCGGTGCGGCCAGACATCTCCTCGTAGAAAGAAATTCTGCCCCTGCGGTTCTCTTTGCTCCTGGCTTGGTATCGCGTGCAATCCTGCACGGTATGCACGCGCTTAGCCCTCATCTCAGAGAGAAATTTCCGATCCTGGCAGATCAACTCGCGGCTGACGAGGAAGCGGTGCGGTTGCCTCCCGGGCTTCGACTCAGAGTTGCGTTGACCTATGGGTTGACGGCGCGGGTCTCGGGAGCTGTTCACGCTCAGCGAGTGCTTGACCTAAGGGAAACCTATTATGTGTTCGCCGAGGTTTTCTTTCCTCCTCTTGCGTGGGCCCTGTGCCCACCGCATCACGAGTCTATTCTCGATCGCGAGCGGTGGGTGGACGCAACAGATTGGGTCAGATATAGCCGAGAAAGAACTTCGGTGGACCTCCGAAACATAGCCTCCGGAGTCCCGATCGTTCAGCATCCGCTGCACCAGAATCCTGATGATTGGGTCTACATGTTTTCAGACAAGATCACTCCGCTACTCGAAGGAAGGTTGCCCCACTGAAGGGGGCTAGAAGCCTTCGCGGACCACTGCTCCGGTACGCGGAAGCCGGCACACCACCAAGTTCCGCTGGTCGAGACGCGGCATCGGCTGGTCAGGACCATCACCGCTGCGCCGGCCAGGAGACTCGGTCAGCGTGACGCAGGACAGCCTTCCATGATCAGCGCATACTCATACTTTGAATAACAATACTCCGCCAGTCAACTGCGATTTATGTAGCTTCCTATAAGAGACGCCGTTTTCTCGGATGAGTTGTCGTCCGCTTGCCGTGTCCGAAATCTCGACGAGAAGGCGGTAAGCGTGTCGCCGGGCGCCTGATGCGACGATGATGGCCCGAGCGCCAACGTGAGGTCGTCAGGTGCCGATCCCCCGTGCGACGGTGCCGGTGTAGTGGCCCTGTCCGTCGAGGTTCCAGGCGATGATCCTGCGCGGTTGGATGCGGAGCACCTCGTTGGTGTCCTCCATCAGTGGCTGCTGAACGACGAGACTCTCGATGTTGCCGCGGATCTCCAGGCTGCGGCTCGGTCTGGCTTCCGGGCCCTACCGACTCCTCGGATGTGCCCCTCGGGCCCGCGGTCGTGCTCGACCTTCACGTCCATGGCAGACGGATGGGACGCAGCGGTAGATCACCGGCTAACAACCGTCCTGCCAGCCCGGCCAGGCCGACGGGAAAGATCAGGTCGCCGGTGGTGTGCAGGTCGACAACGCTCCACCAACGATGTTCGAGAAGGTCGCGGCGTTCATCGTCGTCCTGGCCTGACAGGTCGATGTCAGATGAGGTCGTGCGGGAAAAGAAGTACCAGTTCGTCGTGACGAACACGCTGCCGTGCGCGTGCCACTCGCCGGAGTCGAGCGCGATCGGGCGTCCGATCTCGGCATGGGACAGCAGGTGTCCGGTCTCTTCCGCCAGCTCCCGCAGTGCGGTCTGCGCCGGGCTCTCACCAGGGTCGATGGCGCCACCTGGAGTCAGCCATCCTTCCTGCGCCCAAGGCTCCGGCAGGTGGTGCCGGAACAGCAGCAGCCGATCGTCCGGACCCGCCAGGATGATCCGGGCGGTATCGCGGCGGGTCGGCGTGGTCATGGCCGCCGAGCATAACCGGGGTCGGGCGCCGCCACATGCCAGCAGCGGCATGGCCATCCCGACGCCTGCCGAGGGAAACGACAGATCGGTGAGACACCGCCAACGATAGATCGACAAGAACGGCCATGAAATCTTTGGCCGGCGGGAAGTAGAACGACAACAAGAATGATAACCTACAGGCGCCGCATGCGCATTCGACGCGGCGCTGACAAAGACGTGGGAAAGAAACGCCTCTGCCGGCCAGATAGCCGGCGTGGGCGGTCCCGAGCCGGCAGCTCGATGTCCGGATTCAAGCGGTGGCAGTCGTCAATGCCTTTTCGGCAGGCGGTTGGGAGCCGGCGTGATCAGGGAGAGGGTGACGAGATCGAGCGCGTTGCGGCCGGCGCGGTCCAGTCCGGCGGCGACGCGCTCGAAACTTTCTCGCGGGTCGGCCCCGGGCGGTGGGCCGGGAACCTTGTGATCGCCCGCGGGGTTGAGGATCGCCTGCTGGAGGGATGCGATGTTGTCCAGCAGGCTGCGGACGCCGTGGAGGAGGTCGGCGCGGGTCGTGTCCGCGTCCCTGGCCGCGGTCGTGGCGAGATCTGCGGCGGCCAGCCCGGGGATGGTGTTGTCGCCGAGGTCGCGTGCGAGACGGCGAGCCGCGTGGGCCAGCAGGTAGAGGAGCCTGACGGCCTCGGTGTGCCCTGCGATCCCCGTCAGGTCGGGGTCGTGCAGCGCCCGGTGCAGAGCGAGGGCGTGGGAGGCGACGCGTGCGCTGGCCGGCGCGAGCGGTGCCCGGTCGAGGGTCCAGGTGACTCGGCTGCTGTAGAAGCCGAGACCCGCGATGCCGCCGAGTATCGCCAGTCCACCCGTCGCGAAGCCGCGGATGTCGCCAGGAGGGGTGATGAACGGTGGCCACACGATCGCGCACGCGACCGCGGGAAGCATGAGCAGCAGCTGGGCGACGATCGGGATCAGCAGTCGGCGACGCTGGTAACGCCGGGCCGCCCGCAGGACCCGCCCGTCGATGGTCAGCACGTTCTCAAGCACCTCCTCCCGCACCACGGCGTCCGTCAACGCCGGGACGAACGGCAGCCACGCGGCTCCGGGGAAACACCGCCGGCCCTCACCGTTCGATGATGACCAGGGCGGCGCCGGCGGTCGCGTGGAGGTTGTTCGCGTTTGCGCGTCCTCCCGCCGAGTACGACGGGAGGACGCGGTGGATGCCGGCTGGATCACGGCCCCTGCGTTCCTGCTGTGTCGGAGGTGCTCGTGGGGTCGAGGACCTTCCACTGCTGGAGCATGTCGAGGAGTTGGTCGCGGCTGAGGGTGTAGAGGGTGGTGAGGGTGCGTAGGTCTCCTTCGCGGATCGAGAGGACGCGGCCGGCGTAGTCGTCGCGTTCCCGCTGGATCTGGGCGACCCAGCGGCGCAGCGGCCCGGCGTCGGCGGCGGGCACGTGGGCCAGGGCGGGCAGGTTGAGCACGACACGGGCGGCCTGCGGTGGGAGGGATTCGGCTTGTCCGCCGGGCAGCAGGGTGTGGATGGGGACGCCGTAGAAGTCGGCGAGCGCGGCGAGCCTCCCGATGCTGATCATGCGGTCGCCGCGTTCGTAGGAGCCGAGTGCTGCGACCTTCCACTCGCCGTCCGAGCGGGTCTCGACCTGCTGAAGGGAGTGGCCTTGCTGGGTGCGGATGGCGCGCAGTCGGGCGCCCACCTCGCGGGCATAGGAGCGGTTGTCGCTGGTCGTGGACATGCTTCCTCCCTGTGGATGGGTGGAACGGGAACGGGTGTGGGAAAGGTCGGGGTCCGTGTCCCTGCGCCACGCCGGACTGGGGGCTTCGGCCTGCGGCCGGGATCGCGGTCGGGTCCGGGGTGGGCTGCGCGGGTGCCAGTGATCAGTCCGGCAGTCCAGCCGTGCGGTGCGGCCGGAGTCGCAGGGACGCGGCCGGACAAGTACGGGCTGGGCAGAATCGCGACAGCCCCACTGGGGAAGCAGGGAGGGATTCGAGGGGGCCGCGCGACGTGGCTGGTGCCGGTCCTGTCCTACGGAGTGCCGGTGACGGCGGGGGCGGCGCCTTCGTCGAAGGGGAGATCGTCGTAGGGGTATCGGGGTGCGGCGGCCGGGTCGATGCCGTGGTCGGCGATGCGGGTGGCGCAAGCGATGGTGAAGACGCTGCCGTCGGGATAGCGGTGCTGGTAGGCGTTGAGGCCGACGGGTCGGATGGCGGTGGCGCGCAGTCCGGTGAAAGTGGCGTGGTAGCCGCGCAGCCACCGGGTGGCGGCGTGGCGGCTGCTGGTGCGGCGCAGGAGGCGGGTGCCGTCGAGGACGAGCCATCCGGTGTGGGGCCAGCCGTGCACGACGCGGTGTTCGATGATCCATCGGCGTGCCTGATGGCGGCTGCGGAACCGCCGAGGGGCGTGCGTGTCGGCGTCGTCGAGGTCGGCGAGGAACCCGTCGGTACGGGTGTGGATCGTGCCGGCGGGCCGCCAGCGGCCGGTCGGGGCGGCGAGGAGAACCCGCCACGTCTCGTGGTCGGCGGGGCCTATCCGTCGGCGGTCGCGGCGCAGACGTGCGGTCGCGAGCGCGGTGGTGTGGGCGTGGTCCCAGGCGTGGAACCGGGCAAGTCCGATGGTGTCCGCGGTGCTGATCGTGCGTCCGGTCGGGTCGGCCGCGGTGACCTGGCCGGGACCGGTCGACGTGGCGGTGAGGTGGTAGCCGGGCGGGTCCCCGTCGAGCGGGTGCAGGACGGCCGTGCGGGCGCAGCGCCGGCAGACGGGTGCGGTGGGGCCTGGTTGGTCCGAGGGACTCTGTTCGCGGAAGGGGCGACCGCAGAGGGCCACGGTCATCCCGGTAAGCGTCAGGTGGATCAGCCGAGAACGGGAAGAGACTCGAAGCATCGTGTACTGCTCCGATGGTGAACAGTGAACGAAGGGGGACATGACGATCTCCGGCGGTGCTCGCGAAGGGCAAAGGCCAGCTCCGTGCGGCGCGTCGCTGTGCGGGGATGCCTCGGCGGTCCGGGGCCGGGTGTCGCCGATGGCGATATCGGCACGCGCCGCGTACTGGGTGCGGTCGGCGGCCTGCCCAGCAGAACGGCCGCGCCGGTCAGGGGACAGCTGCGGAAGAGCGGAACAGCGTCGTCGCTGCTGGCCCTTCACCTGGGAGTGGCCGTCCGAGAACCGGAGGACCTGCCGTCACCCGCTGCTACGCGGTCAAGCCTCGGGACGGGCACCCAGCGCACCCGGCTGGCTGCCTGGCCTCTGCCCGCAGCGCGACCCGGGTGGGACCGTGGCGAGCGCGCGGGGACATGCCGGCCCGACCGACGTACGCGAACAGTGCCCGGCGGGCGCTGGCCTAGTCGGCGGTGAGCAGGCGCAGCAGGCGGAGACCGGGGAAGCCGCTGGTCGGCCTCGCCGGGAGGTGGAACGTGCTGGGCTCATCGAAGATCGGCTGGCCGGACGGCCGGCGGGTGTAGGGGGCCCAGCCGTAGTCGACGCCGTCGTCGGCGTCGTAGGCGGTCCAGACCACACATTCCTGTTCGCCGTCGCGCAGCGGCCGGACGGAGAAGGCGTGGGCTTGCAGGTTACCGGGGCTCATCTCGATGATCTGCGGGACGGCGAAGGTGAACCGGCGGGCGTGTAGGGCGTGGGCGTGGTCGGCGGCGCGGGTCTCGAAGTCGGTCCGGGCGTTCTCGCCGTGGATGTAGTCGTAGTCGGAGAGGATCTGGCGGCGGTCCCCGTCGAGGATGACGATGGCCGGGTAGTCGGTCATCCGGATGGATTGCTGGACGCGGTCCACGACGTCGGTCACCAGGGTCCAGGTGGCGTCGTTCATCGCGGCCTCCAGTGGTCCAGGAATCCCGTTCCGGAGCCCAGAGCGGTGGAACGGCGGTCGGGGTGTGGACGGCTTGTGGGTGTGTCCACCGTATGCGGAGGTGCGTGGCCCGTCGCGGGTTGGCTGTGGCGTTCTGGTGGCGCGATGCCGGTCTGGGTGGACGGGGACAGTCCCTGTGGTTCGAGGTAGGACGGTGACGATGCGGATCGTCGCCGGCTGCGGGTGTGTGGTGACGGCCGTGGGCGCTGCCGGGCGGTTGGCAGGGGCGCGCTGGCCGGCGGACTGCCCGGCTGGTCGCCGCGGGCTGGCGGCGCGCGGACCTCGCGCTCGCGGGTTCCCGCCCGGTGGGGCAGGTCAGGGACCGGTGCGTCGCAGCTTCTCGCTGAGTAGTTCTCGTAGCAGGACGAGGCCGGGGCCGCCGCCGACGTTCAGGGGGATGGAGAAGATGTAGTCCGAGTCGTCGAACGCGTCGAAGACGGGTGTGCCGTCGCGCTTGCGCCGGTAGGGGACCATCCCGGACTCGTGGCCTTCCTCCGTGTCCCAGAGCACCCACAGGATCACGTGCATCTCGCCGTCGTCCTCCAGCACGGGCCCGCCGGTGTAGGGGGAACGCAGCTGGACGGAGGTCTCGTCGTTGATGGTCTCGGGCCTGCTGATCTGCGGGACGGCCAGGATCACACGGTCGAGGTTGATGTGTTTCGCTTCCTCGGCGACCTGCCGCTCGAACGCTTCCGCGCGGGCGGGGTCACGCAGGTAGGCCGAGTTACTCAGGGTGCGTGAGGGTTCTCCTTCCAGGACCGCGATCGCGGGTTGGTCGCCTTTCGTCAGGGCGTCCTGGACCTGCTTGACGGTCATGTCGACCAGGACGTGGGACTCGAAGTTCATCGGCGGTGTCCTTCTACGGGGCGGGGTCGCAGCGGCAGCGCGGTCCGTCACCCGCGAGGGAAGTGCCGGACCGCCTTCCCCACCAGTCTGATCGCGCCAGGCCGGCCGGCACCACACCGGGCGTGTTCGCCCTGGCCCGGCATCTCGTCTGCCCCGGCCAGGCTCAGCCTTCCGATCGTGTCTGGACCGTGGTGATGTGGCGTCCCGACCGGGCTACGCACCGGTCGATCTCGGCGCGCAGCCCGGTCGTGTCACCGTGGAGCGGCAGGTCGACGGGGCTGACGAGGGCCGGACCGTCGCGCTCGGCGTCGCTGACGCGCACGCGCCTGCTGCGTGGCGGGAGAGACGGTCGCCGTCGCCGCTTCGGGCAGGGTGCGGACGCGCACAGGGTGAGGTCCGCGAAGTCGATGCGCCCGATGATCTCCCGGGTCGGCCAGGTGATCAACAGGCCGCAGGTCAGGCAGCAGTAGTGGCCCCGCCAGCGGGCCGAGCTCGGGTCGATTTCCCGGCCCCGGTGGACCGGGACGAAGCCGTCGCCCCCTGGGCTGTTGCCGCATCGGCACAGCCAGGCATCATCCATGCCCGCGCGCGCAATGTATTCACGCATGCTGATGGCTCTCTTCCTCGTGAAGGTGGTTGAGGGGAGGGAGGTGCAGGCCGCAGGCGAGACACCGCTCTGCCTGGCGGCGAGGGCGGTCGTGACAGCCGCCGCCGGCCGCCGAGGCGGTCGCGGGCGCCGGGGCGGTTCAGCGGTCCCAGGGCTCGCGGGGCAGGTGGTCGCGGGGGGTGTCCCTGGCCTGGATG
This sequence comes from Parafrankia elaeagni, assembly GCF_000374165.1. Lineage (GTDB taxonomy): Bacteria > Actinomycetota > Actinomycetes > Frankiales > Frankiaceae > Parafrankia > Parafrankia elaeagni. The sequence goes on from NZ_KB893740.1 coordinate 50,902, forward strand.
ACGACGTCGGTCCAGGTGGCTCCGTCCGCTTCGACCTGCTCGGCGGTGGTGAGGACCGCGCTGGCGCGGGGGGACAGCGTCCAGCCGAGGTGGCCGAACAGGGCCAGCGCGCGGGTGTCCCCGAGCGCGGAGGCGTGGACGGCGTCGAGACGCAGCTCGGCGGCCAGGTGACCGAGGAGCCCGGTCGGGTAGCCGCGGTGGAACAGCGGGACGGCCCGGGTCGGGCTGGTCATCTCGGGGGCGTGGCGGGCGGCGAGGTGGGTGAGCACGGCCATCACGGTGGTGTCGCCGATGCGGGTGTCTTCCGGGTCGTCGTCCTCGACGGTGCGCAGGACCGCCGTGTGGACGGCGTGGCCCCAGGTCCAGCCCTGCAAGCTGAGCTGCTCAGCCTCGCTGGCGAGAACGGCGGCCTTGACGGTCAGCGGGTAGCCGAGTGCGCTGAGGACGTCGGTGGCGGCATCGAGGTTGAGCAGGCTGGCCGGATCGAGGTGGCCGTTCAGCCAGAACAGGATGTGCCCGTGCAGACGGCGGGGCCAGCCGTCCCGGCCGAAGTACGGCTGGTAGGTCAGGTCGGTGGGGCGGCGGGTGATGGTGTCCTCGCCGTTGACGGTCAGGACGTGGCGGAGCCGGCCGAGGAGTTCGGCGAAGCCGAGCAGATGCGGGGTCGAGGGCATGGCGGGGCGCTCCTTCCGGGCGCAGCACGGCGGACAGGCTGATCGCAGAGCAGACGAGGAGGTCGGGGCGTGACGGCCGGACTGGCCGGACCGACAGGTGCGCGGTGGCCGAGGCGCCGACGGCGGCACGTCGGCCACCGCACGGCCTTGGGTCCGCCCTGGCCGGTGAGAACGGGTAGGTGGGGCTGGTCGGTCAGGTCCCGACCAAAGGGCAGACCGCGGTGCTCAACCGTGCTGGCCGCACGACCTGTCGAGGGGGCCGCCGGACGTTACTCAACCGGCGGAAGAGAGGCCAGGAACTCGGCGATCTTCACGGCGTGGCCGGCGTGCGTGGAGAACGTGAACTCGACCTCGCCCCGGTGCTTAAGCTCCGCACTGAAGTTCCCGATCGTCTGCTTGGGGTGGCGCCAGAAGCTGGCGACCGGAACCCAGCGGTCTCGCTGGTACTCGTCGGCCGTGCGGTCGAGTCCTGTCCACGGAAGACCGAACGCGGCCATGACGTCGCGCGCGATCTCCTCCGCGTGTTGCTGCGTTCTGCGCCGGCCGTCGAGAATCTCACACACCCGCGCCAGCTCAGCCTCGTAGCCTGGCAGGACATATCGCTGGATCTGCCGCGTAATCGCCAGCGCCGACTTGTTCGGCGCGGCATAGGTCCTGTCCCTGGGTGCGCGACCGGTCCGGTACTCGGACGCGCGGTGCGGGTAGATACCAGAGATCTCGATCTTGTCTCGCTTGCTGTAGTGCCGGCCCATTTGGACGTGTATCTTGCAGAGCGGGTTCGACTTCTTGACCAGGAAGGCATCTTCCGGCCAGTTACCGGCCTCGACCTTCCAGTCGTCTCCCAGCTCGGCGGCGACGCCCTCCGCGAGAGCCGGAAGCGGTGTGCCGGACTCGGACATGGCTGTACTCCGTTCCACGATCCCATTGGCTACTGGGTACGGGTGTAGGCGCAGTCGACGATCACGCCGTTGTGTACGCCGTCACAGGTGATCGGTCCGAGCCGACGGTCCTGCACGGTCAGGTCCTTGCGGATATCACCCTCCAGCTCGTCGATCTTCGGGCCGAACAGGGCCTCGTAGTGGTCGATCTGAGAGTCCGACGCGGTCGTCGCGTGGTCGGGGAACGCCTTCGCCCACAGCCGGAAGTAGAGCCCGTAGCCATACGACGGGAAAGGCGTGGCCTTGCTGACCTCGGTCAGCAGGCAACACGCCTCGGCAGCTGTACCGGGGCGCGTGTCCTTGCCAGCGGCGACCCGTTCGAGGATCTCCCGGAAGTGCCCCCGGTAGACGAACTCGACCGGAAAGAGGAGCGTGGTCGGGACCAGGATCGGGTAGCTGTGAAAGAGCTGGTCACGCTTACGTGGGTGGCGGGCAATCGCCTGCGTGATCTCCTGCTCGGCCCAGTCGAGGGCCGACAGTGCGGTGTTGACCAGCTCGGCGCAGTCCGCCACGATCTGGTCGAGCTTGCTTTTGGTCATGGTCGTACTCCGCGTTTCTCGGCCTGGTGTTGGCGTGTGCGCCGCAAGTCGGTGTTGCTAACCGGCGTTGTTTGGCCGCCCGGCCTCACGTAGGCGCGGAGCCCCGATCGGGAAGGGTTCCCGCTAGTCCACGAACGCCGCCCACCGGGCACCGTCGTGGGCGAAGAAGGCGATCTGAATGGCGACCTTGGGGTTGAGTTCCCGGGCGATCTCCGCCGCTCGCTCGATGACCTCCAACGCCGTTCTTCGGTCCTCGAACAGGCGCGGGAAAGCCTCGACCCGAACATCGGCAGTCCAGAGAGAGAGCGATTCTTGTTGTGGGCCAGCGCCACGCTGTAGAGCGGCGTGTTCTTCTGGGCCATCGCACCCTCGACCGCTTCCGGGTGCGGAACGAGGGCCTGGCGTAGATGCGGCTCCGGGGCCACGGCGGTGATGCGTGTGCGACGCGGCATCGTCGTCCGGTCTTCGGAAGAATTCAGTCAGGTAGCCCGTCCGGGCCCAGGGCTGCGCGAAGATCGCCTAGTGTGACGATCCATTGCCCTATGTAGCCAGGTAGTGGAGTGCCCGGTAGCGGTCGCCGGCGATGCGCTCGAGGGTTTCCTTGACCTTTCGGACTCCGTGGAGGCGGAGGAGACTCAGCGCGAGGTTGCGGATGGTGGCGAGGTTTCTGGGCCCGTTTCCTCGGGAGGCGTGGCAGGCGTCCTCGCGCCAGGCGGTGTCGCGGATGTAGTGGAGGCGGTTCTCGATTCCCCAGTGCAGGCGGACGTGGGTGTGGAT
>NZ_KB893741.1 GCF_000374165.1 Parafrankia elaeagni
CTACACGCCGCGGAAGCGGTTGATGGCGGTGAGGTGACGAGCCCGCATCTGCTCATCCCGCACCCCCAGCCCCTCCTCCGGCGCCAGACACAGCACACCGACCTTCCCCTGATGCGCGTTGCGGTGCACATCGAACGCCGCCTGCCCCGTCTGCTCCAACGGATACACCCGCGACAACGTCGGATGGATCAACCCCCGCGCCACCAGCCGGTTCGCCTCCCACGCCTCCCGGTAGTTCGCGAAATGCGTCCCGATAATCCTCTTCAGATTCATCCACAGATACCGGTTGTCGTACTCATGCAGAAACCCACTCGTCGACGCGCACGTCACCACCGTCCCCCCACGCCGCGCCACGAACACCGACGCCCCGAACGTCTCCCGCCCCGGATGCTCGAACACGATGTCCGGATCCTCACCCCCCGTCAGCTCCCGGATCCGCGCCCCGAACCGCTTCCACTCCCGCGGATCCTGCGTCCGCTCGTCCGACCAGAACCGATACCCCTCCGCCGCCCGATCGATCACCAGCTCCGCACCCAACGACCGACAGATCTCCGCCTTCGCCGGCGACGACACCACACACACCGGCAACGCCCCACCCCGCAACGCCATCTGCGTCGCATACGACCCCAACCCCCCCGACGCCCCCCACACCAACACCACATCCCCCTGCTTCATCCCCGCACCGTTACGCGACACCAGCTGCCGATACGCCGTCGAGTTCACCAGCCCCGGCGCCGCCGCCTCCTCCCAACTCAGATGATCAGGCTTCGGCATCAACTGGTTCGCCTTCACCAACGCCAGCTCCGCGAGACCACCGAAATTCGTCTCGAACCCCCAGATCCGCTGCTCCGGATCCAGCATCGTGTCGTTGTGACCCTCGGGCCGCTCCAACTCCACCGACAGACAGTGCGCCACCACCTCATCCCCCGGGAACCACGCATGCACCCCCGGCCCCGTCCGCAACACCACACCCGCCAGATCCGACCCCACCACGTGATACGGCAGATCATGCCGCGCAGCCAACGGCGACGTCCGCCCATACCGCTCCAGGAACCCGAACGTCGACAACGGCTCGAAAATCGACGTCCACACCGTGTTGTAGTTCACCGACGACGCCATCACCGCCACCAACGCCTCACCCGGCCCCAGCTCCGGCGTCGCCACCTCGTCCACATGCAACGACTCCCGCGGATCCTTGTCCCGCGACACCCGCCCCTCGAACATCCCCACCTCGTCACGCCGCACCACCACACCCCGGTACGACTCCGGAACCGGCAACGCGGCGAACTCCGCCCGCCGCTGCGCCGACCGCGGCGAACCGGCCATGATCGCATCAACCAGCTGCTTCATCTTCGAGCTACCTCCGGCTGTGATCGGGGGACGAGCGACGGTCCGCCGCCGGCCGGCTCTGCGGACCCGCAGGTCGGCGGGCCGGCTGAACTGAGGGGTGTCGGCGTGCCGCGCGACGCGATAGAACTTCTGGGACAACCTTGGAGCCTCGGCGCGCGTCAGACCTGTTGTGACCGCGCCCATGACAGTCGTGGAAGGGTGGCGACCCGTGCCTGCGCGGAGCGACGCCGCCCGTAGCGCAGTCGCGCGCGACGCCGACGCCGCTCTGACGGCCCTGTACTCCGAGCACTACCGATCCCTCGTCCGTCTCGCCGCGCTGCTGCTGGATGACGTCGGTCTGTGTGAGGAGGTCGTGCAGGACGCCTACATCCGGGTGCACGGAGCCTGGGGTCGGCTCCAGGACCGGGACAAGGCCCTCGCCTACCTCCGTCAGACGGTGGTCAATCTCGCACGATCGACCCTCCGTCGTCGACTGGTTGCTCTGAAGCACGCTCCCAAGCCGATGCCCGACGCCGCGAGCGCGGAGGAGGGGGCCTACTCTCTGGTCGAGCGGGCCGCGGTGGTGCAGGCGCTGCGCGAGCTGCCCAGACGTCAACGAGAGGCGGTCGTGCTCCGCTACTACGCGGACATGTCGGAGGCCGATGCCGCCGCGGTCATGGGATGCAGTGTCGGGTCGGTCAAGGCCTACACCTCGCGTGGGCTGACGGCCCTGAGCGGCAAGCTGGAGGGCCTGCGGTGAATGGCGGGCTCGAACCGGAGGAGCTGACCCGGCTTCTGCGGGCGGCGGTGGAGCCTGTGCGCGCGTCCCCGGACGCGCTGCACCGCATCCGGGCCGGAGTGGAGCATCGTGCCTGGTGGCGGGTGCCGCTGGCGGCTACCGGCGGGGTCGCGATGGCGGCGCTGATCGTCCTGGCCTTCATGGCGATCCGGCCGCAGTCGTCCTCCTCGGAGCAGACGGTCGAGCCGGCGGCGCCGCCGCTGGTGGCCTCCGTGATCCCGGAGTCGAGTCGGCCGGTGGCCTCCTCGTCACCGGACCGCGGTGGCACGGGCAGCGGCGGCCAGGGCTCGGGCGGCACCACGCCCCGGACCACGACAGCCCCCCCGGCCACGACCACGCCGAGCACCCCGGCCACCCCCGGGACGTCCACTCCGAGCGCGAGCGCGACGACCGGGCCGGGTGGCTCCGGCTCGCTGGACCTGCCGAGCCCGGTCAACCGCCCCGCCGGTGTGAACGACCTGGACGGCGACGGCGCCCCGGACCAGGTCCGGATCAATGGCACCAAGGTGGAGGTGGTGTTCTCCCGCGGGGGCTCCGACTCCGTCGACCTGGCCGGTCTGCAGCTCCCCGCCTCCTACGCGGTCGTGGACGCCAACGTCGACGGGTTCGCCGACATCCTGGTCCGCACGGCGAGCCGTGACGGCGTCGCCGACTACACCCTGCTGCGCTACGCCGCCCGGGGCGACCTCGCGCAGGCCACGCTCGCGCCCGGCCTGCGCCTCGCGGCCGGGTCGACGGGCACCTCCGGCTCCGGTTTCCGCTGCGACGAGAACGGGCTGCGGATCATCGCGGGTACGTCGTCGGACGGCGCCGAGTTCCAGATCGTCACGACGGCCGTCCAGATCACGCCGGACGGGGTGGTCCCCACCGGAGCGCCGGTTCCCGGCCAGCTGACCGTCACGAGTGCCAACTCCCCGTTCATCGCGGCCTGCGGCACCTTCTCCTGATCCCGCGGAGCCGGTCCGGGCTCCGTGGGGGGATGTTCGTCACATCGGTGCCGCCAGGCCCCCTTCTGACGGTCTGCGACCCCGGCGCGGGAACCAAGATCACGTTATTGTGGCTGGGAGAGATTTCTGTTTACCCCCCACCCGGCAGGCCGCGGTGCGAGCCCGACAGGGTCTGCGCACCACGGGGAAACCGTGGCGGGCCGGTACCGCGTGAACCGGTACCCGTGATCCCGAGGAGGCGTCCATGCCTGGTTCTGTCATCGTGGCCGGTGCCCGCACCCCCGTCGGCAAGCTCTCCGGCGCCCTCAAGGGCTTCACCGCGGTCGAGCTCGGCGGCATCGCCATCGCGGGCGCGCTGAAGCGGGCCGGGCTGTCCCCCGAGGCGGTCCAGTACGTGATCATGGGTCAGGTGATCCAGGCCGGTACCGGTCAGGCATCCGCCCGGCATGCCGCCGCGAAGGCCGGCGTGCCGCTGACCGTGCCGGCCATGACGCTCAACAAGGTCTGCCTGTCCGGCCTGAACGCCATCGCGCTCGCCGACGCCTACATCAACCAGGGTGAGTTCGACATCGTCGTCGCCGGCGGCATGGAGTCGATGACCCGCGCGCCGCACCTCATCCCGGCACTGCGCCCGGGCGTGAAGTACGGCGACACCACCGTCACCGACTCCATCGCGGCCGACGCGCTGACCTGCGGGTTCGACCAGGTCTCGATGGGCACCGTCACCGACGAGTACAACGCCCGCTACGGCATCACGCGCGCCGAGCAGGACGAGTTCAGCGCCCTGTCGCACCAGCGGGCCGCCGCCGCGGCGAAGAACGGGCTGTTCGAGAACGAGATCGTGCCGGTCGAGGTGCCGCAGCGCCGCGGTAAGCCGATCATCGTCAGCGCCGACGAGGGCGTCCGCGGCGACACCACCGCGGAGGGCCTGGCGAAGCTGCGCGCCGCCTTCCGGGACGGCGGGACGATCACCGCCGGCAACGCCTCCCAGATCTCCGACGGTGCCGCCGCGGTGATCGTCATGAGCCGGGCCAAGGCCGAGGAGCTGGGCCTGCCGATCCTGGCCGAGATCGGTCACGCCGGCTACGTCGCCGGCCCGGACAACTCCCTGCAGTCGCAGCCGGCCGAGGCGATCAAGGCCGCCCTGGCCAAGGAGAAGCTCACCCCGGCAGACCTCGACCTCGTCGAGATCAACGAGGCGTTCGCCGCGGTCGGCATCCAGTCGATCCGCGAGCTGGGGATCAGCCCCGACATCACCAACGTCAACGGCGGCGCGATCGCGGTGGGGCACCCGGTCGGCATGTCCGGGGCCCGCATCGCCCTGGCCCTGGTGCTGGAGCTGGCGCGCCGCGGCGGCGGTGTCGGCGCGGCCGCGCTGTGCGGCGGTGGCGGCCAGGGCGACGCCCTGGTGCTGCGCGTCCCGGCGTGAGCACCGGCTCCGCCGGGGTGAGGCCAGCGGTGCGGGAGGGCGATTCTCGCCGGTGGCCCGCCCGCCCCGGCCCGGCGGAGCTCACCGCCGCCGCGCTGGCGGGTGACCGCCGCGCGGTGGCCCGGCTGATCTCGCTCGTCGAGCACGAGTCCGCCGCTCTTCGGGAGGTCGGCGCTCTGCTCGCCCCGCACACAGGCCGTGCCCGGGTCGTCGGGCTGACCGGCGCGCCCGGAGTGGGCAAGTCGACGTCGACGTCCGCCCTGGTCGGCGCGTACCGGGCGCAGGGCCTGCGGGTCGGGGTGCTCGCGATCGACCCCAGCTCGCCGTTCACCGGCGGGGCGCTGCTCGGCGACCGGGTGCGGATGGTCGAGCACGCCACCGATCCCGGCGTCTTCGTCCGGTCGCTGGCGACCCGGGGCAGCCTCGGGGGGCTGTCCTGGGCCACGCCGCAGGCGCTGCGCGTGCTCGACGCCGCCGGCTTCGACATCGTGCTGGTCGAGACCGTCGGGGTCGGCCAGGCGGAGGTGGACATCGCCTCGCTCGCCGACACCACGCTGGTGCTGATCGCGCCGGGAATGGGTGACGGCATCCAGGCGGCCAAGGCCGGGATCATGGAGATCGCCGACCTGCTGGTCGTCAACAAGGCGGACCGGCCGGGGGCCGACCACACCTGCCGCGATCTCGCGGCTGCCGTCCGGATGTCCGGGTCGGACTCCCGCGCGGACACCGCGCCCGGCGCCCGGGACGGCTGGCGGCCCGAGGTGCTGCGGCTGGAGGCGGTCACCGGGCAGGGCCTGCCCGAGCTGGTGGCGGCGATCGGTCGCCACCACGCCTGGCTGGAGGAGAGCGGAGAGCTGGCCCGCCGCCGGCTGCGGCGGGCCGGCGAGGAGATCTCCCAGATCGCCCTGGCCGGGCTACGCGCCCGCCTCGGGGCCCTCGACGACGGCGGACACCTGGCCCGCCTGGCCGAGGCGGTGGCCGAGGGCCGGCTCGATCCCTACACAGCCGCCGACACGCTGCTGAGCGAGCTGCCCCGGTCCAGGACCGTCGACAGCTGACCGCCGCCCCTCAGCGGGCCCCACAGCCCCTTTCAGGGCGCAAGCAGGACCAGCCGCGGGGCGCGCCCCCGTTCGAGCGGCCGTCCGGCTCAGGAGGCGGTGAGCTGGGAGGTGGCGGCGACCAGCGTCGTGACGTCCAGGGGCATGCCGAGCACGTGGGCGGCGCCCGCGCGGCGTAGGCGGGTCCACTCGTCCGGGTCGGCATCCGAGGTCAGGACGAACGCCGGCACCATGCCGGCCACCGGGTCCGCGGCGAGGCGGGGGAGCAGGTCGACCGCGGCGACGTCCGGCATGTCCCGGTCGAGCAGCACCAGCGACGGGCGGGCCCGCCGGATGGCCTCGACCGCCAGCGCCCCGCGCGGCACGCTGATCGTGTCCGCCCCCAGCGCGCTCGCCAGGGTGTCGGTCACCAGCTCGCGCAGCCCCGGATCACCGCTGACGTGGACCACCCGCAGGCCACCCGGCTCGAGCTGCCCCTCGCCGGCGGGTTCGCCCGCGTCGTCCTCACTCTCACTGTGGTCGTAACGGATGTCCACCGCGTCGAGGACCACCGCGAACACGCTGCCCACCCCGGGCCGGCTGGCCACGGTCAGCACGCCGCCCATCGCCGTCACCAGCGCGTGCGAGAGGGCCAGGCCGAGGCCGCTGCCCTCGACCCCGGTCTCCTCCGCCCCGAGGCGCTCGAACGGGCGGAACAGCCGGGACAGCGAGGCCGGCGACAGCCCGACCCCGTCGTCCTCCACCTCGATGCGCAGGCGTGAGCCCGTCACCGGGACGATGCCGACCCGGACGTTCCCGCCCTCCCGGCCGTACTTCAGCGCGTTGCCGATCAGATTGAGCAGCACCTGCCACAGCCGGCGGCGGTCCGCGTCCGCGATCAGCGGCCGGGCGGGATGGATGATCCGCCGGATGCCGCGCCGCTGGGCCAGCGGCTCGACCAGCTCCACCACGCCCTGGACGATGTCCAGGACGTTCACCGGGCCCTTGTTGATGTCACCCCGCCCGGCGCGCAGCCGGGCCAGGTCCAGGACGTCGTCGATGAGGGCCTGCATGTGCCGGCCGCCGGTGATGATGCGCTCGACGTCCTCGTGCAGGTCGGGCGTCAGCTCCTCGAGCTCCATGAGCTGGGCGAAGCCGAGCATGGCGTTGAGCGGCGTGCGCAGCTCGTGGCCGAGCCGGGCGACGAACTCGTCCTTCGACCGCGACTCGGCCTCGGCGGCGCCGCGCGCGCGGGCGTCGACGGTGTCGCGGGCGACGATGACGATGCCGCCGGCCGGGTCCAGCCTGGCCGTCACCGCGTACGGCGCCACGATGCCGGCACCGTCCACCAGCCAGACGGTGCCCCGCCACACCCCGCCGCGCGTCAGCGCCTGGGACACCGGGCTGGCGAGCTCCGTCCGGCAGGTGGGCTCGACCACGTCGGAGAGCTCGTGCAGATGCGGTGCCGCACCGACGCGCTCTCCCAGGAAGGCGCGCGCACCGGCGCTCAGCTCCCGGACACGCCCGTCCGAACCGACGATCACCACCAGGTCCGTCAGCGTCTCGAGGAGGGTAGTCAGCCCCACCTAGACCTCGTCTGTCTCGTCATAAAACTGCATCCACCCCACGGCGGGTCATGGTAGGGCGTACCGTCTGCGGACGTTGTCCCGGGTTTGGCTCGGACGGGTTGATTCACGCGTCCCGTTTACATCTGGTGACATCATCGTCGCGCAGGTGGTGCCCCAGGTGGGAGAGCGCCACCCGGTCGGGCCACAGCGGGACCGCACCGGCGGAGCCGTCCCGCGTGGTACGCCTGTCGCATGCTTGTTGCCTTCAGCGTCACTCCCATCGGGGCCGGCGAGGGTGTCGCGGCCGCTGTCGCCGAGGCCGTCCGGATCGTGCGCGACTCGGGCCTCCCCAACGAGACCAACGCGATGTTCACGCTGGTCGAGGGCGAATGGGCCGAGGTCATGGACGTCGTGCGGCGGGCGGCCGAGGCCGCCGCGGCCGGCGGCGGGCGGGTCAGCCTGGTGCTGAAGGCCGACATCCGGCCCGGCGTCACCGACGCGCTGCACGACAAGGTGGCCAGCATCGAACGGCACCTTTCGGGCGGCTGAAAGGGCGCCTGGACGGGCGGTTGACCGGTCGGCCGGGGCCCACCCGGCCCGCGCCTGGCCCGTCCTGTCGGGGTAAGCCGGGGGTACGGCGGGGGTTCCTGCCGGGCGGCTGGTCACCCGGCGGAGCGCCCGTGCACTCGGCCGCGTGAGGGCCACGCGGGAAAAAGTCGACCGGTGGCGCCCGAGGTTCATCCGCCGGGTGTAACGATGGAACCATGCAGCGGAGGTCACCTGTCCCCCCCGGCTCGCCGCGCAGGGGCGGGCCGGGCCGAATGCCCGAGTCACTCGGCGGTCTGCGGCTGGCCGGCGCCGTGCCCCTCGATCCCAAGCCCGCCGCACCGCCGCCACCGGCGGGGCGTCCCGGCGCCCCCCCGGCGGGCGGGCCGGGCGGCTCCGGCGGCCAGCCGGGCGTCGCCACCGGTCCCGTCGCCACCGGTCCCGTCGTCATCGATGTGACGGAGGCGACGTTCACCACCGAGGTGGTGGACCGGTCCATGGAGGTGCCGGTCGTCCTCGACTTCTGGGCGGAGTGGTGCGGGCCGTGTAAGCAGCTCAGCCCGGTGCTGGAGCGTCTCGCGGTGGCCGACGGCGGCCGGTGGATCCTCGCCAAGATCGACGTGGACGCCAATCCCGGTCTCGCGCAGGCCGCCCAGGTGCAGGGCATCCCGGCGGTCAAGGCCGTCGTCGGCGGCCGGATCGTCGGCGAGTTCACCGGCGCGGTGCCTGAGCGCGAGGTCCGCGGCTGGCTCGACCAGCTGCTCAGCGCGGTCGGCGAGCTCGGTGGCGCGGCGGCGGGAGCGGAGCCGCCGCCGCACCTCGCCGCCGCCCAGGATGCGATGGCCCAGGGCGACCTGGACGCGGCGGCCGAGGCCTTCCGGGCTCAGCTGGCCGAGTCACCCGCCGATCCCGAGGCGACCATCGGGCTGGCCCGGGTCGAGCTGCTGCGCCGGGTCGGTGGTTACGACACGGCCTGGCTGCGGGAGCGGCTGGCCGCGGATCCGTTCGACGTGGAGGCCGGGCTGGCGGTGGCCGACCTGACGGTTGCCCAGGGCGACCCGGCCACGGCCTTCGGCCGGCTGGTGGAGCTGGTCCGCCGCACCTCCGGGGACGACCGGGAGAAGGTGCGCGCCCACCTGGTCGGGCTCTTCCAGGCGCTGGGCGACGACGAGCCCGCGGTCGCCCCGGCTCGGCGGGCGCTCGCCGCGGCCCTGTTCTGAGCCACCGGGTTCTGTTCTGAGCCACCGCGTTCCGAGCCGCCGGGCCGGCGGTCTTTCCCCGCGTGACCGGCAGTCACGCGAAACGCCCCCGGCCCTGCCCCCGCCCGTCAGCCGTCACGACTGGCGGGCAGGGGGCAGGGCCGGGGGTGCCGATCTGACCGGCGTGGTCTGTCAGTCGCCTGAGACGGTGGTGGGAGGCGCCGACGGCTCCTCCGGCTCGTAACGGAACCAGAGCGTGCCGAGCGGCGGCAGCGCCAGCGTCGCCGAGGCCGGCAGGCCGTGCGACGGTTCCGGCACCGCGGTCACCGCACCGAAGTTGCCCATGCCGCCGCCGCCGTACTCGGTGGCGTCGGTGTTGAGCACCTCCCGCCAGCGGCCCGCGAACGGGAAGCCGAGCCGGTAGTCGACGTGGCCCACGCCGGCGAAGTTCGTCACGCAGGCCAGCACCTGGTTGCCGTGTCCCGACCAGCGGGCGAACGCGAAGACGTTGCTCTCCGCGTCGTTCGCGTCGATCCAGGAGAAGCCGCTGGGGTCGGTGTCACGTTCCCACAGCGTCGGATTCGCCTGGTAGGTGTGGTTGAGGTCCTGGACGAGACGGGCGATCCCGGCGTGCCCCGGGTCGTCCAGCAGGTGCCAGTCGAGGGTGGTGCCCTCGTTCCACTCGTTGTCCTGGCCGAACTCGCAGCCCATGAACAGCAGCTGCTTGCCCGGGTGGGCCCACATGTAGCCGTACAGGCACCGCAGGTTCGCCAGCTGCGCCCGCCGGTCGCCCGGCATCCGGCGCAGCAGCGAGCCCTTGCCGTGCACGACCTCGTCGTGGCTGAACGGCAGAATGAAGTTCTCGGAGTAGGCGTACATCATCGAGAACGTCATCTGGTGGTGGTGGTAGGTGCGGAAGACCGGCGCCCGGGACGTGTAGTCGAGGGTGTCGTGCATCCAGCCCATGTTCCACTTGAACCCGAAGCCGAGGCCGCCGAGATGGGTCGGGCGGGTCACCCCCGGCCAGGCCGTGGACTCCTCGGCGATCATCATGGCGCCGGGCACCACCCGGTAGACGGTGGCGTTGACCTCCTGCAGGAACTCGACGGCCTCCAGGTTCTCCCGGCCGCCGTGCCGGTTCGGCGTCCACTCGCCGGAGGGGCGGGAGTAGTCCAGGTAGAGCATCGAGGCGACCGCGTCGACCCGCAGCGCGTCGACGTGGAACTCCTCCAGCCAGTACAGCGCGTTGGCGACCAGGAAGTTGCGCACCTCGCGCCGGCCGAAGTCGAACACGTAGGTGCCCCAGTCGGGCTGCTCGCCGCGGCGGGGGTCGGGGTGCTCGTAGAGCGGGGTGCCGTCGAAGCGGGCGAGTGCGAAGGCGTCCCGCGGGAAGTGGGCGGGCACCCAGTCGACGATCACGCCGATGCCCGCGAGATGCAGGGCGTCGATGAGGAAGCGCAGATCGTCCGGACTCCCGAAGCGGGACGTCGGAGCGTAGTAGGAGGTGACCTGGTAGCCCCAGGAGCCGCCGAACGGATGCTCGGCGACCGGGAGGAACTCGACGTGGGTGAAGCCGTTCTCCACGAGGTACTCGACGAGCTGCTCGGCGAGTTCCCGGTAGCTCAGGCCGCGCCGCCACGAGCCGAGGTGGACCTCGTAGACGCTGACCGGCGAGGCGTGCCAGGCGGTGCTCGCCCGGCGCTGCAGCCAGGCCGCGTCCTGCCAGGTGTGGTCCGACTCGTGCACCACGCTGGCGGTGGCCGGTGGGCGTTCGGTGGCGAAGGCCATCGGGTCGGCCTTCTGCCGCCAGACGCTGTCGGCGCCGAGGATCTCGTACTTGTAACGGGTGCCCACGCCGACGCCGGGCACGAACAGCTCCCAGACGCCGGACATCCCCAGCACCCGCATCGGCAGCGCGCGGCCGTCCCAGAAGTCGAAGTCGCCGATCACGCGCACGCCCCGGGCGTTCGGCGCCCAGACGGCGAAGCTGACCCCGGCCACCTCGACGTCGCTCCCGGGCGCGCGCAGACGGCGCACCTGCGCGCCGAGGACCGTCCAGAGCTGCTCGTGCCGGCCCTCGCCGATCAGGTGCAGGTCGACCTCGCCGAGGGTCGGCGCGTGGCGGTACGGATCGTCGACGAGGTGGGTGGAGTCCGGGTAGGTCACCTCGAACCGGTAGTCGGGGACGCCGCCGTCGGAGGTGCGGCTGGGCAGCGCGACGCCGAAGATCCCGCCACTGTGCAGCCGGGCCATGGGGTGACGCTCGCCGTCCACGAGCACGTCGACGGACGTCGCGTCGGGGCGCAGCGCGCGCAGCACCGTCCACGCTCCGCCGGGGTGCGGCCCGAGGATGCCGTGCGGGTTGTGGTGCGCGCCGCCGACAAGGCGGTCCAGCTCCTCCCGCGGCAGGTCGGCCGAGGGCGCGCCGGCCGGTGACGCCGCGGCGGCCGGCGCGCGCGTGCCGGCGGGGTCGGCCCGGTGGGCCGGGTCGGCGGAGTCGGCCGGGCCGGGCCGGTCCGCGACCGCGGTGTCGGCGAATCTCGTCAGGCGCACCGCGTCCGGGAGCCCGTTCACGGACCCGGCCCGCCCGATGTCGCGGGGATCGTCCACTACGGCCACCTGTCCCTCTCTCGTCGTCAGGGCCTCGTCATCGATGACCCCTCCCGCCCGGGCGCCGCGGGCGCCGCCGCGGTCACCACCGTGCCCGCCGCCGCGACACCCCGCCCGACGGGCTACAGCGCGCCCTCATCCGACGCCCGCAGAGCCGGCTTGGCGCGTTGCTGTTCAGGGTCGCCGGTGAGCCGCGCCACCGAACGCAGCGGGATGCCGATCCAGCCGGGCCGGTGGCGTGCCTCGTACAGCACCTCGTACACGGCCTTGTCCAGCTCGAAGGCGCTCAGCAGGGCACCCTCGTCGCGCGGGTCGGTGCCGGAGCGGGCGCCGTAGCCGCGGCAGAACGCGTCCCGGTTGCGGTCGGCCCACTCCAGCGCGCGGTAGGCCAGTGCCGGCTCGTCCTGGCGCTCGAGCAACATCGACTGGGCGGCGTAGTCGAACGACCGGAGCATGCCGGCGACGTCCCGCAGCGGGGACTCGAGCACGGTGCGCTCGGGTACCGGCCGGGCCGGCTCGCCCTCGAAGTCGAACAGCACCCACCCGGACTCGACCCGCAGCACCTGCCCGAGGTGCAGGTCGCCGTGGATGCGCTGGAACGGCGCCGGATGCTCGATGCCGCGGACGGCGTCGTAGGCGGTCCGCAGCGCCGTCTCGAACGGCGCCAGCTCGGTCACCGCGGCCAGTGCGCCGTCGAGCCGCTGGTGCAGGTAGTCGGCGACCGCGCCGAGGGTGGCGGCGTCGGCCGGTCGGGTCGGCAGTGCGCCCGCCAGGTCGCGGTGGACCTGGGCGGTGGCGGCGCCGAGGCGCTCGGCCTCGGCGGCGAAGTCACCGCCGACCTCGTCGGCGTGCAGATCGCCCTCGGCGTACAGATCGCGCACGCTGGCCAGGGCCAACAGCCAGCCCTCGGCACCGGTGCGCAGGTAGTCCTGCATGAAGGCGAAGGTGGTCGGGATGCCGGAGAGCTGCCCGCTCAGCCAGGCGACCGGGCGCGCCACGTGACCGCTGCCAGCCCGAGCCAGCACCTGGGTGATCTCCAGGTCCGGGTTCATCCCGGGCCACAGCCGGCGGAACACCTTCAGGATGTAGGCCTCGCCGTACACGACCGAGGTGTTCGACTGCTCCGCGCCGACCGGGCGGGCGGTGAGGTCCTCCAGGGTCTCCACCGCGGTCGCGGTCAGGCCCTCGCGGCTCGCGCCGCGCCGCAGGTAGGTCAGCAGGGCGGCGTTGCCGTCGGCGTCGCGCAGGCCGTCGTAGACCATGCCGCCCGCCGACTCGCCGATCAGGAAGCCTTCGTGGCCGAACGGGGAGTCGCCCCGGATCACCACCGGGACCTGGTAGTAGTCGCCGGGCCCGCCGTCGTCGTAGCTGACCTGGATCACGAGCAGGCGCAGCACGGCCTTCGCCTGCGAGTCCAGTGTGAGCCGGATGTCCTGTTCGACGCGCAGCCGCCCGCCGGCCCGGCCCTTGCCCGCGAACCATCGCTGCCGGGGCAGCCAGTCCGAGAGCAGGGCCGTGAGCTCGGAGTGGTCCGTCATGCTCGACCTCCCTGCGCGTCGCTGCCGCTGCCGCGTCGTCGTCGGCGCGGCCTTCCGGCCACCGCTCGGGCGGGACCGATGTGCCGCGCGATCCGTGCGTGAGCGTGTGGGCCGGCAGACCTCATCGTGACGGCGGCCCACACGAAGATCAAGGTGTGGCCGCCGACCGCCTAAGTCGTGAACTCCCCCGAACTGGTCAGTGCGAACCAGTAATGGCCGTGCCCGGGCAAAGTCAGCAGATACGGCAGCTCGCCGACCGGCGGAAAATGGACCCGGCCGAGCAGCTCGACGGGCACCAGCCCGGTGAACCGCCGCAGATCGAGTTCGACGGGCTGCGCGAACCGGGAGAGGTTCGCGACGCACAGCACCCGGTCGTCACCGAACTCGCGGACGAAGGCGAACACCGACGGGTTCGATGCTCCGAGCTCCTCGTAGGTGCCCAGCCCGAACACGGGGTGCCGCTTGCGGACCTCGATCATCCGCTTCGTCCAGGACAGGAACGAGGTCGACATGCGCTGCTCGGCCTCGACGTTCAGCGCCTGGTAGCCGTACACCGGATCCATGATCACCGGCAGGTACAGCCGGGCCGGGTCGGTGGTCGAGAACCCGGCGTTGCGGTCCGGGGACCACTGCATCGGGGTGCGCACACCATCCCGGTCGCCGAGGTAGATGTTGTCGCCCATGCCGATCTCGTCGCCGTAGTACAGCACCGGGCTGCCGGGGAGCGAGAGCAGCAGGGCGGTGAACAGCTCCATCTGGTCGCGGCTGTTGTCCAGCAGCGGGGCGAGCCGGCGGCGGATCCCGATGTTCGCCTTCATACGCGGGTCCTTCGCGTACTCGGCGTACATGTAGTCCCGCTCCTCGTCGGTGACCATCTCCAGGGTCAGCTCGTCGTGGTTGCGCAGGAAGATTCCCCACTGGCAGTTCGGGGGGATCTCCGGGGTCTGCGCCAGGATCTCCGAGATCGGGTAGCGCGACTCCCGGCGCACCGCCATGAAGATGCGCGGCATCAGCGGGAAGTGGAACGCCATGTGGCACTCGTCGTCGTTGCCGAAGTACTGCACGACGTCCGACGGCCACTGGTTCGCCTCGGCCAGCATGACCCGGTCGGCGTACTTGGCGTCGATCTCCTTGCGGACCCGGCGCAGGTACTCGTGGGTCTCCGGCAGGTTCTCCCCGTTCGTGCCCTCGCGCACGTACAGGTAGGGCACGGCGTCCAGCCGGAAGCCGTCGAGGCCGAGGTCGAGCCAGAAGCGCAGGACCTCCAGCATCGCCTCCTGGACGTCCGGGTTGTCATAGTTGAGGTCGGGCTGGTGGGAGAAGAAGCGGTGCCAGTAGTACTGGCCGCGCACCGGGTCCCAGGTCCAGTTCGACTTCTCCGTGTCGACGAAGATGATCCGGGCGTCCGGGTACTTCTCGTCGGTGTCGGACCAGACGTAGAAGTCCCCGTAGGGTCCGTCCGGGTCCGAGCGGGAGGCCTGGAACCAGGGGTGTTCGTCCGAGGTGTGGTTCATCACCAGATCGGCGATGATCCGGATGCCGCGCTTGTGCGCCTCGTCGACGAGGTTCACGAAGTCACCCAGGTCGCCGAACTCCGGCAGGATCTGGAAGTAGTCGGCGATGTCGTAGCCGCCGTCGCGCAGCGGCGAGGAGTAGATCGGCAGCAGCCACATGCAGTCGACGCCGAGCCACTCCAGGTAGTCCAGTTTGCTGACCAGCCCGCGCAGGTCGCCTGTGCCGTCGCCGTTGGAGTCGGCGAAGCCTCGTACCAGGACCTCGTAGAACACCGCCCGCTTGAACCACTGCGGGTCGTGCGGGGTGACCGGCGGGCCCGGGTCGGCCCCGTCGGTTCTCGCCGCGGCGGGAACCGACGGCAGGCGCAGGGCCTCCTCGGTGAAGGGCTCCGCGGCGCTCACGGCAAGCGTCGCACGGTCAGCACGTGGGCGGGCTCGCTCGGCTCCAGGCGGACGTAGTTGTCCCGGCCCCACCGGTAGGTGGCGCCCGTGATCTCGTCGTGCGCCTCGAAGGCGTCGCCCCAGTCGAGGCCGAGGGAGGGCATGTCCAGTCGCACCGTGGTCTCCCGGGCCGTATGCGGGTCAAGACTGACGACGACGATCACCAGGTCGTCGCCGGGGCCGAGGCGGTCGGAGGCGGGCGTGGTGGTGGTGGTGGCCAGGCCCGCCGCGGCCGTCACGGCCGGGGCGAGCGTCGGATCCGCGGCGTTGGCCGCGGCCGACGCCGCGGCGGTGAGCCGCTTCGAGAACACCATGATCTCGGGCGCGTCCGACTGGTGGATCCGCAGGTTGTGGAGCCAGTGCAGGGCCGGGTGAGCGCGCCGGATCTGGTTCAGCCGGGTGAGGTACGGCGCGAGCGAGCGGCCGGCCCGCTCGGCGCCGGCCCAGTCCCGCGGCCGGTACTGGTACTTCTCCGAGTCGAGGTACTCCTCGCTGCCGGCCCGCACCGGGTCGTTCTCGTACAGCTCGTACCCCGCGTACACCCCCCAGGTGGGGGAGAGCATGGCCGCGAGCACGGCGCGGATCCGGAACGCGGCGGGCCCGCCGCGCTGGAGGTACTCCGGCAGGATGTCCGGCGTGTTGACGAAGAAGTTCGGCCGCATGTAGTGGGCCGAGTCGACCAGCTCCCGCGCGTACTCCTCCAGCTCCGGGCGTTCGTTGCGCCAGGTGAAGTAGGTGTACGACTGGGTGAAGCCGACCTTGGCGAGGCTGTGCATCATCGCGGGCCGGGTGAACGCCTCCGCGAGGAACAGGACGTCCGGCTCGGTCGACTTGACCTGGCCGATGAGCCACTCCCAGAACTCGACCGGCTTGGTGTGAGGATTGTCGACGCGGAAGATGCGCACGCCGCGGGCGGTCCAGAAGCGGACCACGCGCAGGATCTCGTGGTAAATCCCGATCGGATCCGCGTCGAAGTTCAGGGGGTAAATATCCTGATACTTCTTTGGCGGATTCTCCGCGTAGGCGATGGAGCCGTCGCTGCGGACGACAAACCATTCCGGATGGTGCTTGGCCCAGGGATGGTCCGGAGCGCACTGCAGCGCCAGGTCGAGCGCCACCTCCATGCCGAGGGACCGGGCCCGCGCGACGAAGAGGTCGAAATCGTCCAGTGTTCCCAGGTCGGGGTGCACGGCGTCATGGCCGCCGTGCACACTCCCGATGGCCCACGGCGAACCGGGGTCGTCGGGGCCGGTGACGAGCGTGTTGTTGGGGCCCTTGCGGTTCACCTCGCCGATCGGGTGGATCGGCGGCAGGTAGACCACGTCGAAGCCCATCGCCGCGACGGCGGGCAGCCGCTCGGTGGCAGTCAGGAACGTCCCCGAGCGCGGCGGGTCCAGGCTGGCCCCCTCCGAGCGGGGGAAGAGCTCGTACCAGCTGCCGTACAGCGCCCGCTTCCGATCGACCCAGACGCGGTACAGCGGTGAGCGGGTGACCAGCTCACGCAGCGGGTGGGCGTCCAGCAGGACGGCCAGTTCCCGCGCGCAGGCCAGGGCGATGCGCTCGTGCGGGTCGGTGCGGCTGTCGTCGCGCAGGGCCGCCACCGCCCGGGCGA
This sequence comes from Parafrankia elaeagni, assembly GCF_000374165.1. GTDB lineage: Bacteria > Actinomycetota > Actinomycetes > Frankiales > Frankiaceae > Parafrankia > Parafrankia elaeagni. The sequence goes on from NZ_KB893741.1 coordinate 16,570, forward strand.
CCTCGGCCCGCCGCGACTCCGGGACACCGGGCAGCGCACGGAGGAGCAGCCGGGCACCGTCCTCGAAGTCCACTGCGAGCTCGTCGACGGACTGGCCGGCACCGACCTTGAGCTCGATGCCGTGGCGCCAGGTGGCGACGGGGTCGGCCCAGGCCTCGACCCGAAAGCCCCACAGGCCCTCGCGGCCCATGACGAGATCGGTCTCGTAACGGTCCGTGCCCGCACCAGTCATGATCATCCGCGTGAACGGAGCACCCTGACCGTCGGGCCCGGAAAAGACGACATTTGCTCCGATCAGGTCGTGACCTTCACGGAAGACCGTCGCGCTGACGGTGAGGGTTTCGCCCTCTACCGCCCGCGACGGCCACTGGCCACAGGAGACGACCGGGCGCACGTCGGAGATGACAACCCGGCCTACTGAACGTCCGATCATCATGGGGACCTTATCCAGACGAACCACGACTCAATGGTCGACCCTGCACATGGCGTTCGATGACACCGCCACGTGAACTGCATGCAACCACCGGATGGGTCTGCGTTGTTTCCACGGTGTGTCTGGCTGTGCTGTCCGGATGGTTACGGTCCTGACCGATGTTCCCGGCTTGCCGGGGTCGTTAACCCTCCGCCGTCGATATTGCTTGCGTTGATCTTGTTGGGTGACTGGTGGGCGGCTGGCGCGGGCCGCGTCGAGGCCGTCGCGATCCGCCCCGGCGTCCATTTCTGACGGTGTGCCCATCGGGCCGGCGGTGTCACTCCGCAGTCGGGCGATGTGTCGGCGGCGTGACAGACCTTCTGGGCATCGACGGACCTTCGGTGGTGGCACGCTCCTCGATCAGGGAACTTCGTCGAGCTGTCGTTCGTCTCGCTGGGCACGGAACTGTCGCACAGGAACTGCTGAACACCCACACTCATCGGCTGGCGCACCGGAGCGCAACCGCACCGGGCCGGGCGATGCACCGCACGGGAGGCGTGGCCGGGGCTGTGGCAAGGGGACAGTACGGCCGCCGGGGCCGCCGCCCTCGGGCGTGTTCGCCGTGTTCGCCGTGTTCGCGTCGCCCGGGGCCGCCCGCTCGGCCTCGCCGTGCCCCGACCGGTGCGCGGCGGGCCGCCCGTGTGACATCCGTGGGCACTCCGCGTGCCGGCGTGGGTGGGCGGCGGGCACTCCGGGCCCGCGTGGGGCCTTCGGCGTGAAGTGTGACGCAGTAGGCTGCCGCCGCCCGTACGCCCGGGTGGCGGGGCCTGTGTACGACCGGTCCGGTCCGGTCTGGCCGCGGGGGCGGCCGGGCGGCGGCCGGGAGAGGTGGGGAGCCTGACGCACCTGTCCGGTGAGCCCTGTGTGCGGCTCGCCTGACAGGCGGCGGGCCGGCACCAGCCCGGCCCGCCGATGATCTGAACCCCCGAACCGGACATCACCCTGAACATCGACCCTGAACATCGAAACTGGAGGAGCAGTGGGAGTCAGCCTTAGCAAGGGCGGCAACGTTTCGCTGACCAAGGAGGCGCCCGGTCTCACCGCCATCGTCGTCGGTCTCGGCTGGGACGTGCGGACGACCACCGGCGACGACTTCGACCTGGACGCCAGCGCCATCGCGTGCCGGGCCGACGGCAAGGTCGTCTCGGACGGGCACTTCATCTTCTTCAACAACCTGAAGAGCCCGGAGGGTGCCATCGAGCACCAGGGCGACAACCTGACCGGCGAGGGCGAGGGCGACGACGAGAAGATCAACGTCAGCCTCGTGGGTCTGCCGGCCGACGTCGACAAGATCGTTTTCCCGGTCTCGATCTACGACGCGGACAACCGCTCGCAGAGCTTCGGCCAGGTGCGTAACGCCTTCATCCGGGTGGTGAACGCGGCGAACCAGTCCGAGATCGCGCGCTACGACCTGACCGAGGACGCCTCGACCGAGACCGCCATGGTCTTCGGCGAGGTCTACCGGCACGGGGCGGAGTGGAAGTTCCGCGCGGTAGGCCAAGGCTATGCCTCGGGTCTCTCCGGCATCGCCCGCGACTACGGGGTCAACGTCTGAGCTGTCCGCCGGTCGCGGGGCCCGTGCGGGCCGTGCTGTCGTGCGGTGCTATCCCGGGGCGTGCCCGGCTCGGGGTGGCACCGGCAGCGGCACGGGCCGCACGTCGGCGTCCGTCGCGGCACACAGGTGCGTGCCAGGATGTGATCTCGCCGTCTCCGCGGCGGTCGGAGCAGACCAGAGCCGGCTTCCGTCAGATTTCGGTCGTATCCCCCGGGACCGCGGCTTAATACGATGCGCTCGACCACACGGCCGGCACAGTCCGGTGAACCGGACCCGATGTCCGGCGACAGCGCGGTGATGTGTGAGTGGTGGGGCCGGTACGGACCGCGGTCCCCGCTGCGAACGCCTGTCGGAGCATCGCGAGCCGGTCCGGGAGGTGTTTCCCAGCAGTGCACACACTTCGGATCTTTGGCTGGTCGATCGCGATCACAGTGATCGGCATCGCCGCCGCGGGCGTGATCGGCGGCGCCGACGCCGCGGCGATCGTCGCGATTCTGGCCGTTCTGGAGATCAGCCTCTCGTTCGACAACGCTGTGATCAACGCGACGATTCTCCGCCGGATGAGCGAGTTCTGGCAGCGGATCTTCCTGAGCGTTGGCATCATCATCGCGGTCTTCGGCATGCGGCTGGTGTTCCCCATCGCGATCGTGGCGCTGACCGCGCACCTGAGCCCGGTGGAGGTCTTCGATCTCGCGTTGAACGACGAGGCCGAGTACGCAGCCCGGCTGCACGAGGCGCATCCCTCGATCGCGGCGTTCGGCGGAATCTTCCTCTTCATGATTTTTCTGGACTTCATGTTCGACCCCGAGCGTGACATCCAGTGGCTGAAGCAGCTGGAGGAGCCCTTCCGCCGGGCCGGGCAGCTCGCCGTGCTGCCTGTCGTGACCGGGCTGGTCGCGTTGCTGGTCGTCGCCGAGGGCTTCTCGGGCGATCACACCCAGCAGGTGCTGACGGCCGGTGTCGCCGGTCTGGCCACGTACCTGGGCGTACGCGGGCTGGGCGAGTTCTTCGAATCCCGCGGGGTCGGCGCCGAAGTGGACGAGGACGCGAACGGCGAGGCCGGAGAGAGCGGCGCGGGTGACCCGCCGCAGCGCCGGAGTGGTACTCCCGACCTGGTGCTCGCCACCGGCCGGGCCGCCTTCTTCCTGTTCCTCTACCTGGAGGTGATCGACGCCTCGTTCTCGTTCGACGGTGTCGTCGGCGCCTTCGCGATCTCGCAGAACATCTTTATCATCGCGGTCGGTCTCGGTATCGGCGCGATGTACATCCGGTCGGTCACGGTGTTCCTGGTCCGGCGTGGAACGCTGGGCGAGTACATCTATCTCGAGCACGGGGCGCACTACGCGATCGGTGCGTTGGCCGTCATCCTGGCTGTCTCCATCGAGACCGAGGTGCACGAGATCGTCACCGGTCTGATCGGTGTCGGATTCATCGGGCTGGCGTTGCTGTCGTCGATCCGGTACCGCGCGACGCAGCGCAAGGCGGCAGGCGGTGGCACGAGTGCCGTCGACAGCGGGGACGGGGACGGGGAGGACGTATCCGCCGCGGCCGGCGACGGCGAGGAGAACGCGCCCGTCATCGGAACCCGGACCTGACGGACGAATCCGGACTGTTCGGTGCTTCCGCGCATGCCCCGCCGGCCCGTTCCCCCGGGTCCTGATTCCGTGGGGCCACCGTTCGGGATAATCAACGCCTGCCGTCGCTGACTGTTATCAGCTGTCGCCACACCCGCCAAACCGCGAAGGAGCGGATCATGGGAATCGACTACAACAAACGACCTGCGGCGCCGGCGGCCGGGCCTCCGGTTTCGCTGAGCAAGGTGACCCTGACCAAGACCGCGCCGAGCGTGTCGCTGAGCAAGCAGGGCGGCGGCGGTCGCCTGCACGTCAATCTCAACTGGGACCAGAACAACGCGGGTTCCGGCGGGGGCAAGAGCGGCTTCCTCAAGCGCGTGCTGAGCGCGGCGGGCGGCGGCGCCGACCTCGACCTCGCGTGCCTGTTCGAGCTGGCGGACGGCCGCTCCGGTGTTGTCCAGGCGCTGGGGAACGCGTTCGGCTCGTTCGACAACCCGCCCTACGTCCAGCTCGACGCCGACGACCGCACCGGTGCGACAGCGGGCGGCGAGAACCTGCACGTCAACCTGTCCCGCATCACGGAGATCCGTCGGCTGCTGGTTTTCGCCTTCATCTACGAGGGCGCCGCCTCGTTCGACCAGGCGAACGCCGTGGTGACCCTGACCCCGGCCCAGGGCGCGCCGATCGAGGTGCGCCTCGACGAGCGCGCCGGCGGTTCGCGGATGTGCGCGATCGCCCTGCTCACGAACACCGGCAACGACTTCACCGTCAGCCGCGAGGTTCGGTATGTGGGCGGCCACCGGGAGCTGGACACCGCCTACGGGTGGGGGCTGAACTGGTCCGCTGGCCGGAAGTGACCGGAAGGTCAGGACCGGGCCGGAGTTGAGCGGACCGCCCGAAGAGGGCAGGCTGTGCTCTGGACCGGGCGCACAGGCAACGACAGAACGGATCTGTGTCGGCTCGGGCCGCTCCCGTGACCCGGGCCGGGCCGACCCACCGGGATGATCCATCCAGTGCCGTCGCCTGCAGGGGAAGGGCGTTACTCCATGTTCCAGCCACGCCGTTCCTCCCGCGCGGGCCGTTCGGGCGCGGTTCCCGACCCGGCCGCGCAGGGCGCGGAGCAGGACGAGGCCAACTACCGTTGGTTCGCGCCGGACCCGGTGCCCGAGGTGGACGAGCCGCCGGGCACCGGGCCGGACGGACCTGACCGCGGTGACGCGGAGCAGTCTGGCCGCGGTCCCGCCTGGTACGACACGGAGGACGGGACGGATCCGGGCTCCGGCGGCCATCCACGTCCCCGGGGCTACGTCGTCGCGGTGCCGGTCACGCGCCGCCCGCGTGACCACGGATCGCGCGGCGGCGGTGACGGCCGCGGCGGTGACGGCGGCCGGGAGTCGCTGTTCGCGCCCGAGAGCTACGAACGTGCGGGGTACGGCCCGCCGGACCGCGGCGCTGGCGACCCGGAGGCCGACTTCCGCGCCGCGTACCCGGACGCGCCCTACGGGGTGCCGGCCGAGGAGTACCCCGCCGCCGGGTACCCGGCGGCCGAGGCGCGCGGTGGCGGCTACCAGGATTCCGGCTATCGGCTGCCGGCCGGGCCTGCCGGCGGGTACGGGACGGCCGGCCAGTTCGACCGGCCCGATTTGCCCGGCACCCGCGACCGCCGTGGTGACCCGCGGGCCGATCGCCTCGCCGAGGACCGCTCCGCGCCCGGCGGGTACGTCGAGGCCGATCGCTACGGTGAGACAGACGGTTATGCCGGGGGCAGCGGTTACGAGGGCGCCGGCGGTTACGAGGGCACCCGCGCCTACGGCGGCACCGACGGCGGATCCGGCGACCGTGACTACGGGACGGAGACCGCCGGCTACGGCGAGGCCGGTGGCTACGTCGCCACCGACGGCTATGCGGGCACCGACGGCTATGCGGGCACCGACGGCTATGCGGGTGCCGACGGCTATGCGGGTGCCGACGGGTACGCCGGCAAGGGCGATCGCGCGGGCGCGGGCGACTACCGCCCGGATGAGTACGCCTCCCCCAGGGAGTACACCGGCTCCGGCGACGGCGGCAGTCAGGGCGACGCCGGAGGGTACGAGAACGCAGGTGGCTACGCCGGCGACCGCGCCGGGCGGGGTGACTACCGCGCGCCGGCCGACTACGACCCGGCCGACTACGACCCGGCCGACAGCTACCAGGACGGCAGCGGCTACCAGACCGCCAACGGCGGCGACCGCGCACCCGGGTACGACCGTTCCGACGGGCCCGACCGCGCCGACGGCTACGAGAGCCGCGGCTATGACGACGCTGCTGCCCGCTTCGACCGCTCGGAGAGCCGGCGCCGGGCCGACCTGCCCGAGGGCTTCCGCTCGGCGGACCAGTACGACGCCACCGCGGTCAGCGCCGACGCCGAGTACCCGGACAGCGGCTACCCGGCCGACCCGGGGTTCGCCGGTCGCCCGGCGTACGGCCGGGCGGAGTACGGCGGCGCCGACTATCCGGATCCGGACGCTGATCCGGCCCCCTACCTGGACCCGCCCCGCCCCGACGCCGAGGTGTCGGGGCCGTCGGCCACCCCGGCCGGGCCAGCTGTCACGGACGGTGTGGCCAACGCTCCGAGCCTCCCCCCGCTGCCCGTCCAGAAGATCGACTTCTTCCGGCGTGACAGCCCGCCGACCTTCGACGCCGGTCCGCCGCCCACGGTGCAGGCGCCTCTCGAGGAGGAGCATGCCAGCGGCCACGCCGCCCGTACGGACGAGTTCGATCTGCTCGACTACGAGATTCTCGGAGGCGGCCCTTCGGGCCGGCACCGCGCCGACCCGATCGGTGACCCACGCGGCAGCGCCGAGGGCTCTGCGGGTGACGGCGGGGACGTCCCCGGGAGGGCCGAGGAGCGCGCCGCGGTCGGTCCGCCGGCACCGGGGCTGGTGGACGACCTGACCGGGCCGGGCCTGCCGGGCCTGCCGGGCGCGGTCGACCTCCCGGGCGGCACCCTCGACTCCGGCGCCTTTGCCGCGGGGACGTCCGATCCCCGGGCCGCGATCGGCGGGCTCGAGATGCCGGACGCGGCGGACATCGTCCCGGCGCTGCCGGGGGTGCGCGGCCCGGACGGCTCCGCGGCCGCGACGCCCGCCCCGGCCACCGACGCCGACCGGGGCGACCGGGCTGCGGAGGACGGTGCCGCCGCGGTGGCCGACCGGCTCGTGCTGGAGAGGCTCGCCGAAAGTGTGGACGAACTCGTCCGCCTGCGGCGGCATGACGCCGAGCTCGTCGACCGCCTGCACGCGGAGAACAGCCGCCTGCGCGGGGGCGAGCTGACCGAGGCGATGGCACCGCTGCTGCGCGGGCTTGTCCGGCTCTACGACCAGATGAGCAGTCTCGGGGGCGAGGACTCGCAGAGCGTCGCCGGCATCCTGCGCAAGCAGCTGCTCCAGATCCTCGACCTGGCGGCGGACGTCCGTCCGTTCACCCCGGAGGTCGGGGAGTCCTTCGACCCGGGCCGGTTCCTCGGGGTCCGGCGCGTCGCCACGGACGATCCGGAGCTCGCGGGGACGGTCGCCCGGACGGTCCGGCCCGGCTTCGTCCGGGGCGAGTCAACTGTCATCCGCCCGGCGGAGACCGAGGTGTACCGGGCGCGCTGACCCGCCCGATGACCACCGGATGGCCGTCCGGGGGACGGCCGGCTACAACGGCCTGCGGCGACCCCGTCATCATCATGAGGCAGATGCCGGCGGGAGTGACGCCGGCGGCGAGGCCGGCGATGAGTTCCCGCCGGCGGTGTGGGGGCGTCGCCGGCTGCGGGCCGTCGGTGGCAGCAGTCGTCAGCGGAAGGGAAGATCAGACGGTGGCAGGCACCAAGGTGTTCGGCATTGACCTGGGCACCACCTACTCGTGTATCGCCCAGGTCGACGAGTACGGCCGCCCGGACGTGATCCGCAACATCGAGTCTCAGCCCACGACACCCTCTGTGGTCCTGTTCGACAGCGCCGGTGAGAGCGCCGCGTCCGCGGGCGCGTCCGCGGGCGAAGTCGGCGCCGCGGGCGGGAGCGGGAGCGCCGCGGGGGCCGACAGCGGCGGGTCGGGCTCCTTCGTGGTCGGGACGCAGGCCAAGCGCCAGGCCCGGATCCGCCCGGACGACGTCGCGCGGCTGGTGAAGCGGCACATGGGTGCCTCGGACTGGCGGTTCGTGGCCCACGACGTCGAGTACAGCGCCGCCTCGGTCTCCAGCCTGGTCCTCAAGGCCCTCGCCGCGGACGCCCAGCGGGCGACCGGCACGCCGGTGACCGACGTGGTGATCACCGTCCCGGCGTACTTCGGTGACGAGGAGCGCAAGGCGACCAAGCTCGCCGGCGAGCTCGCCGGCCTCAACGTCGTCGACATCATCAACGAGCCGACGGCCGCCGCGTTCGCCTACGGGTTCGCGCAGGACGGCCAGTCCACCGCCACCGTGCTGGTGTACGACCTCGGCGGTGGCACGTTCGACACGACGGTGATCAGGCTCGACGGGAACGACATCACCGTGGTGGCCACCGACGGCGACCACGAGCTCGGCGGCGCCGACTGGGACAACGAGATCGTCCGCTACCTGGCGCAGAAGTTCGTCCAGGAGCAGCCGGACGCCGGTGACCCGCTGGACGACGTCTACGACGAGCAGGAACTGCTCACCGGCGCCGAGGACGCCAAGCTCGCGCTGTCGGGACGGGAGAGCGTCGACGTCCTGGTGGTGCACGGGGGGAAGCGGTGCAGCGTCACGCTGACCCGGGCGACCCTGGAGGAGATCACCGCGCCGCTGCTGCAGCGCACGGTGGACCTCACCGCCTCGGTCCTGCAGCGGGCGAAGGAGAAGGGCGTCGACACCATCGACCTCTGCCTCCTCGTCGGCGGGATGAGCAAGCTGCCGGCGGTCGCCCGCCGGCTCGGTGAGACGTTCGGCCTGAACTGCCGGCTCGCCGACCCGGACCTCGCCGTCGCCAAGGGTGCGGCTGTCTACGGTCAGAAGAAGGCGCTGGAGCGCGAGGTCCGTGCGGAGCTCGTCTCGAGCGGGCGGCTGCGCCCGGACCAGCCGCTCGACGCCGCCGCCGCCGGCGACCTGGAGGCGGCCGCGGCCGCGAGCGCGTCCGCCGCCGGGCTGACGACCTCCTCCGTGGTCGACCTGGTGCGCACCCGGGTGACGGACGTCACTTCCCGCGGGTTCGGGATCTTCGCGGAGGACCGCGGGTCGGCCGTCGCGGCCTTCCTCGCCCACCAGAACGACGCCCTGCCGATCCAGGTGAAGCGAACGTTCTACACGATCTCCGACGACCAGGCCGAGGTCGACATCCGCGTCTTCGAGCAGGGCACCGGCGTCGAGTCGACCCGCATCGACGACAACAAGGTGATCGTGGCCGGAGCGATCAGCGGCATCCCGGCCGGGCACCCCCGCGGCACTCCGGTCGAGGTCAGCTTCGAGATGGGCCGGGACCAGACCATCCAGGTGACGGCGACCCATGTGGGCGCGTCCGAGCCGCTGGTGCTGCGGGTCAAGGCGGGGGTCGGCAGCGAGAGCATGAAGACCGAGGAATCGGCCAAGGTCAACCTGCTCAAACAGCGGGACTGACCGCCGCCGGGAGCCCGGGCGGGTCGGGGCGACCACCACGGTGGCCGCGGGCCCGGACGGGATCCGTACCCTCGTCGGAGGAGCGGAGTGCCCGGCAGGCGGGCGGGGGTGGAACGAGGGTGGAGCGGTGAGCGCGGCATTCGACGGCAGCGGCTACCGGCGACGGGTCCTGGCTCCGCTGCGCGCCCGGACGCCGGTGGACACCACCGACCCGTTCCTGATCGCGGACCTCGACCCGGCCCGGGAGGACACCGACTCGGACGTCGCCGCGCGGCTGGCCCGGGTGATGGCCTTCCTGCAGCGCGAGCGCAACTCGGCGAAGTACGCGGCGCTGGCGACGGAGCTCGTCCGCCGCCGGGCCGAGTGGGAGGCGCCGCTGCTCGACGGCGACACCCGGGCGCACCTGCGCCAGCTGGTGCTCGACGCCCGCCGCAGCGGGGATGCGGAGCGGCTCGCCAAGGTCGACGGCTATCTTGTCACGCTGCGTGATCGTTTTGGTGGCATTCCGGAGTCCCGTGTGGCGGGCCTGCGCCGGCTCGCCGCCGCGGCGGGTGTCACCGGCGCCGAGTTCGACGCCCGTCTCGCCCGCGAGCACATCATCGCCGACGGCGAGGGATCCGGTGTCGCCGCGCTGGCGCCGGAGGTTCGCAGCCAGATCCGGCAGCGCCTCGAGGACCTGCGCGTCCTGCGCGGCGGAGACCAGGTCGGCACCGCCTCGCTGTGGGACTTCCTGGGCCTGCCGCCCGACACCGGGCCGGACCGGATCCGGGCCGCCTGGGAGGCGGTGGCCGCGGGCAACGCCCGGCGACCGCACGACCGGGAGAAGACTCTGACGGCGGACCTGCTGGCGATGGTGCGCTCCCGGCTCGTCGAGGGCGACCCCGCGGCGTACACCGCCGGCCTGCTGGCGGACGTCGCGGACGAGCTGCGCCCGGTCGTCGAGGAGCACGTGGTGCTCGACGGCGAGCTGACCGCGGTGGCCTACGAGGGCGCGGTCCGGGCTGCCCTGGCCGCTGGCCGCGGGCTCGGCGCCGAGCAGGTGAAGACGGTCATCCTCGGCATCGCGCGCGATCTCGGCGCCGCGGTGAGCACCGGGGGCGCCGTCGACTACGTGCTGTGCTCGGGCTGCGGACGTCCCGAGCCGGTCGGCGGGTCGGCCACCTGCCGCTACTGCGACACCGGGCTCTACACCACCTGCCCCGCGTGCTCGGCGCTCACCGAGGCGGCCGCCGTGACCTGCCGGCGGTGCGGCCACAGCCTGCGCCAGGTCCGGGCCGCCGGCGACGCGCTGACCGCGGTCCGCCAGGCCCTCGAGGGCGGGCGGCCCCGGGAGGCCCGCGAGGGCCTGGCCCGTGCCCGCGCGGCGCTCGCGGCGGCCGGGCCGGCCGGGGGCAACAGCGCCCGGGAGTCCGCGGAGGAACTGGAATCACTGGTCCGCGCCGCCCTCGGCGCCGCCGAGGCGGGCTGGCGCGCCCTTCTCGAGGACCGCGCCACCCTGCGGCCGGACGCCGCCATCGAACGCGCCCGCTGGCTGGTCGCCCGGGCCGCGGACGTGCCCGGCCCGGACGGCCGCACGCCCGCGGACGTCCTCGGCGAGCTGACCGCGGAGCAGGCGGTGATCCGGCGCCGGGTCGAGGCCGCTCGCGGGCTGCCCCCGCACCAGCGGGAAGCCGCCCTCGTCGCGGTGCTCGCCACCGCCGTCGACAGCCAGGACGCGCTGCGCGCGCTCGCCGCGGTGCCACTCGCACCCCCGGACGACCTCACCGCAGCGGTGGTCGACAACGCGGTCGTCCTGCGGTGGCGGCCGTCCCCGTCCGCCGGGCCGGTCACCTACCGGGTGGAACGGATCACCGAGCAGCCGGGCTCGGCCCGGGCCGACCGGCGGGCGCTCGGCACGACCGGCGCCACCGAGCTCGCGGACGCCGGTGCGCCGGCCTGGGCGACGGTCCGGCACGAGGTGACGGCGCTGTCCGGCGACCGGCGGTCCCGACCGGTGACCACCCGGCCGGTCATCGCCGTCCGCGACATCGCGGACCTGCGCGCCGAGGCGACGCCGACCGGGGTGCGGCTCACCTGGCGGCCCGGCGGGCCCGCCGACACGGTCACCATCGAGCGGATCGTCGACCCGGACTCCGAGGTGACCGCCCCGTCGCGGCGTGCCCGCGTCACCGGCGGCAGCTTCCTCGACCCGGACGTGCTGCCCGGGGTGGGCTACCAGTACCGGGCGTTCGTCGAGTACACCGACATCGACGGCAACGCCGCCCGGACGGTGGGAGCGCAGGCCGAGTTCGGCGTGCCCTCCCGGCGCCGGCCGGTCACCGATCTGATGACCGGCTCGGAGGGCGATCAGGTCGCGTTGCGCTGGAACGCCCGGGCCGGGGCGGAGGTGCGGGTCTACGCGGTCCCCGTTCCGGTGGCCGGCCCGGTCACGTTCGCCGGCGCCGGCATCGGTGTGTCCGGCACATCCGGCACATCCGGCCGGTCCGCCGCGGCGGGGGCGGGTCTGCCGGGCGCGGTCGGCCCCGGCCTTCCCGGAGAGCCGACGTCCGGGCCGCTCGCCCTGCTGGGACAGGAGGGGACGGAGGTGCCGCTCGCCGCGCTGGTACCGCCGCTGCGGCTGGTCGGCGCCAGCCGCTACGGCCAGCTGCGGGACGCGGCGGTCCCAGGCAGCTCGGGCCTGCGGGAACTGATCTACACCCCGGTGACGGTCACCGGTGATCTCGGTGTGGTCGGGCGATCGGTGCGTCACCGGATGCCTGCCCCCGTCACGCCCCCGGCGCCGCGGGCCGCCGATCACGCCGGGCGAGACGCTCCGGCCCCCCTCGGCCGTTCTCCGCTGCCATCCCTCTCGCCGGGCACGCAGCCGGTGGTGATCGACGTGATGCCGATGCCTCCCGCCGTCCAGCTGGTGGAGACGTCGGTGCCCCTGACGTCCGCGGTGCCCCTGACGTCCGCGGTGCCTCTGACGTCCGCGGTGCCTGTCGCACCCGCCGTGCCCGCGGTGCCTGTCGCACCCGCCGCACCCGCCGCACCCGCCGCACCCGCTGTGCCTGCCGTGCCTGCGGCGCACGCGCCGATGTCGGGGGTGTCCGATGATCTCGCCGTGGCCGCACCCACGACCGGCGCCTTCTGGCTGCCCACCGGCCCACCGATCTCCGGCCTGCCGGTGGCCGGCCGGGCGGCTGGCGGGCATGCACCCGCCGGCCCGCCGCCCGCCTCGCAGCCGGTTACCGGGCCACCGCCTGCCGGGCAGCTGGCGGCCGGGCGGATGATGGCGAACGCGGGTCCGCCCACCGCCGGGATGCCGGTGCCCGGCCCACTGACGGCCGGAGTCCCGATTCCGGAACCGCTCGCCGCGGGGCTGCCGGTTCCCGGGGCTGCGACGCCGAACGGCGCCACCGAGCACACCGAGTACACCGAGTACACCGAGCACACCGGGCCGTACGGTGCGCTCTGGCACGGCGTTCCACCCATGCACGCAATGGCACCTGTGACTCCGATGAATCCGACGGTACCGGGGAGCCCGGACGGCGGGCCGGCAGTGCCGGGCGCCGCTCCGAACGGCAGGGGCGGCGTCGGCCACGCCGACGGGCCGGAGCCGGCGCTGATGATGGCCGCCGGTTCCGGCGCGGATCAGACGCCCCTGCCGGCCGCGGCGCCGAACCCGGCCGAGCTGAGCTCGGTGTCGTACACGGTGTCGAAGGCGGGCTGGCGGCGCCGGACGCTGCGGGTCCAGGTACGGTCCACCGGGCCGACCCCACGGCTCGTGCTGGTGGCCCGGCCCGGCGAGGAACCACCCTCGACGCCGGCCGAGGGCCAGCCGCTCACCGAGCTGCAGCCTGCCGGGTACGCCGGGTCCTGGACCATGGAGGTCACCCTCGAGGGCGCGCAGCTGCCGTGGGGGGTGCGCCTTCTTCCGGTGGTGACGCCGGACGGGCCCGCCCTGTGGGTGGATCATCCCGAGGACAGTCAGCTCGTCATTCGCTGAGGCCCGTCCGAATCGCGCGGAGACCTCCGCCGCCTGACCGATGACGCTTCGCGGAGAACCGCGAAGAAATTCGCCGTAGCGAAGCCGATGTGGTCTGGATCGCCTGGACAACACGGTTCGTTGTGTATCCGTTACTTAAGCGCGCCGCTTCTGGGTGCTAGTTGATCGCCGATTTTCCCGCTACCACTCCGCATATTTCCCGGTAGTACTGCCCCCGTTCGGGTTGGTCCCTTACGATGAGTCCGTTCAGTCGTGTGCAGTTTGGTCGGATTCTTCTGAGGTCCGGCCGGCGAACCGGAGAATCCGTCGGACGCCGTCGGCTCTGGCACCGCAGCGGCGCGCTGGGTCACACCACGGTGGTGGCGACCCGGAGGGGACGAGCCGCGGGGAGGCACCACGAGTCCTCCCGCGTGTGCCGGTCGTGTGTCCGCCGATGATCCGCGCCACAACCGAAAGGCGGCCCGCGAGCATGGCCTCGACACTCGGCGGCCGACCGACCCCTCGGGTCGACCGCCTATCCCGCGCTGGTCTCCGCCGGCGCTTCGCTGTCTGTCCTTCCTCCCGCACGTCCGGCCAGCGCATGTCCGGCCAGCGCACGTCCGGTCAGTTCGGGCGCAGGCGTGGCCGCCGGGTCGGCCGCGGGCCCCGGCTGGGCCTCGCCGCCGCGTTCGCCATCCTGCTGTCGCTGGAGCTGGTGTCTCCCGCGGGCGCCGTGGCTGCCGGCGTGACGCCGACCCCGTCCCGTTCCCCGGCCGGCGGCGCTGGCCCGGGTGACCCGCAGAGCCCTGCCGATCCAGGAGCCGGTCAGCAGGTTCCCGTCGCCGGCCTGACATCCGGCCCGGCCGCGACCGGGCGGGCGACTCTGACGGTCGTGCTGTTCGACGGCGACATCGTGCTTGTGGGCGGCCGTGGTTTCAGTGCCGACGGCGATGTGACCGTGACCGCGGCCACCACCGATCTCGGTGGTTCGGCAACGGCCCGTGCCGGCGCGGACGGTCGGTTCATCCTCGGTTTCCAGGTGCCCGCCGGGTTCGCCGGCCGGGTGACGGTCACCGCGCGGCAGGGCTCGCTGGAAGCCAGCGGATCGCTCGACGTCGTCGCCACCGAGGCCGCGGCCCCGGAAGCCACCCTCACCGAGGATGCCCCGGAGAACCCGGCCCCGGAGGACCGGGACCGGGTTGTCTCCGCTCCGACCTCCTCGGCGCCGTCCACTTCCGCGCCGGCGGCCACCGGCGCTCCGGCCCCGGCGCCTGCGCCCAGCCCGGCCACGCAGCCGGCCCCCGCCGGTTCCGGCGGCGGTACCGGCGGGGCGCACTCGGGCCTGCCGTGGATGTCGGGCGTCTACCCCTCGCACGTCCTGTCGCAGGTCCTGTCGTTCGGCAACTGGCGCGGCCGGCCGAACGACGTCGCGCACGTGTTCACCGTGCGGACCAAGGGCTGGTCTGCGATGGTCGAGCCGCGCTGGCCGCTGGACCTGTACAAGGGCTTCCAGGGCAAGCTGGTGATCAGCCAGCCGACCTACCCGAAGGGCCAGGGCAACAACGCGGCCTGCGCCCGCGGTGAGTACGACGAGCACTGGAAGAAGTTCGGCACCTTCCTGAAGAACAACGGCCGTGCCGACTCGATCGTGCGTATCGGCTGGGAGTTCAACGGGACGTTCATGTACTGGCATTCGGACGCGGCCGGGACGCAGTTCCGGGACTGTTTCCGCAGGATCTCCACGGCCATCCGGTCGACTGATCCGGAAGTGAAGATCGACTGGACGTTCAACGCGCACGCCTCGCCGGTGCCGAACGGTGGATCGCCGTGGGCGGCCTACCCCGGGGACGAGTACGTGGACTACGTGGGTATTGACTCCTACGACTGGTACCCGGCGTCCCGGAACGAGGCCGAGTGGAACCGCCAGTGCGACAACCCGAACGGTCTGTGCTACCTCCTGGACTTCGCCCGCCAGCACGGCAAGAAGGTCGGCGTGGGTGAGTGGGGTGTGGCTTCCTGCAGCCGAGGCGGCGGGGGTGACAACCCCTTCTACATCCAGAAGATGTACGACACGTTCATGGAGTACAAGGACGTGATGGCGTACGAGGCGTACTTCCACGACGCCGCGCCCGGGAACGTCTGCTCGACCATTCAGAACGGCGGCCAGAACCCGAAGGCCTCCGCCACCTACAAGCGGCTGTTCGGAAGGGCCTGACACCGCTTCGCAGAGTAATCGACCAGTTCCTGGCACGGGTCGGCGTCCCCAGCGACAGGGACGCCGGCCCGTTTGCGTGTCGACAACTGTTGTGCATCCAGGTGTCGTGCGGTGTTTCGTCCCGGATCCCCGAAGGGGCGGGGTACCGTCTGCGACGGGCCCTCTGTCCCGCGCTGACCGCCCTGCGACCCGCGCGGCTCTGCGGGTTGGGTGAGGGATACGGCCTGGCCGTTCCCGATTCCGTGGATCGTCGTGCACCGCCCCCGCTGCCGGAACGTCCTGACAGGAGCGAGCCGCTTGCGTCATTTCAGTTTCCTGGACGACGCCAGCGCGGGTGCGCTGTTCCACCGTGCTCCC
Source organism: Parafrankia elaeagni (assembly GCF_000374165.1). Taxonomy (GTDB): domain Bacteria; phylum Actinomycetota; class Actinomycetes; order Frankiales; family Frankiaceae; genus Parafrankia; species Parafrankia elaeagni. Next base: position 32,300 of record NZ_KB893741.1, read on the forward strand.
CGGGAGATCGTCCCGACCGACGACCGGCGGCTGGTGGCCACGGCGCTGGGTGCCACCCTGTACGCCCCCGGCACCAGGCCACGCCTGGCCAGGGACGTCCGGCGGCAGGTGGCGGCAGGTGTGACGTCGATGGTCCTCTGCCTGGAGGACGCCATCGCCGACCACGAGGTGCTCGGCGCGGAGTCGAACGTCGTGGCCGCCCTGGACGATCTCGGTGCGGATCCCCCGCGCTGCGGAGCCGGCCCGCCGATGTTGTTCGTCCGAGTACGTGCCGTGGAACAGATAATGACGCTGCTGGGCCGCCTGAGCCGCCCGGCGCGCGCCCTCATCGCCGGATTCGTGCTGCCGAAGTTCGGCATCGAGAACGGCGGCCCGGGTCTCGCCGCGGTGCTGCGCGGATCGGAGGTGCTGGGCCGTCCGCTGTGGGCCATGCCGGTGCTGGAAAGCCCGGCGGTCATCTTTCGTGAAACGCGGGTCGACGAACTGGGCGGTGTGCGTCGGCTGATGGACGAGTACACCGACAACGTCCTTGCCGTGCGGCTGGGGGCGACGGACCTCTCCGGTCTCTTCGGGCTGCGCCGGGACCGGGATCTCACCATTTACGACATCGCGGTGGTCCGGGACTGCATCGCCGACATCGTGAACATCTGCGCCCGCGGTGGTGACCATGTGGTCACAGGTCCGGTGTGGGAGTACTTCGCGCAACCGGAGCGATTGTTCGTCAGCGCGCTGAGGGTCACGCCGTTCGAGGAGGCCGACCTGGTCCACGGCAGCGAGCAGGGAGCCCGGATCCGGTCCGAGCTGGTATCCGCCGACTTCGACCGGCTCATCCGGGAGGTCGTGCTCGACAAGGCCAACGGCCTCATCGGCAAGACGGTGATCCATCCCACCCATGTGCCGGCCGTGCACGCGCTGCACGTCGTCACCCAGGAGGAGTACGAGGATGCGGAGGTGATCCTTGCCGGTGACACGGGCGGGGTACGGGCGAGCAGCTACGAGAACAAGATGAACGAGCTTCGTCCGCACCGGCTGTGGGCCGAGGCGGTGCAGCGGCGGGCACAGGCGTTCGGCGTGCTGCGCGAGGGCCTCACGTTCGTCGACGTGCTGGCCGCGACCCAGGACGCGCTCCGATGACCGCGCTGGTCCCCGGCGGGCTGGTCCCCGGCGGGCTGGTCCCTGGTGGGCTGGCACCCGGCGAGCTGGCTCCGCCTGGCCCGCCGGCGAGCCGGCCGTCCGGTCCGGACTGGCTGTGGGAGGCGCTCGGGCTGCGGATCGAGGTCCGTCAGGACGGGGAGCAGGAGCCACCGCAGGAGCACCACGGGGAGGAACTGCGGGAGCTGGTGGGGCTCGCCCTGCGGCGCAACCCGCGGCGGGCCCACCTGTTGGTCAGCCGGGTCCTCGGCAAGCACCTGCCGGTGCCGCCGGCCGTCGCGCTCGACGCGGGCGCCCGGCTGGCCGACCTGGTCCGGGCCCTGCCCGAGCCGGGCCGCGGGCCCGGTCCGGCGTCGACAGCGGCGTCGACAGCGGCGCCGGCGCCGGTGGTCATCGGCTACTGCGAGACCGCGACGGCGCTGGGCCACGCGGTCGCCGACGGCCTGCCGAACAGCCACTACCTGCACACGACCCGCCGGGCCGTCCCGGGCACGACCCCGCTGCTGGAGTTCGTCGAGTCGCACTCGCACGCCACCCACCACTGGCTCATGCCGGAGGACCCCGGCGTGCTCGCCGCGCCGGGTCGGCTGGTACTCGTCGACGACGAGCTGTCGACCGGGCGCACGGCCCTGGGGACCATCCGCATCCTGCACGCGTTCGCCCCCCGGACGGACTATGCCGTCGCCGCGCTCGTCGATGCCCGGCCCCCCGCCGCGCGGGCCGCGTTCGCGGCCCTCGCCGCCGAGCTGGGCGTGCGCCTGGACGTCGTCTCACTGGTCGCGGCCACGGTCTCCGTGCCCGAGGACGTCACCGAGCGCGCCAGCGCCATCCGCGGCTCGTACGCCGCGCTCGCCCCCGCGCCCGGCCCGGTGGCCGCCGCCGGCGGCCCGTCTCCGGAGGGCGCGGTGGCGGCGGTCCCGCCAGCCGCAACGGTGACCCGGGTGGCGGTGTCCTGGCCGGCCGGGCTGCCGGACGGGGCGCGGCACGGCTGGTCGCCGGCCGTCCGCGAGCGCCTGACCGAGGCACTTCCCGCCGCCGCCCGGGACATCCTGACCGCCCTGCGGTCAGCGCACGGAGACGGGGCGGCCCGCGGTGGCGACATCCTGGTCCTGGGCACCGAGGAGCTGATGTACGTGCCGATGCGGCTGGCGCACGGTCTCGCCGAACTGACGGAACGGCATGTCGTCTACCAGTCGACGACCCGGTCGCCGGTGCACCCGCTGGACGTCGACGGCTACGCCATCCGGTCGTCGCTCACCTTCCCCGCGCCGGACGATCCGGGGCGGGTCAGCCATGTCTACAACGTCGGGCCGGGCCGCTACGACGACATCGTGGTCGTCGTCGACTCGGGTATGGACGGCCGCGGCCCCGTCCCCGGTGGGCCTGCCCTGGACGGGCTGCTCGCCGAGCTGGCGGCCTGCGCGCCGGTGACCGTCGTGACGCTGCCCTGCTACGTCCCGGAGCGTGTGGCATGACCATCTCCCCGCCCGCGGGTGTCGGCGGACGCCCGCTGATCGGCTCCGGGTCGTACCCGCCCGAGGACGTCACGTTCCTGCTCACCGACCTGAGCGCGGCGAACCTGGAACGGCCGACGGAAGATCGGGAGGAGGGCTTCCAGTCCGGCCGGCACTACTCCGAGGACCTGCCGATCGAGTACCAGCCGGATGCCGCCTACCTGGAGATCTACCGCCAGGCGCTGGACCGCTCGGCGCGCCGGGTGGCCCTGGCGACCGGGATCGTCGCCGAGCTCGTCCGGCACACCAAGCCGGCGCCGGTGCTCGCCTCGATCGCCCGCGCGGGCACGCCCATCGGCATCCTGATGCGGCGCTGGTACCTGTTCCGGCACGGCCTGGACGTCCCGCACTACGCCATCTCGGTGATCAAGGATCGGGGCGTGGACCTGAACGCGCTGCGGCACATCACCGACCGGCACCCGGCCGCGGCGGTCCAGTTCGTCGACGGCTGGACGGGCAAGGGCGTGATGACCCGGGTCCTCACCGAGGCGGTGCGCGGGCTCGGGCTCGACGACACCCTCGCCGTACTCGCCGACCCGGCGCGCTGCGTGTCGCTCTTCGGCACCCGGGACGACTTCCTGATCCCCAGCGCCTGCCTGAACTCCACGGTCAGCGGCCTGGTGAGCCGCACGGTGCTGAACGCCGAGCACATCGGCCCGGACGACTTCCACGGCGCCAAGTTCTACGGCGAACTCACCGAGCACGATCTCTCCCGGCACTTCGTCGACACGATCGTCAGCCGCTTCGACGAGGTGGCCGACGAGGTCGACCGTGAGTGGCCCCGGCTGTGGGCCGCCGACCGCACCCCGACCTGGGAGGGCTGGGCCGCCGTCGAGCGCATCGCCGCCCGGTTCGACATCCCCGATGTGATCATGGTCAAGCCCGGGGTGGGGGAGGCGACCCGGGTGCTGCTGCGCCGGGTGCCCTGGCGGATCCTGGTCGCGCCCGACCGGGTCGACGAGCTCGCGCACGTGCTCGCGCTCGCCGAGGCGCGGGGGGTGCCGGTGGAGGAGATGGAGGGCCTGCCGTTCTCCTGCGTCGGCCTCGTCCGGCCGGTGCGGTCGGAGGCGGAGGGCGCGCCGGTGTTCCACACCCCCGCGGCGCGCTGGCGCCCGGTCGCACCGTGACCTCGGCGGTGTCCTCCCCGGCGGTGTCCTCCCCGGCGGAGTCCCCGGCGCCCGGCGGCTCCGTCCCGCCGGTGCGCGGGCGGGTCATGCTGGCCTGCGACCTGGACCAGACCCTGATCTTCTCCCGGACGTCGTTCCGCCTCGCCGAGGGAGCCGCGGAGCCGGCGGTCACCGTGGTCGAGCTGATCGACGGCGCCCCGTCCGCCTACCTGACCACCCGCGGCCTCGGCGTGCTGGCCCGGCTGCACGAGGCGGCGGTCTTCGTCCCCGTCACCACCCGCACCCTCGCCCAGTACCGGCGGATCGACCTGGGCGTGCGTCCGGCGTTCGCGGTCGCCGCCAACGGCGGGCACCTGCTGGTCGACGGCGAGCCCGACCCGGCGTGGGCGGAACAGGTCGCCGCCCGGCTGGCCGGCGCCTGCGCACCGCTGGCGCAGATGCAGGACCTCGCCGCCCGGCTCGCCGCCGAGGGCTGGGCCCGGCTGGTGCGCACCGCCGACGACCTGTTCGTCTACCTGGTCGCCCACAGCCGGGAGGCGATCCCCGACCTGTCCGCCGTCGCCGCCGAGGTGGCCGGGGTGGGCTGGTCGCTGTCCGCGCAGGGCCGCAAGGTGTACCTCGTCCCGGCGGCGCTCACCAAACAGGCGGCGGTGGCCGAGGTGGCCCGCCGTGCCGGGGCCGGCCGGGTGCTCGCCGCGGGTGACTCCGTCCTGGACGTGCCGATGCTCGCCGCCGCGGACCTCGCCGTCCGCCCGGCCCACGGGGAGCTGCACGACCAGGACTGGCACGCACCCCACCTGACGGTCACCACCGCCACCGGCCTGCTCGCCGCCGAGGAGCTCCTGGACCTCCTGCACACCTGGGCGACCACGACCGGCGCCTAGTCCTCGCGCGCTCCCGTCCCGTCCGGGCTGGTCCCGTCGGCGGACCAGCGGGTTCTGGGAGGACGTCGGTGCTTCGTGATACACCGGTGAAACCGTAGGTGACCATGCGCTTCGGTCACCGCGCCGCAGGACCGTCCGCCGTTCGGAACCTTCGCCGCCGCAGGAGGAACGCGTGACCGTGACCGGCATGAACACAGGTGGTGCCGCCGACGCCGGCGCCGAGGGTGCCGCCGACGCCGGCGCCGAGGGCGGCGAGCTGGAGGCTGAGCTGACGCGACTGCTGGGCGTCGAGCGCTTCGAGCCGCCGGCCGGTTTCGTCCCGCGCCAGCCGGCCGCGGCGGACGCGACCGCCACCGCCGACGCCGCGGCCGACCCACTGGCCTTCTGGGCCGCGCGGGCCCGCGAGCTGCTGGTCTGGGACAAGCCCTTCACCCGCGTCCTCGACGACACGAACCCGCCGTTCTACCGCTGGTTCGACGACGGGGAGCTCAACGTCTCCGCCAACTGCCTCGACCGCCATGTCGCGGCCGGGCTGGGGGAGCGGGTCGCCTACCACTGGCACGGCGAGGAGGGCGAGCGCCGCGCTGTCACCTACGCCGAGCTGCTCGCCGACACCCAGCGGCTGGCGAACGGCCTGCGCGCGCTCGGCGTGGTCCCCGGCGACGTGGTGGGGATCTTCCTGCCGATGATCCCCGAGGTCGCGGTCGCCATGCTGGCCTGCGCCCGGATCGGCGCGGTGCACAACGTGGTCTTCGGCGGGTTCGCCCCGTCGGCGGTGCGGGAGCGGATGGAGGTCTCCGACGCCAAGGTGCTCATCACCGTCGACGGAGCCCGCCGCAAGGGGCGCACGGCGGCGGTGAAGGCCGCTGTGGACGCCGAGCTCGGCGACCTGCCGAAGCTGGAGCACATCGTGGTCGTCCGCTCCACCGGCCCGGTGGGCGGGGCGGAGACGGCGATGACCGCGGGGCGCGACGTCTGGTACCACGACCTGCTCGCCGCGGCGGATCCGGTCTGCCCGCCGCTGCCGGTCGGCGCCGAGCACCCGCTGTTCATCCTGTACAGCTCGGGGTCGACGGCGAAGCCGAAGGGCATCCTGCACACCACCGGCGGCTACCTGCTCGGCGCGACCTACACCCACCGCGCGGTCTTCGACATCGACCCCGCGACCGACGTCTACTGGTGCTCCGCCGACGTCGGCTGGATCACCGGGCACTCCTACATCGTCTACGGGCCGCTCTCGAACGGCGTGACCAGCGTGATGTACGAGGGCGCTCCGGACTACCCGGACCACGACGTGTGGTGGCGGCTGATCGCCGAGTACCGGGTCACGATCTTCTACACCGCGCCGACCGCGATCCGGGCCTGCATCAAGTGGGGAGCCGAGTACCCGGGCCGGCACGACCTCTCGTCGTTGCGGCTGCTCGGCTCCGTCGGCGAGCCGATCAACCCGAAGGCCTGGCTGTGGTACCACCAGGTGATCGGCGGCGGGCGCTGCCCGATCGTCGACACCTGGTGGCAGACGGAGACCGGCTCGATCATGATCTCGCCGATCCCCGGGGTGACCGCGACCAAGCCCGGGTCGGCGACCAGGCCGCTGCCCGGGATCACCCCGGCCCTGGTGTCGGAGGCCGGCGAGCCGCTGACCGAGGGCACCGGCATCCTGGTGATCACCAGCCCGTGGCCGTCGATGCTGCGCACGCTGTACCGCGACGACGAGCGCTTCGTCGAGACCTACTTCTCCCGCTTCGGCCCGCGGACCTACGTGGTCGGTGACGCGGCCCGGCTCGACGCGGACGGCTACTTCTGGATCATCGGCCGGATCGACGACGTCATCAACGTGTCGGGGCACCGGTTGTCGACCGCGGAGGTCGAGTCGGCGATCGTCTCGCACGAGGCGGTCGCCGAGGCGGCCGTGGTGGCGCAGGCGGACGAGGACACCGGCCAGGCGATCGTGGCCTTCGTGACGCTTCGCGGGAAGCAGGCCGGCGACGACGCCATGGTCGAGCAGCTGCGCGAGCACGTGGCCCACCGGATCGGCAAGCTGGCCCGGCCCCGCCGGGTGATCTGGGCCGACGACCTGCCCAAGACCCGTTCCGGCAAGATCATGCGACGGTTGCTGCGGGACGTCGCGGAGGGCCGCGAGCTCGGTGACGTCACGACCCTGCGTGATCCCGGTGTGATGTCCGCACTGGCGGCGAAGGTGGCCTCGGCTCCGGACGAGTAGTCGTTCCGGCCGGATTACGGCGAAGTTGTTCCTCCTCCTTTACCGACGCGCCGAACCCGGGTGTCGCGAGTTCATGCGCCCTGTTTAGGCTTCCCGTCTCGTGAGAGCGCTGCGCAGATTCACTGTCCGTGCCCAGCTCCCGGAGCAGCTCGCGGCTCTGGGCGAACTGGTTCTGAACCTCCGCTGGTCGTGGCACCCGGAGACGCTCGACCTGTTCGAGTCCGTCGATCCGGAGCTGTGGCGGGCCTGCAAGGGAGATCCGGTCCGCCTGCTCGGCGAGGTCGACCACGATCGCCTCGTGGCGCTCTCGACGGACCGGAAGTTCCTGCGCCGTCTTTCCGACGCGGCCGACGACCTTCAGGAGTACCTGACCACCGACCGCTGGTACCAGAAGCAGGCGATCGCGGACGCTCCGCGCGCCATCGCCTACTTCTCGCCCGAGTTCGGCATCACCGAGGTGCTTCCGCAGTACTCGGGCGGTCTGGGCATCCTGGCCGGCGACCACCTGAAGACCGCGAGCGACCTGGGTGTCCCGATCGTCGGCGTCGGTCTGCTCTACCGGGCGGGCTACTTCGTCCAGTCACTGTCCCGGGACGGGTGGCAGCAGGAGCGCTACCCCGGGATCGACCCGCACGGCCTGCCGCTCACCCAGCTCACCGACGCCGACGGCTCCCCGGTGAAGGTCGCCGTCGGCCTCCCCGAGGGCCGCACCCTGCACGCGCAGATCTGGAAGGCCCAGGTCGGGCGGGTTCCGCTGCTGCTGCTCGACTCCGACGTCGAGGACAACCAGTCGTCCGAGCGCAGCGTCACCGACCGCCTCTACGGCGGCGGGACGGACCATCGCCTGCTCCAGGAGATGCTGCTCGGCATCGGCGGGGTGCGGGCGCTGCGGGCCTATGCGGCGGTCACCGGCAACCCGGCGCCGGAGGTGTACCACACCAACGAGGGGCACGCCGGCTTCCTCGGCCTGGAGCGCATCCGTGAGCTCACCGAGACCGGGCTGAGCTTCGACGAGGCGCTGGAGGCCGCCCGCGCCGGAACGCTCTTCACCACGCACACCCCGGTGCCCGCCGGCATCGACCGGTTCCCCAAGGACCTGGTGGCCCGGCACTTCGGCGGCGACAACAGCTGGCCGGGTGTCCCGGTCGAGCGGGTGCTCGAACTCGGCGACGAGCCCGACCCGAACGTCTTCAACATGGCCCACATGGGCCTGCGTCTCGCGCAGCGCTCCAACGGCGTGAGCGGCCTGCACGGCATCGTCAGCAGGGAGATGTTCGCCGCGCTGTGGCCCGGGTTCGACCACAGCGAGGTGCCGATCGGCTCGGTGACCAACGGCGTGCACGCGCCGACCTGGGTCGCCCGGTCCATAGTCGAGCTCGCGGACCGCCAGACCGGGCCGGGGCTGCTCAGCGGCGACGCCGGTTTCGCCCAGTTCGACCGGGTGCCCGAGGAGGCCATCTGGGCCACCCGCCGCGAGCTGCGGGAGCAGCTCGTCGCCGAGATCCGGCGCCGGGTGCGCGCCTCCTGGCTGCAGCGCGGGGCCGCCCCCGGCGAGCTCGACTGGGTGGAGTCGGTCTTCGACCCGGACGTGCTCACCATCGGTTTCGCCCGCCGGGTGCCGTCCTACAAGCGGCTGACGCTGATGCTGCGTGACTCCGAGCGGCTCAAGCGCCTGCTGCTGCACGCCGACCGTCCGGTGCAGATGGTCATCGCGGGCAAGGCACACCCGGCCGACGACGGCGGCAAGCTGCTCGTCCAGCAGATCGTGCAGTTCGCCGACAACCCGGCGGTGCGGCACCGGATCGTCTTCCTGCCCGACTACGACATCGGCATGGCCCGTTTCCTCTACGCAGGCTGTGACGTCTGGCTGAACAACCCGCTGCGCCCCCTGGAGGCCTGCGGCACGTCCGGGATGAAGGCCGCGCTCAACGGCTGCCTCAACCTGTCCATCCGGGACGGCTGGTGGGACGAGATGTTCGACGGCCAGAACGGCTGGGCGATCCCGACCGCCGACGGTGTGGAGGACCCCGACCGCCGTGACGACATCGAGTCCGCCGCGCTGTACGACCTGCTCGAGAACACGGTGACGGCGCACTTCTACGACCGGGCGCAGCCGTCGGCGCACCCGCCCCGGTGGACGGCGATGGTCCGGCACACCCTGTCGACGCTGGGCCCGCAGGTGCTGGCCACCCGGATGGTTCGCGAGTACGTCGAGCGCTACTACGTCCCGGCCGGGGTGTCGGCGCGTCGGGCGACCGAGGACGACCTCGCGGGAGCCCGTGACCTCGCCGCCTGGAAGCAGCGGGTGCGGGCCGCCTGGTCCGGTGTGCGGGTGCTCAACGTCGACTCGGCGGGGCTCGGGGACACCCCCCAGGTGGGCCAGTCGCTGGTCGTCCGGGCGACTGTCGACCTCGGCGGGCTCGACCTCGCCGACGTCGACGTGATCGCCTCCTACGGCCGGGTGGACGAGACCGACCGCATCCTCACGTCCGCCACGCTTTCGCTGAGCGAGGTGGGGGAGGGCGAGGGCGGCCACGGCCACCGCTTCGAGGGCACCATTCCCCTGGGGCGCACCGGCCCGTTCGGGTACACCGTGCGCGTCCTGCCGCGCCATCCACTGACGGCCAGCTCGGCCGAGCTCGGCCTGGTCACGAACCCCTGACCCGATCCGTCAGGATCCGTCAGGGAACCGCCCGCAGAACGACGACCCCGCGGCCCCGGACCGGCAGCGTCTCCCCGGCGGACAGCCTCCGCCGGGGAGCGGTGACCGTCTCCGGGAAGCCGGCAAGGTCGTCCTCGGCGGTGTCGAGCAGCAGGTCGTAGCCTGCGGCCCACGGCTGCCCGGGCAGAGTGACCGGCCGGTCGGCGCTGTCCGGATGGATGACGATCAGCAGGCTTTCGCCGCGGATCGGCTCGCCCGCCGGGTCCGTCCACTCGATCGCGGTGCCGGCGAGGTGGGCGACGAGGGTCGCCACCTGCGGCGCGTTCCAGTCCGCCGGCGACATCACCGTGCCGTTGGCGCGGAACCAGGTGATGTCGGGCAGCGCGTCCACGGTCGCCGCGCCGCCGCGGAGGAACCGCTCCCGCCGCAGCACCGGGAACGTCCGCCGCATCCGGTTCAGCCCGCTGATCAGCGGGATCAGCGCCGGATCCGGCCCGGCCGGATCCGCCGCCGGTGCGTCCGCCGCCGGTGCGTCCGCCGCCGGGATGGCGGGCCAGGCCAGCCACGAGACGGCGTTGTCCTGGCAGTAGGCGTTGTTGTTGCCGCCCTGCGAACGTCCCAGCTCGTCGCCGGCGACCAGCATCGGGACCCCGGCCGAGAGCAGGAGCGTGGCGACCAGCGCCCGGCGGGACCGCCGGCGCGCGGTGAGGATCTCCGGATCCTCGGTGGGGCCCTCGACACCGTGGTTCGACGACCGGTTCTCCGACTCCCCGTCCCGGTTGCCCTCCAGGTTCGCCTCGTTGTGCTTCTCCTGGTAGGAGACCAGGTCGGCCAGCGGGAATCCGTCGTGCGCCGTGACGAAGTTGACCGAGGCCCAGGGCCGGCGGCCACTGTGCTGGTAGAGGTCGGAGGAGCCGGTGATCCGGTATCCGAGGTCGGCGACGCTGCCGGTTCGGCCGCTGAAGATGTCCCGCAGCGTGTCGCGGAACCGGCCGTTCCACTCCGCCCACGGCGCCGGGAAGCCGCCGACCTGGTAGCCGCCCCAGCCCAGGTCCCACGGCTCGGCGATCAGCTTCACGGAGCTCAGGTGCGGGTCGGCGTGGATCGCGGTGAGCAGCGGCGCCGCCGGGTCGTACCCCTCCGGCGCGCGGGCCAGCGCGGTGGCGAGGTCGAAGCGGAACCCGTCCACCCCCATCTCGGACACCCAGTAGCGCAGCGAGTCGCAGATGAGCCGCACCGCGTGCGGGGACGTCGCGTCGACCGTGTTCCCGCAGCCGGTCACGTCCCGGTAGCGCCGCGGGTCGTTCGGCTCGACGCGGTAGTACGCCAGGTTGTCCAGGCCGCGCAGGCTCAGCGTCGGCCCGCGTTCGCTGCCCTCGGCCGTGTGGTTGTAGACGACGTCGAGCAGCACCTCCAGCCCGGCGTCGTGCAGCGCGCTGACCATCGCGCGGAACTCCGCGATCGGGTCGTCGGTGGCCGCGTAGCCCGGGTGGGGGGCGAAGAAGCTCAGGGTGTTGTAACCCCAGTAGTTGGTGAGCCCCTGCTCCAGCAGGGTCGTCTCCGAGATGTGCGCGTGGACCGGCAGCAGCTCGACGGCGGTGACTCCGAGGCGGCACAGGTGCTCGACGACCGCCGGGTGGGCCAGGCCCGCGTAGGTCCCCCGCAGCGGTTCGGGCACCGCGGGATGCAGCCGGGTGAGACCGCGGACGTGCGCCTCGTACACGACGGTGTCGGTCCACGGTGTCGCCGGCCGGTTCAGGGTCGGATCGGGCCCCGCGGGCGGTCCGGTGACGACTCCCCGGGGCACGTACGGCGCCGAGTCGCGGTCGTCGGGGCCCAGCCCGTAGGGGTCGCCGTAGGTGTATCCGTGCACGGCCGGATGGGGCACGAACCCGCCGGTGACCTGACGGGCGTAGGGGTCCAGCAGGAGCTTGGCCGGGTTGTACCGGTAGCCCCGCTCCGGGGCGTACAGGCCATGGGCCCGTAGCCCGTACACCTGGCCCGGTCGGACCCCGGGCAGGTAGCCGTGCCAGACGTCACCGTCCCGTTCGGGGAGCCGGAAGCGCGTCTCCCCTGGCGCCGCACCCCCGCCGCCCGCGTCGTCGAAGAGGCAGAAGTCCACGGCCTGGGCGTGCGGGGCCGCGACGGCGATGTTGACCCCGGCGCCGTCCCAGTGGACGCCGAGTGGCTGGGCCGAACCGGGGCGGATCATGGCTTCGACGCTAGCCCTCAGCCGCGCGGCGGTCCCGGAAACGACTCTTGCGCCCCGTCAGGTGATCTGCATCACTTCCGGTCGGCCGGGTGGTCGGCGCCGGAGGCCCCGGGCCCCGGGATCGGACTCCTGAACGTGCACGTGCGCTCGTCTAGGGTTGGCGAGGGCCCGCCAGGGACTGCCTGGTGGGTGAGGGTGTCCCACCCGTTCGCGGTGATGCGGAGGTCTGTGATGGCGGTCGTGCGGCTTGAGGTCTCGGACGGAGTCGGGACGGTCAGGCTTGATCGCCCGCCCATGAACGCCCTCAACGCAGAACTCACCGTCGAACTGCGGGCCGCGGTGCTGGAGGCCACCAGCCGGACCGACATCCGCGCCCTCGTCATCTACGGCGGGGAGAAGGTCTTCGCCGCCGGCGCCGACATCAAGGAGATGGCCGGCCTGGACACCGCCGGCATCGCCGCCTGGGTCCGCGACCTGACCTCGACCTTCGAGCTCATCGCCCGGATCCCCAAGCCGGTGGTCGCGGCCGTCACCGGCTTCGCTCTCGGCGGCGGCCTGGAGCTCGCGCTGTGCGCGGATTTCCGGGTGCTCGCCGAGAACGCCAGGGTCGGCCTGCCCGAGATCACCCTCGGTGTCATCCCCGGCGCCGGCGGCACCCAGCGCCTGCCCCGTCTCGTCGGCCCGAGCCGGGCGAAGGAGCTCGTCTTCTCCGGCCGCCAGGTGCGCGCGCCCGAGGCGGAGGCGATCGGCCTCGCCGACAGGGTGGTGCCCGCGGGGGAGGTGTACGCGGCGGCGCTCAGCCTGGCCGGGACGTTCGTCAACGGTCCGGCGGTGGCACTCGCCGCGGCGAAGCAGGCGATCGACGACGGCTCAGAGCTCGCCATCTCCGAAGCGCTCCGGCTGGAGAGCGCCCTGTTCACCGGCCTGTTCGGCACCGAGGACCGGCGCCGCGGCATGGAGTCGTTCCTGGAGCGCGGACCGGGCAAGGCCGAGTTCGTCGGGCGTTAGCCGTCCCCGGCCTCGGCCCTGTCCTCGGCCCTGTCCTCGGCCCGGCCCGGCGCGGCCGGGGCCGGGGCCGGGGCTCCTCGGCCACAGCTCCCCTTGGTCAGCGCAGGGCGAGATCGACGGTCACGGGCCTGTGGTCACTGCCGAACTCGGTGCCCACCCGGTAGCTGGTGATCGCGAACGCCGGTGAGGCCAGCACGTGGTCGATCCGCAGTACCGGTGGGAACATGACCATGTCGGCGTTCCAGGTCGGCGTCCACCCGGCGCCGACGACGTCATGGGCGTCCCGGACGCCCGCCGAGATCAGCCGGCGCATCGGCCGGTGGTCCCGGGTGGCGTTGAAGTCCCCGGCGAGCACCACCGGCAGCCGAGCCGCCCGGACCTCCTCCTGCAGCTGGTCGAGCTGGTCGCGCCACCGGCGGGCGTAGTCACCGGAGGTGGGCGAGATCGTGTGCACCGCGTAGACGACGAACGACCTGCGCTCGTCCACCCGCACCGTCGCCCGCAGCGACATGGACCCGGCGACCTCGGGCGCCGCGGCGTCCGAGAGGGGGAAGCGGGAGAACACCGCCGCACCGAACGCGCCCTCCTCCGGCCGGGCCTCGGAGTAGCGGTACCCCTCCAGCGCACCCGACTCCCGGACCTTCGCCAGCGTCAGCGGCGAGACCTCGACCAGGACGATCACATCCGGGCTGGCCTGGCGGATCTGCTGGCCCAGCTGTCCCGCCTCCGCGTTGCGGTACAGCAGGTTCGCGGTCATCACCCGGAGCCGGGCGGAGCCCTGCCCGGCCTCGTCCGGGTCGCCGGGGATCACCTCGGGTGCCGTCCAGACCAGGTGCGCCGCCGCGACCAGGACGCACAGGATCATGAGCCGGCCGCGTCGCAGCGCGAACCCGATCGCCAGCGCCGCGTACACCGGCAGGTAGAGCAGCGGAGTGAGGGCGTTCGCCGCCGATGCCGGCCAGGCGACCGCATCGTCCAGGTGGACCAGCCGCCCGGCGGCGATGAGCGCGAGACCGGCTGTCGTGATCCAGGCGGCAAGCACGAGCAGGGTCCGGCCCGGGTGGGTCGGCCACGCGCCGTCCGTCTCTCGCCCGAACGGACCGGACGACCCGACGGGCGGCAGCGCCGGAACGGGCCCGGCCCCTCCAACGGCCCCTGGGTCGCCTGGCCCGTCACCTCCGCCGCGCGGGCCTCTCCCACCCGACCGGTCATCCCCGCCGTGTGGGCCCCCGCCGCCACCGCCGGCCGAGTCACCTCCGACCGAGTCACCTCCGACCGAGTCACCTCCGCCGCGCGGGCCGTCCGTGCCTGTCGGGTCCCCGCCGCGGCTGGTCGGGTCGCTGCTGCCGGGCACGCCATTGCCAGATCTCGGTGCGCGGCGGGCGAACCGCCGGCCGGCGTCCTTTGCGAGGCTCACCGGACAAGCGTGCACGGTGGTCAGGGTCAGACGGCCGAGGGGTCCTTCTGGTCCCGTGAGCGGGCCACGACGCCGGTGGCCCGTGTGCGCCACTCCCGCGCGGCGACAACCGTCGAGAAGCCGGCCATGGCCCCGTCCAGTTCGGCCAGCTTGTTCGTGATCCGGGTGGACGACACCGAACCGGCGAGCTCGACCGCCCGGTACCCGGCCTCGAGCGCCGCGTCCAGATCGGGCCGCGACCGCCGCAGGTAGGAGAGCGCGAGGTCCGCCTCCGCATAGGCCCGGGTGCGGGCCCGGGCCGGGCCCTGCAGGTCGCGGGCCTCCAGCAGCCGCTGCTCGGCGATGACCGCCCGGCCCAGCAGCATGAAGCAGTGGCCCTGGCACTCGGCCACGTCACCGGGGTTGTAGTGCCCGGCCCAGGACGGCGCGTCACCCGGCTCGCGGGCAATCACCCGCTCCAGCTCCGCCAGCGCGCGCAGGCATCCCGACTCGTCACCGTTGCGGGCCAGTGCCCAGGCCAGCCTGTCCTGCAGCATCGCCTGAACGGGGGGTGCGGACTGCCGGGCCGCGCGGTCGATGGCCGCCCGGGCGAGCGCGAGGCTGTGCCGGGGGTGCCCCAGCGCCGCTGCCTGGTCGCTCATGGCCGACAGGACCCGGCCGGCCATCATCACGTCGTCGGCGTGCTCGGCGAGCGTCAGGGCCTGGATGTAGTAGCGCTGGGCCAGCGCCTGCCGGCTGGTGTCCTGCGCGAGCCAGCCGCTGAACTGGGCCAGCTCGGCGAGCGCGCTGAAGGTGTCGGTGTCCGCCGGACCGTCGACCGCGGCCCGCGTCCGGTCGTGCAGGAAGGCGACGACCTGAGGCCGGATCTCGCCGCTGCCGAACCGGGCGTCCAGCCGGCGGAAGGTCGCTGTCATATCCCGGATCATCGTGCCGCCGGCCGGAGACGCCGGGACGTCCGAGGCAATGCGGCGGATCACGCCGGTGAGACTGGAGAGCACGGGGTCGGCGAACGCGGCCGCGGCGAAGGCCGCACCGTCATGAAGCACGTCACGTCGCCGCATGTCCCGTCCCGACAGTCCGGCCAGGGTCCTCAGGGTGTCGTCCGGGACGTCGGCGACGGCAAGGCCGAGATCATCACGTTCGTAGGACTCGCCCCGCCAGCCGAGGTCGGCCGGCGGCACCGGGTAGCCGACCAGGGCGGAGAGTTCGGCGGCGGCGAGTTCCGCGACCATCGGGTCGCGAGGCTTCATCCCGCGCCGCCAGTGGCCGACCGTGGTTCTCGCGAGGCCGAGCTCGATGCGACGCTGCACCTTGGCGCGGTTGTTGACCTGGCGGGCGAAGCGGGTGTCGGAGACGCCTGCCTCGGCGAGGAGGCGGGCGAAGAGCCCGGGGGTGACGCCGCGGGCCTGGGCTCTCGCCGGTGGCGCGGACGGCGTCGGGGCCGGCGACGTTGGAGCTCCTGTCGACCGCGCCACCGCGATCGACGGGAGCGGCAGGAGCTGTGCGGGTGCCGATCGGGATCCCGGTGGGCCCGTGGCGCGGACACTGCCCGAGAACTCGTCTGTGACCATGCGTCCCCCGTTGACCATGCGTCCCCCGTCCGGTCCGTGTGGCCGGCAGCGGCCCTACCAGGTGCGCAACTGCCCCGCGAGGCAGAAAGTAGCCGATTGGTCACGCATTTAGAAGAGGGGTGTGCAGTAGTAGGCCACAATGCACGGCCATGGTGGGACCCGGGACCCTTGTGTGTTCCGTGCCCAGGCGCCCGACAGGCGAACCCAGGTCACGAGTGGTGTCAGGCGGTAGGGGTCGTGTCACGGGCCTCGTGGAAGACCCGGGACGGGCGGCGTGCTGCCCGCTCGGGCGGTACGGACGGTACGGACGGTTGAGCGTCCGTTCGGCAGATGTCCGCGGATGTCGTCCTGAGGTTGGCCTCGCCACCGGTGAGCAGCCCGACTGCGGCTTGCGTCACGGTCGCGATCATCGGGCACGTCGGCGCGTCAGATGCGACGATGCGGGGAGGACCGACATCGATATTGCTGGCTACGGAGGCCCCAAGGCGTGAACATCGTGGTTACCGTCAAGCAGGTTCCCGATACCTGGGCGGAGAAGAAGCTCGACGCCTCGGACAAGACGGTCGACCGCAAGAGCGTCGACAACGTCATGAACGAGATGGACGAGTACGGGGTTGAAGAGGCCCTCAAGATCAAGGAAGCCCACGGCGGCGAGGTGACGGTCGTCACGATGGGTCCGGACAAGGCCGTCGAGACGATCCGCAAGGCGCTCTCGATGGGCGCGGACAAGGCCGTCCACCTCAGCGACGAGTCGCTGCACGGTTCCGACGCGCTCTCCACGTCCGCCGCCCTCGCGAAGGTGATCTCCACCCTCTCGCCCGACATCGTCATCACCTCCTCGGAGGCCTCCGACGCCCGGGGCGGCGTCATGGGCGCGCTCCTCGCGGAGCGGCTCGGTCTCCCGCAGCTCACCCAGGCCCGCAAGGTCACGGTCGACCCGGGCGCCGGCAAGGTCTCGGTCGAGCGTCTCGCGGATAACGGGTACGCCCTTGTCGAGGCGTCCCTGCCCGCGGTCGTCGGCGTGGTCGAGAAGATCAACCAGCCGCGCTACCCCTCGTTCAAGGGCATCATGGCGGCGAAGAAGAAGCCGCTGACGAAGCTCTCGGCCGCGGATGCCGGCCTGGACGCCGGGTCGGTCGGCCTGCCCGCCGCGGCCTCCACCGTCCTCGAGGCCCAGCCGGCCCCGCCGCGGCAGAGCGGCACCATCGTCAAGGACGAGGGTGACGGCGGCGCCAAGGTCGCTTCGTACCTCGCCGCCCAGAAGCTCATCTAGGAAGGTTGTTCGATGGCTGAAGTACTTGTTCTCGTCGAGCACACCGACGGTGAGCCGAAGAAGGTCACGGCCGAGCTGCTGACCCTGGCCCGCACTCTGGGCGAGCCCTCGGCGGTCTTCCTGGGCGGCCCGGGCACCTACGCCAAGGCGAAGGACTACCTCGCCCAGTACGGCGCGGCCAAGGTCTACCTGGTCGAGTCCGAGGACATCGCCGACCACGTGGCCGCTCCCGCCGCCGAGGTCCTCTCCAAGCTGGTGGCCGACACCTCGCCGGTCGCCGTGCTCGCCGCGGCGACGCCGGACTCCCGCGAGATCGCGGCGCGCACCGCGGCCCGGACGGACTCGGGTCTGATCTGGGACGCCACCGCGCTCACCGCGGACCTCACGGCCACCCAGGGCATCTTCGGCGGTTCGACGATCGTCAGCTCGAAGGTGACCAAGGGCACCCCGGTCGTCGTCGTCCGCCCGAACTCCACCGCGCCCGAGGCCGCTCCGTCGACGCCGACGGAGACCCCGGTCGACATCACGATCTCCGACGCCGCGAAGGGCGCGAAGATCGTGGACAGGGTGGTGGAGGCCAAGTCCGGGCGCCCGGACCTCACCGAGGCCCAGGTCGTCGTCTCCGGTGGGCGGGGTCTCGGCGCAGCGGAGCACTTCGCCCTGGTCGAGAAGCTCGCCGACACGCTCGGCGCCGCTGTCGGCGCGTCGCGTGCGGCGACCGACGCCGGCTGGTACCCGCACCAGAACCAGGTCGGCCAGACCGGCAAGACCGTGTCGCCGCAGCTCTACATCGCTGTCGGCATCTCCGGTGCGATCCAGCACCGGGCCGGGATGCAGACCTCGAAGACCATCGTGGCCGTCAACAAGGACCCCGAGGCCCCGATCTTCGAGTTCGCGGACTACG
Organism: Parafrankia elaeagni; assembly: GCF_000374165.1. Classification (GTDB taxonomy): domain Bacteria; phylum Actinomycetota; class Actinomycetes; order Frankiales; family Frankiaceae; genus Parafrankia; species Parafrankia elaeagni. The sequence continues at coordinate 50,248 of NZ_KB893741.1, forward strand.
GCATCGTCGGCGACCTGTTCAACGTCGTCCCGCAGCTCACCGACCAGATCCAGAAGCACAAGGCGGGCTGATCCGCCGTCGGTCCCGGCGCCGGTCGCCGGAACCGGCCGCGGCCACCTCGCACGGCATGACGGCCGGGTGTGGGTCTCGGAACCAGGAGACCCACACCCGGCCGTCGGCGTTCCAGGCCCCCGCCTCCTTCGGCTACTCTGCGTAGTTAAACTGCGGCGGAAGGTGTCTACGTGTCACTGCGTCACGGGTTGCTGGGCCTGCTGGCCGAAGGTCCGGCCAGTGGCTACGACCTGACCCGCCGGTTCGAGCAGGTACTCGGGGCGGTGTGGCCCGCCGGTCACCCACAGATCTACGGCGAACTGAGCCGCCTCGCCAGCGACGGCCTGATCGAGATCGACAGCGAGGGTCCGCGCGGCCGAAAGGCCTACCGCATCACCGAGTCGGGCCTGACGGAGATCAGGCGCTGGTTGCGGGACTCGTCCGAGGTGGACCACACCACCCGGCTCCAGTCCCTCCTCCGCTCCTTCTTCTTCTGGCTGATGGAGCCAGCGGACCTCAACGACCATCTGATGCGCGAAGCCGACTTCTTCGCCGCCGCTGCCGGCCGGTACCGGGCATACGCGGATGCCGCGGACCGGGCCGAGGGCACCGACACCCCACAGCAGAGATCGCAGCGCATCGCGATCGAAGGCGGCGCGCGGCTCTACGAGGCACTTGCGGCCTGGGCCCGCTGGGCCGCGGACCGGACGGAGCTGACGGGCGACCGACGCCGGCCGCTGTGATCCGCGTCGACTCCGCGGCGCTCCACCCGCCTCGGACGCTCTTCGCGGCCGGGCCCTTCGCGGCCGAGTACTTCCACGGCTGCGAACTTCCTCGTTGCTGTCCGCTTTGTTCAGCCCGGGCCGCTCTGCCGCCGTACGGGGGTCTCGGGACGACCGCACGGTCGCCGACGGAAACGCCCCGACCCGAGCGGGGCCCGCGAGCCGGGGATGGATTGTCCTCGTCCGGCTCCCCGACGGACCGGGCGAGAGCGTCGCACAACGGGCCTGCGCCAGGCCACGAATGCATGTCAGGTGGGGGCGCGTCCACCCCCCGGATCGGTCGTGTATAGTTCCGTCTCACCGCAGCAACCGGGGCTTAACGGCCTCGACGTCCGCGGGCCCAGGATCCTCCGAGGGGGCACAGACCCCCCGAGGCAAGTGGCTCCCAGACAGTGCGGTAAGGTTAGGAAAGTGGCAGTCACCGGCAAACGCCGGAGTGATTTGACACAAACCCGAAAAGCTCGGTAACTTGACCGAGTCGCCACAGCCGGGGCCGAAAGGCCGAAACGGATGAGGCACCCCGGCACAGGAATGAATCGCAGAAAACAGCGATTTGACACCAGCCGAAAAGCTCGGTAACTTAACCGAGTCGCCACAGCCGGGGCCGAAAGGCCGAAACGGATGAGGCAAAAGCCGAAGGAAGAATCGCAGAAACAGCGGTTTGACACCGGCGGGAAACACCAGGTAACTTAAAGAAGCTCCGGGGAACGCCGAAGGGCGGGAACCGGAAGCATCTGCTCCTTGAGAACTCAACAGCGTACCGAATAGTCAGTGCCATATTTTTTAACCCCCGTCCATGGCCAGGGCTTGTTTGTTCTGGTGATGGTAGGGAAATTCCTTTGGCAATGATAGACGATCTTACGAGGATCTGTCTTGCCAGGATTGGTTGGGCTTGGCGGCCCGGCCATCTCTTTCAAGCATTGATGGAGAGTTTGATCCTGGCTCAGGACGAACGCTGGCGGCGT
>NZ_KB893742.1 GCF_000374165.1 Parafrankia elaeagni
GCGCTTTCATCATCCGACTGGAAGGCCACTTCCGTCACTACGGCTGGCCACGTTTTCGGTAATTCGGCTGCCGGAGTTTCTCCGGTGAAGCTCTGCGTCGTTTCCTCGGAATTTGATCCGGGTGTGCGTGGCCTTGATTTGTGCGGCCCATCCCGGGCGAGCGTGGCGGGATCGCATCCAACTCGCTCCGCTCCGCGCAAGGCACCTTGAGGCGCCCCACAACGTGGCTACGGAACGTCACTGATCACAACCTGGTGCGATCTCTGCGCAGCCCTGGACAACCACCACGGTGGCAGCGTGACACCGTTCGATGCGTTCGTGTCCTATCTGCGGCGCATCGAGTCGGTGAAGGTCGGGCGGATCGAAGGCGGAATCCGGGCGCGGGAGCTGCAGAAACTTTACCGGCTGGAGGAGCTGGACCACCTGTTCGTCCCACTGGGCCGGCTGTGCGCACGTGCCGGGGTGACCGTTCTCGTCGACGAGCTCGACCGGGGGTGGGACGCGAGCGAGGACGCGCAGGCCTTCGTCGCCGGTCTTTTCCAGGCCTGTATGGCGCTGAACGACCTCTCCCCGCGCCTGCGGGTCTACATGTCGCTGCGCCAGGAGCTCTACGACAACATTCCCGCCCTGTACGACGACGCACAGAAGTTCCGCGACCTCATCGAGGTGGTGCGCTGGGACGAGCCGCAGCTGTGGCGGCTGATCGCCTGCCGCATCCGGCACACCGTTCCCGGGCTGACCGCGGCGAGCGACGACCGGTGCTGGGCCGCGGCGTTCCATGCTCCGCGCTGGTCGTTCCGTTTCATCGTCGACCGCTCGCTGCGCCGGCCGCGGGAGATCATCCAGTACTGCAGCCACGCGCTCGACCACGCCCAGCAGGTCAACGGTCGCAGCGGGCTGCGGATCTCCCGCCGCGACATCACGGCCGTGGAGGCCACCTACTCCGGTGAGCGGACCCGTGACATCGCGGCCGAGTACCGGTTCCAGTACCCGGGCCTGTTGAGCGTGTTCGAGGCGTTCCGCGGGCGGCAGGCGACGTGGACCCGGGAGGACCTGGAACTGTTTCTGCTGGACCTCGCCACCGGTTCGGTGCGGATCAGCCGGGAGGCCACCCGGTGGACCTCGGGCCGGGATCCCGACCAGCTGCTCGAGGTGCTGTGGAACGTGGGCTTCCTGCGCGAGTACAGCCCGACATCCGCGGAGTGGGAGGACGGGAACATCCAGGTGCCGTACAGCTCGACCCGCGGCATGCCGGCCTTCGCCGTGCACCCGATGTTCCGCCAGCACGTCGGCACCCAGGACTGAGCCCGCGCCCCGGACCAGGCCGGGGCGGGGCGGGGCGGGGCCCGAGGCAGAACCGGGCCGGGGCCGAGGCCGAACCGGCGGCAGCCGGCCCGAACTGTGCGCCGCGGCTGTTACGCGCGGCAGCAGGGGTGCCACCGCGCATGTTCCTCTCCCGAGGGGGCCCGGAATGCCGATCCGGCAGATCGGCGGGTTTCACAGCGCCGAGGCCGGACCGGGGGGCGACCATGGCAGTGGTTGGGAACGCGCCGGGGCGATCTCAGACCGCAGGTGCCCGCCACATGCGCTGGAGGACGCGATGCCCTACCGCTTCGACGCCGAGCTCGCGACGCTGGTCGAGATCACACCGAACGCCGTCCTCGACGACATCACGGCGAGCCGTGCGCGCGCCACCGAACTGATCCTGGCCGCGACCAGGGAGATCGACCTGACCGGTGTCAACATCATGGACACCAGCGTCCCCGGCCCGCCGGACGCCCCGGACGTGGCCGTGCGCATCTACACGCCGCTGATCGGCGCGCGCCCCGCCCCGGCCGTCCTGCACCTGCGCGGCGGCGGTTTCGTCGCCGGCGCGCTCGGCACCGGTCATCGGGCGAACATCGAACTCAGCCGGAGCCTCGGTGCCGTCGTCATCGCGGTCGACTACCGGCTGGCCCCCGAGAACCCGTATCCGGCCGCTCTGGAGGACGGCTACGCCGCCCTGCTGTGGATGGTCGGCCGAGCCGACCGGCTCGGCGTCGACCCGGCGCGGATCGCCGTGCACGGGGTGCACAACGGGGCGGGCCTGGCCGCCGCGCTGGCCCTGCTCAGCCGTGACCGCGGCGGGCCCGCGCTGTGCTGCCAGTGCCTGGACCGCCCGGAGCTGGACGACCGGCACGCCGCCGGCACGCGGACACCGGAACCGGCCCATGGGGCACGTGGCGGTCACCGCCCGGACGTCGCGGCCCGCTGGGACGCCTACCTCGGCGCGGAGCTCGCCGGAACGGACGAGGTGCCGGTGTACGCCGCGCCGGGCCGGGCCACCGACCTGCGCGGGCTCCCCCCGGCGTATGTGGCGGTGGTGGAGAACGATCGCCTGCGCGACCAGGGCGTCGCCTACGCGGACGCGCTGCGCGCCGCGGGCGTTCCCGTCCAGCTGGGCAGTCAGTCGGGGGCGATGCCGGGGAGCGCGCCCGGCCGGTGCACCAGTGCACCGGGCGGTCGCCGCCGGCATCGCCCCCCGGTGGCAGCCGCCGGGGCCGCCGGGGTGAGCCGCGAGCGGGACGAGAAGATCACGTTCCTGCGCGCGGCGTTGAACATCCGGTACTGAGCCGACAGTCGCTTCGCGGCGGCGCGCGCCCCGTGCAGGGGGGCGGCGCACTCGGCCGCGGCGGGAGCGCTCAGCCGCGGCTGGTGTGGTGGGAACGGTCGGAGTGACCGGCGTCCGCGTCGGTGCCGCGCCTCTGGCGCGGGATGTCCGGCGTCGACGCCGGGAGCTGGGCGGTGTGCCGGGTGTAGATGGCCTGGATTTCCTGCCGCAGCGTCGGCGAGACGTCTCCGGACTGGAGGATCTCGTTGAACAGGTACCGCTCGCGGCGGACGGCGCGGCGGGCGGCGAGCTTCCGGTACAGACCGGAGCGGTCGGAGAGGTGAAGGTTCACGGCTGCCTCCTGGCGACGTGTCCACAGGACGGCCGAATTTCCGCCGTCACCATCAATAATGACTCAGAAAGGCGCAGCAATCCCGTTCCTGAGCGTGACGTCGGCCGCATTCGCGAGGGTGGGACGCACCAGATGTAAGCCACGTCTATGCCGTGGGACACATTGCTTGAAAGCAGTCCCGTGCGACACCGGGAAATCGTGACGCCGATCACCGAGAACGTTTCCGTGACCCGCGTCACGCGTTGTCGCTAATCCCCCCGACAGCCGGCCGCGACACTCCCGCGGCCGGCGGCCGGCATTGTCCACCGCCCGGTCGCCGGCCGGCCCGGGCGCCCGGGCCGGCCGGCGACCGCCCCCCGCAGTGCACGTGACCAGCGCCACACCGACCGTGGTCCGCTGTCGGCGAGCGGACGCACCCCCGCGGGACGACGGACCGTGCCACAGGTCCCGGCACAACGGGACAGTCACCTCTGGCAGACCACCGGGAAGCCCACACCGGCCCGCCCTACCACACCTTTGATCGCCACTCCCGCCAGACAAGTCCGTGACGCTGTGGAGCGCCCGGCCTTCGGTGTCGCCATGGTGACTTAGCCCGGCTAATGCCCGTTGGTGGTAGCCACATACAATTCGGTCTATCTGATCCCATCCCGCCGCCCCGGGCGCGCGGGATGCCGACGCATCGAATTAGGAGGGCTCACATCGACCGCCACGAACTCGTCGATCTCACGCGACGGGCACTGAAAATAGCTACCGACAAAACCACCGACATGACGCCGGCGGAGGGTGGTGTGCCGGCCACGGCCTATACCGGCCAGGAGCAGTTCGAAAGAGAGCGCGAACTCGTCCGGCGCTCACCCCAGCTGGTCGGCTACAGCTCCGAGCTGCCGACCGCCGGGAGCTACAGCACAAAGACGGTCATGGACGTCCCCGTGCTCCTGACCCGCGGCGAGGACGGGACCGTTCGCGCCTTCCAGAACATCTGCGTCCACCGGCAGGCCCAGGTCGCCTCCGGCTGCGGCACCGCGGAGCGTTTCGTCTGCCCGTGGCATGCCTGGACATACGACGCGCGCGGCGAGTTCGTCGGCGGTCCTGGCCGGGAGGGCTTCCCGGCGACGCTGAACGGCCGGGCCCGCCTCACCGAGCTGCCCGCCGCCGAGCACTCCGGCTTCCTGTGGGTGGGGCTGGACCCGCAGGCCGGCCCGCTGGACATCGACTCCCACCTGGGGCCGCTCGGCCCGGAGCTCGCCTCCTGGGGCATCGGGAACTGGGCACCGGTCGGCGAGAAGGTCCTGGACGCACCGGTCAACTGGAAGCTCGCGCTCGACACCTTCGCCGAGAGCTATCACTTCGCCACGGTGCACAAGGACACCTTCGCCCAGATCACGAAGAGCAACTGTGCGCTGTTCGACTCCTACGGACCACACCACCGGTTGATCTTCCCGATGAAGCACATCGGCGATCTCGCGAACCAGCCCGAGGAAGAGTGGGTGCCGCTGAACAACTTCGTACTCATCTACGCGTTGTTCCCGAACATCGTGCTGTCGGTGACCGTCGCGAACGGCGAGATCTTCCGGGTGTATCCGGGCGACCGCCCCGGCCATTCGGTCACCGTGCACCAGAACGCGTCGTCCATGGACTGCAGTGACGAGGCGACCGCCGAGACGGCGCGGACGATCTTCGACTACGCGCACGACGCCGTGCGCGACGAGGACTACGCTCTCGCCGCCCGGGTGCAGGAGAGCATGGTCTCCGGCGCGCGGGCGGACATCGTCTTCGGCCGCAACGAGCCGGGGCTGCACCACCGCCACGAGTCCCTCGCCGACGCGCTGGCCGCCGCCCGCTGACCGCCGCCCGCAGGGCACTGGCCGCCGCCCGCAGGGCACCCGGCCGCGCAGGTCGCCGGCTACCGGCCGGCGGCCGCAGGACGTCGCGTGACCGCCGGCCGCCGGCTACCGGCCGGCGGCCGCAGGGAAAGGGCCCCCGCTGATCCGGGGCCCTTTCCCTGGATGTCCCGCCCCAGCTGGTCAGACGGCCCAGCTGGTCAGACGAGGGTGGCGATGGCGTCGTTGAAGGTCTTCGACGGACGCATCACCGTGGTGGCCTTCACCGGGTCGGGCTGGTAGTAGCCGCCGATGTCGGCGGGCGAGCCCTGCACCGCGAGCAGCTCGTCCACGATGGTCTTCTCCTGCGAGCTCAGCGTCTCCGCCAGCGCGCTGAACGCCTGCGCGAGCGCCGGGTCGGCGGTCTGCGCCGCCAGCTCCTGCGCCCAGTACAGCGACAGGTAGAAGTGGCTCCCCCGGTTGTCGATCCCGCCGACGCGGCGGGTCGGCGACTTGTCCTCGTTGAGGAAGGTCGCGGTCGCCCGGTCGAGGGTGTCGGCCAGGATCTGCGCGCGGGCGTTGCCGGTGGTCTGCGCGAGGTGCTCGAAGCTGACGGCCAGCGCCAGGAACTCGCCGAGGCTGTCCCAGCGCAGGTAGTTCTCCTTGACCAGCTGCTGGACGTGCTTCGGCGCGGAGCCGCCGGCGCCGGTCTCGAACAGGCCGCCGCCGTTCATCAGCGGCACGACCGAGAGCATCTTGGCGCTGGTACCCAGCTCCAGGATCGGGAACAGGTCGGTCAGGTAGTCACGCAGCACGTTGCCGGTCACCGAGATCGTGTTCTCACCGCGGCGGATCCGCTCCAGCGAGAACTTCGTCGCCTCCTCCGGCGCCTTGATCTCGATGGTCAGGCCGTCGGTGTCGTGCTCGGGCAGGTAGGCCCGGATCTTCGTGATGAGCTGGGCGTCGTGCGCGCGGGTCTCGTCCAGCCAGAACACCGCCGGGTCACCGGTGGCGCGGGCGCGGGTGACGGCGAGCTTCACCCAGTCGCGGATGGGGGCGTCCTTCGTCTGGCAGGCGCGGAAGATGTCGCCGGCGCTCACCGCCTGCTCCAGGACGACGGTGCCCTCGGCGTCGACGAGACGCACCGTGCCGGTGGTCGCGATCTCGAAGGTCTTGTCGTGGCTGCCGTACTCCTCGGCCTTCTGCGCCATCAGGCCGACGTTGGGCACCGAGCCCATGGTGGCCGGGTCGTAGGCGCCGTGCGCACGGCAGTCGTCGATGACGGCCTGGTAGATGCCGGCGTAGCTGCTGTCCGGCAGGACGGCGAGGGTGTCGCCCTCGGCGCCGTCCGGGCCCCACATGTGGCCGGAGGTGCGGATCATCGCCGGCATGGAGGCGTCGACGATGACGTCGCTGGGCACGTGCAGGTTGGTGATGCCGCGGTCGGAGTCGACCATGGCCAGGGCGGGGCCCGCGGCCAGCTCGGCCTCGAAGGCGGCCTTGATCTGCGGACCCTCGGGCAGGGCCGCCAGGCCCTTGAGGATGCCGCCGAGGCCCTCGTTCGGCGTCAGGCCGGCGGCGGCGAGAGTGGCGCCGTGCCGGGCGAACGTCTCGGGGAAGAAGGCGCGTACGACGTGGCCGAAGACGATCGGGTCGGAGACCTTCATCATCGTGGCCTTCAGGTGCACGGAGAACAGCACGCCCTCGGCCTTCGCCCGGGCGACCTGCGCGGTGAGGAACTCGCGCAGCGGGCCCACCCGCATGACCGAGGCGTCGACGACCTCGCCGGCGAGCACCGGCACGGCCTCGCGCAGCACCGTGGTGGTGCCGTCGTCACCGGCCAGCTCGATGCGCAGCGTGCCGTCGGCGGCGATCACCGCGGACTTCTCGGTGCTGCGGAAGTCGTCGGCGCCCATGGTCGTGACGTTCGTCTTCGAGTCGGCGGACCAGGCACCCATGCGGTGCGGGTGCGACTGCGCGTAGCCCTTGACCGAGGCGGGGGCGCGGCGGTCGGAGTTGCCCTCGCGCAGCACCGGGTTGACCGCGCTGCCCTTGATCCGGTCGTACCGGGCGCGGATCTCCCGCTCCTCGTCGGTCTTCGGGTCGTCAGGGTAGTCCGGCAGGGCGTAGCCCTGCTGCTGCAGCTCCACGACGGCCGCCCGCAGCTGCGGGATCGACGCCGAGATGTTCGGCAGCTTGATGATGTTCGCCTCGGGCGTCTTCGCCAGGTCACCGAGCTCGGCGAGCGCGTCATCGATGCGCTGGGACGGGTCGAGGTGCTCCGGGAAGCTGGCGATGATCCGCCCGGCCAGGGAGATGTCCCGACTCACGACGCCGACCCCGGCCGTCGACGCATACGCCTGCACCACCGGCAGGAACGAGTACGTCGCCAGGGCGGGCGCCTCGTCGGTCTGCGTGTAGATGATCACCGAATCAGTCACCGATACTCCGCTTCGCGTCTACTACTTCGTGTCGTATCAAGGTATGCCCTGCCCGTCCCGTGCCCGGGCGGCGGACATGGACGCGTGTGGCACAGCTCGTCCCCACCCCGCCCCGGCCATCCACTGTCGCCGCCCTCCGGCCCGCCGCGCCACAGTTTGCGCTGCTGGCAGGCCGGCTCGCCGCCGGGGGCGGGTCCGGGCCCGCCCCCGGCGGGACAGGGCAGCCGTCATGGCACCGCACCCGGCCGGCGGCACACGCGGAAGTTATTAAGCAAGCCTAACTAGTTTCGGCTGACGTCGCGACAAATGCCATGGCGGGCAGGGTTCCCTTCATCCGGGGCAGACCCCGCCCGCGGCGGGATACGCGGATCAGAACGGATCAGAGCAGCCCTCAGAGCAGGCCGTCGACGAGGCCGTCCGGCGTGCCGAAACGGTGCGCCGTCAGGCTGACGGCCTGTTCCCGCAGGAACGGCAGCAGTTCCAGGCGCCCGCTCTCCGTCACCGGGCCGGCGTGGACGACGATCTCCGGCCGGCCGCGGGTCACCGCCGCCACCGCACCGGCGTCCCCACCGACCAGGCGCAGCCGCAGTTCCGCGCGCCGCGCCGCCGCCCGGGCGACCCCCGCGAGCCAGTCCGCGCCGGTCTCCTCCCGCCACGGCACGCCCAGTTCGGTGAACGCCACCCGCAGCGGCTCCGGGAGACGCCCGGCGACCGACACACGCACCGCCGACCCGGCGCGCAGCCCCGCGGCCACCACCCGCACCAGCGTGACGATCCCGCCGGTCTCGGGGAGGCGGATCTCGACCGGCACCGGGAGGTACCGCAGCACGTTGCGCTCCACGGCCAGCCCGCCGACCTCCCGCGCCACGCCGTAGGCATCCGCCCAGGCCACGGCGTCACTGCGCAGCGCCCGTTCCAGCCCCGCCAGCGCGGACGCCGCAACACCACCGGCCCCGGCGACCTCCCGGGCCCCGGCGACCTCCCGAGCCCCAGCGACCTCCCGAGCCCCAGCGACCTCCCGAGCCGCGCCGAGCAGCCGGCGGGCCGCGGCCCCGAGATCGGCGGCGGCGGTGCTGGGCCGGCCGGTCCAGTCGCCGAGGGCGTACAGGTAGGTCGGGCCGCCGGCCTTGGTGCCCGGTCCGACCGCCGAGCGCTTCCAGCCGCCGAAGGGCTGACGACCGACGATCGCCCCGGTGATGCCCCGGTTCACGTACAGGTTGCCGGCCTCGACGTGCCGCAGCCAGTAGGCCAGCTCGTCGGCGTCGCGGGAGTGCAGCCCCGCGGTCAGCCCGAAATCCACGTCGTTCTGGATCTCCACAGCCTCGGCGAGATCCGCCGCCGTCATGATCCCCAGCACCGGGCCGAAGTACTCCGTCCGGTGGAACTCCGAGCCGCGGGCCACACCGTCACGCACCCCCGGCGACCACAGCCGGCCGTCGGCGTCCAGCCGGCGGGGCCGCACCAACCAGCGCTCGCCGGGCCCGAGCGTCGTCAGCGCGGCCAGCAGCTTCCCGGACGCCGGCTCGATCAGCGGGCCGACCTGCGACGTCGCCTCGTGCGCCGGCCCGGCGACCAGCGAGCCCACCGCGTCGACGAGCTGGTCACGCAGCCGGCGCGACCGTGCCGCCGAGCCGACCAGGATGAGCAGCGAGGCGGCCGAGCACTTCTGCCCGCCGTGCCCGAAGGCGGAGGCGACGACGTCCCGGACGGCCAGGTCGACATCCGCGCTCGAGGTGACCACGATCGCGTTCTTGCCGCTGGTCTCGGCCAGCAGCGCCAGGTCGGGACGCCACGAGCGGAACAGCTCGGCGGTCTCGAACGCCCCGGTCAGCAGCAGCCGGTCGACCCGCGGGTCGCTGACCAGCGCCCGCCCGAGCTCCCCTTCGTCGACGTCGACGAGCCGCAGGACGTCGCGGGGCACCCCGGCGGCCCACAGCGCCCGTGCCAGCACCGCGCCGCACCGGCGAGCCGGACCTGCCGGCTTGAGGATCACCGACGAACCGGCGGCCAGCGCCGCCAGCGTGGAACCGGCGGGGATCCCCACCGGGAAGTTCCATGGCGGCGTCACCACGGTGAGCCGCACCGGCCTGAACACCGCCCCGTCGACGTCGTCCAGCTCCGCGGCGCGCGCCGCGTAGTAACGGGCGAAGTCGACGGCCTCCGACACCTCCGGATCGGCCTGGTCAACCGTCTTGCCCGCCTCGGCGACCATCACCTCGACCAGTTCACCGCGGCAGCGTTCCAGCTGGTCGGCGGCCCGCAGCAGCACCTGCGCGCGCCCCGCCCCACCGAGCGCCGCCCAACCGGGACCGGCCGCCACCGCACCGGCGAGGACCTCGTCGAGCTCGGCCCGCATCCGCACGGCGGCCCGCTCGACCAGGTCGGCGCCGAGAGTGGACGCCGCGGCCCGCAGCAGGATGCGCCGCGCCCAGGCCCGGTTCGCCGCCAGCGACGGATCGGTGTCCGGCGCGTTCCGGAAAACCGCTCCGGAATCCGCTCCGGAATCCGCTCCGGGGCTGACCGCGGCCGGCCCCACGGACTGGAGCTGCCGGTTCTGCGTCCGGTGCGCAGCCGGCGGGGCGGCCAGCTCCGCCTCCAGCCGGGCCAGGGAGGCGCGGAACCGCCGCTCCTCCCGCGCGAACAGCAGACCGTCACCGGCCAGGTCGAAGACCGCCGACAGGAAGTTCTCCCGGCTGGCCCCCTCCTCCAGCCGCCGGACCAGGTAGGCGATGGCGACGTCGAACTCCGCCGGCCGCACGACCGGGGTGTAGAGGAGCAGCCCGCCAACCTCACGCGCCACCACCCGGGCCTGGGCCTGGGCCATCCCGCGCAGCATCTCGAACCGCAGCCCGTGCCGGACCCCGCGCCGCCCGGCCAGCACCCAGGCGAACGCGAGATCGAACAGGTTGTGCCCGGCGACGCCGATGCGGACCGCGTTCACCCGCTCCGGCCGCAGCGCGTGCTCCAGCAGCCGCTTGTAGTTGGCGTCGGTCTCCTCCTTGGAGCCGTACGGCGCCGCCGGCCAGCCGCGCAGCGACGCCTCGACCCGCTCCATCGGCAGGTTCGCGCCCTTGACGATGCGCACCGCGATCGGGGCGCCACCGGCCGCGACCCGGGCCATGCTCCACTCCCCCAGCCGGACCAGTGCCCCCAGCCCGTCGGGCAGGTAGGCCTGCAGGACGATCCCGGCCTCCAGCCGGCGCAGCTCCGGCCGGTCGAGCAGCGCCGTGAAGACCGCGATCGTCAGGTCCAGATCCCGGTACTCCTCCATGTCCAGGTTGATGAACGTGGACGGACGAGTCGCCGCCGCCCGCTCGTACAGCGGCCGCAGCGCCTCCACCACCTGGGTGACCGTCTCCTCGAACGCCCAGGGAGCGTGCGGGGCCGTACTCGCCGACACCTTGATCGACACATGGTCGACGTCCGCCCGCTCGACGAGCGCCCTCGTGCCGGCCAGCCGCCGGGCCGCCTCCCGCTCGCCGAGCACCGCCTCGCCCAGCAGGTTCATGTTCAGCCGCACGCCCGGCCCGCGCGCCGCCGCGATCGCCGGCCCCAGCCGCCGCTCGGTGGCGTCGACGACCAGATGCCCCACCATGCCCCGCAGGGCGCGGCGGGCGACCGGGATCACCAGCCACGGCGCCACCGGCCCCGCCACCCCGCCGACACGGACCGCTCCCCGCAGATACCAGGGCAGAAACCCGGGCGCGGACGGCGCCAGCCGGGCCAGGTTCCGCGCCGCGACCCGCCGGTCCTCGGGCCGGATCACCCCGTCGACGAAGCCGACCGTGAACGCCAGGCCCCCCGGCTCCCGCAACACCCCCGCCAGCCGCGCCGCGGCAGCATCAACCGGCTCGTCCGCGGCCTCGGCCACCCAGCGGCGGGCAAGCTCCACCGCCTCGTCCGCGACGGCGGAAAGCTCGGACTCGGTGGTGCTGCGAGCCGCGGTCATCAGGCGCCCCCAGGTCCTTCTCGGCACTGCCATGGACCTGTCCAGTGTGGTCGCCGCCCACCTCCCGGAACCGGCACCGGACCTTACGTCCGCCTCCTACCCAGCCGGCACGCCCGCCCCCAAGATCATTAACGAGGTGGAGGGGAGTCAACATCGTTGACTATCTTTGTGAACACCGGTTGCCCACGGGAAGCGCGCCCACGGGAAGCGCGCCCAGGGGTTCCCGCACCGACGGCCCGGCCAGGTCGCCGGTCGGGCCGGCTCGACGGCCCACCAGACCCGGCACCCGCCGCGAACGGGCCCACCCCGGGTCGTCCGCCGCACTGGCCACAGGGAGTACCCCGTGAAGAAATCCGACCAGCGCGGCGTCCGCCACAACACTCCAGCCACGACCAGACTCACCGACCCCCTGAAACCCCGGATTCCACCTGGTCCAACCAGCGGAGGTGACACCGGAGTCTGGCGGGAGCCTCCGGATCCAGCGCCTGCTCGGCTGTCGCGCCCACCTGGAGATGATCTCGTGAAGCGCTCTCAGGGTCAGAGTTCCGGGCTCGGAAACAGCCCCACACAACCCTGACCGAGAGAGCCTGGAGATTCTCTGGCGACTACTTCCTCGGAACCCTGTACTTGTCGTTCGCCCAGAACCCGCCCGCGAAATCAGGGTTCCGGTACTCGGTGAAGCGCGGCACGAGATCCGGGTTGATGTTGGTGGCGCGATGGTTCAGGGCGGCGGGCGCCGTGCTCGGCCAGACGCCGGTGCGCACGCGCTCGTTCATGATCTCGATGGCCGCCACGGACTCGTTGGCCCGGAATGAGCAGTGGCCGGCGCCGTTGACGTGGATCAGCCTTACGAGGTTTCCCTTGCCGTGCTTCGTCGCTTCCTGGACATACCCGAAGTTCGCGGCCGGCTGTATCAGCGGGTCACCGACCAGGTTGTTCATCAGAAAGGGTCGCTTCGGCTTCGTCGTGTAGTCACCGTGAAGGTGGATCTCCTCGACGGCGGCCGGGTCGGCCGCGATCCGGGGAGAGTCGTTGATCGTCCCCAGGTCGGCGTCAAGGTTCAGCCCGGCCTGCCGGTAGAACTTGCGCACCGCCGCCTGCTGCTCGGGGAGGGTCTGCTGGTAGAAGATCTTCCGGTAGTCGAACCCGGTGGTCCAGTTGAAGGGTTGCCCACCGACCTGCTGCTCCTGGTTACGGCGTGTGTTGACGTCGAAGGAGTACAGGTTGCGCAGCGTGTCGTACATGTACGCCTGCACCTGGTCGAGGTTGTTGATGTCCGGCGGGGGCAGGGCGGTGCTGGTCCAGGTGTTCATCTGGCCCAGGGTCAGCGCCAGTGCGATGCGCGCCCTGCCTTCGGGGGTGGCCTGCGCCGCGTCGATGGCGGCCCGCCAGCTGTTGGCGTCAGCCTGGAAGTTCGTCCCTGGATGCTGGACGATCGGCAGGTTGATGTCGAAGAAGATCTTCGCCGCGAACAGGGAACTCAGCCTGGGCGTGAGGTACGGGATGTATCCGGGTGTGGTGCAGTTCGCCACGGCGCCGTCGATCCGGTCGGGATAGCGTTCCGCGACGTATCCCGCGACCACGCCGCCGGACGATCCGCCGGTGGAGATCACGTACCGAGGCTTGCCGTAGCTTCTGGTGAAGACGTCGATGACCTGGATGAGCTGCGCCGCCGACACCCGTGAATCACGGCCGCCCTGGTCGAAGGGGATCCGCCGGACACCGGCCGCGGCGTAGCCACGGTTGTACAGCGTGGTGTAGCTGCTGCCGACTCCTCCGGTGACGAAGTCCAGGTCCAGAAGCAGCGTGCCGTTCCACCCGCGGTCCGGCATGGTGATCCGCCAGTCCATGCCGTCGGGGAGCAGTCCGTTGGTCGTGGTGACCGGGACGTCCTCGGCGGCCGCCGCCGGCGTCGCGGCGATGTGTCCCGTAACGACGAGGACGACAGCCAGCACGACAGCCAGCGCCCCGCTTCGCGCGGAGCGCGAACGTAAGCGTAAGCGTAATGGGGGGGTTACCATGAATCGCCTCCGTATATACGAACTCTCGGACGAATATACGGAATATAGCGGGCCGGTCATGGCAGGTCAACCTAAGAACACCCCTCACGTCTCGTGCGGGAGTTCTTCCAACAGGTGATCGCGGCGACGAGGCGGGAAACCCGGGGATGTTGTGGCCGTTGCGTTCGTAACGCAGAGTCAGACGGCAATAGCCACCGGAGCCGGGCGAGGGATCTCTCAACTTTCCAGCGGCAGCCCGGCCCCGTCGGTCAGAACACGGATTGTCGAGCCCGATTTGCCGCGATCGACCGGGTTCGGACCAGTCGGGCTGCCCCCTTTTACCGGAGGCCGGCCGCGTCCACGATCACCGAGACGGTATGCCTTCGCCTCGACACGGCGGGTCGACACAGCTCGAGCCGAAGCGACGGGCAGCCCGTCCGGTCGACATGTCGCGGCCCGACGCTGGTTGAAGCGGCAGCATCAACCGGCGGCAGAGACAGAAGATGCCTTCCGCCAGGGATCTCGGTGGATCTAACGGACCACGACAAGAGCCCTTTGATCTTGGTTCAGGACCCCGAAATCACCGTCCGCCCGGTCACCAAGCGTCTTCCGACCAGGGGTGATACCGAGTGAGCAGCCTCTGCAGCGGGCAGCGGGCGCTTCGCCATCGCCTTGGACGGCGGCCAGTCGCTACGGGCCCGGCGCGTCCTGGTCACCACAGGGCTGCGCGACAAGTTCCCCGACATCCCGGGCACGCGCGAACGCTGGGGCCGCGACCTGCTCCACTGCCCGTACTGTCACGGCCACGAGGTCCGCGACCAGCCCCTCGGCGTGCTCGGTGGCACCCCAGAGGCCGTCACCCATGCCCACCTCGTCCGGCAGTGGTCCGAGGACGTGGTGTTCCTGGCCAACGGCACCGCCCTGACCGCCGACCAGCGCGCGCGGCTGGACGCCCGCGGCATCGGCGTCATCGACAACCCCGTCGCCCGCCTCGTCGTCGAGGACGACCGCCTGACCGGAGTCGAGCTGGAATCCGGCCGGGTGGTCCCCCTCGCCGCGGTGTTCGTCCGGCCCCGGTTCGTGCCCAACGACACCCTGCTGACCGCGTTGGGGTGTGCCACTCAGGACAACGGCTGGGTCATCGCCGACGTCACCGGGCGTACCAGCGTTCCGGGCGTCTGGGCCGCCGGCAACGCCGTGAACCCCCGCGCCCAGGTCATCACCGCCGCTGGCGAGGGGTCCGCGGCCGCCATCGCCATCAACAACGATCTCGTCGAGGAGGACGTCCTGGTCGCCGTCACCGACGGCGCGCAGCACCTTCCCGTCTGAGATACCCGCAGCCGTCCCCACACCTCCATCAGGAGCACGCCATGTCCGATGAACAACTGTCGCTGCCGAACGCGCGGGCCAATCCCGTCTCGCCGCCAACCAAGCATCAACTGGCGCTGATGATCTGGATCGCGGTCTTCCCGACCCTCACGGTCCTCAACCTGGCCCTCGGTGGCTGGCTCTCCGGCCTCGGTCCAGTTCCGCGAACCTTCATCCTGGCGACCATCGCGGTCCCGATCGTCATCTACGGCCTGATGCCTCGCCTACATCAGGTCCGCGCGCGCATCCTGACCCGCCGCGCCACCTGAGCCACGGGAAGGGATCCTCGTCCAGGTTCCCGAGGGCGTGCCGGCGACCGGGAGCGCGCCGTCGCCGAAACCCGGGCGACGGCCGAGCCCTGGAGGGCAGGGTGGCCGGCGACGGCGACGGCGTGGACGTCTTCCGCGGCAGTGCCGCCGGCTCCGCAGCACTGATCGGCTGGTAGCGGATGGTGGCGGGCTTACCGCGCAGGGTCGTGCTCGTCGGGAAGCGGTCCGGACGCAGGCCGCGGACCTGTTCGCCGCCGGGGTCGACCCGGTCGAGGTCGCCGGGCGGCGAACTGGACCGCGGCCCGGCCGCGCACGGCTGGCCGGACCAGCGCTGGACCCTGGCCCGGGTGACCCTGCTGATCGGCCGGCTGTTCCACACCCGCTACACCCTGCGCGGTACGTCGTATCTGCCGCACCGCCTGGGCTACAGCCCCCAGGTCCCCGCCCGGCGCGCCGCCGAACGCGACGACCAGAAGATCGCCGCGTGGCGCGCCGAGACCTGGGCGAAGGTACGAGGCCAGCGGCGACGACCGGCGCGTGGATCGTCGTCGAGGACGAAGCCGGGCAGAGCCTACGCCCGCCCAAGGCCCGGACCTGGGCCCCGCGGGGACACACCCCGACCATGCGGGTGTCGGGGAAGGGCTCGGGACGGGGTGTCGATGGCCGCCCTGGTCTGCTGAACGGGAAGCGCGCGGGGCCGGCAGTCCCCTATCGGACCTCGACCGTGATCTCGTCGCTCATGGTGGTGCCCACCGCGTTGGTGAACTCGACCGTGTACCGGTACGTGCCGGCGGCCCTGCCGGTGACGTCCAGTGTGGTGCTCTGGGCGGCGGGGCTCGCCGCGGCCAGGGTGCCCTCGGCGACCTGGGTGCCGTTCTCGAGGAACCGGTAGCCGGTGGCGTTGACGCCCCACCACAGGTTGGCCGTGATGCGGTAGGAGCCGTCGCCGTCCCAGTTGTCCTGGGAGAGCACGGGCTTCGCCGGGGCGGCGTCGCGCACGGTGACGGTGAGCGGGGCGGTGTCGGTACGCCCGGCGGAGTTCCGCAGCACGCCGGTGAAGGCGTAGGTGCCGTTCGCCAGGCCGCCGACCGGCACGACCGCCTTCTGCGCGCCCGGGGTGGCCCAGGTCAGCGGGACCGTGGCGAGGCGCCGGCCGTCCCGGTACAGCTCGAAGGACGTGGCGTTCTCGCCCCACCACAGGTCCATCGTGACGTTGAAGACGCCGTCGCTCAGGCCGGTGTCCCAGCCCTCGTCGGAGCTGAGCACACCCCGGGCGGGCACGGCCCGCGCCTCGTCGCACCAGTCGATCTCGGGGTTGTTCGTCGCGTTGTAGGTGTCCTGCCAGGCCACGAGCTCGCCGGCCAGGTCGGTGATGATCCCGTCGACGCCGAGCGCCGTCAGGCCCGCCCAGGCGGTGGCGGAGTTCTCCGTCCAGACGAACGTCTTCAGCCCGGCGGCCCGCATCGCGTGCAGCGCGGCCGCGCTCGGCCAGGCGTCGGGGTTCAGGCCGATCGCGTGGTGGGCCTGGGTGAAGGCCACCGGGTCGGCGGGGAAGTTGCCGAGGATCATCGTCGGCAGCTCGGGGTACACCTCGTGCAGCCGGTCGACGGTGGTCGTGCTGAAGCTCTGCGCGATGACCTGGTCGCGCACCCCGTACCGCTCGATGAGGTCGCGGGTGGTCCGCGTGTACTCCTCCGACCAGGTGCCCTTGTACTCCAGGAGCAGCTTCGCGCCGCTGTCCTTCATCCAGGCCAGCAGCTCCTCCAGGGTCGGCACGGGGGTACCGGCGAACTGGGGCCCCTTCCACGACCCGGCGTCGAGCTGCCTGATCTGGGCGATCGTCAGGCTGTGGTTGCTCCCGGTGCCGTCGGTGGTGCGGTCGACGGTGTCGTCGTGCATGAGGAAGGGCACGCCGTCCGCCGACCAGTCGATGTCGGTCTCGAGGTAGTCCGCGCCCTTCACGAACGCGGACCGCAGCGCCGGCATCGTGTTCTCCGGGTACGCGGCCGAGTCACCCCGGTGCGCGACGACGGCCCCGGTCTGCCCCGGCCCGGTGGCGCCGCTCGGGACGCAGGGGGCCGGCGGCAGCGGGTCGAGCTCGGTGATCCGGACGTTGTCGTAGGAGACGGTCGCCCCGTCGACGACGAAGCCCTGCACACCGTTCGCGCTGCGCAGCAGGCCGTCGGTCTCGAAGACCTTGACGCCGTCGTACCACCACTCGCCGTGGGTGCCCTGCACGACGACCGAGACGCGGACGTCGGTGCCGGTGCCCGCGGCGCTGGGCGCGGCGTGCGTGCTCGGCACGTACCACCCGTTGGCCGCGGTGCGCTGGGCGAACTCCAGCCCGTTGGCCGCGGTCGTGGCACTGCGCATCGCCGCCTGCTGCCACGGCACGGAGCCACTCGCCGGGATGTCGAGCGCGAGCGCCTGCCAGCGGCTGGTGTTGTCCACCGCCTCGAAGCGCACCGTCGCGTCGAACCGGTAGTTCTCCAGATGCTGCCCGAACGTGATCCGGGCGGGGCTGGCCGCGTAGGAGGCACCGGTACCGAGCAGCCGGCCGTCCTGCACCCGCCAGTTCCCGGTGACCGCGTTCCAGCCGGTGGGCAGCGCCGCGCCGGAGAATTCCTCCCGGAGCACGACCTGCCCGTCCACTGCGTCGGCGGCGGTCGCCGGCGATGCCCCGCCGACGACCATGCCGACGGCCAGGACGCCGCTCACGGCGGAGGCGGAGACAACGGCCGCGATCACCGCGACGATCTGTCTCCCCCGGAGCCGAACCCTCGTCTGTTTGTGTCTCACCTGTGCCGCAGTCCCTTTGCGTCCGTCACGACCCGGGCCCCCGCGGTGCTTCCGCCCGGGCCCCGCTGGAGGTGCTCCGGCGGGACCCGGCCCAGTGAAATAGGGGTTCCTGACCTGCTGGCCGCGGCCCGGTCAGCAGCCGGTGAATCTTTGATGAAACGCAAACAGCCCTGTCGTACCGCGGCCCTGCGAGGGCCACGGCACCGCCGTAGCGCGGCACCGCCGTAGCGCGGCACCGCCGGACCCCGCGCATCTTCCCCTGCAGGACAGTGCCCGGGACGGGATCTTCACCCGAACGGATCAGCGGTGAGCCGCGACCGTCCTGTTGCGGTCCGCGCTCTTGGCGGCGTACAGCGACTGGTCGGCACGCCCCAACACCGCGGACAGCGCGGGCTCGTCCCGGGAGAAGGCCGCGGTGCCCACGCTGACGGTGACGTGCAGCGGACCGGCGGACGTCTCCACGGGCCGCTCGCAGACGGCGAGCCGGACACGTTCGCCCAGGGTCCGCGTCACGTCGGCGTCCGGTGATGGGCGACAACCGCCACGAGACCGGGTGGGATGTCGTCGCGCGCACGGCGCAGGTCCGGGGGACGGCGACCGCGTGCAGCCGCATCAGTTCGGCGACGTCGTCCGCCTCGAACGGCGGCCGGCCGGTCGGGCAGGTCGGGCCTCAGCCGCTCGTCGCGGGCCTCCCGGCAGGTGAGGCGGGCCGGTGGCGGGCTTTCAGCTCGGCCCACCGTGTGGCCTGCGCCGGGGTCATCGAGCCGCGCAGTTCGGCGAGCCTGAGCAGGTTGGCCTCGGCGCCCCCGGCCAGGGTCTGGGCTTCGGCGAGGTAGTGGTCGTCGATCAGCGCGTCCACCTCGTCGTCGTTCATGACCGGGATGATCCGCTCGGCCAGCCTGTTCATGTTCCGGTAGGAGCCCTGCAGCAGGAAGGGCGGTTCGGTCCTGGACCCGTCGTCCTGGGCCGCCGAGGCGATGTACGCCCGGTTGACGGCCATCACGACCCGTTGGACCCGCAGCAGCCTACGGAGCACGGCCAGAATCTGCTCCAGCTCGGCCGGCGGGTACGGGTGGCGCAGCCGGTCGGGGCGCACGCCACGGTCTCCCCGCGCCAGCCGTGTCAGCATTTCCACGTCAGCGGGATCCCGGCCGGCCAGCGGTGCCAGCACCGGATTCGACGTGAGCGCGTTCTCGATGTAGCTGAGCGCGAAGAGCTCCTCCCGGCCCGACAGGACGTCGCCGAGGTTCCACACGTCGGCGCGGTTGGCGAGCATGTCCGGGACACGGAACCGTCCGCCCGACTCCGTGTAGGGATTGCCGGCCATGCAGACCGCGAAGCGTTTGCCACGCAGATCGTAGGTGCGGGCCCGACCGTCCCACACGCCGTCCATACGGCGCTGGGCATCGCACAACGGGATGAACTTCTCCAGCAGCCGCGGGGAGGTGTGCTGGATGTCGTCGAGGTAGAGCAGGACTCCCGCGCCCATCTCCAGCGCGAAGGAGACCTTCGCGATCTCCTGCCTGGCCGCCGAGTCGGGCGCGGCGGCGGGATCCAGCGAGGTGACCTCGTCTCCCAGGGTGGGTCCGTCGACCTTCACCAGGATCAGACCGAGACGGCTCGCCACGTACTCCATGAGCATGGTCTTGCCGTAACCGGGCGGGGAGATGAGCAACAGCAGCCCCGTCCGGTCGGGAGCACCGCCCTCGCCGGTCGCACCGAGCTGCCGGGCCAGGTTGGTGGCGACCAGGGGGAGGTAGACCTCGTCGATGAGGCGGTTGCGGACGAATCCGCCCGCGACCGTCGGCCAATACTCCTCCAGTCGCAGCCGGCGGCGCTCGCGGGAGATCAGCTCCTCGCGTCTGCGCTGGTAGTCCCGGTAGGCGGGAACCCTCTCGGTGCGGAACCGGCGGATCCTCGTCACCGTCTCGTCGAGGCGCACCTCAAGGCGCCCGGCGACGACACGGGGATGGGCTCCGAGCAGTCCGCCGGCCTCGGCGGACAGGCTCGCCGACGAATCGTGCCGGGCCAGCCGCGCACCGCACGTCAGGATGGCGGCCGCCTCCGGCAGATCAGCCGGGTCGGCGGCAGCCGCTGCCGGATCGGTGCCGACGCCGACGCCGACGCCTGTGCCGACGCCTGTGCCGACGCCTGTGCCGACGCCTGTGCCGGTGCCGGTGCCGACGGCCTCGCCGCGGGCCGCGAGGACGGACGTGAGCCAGGCCTGGACGAGCCGATGGCGTACGGCCAGGTCGCCCTCGAACACCCGCAGGTCGTCGCCGAACCCGGCGCCGGCCCCGAGGTCGTCGAGGGTCCGCCGGAAGCGTGCGAGCAGCCCGCGGGCCGAGGCGCTCGTGACGAACCCGGTCGAGTGGTCGGCGAGCTCCTCGAACAGGTACTCACCGGCGAGCTCGGCACCGCCCGCCAGATCCGGGAGACCCGCCCCGGTCAGGAACACCGACGCGGCGTCGGCGAGCTCGGCGCACAGGTCACCGACCGGGGCGAGGTGAAGGGCGCTCCGCGGCGGACCGGCGGAGAGACCAGCGGATGACGGCAGGCGCCGTGCGTGCAGGACGGCGCGCGCCCGCGACAGCGACGCGGCGCGCCGCGACCAGGCCGACCGAAGGCTCTCGTCGGCCCCGAAGGCCCAGAACACCTGGGCGGCGGCGCGAGCGGCCGGCGGGTAGCGCAGCAGGCCGGCACCCACGCGCAGCCTGACCAGGACGGCGAGGATCCTGGCTGCGTCCTGGTCATGGACGCCGCGCGCGTAGCCTTCGTCGTAGCGGGGAGCGGCCGCCCGGCGTACCAGGGCGAGCAGGTTCCCCTCGCGGTCGGCCGCCTCGGCCAGCGCGGTGAGCGACAGCCCGCCGCCGGCCTCCGCGTCGGCGAGAATCCCGGCGGCCAGGTACTCGGCCCGGTACACCTGCTCCGACTCGGAGACCAGCGGCTGCTCCCAGAACGGTCTGGTCACCTCGAAATCGTCGTCCCGGACCGGGCAGCGGTAGTCCGTCCCGGTGATGGCGAACGCCAGCCCACCCTCGTGGGGGACGAGAGCGAGGTCCACCGGCTGGGTGCTGACCGCGAAACGGTGGCCGCCGAGCCGGATGGCGTCACCGCCCGCGCAGAGGTCGGCCCGGTCACGCAGGGCCTGCCGTGCCTGGTGGATCGCGGATTCGAGCCGGCCCGCGAGCTCGTCAGCCCTGATCTGGTCGCCGAGGGAGCGAAGCTCGTCCGCGATGCCGCGCAGCGTCGCCACCATGGGGTCGGCCGCGAAGTAGGCGTTGACCTCGTCGAGGGAACGCAGGTCGGCGCACCGGCGGCGGACGCTGTCCAGGATCCGTCCGGCCGCCTCGGCCCGTCTGTCGGCCCGGCTCGTCCGCTGGTGGAGAAGTGCCTGCCTGCGGGCCGCGAACGTGTCGTGGACATCGGCCCGCCTGGCCGCCAGCTCGGCACGGAACTCGCCGAACTCGCCGAAGCGCGACTCCAGGCTCTCCAGCGAGACGAGCAGCCGGCCCAGCTGCCCGTCACAGCGTTCGGGAGTGTCAGCGACCGCCAGCGCTGTGGTGATCGCCTGCCCGAGCAGCGCGAACTCGGCCGCGAACACCGCCCGGCCCTCGGCCGCGAGCACCTGCCCGCGTCGCGCCGTCAGGATCGCCCGCGCCCGGTTGACCCCGCCGAGCAGCTCCCCGACCTGCTCGAGGATGTGGGTACGCGCGACGGTGTCGGCACCGTCCAGGCCCGTGACGACCTCGGCGACGGTCTCGAGCCCGGCGGACAGCTCCGCGAGCTCCGTTTCGACCGGGCCTGCCGCGGCTGCCGTGGCGATGCCCGCGGCGTCCGCGGCCGACCGGTCGATCGCCTCGCGGTAGCCGGTGAAGGCGCCGTCGCCGTGCAGGAACGTGACGGCGTGTCCCGCGGCCGCCGCGAGTCCGGAGGTGACGTCGGCCGCGAGCGCGTCGACCCGGTCCAGGTCGACGTAACGGATGTCCCGCAGGGATCCCAGATGCCCCTGCGCCTGCCGCAGCTCGGTGAGCGCCCGCACGCAGGCGGCAGCCGTCCCGGGGGGCTCGTCACCCCCTCGGCGGAGCAGCTCGCCGATCCGGGTGGCCGCGTCGGTCACCGCCGCCCGGGCGGTCTCGGTGAGTGCCCGGACGGTCTCGAACTCGGCGGACACCTGTTCGGCGACGTCTCGCAGGGCCGCGAGCGGTGAGTGCAGGTCACCGAGGTCCGCCGCGCCAAGCCAGTGGTAGCGGTCGAACGCCCGGCCGCACGCGCCGATCAACGCGCCGAACTGTGCGTGTGACGTGCTCATCCCGTCAGCCAGGCGGGCGACCGCCAGACATTCCGAGATCCCGCGCACGAGTTCGGCGTTGCCGACCCGCTCCAGTGGGCCGCTGCCGACCACCGCGGTGGTCGCCGCAACGGTGGTGGCAGTTGTGGCAGCGGTGGCGGTGGCCGTCCCGGTGGCGGCGGCGTGGGCGTGGGCGTGGGCGTCGGACAGGTACGGCGTCTGCCAGACCTGCATGGCGTGGACCCGGCCGGGATCCTCGGACGCGGCCCGGAACAGGACCAGCGTGCCGTCGTCGAACAGGCAGTAGCCGTGGCAGACGATCGGGGTGGCGACCTCTGTGCGGATCATGTTGTACGGCAGCAGGAGGAAGCGACCCTCGGCCCGGGCGTGGAAGACATAAAGCACGTCCTCGCCGCCCGCCGAGCGGATGACCCGTTCGAACTCCAGGTCGGAGGTGTCGGTGTCGAAGGTCCGTGCGGCACCGGAGGCGAGGCAGTAGCCGCCGGGGAAGAGGATGCCCTGATCCGCGGGCAGCCGCCGGCACGCCTGCCCGATCCCGTCGAGGCGCACGACCTTCGCGGTGCGGGTGCTGAACACCAGGTGCCGCCAGGTGGTCTCCTTGTACGGCCGGATCCGCAGCAGGATCAGTGGACCGACTCTGGCGTGGTGCACCTCGGCGTCGGCCAGGCTCTGCAGCGGTTCGTCGACCGGCTCGCGGTGGACCCCGTCGCCCGTCTCGGTTTCGTCCTCGACCTTGACTGTGAGCGAGCCGCCGGCAGTGCCCACGAACAGCTCGTCCTGGATCGAGATGTGCGGGTGGCGCCCGGGGCGGTGGTCGTCGCGGGTGGCGGCGACCCACTCGAGGTCGTGCGGGGCGGGGAAGGCGTGGTCACGCTCACCCCGGTTGTCCAGGTAGCTGACGGACCCGTCCAGGCCGATCCGCCACCGCAGGACCCGGATGTCCTGCTCCCGGCGCCCGGTCTGGAAGACGGCGAGCAGGGTCGCGCCGACGCACCGCAGCTGCAGCAGGCGAGTGTCCCGGTAGTACCGGTACAGATCGCCGAAGTCTCGCTCGAACGCCGGGTCGTCCAGGAGCCCCGGAATCCCGCCGGGGTGCACATCGTCGAAACGGAGCGCGGGCACATCGCCCGTGCCGACCGTGGCCTGCCCGGGGAGGGGCCCACGGGTGAGGCGATGCAGCGAGAAGACGTCGCTGACGGCGGTCGGCTCCCGGCCGGCGGGCACGTTGCAGCCGAACAGGACGACCCCGCCGAGCGGCACCACGTCGCGGGGCACGCAGTCGTTGCGGGTCCGGATCCGCTCGGTGCCGACGTGCCGCAGGACGGCAGCGCCGAACACCTCCCTGCGCCGGGCGTCGAGGGCGCCCGCCCGCCGGGCGAGCTCCGCGGCCTGCTCGGACAGGCGGGCCCGCAGCACCTCGTAGACGCCCGGGTCGAGGCCGCCGCGGTCGAGGCCGCCGCGGTCGGTCGCCGACCGCGGCGGGGTCGCGATCTCGGTCATCGCGAGGCGCTCAGGTGGTCGCGCCGAGGGCGGTGGCCTCGGCGCCGGCCGCCGCCACCGGGCCGGAGGGGGCCACCGGGCCGGAGGAGGTCACCGGGCCGGGAGACCCCGAGGCGGCGTCCAGCAGATCCCGCAGCTTGCCCGCGTCCGCACCGCCGGCCCTGATCAGCTGCATGAGCAGCGCCGACACGGTGAGATTCTGGACGTCCGCGGTGCCCATCGAGCCGAGCGCGCGGGACACGTCCGCGGTGAAACTCGACGACCCGTCCAGCCACCCCCCGGCCAGCGTCCCCGCCACGTCGGAGTGCTCGACGAAACCGTCCACGGCCTTGCCCAGGGTGATCGAGCCCAGCAGCCGGTCGAAGAACATGCTGTCGCCGCCGACGATGTCGATGTCCGCGTTCTCCAGCCCGGCCGCCAGCACTCCGGCCTGGGCCTCGGCGACGCGGCGCTGGACCTCGAGACCGGCGAGCCGGATCTCCCGCTCGACCTCCAGCCGCAGCCGGTACTCCTCGTGCACCCGGCTCGCGTCGTCCAGGGCCGCCATCGCGGCCGCCTTCTCGGTGAGGCCTTCGGCTTCGCCGCGGAGCTTCTCCCGCACCGCGGTCGCGGCCGCGAGCGCCTTCTCCCGGTCCACCACGGCCTCGGCGCGGCCGACCTTCTCGATCGCCTCCGCGCCCCGCTCCCGTACCGCGACCTCGGCGAGGCCCGTGGCAGCCGCCTCCGCCTGCAGGCCCTCGGCCAGCCGGATCTTCGCGCGGGCGTCGAGCTCGGCGGTCCGCTGCCGGGCCTCGGCGAGGACCAGCGCCTCCCGAGCCCTGTGCTCGGCGGCCTGCTCGGCGGCCTCGGCGGCCTTGATGTCCTTCACGAGGCTCTCCTGCGCCTGTGCCTCGGCCTGGATCACCAGTGTCCGGCGGGCCCGCTCGGCCGCCTCGACCGCCCGCAGGCCTTTGATGTTCTCCTCCTGCTCGGCGACCGTCTTCTCCACCGCGATCCGGTCACGGACCACCTCGGCGACCGACCGCCGTTCCGTCTCCAGCTCCTTGTCCTTGGCGGCGCGGGACAGTTCGGTCTCCCGCTCACGTGCGATGACCTCGAGCAGGCGGTCCTTCTCGATCCGCTCCGTCTCGATGGCGATGACCCGCTCCCGGTTCTTCTCGGCCACGGCGATCTCACGAGCGCGGTTCTCCTGCTGGACCCCCAGCAGCTCGTCGGTACGCAGGTGCGCCGAGGCGGACCGCAGCCGCTCCTCCGCCTGGACGCGAGCGGTCTCCGCCTCCTCCCGCGCCCGCATCGTCTCGATCTCGCGCTGCTGTCTGTTCTCTGCGTCGGCCCGCCGCCGCTCGAGTTCGAGGATCGCCTCCCGCGCGTCGACGTTCTGGCGGGTGATCTCCTTCTCCTCGTGCCGCTGGTACTCGTTGGTCCGCACATGCTCGATCGCGGTGAGCTCGGTGATCTTGCGGATGCCCTGGGCGTCGAGGATGTTGGCCGGGTCGAGCTGGCCCATCGGCGTCTGCTCGAGGAAGTCGATGGCGGCGTCCTCCAGGCTGTAGCCGTTCAGGTCGGTGCCGATGACCTGGACGATCTGGTCGCGGAACTCCTCCCGCTTCGTGTAGAGGTCGACGAAGTCCAGCTGCTTGCCGACGGTCTTCAACGCCTCGGAGAACTTGGCGTTGAACAGTTCCTGCAACGTCGCCTGATCGCTGGCCCGCGCCGTCCCGATCGCCTGGGCCACCTTGATGACGTCCTCGATCGTCTTGTTGACCCGCACGAAGAACGTGATGCGGATGTCCGCGCGGATGTTGTCCCGGCAGATCAGACCCTCGCGACCGGCCCGCTGGATCTCTATGGTCTTCACCGAGATATCCATGGTCTCGGCCCTGTGAATCACAGGTAACACAGTCGCCCCGGTGAACGTGACATCCACCCTCCTGACCTTCGAGACAATGAGCGCCTGCCCTTGTTCGACCTTCCGGAAGAGGCGACTGACGACGAACATCAGCCCGATCATGACGAGAATTATGACGGCGAAGAGCACGCCGACGCCGACGCCGACTGCATTCATTGTTTTTCCTCGTGTCAGAGGGTCGCGGAATCACCGCGGCCGAGTTCCCAGGTCGCGTCCAGCGGTGCGACCCAGAAGAACTCGCCCTCGGCGTCATACGCGTAGATCACCGCGGAGCTGCCGGCCCGCATCGGGCCGACACCCGGATGTCGGACGCCCGGATGTCGGACCTGAATGAGTGCGGACGAGCCATCGGAGGCGACGACCTCCGCCTGGCCGAAATCGGGCCCGACCCGGCCGGTGCGGATCACACAGGTGCTGCCGACGAAGTCAACGCGCGACGGCGGTACCCCGGCAGCGAAAATCCTGCGCAGCGGGAGGATCAGCAGACGTGTGCCGAGCCAGGCGACAAGAAGTGCCGCCGGGAGCACCACCACGGAGAGAACGACCCGCAACGACGCGCCCGGGCCTGTGTGATCGAGAAGAATCCCGCCCCCGATGCTGGCGAACCAGGCCAGCGCGAGCAGGACGGAGAACGCGACGGTGACAGGCACCCCGCCGAGCCCGGCAGCCGCCAGAAACCCCGCGAACCCACCACCCTCGACACTGCCCTGACCGGCGGCCTCGATGTCACCGTGAAGGTCGCCGTGGACGTCGAGAACGTCCGCGCTGATTCCGCCGAACAGCACCGCCACCCAGTACCCGACAACGACCAGCAGCGCGAAGCTGAACAGGGCGGCCGGAAAGCCGAGCGCGGCGCCGAGAAACTCACCCATCGGTCCGCCGGCCCCTCCCGACCGGGCGACCGCCGGGATGGGCGTCGCTCGGACCAGGGGCAGGCGAGAAAGAGAAACCTCCGCCGACACACTCGGCGGGCCTTTCCGGTCGCACGGGACGGCGTGCCTGCACGGCGGCAGACAATGCGGCCCCGGCCACGGTGGAGAGCACCATGACAGGAAGCTCCGATCGTCACTTTGATCACAATCTGTGACCGCCGACCAGACTTCCCGGCACTCCGAGACGGACCGTACCGTACCCCGCCGCCCATTGCCACCGTTTTGCCACGAGTGGCGAGCGCGACGGTCGCGGCCCAGCACGGCGTCATACCCGCCGCCCTTCGTGGTGCCGCCGCGGCTGGGACCCCCGAGGTACCTGCCGAGGACGCACCGGGCGAACATTCCCCGAACCGGCGGACGGGCTCGGGGGACCCACGACATCGTGGACGCCAACCGGTCCGGTCTCGTGATCGTCGGCCACAACCTCGTCCCGGCTCGACTCCCAAGGAGCGTCATGTCCCAGCCCGAATCCCTGTCCTCCGAGCCTGCCCTCCCCGAGTCCACGGTCGCGCAGATCGAGCAGGCGAACGCCTCGGGCCGCACGCCCGTGGTGTTCATCCACGGGCTGTGGCTGCTGCCGAGCAGCTGGGACCGCTGGGCCGCCCTGTTCCTCGAGGAGGGCTACGCGCCGGTGCTCCCCGGCTGGCCGGACGACCCGGAGACGGTCGAGGAGGCCAAGGCGCACCCGGAGGTGTTCGCCAACAAGACCATCGGCCAGGTCGCCGACCACTTCGCGGCGGTGATCAGCGGGCTGACGAAGAAGCCGGCGGTGATCGGGCACTCGTTCGGCGGGCTCCTGACGAACATCATCGCCGGGCGCGGCCTCGCCGCCGCCTCCGTGGCGATCTCCCCCGCCCCGTTCCGGGGGGTGCTGCCGCTGCCGATCTCGGCGCTGCGCGCCGCCGCCCCGGTACTGGGCAATCCCGCCAACCGGCACCGCGCGGTGCCGCTCACCTTCGAGCAGTTCCACTACGCCTTCGCGAACGCCGTCAGCGAGGAGGAGGCGAAGGAGCTGTACGAGACCTACGCCGTTCCCGCCCCGGGCGCGCCGCTGTTCCAGGCGGCGGCCGCCAACATCAACCCGTGGACGGAGGCGAAGGTCGACACCGACAACCCCGACCGCGGCCCCCTGCTGATCATCAGCGGCGAGCGTGACCACACGGTACCGAAGGCGATCTCGTCGGCCGTCTACCGCCAGCAGAAGGACAACCCGGGGGTCACGGAGTTCGTGGAGATTCCCGGTCGCGGACACGCGATCACCATCGACAACGGCTGGCGGGAGGTCGCCCAGACCTCGCTGGCGTTCGTCCGCCGCTTCGCCTGACCCTGGCGTCGGCCCGGGTCAGAGGGCACGCCTGCTGGTTCAGGTGCCGATCACTCCCGCAGCCTCGTCGAAGATCGCGTATGCCTCGGTGCCGGTCAGCACGCCGTTGTAGGTCAGGAACACGACCAGCATCAGAATCGTCTGGTAGAGCGAGATCGACCCGGCGGGCAGCGGTGCCCAGCCGGCCGCCGTCGAGTACGACCCGGCCAGGTCGGTGTCCGTGAGGTTCAGCATCACGTCGCCGATCCGGGTTCCGCTGCCGGCCGTGCCGATCGGGGAGCCGATCCGCACGGCCGCCGCCGCCCCGCCTCCACCGAGGCCGACCGTCACGCCCATGGTGTCGTTGAAGATGCGGTAGGGCTGGTCGCCGGTCAGTCTGCCCTTCGCCGCCAGTCTGGCGACCAGGCGCAGCAGCACCGGCAGGCCGGCCCGGGTCGGGTCGATCGCGACCCAGCCGGTGCGGCCGGTCGGCACACCCGGGTGGAACCTGCGGTCGACGTCGGCGAGTGGCACGTCGGGAACGGTGGCGCCGAACCCGCCGGCCGGGGCGGCCCCGCCCGGCAGCGTGCGGCAGCTGTCCCCGGGCGGCGAGCCGAGACACATGACCAGCAGCCCACCGCCCTTGCCCGGGTCCCCACCGCGGACCTGGTTCGCGAGGATCCGGGTGCAGTCGTCGGCGGAGAGCACCCCGTTCGCCCGCAGCGCGACGATCAGCAGCCCGAGCGCGCTCATCCCGGCGGGCTCCCCGTGCGGGCTGGCGACCCAGCCGGTGCGGTTCGGCGTGCGGGTCGGGTAATAGCCCTGGTCGAGCTGGGCGCGGGTCTGCTTGCCCTGGTACTCGCCGAAGTCCCCACCGTACCCGCCGTCCCCGCACCCACCGCCCGGAGCCGTTCCGAGGCACATCGTGTGGAAGACGCCGGTGGGCACGGCCACGGAGGATGACCAGGGGCCAGGGTTCTCGGCCTTCGCCCGCACCCGCAGCAGGTAGCTGACGCCGCTGGTCAGCGGTGGGGTGCGCCACCCGAACGCGGCGCTGGGACCGCTGGTGGCGACGTCCTGCACCGCCCGCCCGGCGAGGTCGGTGATCTGGACGTCGTAGCCGGTGGCGCCGGTGACGGCGGTCCAGGTCGCGCTGATGTTGGAGGGGTCGTCCAGGGTGGTCAGGCCGGTCGGCGCGGCGAGCGGGGTGATCGTGGCCCGCACCTCGTCCGAGCTGATGCTGCCGGCGCGCGCGACGAGGGTGACCGGGTACTGCTGGCCGAGCGTCAGCGGGCCACCGGAGAGCACGGCGGTGGTCGTCGGCGCGGAGACCGTCGCCGAGGCCAGCACCGCCCCGCCCGGGGCGAGCAGACACAGGTCGTAGGCGGCGGCGTCACGAGCCGCGCCCCAGGTGGCCCGCACCGACGACCCCTCGACGGACAGCGTCAGGCCGGTCGGGTCGTCGTGGACGGTGACCTGTGCCGGGGTGCTCCAGTCGCTCCAGAACGTGTTGTACAGCCAGCTCCGGACCTTCGCGGTCCAGACCCGGTAGCCGGGCATGCCCGACACGTCGAACTGGGTTCTCGGATCCGGCGAGACGCCGTCCGTCGGCCGCATCTCCCGTCCGGTCCCGTTGCCCGGCGCGTGTTCCAGGCTCACCTTGTAGCCGCCGCCGGGCGCCCCGGTCGGGGTCCACGACATCGTCACCTGCCCGGCCGCGTATCGGATCGCGGTGATCGTCGGCACGTCGAGGTACGCCGTGCCGTACCGGTCGCCCCACGGCCCCACCTGCCCCGGATGGACCGTGCGGACCCGTACGTCGTAGAAGTCGCCCAGGGCCAGCGCGGCGCCGTCGGACCGGCGCAGCGTGACACTGCCGCCGGTGACGCCGGTCGCGGTGGCCGCCAGGGTGTTGCGCAGGGTGAAGTAGATCTCCACGTCGTAGGAGCGCCCGCCCGCGCCGTCCGGGTCGGTGGTGTCGGTGTGCGGCGTCCAGCTCACCACGAAGGCGTTGTTCACGAACGTGAGGTTGAGGCCGCTCGGGGCGACCGGCGGTGCGGCCACGACCAGATCGGCCCGGTCGCTCCGGGGGCCGACGACGCTGCCGGCGGCCGTGCTGACCGTGGCCCGCACCCGGACGCCGTACCGCTGTCCGGCGGTGACCGCGGCGCCGTCGGACCGGCTCAGGGCGGTGCCGTCGGGGTCGGTGCCGCCCGCCGTCCCGACGGCCGTCCCGACGGCCGTCCCGACGATGGTGCCGGGGTCGGTCGCGCTGGTGGCCTGGTACAGCTCCACCTCGTACGTCGGCGCCGGGGTCAGGCCGGTCAGCGGGGTCCAGCGAGCGGTCAGGGTGTCGACGAGCCGGACCAGGCGCACGTCGGCGGGAGCCGGGACGACGGGCACGTCGAGGTCGGTGCGGGTGCTCCACGGCCCGGTCGTGCGGCCGGTGGTGCGCCCGGCCTCGTCGGTGACCGTCACCCGGGCCCGCACCCGCACCCCGTATCGCGCCCCGGCCCCGACCGGCTCGCCGTCGGTCCGGGTGAGCCCGGTACCGGCCGGGTTCGCGTCGGCGGCGAGGCCGATCACCTCTCCGGGGTCGGCGGTTCCGGTCGTCCGGCGCAGTTCGACCTCGTAGGACGGCGCCGGGGCCACGCCGGTCAGTGGGGTCCAGCGGGCGGTCAGCGCACCGTCGGCGTAGCTGAGCGCGGTGCCGGTCGGGGCGGTGAGGTCGGCGATCGCCAGGTCGGTGCGCTCGTTCCACGGGCCGACGGTCCGGCCGCCGGTGTCGGCGATACTCCCCCGCACCCGCACGCCGTACCGCTGGCCCGGCGTGATCGCCGCCCCGTCGGCCCGGGTGAGCGCGGTCCCCGCCGGATCCGCCGCGGTGACCGTGCCGACCACCGCGCCCGGGTCGGCGGGCCCGGTCGCGAGCACCAGCTCCAGGTCGTAGGCGAGCGGGCCGGCGGTGGGCGACGCCCACCCGCCGTCCGGCGGCGTCCAGCTCGCGGACAGCGCGCCCGCGTCGTAGCTGACCACGGTTCCACCGCAGGTGGGGACGTCCGCCACGGGGAGGTCGGCCCGCGCGCTCCAGGGGCCCAGGGTGCGCCCGGCCGAGGCGAGGTCGATCGCCCGCACCCGGACGCCGTAGACCTGGGCCGGCTCGATGTACCCGAGGTCGCTCCTGGTCAGGGGCGTTCCCGTGGGATCGCCGCCGACGATCCCGCCGACCACCGTGCCGGGGTCGGTACCGCTGCCGATCACCCGCAGTTCGACCTCGTAGACCGGCGCCGGTGTGCGGGCTGCCAGCGGCGTCCAGGTGACGGCCAGGGCGCGGCGGCCGTTCGCGTCCGTGGCACAGACGAGGAACGGGTCGGTGGGCACGGCCAGGTCGACGACGGCCAGATCGACGCGATCGCTCCAGGCCCCGGCGGTGCGTCCGGCGGGGTCTGCGGGGTCTGCGGCGATCGCCCGGACCCGCACGCCGTAGTAGCCGCCCGCGCGCAGCGGCGCGCCGTCATCCCGGGTGAGCACGGTGCCGGTCGGGTCTGGGCCGGTCGGGTTCGGGCCGGTCGGGTTCGGGCCGGTCGGGTTCGGGCCGGTGCCGTCGGTCGCGGTGAGGGTGCCGACGGTGCCGACCACGGTGCCGGGGTCGGCCGGGCCAGTGGCCGCGACGAGCTGTACCTGGTAGGTCAGTGTGTGGTCGCGGTCGAGCACCGGCGCCCAGGTGGCGGTGAGGGAGCTGTCGTCGGCGTCGAAGACCAGGCCGGCGCCGGTGGGCGTCCCGACGCGGGCGACCTGCAGGTCGGTGCGGTCGGACCAGGGGCCGATGGTTCGCCCGACGACCGGCCCGGTGTTCGCCCGCACCCGCACCCCGTACCGCTCGCCGGCGCTGATCGGCAGCCCGTCGGCGCGGGTCAGCGTGATGCCGGCCGGGTCCGTGCCGGTGACCGTGCCGACCGCGGTGCCCGGGTCCGCGGCGTCGGCGGCGAGCACCAGTTCGGCGTCGTAGCGGGCGGCCAGGTCGTCACCGAGCGGCGTCCAGGTCACGGTGATCGCGCCGTCCACGCAGATCAGGTCGAGCCCGGTCGGCGCCGGCAGGTCGGCGACCACGAGTTCGGCCCTCGCCCACGGGCTGGTCCGGTTGGCGGTGACCGCGCGCACCGACGCCGTCCAGGTGTCGGCCGGAGTGACCGGGCCGGCCGGGGTCCGCCGGGCGGTGGTGGTCGCGTCGTCGGTCGCCCAGCTCTCGGGTTCCGCGCCGTCCCGGCCGAGCCGCAGCTCGTAGTGGCTCGCGCCCTGCACCGCCTGCCAGAACAGGGTGAACTGGCCGTCGTCGAGAGTGAGGGCGGTCAGTTCGGGTGCGCCGAGGGAGAGGATCTCGAGCGTCACCGGGACGGCCGGCAGCGAGGGCAGCGTCCTGGCGTCACCGACCGCGCCGACCCGGGCCGTGTAGGAGCCGGCGGCCGGGTCGGCGACCGGGACCGTCACCCACATCGACCCGGCCGGTGGCACCGGGCCCCCGGTGACCGCGGGTGACGGGGTGCCCGCGGCAATGGTGGTGTCGACCAGCGGCGTGCCGTCCGGGGCGAGCAGGCGCACCTGGTAGGAGACCGCGCCGTCGACGATCGGCCAGCTCGCGGTGAGCACGTTGTCGCCCCAGGTCAGGGTGGTGACCGGCGCGGGCAGCCGGAGAGCGGTCAGCTCGCCCCGCTCCCCGGTCTGGTCTCCGCGCCGGCCGCGGACCCGCGCGCGGTAGGTGCCGGCGGCCAGGGTGGCCAGGTCCGCCGGGAAGGCGGCGCTGATGCTCTGGCCGGCGTCCTTCGTCGCCAGCAGCACCGGGGTCGCCAGCAGCACCTCGCCGGGCCCCCACAGCTCGACGGTGTACGCCTCGGCGTACTTCGCACCGCCCCAGGCGACGTTGATCGCCCCCGCCACCGGTGTGCCGTACGCCAGCAACGTGACGGCCGGACGGCGCGGTGTGGTGTCGGTCGGGTCGGGGTCGGTGTCGTCGTCGTCCCCGCTGGCGAGCGCGTCGATGATCACCACGATCAGGGCGGCGAGCAGCAGGGCGCCGCCGAGCAGGAGCGCGGCGTCGCTGGCGAGGAACGCCGCCGCCGCGTCGCAGGCGAACGCGATCAGACCGTCGACGAGCCCGTTGCAGGCCATCTCCAGAGCGATCTGGACGGCGGTCGGCCCGAACAGCATCACCAGGAAGATCACGGTGTCGACCGGGTGGGTGAGCAGATCGAGCAGGACGTCCCGCCCGCCCGCCGCGACGCCCGCGGCCAGGACCTCGGGCAGGTCGTCCCAGGTCGTGGTCGCCGGCACCCGGATCCGCATCGTCGGCAGGTCCTGGGTGACCCACGGGTCGTCCTCGCCGCCGAAGGCCAGCGCGTAGCTGCCGCGCAGGCTGAAGACCAGCGTCGTGCCCTCCGCGGCGACCGACGGCGTGATCGTGAAGATCGGGTGGCAGGCGGCCGCGACGGCCGTGCGCGCGATGACGCCGCAGGCGGAGTGCGGGGTGTTGAGCAGGTTGCGCAGCTCCTGGACGAAGTCGATGAGTCTGCGGGCCCAGTCGAACTGCGGCCAGTCGTCGATCTGGAACTCGCTGTCCCGGGACGGGTGCGTGAGGTAGGTGAAGCCGCAGTGCAGCCGGCCGAACGGCTCGAGCGGCTCGGCTGCCTCGAGCCGGCCGCTGAACCGGGAGCCGCCGTCGGTGCCCGCGCGCACCGCCACGTCGACCGTGCCGAACGCGGAGCCGAGGAAGTTCACCCCGGTCGACAGCGCGAAGCTGGAAGTGTCCGCGACGGTGAAGCCGAGCTGCGGGCCGCTGGTGTAGGGCCCGGCCGGCAGCGCCCGCCGCTTGCTCGCCAGCGTGACGAAGAGCAGGTCGACCGGGCTGTCGAGCTGGAACGCCGCGGCCACGGTGGTGAACTCGCGAGTTGTCTGGTCCCGGCCGATGTTCACGATGCCGTGCAGGTCGAGCGTGGTGACGAGGGTGAGCCGGACGCGGGCGTCGACGGTGAACCCGTCCTGGTACCGGTAGCCGTCGACGACGGCCAGCGCGCCAGCCGGGTCGGCGTCCTGGTCGTAGTAGGTGATCCGGCTGCCGTTCCGGAACGTGATCTCGATGAAGTCGCTCGGCCAGTCCGAGCCCGAGCCGGTGACGCACTGGGCGAGGAACGCGCCGATCGCGAAGTCGCGGTCCAGCAGCAGCTCGAACAGCACCGGCGTGCCGTTCACCAGCGCGAGCCGGGCGCCGACCGAGGGCCGCTGGTCGGTCTGGTCCGGCGCGGGCGCCGGGCCGAGCAGCACGTGCCCGCGCAGCGCCGCCGCGCTGCTGGCCGGCGTCGCCGGGGTCGCGCCGCTGGCCGGCACGGCCCAGGTCAGCCGCACGTCCAGGCCGAGGCCGGACAGCACGATCCCCGGGATGCCGAAGGGGCGGTCGATCTCCTGCGCGGTCTGGGTGACGGTGCTGGTCAGACCGGTGTCGTCGACCGACAGCGCCACGTCGAAACCCGGGGCCGTGTCGAAGACGGCGGTCAGGTCGATCCGCCCGGCCAGTTCGAACAGGTTCGCCCTGGCCGGGCGGTAGCTCAGGTGGATCCCGTCGTACCCGTCCCGCGCGGTCAGCGTGATCGCCTGCAGCAGCGTCAGGTCGGGCAGGTCCGCGGTGTAGACGGTGCGGTCCGGGTCGGCCGCGTCGATCAGCGCGGTCAGCCGCACGCTCGCGAGACCGCCCCGGTCACCGATCTCGAGCAGGCGGGAGAACAGGCTCACCGCGTCGAAGTCGAGCCGCGCCGTCAGGTACGCCCCGGCCCGCAGCGCGAGCGCGTCCCCGGTGAGGCCGGCCAGCGGGGCGGTGGCGTCCGGGTCGGCGAGCTTCAGCAGCGCGGCGCTGTCGGTGGCCAGGGCGCCGAGGCTGCCCCCGGCGGTCGGGTCGGCGGCGGTCGGCGCCCGCAGGTCGCAGATGACCAGGCGGGCGTCGACCACCCGCAGGTGGTCGTCGACCACCGACAGGGCGGGCAGCAGCGCGCCCATCCGGAAGTCCGCGCCGAGCGCGACCGCCACCGCGTAGTTCCACGGCCGGGGATCCGTGCCGGTTCCTGTGCCAGTGCCGGTGCCAGTGCCGGAACCGGAACCGGGACCGGTGCCGGTGTTCGGTGGCTGCGGTGCCCGGGCGACGTAGAGCAGTCCGTCCAGCAGGCTCTGCCCGGCCACCGACACGGTGCCGTGCAGCAGGAACCGCGAGCCGGTCACGTCCAGGTAGACCTCGGCCGAGCCGAAGACCGGCGGGGCCAGCGCCGCGGGCACGAGGTCGTCCCACCGCGAGCCCGTGCCCGCGTCCGCGTCGACGAGCGTGTCGGCGACCTCGTCGACGGCCAGGCCGTCGAGGTCGGCGGTGGCGACCGCGCCGGTGAGCACGGTCGGGGTGTCCTGGGTACCGATCGTCAGCCCGACGGCGGCCCGCAGGCCGCCGATCTCGAGCCGTCCGAGCAGCCGGGCGACCAGCGGCCTGCCGGTGGCCGCGA
This sequence comes from Parafrankia elaeagni, assembly GCF_000374165.1. GTDB lineage: Bacteria > Actinomycetota > Actinomycetes > Frankiales > Frankiaceae > Parafrankia > Parafrankia elaeagni. The sequence goes on from NZ_KB893742.1 coordinate 35,077, forward strand.
TGTCCAGGGAGGCGGCCAGCGAGCGGACGGCGACGTGCGCGCCCAGCACGTCGAACTGCCAGTCGAAGCCCAGCTCGCCGTCGGCGTGGAAGGTGCCGTCGTAGGGCACCAGCCGGACGTCGGCCGAGCGCAGTGTGACCGAGCTCGGCAGCGCGCGGGACACCGCGTCGGCCGGCAGCGCCAGGGCGGCGTTGTTCGCGAGGCTCTGGGCGGCCGGCACCAGGTCGATGGTCAGGCCGTCGAGCAGCGCGCCGGTGAACACCCACGCCGAACCGTCACTCGGCCGGGTGGCGGCGACCCCGATGCCGATCCCGCCGATCGTGACCACACCGGCCACGGTGCCGGTGACCGTACCGGTGCCGACCGGCTGCGGGACGGTCAGCGACGCCCGCAGGTCGGTGAGCGCGAACCGGCCCGGGATGATCGTCCAGACGTCCGGGACGTCGACGGTGAAGGAGACCCGGTCGAGCGCTCCGCCAGTGCCGCCGAAGCGCAGCGCGACGGCGGACAGGTCGATCCCCCTGCTCAGCGGCAGCGCGGTCGGCAGCGCGGACCGGCTCGCCGCCGGCGAGAACCAACTCGCCAGGGCGCTGAGCGCCGGCAGGTGCAGGGGGTTGTCCTCGGCCGCGGACAGCGTCCAGATGCCGTCCGGGTCGTTCTTCACCGCCTCGACGTCGATCGGCTGCCCGGCGACCTGGATCACGCCGGTGATCTCCCCCCAGACGCCGACCGGGTCGGTGGACGGGGTGAACCCGAACGCGGCGTCGACGTCGGTGACCGCCAGCACGCCGTCGACGACCGTCCAGGTGCCGGACTGGTCGAACGCGAACGCCAGATCCAGCACCCGGCCGGTGGCGACCTCGACCCGCAGTGAGAACAGCGTGACGTCCAGCCCGCCGAGCGTCGAGATGCCCACCGGCAGCCGCAGCGGCCGGCTCGGGAGCAGGTCGAGCAGCTGCCCGATCGTCGGGATCCGCGCTCCGCCGCCGACCAGGCTGAGCTCGGCTACCCCGGTGGTCAGCGGCAGTGGCAGGGTCACCTCGAAGGTCGCCGACCCGCTGCCGACGGCCAGCGTCACGTCCCCGCGCAGAACCCCGGTGACAGTCCAGCCGGCCGGGGCCGGGGCCGGAGGCGCGGGCGGCACCGGAGGCGCGGGCGGCGGGGCGCTCGCGAGGGTCACGTCGCAGCCCCAGCCGGCGAGGCTGACCACCCCGCCGGGCAGCACCCACGGCACGGTCTGGTCGATGACGAAGCGCACCGACCGCACCGCGACGGCGACCGGGTCGACCGCGACGATGACCTGGGACAGGCGCACCGCGCTCACCGCGGTGACCAGCGCGTCGGGCAGCAGCGCGAGCACCCCGGCCCCGCTCTGACCGGCCAGGCCGGCCAGCGCGTCGAGGGTGGGTGCGGCCGCGCCGCCGCCGGTCGCACTCGGGTCGGTGGCGACGGTGACGTACCACAGGCCGTCGGTGGCCAGCGTGACCGTGACCGCGACCTCGACCCCGAGTGTGACCAGCGCGCCGACGCGCACCTCGGCGGCGAGGTACGGCGTGCCGGTCGGCCCGGCGGTGGCGACCAGGATCAGGCCGAGCCGCGGCTGGCGCAGTGCCACGCCCGGCGCGGCCGTCCACTCGTCGTCGCAGCCCAGGGTCAGCACGGTGCGGGTGGACGCCGGCCCGGTCCTGGCCACGTCCACCTCGAAGCCCAGCACCTGGGCGCCGGCGAGGCCGAGCAGCGCGGCGGGCAGTGCGACCGGCAGCAGGTCGGTGACCCCGGCGGCGGCCAGCACCCCCGCCAGGTCCGTGCGGACCAGCGCCGGGTCGACCGCGACCAGCGCGGCGCCCGGCCGGTGCGGGGTCGGCAGCCCGATCTCGACCGCCACCGGGTCGTCGTCGAGCTCGATCGTCCCGAGCAGGGTGGCGTAGGTGGCCAGCGCACCGGTGGCGCCGAGGGCGTCGTCCCAGCCGCAGCCGAGGACGAGCTGCCGGCCGGTCACCGCGAGGTCGGGCTGACCGACCCGGCTCAGCGCGAGGCCGGGCACCGTGACGTCACTCGTCCAGGCGAACCGCGGGCGCTCGCCGTCCTCGCCGTCGAACGAGACCGGGCCGCCGACCAGGACATCCGTCCGGTCGTCGTCGTCGATGTCGTCGCTCGGCCCGTACGGGTTGTCGGGCAGCAGGTCGGCCCGCACGCCCAGGGTGACCCGCAGGTTGAGACCGGGTTGCAGCGCCGGCCCCGCGTCGTCCGCGGCCTGCTCCCACGTGCTGGCCAGGACCCGCACGCCGCGCGGGCGCAGATCGTCGAGGTCGGTGCCGAGCAGCGGCGTGAGGACGTCACCGAGATCCCAGCCGGGAAGTGTGCCGGTGGCCCAGGTCGCCTGCAGCAGCGTGTCCTGCGACACCGCGAACTCGACGGTGACCGGCACGTCCTCCGCGCCGTCCGCAGCTCCGCCGCCGCCCGTGCCGTCGCCGCCCCCGCCCGTACCACCGTCACCGAACAGCCGGGCGGTGCCGGCCAGGGTCAGCCGGGTGCCGTCGTCGCTCAGGGCCGGGCCCGGGTCGTCCGGCGTGGTGCTGACCGCCACCGGGACGGCCGGCGCGGACTCCGTGCCGAGCGTGGCATCGACGACGGAGCCCAGCAGGTCGCGGACCCGCCCGGCGTTCTCGGGCAGGTCGTCGGGCAGCGTCGTCGCGTCGAGGGTGTAGGCCAGCCCGACCGGGGTGCCGGCCGTGTCGGTCACCGCGGTCCGGGCGGCGACCAGTCTGTCCCGCAGCGCCGTCAGGATCGCGGTGACCGAGCGCAGGACCACGGCCAGCCGCTCGCTCCACGGCCCGTACGACTCGCCGGCCCGCGCCCGGACCCGCACCTGGTAGGGCGTGTCGAGGGCGAGGACGTCGTCCGGGGCGAGCGTGAGCTCGGTCTGGTCGGTCTCGACGACCCGCAGCACCGCCGTGCCGTCGCCGTCGCCGTCGCCGTCGCCGTTGCCGTCGCCGTCGCTGTCTCGGTCGCGGATCTCGACGAGGTAGCCGGTCGCGTCCGGCACCGCGGCCCAGGACAGCACCACGCCGTCGATCACCGGCCGGCTGACCGGGTCCGGGGTGGCCAGGTCCACCGCGGTGACGGCGCACGGCTCGCTCGCCGGCCCGAGCACCGTGACGGTGACCGAGTAGATCGCGCCGGCCGTGACGGTCAACGTCTCGGCCGGCACGGCGTACGGCCGGGTCACGTCGGCGGCGAACACGGTCAGCCCGGTCGTGGTCGTGGTCGTGGTCGTGGTGCCGTCGCCGTGGTCGCCGGTGATCTCGATCTGGTAGCGGTACGCGGCCGCGACCGGCTCCCAGTCGAGCAGCAGCGCGCCGCCCTCGTAGCGGACGGCGACGACCGGCCGGATCACCAGCGCGTCCTCGCTCGGGACGGGAGGTGGTGGTGTGCTCATTCGGGATCCACTTCCGAGTCGAGGTCCATCTCCGAGTCGAGGTCCTCGCCGCTGTCGATGTCCCGGTGGTTCGCGTCGACGAACGGAACCGGCTCGCCGGCCTCGGCGCCGAACGCGTCGCGGCGCAGTGCGGCGCCGGTGAAGTTGCTGGTGTCGATCCGCAGGTCGGCGAACCGGTCCCCCAGCCCGTCGAGGTAGGCGGCGTACAGCACGGCCAGGTCGATGTCGCGGGTCGCCTCCGGCTCGCGCAGCGCCGCCAGTTCGAGGACGTCCAGGTCCGGGTCGAAGCGGTAGAGCGCCGACCAGGTGAAGCCACCCAGCAGCGACATCCGGTCGCCCAGCTGCCCGTCCGCGCTGTCGTCGTCGCCGCGGCGCCCACGCTTGCGGTTGCGCATCCCGACCACGAACGTCCAGTAGCGCAGCTCGCAGCGCAGCCGCGTGGCGTCGTTGACCAGCACCGGTTCGCCGCCCGGGTCGGCGCGGCCGCGCATCGGCACGTCCGGTGGTGGCTCGATGTCCGTCAGCTGGCCGGTGCCCGCCAGGTAGGTGCCGATCCGGTCCAGCACCGCCATCCCCGAGCTCCGGGTGACCTCGTCCAGGTCGTACGCGTTGAGCAGGTGCGCGGTGACCTGGCCGGCGGCCGGCACGTCCTCGCGGACGCACAGCGTCTCGGGGAAGCCGTCGTCGGCCGGCAGTGTCAGCAGGACGTACGGGCCGACGAGCTGCGCGATGATCTCGTCGTTCCCGACCCCCGCGAGCGGCGGACCGCTGTCCGGCGGCGCGTCGTCCAGGCGGGCCGTGCGCAGCCGGTCGAGCACCAGCCGGTAGCCCTCGGTCTGACGGAGCGCGACAGCCCCCGGGTTCAGCACCAGCAGGACGTTGTCGTCGGACAGCACCGCCTCGACGTCGGCGACGGAGATCGTCCCCGTGGCCACCTCGGCCACGATCGAGGCCACCGCCGAGCGCTGCGCATCGGGCAGGTTCGCGACCGGCCGGCTGGGCGGGGCCCAGAGCGAGCCGTTCACCCGCGACGCGCGGAAGAAGTCGTCCGTGGTGCGCAGCGTGCCGTCGCTCAGCACGCCGTTGAAGGCGTAGAACGGCGGGAACGACCCCATGCCCCGTGCCCGCGCGTCGGCCGGGCCCATGAAGTCCAGGAACCGGTACTCCCCGTCGACGTAGGGCCACCGGTCACCGATCCGGCCGCCGAACACGTCCGGCGGGATCGGCGTCCCCGCGTAGGTGAGCTGCGCCGCCTGCACGTAGCCGAGGTGGTCCAGGGCGCGGCCGGCCTGGTTCTCGGCGGCGAACCGGCCGTCGCGGTCAGGCTGGTAGTAGGAGCGCACGACCACGGGCTCGCTGAACCGCTGGTCGAACCCGACCACGTGCGGCCCGACCTCGAAGTAGCGCTGCCCGAGCGGCGCGCGCACCGTCTGGTCCCCGGCGACACCGGTGACGTCGTACCACCCGTCGACCGGGTCCTGGATCCGCAGGGGCATCGCCTTCACACATCCTCGGGTGTCGGTGGGGCTGGCCGGGCGGCGGCGCGGCGGGCCGGCCCGTCCGGTGCTGGCCTGGACGAGCGTGCGGTGCCGGTGTGGACGCCGGAGGCTGGGTCGGGTGTTGGTGTGGACGCCGGTGTGGACCGGTGCCGGTGCCGGTGCCGGTGCCGGTGCCGGTGGATCAGTGCGTGATCTCCCAGAGGTCCGGGCCGATCGGGTACTGCGTCGTGCCGACCGTCTCGGTCGGGCGCAGGGCGGCCTTCGCCGTGGTGAGCGCGGTCTGCGCACCGGTGCCGTAGACCTGGACGACGAGCTTGGTGCCGAACTTCGACGCGGCCTGCACCGCGAGCACCGACTCGTCCGTAGGGCGCACCACGATGTCGCCGACGATCTTCGCGCCGCGCAGGTCGAGGTTGAAGGCCGTGACCTTCTTCTGGCCCGACATCTTCGCCTTCGAGGCGATCTCGGTGACGTAGATCGCCTGCACCGTGTTGTCGACCGGCGGCAGCGGTGGAGCGGGCGGCGGGGGCGCCGGCGGGGCGGGCGGAAGGTACACCCCCCACCTGGGGGTCTGTGACTTCGCCAGGCGGTTGAGCACCGCCTGGGTGGGGTGCGCGTGGAAGCGCCGCTTCACCCCGGAGCTGATCACCGCGATGGACGGGCGCAGCGCCGAGATCATGAAGACATCGTTGCTGCTCATGCTGCCGTGGTGACTGGCCTTCATCACCGTCACCTGCCCGGCCACCGGGAACTTCGCGGCGTTCGCCGTCGCCGTCAGCGTCCGCGGGAACCTGGCTTTGACCGCCGGACCGAGCACCGTCTCGACGTCGCCGTGGCTCGACATCTTCGTGGCGCCGTGGGCCACCGCCGCCTTGTTCGCCCCGGTGTTACCGCCCGCCTCGGCGCCGTTGCCGGCGATGTCCCCGGCGGCGTAGAACCGGAACGAGCCGTACTCGACCAGCACGCTGATCGAGCGGTCGTTCTGGTCGACGTCCTTGGTCTTGATCTTCTTGATGCTCGTGGTGGCCTCGTCCCAGACGCCCTGGGCGGCGGCGAGCACGTGCACGTTGATGTCCAGCCCGCCCTCGCCCTTGCCGAGGGTGAACGTCGTCGGGGCCGTCGCGGTGTCCTCGAGACCACCGGGGCCGATCGTGACGACCCTGGTCACCGTCGGGTACGCGGTGGTGGCCTTGCGGGCCCGGCCGACGTTCGCCGCCAGGTCCTTGTTCACCGGGTTCGACTTGCCCTTCGTCGCGGCGAACTGGGGCCGGTAGATCGTGCCGACCCGGTAGCGCTCCTCCTCCTTTTTCTCCTTCCTGCTGGTCGGCTTCCCGGTCTTGGCGTGGACCCCGGTGACGACGACCTCGTAGCTGCGCCGCAGCAGCGTGTCCAGCCCGTCGCCGTGGTCATCGTGGTGATGGCTGAGCATCACGGAAAGGTTCGGAACGTACGCGGCCGTGGCCGGGATGACACCGACCCTGCGCAGGTAGGTGAGGACGGTGTCGCCGTACGGGCTGGAGCCGCCGTCGATCAGCAGCGCCTCGACCACCGTGCCGTACAGCGGGACGGCTTTCTGCACCGCGTACGGCAGATAGTCGATCAGGTCGGCCGGCGGCGCCAGCCCGCTGACCTTCTTGATCTCCGCCGCGACCTTGGTCAGATCCCGGTTGACCACCAGGACGGAATCGCCCTGCCCGACGTTGATGACATGGATCTCCAGGCGCGCGCTGGTCACCGCGAATCCCCCCGTGGCCAGGGAGAAACCCCTTCCCCCCCGGGCCGGGGAGCAGACTCTCACGAATCGTGGCGACATGGATGCAGACCGCAGAAACATCGGCGAAGCCGGACAGAAACCTGTGCTTCGCGTTGAAACCGCGGCTCCCACGTGGCGATCCGCGGCCCGCCCGCCCGGCGTGGGAGTGACGGCGGTCGGCGGCGGGTGAGGACGACCCGGCCCGGCTGGATCGATCGTCGAGCTCCTCGAGGAGCTCGACGAGAAGATCGCGGCGCACCCGGAGATCGTCCGGATGACCGAGCAGCTACGCCACACCCTCACCCCCGCCCTGCTCACCGGCGCGGTTCCGCTCCAGGGCAGCTGGTAGATCGGCCGTCGCAGTCGCGCTCCGCCGACCAGGAGATCTACCTGCGGGCGCTGCGTGCCGCCGGCGCCGTCGACGAGATCGCCAAAGGCCGGTACATCACCAAACTCATCAGGGCACCTCTCGCCGTGGCGGGGCCGAAGGGCCAGCCGGTGCTCGCGTCACCCGGCTGGCCGGTGATGGTCCAGGATGCGACGGGTCAGCCGGTCCGCGACGCCCGATTCCTGGTCTCCGTCGCGCAACGGGAGGAGAAGGGCTCCGATGTCAACGTCGCCTCCCATCTTCTGCTCGACCTCCTGCACCGGCGGATCACCGCCGCCGTGGTGATCAGCAACGACAGTGACCTGGCCTTCCCGGTGTGTCAGCGAGCTGTGTGGGGGCCGTCGTGGCGATGCGGGTGCGCAGGGCCTCACCGGGAAGACTGTCGACCTGCCGCCACGCGGCGGCGGTGATCTCCTCAGTCTGAAGAGTCCCCAGGTCAGCGGCGGTATGGACCAGGAAACGGACATCAATGTGCTGATGCGCCGGCTCGCCCTTCACCGGGTTCGCGGGGATGGGATGGACGTCGACATGGACCGGCGCGCTCCCGGCGGGCACGACCGCTGCCCGGGCGATACCGGTCTCCTCACACAGCTCCCGCAGCGCGGCGTCCCGCAGGGAATCGTCGGTGGCCTCCAGGTGGCCTCCGGGCAGAAGCCACCGGTCCAACGCCCGATGCCGGACGAGCAGCACCCTTCCGTCGGGGTCGCGCAGAACGGCACCGGCGGTGACGTGGCCGCGGAACTCCCGCCGGGAGGTGAGGTCGGCACCGGCGTCGAGCAACGCGAACACCGCGGCGAGGCTGCCCTCGTCCTCGGGATGACGGGCGACGTAGCTGGTCAGGACCGTCCGGATATGCGCCGCGGTGATGGGCACGAGGATCCTCCTGCGAAGTCGTCGAGCCAGACCGCAGAGATCATGACATGGCGTCAGCGACACACGGGCACAGGCACGCCGCCACGCCCGTCCGCCACGGCGGGCGTGCTCCTCGGCAGCCGGGTCAGCGAGGGTGGACAGGATCGCCGCGGTCTGTGCGCAGGCCAGGTCCTCATCGACGGGGATGGTGCCGGGGAGCATCTGCCCGGTCCACAGATGTGCCCATGACCGGCCGTTTCCTGGTTCGATCCGAGCTGTTCGATCGACTGACCGGCCGGGTCGCGGGCGAGGTCGGCGGCGACCGCGACCTCGCGGTCAGGATCGTCGACCAGACGCTCGCGTTCCTCGCCGCCAGCGCGGCGAACCCGGACACGCGCCTCGTTCCGAGCCGGCTCGTCGACGTCGGGTGGCACACGTTCCTGCTCCACACCCGCGACTACACCGCGTTCTGCAGCCAGATCGCCGGCCGGTTCCTCCACCACGTCCCCACCGAGCCGACTGGTGAGCCGTCGGCATCCGGCAAGGACGGCGACGAGAACGAGGAAACGCGGACGGAGCAACGACCTGGCCGCCGTCGTACACGGCACCGACGGCGAGTTCCGCGTGATCGACTGGGGTTTTCCCGGGGCGGCCGCCGGCTGGGTCGACAGCGCGTTCCTGACAATCCGGCTCGTCGCGGCCGGACACAGTCCACGCGATGCTGAGGCATGGGCGGCGGCCCGACCAGGCTGGCCGCCCGACGGGCGCGGCGACCGCGGTGGCACCGGGGAGGCGCTGACCGCGTTCGCCGCCTACGTGGCCGGCCTGTGGACGTACCGGGCGGTCACCGACGGGGTGGACGGCCCGTGGGTCCGGGCCGCCCGCGACTACGCGGCCTGGCGAACCGGCGTCGAGATCGTCTGAGCTGGTGGTCCGCCGGCCCGGCGCTCGGGTCGGCGTCCCGAGGTGACTACGACCGTGGCCTGGCCTGGCGGTGGGTCCGTCCCGGGCGGGGATCTTCGAGCCAGCGCCACCACGGGTCGAAGACGAGGTCGGTGAGCTGCGCGTAGCCGGCCGCCGCGGGGTGGGCGCCGTCGCCGTCGGCGATCCCCTGCCGCCAGGACGGCTGATCTTTCAACGCGGCGAACACGGCGACGTAGGGGACGTCGTGTTCCGCGCAGACGGCGGCGTACCGCTCGTCGAGGGCCGCGACGCGTTCGTCTCTGCCCGGGTCCCCCGAGGGCGGCGGTCCGACCATCAGGACGGGCAGGAGCGGCAGTGCCTCGGCGAGGAGAGCGACGAGGTTCGCCACCGACGTGTCAGGAGGGACCCGTGGGCCCTGGCCGTCCCAGGTCATGTCGTTGACCCCGAACGACAGCACCAGCCGGGCTTCCTGCTCCTCGGGTAGACGCGGCAGGCACTCGTGCCGCCACCGGGCCCGTATCCGCGTCGACGTGTCCATACGGATCCCGAGGTTGTAGGCGGTGAGATCCACGCCCCGGCGCTCGGTGCGGGCCGCCAGGCGCCCGACCCAGCCCAGGCGCGTCGGGTCGCCGACCCCTGCGGTGAAGGAATCCCCGAGAAAGCAGACACGTATGTCCCTGACGGCCGGTGTCCGCGGTGGTGAGATCTGGTCGGCGAGCGTCCGGGTGAAGACGACGCGGTGCAGGCCCGGTCCGTCGTAGTCGCGGTGGGCGGCGACGTCGTCGATCGTGATGTCGCCGGGTTCGACCTGGAAACCGAGGCCGGTGTGGAACGCCAGCGAGGTCGCGTTGCCCGGGCTGGTGATGCACTGCACCCGGCTGCGGCCCCGGGCGGCTGCGAGACGGAAGAACCGGCGGTAGAGACCCTCGGCGACACCCCGGCGGCGCAGCGACGGATCGACCCCGACGAAGTGGATGTAGGCCGCCTCGGGCTGGGACTGGGACATGAACCCGATGAGGAACGCCACCAGCCGCCCATCGGCACGTTCCACCAGGTAGCTGCTGTCGGTGAAGTGCTGGAAGAACAGCCTGGGAAGCAGCAGGCTGCGCTGCAGCGACCCGGCGTCGCCCTGGAAACCCGCCCACCAGTCGTCCAGGACCGCCAGGACGCGCCGCTGGTCGTCGGCGCCGGGATGGCGCAGCACCAGACCGTCAGGAAGATCGTCGACCATGTGCCGACCCTGGCACAGCCACCCGGATCACCACCAACCCTTTTCAGAGGAACCCCACGCCTTCAGAGGAACCCGCCGCGCACTCGACATCACATCGCTCACCGCGGGCCGGCGGGCCCCTTCGTCATCTCGGCCGCGATCTGGTCGATCTGGTGGCACAGGCCGCTCAGGGGGGCGGTGAGGTCCAGCGGATGGAAGACGATCTCGATGCCGGTGGCGAGGGTGTAGCTGCGGCGGACCTCGGTGGGCGTGGCCACGTAGACGACGTGACCGGACGGTAGGCCGAGAGCGGTGCAGTAGGCGAGGAGAAAGAGCGACCGGCCGATCGGTACCTTCGGCTGGATCCGCACGGCGACCGCATGCGGGTCCGTGCCGAACACCGCCGAGCCGACTCGTCGACCGTCGACCGTCGACCTGTCAGCCGTTGCTTCCTCGGCCGCCGGCGCGGAGCGGGAGAGCGCGGCGGCCGCGGAGGCCGCGGCGCGGGACAAGGCCTACCGCGAGCAGGGCTGGATCGTGCGGACCGCGGCCGCCTGGCAGCCAGCCGACCTCGCCACGAAGATCGACGATCCGTTCGGCCCGTGGAGGGATGGCGAGTCATGACCGACCAGACCAAGGTGACGCTGCGCATCCTCGACCGGGCCGACAAGGAGATCGTCAAGCTCAGCCGGGCCGAGAGCGCCGTCTACGACTTCCAGCGCACCTTCCGGCAGAACCCGAACACCCCGGGCCTGCACTTCAAGCGTCTCAGGGGAAACTCCCGGCTGGCGACCGCTCCCTGCTCTTCGTGGCAGCCACCCGGGCGCGCGATGACCTGGCGATCTTCTGGCACGGCCACCCCAGCCCGTTCCTCACTCCCCTCCACACCACCGAACCCGGGTAACGCCCCGACCCCCTCGGGGCGCGCCGAGACCGTGCCCGGTCCACGGGTCGGGACGCCGTCCCGCTCCTGATCGTCCAGACGATGATGGAAGCGCATCAAGCGGCGCCCGGTACTCCCGTACCAGCGGCCTCGCTCATGCGGCGGGTGAGTTCGTCGGCGTCGATGTAATGGCGGGGGTGGGCGTAGTACTTGCCGGCCTGGTCGGTGAGCACCTCGATTCCCTCCCCGCGTAGAAGCACGGCGGCCTCGTCCGGGCTGCCGGTGCCATCGGGGCGGATCCAGCCGGTGGGGATGGCACCGCCCTTGGTGAGCACGCGGTGGGGGTGGGGGAAGTCGGTGGCGGTGTTGGCGACGCGGCCGACGGCCTGACCGCCGCGGCTGTGCCCGTAGACGACCTGGGAGATGTCGCCGTAGGTGGTGAACTCGCCGGGACCGACTAGTTCGGCGGCGCGCAGGATCTGGTGGCGCTGCCGATACAGGGCGGCCAGCCGCCAGCGCTGCGGGGTGGTGGAGACCATCTCGACGATGCCCTGCTTCTGCAGCGCCTGCAGGGTGAGGTAGGCATTGGGCTGCTCCATGCCGACCAGGCGGGCGACCTCGGCGGTCTTCATCCCCTCCTCGGTGGCGATCAGCAGGATCTCGGCGATCTCCTGTTGGCGGGGTCCACGACCGGTCGGCAGAGCGATGTTCCCGATCTCCGCGGGGGCCTGGTCGCGGGCGGGGTGCTGACGGGTGAGCGCGGCCCGCTTCGCCTCCGCATAGACACGCAGAGCCTCCGCGATCCCTTCCGCAAGAGCGATCTCCGGGGTAACCATAGTTTGCCTCCTACCAAGTTAAGTTGGTAGCCGACGATAACAAGTGACTTCGAGGCATATCAAGGATGCTTAGATCAGCAATAAGTATGACGTGTGTCACCCTCTCGGGCTGCGGCGGTGCCGACACAACGGAGACGACGGCTGTGTCCACACCCGCCAGGCCGGGCACATCCACGCTCCCCCACCTCTCCGACGATCGCCGCGCGCGACCCCCAGCCCGCGGCGTGGGTGTCGTCCAGGCCGATGGTGGCTGTGCATGGTCGACGGCGATCGGAACGCCCGCCACGGTGGTGACGGGCAGCGGTGGCGTCTGTGCGCAGCACCCCGGGCCGGTGACGCCTTCGCGGGCCCGGATGTCCTGGGCCAGGCGGCCGGCGTCGTTCTGCGCGAGGAACATCGCCAGACGCACGTCACTGCCCGGCGCAGCCAGGCCTCGCACGACGTTCCCGCCGACCCCGTCGGCCTCGAGGCGCAATGGGGAGTGGGGAGCACGCGTAACACACGGGACGCGGTGCACCAGGAAACCCTCTACGGGGAGCGGGCTGGGTGCCGCCAGGCCACCCGTCCCCGCCGTCGTCGTTGACGGCTGTCGCGGGTGGGCGGCGGCTCGACTCGGTCCGTCAGGTCAGCAGGAGCGAGTGAAGGGTCTGCCGGCGAATCGGTCGGCGAGGAAGCCGATGGCGTCACCCTGGGCGGTGAAGATGGTGGTGGCGTGTTCACCCAGGTAGCTTCGCCAGCGTATGGGTGCGCCGGCCGCGCAGTAGGTGTTCTTCAACGCCTCGGCCTGGGGGCGGGCGACCAGTTCGTCGATCGGCCAGGCATGGTAAAGGAAGGTCGGCACCTTCGGCGGGACGGAGCCGAGTTTCTGCTCGTTGATGCGGTTGATCCAGGCGGGCGTGTTCAGGGGATTGGTGGTCGTGTAGTCGCTGATCTTCCGGAACGGGTAGGCGATGAGGCTTTCGATGCAGGAGGTGGCGAGGGTGCCGAAGAAGGTCCTGCCGGCGTCGTTGAGATAACCGTCCAGGTTCAGTTCGGGGTAGGCCGCGTTGAGTCCCGAGGCGGCCATCGCCAGGACGGCGAAACCGAGGCCGCCGTCGAGCTGTCCGGCAACGGCCATCAGGTCGGCGGGCACACCGCCGGCCGAGATGGCGCGCAGGTTCAGTTCCGGGGCGTACGTCGGCTGGAGTTCGCCGGCCCACGCGGCCGCGCCGCCGCCCTGCGAGTAGCCCAGCAGGCCGACTGGGTTGGCGGTGCTCAGGCCGGTCGCGGGCAGCCGCTGGGCGGCGCGGACGGCGTCGAGGACGGCGTGGCCCTCGGAACGGCCGACCACGTAGGTGTGGACCCCGGGGGTGCCGAGCCCTTCGTAGTCGCTCATCGCCACGGCCCAGCCGCGCCGCAGTGCCTGGTCGATGAAACCCTGGTTCTGGGCGACGCTGACGAGGGGGTTCTTCGACGGGGCGCACTGGTCACCCAGACCGACCGAGCCCGAGGCGACCGCGACGACGGGCATACCGACCGGGCTTCTGCCCTTGGGAACGAAGATGGTTCCGGAGACCGCGTTCGGCCTCCCCTGGGCGTCCTGCGAAAGATACAGAACCAGGTAGACGCTGGCGTTGCTGACGTCGCTCTTCTTGCGGTACCAGATCACGTCACCGGGCGCACCGGCGGGCAGTGGCGACGGCGGGATGTAGAAGGCGTCCCCGGCCGGTCCTTCGCCGGCGGCCGCGACGGCCGCGGTGGCCGGGGCCGCACTGATCGCGACGGGAACGATCGCCGCGGGTATCACGAGTGCCAGCGTCACGATGATCGATCCGATTGATCTCCGCGGTCGTGAACCGCGGCCGGATAACTTCTGCCACATGCCGATCGACCTTCTTTCTCCAGGGGAACGGCTACGCACCAGGGGACGTCACCAGAGCGGCGGGAAGGGCACAGACGTGCACCGGGACGGCCGGCGAAAGCGTTCGGGGTTTCCCGGTGGTGACCCGACCGAGATTGAGCGCCAGCGAGGTCCACCGACCGGCCCGGCGGTTCCGGTGCCTGACGGCGGAATGTTCGGAGAGGGCTTCCTGCGGGGGGCTGGCCGCCACTGCGAGCAGCACGTTCTGTCGTGATCACTTCCCACGCCGGGCAGCACCCCCCATTTTGTTACCCGCCGGTACTACCAGCGAGTAGGTTTCGGACCTTAACAATTCCGCCACCTTTTGCCCATACCGCGACGACGCCAGATCCGGGCACACCTGCTCCGCGCACCGTCCCAGCCCGCCAGGACCGGCGAGTCCGGTCGTGCGGCACGACCCTGGCAGCTTGCAGGCGGCCGACAACCTCCCAGCTCAGCGCCCCTGTGCCCGCCCCCACAGGCGATCCCGCGCGGCGCGAGGAACCGACACGGCCACGGCTGGCCCCGGGCGCTGCGCGCCGCCGGCAACGTCCGCCCGCAATAGCACCAAAGTGTCGGCCGCGGCGATGAGGACACGGCGTACTCATCCGTCCGGTCACGGATACGGGGTGACCGGACGGAGCCGCCTACCATCTACGTGAGCGGAGGGACGTCAGCGGATGGATTCGACCACGTTCCGTATCGGTGGGGATCTTGCGGTGAGCCGGCTCGGGTTCGGGGCGATGCGGCTGCCAACCGAGCCGGGCGCCGATCGCGAGCGGTCGATCGCCGTGGTTCGCCGGGCCGTCGAGCTGGGGGTGACACTGATCGACACCGCCTTTCTGTATGGCGGTGGCGCGAACGAGCAGCTTCTCGCCGAAGCCCTGTATCCCTATCCGGACGACCTGCTGATCACGACCAAGGTGGGTGTCGCGCAGACGGGCCCGCAGGGCGAGTGGCGGCTGGATGGCCGGCCGGAGATCCTGCGCGACCAGGTGGAGCAGGCTCTACGCCGGCTCCGGATGGACCGGATCGAGCTGCTGCAGCTGCACCGCGTCGATCCCGAGGTGCCTGTCGCCGATCAGCTTGGCACGCTGCGGGAACTGAGAGACGCGGGCAAGGTGGGCCGGATAGGCCTGTCCGAGGTGAGCGCGGCCGAGCTCGCGCAGGCGCGGGAAATCGTCGAGATCGTGAGCGTGCAGAACCGTTACGGCGTGATCGACCGTGAGCACGAGCCGGTGCTGGCGGCCTGCACAGCGGCGGGGATCGCGTTCCTGCCGTGGCGGCCGCTGGGGGCGGCGGTGGCCCCGGGGGCGGCGTCCGGCGACACCGCCGAGGTCGCCGCGGTTGCGGAGGAGCTGGGTGCCACCGCGGCGCAGGTGGCCCTGGCGTGGCTGCTGCACCGGTCGCCGGTGATCCTGCCGATTCCCGGGACGGCACGACCCGACCATCTCGAGGAGAACATCGCCGCGGCCGAGCTACGTCTGGCACCGGCTCACCGGGAGCGTCTTGAGCGGCTGGCGAACCCCGCCGGTCACAGCACCAGCACCTAGCCGAAGCCGTGCGCCCGGCACCCCTCAGGCCTCAGCACCCCCTCGGGTGGAGGCCTGCAGCGACTCGGTGATCATCGTCAGGTCACGGATGAGTTCCCGGGCGGTCTCCAGGTCGATGCCGTAGCGCTGGAACAGCCGCAGCGGCACCTCCGCCGCCCGGGCCCGCAGCTCCCGCCCCCGCTCGGTCAGGGCGATGAGGACGCGGCGTTCGTCCGCCCGGTCGCGGGTGCGGGTGGCCAGGCCGAGATCCTCGAGGCGTTTGAGCAGCGGAGTGAGCGTGCCGCTGTCGAGGTGGAGCCTGGCGCCGATGTCACCGACCGTGAGTGGTTCGGATGCCTCCCACAGCACCAGCATGGTGAGGTACTGCGGGTAGGTGAGGCCGAGCTCGGCCAGCTCCGGCCCGTAGGCACGGATGGCGGCCCGGCTCGCCCCGTACAGCGCGAAGCAGAGCTGGTTGCCCAGCTCGAGCTGGGGTAGACGGTCCGCCATGGGATGAACAGTAGCAGACACCTCTTGCATCATTAGATTGTGCACAATATGGTTGGCCACAACCTAACTTCGAGGAGCCAAAAGACCATGGATGCTCTCTACACGGCGATCGCAACCGCCTCGGGCGACGGCCGCAACGGCCACACCGAGAGCGAGGACGGCCTGCTCTCCGTCGACGTCCGGATCCCCAAGGAGATGGGTGGTGCCGGCGGGGCCACCAACCCCGAGCAGCTGTTCGCCGCCGGCTACGCGGCCTGCTTCCACTCCGCCCTCAAGCTCGTCGGCCAGTCCGAATCCGCCGACCTGGAGGGATCACAGGTCTCGGCCAGCGTCTCCATCGGCACCCTGCCCAGCGGCGGGTTCGGCCTGGCGGTCGAGCTCGACGTCCACGCCCCCAACCTCGACAAGGCGACCACCGAGGCCCTCGTCGAGAAGGCCCACCAGGTCTGCCCCTACTCGAACGCCGTCAGGGGCAATGTGGACGTCGCCCTCAGCGTCGTCTGACCGTTCCTTCGACGAGGCCCGCGGCGACCAGGCCCGCGGGCCGGTGGGCTTTGTGGACGTCAGCGACTCTGCTGCTTAATTCGGCTGGGTGTCGTGGGTGCGGCATGATCTCCTGTGCGGTCCGGGTCGCCTCGTGGGCCGCGGGAGGTGGGGCACATGTCGTTGCAGCCGAAGGGGCTGCCGGAGATCCCGGCGCAGACGGTGGCGGTCGCGCGGGCGGCGTTCCCGCGGGGGACGTTGGCGATGCGGCTGCGGG
>NZ_KB893743.1 GCF_000374165.1 Parafrankia elaeagni
CTAGGGCCTGTTTGGGAAGTCGCTGATCTGTGCTGCTGGTGATCGGCTGGTGTGATCCGGCTTGGATGATCAGTTGTGTGGCGCGGGGTGACCTGACGAACGAGCAGTGGGCTGTGCTGGAGCCGTTGCTGCCGTCGGAGGCGGATAAGAAGAAACCGGGCCGGCCGGCGACGTGGTCGCGCCGTCAGCTGATCGATGGGATCCGGTGGCGGACGCGGACCGGGGCGCCGTGGCGGGATGTCCCGGCCCGGTACGGGCATTGGCGCACGGTGTACGGGCTGTTCCGGGACTGGCAGCGTGACGGGACGTGGAAGCGGGTCCTGACCGCGTTACAGGCCCAGGCGGACGCCGCCGGTCTGATCACCTGGGACGTGTCGGTGGACTCGACGGTGGCGCGGGCGCATCAGCATGCGGCGGGGGCGTCAAAAAAGGGGCTGCGCAGCGGCAGTCCCCGGGTGGTGTTGACACCGAACCGGCGGATCATGGGATCGGGAAGTCCCGGGGTGGATTGACAACCAAGCTGCATCTGGCCTGTGAACAGGGGCAGAAGCCGCTGGCGTTGCTGGTCACCGCCGGGCAGCGCGGAGACAGCCCGCAGTTCACCGCGGTGCTGGGCCAGATCCGGGTCCCTCGACCGGGACCGGGCCGGCCGCGGACGTGCCCGGATCGGGTGCTGGCGGACAAGGCGTACAGCTCGAAGGGGAACCGGGCCTACCTGCGCCGGCGCGGGATCCGCACGACCATCCCGGAGAAGAAAGACCAGGCCGCGAACCGCAAGAAGCTCGGCAGCCGCGGCGGGCGGCCGCCCCACTTCGACCCGGAGGCGTACAAGCAGCGCCACGCCGTGGAGAGGAGCAAGCCACGGTGCTGTCATAGCTGTGGCTGTTCGACATCGCCGTCGGTTCCTTTCTCGTCGATGTTGTCGAGGTGTGCTGCCTGATTGGTCAGCCAGGGGCGCCGGTTGTGCTGGCCTCGGGGGACGTGGTGCAGGGCGCGGAGGCGTTCGACCTCGTCGGGGTCGGCGCGCACGACGGTCAGCCGGGCCTGGGGATGCAGGTATCCGGTGGCCCAGCCGCGGCGGACCCAGGCGTCGAGAGTGGGTTCGGGCATGTCCAGGTGTTCGGCGAGGTCCCGCAGCCACCACTCGTGGTCATCCAGCTTCGGGCGGGCGTGACGGGCTGGGGTGCGGGTCCGCTGGATGCCCAGGGCCCGCAGCAGGTCGTTGACCGCGTTGGGCGTGAAGGTCGCGCTGCGTTTGGGTGGACGAAGACCCTCGGCGTTGAGGCGTTCAGCGATCTGCCTGGTCGTGTGCCCGGCCTCGACCAGCTCGCGGGCCCGGGCGGCGAGTTGGGGGTAGTAGCTGAGCTGGGTCAGGCAGGCGACCGGGCGGACGATCTGGGAGCGGGTGTGGTGCCCGCCCGCCCAGATGATCTCGACCTGGACCTGTTCGGTGGTGTCGATCACGGCGACGCGGACCTGTTCGATCAGCTGCCGGATCAGCTGTTTGCGGTCGGCATCGGTGGTGCTGGGTGCGTGCCAGATGCCAGGGACGTCGGCGGCCAGGGAGCGGATCTGGTCGCGTTCGGCGGCGGTCAAGGTGCGCGGGCGGGCAGTGGTGAACCGGTCGTATTCCTCGCCGAGGCGTTCCCGTTCGGCGAGCGCGGCTTCCCAGTCGGCCTCCAGCTGCCGCACGACCAGACGGTTCTCCGGCTCGGCCAACTGGTACTGGCGCCGGGCCCGGTCTGCCTGGTAGTCGGCCCGTTCCAACCGTTGGCGCCAGATCCGGTCCACCTGTGCCCGGCGCTGTTCGACCTGGTCGGCCGCGGCGAGGGAGACCTCCAACGCGGCCGGGGTCAGCGCGGCCAACAGCAGGCCGGTCACGTGGGTGTCCAGGCAGTCCCCGGCCAGCTGCTGGCACTGCCCGGTGCCGTAGTCGGTCTTGTCCCGGGCGCACACGTAGGCCGGGTGCAGCCGTCCTTGCGGCCCGTGCTGGTAGCGCACCGTCATCCTCGCCCCGCAGCGGGCGCAGACCACCAGCCCGGCCAGCAGGGCCGGGCCGTCGCGCACCGGGCCCGGGCTCGCGGCCCGGGACTGGTTGGCCTGCATCCGCTGCATGTTCCGCTCGTACTGCTCGACGCTGATGTAGGACGGCAGCACCCCGGGCAGACAGACGGTCCACTCTGCCCGCTCGGTGCGCACCCGCCCGGTGAACGGTCTACCCGCCTGGCGCCGTCTTGGGTCCAGCCTGCTGCGGCCGTAGACGTAGATGCCCGCATAGGCCGGGTTGCGCAGCATGTTGTGCACCACCGCCCGGCTGGGCCGCCGCCAGCTCACCTGCCCACGTCCGGGTTCCGCCCGCTGTCGTATCCCGACCTGGATGCCGTTGTCAGCCAGGAAACACAGCACCGCGTTCACCGTGCCGAACCGCTCGAACAGGTCGAAGACCAGCCGGACCACCGCCTGGACCTGCTCGTCCGGGTCCAGGACCACCTCACCCGACTCCCGGCGCACGAACCCGATCGGCAACGGCACCGCCAACTCGCCGCGTCGGGCCTTGGCCAGCCGCCCGGACCACATCCGCTGTTTGATCAGATACAGCTCGGCCTCGCTGATCGTGCCTTTCAACCCCAGTAGCAACCGGTCGTTGTGCTCGGCCGGGTCATAGACCCCGTCCAGGTCCGCCAGCAGGGTTCCCGACAGGGCACACAACTCCAGAAGCTGATGCCACTCCCGGCCGGACCGGGCCAGCCGGGACATCTCCAGGCCCACCACGATCCCCACATGGTCCAGCCCGACCTCGAAGACCAGCCGGGCGAACCCCGGCCGGGCCTGCGCACCCGAGGCCGAACACCCGAGATCCTCATCGATCACCAGCACCCGCGACCGCGCCCACCCCAACCCGACCGCCCGCTCGACCAACCCGTACTGCAACCGGGTCGACTCCTGATGATCAGCAACCTGCTCGGCGGTCGACTGCCGCACATACACCGCCGCCAGACGATCACGATGCCACGGCTGAACCTTGCCACCCGCACGCTCCCGCGAATCAGCCGCGACGCTCGTCCCGCTCATCGCCACACCGCCCGCTCGCCGGTGTCGGCAGCACCGTCATCCGCTCCACCAGCAGGCCCAGCAGACGCCGCACCGCCTCCCGGTTCGCCTCCGGGAACGCATCCCACGGCGGCACCACCGCGTCCGCCAGCGCCACGATCACCCCCGCGCTCCCCGTCAGCCCGCCCCTCCCGCAGCCGCCGAACGACCGCGACCAGCGCCAACAGGCCATCAACCCCAACCACAAGGGCATTCCCCACCCCTGGCTCGCCTATGTGTGCAGTGCGGCTTGCTCCTTGAGTGCGGCATCAACCGGCTCAAACGTCACCGGGCGGTCGCGACCCGCTACGACAAACTCGCCGTTCGCTACGAAGCAACAGTCACCATCGCCGCGATCAACGAATGGCTACCCCGATGAACTTCCCAAACAGGCTCTAGGCGGCGCCGATCGCGAAACCCTCCTCGCCGCCGAGGTCGGCCAGGGTCGTCAGGATCTTCGCGCGGCCGTTGCCGGAGAGTGTGCCGGGACCGCGCACCAGCAGGGTGCGGATCGTGTATTCGGGGTCAGTGGCCCGGCCGCGGCGGTCGCGTAGCTGGTGGGTGACCCGGCGGCGGACATCCCCGACGGCCTTGTTACCCAGCTGCGCGACGTGGAACGGGTCGACCGCGATCATCGCGTGCGGGAGCGCGTCGCGGGCGGCGGCCTTGTAGATGGTGGACATGTCGATCGTGACCGCCCGGATGCCCGCGCGCCAGGCGGCGGGCCGGGCCTTGATCCAGCCGGCTGTGGCTGTCGCCGTCCTGCCCTCGACGGCCCCGAGCAGGCCGTGGCCGCCGGCGGAGTCGAACAGCCCGGTCTGCCAGCGGTCGGCGTCGGCGACCCAGCCGTCGGAGATCGGGTCCCGGTGGTAGCGGGGACGGCCCCGGCGGTGGTCGTCGATCCCGAGCACCTCGATGCCCGGCAGCGGCCCGGACACCGACCGCACCGGCCGGCCTGCGTCGGGCCCGCAGCCCGCCTCCCCGCCGACGGTGTTCTCCTCGTCTCCGGCCGGCCCGTCGGGCCCGGTCCCAGCGGTCGGGGCGGTGACCACGATCCCCGCCTCCTCGGCCACCGCGACGAAGCCACGGTGCGCGGTGTGCCAGCTGACTCCGGCCGCCCCCGCGACGACCCAGTCCCCGACCAGGTGACCCATCGTCTCCTTCGCCGCAGTCGACACCGTCCCCCCGCGGGCGGCCAGCGGCCCACCCTCGGTGAAAACGACCTGGTCACAGCCCTCGTTATCGCACCAGAACCGGTGCTTGTGCCAGGTCACCGCCATCGGGACCACCGCCAGATGCGCCACCGTCTGCCCGGCTGCCTCCTTCACCCGCCCCGCCGGCGCGCCGCAACCCGGACAGCACGCCTCGACCCCCACCGCCGTGCGCACATGCACGGTGAACGCCCCGTCCGCCTCCCGCTCGACCAGCTCGACCTCGACCCCGGCAGGCCAGGGCCATTTCGTAGTTGATAGGCCAAGTTGATCATTCTCGGCGTCGACCGATGCATGGCCTGACCTGGACGGATACCGGCGACACGCCGGAGGTAGATGCGCGGCAGGCACGACCCTCTGCCGATCATGGAGTTCTCGACGCTTCATGTTCGACAGGGAAGGCCGTGCCCGCCGATGTCATCATCTCCCATCACCGCTGTGATCGACGAACTCGCCGGGCAGATCCCGGACCGGGCCAGCTCACCGGGTTCGGTGACCGACAGTGAGTGGACCGGGTTACGCGAGGCGCTCGCGCAGGTACCGGACCCACGCCGACGGCGCGGGGTGCGATACCCCTTCGCCGTGATCCTGACCATCGTGGTGTGCGCGATGCTCAGTGGCGCCCGGTCGTTCGCGGCGATCGGGGAATGGGTCGCCGACCTGCCCGCGGACACCCGCGCCGGCCTGGGGCTGACCGGACGGATCCCGGGCCCGGTGACGATCTGGCGGGTGCTGGTACGTGTGGACCGGGTGGCGTTGGAAGCCGCGGTCGGAGCCTGGATCCGGGCCCGTCTCGACGCCGTCGACACCGCCGCGCACCAGCCGCCACAGCGCCGACGCCGGGTGCGGCGGGTGCTCGCGGTGGACGGCAAAGCGATGCGCGCCACCCGCCACGGCACCCACCCCGTGCACCTGCTCGGTGTCCTCGACCACACCCGCGGCGTGGTCCTGGCACAGGTCGACGTCGACGAGAAGACCAACGAAATCCCTTTGTTCTCCACGGCTCTCGATCAGATTCCGGACCTGACCGACGTCCTGATCACCGTCGACGCGATGCACGCGCAGACCGCGCACGCCGACTACCTGCACGCCCGGGGAGCGCACCTGCTGGTCACCGTGAAACGCAACCAGCCCACCGTGCACACCCGGTTGAAGACACTGCCCTGGAAAGACGTCCCGGTCGGGCACACCACCACCGGCCGTGGCCACGGCCGGATCGAGACACGCACCCTCAAGGCCGTCACCGTCCCGGCCGGGCTCGGGTTCCCCCACGCGGCCCAGGCCATCCAGATCACCCGCACCTCCCGTCCGATCAGCAAGAACAAGAAGAAGACCGAGGGCAAGCGCCGTCAGCGACGTGAGACCGTCTACGCGATCTGCACCCTGCCCGCCGAGGACGCCCTACCCGCCGAACTGGCCACCTGGATCCGAGGCCACTGGTCCATCGAGGTCCGCCTGCACTGGGTCCGTGACGTCACACTGGGTGAGGACCTCCACCAGGCTCGTACCGGCAGCGGACCCCAGGTCATGGCTGCTCTCCGCAACCTGGTGATCAGCCTGCTCCGGTTCGCCGGCTTCACCAACATCGCCCGAGCCCTACGCCACCACGCCCGCCATCCCGACCAGGCAATCACCCTCGTGACCAGCACAAACACGACTTTGCAATGACCCTGCCCGGCAGGCAGCCCCAGCAACCCACCCAACGCACAGCCTCTACCCTTGGACACACGCACCCGTCCGCTTGATGATCTCTTCTCTGGTAAGAGCGATCATTTCAGTGGGCGGGTGTCCCGCTTTCCCGAACCACACCGTGACTACGTTCCGTCACCCCAGGCCGTCACGCACGGCTCATGGCCGGACACACTCTCCAGCCCACTGCGGAGAGCCGCCAAAGTTCGTAGTCAGCCTCATGAGGTCCAGTGCAGGTGTTGGGTGCACTCAACGTCGGGTACTGCCACCTTACCGCTCCGGAAGATCGGCTGGGTCTGTTCCAGGTCAACGCCCGTATTCCCGGTGGTGGCCGGGTCGGGAGCGGTGGATCCCGAGGCGTCACGACGATCTTTCGAGGGAAACTTTCCGTTGAAGACCATACGAAGAAACTTGGATCTGAGAATGATGAAATGGTGGATCGCCAGCGTCACACAGAAAGTGAGGACCGTGATCAGGAGCATGTATGGCGTGGAAAGGGTCGGATCCAGCGAGAGCAGGGTCGCAAATATGTAGATCCAAAGGAAATGGAACAGATATACCGTGTACGAAGCATCGGCGAGATACCGCCAGGCGGGCCGCGGGCGGGAAACAAGACGAGCCGAGGCGGCGAAGATCGTGGCCAGCAGAGGAATCGTGAAGATTGTCTCTGTCATCACCAGGCCGGTACCCACCGAGAGCGCCCCCACCCATTCCTGCTTGGACGCAAGGAGAGCAAGACCGGTCACTGCGAGGAAGATCGGTGCGGGGCGCTGGAAGGATGGCAGAAGCCGCTGCCGGTCCAGATAGAGGAGCACGCCGAGCAGGAAATACGGCAGGAAATCCAGCGTGTGCTTCAGAAGGACCGCGTGGACTCCGGTGCCGACCACGGGTTCCACCACTGCGCGGTGTCCGCCACGGATGACGATCGTGATCACAAGAACAAAAAGCGTGATCGTCGTCATGCACCGAATACGGTTTGCGGTGGCCCACTGGTAAGGGGAGCCGGAAGTGAGGCGTGAGAGCAGGCTCACCGCGGCCGGTGCGCACAACGCATAGACCAGGAGGGCGATCAGGAACCACAGGTGCAGATACCAGCTCAACTCGCCCGCCGGGGAGGGAATGGTGTTCCCTCGCACGTAGTCCAGGAGCGAGATACCCGGATCATTGTGAAAGTTGTAGATCAGCCAGAGCGCGGGAGGGTTCAACAGCACCAGTGTGATCAGGAGCGGAGTTCCCACTGCGGCAAATCGGCGGCGTATGGTACGGCCCGAGCCATACTTTCCGACAAGCATCGCGGACAGGAATCCGGAGATCAGAAAGAAGCCCTCCATCCGGAACAGGCTTGAGGAGTAGGCGATGCCGTCGAAGATCGGGTCGTCGCCAAGCGTCGCCGTATGCACGAAAACGCCGACCATCATGAACACGCCCCGCAGCGCGTCCATGTGATGGTAGTGCACCACCCCCAGAGCGGACGGTGCTTTCTGCTCTTCCACTGCGTCTCCCCCAACCCAGGCCGGCCGCTACGGAGGGTACTTCCGCATCCGGCCCCTTTGGAAGGATATTACCTTTTCACACCGAACGTCGACTGAGGGGTACTGAGGGGTGCCGTGGAGGCGTAGACACGTTCGCCGTTTCCAGGCGGTGAGGACACGGCTCCATATGGGCAGGTAGAGGTACCCCTCGGGGCCGATTGCGTCGCGCGTAGTCTCGGGGCGGTAACTGGTGATGCCTGTCCGTCCGGCCACGGTGATGTCGGGTCGGCCTGATACTCCCCTTCTGCTGGGCAGCCGGCCTCGAACACGGCAGTCGGAACCTCGGCGACGTGCCCGTCGCGCCCAAGGCATCCGTCGAGAGCAGCCCGGAAGAACTACCCCGCCCTCCGTTCCAGCGTTTAGTGGTTCGCCCGTCATCCCGGCACAGCCGCCAGATGCCGTCGGATGGGCAGCTCTGCGCCCGAAGCCAGGCCGTGACCATCCGGCCCGCCCGACCCGGGCCCGCCTGACAGACGGTGACACGTCAGCGACCTACCCGGGGCGAGGTTCCGGGGAGCCATCGGGCCGCGCTGAAGGATTATGCCCCGCTACCAACCTCGGCGCTTCAACGTGTTGCCCTCATCACGTCATGCATCACCGTGCATGGTTCCTACGCGGGCCGTAGGCAGGTGGCTGCTCTGAGTGTGAGACGATGGATCAACTGTCAGGGGGACAGCCTCCAGGGAGCGAACCCGTGAATGATCTTCTGAAGATTCTCCTCGGCACAGCCATAGTGATGGCAATCAGTATGGCGCTCGGATTTGTGCTGTTCGAGATGGAGCCCTACCGGCCCCAGGATCCCGTCTCGAGCGGGTCTTCGAAATAGGGATATTTCTCGATCGAGCTCGAAATCCCGGTCGTGCGTTCGAGCTCACGGACTTCGCGTTCTTTCACCGAGCACTCGGCGCGTTGTTCCCCGGGTAGTCGCCGATTCCCCGCGGTGTTGTCAGCCGATTCTGGTGCCATAGACGTGCTCGACGGTGATCGTGATGAGCACCCTGCGGTCGGAGACCATCACCGAGCGGTATTCGTTCCAGTCGGGGTGTTCGCCGGCGGCGCTGCGGTAGTAGGTCACCAGGGCCTGGACCTCGGGTCCGTGGGGGTCGATGCCTGGCCCGGTGAGTGCGGCCGTGCCCTCGGCGGTGGCCCACGCACGGCCGTCGGCGCTGGTGACCTCCAGGGTGGCTCGCGGGTCCCGGCGGAGGTTCGCCGTCTTGACCAGGCCCTCTCGTGTCGAGATGAGGATGGTCCCGGCGTCCGGGTCGTAGAAGGGCGTGACGGGCGAGAGCTGGGGGCGGCCGTCGGACTTGATGGTGGCGAGAACACCGAGGCGGCTTTCGGCGAGCAGCGTCCGTGGGTTGAACGGTGTGGCGGTCATGGCATCATCATCGACGTTCAGATCGAAGCGAAGGTCGCGGATGCGGGTTCGTGTTGATCGGGGAGCTGAACCCGCAGGCCGAGGCCCACCCGCACCCGCTGCGCCACGACGGCTCACGGCCTGCTCGCAGCCGGCCGCAGCCGTGACGGCTACCGCGGATCACGCCGACGACCCTCGACCCTCGCCGGGGCCCGCGTCTGTCGCTGTCCTGGCCGCCGATGGGTCTGCTGGCGGGCGTCGAGCAGATCGTGGACCGGCGGAGGCGCCGCAAGCGTTGCCGGCAATGCCGGCGCTGTCCGAGGACCGGCCGAGCCCGGCAGGAAGACGGCAACCGGACCGTAGGGCGTTGGGGTCTATGCGACCGAGCGCCTGATTTACGTTATTCCGTTTTGCATCGTTTATGCGTCCGGTGGGGCACTCCGCTCCGGCGGACCACCCGGCCAGGCCGCCGCCAACCCGCCTACCTGACCAAGGCGCGCTGACCACTACTCTGCAGGGCTTCCGATCCTGTCGAGCGAATCGCCGCCGATAGCCGGAGGCCGTCGTTCGCGGCGTCGCTGACCAGGAACTTCCAGAGTTCCTGGTGCGGAGAAAGGGTGCTGGTGCAGGTGTTCTCCCCAGGTTCGTTGCCGCGGCAGGCCGAACCGGTCACACAACACATGTCGTGGTCACGCCCGTCCGGTCCTCGCCGGTTCGGGCGAGTCCGCATCGGGATCATCGCCGCCGGACTCGGCGGACTCGCGCTGGCTGGCGGGGAGACGCCGGAGCAGGCAACCACCTGAGCATGTCGACATCCGCCTGAGCGTTTCGAGAACGGGGAGCGGCGGACCCGCAGAGGCGGTGGACGGGCGACGGGCGACGGGCGACGGGCGACGGGCGGTGCTGCGGGGCGAGTGTCGCGTTTGCTATTACGGTGGTTCCTGTGGAGACGACCGCTGACTCGTCCGCGCTGGAATGGCGGCGCGGTCTCCCCCGCAAACGCATGGCGGCGGCGTGCGTCATCGTCGACGACAACGACGACGGACAGGTGCTCCTGGTCCGTCCGACCTATCGGCCCGGGTGGGATCTGCCGGGCGGTGTCGTCGAGCAGGACGAGGCCCCGCTCGCGGCGGCCCGGCGCGAGCTCGCGGAGGAGCTGGGCCTGGACCGGGCGCCGGGCCGGCTGCTGGCGGTGGACTGGGTGCCGCCCTCGCCGCAGCGCACCGAGGGGCTGATCGTGGTGTTCGACGGCGGCCGGCTCACACGGGAGGAGGCCGGCCGCATCCGGCTGTCCGCCGACGAGCTGGCCGCCTGGTCGTTCGCCGCCGCCGACCAGCTGCCCGACCTCATGGCGCCCCTGCTGGCCCACCGGGTCGCCGCCTGCCTGGCGGCGCGGGCGGCCGGCACGACGGTCTACCTGGAGGACGGCGTGTTGCCGGGCTGACGTTGCCGCGGATCGGGGAGGAGAGGGGTGAGGAACGGGCTCTGGCCGCCGTGCCAGGAGACGAAGAGCTCCTCCCGCGCTCTGGTGCAGGCCACGAAGAGCAGGCAGCGCTCACGCTGGACGTCTCTGGCGTGCGCGACGTCGTCCTCGGCGGCTGGCGTGACCGCTCCCGAGGCCGGGACGTGTCCGTCGGTGACGCCGACGACGGCCACGCAGCGGAACTCGAGGCCCTTCATGCGGTGCATGGTGCCGACAGCGACGGCTGGTTCCGTGGGTGCGGCCTGTGCGGGTCTCTCCGTCGGCCGGGACAGGAGCCGGGCGGGGATGCCGAGCCGGTGCAGGGCGGGCAGCAGCGACTCGGCGAGCGTCCTGGAGCGCACAGCCACGCCGATCTCGTCGAGGGCGATCCCGGCACGCTGCCAGGCGCGCACCTGCTCGGCGGCGTCCCGCATCTCGTCGGCCCAGGTGGCGGCGCCGCGCAGGCGGGGCGTGAGGCCGTGGATCTCCGAGCGGCAGCCGGCCGCCGAGTCGAGGCCGCCGTCGATGTCGTCGATGGGTTCGCCGCGGAGCATGCCGAGGCTCCAGGCGAGGATCTCCGCGGTCGTCCGGTAGTTCACCGTGAGCCGGGTGGATCGGCCGACCACCGGGATGCCGAGTTCGCGCAGGCTGACCCGGTTGTTGTAGATGCGCTGGTGGGCGTCGCCGGCCACGAAGATGTCGTCCGTGCCCGGTTCGACCGCCGCGCGCAGGAGGCGCCACTGCACCGGGCTCAGGTCCTGTGCCTCGTCGATCACGGCATGCCGGTAGGGGCGCTGCGGCGTCCGTTCGAGGATGCGCGCGGCCTCGACGCAGATCATCTCGTGGGTCCATCGACGGGATGCCCGCAGTTCTCGGTCGAACCGCTGCCAGGCGGCCCACACCTGGGCCCGCTGGCGTGGCCCGAGCGGGCGGCTCCGGCCGGCCCGGCGCGCCTGCTGGTAGGCGTGCTCGGTGGTGATCTCCTGTGCCAGGATGACCTGCCGCCACTCCTCCGACAGGAACGTCTCGGAGAAGGGAAGAGCGAGGGTGTGCACGACCGTGCGCCACACCGCACGTTCCTCGGTGTCGGTCAGGATGGCCGGCTGCGGGTTCCCGGTCCGGAAGATCTCGTACGCGATCTTGTTGACGGTCGCGACGGTGACGCGTTCCCGCAGGCTCGGGTCGGGCACCAGCAGGTCGAGGTCGGTGGCGAGGGAGGCGGCCATCGTCGAGGTGAAGGTCGTCAGGAGCACCTGGCCGGTGCCCTGCGCGGCGAGGTGGTGCGCCCGGTGCAGCGCGACGACGGTCTTGCCTGTCCCCGGCCCACCGGTCACCCGGGCGGGGCCGCGGAACCTGGCCTGCGCGAGGCGGCGCTGGGTCGGGTGCAGGTACACCCGCCACAGGGCGAACGGGTGCCGGAACACCTCGAGCAGCTCGTCCGGCCCGTCGACGAGGACGACCCGGTCAGTGCTGCGTTCGACCGCGGCCGCCACGTCGTCGGCGTCGATGGAAGCCCGCTCGGCCTCGGACACCGCGCCGATCTCCGCCCACACCTCTTCCGGTGTCAGGCCCGCGGCCAGGCCGAACAGCGCGTCCCACTGGTTGGGTGGGAGGAAACCGCGCGCCATCTCCAGCTGTCGGACGTCGGTGAGCACGCGGGCGAAGGCGAGTGTCTGCTCGTCGACGCCGAGGCGGCGAAGGTCCTTGTCCGCGACGAGCGTGAAGAGCCGGTCCGGGGCCTGCTCCGCCACCGCGGCCAGCGCCGGGAGGGTGGCGTCGATCGCGACAACGTCGCGGATCTCGATGCGTCCGGTGGCCGCGTTGACGGAGGCACGGCGGCGCTGGGCCCAGGCGTAGGCGTCGTCGTGCGGGAGCACCTTCAGCAGGGTGTAGGTGTCGCCGCTGTCCGGTGCGAGGATGATGCCGCGCCAGAACCTGTCGATGCGGATCGATCGGAACCGGTCGTCCCGGGCGTTGCCGATCTTCTCCAGGTGCAGGCCGGTGTGGGTGGCCGCCTCGAACCTGGCGAAGACGTCGAGCACCCGGTTCTGTACCTGCTTCTCCAACGCCGCGAAGCCGAGCAGGAAGTCCTTGTCGATCCCCAGTCGCGCCATGTCGTCCCTCCCACCGTGTCCCCGGGTTCGAAGCCCCGGAGTTCGTGAGCCCCGGGGCTCGTGAGCCCCGACGTGCGTGAGCTCCGTGTCAGGTCTGGCTGCCCACCGCCGCGCCGTCGGCACCTGCGAGCAGCTCGCGGACCACGGGCACCAGGGGATGGTCCGGCCCCCAGACCCGCTGCAGGTCGGCCAGCAGCGCGGCGAGGGTCTGCGCGGCGGCCGCCCGCTGACCGGCGCCCAGCTGCAGCAGGCCGATCTGGCGGCGCAGTTCCAGGACCCGCGGGTCGTCCGCGCCGAACGCCCGGGTCTCGTCGGCCAGCAGCGCGCCGAGCTGTTCCAGTGCCCGTGCCGTGTCGCCGATCAGAGCCCGGCAGGTCGCCTCCCGCAGACGTGCGAGCAGCAGCCGTTCGCTGTCGCGACCATCCCGGCGGGTGAGATCGGTGACGAGCCCCGCATACTCGTCGACGGCCCGGCGGAAGTCACCTCCCTCGAACATCAGCTCGGCGAGCTCGAGGCGCAGCGAGAGCACATCGGCGTTGTCGGCGCCCAGCGCCCGGCCGGCCCGGTCGACCGCCTCGGCCAGGATCGCGGCGGCCTGGCTGTGACGGGAGGATCGGGCGAGGGAGCGGGCCTCGTCCCGGATCTGGCGAAGTTCGGCCTGGTCGATGCCACCGTCGGCCGGCGGGGCAGTCGCGGGTGAGGCAGTCGCGGGTGAGGCAGTAACGGGCGACGTGGTGGCGGGCGACGTGGTGGCGGGCGGGGCAGTGGCGGGCGGGTGCACGCGGGCAGTGATCCTGCTGTACATCCGCACGGTGTTGTCCGCGGCGGGGTCGACGAAACCGGGGAGCGCGGCCAGGTCGTCCGCCCAGCCGGTCAGGGCCTCGTACACGGCCTCGGCGCTGGCCGGCCGTTCCTCCGGCACCTTGCGCAGCAGGTCGGCGACCAGTTCGTCGAGGTCGGCGGGAACGTCGACGCGCAGGGCGCTGACCCGCACCGGGACCTCCTCGACCTGCTGGTGCATCACCGAGTAGGACGACGAACCGGCGAAGACCCGGCCGCCGGTCAGCATCTCGAACAGGGTGGCGCCCAGTGCGTACAGGTCGGTGGCCGGTGCGCTGATGCCGGCGAGCACCTGCTCCGGGGCCATGTAGGCGGGGCTGCCGAGATGCTGCCCGGTCACGGTGATTCTCGACAGGTCGGTGCGGTCGAGTGCGACCGCGAGGCCGAAGTCGAGGACCTTGACGGTGCCGTCCGGCTCCAGCATCAGGTTGCCCGGTTTGAGATCACGGTGGACCAGGGACGCCCGGTGCGCGACGGCCAGCACCGAGGCGGCCTGCGCCGCGATGGCGGCCGCCCACCCGACGGGCAGTGCTCCCTGCTCGGCGACGAGATCGGCGACGCTGATGCCGTGCACCCGCTGCATGACCAGATAGGGGCGACCGTCGTGCGTTCCGGCGTCATAGACCGCGGGCACCCCCGGATGTACCAGCCGGGCGGTGATGCGCGACTCCCGGATGAAACGACGAACAAGTTCCTCGTCGGGCCGGCCGTCCGGAAATCGGACGAACTTGACCGCGATCTCCCGGTCGAGTTTCACGTCACGACCGACCCAGACCTCGCCCATTCCGCCTCTGGCGAGCGGCAGGGACTCCAGCTCATATCTCCGGTCGATCATCCAGCGACCTGCCATCACACCCCCGTGCAGCTGCCCCTGTCGGACGACCCGAAATGATACGTCAGTCGGTAAAAATCCCGGCTCCCGAACCTGGAATTGTCAGGACCGGGTACGGTCTCCGGGCCTGCGCCGGCTGTCGACCGCACCGAGGTATCCGATCTGGATGATCTCGGCGCCCAGTTCGGAGACCTGGCGCACCGCCTTCTCCAGCTGTCCGAGCCGGTGGAAGTCCGCCGCCAGTTCCCGCTGGTCGGCGAGCTCCAGCGCGGGTATCGGGATCCGCCGCAGGTCCGGCAGTGACAGCGTCCCGGCCGGGCGGCCGCGATCCGGGTCATCGTCGCCTCGGCCGTGCGCCGCGGCCGGCCGGGAGCCCGCGGCCCGCAGACTTCCGGCCAGGAAATGAGGATCGAGGCGGTCGGGGTCGACACGCAGGAGCGCGACCTTCGGTCCGAGCACGGCGCCGGCCTCCTCGATCACCGTCGCCGCGATGCCGCCGTCCGTCGTCACGCAGACCACGTCGCCGGCCTGAAGCCGCAGCATTCCGGCACGGTCACCTGTCCGTCCGGTCGGGCCGCGGTCGTGCCGCACATCACCAGCGGTGAACATCGGCAGATCACCGCCGTCGGCTCTGGTCTGCAGGGACGCCGTCAGCATTGCCAGCGCCCCTTCTTTCGTCAGCTCACCCACCGTGTTCCAGGCGGACGGGGCTACCCTGCCCGTTTCGGGGGAGGCTGCCGATGCCGCGACAGAAGTGGGCTCACCGGCAGAAACCGAAAGGGCCGGCGGCGACATACTCGCCGTGAGCGCGGACAGTGACGACAATGCCGTCCGGAGTTTCTCGCGCACCGCCGGAAAACCGCGCTCGGCACCGTCTGCCGGAAGCACGGCGACGCGCGGGCGCGGGCTGAGGTCGACCTGGTCGTCGAGCAGGTCGGCGACGGGAACTCGCCGGTATCCGGGTGATGGTTCCGCGCTGACCGTGCGCAGGTCCGCGCCGGCCAGGCCCATGAGTACCCGGGGGTCGGGTGGCCGGCCGTCGGGCACCCGCAGCACCCAGAGGTCGGGTGTGGAACCGGCGCCGAACACGTCGGGTGGCAGTTCGAGCACGGCACGCAGCGCCCCGGCACGCAGCAGGTTCGCCCTGATCCGCCGCCCGGCGGGGCGGGAGGCGGCGGCTGCCGGCAGGACGAGGAGCACCGCGGCACCGGGCCGGCCGTGCGCGAGGCAGTGCTGCAGCCAGGCCAGTTCCGGTTCGCCGCGGGGTGGGACGCCGTAGCGCCACCAGGGCGACCCGAGCAGGTCCTCGTGTCCCCAGGAGCGCTGACCGGAGGGAGGCGCGCACAGCACGACGTCGGCCTGTTCCCCGGTGAAGGCATCCGCGAGCAGGGAGTCCGCCGCGGCGATCCGGGCGTCGGCACCGTGGAGCAGCAGGCCCGCGGCGGTGATCCGCGCCGCTGTCGGGTCGACGTCCTGGCCGAGCAGCCGGCCCGCGCCGGCGGCCCGCGCCGCGTCGAGCAGGCCGCCGACCCCGCAGGCCGGGTCGAGAACGGTGAGCTCTTCGGCGCCGCGCCGCACACCCGCGAGCCGGACCATGAGGTCCGCGACTGCGGCCGGGGGCCCGCCGACCTGCCGGGAGTACACCTCGCGATAGCGCTGACGCAGGACCTCGAAGAGAGCGGGATACCCGGCCTGGTCGGCGGCGGTGGCGGCGGTCCGGGCGACCGGCACCCAGCTCGCCTCCCATCCGGAGGAGGGAGCGGCACCGGGCGACCGGTGCGGCAGCTCGGACGCGGCCCGGTCGATCGCGGGCCCCAGCAGGCGGGCGGCGACGTCGTCGGGCTCACCGAGCGTTACGTCCGCCGCCTCCCGCTCGCGCTGGCGGTAGAGCAGGAAGCCGCCGAGGTGTCCGACGAGTTCGCCCAGGTGCGGGTCGTCGACGGTGCCGCGGATCTGCTGCCACACCCGGTCGCCGGCCTCGACTTGGAACGGGCGGCCATGCCGGTCGAACCAGGTCTCCACCGCGGCGAGCGCGAACAGCGGGCTGCTGGAGGTGCCGGCGACCGGGGTCGGGAAGTCGTCGAACCGGCGCCTCCAGTTGCTGACGGCCGCCCGCCCGACGCCGGCGATGCGCGCGATGTCCGACGCGGTGACCGTGGCGGTGACCGGCGCGGTGGTCGGGGCGGTGGTCGGCGCGGGAGCGTTCCGATCGGGCATCGTTCAGCCTCCGTCCGCCCGCTCGGCGCCGACGGGCAGGCGGGTGAGCACGCCGCTGGTCCGCAGCGCGGCGAGATGCTCCGCGGCCCGGCGCGGTGGTGCCCCGCCGCGGACGAGCAGGCCGGCTTCGATGTTCTCCTCGACGCCCGTGGAGGTGAGGTTGGCGCTCGACACCAGCAGCGCCCGCCGGTCCGCGACGGCGATCTTGGCGTGCATGCGGGCACCGGGATGACCGCGGCGGGCGGTGGGCCAGTGCCACAGTTCGACCCCACGCACCCCGGCGAACGCGGCTGCCGGCTCGCTGCCCGCCAGCCCGCCGCCGGCCCCCTGCAGGGTCTCGACGACGACGCTGACCGCGACCCCTCGCGCCGTCGCGGCGCCGAGCGCGGCCAGCAGCGGCGGGTAGGGGCGTGCCGCGTAGGTGGCGAGCATCAGTTCCGTGGTGGCCTCGGCGACCAGGTCGACCAGTACCCGGGCGGTCGCCCGCACTGGCACCGAGCTGCTGCCCGGCCCGCTCCACACCGACTCCACCCGGGTCTCGGTGGCCCGTCGCGCATACCCGGCGCTGACCCCGCGCAGGTAGGCGGCCGCCTCGGCCGGGGGAACGCCCTCGGCACGGCGAGCGCGCAGCACCGCCCGGACGGTGTCGCGCGCCGCGGGGCCGGCGACCGTCGCGACCAGTGCGTCGTCCCACCCGGCCCCCGCCACGGCCTCCCGGGGCAGCGCAGGTCGCGTCCCGGCCCGGTCGACGAGTTCGTCCGCGAGTGTTCTGAGCCGGGACGGACCCAGCGCGCTCACCGCCGCCTCGACGGTCGCGGCGAACAGACCGCCGGGCTCGTGGTCGGACCCCACCATGCCTGCGTCACCCACGTCCATCACCGGGTCACCACGTCACCGCGTCACGGGAGCTCGGGGAAGAGGGCGAGGTCGCGATGCTCCGGGCCGTCGCCGAGGGGGACGACGAAGCGCCGGTCGAGGAACCGGTTGCCGCGCTCACAGGTCGTCTCGGAGACGAACAGGCAGACGTGGCAGGCGGCGCCGTGCAGGAAGTCGGCGGGGGCGGCCGGCAGGCGTTCGGCGCACAGCGGGTCGGAGGAGCAGTGCCGGGCGTCGGCCAGCGCCCGGCGGGTGAGCCGCAGCAGCTGGTCGGGTTCGGCCAGTGACACCAGCCCGCCGAGGGTGCCCTCGGCGTCGGGCACGGCGGTGTAGATGAGGATGCCGTCACGCGGGTCGTCGTCGGTGCCGGCGTAGATCCGTTCGCTCAGGCTGGCCGAGCTGTACCCGCATTCCAGGGCGATGGTGCGGATCAGCAGGTGGGACAGCGAGTGCAGCGCCAGGAAGCGCACACCGGGCCAGCCGCGCATGGGGTCGAACTCGACGGCGCCGGCGAGGCGGTCCGAGTACCGGTTCACGCGGAAGCGGCTGTAGGCGTCGCGGTGCTCGCGTATCTCCGTGGTGTCGGTGACCCCCGCCTCCCACGGCCCGAGGATCTCCTCGGACACCCGCAGGAAGATGCCCTCGCCGCGAACCTCGGTGGCCGGCACCCAGGTGGCCGGCCCGCGGGTCAGCGGTGCCCGCACGACGAGCTCCGGGTCGTCCGGGTCGGGTGCGTCGAGGCGGGTGAAGCCGGTCAGCGCCCGGACCTCGCGCAGCCGTTCGGCCTGCACGACGTCCGCGTAGAAGCGGGTCAGCCGGGGCGGCACGCCGTCCGGGTCGCGGCGCAGCGCGAAGTCGTCGGTGGCGTCGGGCAGCACCGACGCGGAGAAGATCTCCCACTCGGGGGTCCGCAGATCCGGGTAGCCGTGTTCGTCCCCGGTGTCGGTGTCGGTGCCGTCGCCGGGTGCGGTGTTCAGGGCCGCCCGGTGATGGTCGATCGCCGACCAGATCTCGGCGTCGGTCCACCGTTCCAGCTGGCGGAACACCGGCATCACCGACCGGGAGAAGCCCATCAGCTCCGCGCCGGGGATCTGGCTGAGCTGTTCCCAGTTCTGTTCGACCTTGCTCGCCAGCTCACTGGCCCCGGTGCGGGGAACGGAGAGCACGGACAGTCCCTGGGCGAACCACTGGTTGGAGGCCCCGACCACGAGCAGGCGGGCGTCGGCGTGGCAGCCGCCGTCCGCGAACGTGCCCAGGTGCGGGTGCCGGCCGCGGCAGCGGGGCAGGTTCTCGGCGCCGCGGCGGCCTGTCGCCTCACGGATGTTGCGCCGCTGGTCGCAGTTCACGCACCGGATCTCGACGTTGGCACCGAGGTTCCCGCCCCGGTCCTCCATTCGCAGCCGCGGGTGACTGGCCTTCGCGCACCCGCCGCCACGGTGGACGAACGCCACGTAGGGGAAGTCGTCGAGGTGGCCGGCGGTGCAGGCGAGGACGAAGCGGGCGGCCACGGCCAACGGCCGCCGGCCCGACCGCTTGCGGGAGCATTCTCCGTGGAAGAAGCGCGCGTCCTGGGGACGGAACTGCCACTGGTTCTCGAAGGCGAAGGCCGGGGAGGAGATCAGGTCGAGCTCGTTGCAGGCGGTGCAGCGCAGCCAGTTGGGGAACGGCACCGTCGGGACGCCGATCGGGGTGCCCGGAGCGCCCCGGCCCCCGGGGCCGCTGACGCCGGTGTCCGACCAGGGCGCCGGCCGCAGCTCGGTGACGTTGCGGTCGTACACGCGGCGCACGGCGGTGAGCAGCCGGGGCTCGGCGATCGGCTCGTAGTCGGGGACGTTGCGGTAGTCCCAGTCGTCGAGCCCGCGGACCAGCGTGGAGAAGCTGGGGAGGTCAACGAGGGCGCCGACCCCGCTGGTGAACATCAGATGGCTCGGCCGGACGGCGCCGACGCGCCGGTGGTGTCGCCCGCGCATCAGGCACCTCTCCTCTGCCGGGGCCGGGCCGGACCGGCCAGCCGGGTCTCCCCGAGCTCGTCGCCGACCGGCGCGTCCTCGTCGTCCAGGTCGGGCCCGCCGGCGGCGGCTGCCGGTCCGCCGGCGGCGGCCGGCGCGGCAGGGGCAGCGGCGGGGCTGGCCGGGGTGCCGAAACTCCACGGCGGATCGACGAGGTTGTGGTTGTAGAGCTCCTCGCCGGCGGGGACGAGGAGGCTGATCTCGTGTTCGGTCTCGCGCATCGACTGGGCGACGGTGAGGACCTCCCAGCGGCCGTGGCCGGCCGGTTCCAGCAGGCCGGTGAGTCGTTGCTGGCCCGCGCCCGCGCCGCCGCCGCGCTCGGTGTAGCCGAGCCGGGCCGGACCGGTGCGCATCAGCTGCCAGCGGTCGACGAGTTCGCGGAGCCGTTCACCGAGGTACTCGGCGCCGCGCGGGCCGGCGACGGCCTCCGCCCGGGCCAGCAGCCGGCCGATCAGCCGGGTGGCGACGGGGCCGGTGAGGTCGACGTCGTGCGCGTCGATGTTGCGGGTGTTCGCGTCGTCGAGGTGGCGCAGCGCGGCGACGAACGCACCGGTGGCCGTGCGGTCGAGGGAGCGCCGGGTGAACGGGGTGACCGACAGTGCCTCGACCTGCCGGTAGAAGCTGGCGTGGTAGGGCTCGAAGTCCTCGTAGTGGGCGAGGTCGCGGGGCCGCGCCCAGTTGTAGAGGGTGACGACGAGCCCGGGGCGCGCCGCGTCCCGGCCGACCCGGGAGGACGCCTGGATGTACTCGGCGGTGTTCTTCGGCTGCCCGACGACGGCCATCAGCCCGAACCGGGAGACGTCGACACCGACCTGCAGCATCGACGTCGCCAGGACGACGTCGACCGGCCGGCGGGCCTCCCGGGCACGCCACTGTTCGGCGACCGGATGTGCGGGGGGCCGTTCCCGGGTGCGGCTGTCCCGGATGCTGAGCGTTTCCCGCCAGGTGTCGGCGATCGCGTGGCGCCGGACGGAGGTGTCCAGCTCGGCGTCGAACGCGATCTCCAGGCGCTTCAGGACGTCGCTGATGTCGGCGGAGGAGACCCGGGAGGTCAGCTCGCTGATGGTGAGCATCGCCGCGCTGGGGCCGAGCCGGTTCGACAGCCCCTTGCGCGTGCCGTGGGTGCGTACCCGGGTGGTGACGTCGTCGTCGAGGTAGCGGCGCATGCCGGCGAGTTCGCGGGTGGCGTTGAAGTAGCCGACGAGTGTCTGGTACGGCTCGGCGGCCTCGCCGTGCCGGTCGAAGAGGGTCTGCCCGGCCAGCAGCAGGATCTCGGCGAGCCGGATCTGGGCGGACTTCATCCGGGTGCCGTGGGCGCAGATGCCCAGATAGCGCCGCCCGGGGTTCTGCGGGCTGACGGGGACCTGGCGGGAGAAGAACGTGTCGGTGACGTCGACGACCTGCGGCGGGAAGACGGCCAGCCGGCGGCCGAACACGCCGAGGACCTGGTCCCGCGCCCGCTTGGTGGTGGCGGTGGAGGCGACGATCTTCGGCCCGGCCAGGGCGGGAGCGCCCGTGTCACCGGCGATCCCGTCACCGGCACCGGAGGGCAGCGGCCAGGAGCACAGTTCGTCCACCGCGGCCTCGAACAGGCCGACGGTGGTACCGAGCGCGCCGGAGATGAGATGCAGCTCGTCCTGGATGATCAGGTCGGGTGGGCGCAGCCGGCGCACCGGTTCGCTCGTCACCTTCGGCAGGTCGCCGCGGCGCTGGTGGCTGGACCCGCAGCCGGTCCGCGCGTCGAGGTCGTCGTGGCGGTAGCCGTGCCGCGGGCAGCGCTGGCGCAC
This sequence comes from Parafrankia elaeagni, assembly GCF_000374165.1. GTDB lineage: Bacteria > Actinomycetota > Actinomycetes > Frankiales > Frankiaceae > Parafrankia > Parafrankia elaeagni. The sequence continues at coordinate 21,017 of NZ_KB893743.1, forward strand.
CCGGCCGAACAGGATGCCCGCCTCGCCGCGCCACGGCAGCTGGGCGAGCTTGTCGACGGTGGCGATGACGAGGCTGGGGGCGTACCGGTAGATCTCCTCGTCGACGGTGAGCACCGGCAGGCCCTCCCCCGGTGCGAGCCGCTGGGAGAACGGACAGGCGTCGGAACCCTCGCCGTTCGGGCAGTAGAGCAGCACGCGGCGCAGGTTCTCGTCGGGGTGGGCGTCGCGGTGGGCGGCGAGCACCGTGCCGCACCACGGGCAGCTCAGCGTCTGCAGGACGTTGGCCCGCTTGCCGTCCCCCACCTCACGGGCCTGGCTGATCTGGTCGGCGGCGTCCTTGAAGTTGTTCGGGGAGACGCCGCTGCCCACCCACAGGCCGATCCGGAACCGTTCCGCCCCCCAGGTGGCCTCGTCGGCGCGGCGCAGCACCTCCGTGGCGCAGACGAGGGCGGCCGCCCGCTGGAACTGCTGGGCGGTCAGCAGCCGCAGGGTGTAGCGCATGAGGACGGCGACCCCGGCCTCGCCGGAACGTGCGTCGGCCCCGGTGCCGACGGTGCCCTGCAGCCGGCGGATCGCGAAGGTGTACGCGGTCAGCCCCAGGTAGGCCTCGGTCTTCCCACCGCCGGTGGGAAAGAACAGCAGGTCGACGAGAGCGTCAGCGTCGGCGGCCCGCTCCGGGTGCGCCGGGTCGGTCAGCGCCGGCAGGTTGAGCAGGACGAACCCGAGCTGGAACGGCCGCCAGGACGCCGCCGCCGCGCCCTGTGCCTCCACCCGGGCCTTCGCCTCGGCGTAGGTCAGGCCGTGCTCGTCGCGGAACCGGGCGATCGCGGTGTGCCGGCGCTGCGCCGCCATGGCCTGGTTGGCGAAACGGAAGGCCGCCAGCGCCTGCGCGTGGTGCGGCCGCGCCGGATCCGTGAGCAGGGTGATCCCGGCGCGGATGCGGGCGGCCGCTCCCCTCGCCTCGCCGATGGCGATGCGGGCGGTGGGCCGCAGCCGCGGCGGCAGGCCTGGCAGCTGCTCGTTCTCACGCTCGTCGAGCCAGGCGTGGTAGCCGTCGGCGAGCGGTGTCAGCCCGCGGTGCAGCTGCGCCGCGTCGGCGGCCGCGAGCGCGTCCATCGACAGCTCCACACCCGCCAGCGGCGTACCGGCGCCCGCCGGCGCGATGGTCGACGGGACGTCGTAGCTGGGCAGCCAGGTGGTCTCCAGCCGGTGTGCGCGACGCTCACCGGGCCGGACGGAGGGGTGCACGGCGATGTTGCGGCCGCTGGCGTAGCGCCGCTCCCCCCGGTAGAGCAGCCGCAGGTGCAGCTCCTCGTGGTCGGAGTGGTCGGCCGCGCCGCCGTCCTCGGGATCGTCGATCGGCAGGAAGACGGCCCGTTCCCCGTCGAGCGCGGTCACGGTCAGCGTGGCCTGGAACAGCCAGGCGGTGTCAGCCCGGGACGGCGGCTCCGGCTGCCCGTTGACGAGCGTCAGCTCGACGATCCGCCGGCCCGGCCGCTCCCGCAGGACGACGGCGAGGAACACCCCGGTCTCGGCATCGCCGACCAGCGGCACCCGGAAGGCGTCGGCGCCGAGCGAACCATCCAGGCGGATCTCCCGGTTCGCGTGCACAACCGGCTCCCGGGCCCAGACTGTGAGCGTGCGCCCCTCGTCGTCCTCGGTCTCCTGCCGGACGTACCGGCCCCAGCTGGCGGTGACGGCGACGACGTCGACCGCCGCACCGTCCGCGCTGGCCGCGCTGGCCGCGCCGCTCGCTCCGGGCACGCTGGCCGGGACGGCGAACGACAGGCCCATCGAGGACGCCCAGATCCGGCCCCGGGCCTGTGGGGTGAGAACCTCGGGCAGGTCGCTGTCGGCGTCGCCCTGCACCGCCGTCTCGGTGTCGGCGACCGATTCGGCCGCCGCCGCCTCGCGGGCCCCGCGCGGTGCGGGCTTCGGGCCGAGCATCCCGACGAGGTAGCGCTCCCGGGGCCCCATCGCCCGCGGGTGGAACACCTCGTGCTCCCCGTCCCACGGCCCGAGCAGGTCACGCCGGACGAGTTCGGCGAACGCATCCCGGACCTCGTACGAGGTCGCGGGGACGAACTCCCCCGGCCTGTCCAGGATTTCCGTGGGTGACAGGGCGTCCGCGGTACCGGCGCCGCCCGCGCTCGCACCCCCCGATCCGGCGAGCGTGGGCGAGGCGCCCTTCTCGGCGGGAAACAGCGCGTCCTGACGATCCTGCGTCACCACGGCTCATCTCCCCCTCGAAGCAGCCCGGCCGGCGCGTCTCACCCGCAAGCCGAAAGCTGTGTACCGAGTTCACAGACTACACATTCAGGCCAGCTCGCGTAAGGGCACCATCCCACCCACGCCCGCAGGCGGCTCGGGAGAAGCCAGTCTGCTCCGCGGCGTCACCCGCGACACGCATAGATGGTTGGATCCGTGACGGGCGCCGCCCGGAAAGCGACAAGCGACAGCAGTACAGCGGGACGAGGGGAGCCGGACGGCACGTGAGCGACAACATGGGGTTCCCCCCGGGCCCGGACCAGGGCGGATACGGCCAGGGCCACCCGCCCTACCCGAGCCAGCCCGGCCAGGGTGCAGCAGGTGGCCCCGCATACCCACCGAACCCGGGGTACCCGCCCACAGGCCAGGGCTACCCGCCGGGGCCGGACCAGGGTTACCCGCCCCACAACCAGGGCTACCCGCCGACCTACGGTCAGGGCTATCCGCCGCCCGGCTACGGCCCCTACGGTGGCGGCCAGCCCCGCAACGGTCTCGGCGTCGCCGCCCTGGTCCTCGGCGTGGCCGCGATCCTGCTCTCCTGGACCGTCATCGGCGGCATCCTGCTCGGCGTCGGCGCGCTGGTCTGCGGCTTCCTCGGCCGCGGCCGGGTCAATCGCCGGGAAGCCAACAACGGCGGCATGGCACTGGCCGGCGTCATCACCGGCGCGGTCGGTGTGGTGATCGCGCTGATCGTCCTGGTCGCGTCCATCGCCTTCCTGGCCTCCGACGAGGGTCGCACCTACGTGAGCTGCCTGGACGACGCCGGCAACAACCAGGTCGAGGTCGACCGGTGCGCCCGGGAGTTCCTCGGCTGAAGCCGCGGCTGGCGGCAGGAGACCGCCGTCGTCACACCAGACAGAAAGCGTTTGCCCGTACGGCCGCGCCCGCCGCGAGATGACGTGGGCGCGGCCGCGATTTCCTTCCCCGGCCAGACCACGCCCCACCGCCCCAGCTGGTGCAGCCCTGCTCACGGCATGCGCGGAGAGCCCTCAGGCCGATCGCCCACCCTGACGGTTCGGGCGGGACTGGGCCAGATCTCGGCGCAGGCGCTTGAGACTGACGAGTCGCCCAGTCGTCGGGTCGGGCGCCTTCCAGAAGTCCCAGCCGTCCGTCGAGCGGGCGCTCTCCGGCAGATCGGGTCCGACGATGTCCACCTTCGCCGCCGCCCCCGCCGCGCTCAACGAGAGCCGCTGCCCTCCGAAACTGACCATGCCGTCCGACCGTACCTGCGCCTCCCGCTGCCGGCCGCGGTACACAGCGGTCAGCGCACTGCCAGCCTGCACCAGCCCGGCGGCGAGAAGATCGGTCATACCCAGATCCCGTTCCACACGGGTCACCCGGGTGGAATCCGCTGACAGGGGCACAGCCTTCGACGGGTTAGCGCCGGTGGCCGGGGCCGCCGGACGGCCGTTCAGCTCAGGCGGACCCGAACGGCCTGCCCCTGCCGTTCGCCCCGGTGAAGACGAATCGCTTCCGGAAACATCCGTGGCAGCCGGCAACGCCTCCCGAGGTGCCGGGACCACGCTGGAGACCAGGCCCGCGGCGGGGAAGTCGAAGGCCGCGCGGACCCGGATCAGCGCGTCCCGTACCTCAGCCTCGTTCAGGCCCGGCGCGCGGCGGCGGACCAGCGCGGCCAGCTCGGGCGCCGGTTCCCCTCCGTCGAACAGCTCCGTGAGCGCCGACCGGACCTGCCCGTCGACGAACTCCGAACGCCACAGGTCCTCGATGCGATCACTGCCCAGCACGTCCTTGCCCAGCAGTTCCAGAACGCGTGCCGCCTCGTCGGTGCTCTCCGCGGGACGGACCGTCCGGTAGAGCTTCTGCTCGACAGGCACGGGGGCGTGCGCGTTGTAAATGCGCCATTCCGCGCCGTTCGTCAATACCACCCAGCGCACCCCGGCAGCCGAGGCGTAGCTGAGTATCTGCGTCGCCCACCTCAGCTGGCCGAGATCCTCGCCGAGGCCTTTCGCCTCGATGAAAAGACAGGGCCTGCGCCGCAGCAGCAACGCATAGTCGACAGGGTTCGCCGACCCGCCGTACCGATACTCCCGGTTGACCTCGTCAAGATCGTGAATGTCCCATCCCAACGCCTCGATGACGGGCTCGATCAGGCTCGCCTTCGTGTTCTGCTCACCGATGCGCTGCCCGCCGTACCGTTCCAGTCGCCGGACGCAGTCACCGAGCGTCTCAAGAAGCGTGCGTGCCACTCTCACCCCAGTCGCCGGTGTCGTCACCCCGGGCAGCGAACGACAGCAGACCTCGCCACCACCAATCAGTATCATCCGGTTACTCAGTGGCGCCCAGTACGGCAATCACCATCGGCGGCTGTTGCCCCAGGCGGAGTACTGACAAGACTCCGTGTCGTCCAAGGATTCGAGGCGCGAGGATGCAGGAGTACCCGAACGGAGCGCCCTCCACCGCGTGGGTGACCGTGGTCGACATCGTCCTGTCAGAGGACGACAGCTCTCCGCCAGACCCCGCCGAGCCGCCACCCGTCGCCGGCGAGCATCTACTCTCCTCCCGGCGACGAGTTGAGGAGGCGGTGGCGGCGGCGCTGGCCGAGCTCCTCCCGCTCTCCCGCTGGCTCACCCTCACCGTCGACGATCCGGACAACGCCGAGCTGACCCGCGCGCTGCGGTGGGTGGCAGACAGCCCGATCACCCCGACCGAAGCCTGCGCGCAGATGGGCGTGACCGTGCCGGAGCCGGATCTGCCCGGCTGGATCAGCTCCTGGCCCGTCACGGCACGCGGCCCCCACGGCACGATCACCCACTACGTCTTTCCCGCCACGCCCCCCGCCGACCTTGCGGTCGACCTCGCCGACTGGCTGCAGACCGTCCTGGCGGACGCCTGGATTTCCGACCCGGCACCGCCCTGCCCCGGCCACCCCCATCCGATGCGCCCCGCCGTGCACGACGCCACACCCTGGTGGGAATGTCCTGCAGGCAACCTCGTCCGCCCCTGGCGGCAGGACCCTGCTTCGGCCGGCTGACCGCGGCCCTGCGGCGGTGTCAGCAGGGCCGCGGTGCAACCCGACTGCGCCCCTGCTGGCGTTCCTTCACGTCAGTCGGCGCCGTAGGGGTCGCGGAGCGGCTGGCTGGTGATCGAAGGCGCGGACGGAACGTTCCGCCTGTGCGGCGGTGCCTGCTGCGAGGTAGCGCCGGGTGCGGCCGTGGCCGGTCTCCTCGATCAGACCGGCGGCCCTGAGCGCCTGCAGGTCGCGGATCGCCTGGTCGCGGGTCAGACCCTCATCACCCATGTAGGTCGTACGGCGCGCTCCCCCGGGCCGGGTCGCCGCGTACACCGCGGCGACGGTGCGCTCACCGAGCCCGGCCGCCGCGACCTGGTCCGCCAGCGCCCGCCAGACATCCGCCGCGATTTCGAGACGGCGCTGGACCAGCTGGGCCTGCAGATCGTGGGCCCGCAGGCAGAATCGCAGCCAGTCATGCGCATCGCGCTCCGGCTGGAAGCTCCCGCCCTGCGATCGCGGCCCGGACCCGCGAGGAGCTCCAGGCGGAGATCTCGACGCTGGATCACCTGGTGGGCATGGCCCGCCGCGTCCGGTCGGCAGACACCGACCGCAAGTGGTCGGAGCTGCGGACGATCCTGCGGGACGACCTGCGCACCCGGGACGAGTCCGGCCAGCTCGGCAAGATCATCCTTTTCACCGAGCACCGGGACACGCAGACCTACCTGGTCGAGCGGATCACCACACTGCTCGGCGACACGGCCGCGGTGGAGTTCATCCACGGTGGGCTTTCCCGTGAGCGCCGCCTCGCGGCCCAGCGGCGTTTCACCTCCGATCCGCGGGCCCGCGTCCTCGTCGCCACGGACGCCGCCGGTGAGGGTGTGAACCTCCAGGTGGCACATCTGATGGTCAACTACGACCTGCCGTGGAACCCGAACCGGATCGAGCAGCGGTTCGGCCGCATCCACCGCATCGGGCAGGGCGAGGTGTGCCACCTGTGGAACCCGGTGGCCACCGACACCCGTGAGGGTGACGTGTTCCACCGGCTGCTGGAGAAGATCGAACAGCAGCACGAGGCCTACTCCGGGAAGGTCTTCGACGTCCTCGGTCAGGCGTTCGCCGACCGGCCGCTGCGGGACCTGCTCATCGAGGCGATCCGGTACGGCGACAGCCCGGACGTCCGAGGCAGGCTGCACGAGATCATCGACGCGGCGGTCGGCACCGGGCTCGTGGAGCTGCTCGACGAGCGGGCCCTGCACACGGACGTCCTGGCCGCCGCGCAGGTCGACGGGCTGCGGCGCCGGCACGGGCTGGCGCCGGCGGACGCGGGACACCCGTACCGCGCACACCGGTCAGGATGCTGGCGTGTCTCCCGTCCGGCGGGTCGTGCATCCCGGCTACCGGCGGATCACCTTCGGTACCGGGCCCGCCGGCCGCTCCGCACGATCCGAAGGCACTGCACGGTCCGAAGGCACTGTGCGGCAGGGCTCCGCGGAGCTGCTCGAACCGTCGCATCCGCTCGTCGAGGCGGTCGCCGACGGGGTCCTGCGCCGGGCCCGTGACGTGCTGCGGGGCGGAACCGTGTTCGTCGACCCGACAGATCCGGGCGGCGTCCCGCGGCTGCTCGCGATCGTCAGCGCCGAGGTCCGGGACGGTCATCAGCCGGCCGGCGTGGTGTCGCGCCGGATGACGGTGGTGGAGCTGCGCCCGGACGGCACGGCGTCGGTCCGGGAACCCGCGCCGTACCTGCGCTACCTGGAACTGCACGACCCCCCACGGACGTGGGGACGGCCCCGGGCACGGGCACGGGCACGGGCACGGGCACGGGTGCGTATGCGTATGCGTATGCGTATGCGTATGCGGTGGGACCGGTGGACGCCGTGCGCGCCGCGGCGCTCGCCGCCCCCGGCCGGGATGCCGCGCCCTGGCTGCGTGAACCGCCGGCGGACGTGGTGCGGACCTGGGCGTTCGACCATCTCCTGCCCGCTCACCTGGACGAGGTCCGGGCGCGGGTGCAGGCACCCGCGGAGCGGGCAGGGCGGCTCGTCGCCGACCGGTTGGGGGCCGAGATCGAGAAGTGGCAGGCCTGGCGGGCCGATGATCCGGGCCCGGCGGGGCGGAGAGGCACGACGCGGGCGACCGGCGACGCGGTGACACCCGCCTCCCCCGACCGCACGTCCCGTGAGCGCCCTTCCCGTGAGGGCCGCATCAGCGCGGCGACCGCGCGGCAGCGTGCGGAGGCGCTGGAATACCGGTTGAACCGCCGGCTCGCGGACATCGAGGCGGATCTGCATCTCGACCAGCCCGAGCCGGTCGTGGAAGCGGTGGGCCTCGTCGTCCCCGCAGGTCTCGCGACCCGCGCCGGTGTACGCCTTCCCGGGCCACCCGCACCGGCCGCGTCGGCGTCCAGGCCCCGTCCCTGGACGCCGCCCCCCGCGCCGTCGAGGCGGGCAGGGCGCGGATCCGCGGGGAGGTCGAACAGCGGTTCGTGGCACTGCGCGGTCAGATGGTCCGGCGCGACCTGGCGACCATGCCGCTGGCCCGGCTGCGGGAGGTCACCGGCGAGCGGGTCCGCCTGGGGCCGTTGGAGGGCGCCGGGTTCCGCACCGTGCTGGACGTCCTGAACACGTTCGACACGGGGCCTGCTCCGGCCCCGCGCATCACCGGTCTCGGGGAACGGTCGATCACGCAGATCGTCGCCGCCGCCCGTCAGCTCTCCGCCGCCACCGAGGACAGCATCCGGTTCCACATCGAGCTCGACCCGGCCAACCCCTACAGCACCGGCCTGCTCGTCGCGCTGCATCGGCTCGACCGCGTCCGAACGCACCCTCGCCCAGGTACACGCCGGCGAGACGGTGGCCACCCTGGCCGAGGAACTACCCGGCCTGGCCCGGGCAGCCGCACCGGCCCGCGGATGGCTACGGCACACGTTCGCCAGCCCGTCCGCGCGCGAGCAGGCGGTCGGGGCGGTCACCCGCCTCGACGAGCTGCTCGGGCAGGCGACCGGGACCGGCCTGATCACGTTCGGTGGACCGGACGAGATCACCGGCCCGCTGCGCTCCGCGGGCGAGCTGGTGGACGCACCGGTCGAACCGGCGGCCGTGTGGGCGGACTTCGAGCGACGGGCCCCCGAGTACTACGGCCTGCTCAGCCAGATCGTCGACCTCGGGCTGGACGTCGCCGCCGCCGAGGGTGGCCTGCCGGCCGAGATCGCCGAGCGGGTGCGGGCCCAGCAGCTCGACGAGTCGTACCGCCGGGTCTCGCTGCGCGGCTACCAGGCGTTCGGCGCGCGGTTCGCACTCGTCCAACGACGGGTGATCATCGGCGACGAGATGGGGCTGGGCAAGACGATCCAGGCCATCGCCGCGCTGGCGCACCTGCGGACGCTCGGCGCCACCCACTTCCTCGTGGTCGCGCCGGCCGCCGTCCTGGTCAACCGGCTGCGGGAGGTCGAGGCCCGCAGCCTGCTCACCGCCCGCCGCCTGCACGGGCCGGAACGCGCCGGTGAGCTGCGCCGCTGGACGCGCGACGGCGGTGTCGCGGTGACCACCTTCGACGTCGCGAGGTCCCTGGCGGTCCCGGCCGACGTCGAGATCGGGATGCTGGTCGTCGACGAGGCGCACTACATCAAGAACCCACAGACCCTGCGCTCGCAGGCCGTCCGCGGGCTCGCCGACCGGGCCGGGCGGGTGCTGTTCCTCACCGGAACCCCAATGGAGAACCGGGTGGAGGAGTTCCGCGCCCTCGTCGGCTACCTGCAACCGGATCTGACGACCGACCCGGGCACCGGACCGCTGCGGATGGCCTCCGAGGCGTTCCGACGCGCGGTCGCCCCGGCCTACCTGCGCCGCAACATCGACGACGTGCTCTCCGAACTGCCCGAACTGATCGAGGTCGAGGAAGCCGAGGACTTCGGCCCGGCCGAGGAGCAGGCCTACCGCCAGGCCGTGTTGGCCGGCAACTTCATGGCCATGCGCCGCGCCGCCTACCCGGCCCCGGCCGCCCCCGGCAACTCTGGCACCCCTGGCACCCCCGGCGGTCCTGGCGGGCAGGTCGGCAAGCTGCGGCGACTGCTCGACATCGTCGCCGAGGCGGCGTCCAACCGGCGCAAGGTGGTCGTTTTCTCCTACTTCCTGGACGTCCTCACGGTGGTGGAGCAGGCGCTCCGGGCCGAGCTGGGTGGCGTGGTGACGGTCGTCGGCCCCCTCGACGGCGGCACGCCGGCCACCGCGCGGCAACGCCTCGTCGACGAGTTCAGCTCCGTCACCGGCCCGGCGGTGCTGGTCAGCCAGATCGCGGCCGGCGGCACCGGCCTGAACATGCAGGCGGCGTCCGTGGTGATCCTGTGTGAGCCGCAGGTGAAACCCACCCTGGAGCAGCAGGCGATCGCCCGGTGCCACCGGATGGGCCAGGTCCGCGGCGTACAGGTGCACCGCCTCGTCAGCACCGTCGGGGTGGACCAGCGCCTGCGCGAGATCCTCGCCGAGAAGCGGCGGACGTTCGACGCCTTCGCCCGCCGCAGCGCCGTCGCCGAGGGCACCCCCGACGCCGTGGACGTGTCCGAACAGGAACTGGCCCGCCAGATCGTCGACGCCGAACAGCTCCGCATCGCCACCGAAGCCGCCACCACCTGAACCCGCCCGCGTGCACCCGCCCATCAGTGGGGCCGGACGCGCGGCCCCCGCCGACGGCGTTCACCGCGTACACGCAGACACGCTCCGGCGGGGCCGGCATACCACGAACGTCTCGCGTCCTACCAGCGCGAACCCGGAGCCCGCGAGCTCCTCGCCCGCATCGGCCTCCGGCACGCGAAACAGCATGCGATGGCGCTACGCACCTCGTCGCATAACCCCTCCGCCCTTTGATCGAGTGGTAGACAGTTGCGATTTCGGCAACCTACGACTACGTTGAGGCGGTGGATCCTGAGACTCTTGCTGTCCGGGTGCGGGAGGCCATCCAACGATCGGGCCTGACCCAGCGGGCCGTGGCGAACGCGGCGGGTCTTGATCCGACTGCCCTGTCGAAGGTACTTGCCGGCCGGCGGCGACTGAGTTCGCTGGAGCTGGCGCTCGTCGCCGAGGTGACGGGGGTCCCGGTCGACGAGATCCTCGCCGCCGACGACCGCGAGGATGTTCGGATCGCCGCCCGGGTACAGCCTGCCGCAAATCCGGCTGTGACCGAGGCTATGCGCCGGGTGGACGAGCTCCTGGAGATCGACGGGCTGTTGTCCGATGTGGGGCTGCCGGCGCCGCCGAGCCGTTTTCCGATTTCCGTTCCAGATTCTTCCGGTCGCTGGGTCGATCAGGCCGGCGCGCTCGCTGCCGAGGTGCGTGGTCTGGCTGGGATCGGCGATGGGCCGATCGAGAGTCTGGCCGACTTCTGTGAACAGCGGCTGGGCGTCGACGTCGCCGTGGAGAAGCTGCCGCCAGGGTTGGACGGGCTGAGCATCAGCCGTGGCAACTACCGCCTGGCTCTGGTGAGCAGTGCCACTCCGGCGACGCGGCAGCGCTACACCCTCGCTCATGAGCTCGGGCACATAGCTTTCAGCGACATTCACGGCATACGGCTGGACGAAGACCTTTTCGGCCCGGAGCGGAGTGTGGAGGAGCGCCGCGCCAACAGCTTCGCCGCGGCGTTTCTCATGCCGGTGCCGGCGTTGCGCAGGGCGCTCGGGCCGGTGGGCACGACCGAGGTCACGATCGGTGCGATGCTCGCCGAGTTCAAGGTCAGCCTGGATGCGCTCGCCTTCCGTCTCCACAATGTCGAGCTCGTGGATGCCCTCGGCCGGGACCGGGTCCGACAGATGTCGGCGCGGCGGCTTGAACTGCTGGCAGGCCACGCTGGGGAGTACCAGCGTCAGCTACGCAGCATCGGCGCGCGGCGGGTACCGAGCGGTCTGCTCCAGCGCGCGGTGGATGCGTACAACAACGGCTTGATCGGTGTGCGCGTACTCGCCCGGCTCATGTGTGTGCCGGAAGGTGCGCTCCTCAGACAGCTGAGTCCCCTCCCACCAATGACGGACGAGGAACTGGCCGACGACGACCCGACACTCGTCCTGTGATGTCGTCCGTGGGCCGCTTATAGACTGGTGGCGTGAATCCGCGCCTTGGAGATGCACCGGAGTCCGACAGGACTGGCCCTCCGGCACGTTCCCTGGTTCTCTTCGACGCCTGTTCGCTGCAGAATTTCTCCGTAGTCGGCGCTTTGCCGATTCTGGAGGCACGGTTCGGCGGTCGGGCCGGGTGGACAGAAGGCGTACGATACGAAATCCGCCGTGGCCTGCCGGCCGAGGCGAAGCTGCAGGATGTTCTCAACCTCGAAAACACCTGGCTGGGTCCGGCTCATCGGCTCGACCAGCCTGGCGACGACGAGGCGGTCGACCTCATCCGTCGCGGCCTGGGTGGCACCCGGTCCACTCCGCTCCAGCATCTCGGCGAAGCCGAGTCGATCCGTCTGCTGGAGCGCACGGCCGCCACCGCCCGGGTGTTCGTGACCGACGACGGCCCAGCCGCGGACTTCGCCCGGCACCGCCCCAGCCGCATCCGTGTCCTCGACGCGGCCGAGGTGCTCGCGGAGGCCCATGCCTTCGGCGAGATCGGGTGCCCGGCCGCCTACAACGTGGTCAAGGCGATGTGGCACTACCCGAGAGAGGTGCGCCTGCCCTCTCACCACCGGGAGGTCTGCTGATCCGGAAGGCAGATTGCGATGCCATTATCGCATCCGGGCATCGCCGCCGGATGGATCGTGTCACCGGCATGCTGCGCGGCAGCGCCTACCAGGGCTCGCCGGTGGCGACCGCGCCGCGCGAGGAGATAGCGGCCGTCAGCCGTGCCGCAGGCGACCCCGTCGCGATCGAGATCGAGGCGGGAGTGGAGTCCAGGGATGTGGCACACAGGCCGCGATCCTCCGGCGACCTGCCGGAGCGGTCCCCCATATTCGCTTGCGGGAGCGGCGCCTATCGCCCTCCGTCAATCACGGTGACGCAGTCCGGCTCGCAGAGGAAGCTGTGTCCCGGCCTCCCAGGGAAAAGAGCGTCGACGGTCATGATCTTCGGGTACGCCCGCAGGTACTTCTCGGTGATTCCGTGGCCGTCGATGACGTTTCCCGCCACTGCTCCGGCTCCCGCCCAGGTCTCAGTGTTGATCTTCCGCGGATCGCGATCGAACCACCTGGTCACGAAGTTGGACGCGAGGTCGTAGCATTCCCCTGGCCGACCATGACCACCGACCGAACACCAGTCGGCGAGCGACCACCACGCGCCCAGAAGCGGAGCATCGAATCCCAGTCCTTCGCTGCCGCCGTACATCACACCTTGAAGCCCCTGGATCTCCCACACCCAGGCCTTGTCATCTCCGTACATGGCATCCGTGAAAAGACGCACGCCTGGTTCCAGCCGATCAGCGGTGACCGGTGGGGCAATGGATGTGGGGCTGGGGCTGCCTGCCGCCGCCGGCACGGAAGCCCCCTCCTCACCGGCGCTCCCCGCTCCGGACGTCGTGCCCGGAGCGGTCGGGCTGATACTGGCCGTCGAACCGCCCGCTGTCGCTGACGACAGGCTCGCGCCGGAACCCTCTCCGCCGAGCACCTTCATCTGAGCGCCAGCAGCGAACGCGGACAGAAGCAGTGCCCCCGCGATCGCGCCCACGACTGGTCGACGGCGATGACCGGACAGAACCCGGAGCCGGCGTCGCCGCTCCGGCGGTACCACGTCGGCCGCAGCGGGAAATCCCCCGCCAGTATCGCCTGGTACAGCCGGGGGAACGTCAGCGTTCTTCGACCATTCCGCGGCGATTATCCTGGTGACCGCGTCCGACAGGAGCCGCGTGTCGGCCTCGTCGACGTTCACGCCGTCGTCCTCGGTGCCCACGAGGAGGCTCCGCACAAGCGATGGGCTGTCCGGTCGCCGGGCTGGATCCTTGGTCAGCGCCTGGAAGAGCAGAGGATGGAGGTCCGCGGGCACCCCTGCGAGATTCGGCGGATCGTGCCGGACCCGGAACAGAACCGCGTCGGTCGGCCCGTCCCCGAACGGGGAGCGTCCAGTGGCCGCATAGGCAACCGTGCACGCCCAGGAGAACACGTCCGTCGCCGGCCCGGTGCCATACCCACCCACCTGTTCGGGACTCATGTAGCCGGGGCTTCCGATGGCGGTACCGACCCGGGTCAACACCGTGACATCCGCCGCCTGCGCGATCCCGAAGTCGACGACCTTCGGACCGGTCGGTGTGAGCAGCACGTTGCCTGGTTTGAGGTCACGGTGGACCACGCCCGCTTCGTGGATCGCCATGAGCGCCTCGGCCAGCCCCACGGCCAGCGCTCGCACGAGCGTCGGGTTCATCGGGCCGTGGGTGCGCAGGTGCCGCGTCAGCGTCGGTCCCGAGAGAAACTCGGTGGCGAGATACGGAGGATCGCCGTCAGGATCAGCGGCTACCACTCGAGCCGTGCAGGCTCCATGGACGCGGCGCATCAGAGTGATCTCCCGGCGGAACCTGGCCCGGAACTCCTCGTCTTCCGCCAGTTCTGCGCGGATGACCTTCACCGCCACCCGCGCCCCGTCGTACGACCCCTCGTAGACGACGCCCATTCCCCCGGCACCGATCCGCCGGGTCAACTCACAGGGCCCCAGCCGACCCGGCAGATCCATTCCGCCCACTCCCCCTCTTCGAGGGGCGCTGACGGACATGTCGACCTGAGCCGTGGTCATCAGGACGATCGCGGCCACCCCCCGCTGACCGTCGGCCATCCTCGCAGATACCGGACCAGCGGCCTTCGGGGGGTGTTCGTCGCATTCGGCCGGCGACAGCGGCAGGCATCAGGTGGACAGCGTCGACGCATGGCGCGCGCCACAGCAAGTGCCCATCAAGGTTGCGCATCTGTGCTGACTGCCGCTGATACGGACACTCTCGAAGCCGCGTTTCTCCAGGGCCCGACTCCCCGCCGGACAGCACGGGACGGGGTCGCATCAGACGACGTCCGTAACGATCGTCAGGACCAACGGAAGACCGCAGGCCAGGCGCGCTGCTCATGGTCGCGGTTGGCCGTGGAGACGAGCAGCGCTGGATGTCCGTCGGCTAACTGACGCAGCCCCGGCCGTCACCGTCACTGTCCAGATCGAACGGGTCGGGCGGGGTGACGCGCAGCGGCCCGCGGACGTAGTTCGGGCCGTTTCCGCGCCCGCCCTCACAGTCGTAGTCACCGATGCCCGAGCGCAGGCAGACGTCGGGGTAGGACGGTTCGCATCCGGTGCGCGGATTGGCCGCGGGCTGCTGCGCGGGAGGTGCGGCGGGCGGCGGTGCCTGGGCCGCGGCGGGCGGTGCCTGGGCCGCAGCGGGCGGTGCGGCTGCTGCAGGTGGGTTCGCCGCCGGCGGCTGCCCGGCGGCAGCTGCCGGCGCCTGGACGGTCGGTTGCGCCGCCGGCCGCCCGGCGGCCGTGGTCGGTGGCGCCTGGGGCACGGGCGCCTGCGTGGTGGGTGGCGCCGTGGGCGTGACAGCGGTTGGTGTGGGCGTGGCCGTCCCACTCTGGGGCGGGGTTACCGTGACGAGCGGGCTGGGCCGTGCCGACGGCACAGATGCCGCGGCGACCGCGGCCGTTTCCTCCCCGTCGACTTCGTCCGAGGGCAGGAGCCCGCCACCCACCGCGAAGGCAACCAGTGCCGCCACCGTGACACCCGCGGCGGTACGGCGGTTGGTTATCCGAGCACGCAGGAACCGGCCGCGTATGAGCGCGATGACGCCCACCACCATGCAGACCAACGCACCGATGATCAGAAAACTGGCAAGTACGGTCACAGCTCGGCCCCCACGCGGCGATCGGGCTTCATGCTGAACGGGCGCGGCCCCAGGGCTCGCCATCCCTGACCGGACAACCGAGACAACATCATCAAGGCACGATCCCCCCGGATTCGTATTCGGTGACGGGGACGTACGTTAGCGCCCTGGCCTGGGGCTCCAACGCCAGGGTCCCGGCACATCCCTCGCGGGGATCCACTCGCCACTCCTCCATCAAGATCGATAGCGTGGTCGCGGTCAGGGTCGTGTACGAGGCCCGACCAGCCTCTCGCCGGTCCTCGGGAAAGGATGCTCAGCCTGGATGCACCGATCGGATTCCCGCGCTATTCCAGTCGATCCGTAACGGGATATAACTTTTAGTGGGTGTTCGATCCCGCGGGTTCCGTTTAATTCGGATTCATGTTCCTCGCCAGGTTGGGGTTGATTCGCCGGTGGCGCGGCGGGCCATGAGGTCGATCATCGCAAGGTGGATCGTGGCTTCGGAGTGGGTGGGGCGGGCTTCGTAGTCGCGGGCGAGGCGCCGGTAGGACATCAGCCAGCCAAAGGTTCGCTCCACAATCCAACGGTGTGGAAGGGGGATGAATCCCTTGGTCTTGGGGTCGCGGCGGACGGTTTTGATGTCGATGCCCAGTCTGGCGCCGTGTTCGATGACCGCGGTGCGGTAGGCGCTGTCAGCCCAGGC
Source organism: Parafrankia elaeagni (assembly GCF_000374165.1). Lineage (GTDB taxonomy): Bacteria > Actinomycetota > Actinomycetes > Frankiales > Frankiaceae > Parafrankia > Parafrankia elaeagni. The sequence goes on from NZ_KB893743.1 coordinate 36,720, forward strand.
TTTGCGGATCGTGGGATGGGCGGTGGCGACGGTGGTCAGCAGTTGGATGCCGGCGGGGCCATCGGGTGTGCTGGCCGTGGTGACCAGGACCGTGAGTAGCAGTCCGAGGGTGTCGACGATGATGTTGCGTTTTCTGCCGACGATCTTCTTTCCGGGGTCTATGCCCTGTGTGGCAGTCGGAACGGTGGGGGCGGTCTTGACGCTCTGGGAGTCGATCACGCAGGCGGTGGGTTCGGGGTTGTGGCCTGCGGCGGTGCGGGCGTGGAGTCGTGTCCGCTCGACGAGTTCGTCGAGGACGCCGTCGTTGTGCCAGTGGGTGAAGTAGCCGTAGACGGTTTCCCAGGGCGGGTAGTCGTGGGGAAGGTAGCGCCAAGGGATACCAGTCCGGTCGACGTACAGGATGGCGTTGAGGATGCTACGTAGGTCATGCGCTGCGGGACGTCCGATACTCAGGCCTTTCTTGTGGCGTTCGGCGCGCCAGGCGGTCAACACAGGTTCGACCAGGTTCCATCGGGCATCGGACAGATTGCTTGGGTACGGTCGCTGCTCGGTCATGTTTCCGGCTTACCGCAGACTGCGGCTACCTGCCCGGATTGTCGTAAATTCGTCGCCGGCGATGGCCCCAGAACATCAGACAGCGGGATGAGACAGGATCCTTCGGTTCGAATTCGGCGTCATCATAGACGTCATATCGGGTAGAACGGACCAGACCTTGCACGGATTTATGTGAAGGGTGACCGGGCGTGGCCGCCAGACGGGAGATGGACCTGGCAATAGTCCTGAAGCGGGATCGAACACCCACTTAGTAGTTGTTTGTGGGTGTGGCTGGGTGGCTGGGTGGCCGTTCACGGTTCACAAACATCGGCGGACCGCAGCCGCCTCCCGCCTCACCCACCATGAGCCGATGAGGGAAGATCTTCGGGAGGAGCTGGCGCGGCGGGTGCAGGTCGACCAGCAGGTACGGCGCTCCTGGCTGGCGCATGCCACGGCCCCGCTCGGCAACCCCGCCCGCCGCGATGGCGTGGCCCAGGCCGCCGACCACGCCGAGCGTGAGGCCCTGGCTGATCGGATGCGGGCTGTCGACGAGAACAACACCGCATGGCTGCGGATGGTCATCGCCGAGCAGGGCTGGCCGGGTGAAAAACTGGTCGGGCCGGTCGGAGCGAGCCACGCCTGGCTGATCGCCCAGCACGCCGACCGGGACCCGACGTTCCAGGCGGAATGTCTGGAGCTGCTGCGAGCCGCGCTCGTGGCCGGAGATGCCTCCACAGGGCAGCTCGCCTACCTGACCGATCGGGTGCTGTGTGCCCGCGGCGAGCCGCAGATCTACGGGACCCAGTTCTGGACCGGACCTGACGGCTATGACTCCGCCGAACTCTAGATAGTGACCCATCCTCATGACGATCTGAAGGCGCAGCCGATGGCATGTGAGACGGAGCATCCGCTCACTCTGCGACAGAACCGTCACGGTAGGTACCGAAAGGATGATCCGGGAGGTAGATTGACAGGCCCGGTCCGCCGCGCGGGTGTCGTCCAGGAAGTTCATGTCGTGGGATGCAGGGGTATCCGAACGAAGGCCTGTCCGTGGTCTACATGTCCGCGATCGACATCACCTTCTCCGAAGATGTCGATTCCGTGACGGGCGGCGACGCCGGACCGCCACCCATCGCCGCCGCGCGCCTGCTCTCCGCCCGGCGACGTCTCGAGGAGGCGTTGGCGGCGGCGCTGGCCGAGCTTCTTCCCCTCTCCCGGCGGTTCACCGTCACCGTCGACGACCCGGACAACGCCGAACTGGCCCGCGCCCTGCGCTGGGTGGCGGACAGCCCGGTCACGCCGGACGAGGCCTCCGCCCAGCTGGGCGTCACCGTGCCGGAAGCGGATCTACCCGGCTGGGTCAGCGCCTGGCCCGTCCGCTCCCGCGACCCTCAGGGCGCCACGACCTTCTTCTTCGCCCACCCCGGGACACCCGCGGCCGAGCTCGCGGTCGACCTCGCCGACTGGCTGCAGACCACCCTGGCGGACGCCTGGATCTCCGACCCCGCACCACCCTGCCCCGGCCACCCCTACCCCATGCGCCCCGCCGTCCACAACGCCACACCCTGGTGGAAATGCCCCGCGGGCGGACCCGTCCGCCCCTGGCGGCAGGCTCGTCCCACGACCGGCTGACCACATCACCCAGCACCGCGGTACCCACCCAGCGCCCGGCCCGCGGGCCGGCGCCGGCAGGCCCGAGAGAGCGCACGCCGGGCGGTGGACTCCGACGCCTCGGCCCGCACGGCCAGCTTGGACATCGACGGGAACGTACCCGACCAGTCCGCGACGTTGAGGGAGGTAGTAGGCGACCGCCCTACCTGCGCCGGTCCCCCAGCGGCCCAGTGCCGCTGTCGTCGGCGGCCTGGTCGACTCCTGCCACCGGGTGCGCGTGCCCGTCAGCACCGCCGGCCGGATCCGCATCCACACGGCGGCCTCCATCCGAATCCTGGTCAGTAGGTGGAGAAGCGGACACGGGCCCCGCCGGGCTCGTTGGAGAGGCAGCGGAAGGCGTCGGTCGCACGATCCGCGCGAAGTCGTCCAACTGGTGGTCGCGGAAGACCTCGGCGATCTCGTCGGTGAGCAGCCGTCGCAGCCTCCGGTCCTTGTCCTGGTCCCGCCCCAGGCCTGCCGTGTCCAGCAGCCTCTCCAGGATGCCGGCAGCCGTCTCCGGCGGCATGTCCGGCGGTCCGGCGAGGATGACGTTCCCCAGATTGTCCGTGTCCCCCAAGTCGTCTGAGCCGCTCGGATCGGAGGCCGTCGGCCGCGCCGGGGAATGGTCGAGGCGGTGATACCAGTCCGGCAGGTCGCGGTTGTTCGCGGCGGCGGACAACCGGGCGAGCTTGTGCAGATCCCCGACGGCTGTGTCGACCTTGTGGTCGTTACGGGCAAGCCACCACACGACGGTGCTGCCGGTGTCCCTGAGTACGTCGTCCGCGAGGTGCTGACGCCTGCGCTGATCCGAGCGCCACTGCGCCTGCCAGATCTCCTCGTCCTTGCGCAGGTCCGCAAGTTTTCGCAGACGTTCCTGATCCTCGTGGTCGAGTGCGAGCTTGATGCCCTCGGCCATCACCATGAGGCTGCCGGAGCGATCAGGCTCCGGATAGCCAAGTGCTCCCCCCAGCTCCTGGGCCGCGAGCGCCACCTGAGCCGGCGAAATCTTCTCGGTCACCTGCCTGGCACGCTGCATGATCACCTCACACGCGGCGGCGGCCTGGTTGACGAGCGTGGTGACCCGATGCGGATCAGTCTGCGCCCAGCGTACGGTGGCCGAGAACTGGAAATAGTAGTCGCAGGTGTCACTCGGAACTCTGACGTCATCCAGACGGGTCTCGTTGATCGGCGCCATGGCCGGCATCGGTGCGGGCGGCGGGAAATGATCGCCCACATCCGCGAACCCGCGATGGCGACGAGCGGGTCTGCGCAGGAGAATCAGCCCGGTGACAGCAGCGGCCAGTACGAGCAGCACCACCAGCCGTCCCCAGGGCAGCCTGCTCCAGGGAAGGACAAGAACCAGGATCAGCCCTCCGGCGGCGCCGAGTAGGCCGAGAAAGTATTTACGGCCGAACAGCACAGCATTTCCCCCCTGCATTGAGGATTTTCCATCGTTGGCGTCGACCCGCGACGATCGCGGTCGACCGAGGTGCAACGAAACAGGCTCATCATCTGCGAGTCATTTCGATATGGGTCTACGCGCTGTACGGATCTTCCGCAGCAGCAGTGTTCTGATCTGGTCACGTGCCGAGGCCTCGGCGGCGGAGGCGTCCTCGGCCCAGGTACCGGCGACCTCGTACAGAGCCGAGAGAGCGTCGACCTGCCGGTGGCAACCGGCCACCAGCAGATCCAGGACCGTCTCGCGATGCTGCTCGTCCTTCGTCAACGCCAGCAGCCAACTGCGCAGGCGTCCAGCCCAGACAGCCGGCTCCGTGGTCAGCACACCGCCCCAGCAGAGAGCGAGATGCTCGCGCACCGCAGGCTCGTCCAGAAGTGGCTCGGCGAGACGGTCATGGGGGTACAGGAGGACCTCGGGCGCGGAAAGGTCCAGGAAGAGGCCGGTGTCCACAGCCCATCGCGCCCGGTCCGAGCCCATCACCGAGCCGAAGGTCTGCGCGAGCCGGTCGAACATCTGCCGCCGCAGGCCCGGGACCTGTTCGACGAGTCGCAGCAGCGCCGACCGCGGCTCTGTCAGGTCACGGTGGCGGCGGGTCAGATGGTGCAGCCGGACCAGAGCCTGATCGGGATATCGCTCCGAGATCACCTCGACGCACATCTCGACCAGAACGTGGGTGAGAGCGGCACTGAGCTTCGGCTCCGTCGACCAGTCGAGGATCTTTCTCCGGAACTGACCGGCGGCGGCCTCGTTTCGCAGTGCGCAGTCGAGAGCCCGTGACGCCGCGCACGCACTCTGCCCGTAAGGGGACATGGACCCGGCCGTCCATCTCCGCACCTTCTCCTGGAGTGTGGACAGGTCATCCGGGTGGCGGTTCTGCAGGCACTGCTCGGAAAAGCGGGTGACCAGCTGCATGAGCCCGTCCTGCGTCAGGACGGATGACTCGACCACTCGGTCGATCCAGCGGATCAGATAGGGCCGCAGATCGGGCCGATGGTTCCAGTAGTGCAGACGAACGGCCACGTCGAGGCCGAGCCGGGTGAAGTGGACCTGGCCGGACGCATCCTCGCCGGCATCGATGGTGTCGAGGCACGCCGCGAGATCGTTCCGCAACAGCAGCGGCGTCTCCGTCGGCGGGTGTTCCGTGACCTGCAACAGCATCTCGGCGGCCGCGTGCACATCGCGCAACGACCCCTCATGAACCATCGCGACCGTCAGCAGAAGCGCCCGTTCGAGACCACTGTCGACACCACCGTCGACCTCTCGCAGTATCTCCGCTACCCGAAGCGACTGATCGGCCACGGCAGCCTTGGCGCGTGCGTACCATTGGGCGGCGCCGCCGGTGGAGTCCCGGTCACGTGCGCGACAGACCAGCGCGGCGAGTTCCGCCACCCACCGCAGGGGAGGAACTCGCCCCGGAGCGGCGGCGAGGTCGGCATCGAGCTGGGCCTTCTCACCGAGATCAATCTGCGCCGTCCGCAGGTGCCTCAGCAGGACCTCGGTTGCGTCGGGCCGCTCGATCTCGACGAGGATCCGGTCGACGTCGCTGGGAACACGTGCCCGCTCCGGGAGAATCACCACCAGATACGCCCTGCGATCCTCCACGGTCGCACGGAGCGCCGGCAGCTCGCCGTTGATCCTGCGCCAGAGGACGTCATCCGCGGTAGTGAGGTCAAGCCACATCTGGTCACCGGCATCGATACGATCCGGTGGAATCGTCGGGCCGCCATCGTCGGTCTCCGGTGAAAGGGCATGGAGTGTGCCGGACGGCCTGGCGAGATCATGGAGAAGCATCCGCGCCGTTGTTTGTCGTCCACTGCCAGATTCTCCGCGCAGCAGCACGGTTCGATGGACCATCAGGACCCTGCGTGCCTCTCGGTAGCCAGGTGGCTGGACGAACCGGTCATATAGCCAGGTAAGGTCATCCTCGGGAATCCGGTGCGGGGTCCACGCATCTGCCCGGTTGTCCGCAGATCCGCCGTGGGTGAAGAGGTTGAGAACCCCGGCACCGCCGATGCTGATGTTCGTCTGATCGCTCATTCCTGCCCCGGTGCCTCCGGCGCGACGGAGAAGCGCTGGTTGATGTCGCCCGTGTGGGAACCCGCCGTGTAGTTGACGCCGTTTCCGGAGAACTGCGGCGAGTTGTTGTAGAAGTTCCCCGGCCCGACGTTCACCGCCCCACTCGTTCCCTTCACGACGGTTCCCCCGGCGTCACCGTCGGTGACGGTGACGCCGGACAGGACTGTGCCGTATGCCTCCCCGACCGAGTTCGTGGCCAGCTGCGGGACCGCCGAGTCCGCCCGGCTGGCGTCGGCGGCGCGCAGGGCCGGGACGAGTTCGCTCAGCTTGTCGCCGAGGGTGTTGAGGTCACGCCCGATGTTGTGCTCGTCCAGGCGGTAGGACTGGCTGGTGGCGAACCAGTCGAGTTCCGGAGGCAGGTCGGAGCTGCGCAGCCGGTCCACCTCATGGCCATCCATGACCGCGATGATGGTGTTGTTGTTGCGGTGCGCCTCGAGGAGCTCCCGCCGCACCCAGTCCTGCGGATCGCGCAACGCCTCGTGCTGCGCCCATTTCGGGCCGATCACGGCAATCAGAACCGCGCACCGCCGCGCGTTGACCAGCAGCTCCTCGGGCCACTGCGACCCGAGCGGGATCGACTTCGAAGCCCGGAAGATCCGCTCGCTTCCGAAACGGTGGGAGAGCTCCCGTTCGATCGTGATCGACGTCTTGTTACCGTCGCCGGTGCGGTAGTTGATGAAGACCTCGGGCATTGATGCCTCCTCAGGGGGTCACGACGGTCAGGGCCGCCGTGAGAATCGGCGCCAGTTCCTGGACTGACGCATTCTGGGGATGCCGCTTGAGGGTGCGCAACAGCTCCCGCAGGTCGGCGGCGATGGTCGCGGAACTCACCGCCAGTACGTCGGGGAGCACCCACCTGGCGAGCTCGCAGGCGTGTTCGATGTCGCCGGCCGTCGCATGGGCCCGCGCCTGGCGGGTGCCGTATCGGGCCCGGGTACGTGCCGCCTCCGCGGGGACCTGGCGCATCTGCGCGTCCAGCACATCAGCGGCCCGCGCCGGGCGTCCGAGGTCGAGGAGGCACCATCCGGTGATCATCCCGACGGAGTCGCTGAGGTTGGTGCTGCCGATGACGGGCACGCCTTCGTCGGGCACCGCGGCGGCGAGCAGCTCACGGGCCTGGTCCAGGCACCACATACAGGCGTCGTAGTCGCCGTTGATCGCGTGTCCCTGCGCTTCCCGCTGCACCGCCAGTCCGCGGATCCGCGGTGGCAGCGCGCCATCGCGCGCCTGCCGGGCAAGCGCCACGGTCTCGTCGCCCTCATCCCGGTAGAGAGTGACCAGTGCATGGCGAACCTTCGCGTAGGCAGCGAGCTGCCGGTCGCCTCCGGCGGCGGCCAACTCGACCGCCCGCTGCGTCCACCACAGGGCCGCGCTGTCGTCTCCGCGTTCCTGCATCAGCCAACCGACGTACTCCGCGTACCGCGAACCGAGACGGAGCAGCTCACGCCGCACGCGTGGAGCCGCATGGACGGACAGCTCCCGCAGGGTGTTGGTGTGCGCTATGAGGGCGGGGAGGACAACACCCGGACCGACCGACTGGCCGAGCCGGCGGTAGTTTTCGAACAACGTTTGGAAAACCGCCACCGTCGAGCTGTCCGCCAGGTCTGAGCCGGTCGCGGCGGTGCTCGGCGAACCGAGGCCGACAGCCATCGCGGAGGCCATTCCGGCTGCTACTATCTGCCGCCTTCCGATCGGCTGGAACCAACTCTCTCCCGCCGGGGAGAACTGCATGATCCAAACCTCCTCCTCGATACTGTCCCCGCCATCCACTTCCCGCATCAAGGACGGTGAAGAATCAGCGGTTGACAGCATTGCGAGCAGAACACCGCCGGTCCGCAACGCACCGTCGCACAGTTGCGCGAGCTCACGGTTCGGCGCTTTCGCACCCCGCTCGACCTTGCTGAGATGACCCTTGCTGTAGTGCACGGTTCTTGCCAACACACTGAGCGTGACACCCGCAGCCAGGCGTAGCTTCCGTAGTTCTCTCCCAAATGTCTGGCCGTCGCCGTGCACGTGGACCTCCGCCGCTGTCCGAACATCGCCAGTCCGATCAGCCGAGTGTCCCGCAGTCCGAGTGTGCCAGTTATCGGAACGAACGACATCGGCCGCGGCGCGTTTCCCGTTTCCTCTTGACGGCGACGCCAGCATGCAATGCTGCAGAGCAAACAAAGGCAGCTTGCTGGGAGGTGGCCGTTCCAGCGCGATCCTGACCGGCTACCCGGCCGGCAGCTCCTGTCGACTGCGGCGCGCCCGGCGGCGTCGACGGACCACACCCTTCGCCGCGAAGCGACTACCGGCGGGTGTGAGAGCGCCGCCGGTTGCTCCCCTCAGACCATGGTCTCCCGCCGGGCACGGCCGACGGCGGCCCGAACCTGTCGATGGCCTCTGGAGCGGCTACCCAGGCCTCGCACCGGCGGGTCCTCGGCCTCCGGAAGCTGCGACAGCAGCACAGCCGCGGCGCGTCAGGCCAGTGCGGTACCGATCCGGCCGCGTCTCGCCGCGGCGAGTGCGGCGCGGCAGGCGGCCGCCCCCGCCGCCGCGTCACCGACCGGTGCCGCCGGCATGCGCGGCGGTGTGTCGACCGGCGTGGATGGCGGGCGTACCGTGTGCAGACCCGACCAGATGTTCAGCCAGGCTGACCACCACCGGGCCGGATCGACCGCACGGTGCGCCCGATAGGCCGCTGCGACCATCGCCCCCACACCGGCACGTCTCAGTACGGCCCGCACTGCATCCACCTGCTCCGGCGTCAGGGCGAACGACGCCCGGAGCCCCCGGGCGACCAGCGCGTCGGCGAGGGCTCGCAGATCCTCGGGCACTGTCCGGCCTCGCCTTGACGGGCCGGCTGGCCGGCGCGGCTGCCGCGTACTCCCCCCGGGAGTACGCGAGGTAAATCTCTGGGAGATCGTCGGTCCTGGTGATCTGGCTGCCCGGTCCTCGCTCCGCCGGTAGGGTGCCGATCTCCGGCCCACCACCGATTCCGCGGGTGTTGGGGCCGCGACGGCTTCCGGTGCCGGTGCCGGTGGACGAACGATGCGGTACCGGTTCGACCGGCGCCCACCGCCAAGCTCGGTGACCAGAACGCCCTGCGCCTCCAGGCCACGGACCGCGCGACGGGCGGAGGACACCGACACTTCGGCCCGCGCCGCCAGCGTGATCATCGATGGGAACGCGCCCGACCAGTCCGACGCGTCGACATAGTGGGCTATCCCGACCAGCGTCGAACGCAGCACCCGCACCGACACCACCCGCCCGCTGACAACGGCCGGGACCAGCCGAACCGAGCTAACATAGGAGTACAGCCCGGCGACCGCTGAATGCTGTGGGATAGTGTGAGTCACGGTTCGGGCTCCTGGTGCTACAGGGTTCGGATTGAGGCCCCGTTCTGGTGCGCTAACACCGGGCGGGGCCACCCCATCAGGGGGATGATCTACGGTAACTCTCGAAACAGGCCTCCCTCACCGCGTTTGCTTCGCGACCACTACCGAGCCACATTCCCCGCAGGCGAATGACGCCGCCACCAGCAATCCACGCTCAATCATTCAACGCAAAGCGAACAGCGACCTATACGCCAGCTGGAGGCGGGGGGCAGACTTTCGAAGCTCCTGTTCTTCTGGAGTCACCGACTACCGCCGGACGGCGGCGTCAGGAAAGGCTGCCTCAGTCAGTGGCGTGGCCGGGGTACGGTACCCGCCCGCGCCGTGCCCGGCGCTCGCCTGGTGGCGGCGGAGCGGTCGCCACCGACCCGCGATCGGTTCAGGAACGCACCTCGCCGTGTTCGTCGACGAACAGGACCCCGATCGCGGCCCGGTCGAGACTCACGCGGGTGCGTTCGTGTAGCCGGCGGTAGGTCGGGACGTCGGGGAGGCCGATGGCCACCTCGTAGTGCGGGAACTCGCCGTGGGTGAGCATCGCCCGCAGGATCGCCTGCCCGTACCAGTGCCGGGCCTGCGTGCCGGGCTGGGTCGGCTTGACCTCGCCGGCTCGCGCCGGATCCGCATAGGTGCCCCTGGTGGGGAAGCCCTTCACCTCGACGGCCAGGGTCCGCCCGTCCCGGGCGGCCAGGATGTCGACACCGCGCTCCTTCGTCGCGGTCTCGGCGACCCGCCGGATCTCCCAGCCCTCCCGCACCAGGTGAGCGACGAGCATCCCCTGCACCGACGCCTCCGAGAACCCGCCGTCCAATGTGCCCACGCCTGGCGGGGCATCAATGGTCTGCCGCTCGGTTCCCGCAACAGCCCGTGTCCCGGCACTGGCCGGCCATTCCGCTTCGCCGACCGGCTCCGTCTTTGCTTCACCGACTGTCTCCGCCTTCGCCGCCGCTGTCCCGGCCGCGGCCGCTTCCGCCGCCTTGCGGGCAGCATGGGTGCCGCCGATCGTTCCCCGGGCGAAGACGACTCGGCCGGCGTCCGGATGCACCGACTCGACGTGCCAGCCGGCATCGCGCCAGGCCACCGCCTGCGTGTGCGAGTTGTTCGCCCACCAGTTGCGGAGCTGCCGCGCGGACGGCGGCAGCTCCCCCACCAGCTTCTCCACCGCCTCGAAGCTCAGCGCCTCGACGGTCACCTCGGCCGGAAGACCCGCCAGATGGTCCCGCAGCCCGTCGTACTTCCCCACGGTTCCCCCAACCGACATCCCGCTTCGCTTCTCCGACGAACCGTAGCGGTCACCGGCAGGCCACTGACGAGCGGAGGGCACACCGCCGCATGCACTGCTATTCCGGTGCAGCGGTGGGACGCACGGTCGGGCTGGTGCTCGCGCTGCTTCCCAGCAGGGAGACTCGGACGGGGACGGACCTTCGCCTCCCGTGTCGGGATTTCCCGCGGCGAGGCCGGCGGGTCGGGTGCCATGCACCTGGCCGCCGACCTCGACCGCCGGCTACGCATCCGCCATGGGCGGACTCGTCATCCACACCTGCCGTTCGAGCCTCGGTGCAGTTCCTGCGGCCGAGGTCTCGGCAAGGTGCCGCGCGCTGCGGCCGATCAGGATTCGCAGGCGACACCGTCATGATCACGATCGAGTTTCGTCGAATAGCCTGGCTGGCCCTCATAGAGCGGGGCCGCACCGGCGGCGCGGGCTTCGGTGCAGTTCGCGTAGGACACACTCTGTGCGCTGTCGGCCGGAGGCGGGGCGGCGGCCGGAGGCGGGGCGGCGGCCGGAGGCGGGGCGGCGGCAGCCTGCTGTGGGGCGACCGCCTGTGGGGCAGGTGCCGCCTGCGCGGCCGCAGCCTGCGGTGCTGCCGCCGCAGGAGCGGTCGCCGCCGGTGGCACGGTGGCGGCGACCACCGGCGGGGCCGTGGTGGCCAGCAGGCTGGTGGCCGACGGGGAAGTGCTCGGGGTCTCCGAGGATGTCACGCTGGCGCTGGGCGTGACCGACGCCCCGGCGCTCGTGGCGTCATCCGAGGAGCCCGATCCGCATCCGCTCAGCAGACCCGCGGAAAGAAACAGAGCCGCGACGGCGGCCCGCGAGCCGCCGGTCGGCAGCCCGCGCCGGTTAATGTTCTGCATGGTTCCCCCTTGGAACAGGTACACAAACGAAGATCCGAGATTTTCGGGTTCCCGGCCAGTTCTTTTCGTGGCCTGACCAGAAACCCCTCAGCACCACTTGCTCCTGCAGAAGCCTCCGCCCCTGCGACCACCTCCACCGCTGCTCCAGTTCCCATCACCCGGAACGTTGTAGTTCTCGTCGTTGCCGTCCAGGTCCGTCGGCCCGCCGCCGTAGGTTTCCGCCGACGAGGGCGGGGGAGGTGCCACGGGTTTCACCAGAATGGTGATCAGCCGACCCGGCCGAAGTGGTTGTCCGGCTTCGGGCAGGCTGCCGGCGGTGGTTCCGCCTGATGCGACCTTCAGCCGGTCACGCGGCCCCCACTCGGATTCGGGTTCGACCGAGGGGTCACCGGGAATGGAGCTGGCGGCGGCAGGGGCACGGTGAGCATCGAGTGCGTGCTCCGGCGCCGTTCCCTCGGCGTAACGGTACTCGAGAAGCTCCCGGATGTCAGGAAACGAATCGGAGGACTGGTAGATCTCCCCAGCTGGGAGCGCCGGCATCACAGGGTTGGCCTGGAACCATCTCCACTCCTGGTTGCGCAGGTAGAAGAGGAAGACCTCGTCGTTCTTGAGAATCCTGGTGCCGGCCGGCGGAACCGTCGCGGCGACCGTCCAGTTGTCCTGGTCGAAAACGCTCCGATCCCGCGGTGAGAGATCCTGTTCCGCATGGTTGGCCGGAGCGGCGGACCGGGCGTCCCGAAGGTTCATCCCCACCAGGTTCGGCATCAGTACGCTCTCCGGGCCCGCAGGCACTGTGGCCTGCCCGGCCAGCGCGGCGGCCGGCGCCTGACCCGAGGTTCCCTGGTCGCCGGTGTTGCCCGCGATCATCGCGATGACGAAGACGACGCCGATGCAGCCGCTCAGTCTCGGGTGGCGGGTGATCCAGGAGATGATTCGACGCCCGCGAGAGGAACCGTTCACGCGAGCAGCCCACAGAACACGATCACAAGATTTTCCTCCACATACAGCGGTTCACCGCTCCGCGCTCTTCCGGCTACCAGGTCAGTCGCAGGTGGGAATTCGGGCTCTGGCCCCCGACGAAGGGATCAGAGGGTCACCCAGGTGTAGCTGCCACTGTCGTCCTCCACCGTGATCAGCACGAAGGTTCGCTCGCCGCCGCCTTCGGCGACGCAACGGAACGTGGAGCCCGCGGACATCGGCGGGTCCACGGGGCAGGACACGGTGACGGAGACACCGGCCTAACGCCTGATCTCGGCGGCGATGTCCCGCTGCACCCGGTCCTGGTTGAACGCGGCGTTCGAGGTGAGGACGCTGCCGGTCAGGGGCTTGCTGACGACCAGCGCCAGGACCGTGAGCACCGCGCACAGGCCGAAGGCGGCCCAGGTCACCCACGGGGCCGGGCGGCGGCGAAGTGCCCGCCCGAGCAGATAGGCCCACGCCCCGCGCCGGGTCAGAAGGCGGGCCACTCGGCCAGGCTGGCCGACTGGAACAGGTTCGAGGTGTAGACGAGGTTGCCGTGGGCGACGTCGACGGTCAGGCAGCCCTGGAACCTCTCCCCCGCCCCGAGGGTCGCCGCGTTGAACGCCGGCTCACAGCCGAACGTCGGCTGCACCCGGGCGCCCTCCGGCGTGCGGACGAAGAAGTCGAACGGGTTGACGTCGAAACCGGCCCGCTGCGAGGTGACCGACACCATGAAGGTCGCGAACGACGGGCCGCTGGTCGGTGTACTGACGCCGCTGAAGAACGACGCGACCGGCTTCGGCTCGGCGACGCTGAGGGTCGCCGCGACCTCGCCGTCCTTGTGGATTTCCAGGACCTCCCCGTACTGGGCCTGCCGGGTACCCTCCGGCGCCGCGCCCTGCCCGGCCGCTCCGCCTCCGGCGGTGCCCTGCGCCGGCCCGGCGGTTGTCCCGGTCGAGGAGACCGACGTCTCCTCCAGACAGCCGGTCAGCCCGGCCACCCCAGCGAGCACGCAGGTGACTATAGAAAATCTTACCTTACCCATTTCCGAAACCCCCCGTAAAAACCGACGCCGGAACCACTCTTCGGCGGCATTGAAAGGCGCCGCTCACGACGCCTGGAAGTGGCGATCCGTGGGGTATGCGCAATATCGCGAGCATTTCCTCACGGTCGCCTCAATGGCCACCTTCCGCCGGACGTCGACCTGGACCATATCTCCGTTATACTTGTTTGACTTGTGGCCATATTTTGAAGCCGCCGCATAGCTCACCGCAGTTCGTACACGACGACGCGCTCCCACGCTTCGAGCGTCTTGGCAACGACGACTGGAGGGTATCTTCGAGGCGCTACGGCCGGCAGGTGCGGCGGTGATTCCCGCGGCCGTGATGGCGCCGACTCATCGTCCACTCGGAGCGTCGAAGATCACAAATTCGGCGTGATGGCGCGTTACAGCGAGACGCATGATTCCCCCCGAACCAGCTGTATCGAAGACTGTCCCGGTCTTCGGCGATAGAGTTCAGTCGACGGAAGCGAAGCATGTTCCCGGGATGCCTTCTGCCTATCCTGGCCGCCCGGTCCGAGCCCCTCTCCGACAGAGTCAAGCGGCACAAGCTATAGGTCGAAGAGCGCCGCACCCAGTGACTCCACAGTGGCGGACTCACCCCTGGGTCTTTTCTTTCCGATGCTCTTGTCGTGTAGCCCTAGAGCAACCTCCTCGTCGTACCGCTTGCGGTTAAGCTCGAGGAGCCGATCGAGCATCTCCTGTTGGGCCCCCGGCCCGATCGTGTAGCGCATGTATTTCCCGGCCACATGAAACCCGTGATCCAGTCCCCGCTCGATCATGTCATCCCAACCGTAGGCACGAAAGGTAGCTTCGTCGATTTGGCGATGAATCTCACGAAGTTCAGCAATATCGCGGTCTTTGCAAGACGAATCAAAAACGAGATTATAAATTTTAGTCAGTCCAAGCTGCCGGGCGAGTCTCACGTGCCGAGATGTGTCACCTAGAGTCGCACCAAGGCGACGCATCTCGTTTGAGAAATGCGGTACCGCGAGTGTATGAAAGACGTCAGTCTGCGAATAGCTGATATCTGCTTTCATGGTCGCACTTTGGCTCGACGCCCACCAGTAGTGAGGCGCACTAGAAAGAAGCGCCAACAATGCCGTCTCGTCAGAGACGAACACGACAATCTTCTGATCGAAGACTTGATCTGCCTCGACCATAACAGGAATTACGGTCCTGCTGACCTTAGCAAGTACGATAATCTTATCGACTTTACGGATCGCCTCGACCATCGACGGTCTCTTTTCGGCGTACTGCCACCAATAGGAACTGTAATGAAATAATTTGATTTTCTTGTTCGGTTCGTGATCGGCTTGTGTGATTGCCTGGATAGAGTCCGGGCTGTGGCGGTTGACCGGTCGGTGGAGTTCGCGGCGATGGCCGCACGGCTTGAGGTGCTGTTGCCTCGGTTGAACGAGCGGGACCGGCGGCTGGCGTTGGGGGCGGAGGCGCGTTCCTGGGGGTATGGGGGCATTGCCGCGGTCGCGCGGGCGACCGGCGTCGCGAAGGGAACGATCGCCAGGGGCCGTGCGGAGATCGACGCCGAC
>NZ_KB893744.1 GCF_000374165.1 Parafrankia elaeagni
GCGGTCGCGGCCCCGGACTGGCTGGCCGACACCCTGAACATCGCCGAGCTGGCGCACCGCTACGGCGAGCGTGTCAACGGGTGGACGATGCCGTCCTCGAAGACGGCCCGCGACCGCCTCGCGGTGGTGTTCGGCCAGGACGCGCTCGCGGTGTGCCGGGCGGTCGCCGCCCCCNNCGCNCCCGGCTGGCTGACCGAGATCCCCGCGGTGGCGATCCTGCGGCAGATGCTGGTGCAGACCTACTACCTGTCCACCGACAGCCGGGGACGGGAGGTGATCGTGAAGCGGGACGCCGACCCGCGAACTAAGCAGCAGAGTCGGCGGCCGAGGCAAAGCCACCACCTACCAGCGGACGGACTCATAGCCGCCCGATCCTCACCCGCCGGAAGGGACAACGGTCATGCGCGCCCGCACTGCCACCCGGCTGCCACCCGGCCGTCACCCGGCCGTCACCCGGCCGTGACGAACTCCTGACCGACGAGCGTGGTGCGGTGCATCAGCCGGCGTGAGGTCGGCTCGAAGGGCAGGGCGCGGTGGAGCATGCCGGTGTTGTCCCAGATCACCAGGTCGCCGCGCCGCCACTGGTGCCGGAGGGTGAACCGCGGGCTGGTGGACCATTCGAGCAGACGGTCCAGCAGGGCCCGGCTGCGCTCTTCCGACCAGCCGACGACCGTACCGGCGGTCGCCCCGACCAGCAGGGACTTCCGCCCGTTCGCACGGGTCCAGACAAGCGGGTGCACCCGCGTCGGCACCCCCTCCCAGCTCGCCCGCTGCTTCTCGCCGGCGTCGGGATAGGCGATCCGCTGGGCGGTCGCGAAACTGTGGACGACCCGCAGGTCAGCGATCTCCGCCTTGTCCTCGTCGGAGAGGGCCGCGTAGGCGGCGTAGGTGTTGGCGAACTGCGTGTCGCCGCCGGCGGGGTCGACCTCGCGGGCGGTGAGCAGCGTCGCCTGCTGGGGAAGCTCGTCGGTCGCGCCGTCGATGTGCCAGAGGAAGTTCCCCTGCCGGTAGCCGGCCAGCACGCTCTTCTCCGGGTCGAGCGTGATGTGGGCGATCTCCGGATACTCCCCGGGGTCGTTGACCTTCGGCACCACGACCTCACCCAGCATCCGGCTGAACCGGACCAGGTCGCCGTCCTCGATGTGCACCTCCCGGTAGACCAGGACGCCGTACTCGTCCAGCGCGGCCCTGCACTCGGCGGCGACCGCCTCGTCGACGAGCTCGCTCCCGGTGTAGCCGCTGATCTCGGCGCCGATGTCGGGCGTCAACCTGGTGACCGTGATCGACATGACTTCCTCCGGCAGATGGAATCCGGACGTCCCCCGACAGGTGGAATCCGGCGGTTCGCGTGCTCAGGATGCCCTCCGTTCGTACCACTCGCCGCCCACACAACGCAAGGATCTTCTTGCATCCTAAAAGGATCTTCTGGCGCGCTAGAGTGAGGCATGGCCCGGGACACCCGCGAGCGCCTGATGGAGGCCGGACTCGTCCTGTTCTCCCGCAAGGGCCTCGCCGGCACCACGGTCTCCGACATCGAGGCCCGCGCCGGGCTGCGGGCCGGATCCGGCTCGTTCTACCGCCACTTCGCCTCGAAGGACGCGCTCTTCGAGGTCGTCGTCCGCCGCGAACTCGACCGGTACCGCGCCACGATCCGCGACGCGGAGCCCGACTCACCGCGCGAACCGCGCGAACCGGGCGTCGCGGATGCGAAGGTCGCCCTCGCGCTGGAGTTCCACCAGACCCTGACGACGCTGGACCAGCTCGGCAGACTCGAGACGATCATCAGCCGGGACGCCCGCGCGATGGGCACCCTGTTCGACGAGGTGGAGAGCCTGTACAACGCCGCCCTCGACGCCAGCACCCATCGGTTGGACCAGCTCATGAAGGCCGGGCAGATCCCCCGGCGCGACCCGCAGGCCCTCGCCGAGATGATCAGAAGCACGCTCATCGGCTACCACCTGAACACGCAGTCGTTCCGAAGGTCCCCCCGCCGCGTATCACCGGCGGATCTGATCGCCACCCTGATAGACCTGATCTCCTGACCGAGTGCGGTCGCACCGACCCCGGCCCGGCGAGCCGGCGTTACCGGCGCTACCGGCGGTCCTTGCGGTGGCGCCCGGGCGCCCGGGCGCCCGCTCGCCGGGCTCCGTCTCCGCGACCGGGGTGTCCGCCTTCGTGTCTGGCGTGTCGGGTCGTGTGCTGTCGAGTCGGTACAGTTCGTTCGCCGGCGCGGAGCGTGGAGATACTCCAACGGTCGGCGACCATCTGCTGACAGGGGGAACGCGCGGTGGCGGTGCACGACACTCTCCTCGAGACGCTGCTCAACGACGTGTCCGCCGGCAAGATCCAGTTGCCGGACTTCCAGCGGGCGTGGAAGTGGGACGACGAACGGATCCGTTCGCTGCTCGCGACGGTCACCAGGGAGTTCCCGCTCGGGGTCATCATGTCTTTGGAGACCGGCGGCAAGGCGCAGTTCAAGGCACGCCCGCTGCAGGGCACGAAGGTTCCCGACGGAGCGGCCCCCGCGCATCTGCTGCTCGACGGGCAGCAGCGCCTCACCTCGCTCTACCACGCACTGGTCTCCAGCGAGCCCGTGCAGACCGAGGACGAGCGGCACAACGAGCTGTCGGTCTGGTACTACATCGACATCGTCCGGGCGATCGGCAGCGAGGACGAGCGCGAGGAGGCCATCGTCTCCGTTCCGGCGAACCGGCTGCTGCGCCGGGGCTCCGGGCCGGACGACGTCATCGATCTGACGAGCCGGGAGAAGGAGTGCGCGGCGGGGATGTTCCCGCTCAACCTCAGCCTGGACTCGATGGCGACGAATGACTGGCAGTGGACGTACGCAGTAGACGAGGACCGGAGACGAACCTGGGGGCGCTTCAACGGCGAGGTGCTCAAGAGGATCAACAAGTTCCTCGTGCCGTGGGTCAAGCTCCCCAAGGAGACGAGCAACGAGGCCGTCTGCACGGTGTTCGAGAAGGTCAACACCGGCGGCCTTGTCCTGAACGTCTTCGAACTGCTGACGGCAACCTACGCCGGCAACCGTGAGTACGCATCCCAGCACGGATCGGAGTTCAATCTCCAGGAGGACTGGAAAGGGATCTCGAAGGGACTGAGCGAGAAGTACCCCGTCCTGGAGGATCTGAAGAACATCGACTTCCTCCAGGCGCTCACGCTGGTCATCAGCTACCACAAGCGCCACCACTACCTCGCCGAGCATCCGCGACGGACCACGGACGCACCGTCGATCCGGTGCAAGCGCAGGGACCTGCTGACACTCCCGCTGGCCGACTACCGGAAATGGTCCCCCGCGGTGACGGAGGCGCTTGCCTGGGCCGGCGACTTCCTCCAGGGCCAGTGCGTCTTCCGCAGCGGCGAACTGCCGTACCGCACACAGCTCGTGCCGCTGGCCGCGATCAGGACCATCCTCGGGGAGGCCGCCGACCGGCCCGACGCCTACGAGAAGATCGTCCGCTGGTACTGGTGTGGCGTGTTCGGCGAGCTCTACGGCGGCACCACCGAGAGCCGGTTCCCGAAGGACGTCGAGCAGGTGATCGACTGGGTGAACGGCACCGGCAGGGAGCCGGACACCGTCACCGAGGCGGCGTTCCAGGAGCAGCGGCTGCACACCATGACGACGAAGGTCAGCGCCGCCTACAAGGGCGTCTTCGCGCTGCTGCTGCAGCAGGGCTGTTACGACTGGTATGCGACCGACGCGCCGATCAACGCCGACACGCTGGTGACCGAGACGGTCGACTTCCGGCAGATCTTTCCGAAGGCCTGGTTCGAGCGCGCCGGAACCAAGGACCCCCGCATGACCAGCGTGATCAACAAGTCGCCCCTCTCGCTGCGCGCGGCCAAGACGATCGGCGGTCGCTCTCCGGCGACCTACCTCGAGATGTTCGCCCGCGAGTCAGGCCTGCCGGTCGACTGGATCGACGATCTTGTCGATTCCCAGCGGATCGACCCGAAGACACTGCGGGCCAACGACTTCGAGGCCTTCTACCAGGACAGGATCCAGAGGTTGCTCACTCTGATCGAGAAGGCGATGGGCAGGCCCGCGGGCCGGGAGACGCCCGCGTCCGTCGCTGCGTCCGACTGACCGCCCACCACATGGAGACGCAGAGACCGCAGACACCCCTCATGGACGACATCCTCACGTCACTGGTCGACAGCGAGCTGACGATCCGGCAGCTGCTGGAACGGTTCGGCTACGGCGTCCGCAGCCCCACGGCGATCTCCGCGCTCCGCGTCCGGCTCTCCCAGGCACGGCTGACGACCGAGCCGACCTTCGAGGCCGGCCCACTCGACACCCTGATCAAGGTCCTTCCGGTCTCGCGACCCGCGCAGGAGGACGGCCCGCCCACGCCGAGCTCTCCGGACGCGACGGTCGCCGGGGAGCCCACCTCGTCGCCTCCACCGGGTGACGCCTCGGCCTCGTCCGAGGAGATCCCGTCCCAGCGAGTCGCGGACGACGGTGCGACGGGACCGGCCGGCCAGGAGGGCCCGACCGGGCAGGAGACGCCGACCGGGCAGGAGACGCCGACCGGGCCCGGGCAGGAGGAAGCGGGCGAGTACCCCGACGAGGAGCTCCCCGCGGGAACGCTGCGGGTCGGCGACCTGCTGTCAGCGCACCGGGAGCTCCGCACCGTCGGACCCGGGGACAGCCTTCACAAGGCCATCACCTGCATGCTCCAGTGGGACTACTCCCAGATCCCGGTGCTGGAGGGCAAGTTCCATCTCCACGGTGTCGTGACCTGGCAGTCCGTCGCCATGCTGTACGCGCACAGTCACGAACCCACCCTGGCGAAGGCGACCGACGGCAACGTCCAGGTCGTCCATGACACGGACAGCCTGCTGGCGGCGCTCGCCACGATCACCGCATCCGACTACGTCCTGGTCCGCAACCAGCAGGGGGAGATCTGCGGCATCGTCACGATGGCCGACGTCGCGACCCGCTTCGGCGACCTCGCCCGGCCGTTCTTCGTGATCGGCGAGATCGAGCGGCTCATCCGCAGCTTCCTCACGCCTGTCTTCGACCACGATCCGGCCGTCCTGAAGGCCACCGGGAAGAAAACCGACCGAGTCGCGGAGATGATGTTCGGAAACTACAAGTACCTGCTGGACGTGCCGGCGAACTGGCAGAAGCTCGGCTGGCCGTTCGTCGACCGCGCGGCCTTCATCGAGCTCCTCGACGACGTCCGCAAGATCCGTAACTCTGTCGCGCACTTCCGCACGGCGCCGCTGACCGCCGAGGAGAACCGCCAGATCAACCAGCTCCACGGAATGCTGAAGAAGCTCGCCCTGTAGGTGGGCTTGTGGGGGTGGGCTAAGGTCGCGGGCTGGGGCAACGGGGGTCGTCGTTCGGAGCGTGGCGGCGGGAGCAGCGGGGAGACGGGGTGCAGGACAGGCGTTGGACGACGGTCACGGCGTCGCAGTTCCCGCATGAGCGGGAGGCGCTGGAGCACGTCCAGCGGCTGCTGCCGGACGCGGAGCCGTACCGGGCCTGGTCGAACTTCACCTTCGTCGCGTCGACCGGGCACCTGCGCGAGGTCGACCTGCTCGTCGTCGCCCGCGGCGGGGTGTACCTCATCGAGATCAAGAGCTGGGCGGGCCGGCTGACGGCGTCGGGGTCGAACTGGGTCCAGCACCGGCCGTCCGGCAGCGACCTGATCTTCGACAATCCGCTGATCCTCGCGAACCAGAAGTCCAAGGAGCTCAAGCACCTCCTGGAGACCGCGGCCCGCGCGCAGGGGCTCGGCAAACTGCGGATGCCGTTCTTCCAGCCGGCGGTCTTCCTCTCGAACGGGACGTTGAAGGTCGAGCTGCCGGACTTCCAGCTGCACGGGATCTTCGGCCCGGAGCCCGCCGATGCCACCGGCGGCGCCCCGGTCAGGGCGGGCACCGCGGGTGCGCTGCCGCCGATCTGGTCCAGCCTGCTGGACGCGCCGCTACGCGACGAACGCGCCCGGATCAGCCCGGAGACGTCCAGGCGGCTCGCGACGCTGCTCCCGGCCGCCGGGATCGCGCGCAGCCGGCGCCACCACCGCGTCGGCGCGTGGGAGCTGGAGTTCCCGGCCTTCGAGTCCGGCCCGACGTGGCAGGACTACCACGCCCGGCACACCCAGATGGGCTCCGCGCGCCGCCGCGTGCGGATCTACCTGGTGGAGACGGGCGCGGCCGAGGCCGAGCGCCGCACCCGGGAGGCGGCGGCCAGGCGCGAGTTCCTCGTCCTCAACGGGATCGACCACCAGGGCATCGTGCAGGTCGACGGCCTGGAGCAGCACGAGGCCGGCCCGGCGCTGATCTTCCGGCACCACCCCGACGAGATGCGCCTCGACCACTATCTCGCCCGGTACGGCGACCGGCTCGACGCCGGCACCCGGCTGCGGATGATCCGTGAGCTCGCCGAGACGCTCGACTACGCGCACGGCCGCCACCTCTACCACCGGGCGCTCGCGGCCCGCAGCGTCCTCGTCGTGCCGGCCGCCCGCCGCGGCGACGACGACCAGGCGGAGAGTGAGCGGCGCTGGCTCTCCCCCCGGCTGGTCATCAGCGACTGGCAGGCGGCGGCCCGCGACATCGACGCGTCGACGGGGCAGCTGACCGGCTCGATGACGACGGCCTCGGTCGCGCTCGCCATCGAGCCCGCGCACCGGTTCCTGCCGCAGCTGGAACGGGCCGCGGAGAGCTACCTCGCCCCCGAGGTCGACGCCCCGTACCCGGACCCGGTCGGCATCGACGTGTTCGGCCTGGGCGCGCTCGCCTACCTGATCCTGACCGGTGAGGCCCCCGCGCCGACCCGCAACGCGCTGAAGGCGCGGCTCACCGAGGCCGGCGGGCTGCACCCGTCCGCGGTCGTCGACTCGCTGTCCGAGACGGCGAACGACCTGGTCGCGCTGGCCACCCGGGCGAAGCCGGATGATCGCTTCGCCACCGTCGGCGAGTTCCTCGACTGGCTGGAGCTCGTCGTCGACGACGTCACGGCGCCTGCTGTCGAGGCGACGGAAAGCGCGACCACCGCGACCACGCCGACGGTCGACCCGCCGGAGGAGCCGGCGCCGGAGCTGGACCCGTTGGAGGCCGAGCGCGGCGACCTCGTCGGCGGGGAGTGGCGGATCAGAAGCCGCCTCGGTACCGGCTCGACGAGCCGCGCGTTCCTCGCGCACAACGAGAAGACGAAGCGTGACGAGGTCCTGAAGGTCGCGCTCTCCGACGAGCGGGCAGCGCGGCTCGCGCACGAGGCGGACGTGCTGGGCCGGCTGCGCGACTCGCGGGTGATCCGGCTGGCCCGGCAGGACACCCTCGTCATCGGCGGGCGCACCGTGCTCGTCCTCGACCACGCGGGCGAGCAGACCATGGCCCGCAAGCTGCGCGAGGGCCGGCTGTCGGTCGACGAGCTGGAGATCTTCTCGAACGACCTGTTCGTCGCCGTCGACTACCTCGACGGCGAGGGCGTCGCGCACCGCGACCTCAAGCCCGACAACATCGTGCTGCGCCGCCGGCCCAACCGGACCTGGCAGCTGGTGCTCATCGACTTCTCGCTGGCCAACCACTCCGTGCGCGACACGGCCGCCGGCACGCCCCGCTACCTGGACCCGTTCCTCGGCGCCGGCACCCGCACCACCTACGACGACCAGGCCGAGCGGTACGCCCTGGCGGTCACGCTGCACGAGATGGCCTCCGGCGAGCTGCCGCTGTGGGGCGACGGCTCCACCGAGGCGCGGTTCACCGAGGGCCCACCGACGGTGGCGACCGAGGCGTTCGACCCGGCGATCCGAGCCGGCCTCACCTCCTTCTTCCTGCACGCGCTCGACCGGGACGCGGGCAGGCGGTTCGGCTCGCTGAAGGACATGCGCGACGCCTGGCTCGCCGTCTTCCGCGCCGCCGACTCGACGCCGCCGGTGCCGAGCGTCCACCCGGCCGCCGGCGAGCAGCCGCTGACCCCGGACGAGGCCGCGGCCCAGGCGACCGAGGCCACACCACTCGAGCAGGCGGGCCTGTCGCCGCGCGCCGTCTCGGCGGCGCACCGGCTGGACGCGACGACCGTCGGCGACCTGCTCGACCTCGGCTCGAAGGACATCATCGGCCTGCCCGGCCTGGCCGGTAAGACCCGCCAGGAGCTGCAGGCCCGGATCCGGCAGTGGCGCCGCGCGCTCGCCCCGGCTCCGCAGGGCCCGCCAGCGGACGTGCCGACGGCGGCCCAGCCCACGACGGCGGCGGACTACGCCCGGATGCCGGTCGAGGCGGTGGCCGACCGGCTGCTGCCCCGCTCCACGCGGGCCACCACCGAGGCCAACGCCACCCGCCTGCTGCTCGGCCTGCCAGATGCCGCCGGCACCCTGCCGGACCTGCCGCTCTGGCCGGGGCAGCAGCTGGTCGCCGAGCGGGTCGGGGTGACGCCGGGCCGGATCGCCCAGGTGCTGATCGCGCGGCGCAGGGCCTGGCACGCCGACGCCGCCGTCCGTTCGGTGCACGACGAGCTGGTCGAGATCCTCGCCGACGCCGGCCGGGTGATGGGTTTCGACGAGCTGGTCACCGCGGTGCTCGCCCGCCGGGGCAGCTCCCCGGGGACGATCGCGCCGCGGGCGCGGGCGGCGGCGGTCGTCCGGGCCGCGCTGGAAACCGTCGACCTGGACTCCGAGCCGCGGATCGCCCGGCGGAAGTACAAGGACAGCGACCGGGTTCTGGTCGCCCTGGAGGTGACCGAGGCCGACAGCCCTGACACCCCGTCCGCGCCGGCGCTGCTCGACTACGCGGTGGCGCTCGGCAAGGTCGCCGACCGGCTGGCGAAGGCCGAGCAGCTCCCCAGCCCGGCGACCGTGCTGCGCGAGCTCGCCGCGGACACCCCGGACGGGATGCCGGCGCTCGCCGCGCCGCGCCTCGTCCGGCTGGCCGCGGCCGCCTCCCGCACTGCCGCGACCAACGCCCGCCTGGAGATCTACCCGCGCGACCTCGGCCTCGTCCGGGCACTGCGGCTCTCCCAGGCCGGCGTCCTCCTCCCAGCCCGCCCCGGCGGCATCCCCGCGCAGCCCACCGGCTCCGACGAGCGTGCCGAACGCGCCGAGCGCGATCTCCTGCTCGTCGAGACGGTCCACGAGCGGGTCCTGGCCCGGTTCCCGGGGCTGGCCACCGAGCTGCCGCCGCATCCGCGGCTCCACGGCCCGCTGCGCGACGCCGGGTTCACCCTCGACTGGGACCACGCCCGCGGCGGCTACGCGCAGCCGCACGGCCTGCTCTCCTCGACCGGCCTCGGCTCCCGGCCGACACCGGTCGTCCGCCAGCCCACCGGCCTGGGTGCCCGGGCCGGCCGCTCGGGCTCGGCGCTGGCAGACGACAGCCCCGGACGGATCGCCGCCGCGACCGCCGAGCAGCGCCTGGCCGCGGCCGCCGAGACCGGCGGGTTCCGGGCGCTCACCGTCCGGCGCAGCCACTACCTGACAGCGCGCGCCGAGCTGACGAAGCCGCACCGGTTCGCCGCCGAACCGGTCGACGTCGCCGCCGTGTTCCTCGACGCCCTGCACGCCGAGGTCGACCCTCGGCCCAAGCCGACGTGGGCGACGATCCTGCGCGCCGACACCGCCGAGCCCGGCAGCCGCGCCGCCGCGAACCTCGCCGAGTACGTGCGGCTCGCCTGGGAACGGGCCGCGCCGCTGCTCACCGCACTGGTCGACGCCCCCGCCGGCCGGGTTGGCCCGGGCGGGCAGCCCGCGCCGCTGCTGCTGCACGACGCCGGCGTCTTCGGCCGCTACGACGGCCGGGGGCTCGACGTGCTGTTCACGCTCGCCGAGCGGGCCCGGACGCGGGCCGGCGGCCGGCCGCTGTGGCTGCTCTGCCCGACGACCGAGCCGAGCCTGCCGCCACGGCTCGACGGCGCGCTCGTGCAGCTGGTGACCGGAAGCGACTGGGTGCCGCTGCCGGACTCGTGGGTGGCCAACCTGCACCGCGCCGCGGACAACGAACCCGGCCTCGCCGCGTCGTAGCGCCCGGCCCGACGATCATCCAACGCCCGCCGCCGTAGAGTTGCGGTTGATCGGGTCATGGTCTTTGCGGCGTAGGAGGCCGGTGAGTGGTGGTGCGCTGGTTCAACATCGCTGGACCCTGCGTGCCGGGGCAGCATTACATGATCGCAGCTTCGGCGCGATTGCCTGAGGTGCCGGGCCTGGTGGCGCGCGAGAACTACTTCGTGGTGCATGCACCGAGGCAGACCGGGAAGACGACGACGCTGCGGGCGCTCGCGGCCGAGCTGACGGCCAGCGGGAAGTACGCGGCGGTGAAACTCTCGCTGCAGAGCGGCGCGGCCTTCGGTGACGACATAGGCGGTGCTACCCGCTCCATCCTGGCGAAGGCCAGACAAGAGGCCCAGCTCGGCCTTCCGGCGGACCTGCGCCCACCGGCATGGCCCGAAGGTCCTGATGGTTATCTCTTCGGCGGCTCGCTCGCCGCCTGGGCCGCCTCCTGCCCCAGGCCGCTCGTCCTGTTTCTGGACGAGATCGACTCTCTCACGGGGGCGACACTCGTCTCGGTGCTCAGCCAGATCCGCGAGGGCTTCGAGGACCGCCCCGGCGCCTTCCCGGCCTCGATCGCCGTCTGCGGACTACGCGATGTCCGCGACTACAAAACCACCGCCGGCGGCAGCCCGGAGCGGTCGGGCGGGCCCAGCCCTTTCAACATCGTTGTCGAGTCGCTGCGGCTCGGGGACTTCACGCTCGGCGAGGTGCGGGCGCTCTACAGCCAGCACACCGCGGAGACCGGCCGCGTCTTCACCGACGAGGCCGTCGAGCATGTGTACGCGCTGACCGGCGGTCAGCCCTGGCTGGTCAACGCTCTCGCCGCGGAGATCGTCGATCGGATGAAGGTCCCGGCGACAGAGCCGGTCACCGTCGAGCAGATCGACACCGCCCGGGAGCGGGTCATCCAGGCCCGGCCGAGCCATCTGGACTCGCTGGTGCGCCGGCTACGTGAGCCGGAGGTGCAGAGGGTCCTCCTGCCGCTCCTCGCCGGCTCGGAGCAGCCCGTTGACCTGGAGTACTCCGACGACCGGTCCTTCGTCCTCGATCTCGGGCTGATCACCGAAGGCGACCAGGCGGGTCCGCGGATCGCCAATCCGATCTACGCGGAGGTGATCTCCCGGGCCCTCGCCGAGCAGGTCGTCCCCAGCCCGGCCGTGCTTCCCACGGCGCGGGACTTCGTCCTGCCCGACGGCCGGTTCGACGTCCCGGGCGCGCTGACCGGGCTCGCGGCGTTCTGGCGCACGCACGGAAAGATGCTCGGCGACGGGAGGCCGTACGAGGAGGCGCTCCCCCATGCCTTCCTGTTCGCCTGGCTCGACCGGGCCGTCAACGGTGACGGCGACGTGTTCCGGGAGTACGCCAACGGCCGGGGGCGCGCCGACCTCTACCTACGCTGGCGCTACACCGCCCGCGACGGCGCCCGTGCCGAGCAGCGCGAGGTGTTCGAGGTGAAAGCCCAGCGTCCTGGCAAGGCCGACCCGCTCAAGGGCGCGATCGTCCAGCTCGACGACTACCTGAACCACCTGGGCCTGTCCTCGGGCTATATCGTGATCTTCGACCAGAGACCGCAGCCCATGCCGGCCGCCGACGGGCCCTTGACGACTCAGGTCAGCCCGTCCGGCCACTCGATCAGCATCGCCCGTCTGGTCCTGCCACCTGCCCGCCAGCCGACCCGGGCACCGTCATAGCCGGCGGTGGCCTGCCTCAGGCATGGCGCTCCGGTGACGCACCGTACTGCCCATAGCATCGGATCTGTCCCGGCTCCTCCCGACGGAGCGGAGGCAGATGAACTGACAGCGGGCTGGGTAGCTGGGGGGTAAGGCGTGATCGACCGGGTGGCGTTGCTGAAGGGCGCCAAGCAGCAGGTCAAGGTGCTGGAGAAGGACCTGGAAGCCCAGGTCGATGCGGTGCCCGAGGTCGGGGCGCGGCTGCTGGCCGAGTACGATCGGGCGTTCAAGGTCGGCCGGACGGCGGCGACCTGGAAGGCCTGGCTGGACGAGCGGGTCACGCAGGCCGCGGTCGCGTGGGTGCTCGGGACGGTGTTCGTCCGGTTCTGCGAGGACAACGGTCTGATCGGCGACCCGTACCTCGCCGGGCCGGAAGCGCGGCTCACGCTGGCCGAGGAGCGGCTGAACGAGTTCTACGTCCAGCACCCGGAGCTCACCGCCCGCGATTGGCTGCTGGCAGCCTTCGGCGAGATCTCGAAGGTGCCAGTCGGAGCGGGGCTGTTCGACGAGCGACACAACGCACTGTTCCAGATCCCCCTTACCCACGACACGGCCAGAGACCTGATCACTTTCTGGCGCACACGCCAGTCCGGGGAGCTGGTTCACGACTTCACCGACCCGGATTGGGGCACCCGATTCCTCGGTGACCTGTACCAAGACCTCTCCGAGGACGTCCGCGACAAGTACGCCCTTCTCCAGACTCCAGAGTTCGTCGAGGAGTTCATCCTCGACCTGACACTCACACCGGCGATCGAGGAGTTCGGCTACGACGCCGTGAGGATGATCGACCCCACCTGTGGATCAGGGCACTTCCTACTGGGCGCGTTTCACCGCCTGCGTGCGGAGTGGGAAAAGTTCGCACCCGAGAAGGATGCATTCGAGCAAGTCAGTCGGGCATTGGACGCAGTGCATGGCGTGGACATCAACCCGTATGCAGCCGCAATCGCGAAGTTCCGACTGATCGTCGCTGCGCTACGGGCGGCTGAAATTGCCACACTCGATGCGGCAGCAGGATACAATTTTCCTCTGCATGTAGCGGTTGGTGACTCCCTACTCAAGGGCCGCCAGCTCGACCTTTTCGGCGAGGAACGCGACGAGCTCGCCGAATTTTCCTACAGCACCGAGGATCTCGCCGATCATTTGGACATTCTCAACGACGGCCGCTACCACGCAGTCGTCGGCAACCCGCCGTACATGCCCGTCAAGGACAAGACGCTAAACGGCCTGTATCGCGAGTTGTATAGCGCCGCCTCTGGCAAATACCAGATGACCGTACCTTTTGCCCAGCGATTCTTCGAGCTCGCCCTACAGGCAGATATTGAAGGCCGTAACGCCGGCCGAGTCGGACAAATTCTAGCCAACGCCTTCATGAAACGCAAATTCGGCACGAAGCTTATCGAAGATTTTTTCGCCAGCAAAGTTGAGTTGACTCACGTCATTGATACATCCGGCGCCTATATTCCAGGCCCTGGAGTGACCACAGTAATACTCGCAGGACGGCGAAACCGGTGGAACCGATCCCGATCGGTACGAGCTATCCTCGGCAAGCGCGGCGAACCGACAACTCCAGCCAATCCAGCCGAGGGGCTAGTTTGGCGGGCAATCGTCGAACAGATCGATTCCCCCGGCTCCGAGAGCCTATGGATAAGCGCCACAGACGTCGAACGTCAACAGTGGTCTCACCATCCATGGAGTGTGGGTGGCGGTGGAGCTACCGAACTGCTCGAATTTCTAGATGAGACATCGGAGCGCCTTGGAACTAACGCTAAGCGCATCGGCGTACAGGGCATGACTAACGCCGACGACGTGATGCTAGCGCCAAGTCAAGCTTGGCGTCGTCGCGGAGTTCCCCAGCGAATGACGCGCGAACTCGTTATCGGTGAAGACATTCGCGACTGGAGCATCACTCAAGGCGATAGCGCCTTCTTCCCATATGAGCAGGATTTCACGCTAATCCCCCTTGACGACCCCTACTCAATCCGTTGGCTATGGCCAACCCGCACCACGCTAGGACATCGCGCTACATTCTCAAAAAAGACGTACTTTGAAGAAGGCCGAAGCTGGCACAGCTGGCATCAGCTTACGCGCGATACCGAAGCCCACGAACTAACTATTTCACTCTCTTTTATTTCAACCCACAACAACTTCTTCCTCGATCGCGACGGCAGGGTATTCAAGCAGTCAGCCACGGTGGTCAAGATGCCTGCAGCAACCTCAGAAAACGAGCATCTTGGGTTGCTGGGTGTACTAAATAGCTCAACCGCGTGCTTCTGGTTCAAACAAGTCTGCCATAGTCTCGGAAGTACCGCAGATTCAACGGGTGCGCGCCGAACCGCCGACGCCTGGGAAAATTTCTATGAATATGCAGGCACAAAGGTGCAGAACTTTCCGCTACCTGCAGAGCTTCCTTTGAAGCTTGGAAAAAAATCCGACGAGATTGCACAGAATCTAACGTCGGTGAATCCGACTCAAGTAGTAGCAACAACTTTGCCGACGCGATCACGACTCGCAGCCGCCAAAGACGAATGGACCTCTCTTCGAGCGCGGATTATCGCATTTCAGGAGGAGTTGGATTGGCAGGTTTATAGACAGTATGGGCTGCTGGCCGATGAGTTGACACTGCCGATCACCGACGTCCCCGAAATCGAGCTGGGCGAGCGGGCGTTCGAAATCGTGCTGGCCAGGAAAATCGCGGCCGGCGAGGAGCAATCCGAGTGGTTCAATCGCCACGGATCCACTCCGGTTACCGAGGTACCTATGCATTGGCCAGCCGAGTACCGGGCTCTCGTCGAGAAACGGATCTCGGCTATCGAGACGGACCGCAACATCGGGCTGATCGAACGACCCGAGTACAAGCGCCGCTGGGCGACCGGGGGCTGGGACAAGCTGCAGGACGCGGCGCTGCGGGACTGGTTGCTTGACCGGCTGGAGACTCGTGACCTCTGGTTCGCCGACGTCGACGGCATGGTGCAACCGCGGCTGTGGACCACGGGCCAGCTTGCCGACGAGTTGGCCGCCGACGCGGACTTCGTGTCCGTCGCCGAGTTCTACAGGCCCGGCGAGGAACTGACCAAGGTCGTCGCCGCCTTGGTCGAGGACGAGCACGTCCCGTTCCTCGCCGCCCTGCGTTACACGGACAACGGCCTGGCAAAGTGGGCCGACTGGGAGTCGGTCTGGGACCAGCAGCGTGCCGAGGATGCCGCGCCCACCCCGGCAAAGGCTAGGGAGATCCGCGACGCGATTCCCGTTCCACGGAAGTACACGCCGAAGGACTTTCGGAAGACCTCCTTCTGGCGGGCCCGGGGCAAGCTCGACGTGCCGAAGGAACGGTTCATCTCCTACCAGCCGGCCGGCCGGGACAACGACCCGACGCTGCTGATCGGCTGGGCCGGCTTCGACCACCGGGAACAGGCGCAGGCGCTGGCCACCCTGATCGTCGACCGCCGCGACAACGACGGCTGGGACGGCAACCGCCTCACACCGCTCGTCGCCGGCCTGCGCGAGGTCATGCCCTGGGTCCGCCAGTGGCACAACGAGATCGACCCGCTCTACGACGGCTCCCCCGCCGAGGTCTACGACGCCTTCCTCGCCGACACCATGGGCCAGCTCAACCTCACCGAGGACACCCTGACCAGCTGGCGCCCACCCGCTCCCACCCGCGGCCGCCGACCCACCAAATGATCGACTGAGGCCGCCGCGCCTCATCCGCATCACTGACGCCGGTCCCGGGTGCGAAGCCATCCGCACCTCGGGGCAGTTCAGTTGGGTCAGACCGACAGGTGGGCGTTCATGGCGCGGGCCTGCTCGCCAAGCTCAGGCAGTTCCACGACGGTGACACCGGCCTGGGTGAGGAGTTCGTAGCCTTGGCAGTCGGCGACGAAGAGGCTGGGCTCGCGCCAGGCGATGACCACCCGTGGGATCTTCGCCTCCAGGATGAGCTGGGTGCAGGTCCGTGGCCGGGACTTGCGCTGGGAGCAGGGCTCGAGGGTGCTGTAGATCGTCGCGGTGGCGAGCCGCGGGTCGTCGGGGGCGATCTTCGCGAGTGCGGACTCCTCGGCGTGCACCGCGTCGTCGACCTCACGGGAGAAGCCGAAGGCGATCTCCTCGTTGTTCTCGTCGACGATGACGGCGCCGACCGAGTAGGCGCCGGTGGCGGGTGGGCAGCGGTGGGCGAGTTCGATGGCCCGGGTCATCCAACGGTGGTCGTCGAGCTGAGGCATGGAGCGGCTCGTCCTTCCCTGGGGCCCGGTCCCTGGCGTGGGGCGCGGGCCGCACGGCCGGTGGGCGGGATGGCGGCAGTCAGACGTTGACGGCCGTGGGGGCCCGGTCCATCGCCTGGCGGAACTCGCGCACCTGGGAAACAGTCTGCCATCCGGCAACGGCGTCACGCAGGGACCGCAGACTGGTCATGATGCGTCCGGAGTGCGTGCTGGCGCCCACCCGCTCCCACCCGCGGCCGCTGTGCCACCAAATGATCAACTGAGGCCACCGCGCGCCTCATCCGAATGACGCCCAATCCCATGCGCGAAGGTCCATCCGCAACTCGGAGCGGCTCTCAAGCGGACACCACGCCTCCGGTGTCTGCCACGGAATGCCCGATGTCGTCGACGATCCTCACCCGTTCAGCCCCGGGCAGCAGACGCACCAGGCGAGAGGCAAGCTCCGGCAGGTCAGCATGGCGGAGAACCTCGGGGCTGACGATGGTGGATGTCGACTCCCGTTCGTCCACATAACACAAGATGACGATCACCGGGCGTCGTCGCGGGGCATGTCACCGATCACGAGAGCGGCACGGCGACGGCGGGCAGCATCGGGAGTCGGTGCCTTGTCCTGGAACAGGATGCGAGACCTGGCGTCATCAGCCAGCTCGACGGAGGTCACGCCTGGTTCGGTCAACGCATCCCGCACGATCTGCTGTGGACCCGCCGCCACCACGTGTGGCCAGGTCAGATAAATGGTGTCCGGGACGCCGGACTCCCGGGTGACCCTCACATACGGCATGGTCGCCTCCGCCTTCTGGGGCCCCCGGGCACACCGGCTTCGTCGGCGGCAGCGCACCCGGGGGCGTCTGAGCGGGCGCACCGACGCCCTGACGGCCCGATGCGCCCAGACACAGACTGATCACGTTCCGCATCTACCGGTAGGGGCACCTGTAGGGGCAGACTGGTGCCGTGGCGGTAGGAGACCTGATTCGAGACCTACGCTCAGCACGCGGGTGGAGCCAGGGGCGGCTTGCCTCCGAACTGGTCAAGGCGTCCGGCCACGACACGATCACGCGGGAGACCGTGAGCCGGTGGGAGCGTGGGGCGATCCGATGCCCTGACCCGTTCTGGCTCCGGCACCTGGCCGGAGTCCTGGAGGTCCCGCTACAAGTCCTGGAGAACGAGAACGTGGATCGCCGCCGTTTCACCTCGATCGCTGCCGTCGCCACGGGCATTGCCCCGGTCGTAGCCTCAGACCTGCTCCACGGCGGATTCTCGGCTGCACTCGCGGGAGCGGGCCCGGACGTCGACGACTGGAACGAGACCCTCGTGTCGTACGGGCGTGACTACATGTCCCTGGGTGCTGGCGAGATTCAGAAGCGCCTGACGGCTGACATGCTCGTCATCCAGCAGCAGCTGGACGGGCCGGAACGGTGGGGGGTCGCCTCTCGGCTGGCGACGCTGTACGCGAAGACGTACCCCGGCAGTGACGGTGTGAAAGCCGTGACCTGGTACAGGACGGCTGTGGAAGCTGCCGACAGGTCAGGCGGTCCCGAGACCCGCGTGTGGGTTCGCGGACGGGCGGCTATCGCTCTCGGCTACGAGGGAGCGGCGTTGGGGGTCGCCGAGACCCTGGCTCGACAGGCCGAAGCCATCGATGACCGCCCGTCCCTCGGCAGGCTGAACGCTGTCATGGGTCGTGCGCACGTCGCCGCGATCCGGGGTGACGAGGGCACCGCGAATCACCTCCTTGACCAGGGACGCCGGATCTTCGATGCGGCTGGCTCCGAGGAACAGGAGTCTGACTACGCGGTTCCCTACTGGCGGATGAACGTGTTCACGTCCCTGCTCCTGGCCAGGTTGGGAGACGAGAACGGGGCTCTGAAGGCTCAGGAGGCGGCATCCGCGACCCTGCCTGACAGCCTGCCCCGGTTCCGTACGCACCTCGAAATGCACCGTGGGTTGATGTTGGCGCGAGCTGGCGACAAGGCGGGAGGTGTCGCGTA
Organism: Parafrankia elaeagni; assembly: GCF_000374165.1. GTDB lineage: Bacteria > Actinomycetota > Actinomycetes > Frankiales > Frankiaceae > Parafrankia > Parafrankia elaeagni. The sequence continues at coordinate 17,952 of NZ_KB893744.1, forward strand.
CGCCCGGGGTGCCCTGAACGCCCTACCGCCGGAGAAGCACAGCCTGACTCTGCGGATGCTCATGGAAGAGGTAGAGGCGCCCTCCTCCGTCGCGTGACGCTGTCCCGGCGTTCGATCGGAGGGAAAGGAGCGACCGGGGCGAACGGCCAGAAAGTTTCTTGAGATTTCTCGAATTCATGCGGATGGCAGTGGTACGAGTGAAACTACGAGCCATCCGGAGACGCGTCACCGGCAAGATCGTCGACGGTGCGATTGATGATCGCCCGTGCGGACCGGCCGTAGCTGGCGACAGCGGCGAGCTGCTCGAAGGCGCCCGCGTACAGCTCGATCTCCGGCGGCTGCCGCAGGTCAAGCGCCGCGCTGAAGGTTTCGATGAGGACCCGCTCGGTGTCGTAGATCCAGAAGCCGTGCCACGATCAGCTCCTGCTGCCGCGGCTTCAGGCCAGCGCGGAGGATGCGCTGCCACTCGGCGTGCTGGACCTCGAGGGTATGGAGAGTGGCCAGCAGGGCCTGCGCCTCTGCCTGGCTGCCGGTCGCTTCGGTCCAGCCCCTGATGTCATCGTCCGTCGGGGTCTGCCGGCCGTTCTCCAGTTTGGAGACCTTCGAGGGTGGCCAGGACAACGACTCCGCGAGCTGCCGGCCGCTCAGGGCAGCCGCGGCGCGAAGCTCACGGAGCCGTTTGCCGAGGGCGCTGCGCGCCTCCTGGACGTTAGACGCGTCCGAGGTGCTGCTGGGTGGCAAAGTCGTCCCGTCTGACGGCGTGGTGCCAGGCGGCATCACGCCAGAGGTTGTGCCGCACGATCTCGGCCGGGTCCTCGACCACCTGCCCGCCGAGGAAACAGTCGGCCTCGTCGAAGTGCATCCGGACCAGCTTGGACGAGTCGAACAGCCAGTAGTCGTGGCGGGGCAGGTCGGCGGCCTCGGCCTGGTCGCGTGGCAGGTAGCGGATGTCCTCGCCGGCGCCGTTCGTGAACTGCGCGCAGTACACCCCGAAACGGCTGTAGTCGGTCAGGGGCAGGCTCACGACGCGGACCCGGGCGAACCGCCGGCCGGCGGCTGTGGCCTCGTGGAGCACGTCCAGCCAGCTGCGCATCCAGGGAAGATCGTCCGGCTCGCCCGCGAGGAACCGTTCCAGCGACTCCTGCTCGTAGGTCGCGTCGTAGGTGTCGCGTGCCTCCAGGCGGAAGGCGGTGTGCTCGAAGGAGTGGAAGAGCCGCCGGAGCTCGGGGCCGGGTGGGATGAGCTGGATCAGTGCTCCTCCTCCTACTCCAGGTAGCGGCGCGCGTAGAACTTCAGGACGTCTTCCGGGATCTCGATCAAGGTCTCATGGTCCGGGACGGGGCCGACGTCCGCCAGCACCTGGGGGTCCGTTCCGGCGCCGCACACGCGGCTGTCGATGGCGCGCGACGCCGACCACTCGGCGCCGCGCGCACGTCCGGTATCCGCGGCCTTTCGATGCTGCCGCTCGCGCTCTCTTCGGTGACGACGATTCCACCGGCCGCGAGGGCGAGCCCGATCACAAACGGTGGCCAGGCGGGCCTGGGCTCAGGCGATCAGTAACCTTGGTGGGCGGCCCGGGAGGTCAGCACGTCGTGCAGGATGTTGACGCGTCGCTGCAGATAGCGGGTCTGTGAGCCGAACCAGCCGGGTGCCCAGAACCACGCGGTGAAGACACCGACCCGCGTCGGTGAACCGACTGCTGCATGCGCGGCATTGAGACGCTTCGCGGTGGCGGCGAGGCCGACGAAGGCCCAGAACGGGATGATCTGATTCCACCAGCGGCTGTTAGCCCTGCGCGGCTGACCAAGGATCGCGGACAGCTCACCGTTGATCCTGTCGTACCAGATGAAATAGTAAATCGAAAACGTGACCATGCAGAGCCACCACAGGCCCCATGCTCCCTGCTTGCGCGGAACGAGAGAAGCAGGGGGCGATGGCAGGGGACTTGGTATCCCGGCAGCCCGAAGATCGACTTCCGATGCGGTCGTCCGCACTCGGTCAACTGGATGGTTTGCCTGGGTCATCAGATATCCCCCGTGGATCGACGCGTTTCCCTGTGATCGATATGATCACAGGGGGGCGAGTGTATCGCATCATGCAATGTCACCCCACTTCGAACATGCGGCTCTCTCCGGCCACAAATCGGCGCCGCGCCTTCCTGGGCGCCGATCTTGACGTACCTGGCGCGACCATCCTGACGGCCGCGGGGAGGAGCATCGCCGCGTATGCGGTCCTCGGCGCGGGTCGAAGGGGCGCCGCAGGCTTCAGCCTGGGAACGACGCCGCCGCTCGGAGTGGGGCAAGCGCCGGATGGAGCACAGGCTGCCCACCGGGCCGCCTTCGGCGGCTGAGCCACGAGCCCGCGCCGAGCGTCAATGCCCGCCGTCCCCTTGTCCGTCACGGTCTGCCATGCGGGAGCCGGGGCGAACGCGGGCCTCTGATGTGACTGCGGCCTATGATCGTCAGATGGCTCCGACGCCGGACGAGATCGACGCCGCGCGAACGCCGGCAGGAGGCTGGACCCGCGAACAACTCGCGTTGTGGGGTGTTCCCTGGCCTCCGCCGAAGGGCTGGAGGCAGCGCTTGATTGATCAGAACGAGCAGATCACGGATGATGTCGAGCGGAAGCCGCCCACAGCGCTCCGGTTACCCATATCCGTGGATCGATCGGCGGGAGCCGCCAGCGGAGACAGAAAGCCGCCCGGCGACGGTGCGGGCGTCGTCGAGATCTTCACCGACGGCGCCTGCAAGGGTAATCCAGGGCCAGGAGGATGGGGGGCGGTCCTGCGCTACGGCAGACACGAGAAAACCATCTGTGGTGGTGAGCCTGCCGACACCACGAACAACCGCATGGAGCTACTGGCTGCGATCATGGCGCTCGAGGCCCTCACCCGGCCGTCGACTGTGCGTCTTCATACCGACAGCCAGTACGTGCGTAACGGCATAAGCAGCTGGCTGGCTCGTTGGAAGAAGAAGGGCTGGCAGACGAGAGAGAAGAAGCCCGTCAAGAACGTGGATCTCTGGCAGCGCCTGGACGCCGCCGTGGGTGCGCACGACATCGAATGGCTGTGGGTACGTGGACACGCCGGCCATCCCGGCAACGAGCTCGCCGACCAGCTCGCGAACCGCGGACTGTCCGAAGCCCGCCGGCTCCCGGACTGATCCGTCGCGAGAGTACGACAGTCGAACCCGCGAATCGCGCGCCCCCGGCCGGCTCGACCTCCTCGTCACCTGGCCCTACCACGGGCCCGATGGCACCCAGGCCGTGTAACGCCGGGCCATCGAGCTGGGGGTCCGCGCCGAGGGCGACGCCGGCCCCTCTGCTCCGCGCTCGTCCAGATCGACGGTTACCTCGACCGCCTCGGTCTCGACACCGGGCGCGCTGCTCCTCTGGGGCGGAAGCGGCGGTTGGAGCGATCAGCGTGAGCCAGGTCGGGTCGCAAGCCCGGCCGTCGGATCCACCCAGAACGTGACCGTCTGGCGACGCTTTGCGGTAATCTCTCCCTATTCAGGATCGTCGCTCGCACGGCTAAGGGATCGTGGACACAGTGCGCCGCTCCGCTCAGCTACTGGCCTCGATCAGCTGTGTACTCATGGTCGTGGCCGCCTGTGGAGGCGGCGACTTCGGCATCGAGCACCCCGGTCCGTCCCGCGGCGGCGCAGGGGCAGCTGCCCCGACAGCCGACAGGCCGCTTCCCCCGGCTCGAAGCTACGACCCCCCGGTGCACTTCAACCCGGACGCCGCGGCACCGCTGCCAGATGAGGCCAGCGAGGGCGCCTTCAACCTCGGCGGTGACCTACGGAAGCCCCTTCCGGTGGCTCTCGTCGGAACGGTCGCCTATATCGCCGCCACCGACCATCTTCTCGTCGTCGAGACACGTACCGGCCAGCAGCTCGGTGCTCCGATCAGACCTGAGTCAGGCAGCGGCGTGGCGTACGCGCCGAGCGGCTGGGCAGGCGACAATCCCGCCGAGCCGCCGCTGCCCGCGGCCGTCGACGGCAGCGGACGGGTGTATGCCGCCTTCATCGTCGACATACCCGGCAGCGGGACGACACCTGGTCATCGCAGCGTCGAACTCGTCGGCATCGAGGCACCTGGCGCCCGGCCGGTCTGGCGCGCCACCGTACCGCTGGAACAGTGGGCAAGCCAGACATACGACGCAGTGACTGCGGCACCGGTCTGGAGCGATGGACGCACCGTGCTCGTCCGGGTCTCAAGCCTCGGGAACTCGCCCGACGCCACCACCTATGCCATCGACGCGACCAGCGGAAAGATCCGCTGGAAACAGGACGACTTCGCCGCACGCGTCGTCGCCGGCGACACCGCGGTCGGTGAGGTCCCGTCAGCGTCCTTTCCGGCCAAGGTTTCCGGGCTGTCTCTGCCCGACGGCGGCGTTCGTTGGACGAACACCGAGAGCGCGCACAACGTCAGCATCTTTCCCGGCGGCCCATCGCTCGTCGTCGCCTATGGGCAGACGCTGGGAAGCCAGAACTTCCTCAGTCTGTTGGATGCCGCCACCGGGACGGTGAAGGACAGCGGAAGCGGCAGTTACAACGGCATCACCTGCCAGTATGACGGTGCTTCGGTGACCGTCTGCCATCAGAGTAGCTTCAGTCGTCCATGGGCCGCCGCATTCGACACCACGACGGGCGACTGGCTGTGGACCCTTCCCGACAACGATGCGAATCGGGTCGCACCCACCATCACCAGCGCCTGGCACGGCGCAGTCTACGGAACGACGCAGAGCGGCCCCGTCATCCTCGACGCCCGGACCGGTGCGGACCGAGCCACCGCACCGGGAGCCGCGCCTTTCATCGTGAACGGTAATGTGGGCCTCGCCCTGGATCCGAACGAGTCAGATCTCTGGGCGTTTCCCGCCGACGGCTGACGGCTCTCATCTTCCCATCATCTTGGGATGCGAGGCGAGTACCGTCTTCGTCGCCTGCTGGATCTCGAGGCCGAGCGCGACGAACAGGTCGCTCTGGAGGTTGGCCCACGCGTTCACCTCGTCGTCGCGCTTGGCCAGCTCGTCCCTGACGACATCGACTGCCCGGATGTCACCGACTGCGATCATTTCCTCGACATTGCGCCAGAGCGACGGGAAGACCGCGGGAGGAAGCAGGTCGCGTCGCCCGTTGATCAGCGCGCTGGTGTCGAACGAATAAAATGACATCCGTCATGCCGGCAGCCGGACTGCCGCCTCCTCTGCCAGTTTCGAGATCTGGCCTACCTTCGCGTTGAGATAGGTGGCGGCCGTGTAGCTGTCGATGACGCGCCGGCGGTGTGCATCCGCCACTCGGCGCACGTAGCCTTTCCCCAGGTCGCGCGCGGTGTTCCGGTACCAGTTGCCACCGCCCCGGCTGCGGTCGGAGTCCGCCTCGTACGCGGCGACGAACTGCGGCCGCCGGGCGTCGTAGAGTTCCCTGCTAGCGCGGCCGAGGGTGACCAACCGCCGGAGGAATGCCTCGGCACTCACCCCGAACGGGGCAGCGGCCCCCCGCAGGGCCGCGTAGCTCCACCGTTCGTCCACCTCGCCGTGGCCTGTCGACTCCAGCCAGGCGATCACGGCCTCGGCCGGCATCAGGGCCGCGGCCGCCACCGCGTTGCACCGTGCTTCCAGCCGCCGGTCGGCTGTCGTCTCACGCTGGCTGGTGACCGTGTCACACAGCCCGCCGGTGTGCAGAAGCAGGTGCGCGTACTCGTGCAGCAGAGAGAACAGCCGGCCGCGGGGTGCGTCGCTTCCGTTGACCATGATGACCGGGTACTGGTCGAAGTAGAGCGAAAACGCCCTCATCTCCTGGGTCAGTACTCGGCCCTGCGATGTCGACATGACGAGGATGCCGGCGTCCTCCGCGGCTGCCGTCCAGTAGTTGAGGGCGTCGTACTCCGTGCCGGTCACGGGCGGCGGAGCGGGCTGGGTCGTCGTCAGGACGTGGCGAGCGAAGGCGCCGACCCTCTCCTCGTCGTCATCCTCGGTAACGACGGTCGTGCTCCAGACCGTGGGCGGCGGTCGCTCGTCGAGCTCAGCAAGTTCCAGCGCGTGCTCCCGCTGGGCAAGCGCTCGCCGGTACTCCGCGTGCAGCTCGGGTGACCATTCCCGGTCCGCTCCGGCGTCGAGGCGCCGAAAGTCGCGCATCGCGTCGAACGAGCGAGGCGGCTCCGGCAGGAAGAAGACGCCCAACGGGCGCTTGTAGGCGACCGCAGCCGCGCGCAGCTGCGCGATCGTGGGCTGCGCGGTGCCGGCTTCCCACTCGTCGACGCGCCCGTCCGGAACGGCGATCCGGCGTGCGGCCGCAGTCGGTGTCAGCCCGATCGAAAGACGAGCCCACCGCAGAACCGAGGGTTCGACGAGCGCGGGGATCGACTGCGCCATCACTCTCCCCTCGACAGCGGGCACATTACCAATCAGTGACGACTCGGACACTACCGGCTTGGCTCACACGGAACCAGCTCCGGGTCAGGTGGCTGCGGGCCTGAGCGGAGATTCAGAGCGGGTCGGCGATCTCATCGATCGCGTCGGCGCGGGTGCGGTGCTGGGTGGCGAATCGTTCGGCGAGCTCGCGGCGATCATGCTGGCGCTCAGCCTCGAAGCGGGCGAGGTCGCGCAGCGGGATGCGGCGGTCGCGGCCGACGCGGTGGGAGGGGATCTCGCCGCGGTCGAGGAGCTTGTAGAGGTGGGTACGGCTCATCCCGAGCCGCTCGGCCGCCTGGCTGGGTGTCAGGGAGGCGGCGTCGCTGGTCGCGGTGATCGTCGCCCCGTCACGGATGTAGCGACTGAGACCGAGCAGCAGGTCACGTAGCTGCGGGCCGGCGGTATCTCGAGCGAAGTGCTCGAGTTCGTCCAGCTGCTCAGCCGAGATCTCCGCGGTCGCAAGGTGCTCGATCACGCCGCCCTCCAAGCATCACAGATGACCCAGGTGTCACAGGTGTCACAGGTGAAACTAGCGGGCGTGGTCGATCCGGGCAAGCCAAGCACCGATGGAGCGTCGGCCGGTGAAGGTAGCCTGCGACACATCACGGTATGTTTGGCTGTCGCGCAGGCAAAGCCGCACCAGTACTCGCACGACCAAGCCCGGGGGGCCGTATGACCAGCCCGTCGTCTCAGCCGTTGCTGCGCGACGTCATCGACATCCCGGAGCGGACGTCGGACAGCGACTTCGTCCTCAAGCTCACCGAGGGTGTCGCCGACGCGGCCGCGACGATGCGCGACTACGTGCTGACCGACCGGCTCGTGCACAACTTCGACGAGGCGCTCGGCCTGATCGCGCAGGCGGTGGGCACCGGCGCGTCCAAGGGCGTCTATCTGCACGGCTCGTTCGGCTCCGGCAAGTCGCACTTCATGGCGGTGCTGCACGCGCTGCTGCGTGGCGAGCCCGCCGCGCGGGCGCTCGACGACCTGGCCGCCGTGCTCGGCAAGCACGACGGCGACCTGGCCGGCAAGAAGTTCCTGCTCGTCCCGTTCCACATGCTGGGTGCGAAGTCGATCGAGCAGCGGGTCCTGGGTGGCTACGCCGACCGCCTGCGCGCGCTGCACCCCGAGGCACCGATCCCGGCGGTGCACCGGGCCGAGGCGCTGCTCGACGAGGCACGTGGCCTGCGCGCGAAGGTCGGCGACGCGGCCTTCCTGGAGGAGCTGAACCGCGCGGGCTCGGGCGGAGGCGAGGATGCCGAGGAGGACGAGTGGGGCGATGACGCCTCCTGGACGGCCGCCGAGCTGGACGCGGCGCTGGCCCCGACCGGCGCGGACGCGGCGGCGCGGCGCCGGCTCACCTCCGACCTGCTCTCGACCTGGTTCCCGAACACCTACCGTGACCTGCGCGAGGACGCCGAGGGCTTCATCTCCCTCGACCAGGGCCTGAGCGAGATCGCCCGGCACGCGAAGGGCCTGGGCTACGACGCGGTCATCCTGTTCCTCGACGAGCTGATTCTCTGGCTCGCGAACAACATGGGTGACCAGGCGTTCGTCTCCCGGGAGGTCCAGAAGGTCACGAACTTCGTCGAGGGCGGGCTCGGCGCCCGGCCCATCCCGGTGGTCAGCTTCATCGCCCGGCAGCGTGACCTGCGGGAACTGGTCGGCGAGTCGATCGCCGGCGACGTCCGGCTGAGCTTCCTCGACGTGCTCACCCTGGCCGACGGCCGGTTCGACAAGATCATCCTTGAGGACCGGAACCTGCCGCTGATCGCCAACCGGCGGCTCCTGCGCGCGAAGGACACCGCCGCGGCGGCCCGGATCGAGAAGGCGTTCGAGACGACGGCGAAGGTCCGCGCCGAGGTGTGGGACACGATGCTCGGCGGCAGCGCCCAGCTCGGCGCCGACCGGGACGCGTTCAGGCTCTCCTACCCGTTCAGCCCGGCGTTCATGGAGACCCTCGTCCACGTCTCCTCCGCCCTGCAGCGCAACCGGACCGCACTCAAGCTCATGCGCCAGCTGCTCGTCGCGCAGCGGGACGAGCTGCGCCTGGGCCAGGTCATCCCGCTGGGCGATCTGTGGGACGTCATCACCCGGGGCGGAGACGCCCCGTTCACCGACGTGCTCAAGGTCGAGTTCGAGGCGGCGCAGCGGCTCTACAACCGCAAGCTGCGCCCCTACCTGCTTGACACGGAGGGCCTCGACGAGGACATCCTCGCCCGGGTGCGCCGCGCCCAGTCGACCGGCGCCGCCGTCGACGGGGAGCTGGCCGTCAAGGTCCGCCGGTTCACCGCCGACGACCGGCTGGTGAAGACGCTGCTGCTCTCCGCACTGGCGCCGAGTGTGCCGGCCCTGCGCAACCTGACGCCGCGGCGGCTCTCCGCGCTCAACCACGGCAGCATCACGAGCCCGATCCCGGGCGGCGAGTTCGGCATCGTCGGGAAGAAGGTCGAGCGCTGGGCCGGCCAGTTCGGCGAGGTCAAGTTCCTGCCGGTCGAGGGCGGTGATCCGGGCGTCGGCCTGGAGCTGGTCGACGTCGAGATCGACGGCATTCTCAGCCAGACGACCGCCTACGACAGCGGCGGCAACCGCCGCGCCCTGGTCAGGAAGCTGCTCGTCGAGGAGCTGGGCGTCACCGTCACCGACGATGCCTACGGCGACCGCCTCGACCTGGTGTGGCGGGGCTCCAGGCGCTCCGCCGAGGTCGTCTTCGGCTCGCTGCGTGGCGCGGACCTGCGTGACGACCAGCTGGAACCGGCGGATCCGGAGTCCTGGCGGCTGGTGATCGACTATCCGTTCGACGACGCCGGCAGGCCGCCGGTGGACGCGCGGGCCCGGGTCGAACGGCTGCGTGGCGGTGGGGCGCCGCACCGGACGGTCTGCTGGATCCCGGCGGACCTGACCGCCACCCGGCTCGCGGATCTCGGGATGCTCGTCCGGCTCGACCACCTGCTCAACCGGAACCGGTTCGACAGCCACGCCCAGCACCTGAGCGCCGACGACCGGCAGCGCGCCCGCGGCGTGCTGAAGAGCCGGTACGACGCGCTGCTGACGAAGACCCGCACCCTGCTGCGGATGGCCTACGGGCTGGCGAAGCGCGAGGAGCAGGACGCCAGCGACTACTCGGACTGGCTGCGCACCCTGTGGCCGGGGCTCACCCCCACGCTGGCCTTCGGGGCGACGTTCCGGGAAGCCGCGCGGCGGCTCGTCGGGGACCTGCTGGCCGACCAGTTCCCCGGCCATCCCGACCTCGACCCCGACCAGACCGGCCACCCCGCCAGGCCGGCCGACTACAAGCTCGTCCTCTCCTACGTGGCGAAGGCGGCCGAGGCCAACGGCAACTCGGTCGAGGTCATCCGCAGCGACCGGGCGCCGATGCGGCGGATAGCGCCGGCGCTCGGCCTCGGGATCATGCACGAGGCGCGTTTCGAGCTCGGCCGGGAGTGGGTCGACCACTTCACCCGGAAGGCGGCGCAGGCCGCGGCCAGCGGTCCCGGCGGCGGCTCCGGCGACGGCTCCGGCTCCGGCGGTGCGGAAGGCGAGCTGCGGGTGGCCGACCTGCTGACGTGGATCGACGAGCCGAGGCCGCGCGGCCTGGACAGCCCGGTCGCCGCGCTGATCGTCAACGCGTTCGCCGAGCAGACCGACCGCGCCTGGTACAGGTACGGCGGGATCCTGCCCGCCCCGCCCGAGCTGACGGCCGGGATCAGGGACATGACGCTGCGCGAGCAGCCGCTGCCCAGCCCCGAGGACTGGGCCGCCGCCGGCCAGCGGGCTCAGGCCCTCTTCGGAGTGCAGCCGCCGCCGCTGCGGCGCGGCCGGCTGATCCGCACCTTCGCCGAGGAGCTGACGAAGAAGGCCCAGGACCATTTCACGGCGACGCGGGACCTGGTGACCGCGCTGGAGGCACACGCCGCCGATCTCGGTCTCGACCCACGGACCGGGTGTGCCCTGGAGCCCGCCGGAGCCACCGCGGGACGTCTTCGGACCGCCCGGGCCGCCCACGACCTGGTTGCGGCGCTGGACGGCCCGAAGGCCGGCACGGAGATCGTCACGCGGCTGGCGCATGCCGATCTCGCGGGTCCGGCGGAGCGGTTGGCGCGCAGCATCAGCCGCGCCGCGGCCGTCGCCGGCGCTGTCACGTCCGCCCCGTGGGGCGAGATGTTCGGCATGATCGCCACCTTGCCGGAGCCCTACCGGACGGAGGCCCAGGAGATCCTCGGGCGCATCCGGAAGGCAGGCGCCGCCGAGGAGCTGACGACCCCGCTCGCCGACGTGCTGACCAGCTCCCGGGCCAGGGCGGCCCAGCTCATCCGCCGGGCCGTCAGCGCGCCACCCACCGACCCGCGGCCCACCGACCCGACTCCATCCCCGCCCAGCGAGCAGCCGGTGGTGATCGGCGGGAACGGCCCGGCGGATCCCGGGCAGGGAACCAGTCCTCCGGCCCAGCGGCAGTGGCGCGTGCGGCCGGCCGAGCTGGAGCAGGCAGTCACCGAGGTCCGTGAATATGTCGGTGACCAGCCCGGCGAGGTCGAGATCATCTGGCGGCCGGCACGGTGAGCGTCCTGTCACCCGCGGCCGGCCCAACGGGCTCTGGCACGCCCGCGCCGCTGGTCACCAACGCGATGCTGGTCGGCCGGGTCGCCCGGCTGTTGCGCGGGTCGGCCGGCACCGGCAGGCGTGCGCGGATCCTGCTGGTGCGGGCACAGCCCGAGTGGCCCGGTCCCGGTGAGCTGCTGGTCGGCGGCAGGACGGTGCGGGTCGTGGCCTGCGTCTCGCCGCTCGGCGTGCTCGAGGAGGTCGCGCGCTGGGGGCGGGAGCCGGTGCCCGAGGGCTGGCTCGTGCTGCTCACCGACGCCGACGAGGAGACCCTGGGCGACACCGTGCTCGCCCAGGTCCACCGTCAACGCGTCGACGTGATCGAGCCGTGGGCCGCGGTCGCGGAGGACTTCGGCGCCGCCCAGCTCGACCCACGGCTGCGCACACATGCCTACCGCTGGATGGCCAAGGCACTGCTGGAGGCACGTCCGCCGGCTGGCTGGCCGCGCCGGCCAGGCGGTGTCCTCAGCCTCGAGGACGCGCTGGCGGAGCTGACCGCCGTCCGGCTCGGCCTGACCGAGCTGGGCCTCGGTGCCGCCGACCTGGACATCGCCACGCTGCTGCGCTGGACGACGGTTCCCGGGGCGACCGAGGCCTTCCGTCGGCTCGGCGACGACGAGCGCGCCGGCATCACCGCGTTCCTGCGGGAGCGGACCGGGCACGCGGGACTCGCGTTGACCACGCTGGTCGCCGCCGGCAACGGCGAGCGTTCGCTGGCCCTCGGCCTGGTCTGCGACTGCCTGTGGCCCGGGAAGGACGGCCGCTCCCCCAGCCTGGACGCCGCGGCCGTCGAACGGGCGAAGGGCCGGGTGGAACGCTACTTCGGCGACACCCAGCTCAACGACGAGACCATGCGCCGGTTCGCCGACGCGGTCCGTGAGGCCGTCCGCACCGGGATGAACACGCCGGACGACCTGCCGGGGCTGCTCGACACCGCCGACCGGCTGCTCGACGAGCTCGACGCGCGGGCTGCCGGCGCGACCAGCGACATCCTGCGGGCCGGGTTCGACGGCCGGCTGTCCGCCGTCGCCGCGACACTGCGTGGTTTCCTGGCCGCGGCCGGCTCCGGCGTGCACCACACGTTCCTGCGGGCCTCGGCCCGTGAGGTCGCGGCCGCCGTCGACGTCCTGCGGGCGCATCTGCTCGCCGGTCTCGAGGCCGGGCAGGTCGAGCGGGCCGAGATGGCGGCCCGCGTCGCCGGCTGGCTCGCCGGTCGGCCGGTGGACGGGCCGGGCACGCTCGCTGCCGCGCTCGAGGGCTATCTCGACGATGCGGCCTGGGCTGACGTCGCGCTCGGGCAGCTCGCCGTCGGCGACCCGTCGCCCACGGTCGGCGCCGTCTACGGCGACCTGTACCGGGCCGCGATCCGGCGGCGGCATGCCCTCGACGCCCGGTTCGCCCGGCTGCTTGCGGACTGGACGACGACCGGCAGCCTGCCCAGCGAGGCCGAGGGCGCGCCGCTGGGCATCGAGGAGGTCCTCGACCGCGTGGTCGCCCCAGTCATCAGGGCCCGGGGCAAGGCCCTGCTCGTCGTGCTCGACGGGATGAGCGCCGCCGTCGCCATCCAGCTCGCCGCCGCGCTGCGAGGCGAGCGGTGGGAGGAATGTGACCCGCTCGGCGCCAGCGCGGGCGGCGACAGTGCGGGCGGCACCAGCGCGGGCGGCACCAGCGCTGGCGCCGCCCGGCGGCGGGCCGCACTGGCCGTCCTGCCGACGGTGACGGACAGGTCGCGTGCCTCGCTGCTCGCCGGCCGTCTCCTGACGGGCGACAAGGCGAAGGAGAAAAGCGAGTTCGAGGCTCACCCGCGCTGGCAGCGGCGCGCGGTCCGGTTGTTCCACCACGCCGACCTCGACGGCACGCCGGGCTCCGCGCTCGACCGGGAGCTCAGCGACGAGCTGACCTCGAACACCCCGCTCGTCGCCGTCGTCATCAACACCATCGACGATCTGCTGGACTCCGGCCGGCAGCGCGACGACGGCGGCTGGAGCCTCGCCGACGTCGGCAAGCTGCGCACCATCCTGCGCTACGCGCAGACCGCCGACCGGGCCGTGATCCTCACCAGCGACCACGGCCACGTTCTCGACCACGGCGCGTCGGCAGTGGCCGCCGAGGACGCCATCTCGGCTCGGCACCGCATCCCGGTTGACGGTGTCTCCACGGATCTTCGTGACGGCGAGGTCACACTCACCGGGCCGCGGGTGCTCGTGCCCGGCGCGCGGATCGTCGCGCTCTGGGACTCGGAGCTGCACTACCGGGGCCGCAAGGGCGGCTACCACGGCGGCGCGGCGGCGGCGGAGGTGACCGTGCCCGTGTTGGCGTTCCTGCCGTTCCGCCTGTCGGCGGCGTCGACGAGCCGCAATGTGCCGGCAGGCTGGCGGCTGCTACCCGACCAGCGGCCCCGCTGGTGGTCGCTGGAGCAGCAGGACCTGCTCGCCGGGCTCGGCGGCGGCGACACCGTGCTCGTCGGTCGGCACCGTGGCGAGGCCGCTCCCGTCGCCGTGCCGACGACACAATCGCGCAAACGGCACAAGGCTGCGGAGGCGCAGGCCGGTCCCGCGCTGTTCGACCTGCCGGAGGAGGCGGCCCCGGCCATGTCGGCTGCATCGGCCGCGTCGCCAGTGCCCGCCGAGGCCGCGCCGACGACGGGTGTCGACGTGCTCGTCGCCGCGCTGCTGGCCAGCGAGCTGTTCCGGTCCCAGCTCGGTGGCCTGGCGCGGCGGGTGCCGGTCGAGAAGGTCGAGGCGGCGGTGCGAGCGCTGCTCGACGCGGGTGGCACGCTGGCGACCAGCGTCGTCGCCGAGCGGGCCGGGGAGCTGGCGCATCGGGCCGCCGGCTTCGCCGTCAACCTGCAGCGAGTCTTCAACGTCGACAACTACCCGGTGCTGGAGCCGCTCGACGACGGGCACACACTGCGGCTCAACGTGGACCTGCTGGGCCAGCAGTTCGGGCCGCTCGGGTGACCGGCGCCGCCGTCAGCGCCGCGCGGCGACGCGACGTCCTGGACGCCCTGCGGCGTGGGGCGGTGCCGGCCGCGGGGCTGGATCTGCTGGCTGTGGGGCTGGACAGGTTCGAGCGTTCCGTGGGCGAGGACCTGGCCGCGGTCGCGTCGGGCGGGTCGGTGTTCAAGGCGGTGCGGGGCGAGTACGGGTCGGGAAAGACGTTCTTCACCCGGTGGCTGGCCGAGCGGGCGAAAAGGGCGGGGCTGGCGACGGCCGAGGTACAGATCTCGGAGAACGAGACGCCGCTGCACAAGCTGGAAACGGTCTACCGGCGGCTCACCGAGCGGCTCGCCACGTCGACCTTTCCGCCGAGCGCGCTGCGCAACGTCGTCGATGGCTGGTTCTATGCGCTGGAGGAGGACGTCCTCGCCGCCGATGCCGCGGCAGGCAACGACCCGGCCACGTTGGAGAAGGCGGTGGGCGAGCTGTTCGACCGGCGGCTGCTCGACGTCGGTCGAACAGCGCCGGCGTTCGCCGCCGCGCTGCGTGGCTACCGGTCCGCGATCGTGGCCGGTGACGAGGCGACCGCGTCGGCGCTGCTTGCCTGGCTCGGCGGGCAGCCGCACGTCGCCGCCAGCGCCCGCCGGGCCGCCGGTGTCCGTGGCGACCTGGACCATTTCGGGGCGCTGGGCTTCCTGCAGGGACTACTCGTCGTGCTGCGCGACAGCGGGTACAAGGGGCTGCTCGTCGTGCTGGACGAAGTCGAGACGCTGCAGCGAGTCCGCTCCGACGCACGAGACAAGGCGCTGAACTCACTGCGCCAGCTCATTGACGAGGTGCAGGGCGGCCGATTCCCTGGGCTGCATATCGTGATCACCGGAACACCCGCGTTCTACGACGGGCCACAGGGGGTGCAGCGGCTCGCGCCGCTCGCGCAGCGGCTGGCGACCGACTTCTCGACCGACGCACGGTTCGACAATCCGCGGGCGGTGCAGCTCCGGCTCACCGGCTTCACCGAGGCGTCGCTCATCGAGCTCGGAGCGCGGGTCCGGGGGCTGTTCGCCGGCGGCGCCTCACTCGAGGCCGCGGCCCGGATCGAAAGGCTGGCCGATGACGCCTATCTCGCCGAGCTGGCCGGCGCGGTCGCGGGTCGGCTCGGTGGCAAGGTCGGCGTCGCGCCACGGCTGTTCCTGAAGAAGCTCGTCGCCGACGTTCTCGACCGCGTCGACCAGCACGCCGACTTCGACCCGCGCCGGGACTACCCGCTGACGCTCACCACTGCCGAGATGACGGACCTGGAGCGCAATTTCGCTGGACGAGCCGCCGCATCCGCCACATCCGCCACATCTGCCATATCCGCCGACGATATCGACCTGGACCTGTAATGGCGGACCGGCCGGACGTGGCACCACCGGACACGGCACCACTCGACGCACCGGACCTGCTGCATCCGGTGGTGCTGCACCACATCGTGAACTCGTTGCAGTGGCCCGGGTTGCGGCCGTTGCAGGAGGCTGCGGTGGCGCCGCTGCTCGGTGGGTCGGATGCGTTGCTGCTGGCGCCGACGGCCGGGGGGAAGACCGAGGCGGCGATGTTCCCGACGCTGTCGCGGATGGCGTCCGAGAACTGGCAGGGCACGTCCGTTCTCTACGTCTGTCCGCTCAAGGCGCTGCTGAACAATCTGGCTCCCCGGCTGGAGACGTACACCGGCTGGCTCGGGCGCCAGGCCGCCGTCTGGCACGGGGACGTGACGACCAGCAGACGGGAGCGGATCCGTCGCGAACGGCCGGACGTCCTGCTCACCACACCCGAGTCGCTCGAAGCGATGCTGGTCAGCGTCCGCACCGACCATCGCGGCTTCTTCGCCGGCGTACGGGCTGTGATCGTCGACGAGGTGCACGTCTTCGCGGGTGACGACCGGGGCTGGCACCTGCTGGCCGTGCTGGAACGGTTGCGACGGATCATCACCGCCGAAGCAGCCGAAGCGGCCGGCGCGGGCGCGGTCCGGCCCGAGCTGCAGATCGTGGGACTGTCCGCGACGGTCGGCAACCCGGCCGACCTGCTCCGCTGGCTCCAGGGCTCCGGCGCCGGCCGCCGGCCCGGTCTTGTGGTCGCGCCCGACATGCCGGTCGCACCTGCCGTGCCGGCGGTCGCAACCGCGTCGGCGGCCGGCCCGCCGCCGGGCGAGATCGCGCTTGACTACGTCGGCTCGGTGCCGAACGCGGCGAAGGTACTCGCCACGCTGCACCCGGGCGAGAAACGGCTCGTCTTCTGCGACTCGAAGCAGCTCGTCGAACAGCTCGGCAGCGAACTGCGTGCCCGCGGCGTGACCACGTTTCTCTCCCACGCGTCCCTGTCGCTCGACGAGCGGCGCCGCTCCGAAGAGGCGTTCGCCCAGGCTCGCGACTGCGTGATCGTCGCTACCAGCACGCTGGAACTGGGCATCGACGTCGGCGACCTCGACCGCGTGATCCAGGTGAACGCCCCCGGCTCGGTCGCGTCGTTCCTCCAACGCCTCGGCCGGACGGGGCGCCGGCCGGGAACCGTCCGCAACTGCCTGTTCCTGACCCTCACCGAGGACGCGCTCGTCCAGGCCGCCGGCCTGCTGCTGCTGTGGGGACGAGGCTGGGTCGAACCGGTCGTCGCCCCACCCGAGCCACGGCACAT
The DNA here is from genome assembly GCF_000374165.1 of Parafrankia elaeagni. Lineage (GTDB taxonomy): Bacteria > Actinomycetota > Actinomycetes > Frankiales > Frankiaceae > Parafrankia > Parafrankia elaeagni. Next base: position 34,566 of record NZ_KB893744.1, read on the forward strand.
CGTCGCCCAGCAACTGCTCGCCTACTGCCTTCAGGAGAACAAAGTCGGTGACCGGCTCTGGGCCGACGAGTGGAACGGCCTGGCGCCCTTCGACCAGTCCGCCGAACCGATCGTCCGTCACCTCCTCCGCCTGGGATTCCTCGACTCCGACGGCGGCATGCTTTTCGTCGGCCCGGAAGCCGAACGCCGTTTCGGCCACCGGCACTTCTCCGAACTGACCGCCGTCTTCACCGCGGCGCCCGAGTTCACCGTCCTCTCCGGCCGCACCGAGATCGGCCGCACCGACCCGATGCTCCTCTGCGACCCGGTCGAAGGCCCACGGCTGCTCCTGCTCGCCGGCCGCAGCTGGCGTGTCACCCACACCGACTGGAAACGCCGCCGCTGCTTCGTCGAACCCGCCGACAGCGGGGGCCGCGCCCGCTGGACCAGCGCCCTTCCCCCGCTGTCCTTCACCATGGTCAGAGCCATCCGCGACGTCCTCCTCGGAGCCGACCCCCAGGTCGCCACGACCACACGCGCCGCCACCCGCCTGACCGAGATCCGCGAGAAGCACACCGACCTCGTCCACCCCGCCGGCACCATGATCGTGCGTGAGGCGGAAGCCGACGTCCGCTGGTGGACGTGGGCCGGCCACCTCGCCAACCGCACCCTCACCGCCTCCCTCGGCGATCTCGCCGACCCCCGTCAGAACGCCGACGAAGCATTCATCCGGCTACGTTCTGACCTGACCCCGGCTATGTGGAAGGCCGCCACTCCGGATCTGGAAAAGCGGCTCTGTCTGCCCCACGTGGACGAACAGGCCCTGGCCGGCCTGAAGTTCAACGCGGCCCTACCCCCACGCCTGGCCGAAGCCACCCTCGCCACCCGCCTGGCCGACCTGCCCAGCGCGAAGGCGGTTCTCGCCGAACCGGTCCGGTGGTACACCATTCGGCGCGAATCGCAGTGATCTGCTCGGAGGCCACCCCCGCCGTGCTGGCCTCGTCTTCCACCATCGCCCAGTCGCCCTCCAGCGCACCCGCGGAGCCGACCGGATCCCGATAGGTGGGGGGAGCGTTCGATGTCGGACAGTCCTCACGGGCACCATGGCCAGATGGACACCGACCCGCTGATGTACGTGACCGAGGTGGCCAGTCGCCTGTGCCTGACCCCCTCGTCCTGGCGCGCCTACGTCGCGGACGGAACCGCGCCACCGCCCGACGACCCTGACCTCGACCGGCCCGCGAACCGGCGCCGCCCGCGCTGGCGCGCCTCGACCGTGGACGCGTGGCGTGAGCAGTGGCGCCCCCGCATCCGGTCGCAGGGCGCCCAGGCGACCACGGCGGCGGGCGATGCCGGGGAGCCGGCCACCCCCCACTGACCCCTGGGGCTGAAATCCTTGGGCCGGTGTCGGCCACGGCAGTGCGGCGGTGGCTCCCGCCTGGCCGACCTTGTCGTCGCGGATGAGCACCTCGACGACCCAGGGCCAGGCGGCGAGTGTGACCCGGATCGTTGTCGCGGCGACAAGGACGCGCTCGCGCGGGTTGGTGGGCCTGGGCGGGCGGGTCATCTGCTCGGCGTCCTGAGCCCCGCCGCCGACGCGTTTTTGATCCCCGACAACCACATCGGGCGGGCGACGGTGTCGAGTATCGCTGTCGCCCACGAGGTGCAGAGGAAGGCCCCGCGTCAGACGGGGCGGCGCGTCCTGCGGGCGGAAGGGGCGGGTTTTCCTCGGCGGCTGACGCCGAGCCGCGCGCCGGATTCCCGGCTTGGCCCTTCGGCGCGCAGGTTGAGGGGCTGGCCCGCGATGCGGGTGCGGGTCAATGCCTGCCGGGTGTCCCTGGGCAGGTCGGCGGGAAGTTCGACGAGGCTGTAGTCGGCCCGGATGTCGATCCGTCCGAAATCCGCCCGGTCCAGGCCGCCCTCGTTGGCGAGCGCCCCGACGATCTGGCCCGGGGTGACCCGCTGGCGATGCCCGACCCCGATCCGGTAGGTGGCATAGGCCGGCCGCGGCCCGCCCGCGCCGCGGGCGGGCCTGTCGCGGGCGGGCCTGTCGCGGGCAGGCGGGGCGATGTCCAGCGGGAGGAGGAACTCCTGCTGTTCATGGCGGGTCATCACGGCCAGCGCCGCGGCGATGTCGGCGAGCGGAACGTCGTGCTCGTGGGTGTAGCCAAGGACCAGGTCTCTGAAGACGGCGTGGGCTGGCGCGTCGAGCGCGGCGGTGATCGCGTCGTGGAACTTCGCGACCCGCTGGGCGTTCACATCCTCCGCGGTGGGCAGTTCCATCTCGGCGAGCGGCTGGCGGGTCGCCCTCTCGATCGCGGCGAGCAGGCCCTTTTCCCTGGGGGTGACGAGCAGCAGCGCCTCACCGCTGCGCCCGGCGCGGCCGGTACGGCCGATGCGGTGGACGTACGACTCCGGGTCGGTGGGGATGTCGTAGTTGACGACGTGGGTGACCCGTTCGACGTCGAGGCCGCGGGCGGCGACGTCCGTGGCGACGAGCAGGTCGAGAGTGCCGTCGCGGAGCTGGGCGATGAGCTTCTCCCGCTGCGGCTGGCTGAGGTCGCCGTTGATCGCCTCGGTGGCGAACCCGCGGCTGCGCAGCCGCTCGGCGACGTCCTCGGTTGCCGACTTCGTCCGCACAAAAATGATCATCGCTTCGAACGGCTCGACTTCGAGGACCCGGGTGAGCGCGTCCATCTTGCGCGGCCCGGCGACGGTCAGGAACCGCTGCCGGGTATTCGCGGCCGTGACGGTCCGCGCCCTGACGGTGATCTCAACCGGGTCACGCAGGTACTGCCGGGAGATGCGGCGGATCGGCGCGGGCATCGTCGCGGAGAACAACGCGACCTGCTTGGCATCGGGGGTGGCGGCGAGGATATGGTCGACCTCCTCCTGGAAGCCCATCCGGAGCATCTCGTCGGCCTCATCGAGGACCAGCATGCGCAGGCCGCCCAGACTGAGCGTCCCGCGTTCCAGGTGGTCGATAACCCGCCCGGGAGTGCCGACGATGACCTGCGCGCCACGGCGGATCCCGGCCAACTGGGGAGCGTAGGCCTGCCCTCCGTAGACGGGCAGCACATGCAGGCCGGTGAGGTGGTGGGCATACCGGCCGAACGCCTCGGCGACCTGCAGGACCAGTTCCCGGGTCGGGGCGAGCACAAGCGCCTGGGTGGAGGTGCTGCGCACGTCGATCCTGGACAGGATTGGGAGAGCGAACGCGGCGGTCTTGCCGGTCCCGGTCTGGGCGAGGCCGACGACGTCGCGGCCCGCGAGCAGGGCGGGGATCGTGCCGATCTGGATCGGCGACGGCACCTCGTAGCCGAGTTCGGTGAGGGCTCGCAGGACTGCGGTGCCAAGCCCGAGGTCTTGGAACGTCTGCTGGTCTTCGGACTCGGTCACACCTGAGGATACGGTTCCCGCGCGGCAGCCCGGTGAAGCTGGCGGCCGGGGCCGGGCCCCGCGCACCGCCCAGCCGGTAAGGAACATTCACGGTGAGCGAAGGGGCGGCGAGAACGGACCGCGGCTCGAACTGCTGGCCGACGATGACCGTCCCGGCGGCTGGCTGATGCTGATGGACCAGGGCCGGCAGTCCTACGTCGATCTGCGCGACCCGGCCAGGTCCGCAGCCTCGTCGCGGATCTCTCCCCACAGGTCCGGAGTGGTCCGCGAGTCAGGCCGGCACCCTCCGCTCTGAGCACAGTCGGGAGCAGCAATGGCGCGGCGTACACCACCAGCCGCCCGCCCTTGCATCCCCACCGCCCAGCTTCTGGACGAACCCACGCAGCCTGGCACACCTGCTCCAACCGAGCCTCTGAGGAAGCCCCAGGTCGTCGCCGGTGAACCGGCCGAGGGTTCCGATCATGTCACCTGAAGGTGACTCTTTCCCAGGCACGCCGAATCGGGACGGGAAGGACCAGCTCCGGCCAGGCGGGCCTGACAGCGGATTCCCGCAGCGATGTTCGTGACGCCGGTCAGGCGCAGAACCGTGATCGCGAGGTTGTGCGGACTGGCCATGACCTGGGGCGTTGCCGGTCCGGACCTGGCGCGGGACCCGCGCGCAGTCTTGCCGTCCACGGCGACCCGCCGCTGTGTCCCCGTGTCCGGGCTGGTCGCCACGGCCGCCCAGGTTCCCAGCGCCGTGACCAGCGCGTCGGCGTCGAGGGCCGCGAACACCCGGCGGGCGGATGGCCGCGGGCGACGAGAACGGCCGGCGAATTCTTCCGGATTCGACCTCACACACCACACATCGCGTGCTAAAAATAGCTTGGTCGCCATCCCTGCCGGTCACGCCTGCCTGCAGGTTTTCTTTCTCGTGCGCGTTCACCGAACACGCCACAACGATCAAGAAAGTGACATTGTTTCTCCCCTGAGCCGGAGGTCCGTCGTGGCCGCTGGACGTTCCCGGCCGTCGGGCCGGAAAAAAAGACCAGCGCGCGGTAGATCCGCGCCCCGATCGAAACGGCCACGCGGTCGCTCGCAGGCTCGCAGCACCCGGAGTCTCAGTCGGCGCGAGCGGAAGAACCTCCACGCGGCTGCCTATCTTGCGATTGCCTCCGGCGGGCTGGCGCTGGGGATCGGAGTGGCCTGGCCCTGGGTATTCGCCGCAGTTTTCGTCATCTCGTTCCTGCTTGCGTTTCGATGGCCGACACTCTGCCGCGCCTATCGCACAGATGGCGGCATCTGCGAGATGTGGGTGAACGGCTGGCTCACCGGGTGCAACAGCCACGCCCCGGTCAAGCGTCGGGATCTACGCGCGGTGATGTGGCCGCCGAACGAGGTGTCTCCCTTTCATCGTGCCGCGCTGGCGATGCGCATCCCACCGCGGGAGAGCGAGGTGCAGGCTGTTCTCGACGGTGCGCCCCGCCGAATCACGATGCGAAACCTCACCGTCTCCTCACTCCTCGTCCTCAGCGGGCTGATCGTCCTCGTAGGCGCAGCTGCCGGGTCGCAGTGACCATCCGGAGCCGACAGTGGATATGAACGACGTCCTCGCGGCGATGGGCAGACCGGGCGTGGTGGCAACACTGTCGGAGCCAAGCGAGCAGGCCGCTATCGCGGAGATGGCAGCAAAGCTGGCCACAACCAAACCGCTGTATCTCTACCGCCAGGATCCCAGCCTGGTGCGGGTCCGGCCCTGGGTGCGGACGAGCCCGATGAACGTGCTGCGCGAGCTCGGCGTCGCGACCACCTTCTACCCCGACGGGCCCTTCTCCGACATGGCGCGGCACTGGGCGCAGGTCCGCTACTGCGGCGCCCTCACCACCCGTACCCGTGGGGTCAGCACGCTCCCGCAGCTGGCGATCGGCGACACCAGCCGCGTGGTGCACCACCACAAGACCGCGCAGTCCGAGCACCTGGGCATCGGGTTCGCGATGGTCGTCGCCCGGGCGGTGCTGAACAGCCGCCACCCCGGATTCCGGTTCCAGGCGATGGACGCGGAGGTAGCGCTGGCCGACGGGTCCACCCTGGGTCACTCAGTGCGCTCCGCCGGCTCCAGTCTCGGCAGACCCGACTACATCCTGCTCGGCACCCAACTGCGAGCAGGTCGCTTTCACACCAAGATCTACCTGCTCGAATGCAAAGGCACGCATGGCGAAATGTCGAGGATCAGGGCGCAGCTCGCAAAGGCGAGCGTGCAGCTGTCAACCCTTCGGATCGACGGTCGCACACCCCCCGGACTCATGGTCGCCACGAAGCTGGACACGGCCGGAATATCCTGTCACGTCTTCGATCCTCCGGGCGACGAGAACCTCCTCTCCGGAGCGGCAGGTGAATTCGACGACATCGTGACGGAGGATCCGGAACCGTTTCCGTTCCCCCGGCGCCACCCCACCTATCTGGATGCCGACATCCACCGGTCCGGCGGGCAGCTCACCGATGAGGAGATCGCACGCAGACGAGCCGAAGCCGGTTGGCGTTCCGAGGAGCTGCTCCGGCCGATCCGGGGTGCGGCCGACATCCTGGAGGTCCCGGCAGAGCGCCGACGGTGGTTACTGCAGATGCTCGCACGGAGTTCCGCCTTCACGTCTCTGCTGTACGCCGGCGACAGAGCCGGCGCGGACACCTACTTTCCGGCCTGGCTGCGGCCTGAACCGCCGGCATCGGGTCAGCTGCCGTTCGACGATGATGTCTCACCCCCGCCGGATTTCACCAGCATCCGGTCCTCCTTCCAGCTTGGGCCCGACCTTGAGTTCTTCGGCATCAGCCACCGCATGCCCCTTCCCGACGGCAGGGTTCTCGTCGTCCGGCGCGGAGTCGAGCAGCAGCTGTACGGCCTGCTCAGCGATCACCGGCTGGCCCGTTCCTTTCGGCGTGCGCGGGATGTCGTGGGCCGCTGGCGCGCACGCAGCGGACGGCAGAACCTGCCGGCCGATGTCGGCGCCGACGGCACGGGCATCCTCATGGAGGTTCTCGACCGATGAAGATCCTCCCGGAGCCGCACCGAAGGGAGATGTTGAGGTTCGGCGAACCTGTGCTTATCGCTTAGCCTGGATGCACCGTCGCTTATGGCTGACCGTTGGGGTTCCTGAACGCGGAAGTGCCCTCTGAGCTGGGAGGATGAGAGTTCTCTACGCTTCCGTCCGCCAGATCGAGAGCGCACTTCGCAGGTGCGATTGTTGCCTGCGGCGTCCAGGACGCACGCGCGGTTCGACGACCCTGACCTGTGATCGTCTGCGCGGGGCTGGTCCCGGTGGTGCGCCTGGCGGAGCAGGCCGGCCTGTCCGAGCTCCTCGACGAGAATCTGCGGCCGGTGGACCCGAACGGTAACGGGGCGGTCGAGGAACTGTTCGCGGGGGTCGGGCCCCGTCCACACTCGGGAGCTTCCTGCGGACGTTGGACTGGGGAAACGTCCGCCAGCTCGACAAGGCCAACCGGCTGTCTCCCACCGCCCTGACCGAGCGGGCACCGCTGCTGCCGGGAGCGGAGACGGTGGCGTTCCTCGGTGTCGATTCCAGCCAGCGTCGGGTGTTCGGCCCGGCCAAGCAGGACGCCGCGTTCGGCCACACGAAGATCACGGAGAAGTCGTTGCTGGTCCGGGGCCTCAACGCGCTGGTCACCACCCTGTCGACCCTCCAGGCCGCACCGGTGATCGCGGGCACCCGGCTACGCGGCGGGAACGCCGGGTCCGCCCGGGGCGCGACGTCGTTCGTCGCCGAGGCCATCACCACCGCTCGCCACGCCGGCGCCACCGGCACCCTGATCGTCCGCGCCGACTCCGCCTACTGCTCCGGGACGTTCGTGGCGGCCTGCCACCGCGCCGGAGCCCGGTTCTCCGTCACCTGGCGGAGCCACGGACCCGGCCGAGCGTGACTCTTGTGCGGTCGCACCTTCAAGATCCGCCTGTGGCGGATCACCGCAGTCTCGGCGCCAACGCTTCACGCCAGTGGTCACGCTCCGCGACCAGGATTCGAGCCCAGGATTTTGGTTGCTGACACAATGGCTTCGCCTTGGCATCACATCGGCCAGATATTGATCTTCGTCGGGTCTTAGCCCTCACGAACGACCAGGTCAGGATGGGTGGGGCGGGTGGGGCTCGCACCCACGACCGACGGATTATGAGTGCCGCCCCAGCCGTCCTGTTCCGCGCCACCGGATGCCGGGTCGTGCCGTCCAGGCCGGTCAGCGGCTTCCGTCGTCTCGTACCGTGCCACTCCGTCCGTCGTGTGCCGCCCAGTTCGGCATCACACCGTCACCACCGGAACGGCGACGAGGCCCCACCATCCCTCACTCTCTGTCATTTGACATGTCAGAGGCTGTCGCCGAGGGGTGTGGCCGTGAGGCGGAGAATCTCGTCGGCGAAGCGGGGGGCGCCCGCTCGTCCGAGGACGGCGGAGAGGTCCTGCTGGGTGAGGGGCGGCCGCCGGGTGTGGGTGGCCTGTTCCTGGATGACACGCAGCATGGTGGGTGGACTGAAGTCCAGCTGGTCGAGCAGGAAGTCGTCCGGGTGGATCGCCCGCAGGCCGAGCGGGCCGAGCGCCGACATGGGGAAGTCGACGAGGTTCGCGGTGACGATGGCGTGCGCGCCGCCTCGGATGGCGGTCGCGACGACGTGGCGGTCGTCGGAGTCGGGCAGCGTGATCCCGGCCTCGAGGCCTTCCCAGCCTTCGACGAGGGCATCGTCGAAGGCTGCCCGCATGTGGGCGAAGCGCTTCGCGACGTCGACACCCGGATGGATCTCCTCGGTGGCCTGCCGGGCCTCGGTGAGAATGCGCTCGGACCACAGCAGCCGGTAGAGACCCTTCTCCGCGGCGCGCAGAAGCGTGTCGGCGAGCGAGATCGGCACGAGGACACAGGCGTCCAGCACGACCGTGTACGGGGGCATCAGGTCGCCGTCGTGCCAGCGGATCGCCGCCTGGCCGCCTTGAGGGCGGCCTTGTAGTCCTCGGGCCTGGCGTCGTAGAGTCCCGCCTCGCTGGCGTCCTCGGTCATCCGGTCCAGTGCGGCACGACGTTCGGCGCGGCGCCGCTCCTGGTAGGCCAGCAGGTCGGTGAACAGGACACGGCGGTGACGGCCGGGCTGGTCGAAGGGGATCTGACCCTCCTCAAGGAGCCGGACGAGGGTCGGGCGACTGATCCCGAGGAAGTCGGCCGCCTCCTGAGTGGTAAGCCGCCGGGTGTGCGGCACCAGCGTGATGATCTTTCCCTGGCGCATCGAGTTCACGACCTCGACCAGCAGCCGGTAGACCTCCTCCGGCAGCGGTACCTGCTCACCGTCCGGGCCGAGCAGCAGCGCGGGCTCGGCGTGGAGGTCCAGGAAACGGGCCAGGTCGAGCAGCGCGCCCAGGTCATGCGGCGGGAACGCCACACCCGCCTGTGTCGTCATCGCGTCCTTCACGCCCGCCAGCATAACCCAAATCGAAAAAATCGAAAATGATCGCCGCTGGGGGTGGGCGGCAGTCGGGTGGCCCTGCGAGGTGAGCTTGGCGGATCTCAAGGCCTACTTCGCCGTCCACGCTCCCCGCCAAACGGGGAAGACGACCGCACCCCGGGCCCGGCATCGTGTTCCCAGTCCGCGATCCCGTGCATCACGGCGTCATCGACTACCAGCCCACCAGCGCCCGGACCCGGAGGAATCCCCCGGTCGTGCTGGTGCCCGGTAACGGATCTGCTCCCAGGCCCCAGGCTCCTGACGACCAAGATCATAAGCGGCGGCTACATCCAGTAACAGCGTTGACTATCTTGAGTGTGGGTGTGCTGCGCATCGGGATCGTCGCGGTTCGCGGCAGGCTGGGCGGCTATGGGTACGGGGGCACTGACGCCCCTGTCGCCACCGGCGTTCCGGTCTACTTCTGCGACCCGGTGCGCCACATTGTATCCCCGGCTGAGCCGGGAGGAACTGGAGGAGTGTTCCAGGGCCTGATGGCTTACCTTGATCCGAAAGGTGATAAGGGACAGTAGCATGCCAGAAAATCGGCGGCCTGAGTCCAGGCGGACGGATCGACGCGCCGGGGGGCCCGCGTGATATGGCGAAATCTGGGTTGACTGAACCCAAATCTCCAGGGATGGAAACAGAACATCCGCCGGAAAGCTGCCTGAAACCGGCGCCGTATCTCTGCAATGGCATTGTGGGTCTGTCGTTGCATCCCCCGGGATTCGGCCGATACCCAGCGAGGGTATTAGAGGAGATGAGTTGGGCGCCTAAGTCATGCTGTTACGTACGATGCGGACGAACGTGGCTCTCCGCAGTAGACCCAATGCCACTTCCGCTAAGTCGATCAAGCTGCTAGCTGGGGTTTCGCGGGGTCGGCGAGCCTGATCGTGGGCGGGGTGTGGTGGCGGAGGCCGTGCTGGCCGGGTTTCTTGACCGGGTACTGGTTGTGGCGCGCCCGGCGGACGGCGCGGGGGTAGGTGCGTTCGCGGCGGGTGTTGAGCCGGGTCGGTCGGGTGATGTCGGTGGCGATCTCGCCCTGGGTGCGTGCCCGCTGGTCAGGGGGAAAAAGCCGGGTCGGTGACGACCCGGTCCCGGATGATCCTCACAGCGCGCTTGAACTTGATCCTGTCGGGGTCGATCCCGGCGGCGGTCGCGGCCTGGCAGGTCAGCGCACTGATCGCGTGGTGGGTGAGCAGGTAGCCGTAGATCTCCTGGTAGACGATGTCGGGGTGCTTCGAGCGCAGGACCTTCCCCGGGCCGCGTAGGTAGGTCTTGAGCTGCCTGTTGCCGATCTCGTGTTCCCATCTGTGCCGGTAGGCCCCGGCCAGGGCGGTCGCGGTCGCGTGGGTCGAGGATCGTGGTGAGCAGGGCGATGATCTCGTGTTTCCCGTCGCCGTCCCGGTCGGGCACGTCGTACTCGACGAGACGGGCGTAGCGGGCTTTCGCCGGGTCGAGTACCTCACCGGCCCGGGCCGCGGCGACGAGTGCGTCCCGCGCCTTCCCGGTGATCTTCGGGTTGACCAGGACCGTCAGGTACGAGCCGTCGGACAACGCGCGCAGCGGCGGTAGCCGCAGGCTGGCCTTGACCCGCCACAGCAGTGCCGCGCCGGTGCCCGCGGCCGTGCACCAGTCCGTCCAGGAGCAGAAGTTGCGGTCCGCGAGCAGAAGCCAGCGTTCGGCCAGCCGTGGGTACAGGGTGCGGGCCAGAGCCTGCTCGCTGGCGGGTTTCGCGCCGCCGGCCGGGCCGAGCGCGGCCAGCACCGGCGCGTGCGAGGCGCACTCGGACACGGTGACCGCGCGGACCTTCGGTAGCGCCCCGGGCGCGCCGTCGCGGCCCGCGGGCAGGCCGAACGCGGCGATGTTCTCCGCCGAGGCGGGCGCGTCCCACTCCAGTCCGTCGATACTCATCAGCCGCCACGGGCCGAGGAACGCCCCGACCGTGTCGAGGTCCGCGACCGGCGCCGCGACCTGCGAGAACAGTTCCGCCAGCGGCGCTGAACCGAGCCGCTGGCGGGCTTTCGTCAGCCCGCCCGAGGTCGGTTCCCACCGCGGCCCGACAACGTCGAGATCGTCAAGCGTGGCGGCGAGCCGCCGCGCGACCGCCTCGTAGTCGTCGTCCGCGAACAACGCCAGCGCCATCACGAAGTAGACCGCGACCCGCGGCGGGATCGTCGTGTCGCTGCGCCGGGCACCCGTCCCGGTCGCATCGATCGCCTCATCAACCGCATCCCGCGAGACGAACGACGTCAGGACCCCCAGCGAGATCCAGTCCGTCAGCTGGCTACCCGTGTCCGTCACAGCCCACGATCATGCCGTCAACCAGGCAGATCCACCCGAACCGACACACCACAACCGGTCAAGATCCAACTAGTGGAAGTGGCATTGGGGCTGGTCCCGGTGCTGCGCCTGGCGGAGCAGGCCGGTCTCCCCGAGCTCCTCGACGAGCATCTGCGGCCGGTGGACCCGAACCGTGTCAACGCCACGGTGAAGATCGGGTGCCTGGTCGCGGGCATGGTCGCCGGGGCCGACAGCATCGAGGACATGGAACTGCTCCGCAACGGGGCGGTCGAGGAACTGTTCGCCGGGGTCCGGGCCCCGTCCACGCTCGGGAGCTTCCTGCGGGCGTTGGACTGGGGGAACGTCCGCCAACTCGACAAGGTCAACCGGCTGTTCCTCACCGCCCTGGCCCAGCGGGCACCGCTGCTGCCGGGGGCGGAGACGGTGGCGTTCCTCGATGTCGATTCCAGCCAGCGTCGGGTGTTCGGCCCCGCCAAGCAGGGCGCCGCGTTCGGCCACACGAAGATCGCGGGAAAGTCGTTGCTGGTCCGGGGCCTGAACGCGCTGGTCGCCACCCTGTCGACCCCGCAGGCCGCACCTGTGATCGCGGGCACCCGGCTCCGCGGCGGGCACCCGGCTCCGCGGCGGGAACGCCGGGTCCGCCCGGGGCGCGGCGTCGTTCGTCGCCGAGGCCATCACCGCCGCCCGGCACGCCGGCGCCACCGGCACCCTGATCGTCCGCGCCGACTCCGCCTACTACTCCGGGACGTTCGTGGCGGCCTGCCGCCGCGCCGGAGCCCGGTTCTCCGTCACCACCCCCGTCGACACGAAGATCCGCCGCACCGTCGACGGGATCCCGCCCGACGCCTGGACCCCGATCCGCTACCCCCGCGCCGTCTGGGACGAGACCCACCGGGCCTGGGTCTCCGACGCCGAGATCGCCGAGATCGCCTACACCGCTTTCGAATCCGGCCGCCACCACACCCACGGCCGCCTGCTCGTGCGCCGGGTCCGCGACCAGAACACCACCGCCGGCCAGGCAGAGCTTTTCCCCACCTGGCGCTATCACACCGTGTTCACCGACAGCCCGTTCGGGCTCGCCCAGGCCGAAGCCCAGCACCGCGACCACGCCCAGATCGAACAGGTCCTCGCCGACCTCGCCGCCGGCCCGCTGGCGCACCTGCCCTCCGGGGTGTTCACCGCGAACGCCGCCTGGCTCACCCTCGCCGCCACCGCACACAACCTGCTACACGCTGCCGGGACCCTGGCCTCGACGTTCCACGCCCGCGCCCGCGGCGCCACCCTGCGCACCCACCTGGTCAACATCCCCGCCCGGCTCGCGCGCCACGGCCGCGGACACATCACCCTGCACCTGCCCACCCACTGGCACGCGCAGCACCCCTGGCACGGCCTGTTCACCACGGCCGGCCACCCCCCACCCGGCCCAGCCACCACGACACGAGCCGGCTGACCCAGCCCGCCCCGCACCACCACGCACCCGGTCAGGACCTCACCTTCGAACTCCCGACAGCCACCACCGGACACACCGCCGAACCCGTCAGCGGCAGCACAACCACACCCACCGACAACTACAATCCGTTATCGGACATTACGGGCACCCACGAGAAGGCCGCCGCATTCTTCGGTGCATCCAGGCTCAGACCGGTACGGCTTCGGCGAGAACGCGATCACGAATACGCAGTTTGAGTCCGCCTTCGGTCGCGACCCGGGTGAACACGCCCAGCAGATCCTCCACCGCCAACGCGAAGGCGGCCATATCGAAGTACCCATGGCCGGGCTCGACGTCGATCAGCAGGTCCAGATCGCTGGACACCGTAGCCTCACGGCGGGCCACAGAACCGAAGACGCGCACATTGCGGACACCGAAGCGATGACCCAGAGTGATGATCTCCTCGCGGTGCAGGCGCACGTCGTCAAGCGTCACCGGGGCCCGTTCGGCCACCCTCCGTTCTGACGACACCACCAAACCTCCGACCGCTACGGACATCTGGTGGGGCGGGTGGGGCTCGAACCCACGACCGACGGATTCTAAGTGATCATTAATCACTCTCCACCACTGTCCCTCGATACAGGCTACCACTAGGGGAACTTGCTCCCAAGCACGAGCAGTTGACCATCACCGTCTACCAAGTTTTTTCATGATTTCCGTGGGGTTTCCGTGGGGCTCAAGGTATCGTCAGAGACACCGGCGAAGCGCCCAGAACGGACGGCGGTGACCTCGTGGCCAGGCCCTCACTGAACCTCGGGACCTACGGCAACCTGTACACAGCGAAGTACGGCGACGGCTACCGCGCACGCGCCCGGTACCGCGACTTCGACGGGCGCACGCGGCTCGTCGAACGCCACGCCAAGACCAAGGGCGCCGCGGAGCAAGCGCTACGCAAGGCCCTACGGGACCGCGCCCGTGTCGACGTCGGCACCGGCGCCATCACCGCCGAAGCGAAGGTCGCCGTTCTCGCCGAAGCCTGGTACGAGTCCGTCCAGCGCCAGGACCGCTCCCCCAACACCACCGCCGCCTACCGAACACGACTCGACAAGTCCGTGATCCCTGGCCTCGGCGAGTTGCGCATCCGAGAACTGACGGTCGGTGTCGTCGACCGCTTCCTGTCCATCATCGCCGAGAAGCACGGACCGGCCGCCGCCAAGCAGACCCGCGCTGTCCTCTCCGGCATGTGCGGTCTCGCGGCCCGTCACGACGCCCTCGACCGCAACGTCGTACGCGACGCCGGACCGATCGCCGAGGCCACTCCCAAGGAACAGCCGCGGGCCCTCACCCTCGACCAGCTCCGAGAGCTGCGTGTCGCACTCCGGAACGACCCGAAGGCCGTCGGGCGCGATATTCCAGAGTTCGTCGACCTGCTCATGAGCACCGGCGTCCGCATCGGCGAAGCCGCCGGTCTGACGTGGAGTGCCGTGAACCTCGACGAGGGGTGGATAGAGATCCGCTCGACCGTCGTACGGATCAAGGGCCAAGGGCTGTTCAACAAGCCGAAGCCCAAGACCAAGGCCGGCCACCGCCGCCTGCAACTCCCATCCTGGATGATCCGGACCCTGAAGCAGCGCTTCGACAACCAGCCGGACGACGTGACGGTCTTCCCCGCTCAGCTCGGCGGACTACGCGACCCGTCGAACACTCAGGCCGATCTGCGCGACGCCTTCAAGGCCGTCGGCATGGAGTGGGCGACCTCCCACATCGTCGGCCGCAAGTCCGTCGCCTCAGCGATGGACAGCGCCGGACTGACCGCCCGTGCCGCCGCCGACCAACTCGGCCACCGCCAAGTCAGCCTCACCCAAGACCGCTACTTCGGTCGTAAAATTGCCGACACCGGAGCGGCAGCGCTACTTGAAGCGTTGGACGCTTGATTATCAAGTGCCGATAGCCGCACCGATTGCACTTTCCGCTACGCTTGCGCCGATTGCCGACGCTATCCCAAGCGCCCAACTACCCGCGCGCGCCAAATACGACAACGATGCCGCTCCTTCTCCCTCAGATGCAGCATTTTCTGCTCGGGCAATTTGGGCAAGCGACTCGAAATGTTCCGGATCTGCGGCCTGCTGCGCCATGGCAGATTTCAGGATGGCCAAGTCCTCTTTCAGCGAAAGCAGATCAATTTCGCTGGACTTCTGACTCCAGAGCTGAGAAAAATTTATATCATGAGCGTGAGAGTTGGGCCCAACTGCGCCCGCCTGACCGATCGTATAGTTGTCACCCATGAAGACCTCCTCGCGAATATTTCCATCGAATTTTTCGACATTCTGAATCAAAGATTGAATTTGACTGTTTATAATTCTTGTCGTACCGACCAGAGATTGCCCGTCCTGCTCATTAAGAACCGTAAGCTCGAAGACCTCTAGAAACTTCAGGAGAACGGTGAGCTTGTTGGGTTCTTCGTTCGCCACCCGAACTCACTCTCCGTCTCGCTCAGCCCGAATGCGAAAGGAGCCTTCAGGTTCCGGGGAATTTTCCCCACGGCCACCTCCGCTACTAGATGCCGCGTCGGCCGCCCTGCGGATTGCAATAGCCATCTCGGAGTCCGATTTAGAACCCGTTCTCCTAAAACGAGTTTCGAGGGCAGAGGCGAAGTTGTTGACGATTTTTACCCATTCCGGATTCCTTGGCGAAGAGACATCAACAGCGATTCGGCCAAGCTTGATCGATTCGTCCAAATCGGATGCAAGACCTGTCCGCTCGAATCGCGTCTGCAAAACTGCGCCAAGATTGGACAGCATCGCGGCCCGGTCAGGATGCTCGACCGGGACAACAGCGACAGCCTCACGGGCAACAGCAACCGCCTGACCCAAATCGGCCAGATCTCCACTCAGTTNAAAACGACGCTGCAACGCAGAAGCATAATTAGCCAGCATCGCAGGACGCGCCTGATGATCTTCCGGAACAATAGCGACGGTCTCACGGGCAACGGCAACCGCTTCATGTAGAT
>NZ_KB893745.1 GCF_000374165.1 Parafrankia elaeagni
CCGCCAGTCTGTCGGACAACGCCCTGGGTATACGGCTACTCGACCAGGTCACAGACACCTACCGGGCGATCTCCAAGACCTGGGTCGACAAAGGCTTCAAGAACACCGTGGTCGAGCACGGGGCCACCCTCGGTGTCGACGTCGAGGTCGTCTCCAGAAACACCGGGGCCCGCGGTTTCCACGTCGTGAAACGGCGTTGGGTCGTCGAGCGGACTCTGGGCTGGCTGATGTTCCACCGCCGTCTGGCCCGTGACTACGAGACCCTGCCCGCCAGCTCCGAAGCAATGATCCACATCGCCATGATCGACAACACGGCCAGGCGCGTAACGGGCGAATCGACACCAACCTGGCGAGATTCTCAATAGAAGAGAAGCCGCAATCAAGTCAAATCAAACATCCAGTTAGCCGCGTCGAGGACGGCCCGCGCGTCCGATGCCGTGAGCGGACGGACCTCGTCGCGGTCGACGGAGGGAGGATCAACCAGCGTCGCGACGTTCCGGGCGACCCGCCCCCCGCCGGTGCGCGGCCTTCAGCGCACGGGAGATGATCCGGTGCATCTGGAGCACCGTCGCCGCAGCGAGGCCTTCCTTCTCACCGCGGTGGTAGAAGGCTTCAAGGTTGGGGTGCGGGCCCACGCCGCGCGACGGCTGCGCGCGGCGACGGCTGCGCGCGGCGCCGGGGCGCCACGCTCGCTGGCGCGTCGACAGCCCACACCCCTCAGAGGCTCAATGGGTGTCCAGGAGCCCCGTCGGCCGACAGCGTTGAGGACGCGAGCCGTGGCCGTCAGAGCCAGACCCGCGCGTCCGCGGGAGGGTCAGTCGCAGAGCCGCTTCCATGTGGTGGCGCCGGGCCGCAGTGTGAAGGTCACGCGATGCCCGGGGTCATCCGTGAAGACGACCTCCGTCTCGCTCACGGGCGTCAGGATTCCGGTCTGGGATGGGTTGCCCCAGCCGTCCGGCGGGTTGAAGTTGCCGTCGTGCAGCGGCGGGACCAGCTCGTAGTAGCGGTCCTGGTAGTGCGCCTCGCTGATGCCGCAGTGCGTGGGGAGCCCGTAAGGCACCGCCGGGCCCAGTTGCTGGGGTTCCGCGGGCGGGGACCCGCAGCCGCCGAGCAGCGCGGTCAGGCAGGCGACGGCGACCGCGCTGGCCGCGTGCGTCTGTGCCGAGGTGAAGGCATACATCTGTCCTCCGTCGGTATCGAAAGGGAAAGGCTTCCCGTTCCGACGCAGCGCGCGCCACCCCGGTTCCCAGGAAGCTGCCGGGAAACAATGTCGGGTCTCGATCCGACTTGAGTCACGTCCCGATGTCACGCGGGCCCCCTCTGCGTCACTCTCGGGTGAGACTGCGCTCAGCTCCCACCAGACTGCTGCGACAGCCCGGCGAGGAGGTCTCGCACCTCCTTCGATTCCCAGCGCTTCACGGCGCACCCACGCCTCGTGGCGCACTCATAGGGCGCCCAGGCGTCGTGGACCACCACCCCATCGAAGTCGGGCAGCACGTCGAGGGCGTCGATCCCCGCGGTTCCCTGGTTCGGGCGGCAGCCGATGAGGGTGTACTTGTCGGTGCGGGCGCAGTGCAGCCAGTGCAGTTTCCCTGCGACCCGCAGCCCGGTCTCATCGGCACCGATCACCTCGGCGGCGGCGAGCAGATCACGCACGGCCTCACGGAAGCCGTCCAGTCCGGCGGCGGAGCGGGTGGTCATCGCGCCGACCGTGCCCGCCGACAGCGGGATCGGCGACCATCCGCGGCGTCGGCCCGGGATGCCCGCTCTGCCCACCGGGCCGCCGGGCGGTCTTCTTCCGCAGCGACTTCGGTGGCGACCTGGGCCTCCAACTCGGCGATCCGTTCCAGCGCCCGCGCGAGATCCGTCTGCAGGCTCACCACCAGCGCCGCGAGCTCGTCATCCGTCGGCACCGACGGTGCCGACGGATCATCAGACACACCCGGACCGTACGGTCCGATCAACCACAACACGCCAACACCCCCGGGCTGGCGAGCCATCGAACAGCCCCAGCCTGCCACGAAACCAAAAACAAGCGGTCTACGAAGCCTGGCCGACATCGGCCTGCTGCGCGCCGAGCCAGAACTGTTCGGAGCGGTGGCGTCGGACCCCACGGTGTCACGGACCGTCGACCGGCTCGCAGCCGATGTCGACCGGGTCCTGGCCGAGGTGTTCGCAGCGGTGGCGGCCGCGCGGGAACGGGTGTGGGCACTCGCCGGGACACACGCCCCGGACCAGACGGTCAGCGCTGACGATCCGCTGGTCGTGGACCTGGACGCGACCCTGGTCCCGGCCCATTCCGAGAAGGAACAGGCGAAGCCGACGTTCAAGAAAGGGTTCGGGTTCCATCCGCTGTGGGCGTTCATCGACCACGGCACCGACGGCACCGGGGAACCCGCCGCCGTCCTGCTGCGCCGGGGCAACGCCGGATCGAACACCGCGGCCGACCGCATCACCGTGGCCACGGCGCTCTCGCGCAGCTACCACGACGGCTACGCCGGAGCAGAAAGGTCCTGATCCGTACCGACGGCGCCGGGGGCACCCACGAGTTCGTCGCCTGGCTGCACCAGCGTCGGGTGGCCTACTCCGTCGGGTTCACCCTCACCGACGACCACGCCGACCTCATCGCCACACTCCCCGCACAGGCGTGGACCCCGGCCTATGACGCCGGCGGGGTGCCCCGGCCCGGGGCATGGGTCGCGGAACTGACCGGGCTGCTCGACCTGTCCGGCTGGCCGCCGGGCATGCGGGTCATCCTGCGCCGTGAACGCCCGCACCCCGGCGCCCAGCTACGCATCACCGACTCCGACGGCAACCGGATCACCGCGTTCGCGACGAACAGCCCCCGCGGCCAGCTCGCCACCCTCGAACTGCGCCACCGCCACCGCGCCCGCTGCGAGGACCGTATCCGCGGCGCGAAAGACACCGGCCTGGCCAACCTGCCCCTGCACGACTTCGCCCAGAACCAGATCTGGTGCGCAGTCGTCGCCCTCGCGCTCACCCTGACCGCCTGGGCCCAGATCCTCGCCCTGACCGGCCACCAAGCCCGCCGCTGGGAACCGAAACGGCTACGCCACCGGCTCTTCCGCCTCGCCGGCCGGATCGCCCACCATGCCCGCCGCACCGTCGTGCACCTACCCGGCCACCATCCCTGGGCATCACTCGCGGTCGAGGCGATCACCCAGCTACGCGCCCTGCCCGCACCCGGATAGCCACCGACCTCCCCGCCCCGCCGACCCGAAGGACCCGCCCCGGAACGTGGACCGGGCGTCCACCTCACGCGACAGTGAGGCAGCCGGCCACGGCCCGACCCAGCCGAACCCACAACTCAACATCAACAAAGCCGGGAGGACAGCCCACGATCAACGAACCCCAGCCCGCGAAAGATCGAGGCTATTCCTGTTGGCCGACAGGTCCTGAACTGTGATGCCAAGCCGCTTGTTCCGTCTGTTTTCGCGCCGCGCCGCGAGTAGATCTGGGTATATTTCGGTTCCGGGTGACGTCCAGGTGCGAGTTTTTGTCTCACCAAGGGGCGATCTAGTGTTTGGCTGCTCCCTTTAGGGGCAACGGGAATCTGTGAAATTCAAGGAGTCGATAGGCGACTCCCTCTGCTCATTGCGTAGCTTGCACGCGCAAAACAAAGAGGCCGTGTCGCTCGTTGCCGCGAACGCCTGCGCTCCGTAAGGTTCGACCTGCCTACCCAGTCGGAAGATTGTTAATCGAGGTCTTCAAGGAGACCTGCTGTGGGTGCGGCTAATGGTTGATGTGCTTAATGTCTAAAGGAGTGGAAATGTCAATTGGAAAGGCTGCGGCGTCGGGAAGTCTCGGAGCGCTGCTCCTCGCGGCGGCACTCGGCGCCACCGCGGGCTCGGCTCAGGCTTCCGTCACACCTGCCACGTACTGGTCTGGTGACAAGTACGAGCAGCCCTACGACAAGTACGAGCAGTCCTACGACAAGGACAAGCACGAGGACAAGGACAAGGGCAAGCACGGTAAGGCTGCTGACAGCCCTGTCGTTTACATCAACATCAACAACGACAGCACGGCTCTGAACGAGGCCAAGGCTGAGGCCGTGGGTGAGGCAGACGCCGAGGCTGAGGCCGAGAACGACGCCGTGGGTGAGGCCGACGCTGGTGCCGACGCCATCGGTGCGGCTGCGGCCGAGGCCGCCGGTGAGGCCGACGCCGAGGCCGAGAACGAGGCCACCGGTGAGGCTGACGCGGACGCTGACGCGGACGCTGAGAACGAGGCCGACGCCGAGAACGAGGCCACCGGTGAGGCTGACGCGGACGCTGACGCGGACGCTGAGAACGAGGCCGACGCGGACGCTGACGCGGACGCTGAGAACGAGGCCGACGCTGAGAACGAGGCCACCGGTGAGGCTGACGCGGACGCTGACGCGGACGCTGAGAACGAGGCCGACGCGGACGCCGAGAACGAGGCTGACGCTGACGCGGACGCCGAGAACGAGGCGGACGCCGAGAACGAGAACCAGAACGAGGCCGACGCCGACGCCGACGCCGACGCCGACGCTGAGGCCGACGCTGAGGCCGACGCCGAGGCCGACGCTGAGGCCGACGCTGAGATCGCGAACATCATCAGGCAGGAGATCGAGAACATCCTCAGGCAGCTCATGGTCGACTTCCTGTGACCTGAGAATGGGCCGAGTCGATCTCGAAACCGGTCTGAACGGACGATGTCGAGTGGGCCAGCACTCTCCGCTGTCATGGCGACCGGCCGCATCGGCGGTCATGACAGCGGAGATTCGAAGTGAGTGACCGGCGGTAGATGATTCCGCCCTGTGGTGGGCGGGATCATCTACCGCCTCGCGGGATAATGAGACTCCCAATCCGATGGATGATCCCCTGAAGTTCTTTACCTAATGTATGGGTCCTGCTTGGGATCTCGGCTCTCGTGGGATCCCAGCGACCGTGTACCCATCGCTGTACCCGAGCCGGTGGACGTCGGTGGACGTCCGTGGACAGTGCTTCGGCACGCTCGTGCTTTGACGGATAGGTCGGGTCGGGCTGGTTCGTGGGGATGGACACGGCCTGACGGCGTGTCGTTCACAGACAAGCAGGCGCGCCGCTTGCAGATCACGGAGATGTCTGAAGTCTGCGTGGTCTGGAGTGCGGCGTGCCTGTGGGCGCCTTGTCGCGCGCCGCGGCTGTGGTGGTGGGAGCCGCGGCGCGCGACGCGCCGACGGTGGCCAGGTCCATTCGCTCGCCGGTCGTCTCCCACGGGCCGGCCGGCTCGTGGGTCAGCGGGAGATCGACGCGAAAAGCAATGAGACCACCGAGTTCCATGAGCTGCTGGAGCCTCTGGACCTGACCGGGGTGACACCCCGCTGGTTGACAGCCCGGCGTCTTCGCCGAGCACCACGTGCTGCGCCCACTCGTAGTCACACCTGCGACGGCCGGCGACGCGCAGGGCGACGAGTTCCCGTTCGCGGTTCGACAGAGTGGACCTGTCGTTGGAGTGGACCCGTCGTTGAGCTCCGGCGACCAGTCCGACTTCGGTAGCGGCGATAACCGGGCTGTGGAACTCAGCCCCCCGCCTTGTCGCCGCCTCGCCCGGCTGGCAGCTCGATCTCGGCGGTGCAGTCAACCAGCACGCCGCCGTCCTGGTTGGTGAGCTTCAGCTTCACCTGGACCAGCGGCACGCCCCACGCCGAGTCCGCCTGCTTGTCGACGACCTCGGCGTCGAAGTAGGTGACGTCGCCTTCGAAGGCGGGGCCGCGGAAGTTGGCCCTGGTGTGGCGGACCAGGCCGTCGTGGCCGGCCCAGTAGGCGAGGTAGTCGGTGCACCAGGCGCCCATGGTGGCGCCGTAGCCGTAGGAGCGGGCCATGCCGACCTCGCTGGCCTTGTCGGCGTCGATGTGGCCGCGTGACGGTCCGACGTAGAGGCCGTCGCGCAGCCTCGGGTCGATCCTGGCACCTTCCTCGTCGAAGCCGAAGCCGTCGACCCAGCCCGGGTCCTGGTTGATCCAGGGGTCCTCGACGCCGGGCGGCGCGGTCCAGTGGGACGTGCCCCAGATGTTGAACAGGAAGGCCCGGTACTCGGTGGTGAAGCTGGCGATGCTGTGCGGGCCGATCACCCGGCGCGGCAGCGTGTCCCCGACCCTGACGTCCGCGAAGTGCGGCGAGACGCCCTCGCGGTTGCTGAGGAGCCAGTCGTGGCGGACCTTCTCGACCGCGCGCAGCTCCTGGTCCGTCCAGCGTTTCACGGCCCCGAGCTGGTTCGCGTACATGCCGCGTTTCTCGGCCTCGGAGGCGAGGTACCGGATCGCGGTCGAGCGCTCGCGGGCCACCAGGGCGCCGCGCTGGTTGGTGTGGACGGTGTCGCCGCGGGAGAACATCGTCGGGCCGGCGAACTTCGTCTCCACGACCTTGTAGTCGTGGAAACGCCGCTCCTGGAACAGCTTGTCGCCCACCCGGACCGGCACGCCGTAGAACCACCACTCCTCGCCACCGAAGATCAGGTGGCTGCCGGGGATGTAACCCACGCATGCCGGCTGGGCGCCGTGGCCGAAGTCCAACGCGACCGCGATGGACTGCGGGGCGGTTATCCCGCCGAACCGCGACGCGCGGGCGAACTGTTCGTCCCAGTGCAACGGGTTCGGGTAGTCCATCGCCATCACCCAGCGACGGACGTCGGAGGAACTGCACGGGTCGTACAACTGCCCGCCGCCGACCAGCTGACCTACCCGGTGGTCGACGTCCGACAGGTCGAGCTCGAGCTTCTCCGGTGCCGCTTTCTCTGGTGCTGCGGACTTTCCACTCATCAGGCGCTCCCGACTGTCGGTCGACGGCTACGACGATGCGCGGGGCCGGGCGCCGAGAGCCCGGGGCGCCCCCGGGGCAGCTCGGACCCAGGAGGTCGTCCCGTCAGTGGACTCCTCATCGCCGACGGCTAGAACCGTATGGTGGATATTGACACCGCAATACGGTC
This sequence comes from Parafrankia elaeagni, assembly GCF_000374165.1. GTDB lineage: Bacteria > Actinomycetota > Actinomycetes > Frankiales > Frankiaceae > Parafrankia > Parafrankia elaeagni. The sequence continues at coordinate 6,952 of NZ_KB893745.1, forward strand.
GCGTCCAGAGTGAGCGCGGCGGACGTCGGCCGGCCGCCTCACCGCTGCCGCGGCCGGGCAGCAGCGGTCTCTGGCACTCGCACCGGCTCCGAAGCGAGGAACCCGAATGCAGAACTGCGCTCCTACCGACACGCCTGAGGTCGACCACGATGCCCTCCGGACCAAGTACCTGTTAGAACGCGACAAGCGGCTGCGTCCGGAGGGGCAGCAGCAGTATCTGGTCACCGAGGGGGACTTCGAGGAGTTCTACGAGGCCGACCCGTACACGCCGGTCGTGCCCCGGACACCGATAGTCGAGGACGTCGACGTGGCGATTCTCGGCGGCGGCTGGGCCGGCCTGGTGGCCGCGGTCCGGCTCGCCGAGGCCGGTGTCACGAACTTCCGGATCATCGAGCTGGCCGGTGATTTCGGCGGCGTGTGGTACTGGAACCGCTACCCCGGCATCCAGTGCGACACGGACAGCTACTGCTACCTGCCGCTGCTCGAAGAGACCGACTACGTCCCCAGGGAGAAGTACGCCCGCGGTGACGAGTGCCTCGAGCACGCGCAGCGCATCGGCAAGCACTACGGGCTCTACGAACACGCGATCTTCAGCACGCTGGTGCGGTCGCAAAAGTGGGACGCCGAAGCCAGGCGCTGGAAGCTCGACACGAACCGGGGCGACGAGATCCGGGCTCGGTTCGTGGTCATGTGCCAGGGGCCGTTCAACAAGCCGAAGCTCCCCGGTATCCCCGGTATCAAGGAGTTCACCGGCCACACGATCCACACCGCCCGGTGGGATTACGAGTACTCCGGCGGCGACCTGCACGGCGGGCTGGACAAGCTGGCCGGCAAGAAGATCGCGGTGATCGGTACCGGCGCCAGCGGCGTGCAGGTAATCCCGCACATCGCGCAGACCGCCGAGCACCTCTACGTCTTCCAACGCACCGCGTCGTCGATCGACGAGCGTGGCGACATCCCGACCGACCCGGAATGGGCCGCCTCGCTGCAGCCGGGCTGGCAGAAGGAACGCCGTCGTAACTTCCACACCGCCGCGTACGAGGCGTTCGCGCCGGGCCAGCCGGACCTGATCTGCGACGGCTGGACCGAGATCAGCCGCAACCTGCAGGCGCACCTGGACGCCACCGGCGGCTGGGCCGCCATGGCGGACCCGGCGAAGTTCATGGAGCTGCGCGAACTCGTCGACTACCAGGTGATGGAGCGGCTGCGCGGCCGGATCGACGCGATCGTCGAGGACGCGGACACCGCGGAGATCCTCAAGCCGTACTACCGGTTCCTGTGCAAGCGGCCGTGCTTCAACGACCAGTACCTGCCGACGTTCAACCGCCCGAACGTCACCCTGATCGACGTGTCGGCGACCAGGGGCGTCGAGCGGATCACCGAGAAGGGCATCGTCGCCGACGGTGTCGAGCACGAGGTCGACTGCATCGTGTTCGCCAGCGGCTTCGAGATCACCACCGACCTCGACCGGCGGCTCGCGATCCACCCGTTCGCCGGTCGCGACGGCCGGTCGCTCTACGACCACTGGCGCGAGGGCTACCGCACGCTGCACGGGATCATGACCCACGGCTTCCCGAACCAGTTCTTCACCGGCTATATCCAGGGCGGCATCACGGCGGCGGTGCCCGCGATGTTCGAGCAGCAGGCCGTCCACATCGCCCACGTCATCAGCGAGACCCTCGCCCGCGGCGCGGCGACCGTGGAACCCACGTTCGAGGCGCAGGAGGAGTGGGTCGCCACGATCCGCGCTAACGAGATCGACAACACCAACTTCGCCCGCGAGTGCACGCCCGGCTACTACAACAACGAGGGCGAGCAGCGGATCCGCTCCGTCCTCGGCGACCCCTACTGGCCTGGCTTCTACGCCATGGACGACCTGCTGCAGGCCTGGCGTGACACCGGCGACCTGGCAGGACTCACTCTCGACGGGTAACGGCGAGGGCGGTGCTTCATCTCCAGCCCGGCGCCGTCCAGACCGACGTCTGGCTCGGCCAGGCGGCGGGGATGCGTTCCAGGATGCCGCCGGCGAAGGTGTGGGACAGTCCGAGCGGTTCCAGGTGGACGTAGCCGATGTGGCAGTCGCACCGGGGGACGGGACACGGTCGGGGGCGCAGCGCCGCGCGGAACGAACCGTCGTACAGGTTGCCCAGCACGGCCGGGACGAAGTGGCAGCGCCGAACCGTCCCCTCGCCGTCCACGGACACGACGGTCTCGCCGGTTCGGCAGGGCAGGCCGCGGCTGGGATGCGGGTGGCGGCTGTGGGCGAACAGCGGGTCGATCTCCGCCCAGCCGGCGGCCTCGGCGTCGGTATAGGTACGGCCCTCGGCCGCGTTCACCCACAGGTAGACCTCGCGGGGGAGATCCCCGCGCAGGCGGCGTGCCGCGTCCAGATGCTCGGGCTGCCCCACGACGCCGGCGCTGAAGCGGACTCCCCGTGCGGTCAGGTCCCGGCACCGGGCAAGGAAACGCTCGTACCGCACCTGGCCCGGGTGGTAGGTGCACCACAGAGCGAGCCGGGACGGATCCGCGTCGGCCGTCCAGTCGACCCGGTGACTGAGATTGGTCTGGATCGCGACCCGTTCCACCTGCGGGCAGTGGCTGAGCTCCACCAGCGCCCGCCGGTACCAGGAACGGGCGAGGCCCTCGCCCCACGGCGTGAACAGCACCGAGACACCGTGGCTCTGCTCCCGGACCCAGCCGACGAAACGCTCGAGCGCCGCCCGGTCCGCCCGCAGCTGCGCGGGCGTGTCCCGCCGTTTCGCGAACGGGCAGTAGGGGCAGTCGTAGTCACAGCTGGCCAGCGGGCCGCGATAGAGGATCGTCAGCTGCCGCGGGGCGATGCGGTCGTGGCGCTCGGGCACGGGCTCGGGCACGGGTCCGGGTGCACGTCCGGGTACGGGGCCGGGCGGGAGTGGGAGTGCCATCAGTGCGGGGTGTAGCCGGTCATCAGGGTGCGGACCTGCGGTGAGAACAGGGCGGGGCCCAGAGCGTCGGAACGGGCCAGGCCGTCGGGGGTCAGCCGCAGGGTGGTCGGGGTCTGCTCCAGCCAGCCATGGTCGGCGAAGGCGGTGAGGTCGAAGTCGGTGGCCGCGTCGGTGCCGAAACGTTCCCGGTAGGCGGCCCGGTCCAGGCCGTCGGCCTGCAGCAGTGACTGGATCAGGTGGCGGCGGCGGGGCTCGTCGCCGGTGAGGGCGAAACCGACCCGGGCGCTCGCGAACTCGGTCTCCCGGACGTAGTCATCGATGATCGCGCGCACGTGCCGGGCACCCACCGCGTACTCGAACGAGTAGTGCAGGGCCGAGGTGTAGGAACGGGCGCCGCACCCCAGGCCGACCATCCCGTCGGTCTGGCAGCAGTACTCCGCCCCGGTCGGGTGCCGCCCGGGAACGCGGTTCGCGGCGCCAGCGGTACCGGGGGTGTCAGTGGTGCCGGGGGTGCCGGGGGCGCCAGTGGTGCCGGGGGTGTCAGTGGTGCCGGGGGCGCCAGTGGTGCCGGGGGGCAGGCGGAACATGCGCATGGAGACCTGCTCGTACCCGTTCGCCAGGAGGTGGTCGCGGCCGAGGCGGTACAGCTGCAGGCGCTGGTCGTCCCAGTCGAGCTCGCGCCGGCCCAGGCCGGTCAGCGGGCGGACGTACAGCGGGTACAGGTACAGCTCCTCCGGGCGCCAGGCGAGGGCGGCGTCCAGGGAGTGCAGCCAGGTGGCCGGGGTCTGGCCGCCGATGCCGTAGATCAGGTCGATGTTGAGCGTCGGGAAGCCCGCGGCGCGGATGCGTTCCAGCGCGGACTCGACCTCGGCCCGCCGCTGGGGCCGGCCGGCCGCGCGGGCCTCGCCGTCCAGGAAGCTCTGCACGCCGATCGAGACACGGGTGGTGCCGCGTTCACGCAGGACGGCGAGGCGGTCGGCCGTCGCGGTGGCCGGGGAGGTCTCCACCCCGAGCGGGATGGCGCCCAGCGGGGCGAGGCGGGCGGCGATGTCGCAGAGGCGCCCCAGCTCGGGGGCGGTCAGGTAGGTGGGGGTGCCGCCGCCGAAGGCCGCCGTGGCGAACGCGGCGTCGCCGAGGGCGTCCGCGACACCGGTGGCCTGGCGTTCGAGTGCGTCGAGGTAGGCGCCGGTGAGCTCCTCGGGCGCGCCCGTGCGGGTGAACAGGTTGCAGAAACCGCATCGCATCTCGCAGAACGGGACGTGCAGGTAGAGGAACAGCGCGGAGCGGTCCTGGGCGGCCCATACGTCCCGCAGCGCGGGCCTGGGTGACAGCGGGCGGTAGGCGGTCTTGTGCGGGTACGCGTACACGTACTGCTGGTAGGGCCCGTTCATGAGAGCACGAACTCTCCGTAGGGGACGGTCCAGACGACCTCGTGGCCGAGGCGGTGGCCGGTGTGGCCGTCCTCGCCGTACGCCGTTCCGTGGTCCGAGCAGACGATCACGAGGCAGGGGCGGCGCATCAGGGCGAACAGGCGCCCGAGCTGCCGGTCGACGTGACGCAGCGCCGCGGCGTGGGAGTCGCGCGAGTCACCGTGGCCGCGGGTGGCGCCGGCCAGGTAGAACCAGTTCGGCTGGTGCAGTGCGGCCACGTTGAGCAGCAGGAACAGCCGCCGGTCGGGCGGAAGGCGCCCGACCACCTCGCCGACCCGGTCGATCTGGTGGCTGAGGGAGTCGGGATCGGCGACGCCGAAGCCGGGCTCCCAGTGGCTCTCGGTGAACAGCGACGGCAGCGCTGACCCGAGCGGGCTGAGCTTGTTGAAGAAGCCGACCCCGCCCACGCAGACCGTGTGGTAGCCGATCTCGGCCAGGCCGGTGGGGAGGTCCGCCGCGTCGAAGGTCCAGGTGCCGGGAGCGGTGGTCTCGCTGCCGGGGAACCGCGCGGCGAACAGGCGGGGGTGCGGGCCGGGCCGGGTCGGCGTCGGCAGGAATCCCGCGAGCATGGCGGTGTGCGCCGCGTAGGTGAAGCTGCCGGGGGTGTGGCGCCGTTCCCAGCGCCCACCGGGCAGCAGGCCGCGCAGGGTCGGGGTCTGCTCGGCGGCGGCGAGTTCGGCCGCGACGTCGTAGCGCAGGGTGTCGAGGGTCACCAGCAGCAGGTCGTGGCTGCCGATGACCTCGTTCATGTCGCGCACGCCGCCAGTGCCGCGTCGATCTGGGCGGCGTAGGTGTCCAGGCCTTCCGCCCGGGTGCCGGGCAGGCCGGTGATCCCGGGCAGCAGATCGCCGAAGGCGTTGACCTCGCCGACGGCCACCCGCCGCCAGCCGATCCCGACGAGGAGGTCGACCCCGACCATGAGACTGCCGGGGAAGCACGCGGCGGCCTGGGTGCACACGCCCAGGGCCCGCTCCCAGCCGGCGGGGCCGAACGCGTCACGCACCGCCGCGACCGAACCCCGCAGGCCGCCGAGGTGCAGGTTGGTCATCGGGGTGCGGCTCGTGCGGACAACCACATGAGTCGGCTCCCCGGCGATCACCACCACCCGCAGATCGAGGACACGGCCACCCAGCGCGGCCTTGGGCAGCCACCGCTCCACGTGCAGCCCGTCCGGTGCCAGCAGGTCGATCAGCCTGGCCACCTCGCTCTCGCCCTCGTGGACACGGACCCGCAGCGAGTTCACGAGACCGGTGCCGTTCCCGCCGCGGGAGCCGCCGCCGGTGCCGCTCCCGGTGAGCGCGGCGGAGGTGACGGCCCTGATCCGCCCGGCGGGCGTGGCCCGCAACGCCACGACACCGGACGCGGACGAGCCGTGCGCCGGTTTCACGAACACCTGGTGCAGGCCGGCCCGCACCATCCGGGCGCGCAGCTCGGCGTAGCCGTGCACGGGTGGCAGCGCCTCCGGGACGGGGACACCGGCCGCCGCCAGCCGGGCGTGGCAGAGTCTCTTGTCGCACATCACGGCGATGTCGTCGACGTCGCCCAGCAGGCGGGCACCGGCCCGCTCGGCCGCGGCGGCGACGCGCCCCAGCGCCGCGGTGAAGGCCGCGTACCACCGCGCACCGCCGCCGACCCGGGCCGGATCACCGGGGCCGCGCAGCAGGGCGTCCACCTCGGGATCGTCGCCGGGCGAGTCGATCCGCAGCGGCGTGCCGGGCCCGACCGGCACCTCACCGCCGCGCAGCACCTGAGCCCACGGGACGACACGGGGCGCGGCCAGGCCCGCCGTGCGGCACGCGGCGGCGAACAACCCGGTGCGCCGGTCGCCCGGCGCACCGACCACGGTGAACATCATTCGGAGACCGCGACGTAGAACCAGCCGTCCTCCGGCTTCTCCTGCTGCTCGAGGTCTACCTCGACGCCGGGCAGCGCGGCGCGCACGCGCTCGACCATGGCGTCGCCCAGGAAGTGGTGGTGCAGGTCGAGCCGGGCCAGGTGGGTGAGTGACTGACCGGACAGCAGCGACTCGGCGCCCCGGTCGGTGAGCGCCCCCATGGCGAGGCTGAGCGACGCCAGCCGCGCGACGACCGGCGCGCTCGCGACCACGGCAGCCACCTCGTCCGCGATCCGGGCGTCCTCCAGCCCCAGGTGCGCCAGCGCGGGCAGCCGTTCGCCGCCCAGGACGCCGGCCAGGTCGGCCGCGGTCGCGTCGCCGCCGTAGTCGTCGGTGCCCAGCCACAGATCGAGGTGTTCCAGGGCGGGCAGGTCACTCTCGCCCACGGCCCGCACCACCGCGGCGGGCAGCCCGCCCGACTCGAACCGCAGCCTTCTCAGCGCACGGCTGTGGACGGGACGCAGCCCCAGCCCCTCACTCCCGCGGACCTCCAGCTGCTCCAGCCCGGGGAAGGCTTCGAACAGCGGCGTGACGTCGGACTGCTCGATCCAGGAGATCTCCGACTCCTCGAGCACGATGTCGCCCAGGAACAGCGCGCGGAGCGCGGGCAGCTGCCCGGCGGCCTGCACCAGCCGGCCCACGGGACCGACGGCGTCCGTGGCCTCGTAGGAGGCGCCCCAGTAGCCGATGACCAGATGGGTCACCGTGGCGGTGTCGACCTCGTCGAGGAACGCCTGGAAGACGTCGCCGAAGCTGGGACCGTCGAACCAGGTGGCGACCCGCCAGGCGACATCGCCAGGGGAGGCCGGGGGAGCGGACGTGGCGGACCGATAGTGATCGTCTGACGACTCACCGTCCTGCTCGTACCGGAAGCCCCACACCGGCTTCCCGGCGAACTCGGTGAGATGTTCGTTGATGGTCATCTGGTTCCCTTCGGGACGCCCCCTGCGGAAACCGTCCTATCAGCCGCCACCGACACGACCAGACGGCGCAGGCCTGTCATGAAGCCTGTCATTGGGCGTGGCAGTGCCCGGTCCCGACCTGCCGGCCGCCGTGACCTGCGAGTCCGTCGCCGCGGCCGGTGAGCTGCTGACGGGCGGGTCCCCGGGGCGGCCGACCGCTGTGGCTTCTCGTAGCCTTCTCGGATGACCTGGCGAGCGCTGCATCTCTCCCAGCCCATCGAGCGTGCCCCCGAGGAGGTCGCCGCCTTCGCGGGGAACCCGGAGAACCTTCCGCTGTGGGCCGCGGGACTCAGCAGCGGCATCCGGCGGGAGGAAGGGCGCTGGGTGACGGACTCGCCGATGGGAAAGGTCGAGGTGTCCTTCTCGGGTCCGGTGGAGCACGGTGTGCTCGATCACGACGTGACCCTCCCGGACGGCACGGTGACGCACAACCCGCTCCGCGTGCTCCGCAACGGCGAGGGGAGCGAGGTCGTCTTCACGCTCTTCCAGCCTCCCGGCGTGGCGGATGACGCCTTCGACCGGGACGCGGCGCACGTGCGCGCGGATCTCGCCCGGCTGCGGAACCTCCTGGAGTCCCGGGGGCGGTAGGTACCTCCGGCCGGGACGGAGCCCGTGGCCGGGCCGGGTGTGCAGAGGGCGGTGCGCAGGCATCCCGTCGTCTACCGCCAGCACCGACACCGCCAGCAGTACTGCCCGCTGACCGCACCCGCGGGCCCACGGACGAGCGGCGGGTGTGTCACCGGCTCAGCTGCACTCCTCGGGCTGAACATCGAGATTTCGGTGTTCGTCAGTCTCGTTTGAATGCCTCCCTGCGCAGCATCTGGAACAGTGTCGGGGCGCCTTCGGAGGTGGTCACGGCGACGAACTTCCGTAGGAACCGGATGTCGGTGGCCTGCCCGAGCATGCTGGCGGCGAGGTCCGCGCGGCTGGTGAAGATGCCGGGCGCCTGGTTCTCGTGAAGGTCGTAGCCGGTCACACCGGGCGCGTCGAACAGACCTGACGGCCGCATGATCGTCCAGTCGAGATCGCTGGCACGTGCGAACTCCTCCATGCGGCGCATGTCGGCGTAGGTGGTCCTGCCGATGGTGGCGGTGAGTACTGGCTGGAGAATCCGGTTCAGCAGAAAGCCGCCGTCGGCGTGATGGTGCGGTTCGGTGGCGCTGGAACTCACTGCGACCAGGCGCCTGACCCCGTGCCGGCGCATCGCGGCGTCGATGGTGTGGATGCCGGCGCTGTAGACGTCGACAGACCGGCGGGTGAACGGCACGCCGAGCGTGGACAGCACCGCGTCGGCTCCCTTGACGGCTCGGTCGACGGCCGGCAGATCGTGAACGTCGGCCTCCACGACGTCCAGGCGAAGGTGCGTGATCGGGAACTCCGCCGGTCGCCGGGTCACCGCGGCGACCTCGTGGCCGGCGGCGAGCGCCTGCTCGGTCAGCAGCCGACCGGTGGGCCCGTTGGCTCCGAAGACGGCGATTCTCACTGTGTCGCTCCTCCTCGTTCAGGTGCGCCTGTAGGCATGTGTGGGTCCGGTTGTTCCGGTTGTTCCGGTTGTTCGCGGGGCTCGACGGCGTCGAGTTTCACCGGATCGAGGATCAGGTTGATCTCGACGACAGTGGCGTCGACGACGGTCATTCCGGCGACCGCGATGACGCCGTCCGGCCCTCGAGCGATGATTCCGGCGGCTCCGTTGACCAGCGCCGGGTGACACAGCTGGGCGAAACGCGGTCCCACCGTGGCGGCATGCCTGGCAACTGCTTCGCGGCCGCTGATCAGTCCGGGCAGCGGTATCGGCATGGGGCGGGAGCCGATGTCGATGCGGAAGACCACGTCGGGGTGAAGAATGTCGAGCAGCGCGTGGAAGTCGCCGCCGCGAGCGGCCGCCAGGAACGCCGTCACGACCTCGCGTTGCCGGGCGGGATCGGTCTGCGTCGCGGTCGGGGCCCCGCGGACCCGGCGGCGCGCCCGACTGGCAAGCTGGCGGGCGGTCGCGGGTGTCCGGTCAAGGATCGCCCCGATCTCCTCGAAGGGGACTGCGAAGACGTCGTGCAGGACGAACGCGAGCCGTTCGGCGGGTGTCAGGGTCTCCAGCACGACGAGCAGCGCCATCCCGACGGCGTCGCTGAGTTCGGCCTGCTGCTCGGGCCCGTCCTGGGCGTCGGTGACGACGAGCGGTTCGGGCAGCCAGGTGCCCTGATGGTTCTCCCGGCGAACCCGGCGGGAGCGCAGCATGTCCAGGCAGATCCGTCCGACGACCGTCGTGAGCCAGCCCCGCAGGTCGACGATCGTGCCCGGCGCGCCGCCATTGAGCCGCAGCCACGCATCCTGGACGGCGTCCTCGGCATCTGCGCGCGAACCCAGCATCCGGTAGGCGACCGCGAACAGGTGCTGTCGCTGCGCCTCGAACTGCGCGGTCGTCCACGCCTGGTGCGTCGTCATCGCCGTGAGACCTCCGCCGCCGTTGTTCCTGCCCTGGTGGACGCGCAACGCCGAGCGAATGTGACATGACGTCCGGCTCGGCCGGCCGTGGGGTGATGGCCGGGGCCGCTTGCCGAAACGGCAAAGAAGCTTGGGGGCGAGGGACGTCATGGACGAGAGTGGCCGAATGATCGACAACGCTGCGGCCGGATCGCCCACCTCCCACGCCCCCTCGCCAACCGATGCCTTCCTCGGGGACCCCGCGGTGCAGGAGCAGTGGGACAGGCGGTACGCCGAACGGGAACAGCTGTGGAGCGGCCAGCCCAACGGCGCACTCGTGGCCGAGGTCGCCGGCCTGACACCCGGCCGGGTGCTGGACGTCGGCTGCGGCGAGGGCGCCGACGCCATCTGGCTTGCGAGCCAGGGCTGGGACGTGACCGCGGTCGAGGTCTCGGCCGTGGCGCTGGAACGGGCGACCAGGCACGGGCGGGACGCCGGTGTCACGGTGCGGTGGGTGCATGCCGAACTCACCGAGGCGGCGTTCGCCCCGGCGTCCTTCGACCTGGTCTCCGCCCAGTACCCGGCCCTGCTGCGGACGTCCGACGCCGCGGCCGAGCGGGCGCTGCTCGCGGCTGTCGCACCGGGAGGTGTGCTGCTGTTCGTGCACCACGCCGGTGTGGACACCCTGCCCCAGCACGACGGCGGCTTCGACCCGGCCGACTTCGTGTGGCCCGCGATGATGGCCGCGCTGTTCGACGACGACTGGGTGGTGGAGGTGGACGAGCAGCGGCCGCGCGTCGCGCCGGTGGGCGGAGCCGGCGCCCACCACGTCGACGACGTTGTCCTGCGCGCACGCCGGCTCCGTTGAGGTTTGCCTGAGGCTCCGGGATCCGCCTGGTCTCGGCTGGGATCCGCCTGAGGTTCGCCTGGGTTCGCCGCCCCGGGAAGGGGTCCCGGGGCGGCGGGTTTCTAGAAGGGGGTCAGCCAGAGGGCCGCCGACGTCGGCGCCGTGTCCTGGATGTAGGAGGCGAAGCCGGCGACGTCGTCGAAGGCGAAGCCGTAGGCGCGGCCGTCCTCGGTGTGCTCGTGCAGCGCCCGGGCGTAGTGGTTGGTGGTCGGGTCGCGGTAGAAGCCCGCCGGGTCCGTCGCCGGCTGGACGGCCTGGGTCAGCAGGGTCGACCGGTTGAAGCCGGCGCCCAGCACGGCGGCCACCGGGCCGGTGACCCCGTCGTTGGGCGCCGCGAGCGCGCCGTCGCAGAACAGGACGTCCCGCGTGCTCGGCCTCGCGAACGGCGCGACGCCGCCATCGAAGCGCAGCAGGCCACCGTTCACCGTGCCGGTGTGGGTGCGCGTCCCGATGTCGACGGTGAGCGGACGGGTGGCGGCCTGGCGCCACACCGCGTCGATGTAGCCGTCGTAGTAGGACGCGGGGAAGACGCCGGCTTCCAGACCGTGCCCGGGCGCGATCACCCGGGTGTCGCCGACGACCAGGGGAGCGAACGTCGGATGGGCCCGCAGTGCGTCGAAGACCGCGGCCCGGCCGCCCGCGGCCAGCCGGCCGGTCGTCAGGTCCGTGCCGACGACGTAGAGCCAGATCACCTGACCTCGCGCCACGAAGGTTGTCCGTCGGGGTTCCGCGGGATGCCGGACCGTCCAGCCACCGACCTACGGACCTACGGACCTACGGACCTACGGCGCCCGCGGCGGGGAGCCGGATGTGCTGACGGGTGGCGTCGGTGTCGGGGTGCCGAGCCAGAGAAGGCCGGGCGCGTCGGTGGGAGACGCGTCGGGATCCGAGGGGCTACCGGGGCTCGCCGGGTCGGGCGTGGCGGTGCCGCCGGGTGGGGTGAGGCTCGGGTCCGCCGAGACGGTCGGAGTGGGGTCCGGCGTGGGCGTGACGAGCCCGGTACTGGCCGGGGAAGTGGCCGGCGTCCCCCGCCCGGACGGGTCCGCGGTGGGGGTGGCCCTGAGCTCCTGCTGCTCGTTGAGCTTCTTCGTCGCCTGCTCGACGACGGTGTCGACGATGGCGGCGTTGGACGCGCGCGACGCTGGTAGCGACTCGGGTCGGACGAACACGTAGAGGGCGAACACGCCGGCGAGCGCGACGCTGAGCAGCAGCGTCGAGCGCCGCGCCGGGATCCGGGTCAGGGGGTTGGTCATGAGGCGGTCGGCGGGGCCGCGTCGAGGACGGCGGGGATGCGGATGCCGGCGCGCAGCAGCGCGCCGCTGATCCTGGCCCGCAGGGCCCGCCCGACCTCGAACTGCTTGCCGGGCAGGGTCCGCGCGACGATCTGGACCTTGAACTGGTCGAGGTCGATGCTCTCCACCCCCATCACGGTCGGCTCGTCCAGGAGCAGGCCGCGCAGCGACTCGTCGGCGTAGGCGTTCGCCCCGACCTCGGCGAGCAGCGTGGTGACCGTCGTGACGTCCACACTGGAGGGGATCGGGACGTCGATGACAGCTCGCGCCCAGTCGCGGGAGAGGTTGACGACCTGGATGATCTGCCCGTTCGGCGTGATCACGACCTCGCCGTCGAGCGTGCGGACGCGGGTGATCCGCAGCGTGACCTCCTCCACCGTCCCGGTGATGGCGGTCGGCGAACCGAGCACGATCAGGCGGACGAGGTCACCGAAGCCGTACTGGCGCTCGGTGACCATGAAGAAGCCGGCCAGGACGTCCTGCACGACCCGCTGCGCGCCGAAGCCGAGTGCGACCCCGAGAACGGTCGCCGGCGCGGCGATTCCCGTCAGCGGCACGCCGAGCCGCTGCAGCACCAGCATGACCGCCACGCAGTAGACGAGCGTGAGTGAGACCCAGGTGAGGACCTGCACGAGGGCGTGCCGGTGTTTGGTGGTCTCGGAGCGCACCACCGCGTCGGACTGCTGCGCCTGCGTGTCGATGCGGCGCTCGATGTAGGCACCCGCCCAGGTCGCGAACCGGGTCAGCAGAACCGCGGCCATCACGATCATGACAACCTCGAGCCCGCGCCCGCGGGCCCACTCCGACAGGTCCGTCAGCGGCGCGGCGGCCTCGATCATGAGCGGCAGGCGGCGGCGACACTCGGACGCTGGCCGCACGCCTGGACGTCCATGTAGGCGTGTCGGGTCGGGTATGCCCTCACCTGTCCGAACCTACCCGGGGTGCACAACCGCCGCCGCGCCAGCACGCCGGGAGCCGGCGAACCGCGAAGAGATTCTCAGCGTACTGGCGACGACCGGCGGCAGCGATCAGCTGAGAGCGGGCTGCCGTGGCGTCACGGCCACGGACGGAATGCTGCCCCCGCAGCGCAGGACGGTGTCGACGACCTGGACCAGCTCGGCGACGTCGAGGAGGGAGCCGCCGCCCTGCAGGCCCTGCTTCGCCCAGATCGGGCGGAAGGCGGCCATGGCCTCCATGTCCCACCCGTGGGTGAACTCCGTCCTGGCGTCACCCTCGCCGCCGGCGCAGTCGCCGACGACGACCCGGGTGAAGCCGATGGCGGGGTACTCCGCGCGCAGCGACTCGACGAGCTTGTCCAGCGCGGCCTTGCTGACGTTGTAGGCGGCGAAGCCGGGCCACGGCGAGGTGAGGGAGGCGCTGACCGAGGACAGGTAGGCCGCGACGCCGCCCGAGGCCGCGAGGTGGGGCAGGGCGGCGGCGGTGATGAGGGCCGCCCCGATGACGTTCGTGTCGAAGGCCTGGCGCCAGGTCGCCGCACCGATCTTGTCGAAGGCGACGAGCGGGCCGATGCCGGTGGCGTAGACGAGGCCGTCGATGCCACCGAGGCCGGCGGCCGCCTCCTCGATCGCGTCGGCGCAGGACTGCTCGTCGGTCACGTCGCAGGCGACGGCGAGCGCACCGGGGCCGGCGTCCTTCGTCGCGTCGGCCAGGCGGTCCTTCCGACGGGCTAAGAGGGCGACCTGGTCACCCCGCTGCCCGAGACTGACGCCGATACACCGGCCGAGACCGCTCGAGGCACCGACCACGACAACCTTCATGCTGTTCGCTCCGCTCTCCGACTGAGGGCTCCCTGGCGGCAGAGCCCCGCCGATGGCGCAGCTCTGCCCGTGCGTGCCCGGTCGCCGCCGGTGTGCCGGACGTCCCGTGACCGGAGACACTCCAGGCCCGCCAGCCCATCATCGCTGGCAGAGGCGATGTCGGTCGAGCCTCGGTGGCGGTCGAGCCTCGATGTCGGTCGAGCCTCGGTCAGGGCGCGGGGGTGTCGTCCACCCGCGCCGCCTCGGCCATGGCACGGCCGTAGCGCTCGGCGCCGAACGAGCGCACCGGGCAGGCCGTCATCGGCGGCTGGACGACCGGGCAGAAATGCACGCCGTCCGGGCTGCGGACCGTGACCAGCCCGTCAGCGTCACAGGTCTCGCCGGCCCCGCAGGGCAGTCGCGGAACGAACAGGCCCTTGTCGGTGAGGGTCTGCCCGACCGGGGCCACCCGGACACCCGACCGCATGCTGGCGATGTCGCGCCACAGCCGGTCGAGGGCGGTGAGGCCGTCGGCGTCGACGGCCTGGTCCCTGCGGGGCGGGGCGTCGACCAGGATGACCTCGGTACCGCGCCGGGTGAGGATCTCGACGGCTTCGGTGACGTCGTTGCGGTAGGCGGTGAGCAAATCGCGGTCGCGCATGCACTCCGACCCGGTGTTGCCGGAGAAGGAGAGCACCGCGACGGTCGGTTTCCAGCGGCGGCCCTGTCTGCGCATGTCGTCGAGCCAGTCGCACGGGGCTGTCCCGCCCCAGGTGTGGGCCTGCGCCTGGGTGGAGCCGTCCTGCTGGGCCGCTTCGACGAACGCGTCGCGGGACTCCCAGGCCAGCGAGTCGCCCCAGAGCGCGACCCGCTGCTCGTCAGGGTTGTTCCGGCCGGCGGTCAGCGCGATCACGGCCAGGACGATGGCACCCGCGAACATCCAGCCGATGATGCCCACGCGTGGGACGTTCAGCGTGACTCCTCTCCACGGACGCCGGGCGCGAGCGCCGGGCGTCAGGATCCGACGAGTGCGGAGTCACTCACCGTCGGACCTCTCACGATCGAACCACCAGCCATCAGACACAGACAGGCCACGGATACGGACACGGGCATGCCACAGACACCATCGGGCTGCGCCGGCCCGGCCCGGCCCGACATGGCCCACGCCCAGGGTAGGACCGCGGCGGACGCCCGAGGTGGCGCGCAGGCGCGCGGCGGACGTCCGCCGCCGTCCCGCGGGTTCCCTGGCCGGGTGCCGGGTGCCGGGTGCCGGGTGCTGGTGCCGTGCCGGGATCGGGTGGCCTTGTCGGTGTTACGTGCTGACAGCGGGCTGCCCCCGCCTGCTCACCAGGTGTTGTCGCCTACCAGGTGTTGTCGCCGCGCATGCGGCGCGGACGGCCGTCCGGGTCGTAGACGGCGTGGTAGAGCGGGCCGGCCCAGGCACGGGTGAGCCGGTTCAGGCGCTGCGGCTGGTGCGGCCGGACCCGCCCGGGCGGGCGGGGGCCCACCTGGCCCCCCTGGTGCCAGGCCTCCAGCTCCTCGGCGCGGCGCCGGAACGCCTTGAAGCCGGCCTCGGGGTCGAGAAGCTCGGCGTCCTCCCCGTCCCAGTCGAGGTGCTCGCGCCAGAGCTGGAGCCGCAGCTCGCGGGCGAACACCCGTGCCCCGTCGCCGAGCCCGCCCGGATCGGCGGGCTCGCGCGGGTCGAGGGTGGTGTCGACCGTGGCGACGGCGAGCTCCGAGTCGTGGCTCCACGAGCGCCGGTTCAGGTTGTCCGAACCGACCGATGCCCAGACGTCGTCGACGGTCACAGCCTTCGAATGGACGTACACGGGCGTGCCAGCGTGGTTCTCCACGTCGTAGACGCCGACGCGGTCACCGCCGGCGGTGCGGCAGATCTCCAGCGCCTGCTCCCGGCCGACGAGGTTCGGCGGCAGCGCGAACCGGCCCCCCTGCGTCGGGAACCGCGGGACGACGATCACCAGGTGCAGCTCCGGCTCGCGGCGCAGCGCCTCCGCGAACAGCCGGGCGACCTCGGTGGACCACATGTACTGGTCCTCCAGGTAGATCAGCCGCCGGGCCCGGCGCAGCACCTTCCGGTACGCCCGCGCGATCGACCGCTCGCCGTGGCGCGCGAACGGGTAGTGGGGGCGCCGCCGCGGGTAGGTACGCAGGATCTGGACGGCGTGCGGCCCCACCGGCGCCGGGTCCTCCTCCTGCGGCGGCAGCCGGTCCGGATCGGTCTCCACCGGGCGGAGGCGGTAGTACGCCTGCCGCAGTGGATTCGGGTTGTTGAGGCTGGCCGGGTCGTTCCAGCGTTCGCGGAACGTCCGTTCCAGATCGCCGACGGCCGGCCCGCGCACCTCGACCTGGATGTCGTGCCAGGGCGGCGCCTGTCCGTAGGCGTCGGCGATCGGCTGGCTCTGCGGATCGCCGGCGTGCGCGGCGTCGTCCCGCCGGCTGTAACACAGGTCGATGCCGCCGGCGAAGGCCACCGCATCGTCACCGGTCCTGTCCGTGCTGTCCGTACTATCCGAAGTGCCCTTGTTGCCTGGAGTGCCCGTGCCGCTCGCGCTGCCGGTCCCACCGGTGCCGGCGGAGCGGCGGACGACGACCAGTTTCTGGTGGTGCGACCCGTTGCGGTGCACCCGGTGGTCGAGCACCACCTGGGCTCCCGAGAGGTTCAGCTCCTCGGCGAGCCGCCGGTTCGGCCGCGAGCTGAAGGACAACAGTTCCAGGTGGGAGCGCCACATCAGCCCGCGGACGGTGACGCCCCGCCCGGCCGCCCGCCCGAGCACCCGGCCCACCTCCGAGCCGGCACCGTCGAGCCGCTCGTCGAGGTCACCGCGCCAGTCGGTGAACAGCAGCAGATCGCCCGCGCGCAGGCCCTCGACGACCTCCAGCAGCCGGGAGAAGTAGGCCCGGCCGTGTACCAGGGGGCGGACCAGGTTGCCCGTCGTCCAGGCCTGCCCGTCGGGGTGGCGGCTGTCCAGATCGGTGTCCGGATTGCCGCGTTCCTCGGCAGTGAGGAACCACTGGTCGAGCATCTGCCGGTCCTCCTTCTCACGGGCCGTGCGGACCGGCGCGGGCGCGACAGGTCGCCACGTCGCCGCGTGCTACACGCAGGAAACACAGGAAACACAGGAAACGCATGAAGCCGAAACGTCGGGTGTCAGGCGAAGATCCGGGAACCTCCCGGAAGGGTGTGTTCCCACCCGGGACCGGTCTGAACCAGGTCGTTCGCCCCACAGCGACATACGTCGGGACGTCCCGCGGGACGCGCGTCGAGGCCTCGCGGGACGCGGGGTGAAGGCTCTCCTCGGGATGGCGCACGCCTCTGGCGGTGCGGGGCGCGGCGGCCGGCCGGGAGAGGAGGTACGAAGCGGTGACCAGCAGCGACGGTGTGGCAAAGTGTCCGTCATGACGGGCGGAGCACAGGCGCGGCCGGGGGGCGCGGCGGGTGGATCGTCGGGCCTGGCGGTGGGCGGGCTCGTCGTCACGGCGGCCGTGCTGGCCCATGGGCTGCCGTCGCTGATGACACTGCGCCGGCTGCGCACCGTGGTCGCCCCGCGTCTCGCCGGGGTCGGCCGGGTCGACCACGTCGCGCTGACCTTCGACGACGGGCCGGACCCGGCGTCCACACCGCGGTTTCTCGAGGTGCTCGACGAGCTTGCCGTCCGGGCGACGTTCTTCGTGCTCGGCAGCATGGTGCGCAGGTCGCCGGGCCTGACACGGGAGATGGCGGCAGCCGGCCACGAGCTGGCCGTGCACGGCTGGGACCACCGGCCGATGCTGCTTCGCGGGCCGATGTCCAGCTACGACCAGCTCGCCCGCACCCGCGATCTGGTGGCCGAGACGACCGGGCAGGTGCCGGCGCATGTCCGGCCGCCGCACGGGGTGCTGTCCTCGGGGGTGCTCGCCGCCGCGCGCCGCCTAGACCTCGCACCCGTCCTGTGGACAGCATGGGGCCGGGACTGGACGGCGACGGCGACCCCGCGGACGGTACTGGCCACGCTCGCGCCCGACCTGCGCGGCGGTGCCACCGTGCTGCTGCACGACAGCGACTGCACCTCCGCGCCTGGCGCCTGGCGCAGCGCCCTCGGCGCCCTGCCGGAACTGGCCGCCCGCTGCGACGACGCCGGCCTGGTGCTCGGCCCGCTCGCCGAGCATGGCCTGCGCCCCCGCCGGGCCCACGTCTCCGGGTGACGGGCCTACGTCTCCGGGTAGAGCGAGTAGGACGGGAAGTTGCCGTAGAGGCGTTCGTGGCTGTCGGCCCCGACGGTGACGGCGTGGACGAGGTGTTCGCCGCCGACGAAGGCACCCTTCCAGGACGCGCCGCGGCCGCCGAACGGCTCGGCGCGGTCGCCGCGGGAGCGGGGCTTGTTGACGCCGACCTTGAACGCGGCCAGCTCGCCGGACAGGCGCCGGGCGGTGGATTCGTCGTCGCAGGCGAGGGAGGCGACGAGCGCGCCGTTGGAGGCGTTCATCGCGGCGAGCAGTTCGGCTTCGGAGTCGACGATGACGATGCTGTCGATCGGCCCGAACGGTTCGGCGTGGTGCAGTGCGGCCGCCGGTGGCGGGTTGAGGATCGCGACGGGTGGGACGTAGGCGGAGCGGTCCTGGTCGGGCAGGAACCGGCCGTCGGCCAGGTCGCCGCGGTAGAGCGGCAGGCCGCCCTTGCTGATCGCCTCGTCGACCTTGGCGGCGAGTTCGGTGGCCTTCTCGGCGGTGATGACCGGGCCGTAGTCGAGGTCGGGCAGCGGGTCGGCGTCGTGCTCGACGGCGAGGGGGTGCCCGAATCGGACCGAGGAGACCACCGGCAGGTACATCTGGAGGAACTGGTCGAACAGCTGTCGCTGGACGACGTAGCGCGGGTAGGCGGTGCAGCGCTGCTTGCCGTACTCGAAGCCCTTGCGCAGGTGACCGGCGAGCAGGTCCCACTGGGAGAAGTCCCAGATGCCCCAGGCGTTGAGGCCCTCCTGCTCGAGGAAGTGCCGCTTCCCGGTGTCGACGAGCGCGGCGGCGACCTGGCCGCCGGCGGAGCGGCCGCCGACGAAGGCCAGGCAGCCGATCTCGGGGGCGCGCACCAGCGCGGAGGAAAGCCGTGACCCCGAGCCGGAGACCAGTGAGACGGGCAGTCCGGCCCGGCGGGCCAGCGCGCAGGCCAGGGTGAGGCACGCGGCGCCGCCGTCGGTCGGTGTCTTCGCGATGGCCGCGTTGCCGGCGAGCATCTGCACCAGCATGGCGTGCATCAGCACGCTCATCGGGTAGTTCCAGCTCGCGATGTTGCTCACCGGGCCGGGCAGTGACGTCCGGCCGGCGATCATGCTGTCGACCTCGTCGATGTACCAGCGGACGCCGTCCAGGGCCCGGTCGACGTCGGTGCGGGCCAGCCGCCAGGGCTTGCCGATCTCCCAGACGAGGAGCAGCGCGAGGAGCTCACGGTGCTCCTCCATGGCCTCGACCGCGGCGGTGACCCGGGCCTTGCGGTCGGCCAGCGGGACGTCGCGCCACTCCTTGTGGTCGTCGAGCGTGGCTCGGATGGCCTCACGGGCCTCGTCGGGGTCGATCATCGGCGGACCGGCGATCGGGGACCCGTCGACGGGTGACAGGCTGTGGAGTGGATTGCCGGTTCGGTGCCACCGACCGCCCCAGAGGTTGAGCAGGCGGTCCTCGTCGAAGGCCTCAGGTGCGACCTGGCGGGCGCGGGCGTAGGCGTCGGCCCAGGAGGTACCCGGCTTCAGGTGCAGTCGGGGCGGGGGCGTGCTGGCTGCGGCGTCCATCTCCCGAGGGTCTCTCTGATCCGATCGTGGCGCCACCAAACTGACGTCAATGACGTCGCTCATCCCGTACATCCAGTCGCCTTCGATAGCTGGTTATGAAGCGGCGGTTACCGGGGTGGGGGGCTGCTGGGCGTTGTTGACCGCTTCTGCCGCGCGGTGAAGCACCTGCCCGTGAATGCTCTGTCCGAGACGGCCCGGGTCGGCCCGGGCCGACCCGGTGGCGTCCGTGCAGGTGCAACGCCCGGCCGGCACGTCGGCGAGCGAAGCCGAGGCGGTACGGAAACGGGCAGGAAGACTGAACTCGACCCAAAAGCGCGTACTATTTCCCCTATGTCGGATGTGTTAAGGACATGGAAGCGGGGGGTGACTTCAGCGCGCCTGCGACCTCGTGTGTGTAGTGCATCACGTAGAGTGGGCAGGTGTCCGAACCGGCTTTCGCACGCGGCAGAGAAGCTGCTTGGCGGAGAAACCGAACCCGATTTCCGGATGTGTGATGACGGCCAGTGTGGTGCCGCCGTCGGCCGCTGATGCCGACCCGACCCGTGACGCGACGCCCATCCGGGTTCTCGTCGTGGACGATCACGAACTCTTCCTCCAGGGCCTGCAGGTGGTCCTGGAGACCGAGGAGGACATCGCGGTGGTGGGGCGCGCCGCCGACGGGCAGGAGGCGCTCGTCCTCGCGTCCGGCACCGCGCCCGACATCGTCCTGATGGACGTGCGCATGCCCGGGCGCGACGGCATCGCCGCCGCGAGCGCCATCAAGCGCGCGGTGCCGCGCGTGCGCATCGTGATGCTGACCGTGTCGGACGAGGAGTCCGACCTCTTCGAAGCGATCAAGGCGGGTGCGGTCGGCTATCTGCTGAAGTCGATCCCGCCGCACGAGGTGGCCGACGCGGTGCGCGCCGTGCACAACGGCCAGAGCCTGATCAGCCCGTCGATGGCCTCGAAGCTCATGGTCGAGTTCGCGACCATGGCGCGCGGCGGCGGTGGCGGCGGTGAGGACCGACCGCGCGCCCACGCCCCGCATCTGACTGCGCGTGAGCTGGAGGTCCTCAAGCTCGTCGCCGAGGGGCGGGCCAACCGCGAGATCGCCCGCAAGCTCTTCATCAGCGAGAACACGGTGAAGAACCACGTGCGCAACATCCTCGACAAGCTCCAGCTCCACTCGCGGATGGAGGCCGTCATGTACGCCGTCCGCCAGGGCCTGTTCGACATCGAGTAGGCACCAGCCCCGTCCAGCCCCCGAGCCCCCGAGGCACCAGCCCGCCGCTGCCCGGCCGCCGCTGCCCGGCCGCCGACGGGCGGGCGGCCACGGCGGGCCGCTCTCGACGGAGCCGTGCCGTCGCGCTCGGCGAAGCCAGGTGTGCCGGGCCGGCAGCGTGGCTGGAAAGGCCCCGGTGGGCTGTTGTTGGCCCACGGCCGGAACGTGCCAGAAAGAGGGGCACTGTCGGGCGTTCGCCGGTGAGATCCACCTCTCAGCCGGTCTCGTGCAGAACTCCGGGCAGATCCAAATGCTTTTGCGGCTTTATGGCCAGCTTGTCCGTTATGCAGGCTGTGCTGGACGGTGGCGGGGATTGCCACTCGGGAAACCGACGGCGGGCGCGCTGAATGGCGTCGCCCGTGCCGTGCGGGGGAAGAGGCACAGGTGGGCGGCCCTGGAACGGCTGCCAGGCAAGACCTCCAAGCGCCGGAACGGCGTGCCGGAACTGATCGCCGCAGAGTCAGGACGGATCCGGCTTCCGACCCGTAGCCGGCCGTGAACACACATCTGGTCGCATCGGATTCCCGGAGGCGGCCGCGGCGAGCAGAGTTGTGCGGCCCTTTGCTGCATTCCACCCCATACGATGTCGATGATGGCTAGCGTCATCGGTCGACCAGCCTGCTCGGCTGCCCGGCGAGACCGTCCGGCCAGCCCGACCGGGGACTGCATCCGTCGGGGAGGTGAGTACACCGGTGACCACAGCGGAGCAACCGTCCGGGGCTGACACGACCCCGGGCCGTGCGAGCATCATCAACCAGATCTGCCTGACCTGCCGTGGGGGTCGGGCGGTATTCGAGCTCCGCGCCGCGGACCAGGGCGGCACCGCGCCGCACCTGGAACCGTGCCGCCACTGCGCGGGCAAAGGCCGGCATGTCGGCCTCATCCCGCCCGTATGAGCATGCTCCGGTAGCGCCCGGCTACCCAGCCCACCCGCCCGGCGAGCCCGGCGGTCACGGTTCGTCGGCACCCCGACGCCGGACTGCCGGGCACCGCCGGCGAACTCGGCCGGGGGCACTACGGCCGCGCCCGGACGGGCGAACGGAAGCGCAGGCCCGGAAGCCAGGCCCGGTCGGGAGGGATGTCGGGAAAAGAAGTGTGCCACCCACGGAAAGGTGAGTGGCACCGCTACCGCGTGGGGTGAGTGACGGGATTCGAACCCGCGACCCCCGGGACCACAACCCGGTGCTCTGCCAACTGAGCTACACCCACCACGAACCGATCTGAAGCAGACCCGATCTGAACCTCAACCGGGCTGAGCCATAGTACCGGTAGAACGGGCCGCTGTGACAGCCGGGTCGCGAGTGAAGCGCGCGGACGCCCTTCGGTCAGGAGGCCCGCACGGCGGCGGCCGCGGCCCGGGCGGTCTCGGTCGTCGGGCCGGGCTGCGGCACGAACAGCACCTCGCGGTAGTAACGCAGCTCCTCGATGCTCTCCCGGATGTCCGCCAGCGCCCGGTGGCCGCCGGACTTCGCCGGGGCCGCGTAGTAGGCCCGCGGGTACCAGCGGCGCGCCAGCTCCTTGATCGACGAGACGTCGATCATCCGGTAGTGCAGGAACTCGTCGAGCTGGGGGAGGTAGCGGGTGATGAAGGTGCGGTCGGTCGCGATCGAGTTGCCGCACAGCGGGGCCTTGCGTGCGTCCGGGACGAAGCGCCGGATGTAGGCGAGGAGCTGGCGCTCCGCCTCGTCGACCTTGAGGTCGGCGGCGCGGACAGCGGTGGTCAGCCCGGAGGCCTCGTGCATCTCCCTGACGATGGGGAGCATCTGGTCGAGCGCCGCGTCCGGTGCGCCGAGAACGAGGTCGATGCCGTCGTCCAGGACGGTGAGCTCGCTGTCGGTCACCAGGCAGGCGACTTCGAGCAGCAGGTCGGAACCGGCGTCAAGACCGGTCATCTCGCAGTCGATCCAAACCAGACGATCCATCCCGTTCACATTAGGGAATTCCGCCGCTGTCGTCACCTACGTCCCTCCGCTTCCCGTGCCGCCCTCCCCGCGCTGGCCGGGGCGGGCAAGCTCTGACCGTAGCCACGGTGGCACGCAGGGGTGGACGCGGGGGGTGTGGGGGTGGACGCCGGGGGCGCCGTCGCCCGGCTCGCGGCGGCGACCGGGTCCGCTACCGGCCGGCGGTGGGTGCCGGGTGGTTGGCGACCCGGAAACGAACGGTGGTGACCGGTGTGCGGCCTGATCCGTCCACGACAGCTTCCAGGAAGTAGACCCCGTCGACGACCTCGGTGGTCTGCCAGCCGGAGTCGTGCGGGGCGAAGACGTACGGCGGACCAGCTGAGGGGACGTCGTAATGACGCCCGGTCGGCCCGGTGAGGACAAAGGTGACCCGCCCGACCGAACCGCTGGTCTGCAAGGTGATCCGCCGGAAGCCGCTGATGGTCTCGCCTTCGACCACCCCCGCGAACCCCACCGGGGTGCTCGGGGAGGAGGGCGTGCTCGTGGGAGTGGAGACCGTGGGAGTGGAGACCGTGGCGAGGGGGCTCGGCCCGGCTCCGGTGTCCGGTTCGGGCCTGGAACCGCTTCCGGGCCTGGCGGCGGGGCTGGTGCCGGCCGCGGGCACGCCCGGGGCGATCCCGGGATACTCCGCCGCGGCGAGGCCGGCAGTGTCGCGGGCACCGTTCTGGTACTCGACGACGAGCAACGGCATCAGGAGGAGTGCGGAGAAGAACAGGGCCAGGCCAATCCAGCCCCGCCGAAAGGCGTTCACGTGGGCCGTACCCTTCATCACCGCTGCGGGTAAGTGCCCACTCTAGGCGGTATGCGGCGGCCTGCCCGCGCCGGGGTGATCAGCGTGGTCGACGGCCCGGCGGTCTGGTCGGCCGCCGGCCCGGGCCTCGGTTGTCCCGAGGGCGCTGGCGTCCGCGTAGTCGACTCACTGCCAGGATGCGCTCCTGTGCGACGCGCTCCTGCCGAAGGCACCGGCCACGATCCACACTCCGAAGGTAGCCTCCAGAGCCCCGTTCCGGCGATGGCGTCACATGCTGTTAACCGAACTCCCGGCGTGTCGCCCGTGTCGGCCGTTGCGTGTCCCACGCTGCTCCGGGGTGATTCCGTTGCTGGTGGACACCGCCGCCACACGTGACGGCGGTGTCCACCAGCGGCCTGCCGGCCTGGTGTGGCTCAGGCCGCGACGGCCTTGGGGAGCTTGGTGTCAAAGGCCGGTTCGAGCGCGAGCTCCAGCACCTCGCGGACGTCTGCCACCAGGTGCACTGTCAGCGCCTCCCGGACAGCGGCCGGGACGTCGTCCAGGTCGGGCCCGTTCCGCGTGGGCAGCAGCACGGTGGTGAGGCCGGCCCGGTGGGCGGCGAGCAGTTTCTGCTTGACCCCACCAATGGGCAGTACCCGGCCGGTCAGCGAGACCTCCCCGGTCATCGCCACCTCCGCCCGCACGGGACGTCCGGAGAGCAACGACGCCAGTGCGGTGGTCATCGTGACCCCGGCGCTGGGCCCGTCCTTGGGCACCGCGCCGGCCGGGACGTGGATGTGGATGCCGCGTTCGCGCAGGTCCCCGACCGGCAGCTCCAGCTCCACCCCGCGCGAACGCAGGTAGGACAGCGCGATCTGCGCCGACTCCTTCATGACGTCGCCGAGCTGCCCGGTGAGCGTCACGCCGCTGGCACCGGTCTCCGGGTCGGCGAGCGAGGCCTCGACGAAGAGGACGTCACCGCCGGCGCCGGTGACGGCGAGCCCGGTCGCCACGCCCGGCAGCGCGGTGCGCTCGGCGGACTCCGGGGTGTGCCGTGGCCGGCCCAGGTAGCTGGTCAGGTCCCCGGCGCCGATCGTGACAGGCAGCGTCGTCTCACCCAGCGCGACCTTCGCGACGACCTTGCGCAGCACCCGTGCCGTGGCCCGGTCCAGGTCACGGACGCCGGCCTCGCGGGTGTACTCGCCGGCGAGCTGGCGCAGCGCCTCGTCCTCGACGACGACGTCCGCCGGGGTCAGGCCGGCGCGCTCGACCTGCCGGGGCAGCAGGTGGTCGCGGGCGATGGTGACCTTCTCCTCCTCGGTGTAGCCGTCGAGCCGGATCAGCTCCATCCGGTCCAGCAGCGGTGCCGGGATGGCCTCCAGCACGTTCGCGGTCGCCAGGAACAGGACGTCGGACAGGTCGAGCTCCACCTCCAGGTAGTGGTCGCGGAAGGTGTGGTTCTGTGCCGGGTCGAGCACCTCGAGCAGGGCGGCGGTCGGGTCGCCGCGGTAGTCGGAGCCGACCTTGTCGACCTCGTCCAGCAGGATCACCGGGTTCATCGAGCCGGCCTCGCGGATCGCGCGCACGATCCGTCCCGGCTGGGCGCCGACGTAGGTGCGCCGGTGGCCGCGGATCTCCGCCTCGTCGCGGACCCCGCCGAGTGCCACCCGGGCGAACTTCCGGCCCATCGCCCGCGCGACCGACTCGCCCAGCGAGGTCTTGCCCACCCCGGGCGGGCCGGCGAGCGCGAGGACCGCGCCACTGCGGCGGCCGCCGACGACCCCGAGCCCGGCGTCCGCGCGGCGGCGGCGCACGGCCAGGTACTCCACGATCCGGTCCTTGACGTCGTCGAGGCCGGCGTGGTCGGCGTCCAGGACGGCCCGGGCGGCGGTGATGTCGTACGTGTCCTCGACGTGGGAGTTCCACGGCAGTTCCAGGACGGTGTCGAGCCAGGTGCGGATCCAGCCGCCCTCCGGGGAGGAGTCGGTCGTCCGCTCCAGCTTGTCGACCTCCTTCAGCGCGGCGGTGCGCACCTTCTCCGGCAGGTCGGCGGCCTCGACCCGGGCCCGGTAGTCCTCCTTGCCGGCGTCCTCGGTGGAGCCGTCGAGCTCGGCCAGCTCCTTGCGGACGGCGTCGAGCTGGCGGCGCAGCAGGAACTCGCGCTGCTGGCGGTCCACCCCCTCCTGGACGTCACGCCGGATGGTCTCGGCGACCTCGACCTCGGCGGCGTGCTCCTTCGTCCAGGGGATCAGCTTCTCCAGCCGGGCCGTGACGTCCAGAGTGCGCAGCAGCTCCAGCTTCTGCGCGGTCGACAGGTAGGACGAGTAGCCGGCGGTGTCGGCCAGGGTGCTGGGGTTCTCCAGCGCCGCGACCGTGTCGGCGACCTGGTCGACGCCCCGGGTGCGCAGCAGGCCGGTCACCAGGCCGCGGTACTCCAGTGCGAGCGTGACCAGGCGCGCGACGGCGCCGTCCGGGTTGTCGGGGTCGGTGGCGGCGTCGCCGTCGCGGTGCGGGGCGCTGAGCGTGCCCGAGAAGCCGGGCGGGACGACCGCCTCCACGACCGTCGCCTCCACCCACCTGACGTCGTCGCTCGACGCGGCAGTGTCAGCCGGGCCGGGGGCCGCCGGCGGGGGCGCCTGCAGGCGGGCGCGGGCGGCGGCGCGCACGACGGCGGCGCTGGTGCCGTTCGGCAGCCGCCCGATCTGCTCGACAACCGCCACGACCCCGATGTCGGCGAGCTCGCCCTCCACGCGGGGAACCAGCAGGATCTCGGCCTTGCGCTGGTGGGAACGGCTGGAGATGCCCGGCGCGCGGGCCTCGGGTATGGAATCGGGCCGGCCGCCCCGGGCCGCGTCCACGGCGGTGCGGGTCCGGTCGTCCGACAGATCGAGCGGAACCACCATGCCGGGCAGCAGCACCGTGTCGTCCAGCGGCAGCAGCGGCAGGAGCCTGGTCTGTGACATGCGACCTTCATCCCTCGTGTCGAGCGGGTCAGGCCCAGTCATCTTGAGCCTGACCTACTCAAGCGATCGCAGTGGACCGGTGTTCCCGAACCTGATCGCTCTGGGTGAACACCATTCGTCGCCGGTGCCCGTGGGAGGCCCGTGGGAGGGTGGTCTGTGGCGGGAAGTCTCCGGGGTGCCGGCTGGTTGCACGGAGATAGTTGAATCGACAACCGTAGGAACCGGGTCGCCCGGGGCTCCGCGCCCCACGGCCCCGGGCCGGGCGGTTGCCGCCGTGAAGGTCAGCACGCTTCCTGGGAGGTCACCATGCCAGCCGTCACCGCCGACACCCTCACCCTGCCGAGGTTGTCCGCGCCCGGGCTCGGCGACGTCGAGCGCCCGGTGAAGAAGGTCGTGACCGCCCCGTCCGGCTTCGAGGGGGAGGGCTTCCCCGTCCGCCGGATGTTCGCCGGCGTGAGCCTCGCCGACCTCGACCCGTTCGTCCACGCCGACCAGATGGGCGCCGTCGACTACGCCGCCGGTGAGCCCAAGGGCACCCCGTGGCACCCGCACCGCGGGTTCGAGACCGTGACCTACATGATCGACGGTACTTTCCAGCACCAGGACTCGCACGGTGGCGGTGGCCTCATCGCCGACGGCGCGACCCAGTGGATGACGGCCGGCGCCGGCATCCTGCACATCGAGACGCCGCCCGAGGAGCTCGTCATCAGCGGTGGTCTCTTCCATGGGGTCCAGCTCTGGGTGAACCTGCCCGCCCGGGACAAGTTCAGCCCGCCGCGCTACCAGAGCATCGAGGGTGAGCAGGTCTCGCTGGTCGCCTCGCCGGACGGCGGGAGCCTCGTCCGGATCATCGCCGGGGACGTCGGCGGCTTCCGCGGGCCCGGCTCCACCCACACGCCGATCGCGGTCGTGCACGCCACCGTCAGCCCGGGGGCACGGGTGAGCGTGCCGTGGAAGCCGGAGTACAACGGCCTGGTCTACGTCCTGGCCGGTGCCGGAACCGTCGGTGCGAAGGACACTCCCGTCCATCTCGGCCAGACGGCCGTGCTCGGTGCCGGTGACCGGATCAGCCTCGCCGCGGCTCCCCGCCAGGACGCGGACGCCCCGAACCTGGAGGTGCTGCTGCTCGGCGGCCAGCCCATCCGCGAGCACGTGGAGATGTACGGGCCGTTCGTGATGAACACCCGTCAGGAGCTCCAGCAGGCCGTCGAGGACTTCCAGGCCGGCCGCCTCGGTGTGATCCCGGAGAACGCCCTGATGCCGCACCGGGCGTGACCCCGGCACGCTCCGACCGTGCCCGGCCCGGCCCGGCCCGGCCCGGCCCGGGCCGGGCCTGTGCTGTGATGGTTTGCGCAGCGCGCCCGATCCTTCACGCAAGGCCGCTGACGTGGTGGTATCAACCTTTAGTCAGAACGCGTGGTGCCGCGCCGGTTCCGGTGGCCCGCGGCACCACCCGACAGTTGGTCGCGCCCGGCTCAGCGGTGCCCGGCGCAGAAGGAGCAGATCATGGTTCGGCCTGGTGGCGGCGCTGGTCCGGACCGCCAGCGTCCGCGGCGGCTGGACTGGCCGGCCAAGAGCCTGCTGGGCCGGCTGCCGGAGCCGATCCGCACGGAGTTCGTCGCGCTCGGCGCCTACCGGGAGTTCACCAGCGACGAGGTGCTGCTGCGGGAGGGCGAGGAGACGAACTTCGTCGTGCTGCTGCTGAGCGGCTGGGTCAAGGTGACCGCGTCGACCGAGAACGGCGGCTTCGCCCTGCTGGCGATCCGGCACGGCGGCGACCTCGTCGGCGAGCAGGCCGGGCTGGACGGTGAGCCGCGCTCGGCGACAGTGACGGCGGCCGGTGCCGTCCTCGCGAAGGTCATCGCGCTGGAGGCCTTTCTGGACTTCCTGCGGCGCGCCCCCGAGGCGAACACCCCCGTGCTCCAGTCCGTCAGTGCCAAGCTGCGCAACTCGACCCGGCGCCGGGTCGAGTTCGGCGGGTGCACGGTCGCGATGCGCCTGGCCCGCGTGGTCTGTGAGCTGGAGCACGCCTACGGCGCCGACGCGACGGACGGGACCGGCCGCCGCGTGCAGATCTCCCTCACCCAGCCGGAACTCGCCGGCCTCGTCGGCGCCGCCGAGCCGACCGTGCACAAGGTTCTGCGCGAGCTGCGCCAGCAGGGCGTGGTGGACACCCGCTACCGGGCGATCGTGATCCGTGATGTCGACGCGCTCTACACTGCCGCCGGCATACCCCGCCGCCGCTGACCTGCGGATCGCAGGTGCCGACCCGCCTCCCGCGCCGGCACCCCTGCCTGCTGGCGCCCCTGCCCGCCGTCACGCTTCCCTGCCCGCCGTCACGCTTCCCTGCCGGCGCAGCGACCGACCCCGCTGGGGAACCGGTGCCGGTGCCACATCGTTGTCCAGTCGGCTTCGCTCGGTGAAAACCATCGCAGGAGGATGTTCTCGTCCTCCCGCGGGTGAACAGTGGCTCTCAGCGAAACGTCCTTCTCGGAGGCTGAGCGTGAACGAAGCGGCTCCCGGCATCCGGCGGCTCTGCATCGCCATCGCCACGGACGCCCCTACCCTCCTCCCCGGCCACCGGCCGGATGGTCCGGAAGCCCGGGGAGGGCTCGCCGCGTTGCCGGGCGGCCCATCGCCGGCCTCGCCGGCCTTACTGGCCTCGCCGGCCTTACTGGGCGCGGTCCTCGACGAGGCCTGCGGCGCCGCGGGTGTGCAGCGTGTGCACTGGGTCCCCTGGCCGGAAGGCGGCGAGCTGGGGGTCTTTCCGCCTGGGATCGACGAGGGCCGGGTGGTCGCCGCGTTCACCCGGGAGCTGTGCCGTGCGGTCGCCCGGGCCAACGACACCCGGGCCAACGACACCCGGGCCGGCGGCGACCGGGCCGGCGGCGACCGGGCCGGCGGCGACCGGGCCGGCGGCGACCGGGCCGGCGGCGCTACGGTGCGGCTGCGGCTTCGGGTCGCGCTGCACCAGGGGATCACCCGCTGCGACGAGGGGGGCTACAGCGGGCGGGCGGTGGTGAAGGCCTGCCAGCTGCTCGATGCCGAGGTGCTCCGCCGGGAGCTGGCGGCCAGCCCGGGAGCCGACCTGGCGTTCATCGTGTCCGCGGAACTGTTCGACGACGTCGCCGGCGAGGACCACACCGATCTGCGCCGCAGCGAGTTCCGGCAGGTCACCGTGCCCGGGCCGCCGGCGGGCCCCGCCCTGCTGGCCTGGGTTGCCACGCGCCGGTCGCCCGCGCCGGTCGGAGGCACCGCCGCGCCCTGGTGACCTGGCGGCGGCCGGAAGGCTCGTTGCCCAGCTGAGCCGTTTTCCAGCTGAGCCGTTGCCAGGCGAGCGGAGAACGCCCCACTGCTCGCGGGCCGGCGGTGGGCGGCCCGCCCGGCTGCCTGGCCCCGCCTGCCGCGGAGGGCCGGCCGGCAGGCATGCTGGGGGCGTGCTGCGTCATGTCCGCGCGATCCGCTACGCCACGCCCCTGCGGGAGGGCGGCAGTCTGCCCGGTCTGATGGAAGGTGACGATCTCGGGACCTGGGTGGTCAAGTTCACCGGCGCGGGCCAGGGCCCGAAGGCGCTGGTCGCCGAGGTGGTCGTCGGTGAGCTCGCGCGCGGCCTGGGGTTCGCGGTGCCCGAGCTGGTCGTGGTGGACGTGGATCCCGACCTCGGTCGCACCGAGCCCGACCAGGAGGTCCAGGAGCTGCTGCGGGCCAGCCCGGGCAGCAACCTCGGCATGGACTACCTGCCGGGTTCGATCACCTACGATCCGCTGGCCTTCGACGTCGAGCGGGAGCTCGCCGCCCGGGTGGTGTGGCTCGACGCCCTCACCCTGAACGTGGACCGTTCCTGGCGGAACCCGAACCTGCTGGTGTGGGGCGGCCGGCTGTGGCTGATCGATCACGGCGCGGCGCTGTACCCGCACCATGACTGGGCGGGTGCCGGGGCGGCCGTCGACCGGCCGCTGCCCCGCTTCGCCGAGCATGTGCTGCTGCCGGTGCTCGGTCCCGGCGCCGCCGAGCTGCTCGCCGCGGCCGACGCGGAGCTGGCGCCCGCGGTCACGGCCGCGCTGCTGTCCCGGGTGCTCGAGCTGGTGCCGGGGGAGTGGGCTGATGCTCCGGGATCGGCCTACATCGACTGGCTGCTGGCCCGGGTGGGCGGAGCCCGGCCCTGGCTGGAGCCGATGCTCGTCCCGGCGGCGCAGGGACCCCCGGCGGGGGAGCGGGTCGCTGATCGGCCCTCGGCGCGTCCCGGCTGGCTCACGGGAGGGCGCGGTGCCTGACCTGTTCGAGTACGCGATGGTCCGGGTGGTGCCCCGGATCGAGCGCGGCGAATGCGTCAACGTCGGGGTGCTGTTGTGGTGCCAGCGGGCTGCCTTTCTCGGCTCGCGGTGCGTCCTCGACCGGGAGCGGCTGGTCAGCCTCGATCCGTTCCTCGACCTGGCCGCGGTGGCGGCGCATCTCGCCGCGCTGCGCCGGGTCTGCGCGGGCGGCCCGGAGGCCGGACCCGCCGGCCAGCTCTCCGGGGGGGAGCGGTTCCGCTGGCTGACCGCGCCGCGCAGCACCGTCGTCCAGGCCTCGGCCGTACACAGCGGCCTCACCGAGGATCCGGCGGCCGAACTGGACCGGCTGGTGGCCCTGCTCGTCGACCGCCCCGGCCCGCTCACGGGCTGACGCCCCCCGGGCCGGCGGCCGGAATCTGATCGGCCGGAATCTGATCGGCCGGAGCCTGATCGGCCCCGGACAGGTGGCGGCGTCGCTCGCGGGTCCCCCACGTACCCGCGAGCGACGCGCCGGTCATGCGCCTCCCGCTACGGGTTGCTCCACAGCTGGGTGTAGAGCTGGGCGGACGCGTTGTTGGCGAACAGACAGTGCTGATCGATGGGCCGGTAGAGGTTCGAACCGATGTTGGGCGGTTCGCAGGTGTTGTAGTAGTTCTCGTAGTACAGACCGGCGTTGGCCCTGGCCTCCATCCAGTCACGCATGAAGCGGATGAAGTTCGGGTTGTCGCCGGCGCCGTTCTCGTTGCGCCCGCTCACGACGCCCCACTCGCCGATTCCGAAGAGCTTGTTGTTCGCCCGGGCGAAGTTGTAGAGCCAGGTTATTCCGCCGACGGCGTTCGCCTGGTTGTTGAACTCCGCCAGGGTCCGGGAGGGCGGGTAGTGGTCGTAGGCGTCGATGCCGATGATGTCCACCCATTCGTTACCCGGGTAGAGATCGAGCGGATTGTGGCTGGGCGGGTTCTGCGAGTAGTGCGCGTTGATGGTCCAGTCGAGCAGCGGGTCGGGCTCCGCGGTGGAGTTGATGGCATCGGCGATGTGCCGCCAGCAGCCCACATAGGCGGAGGGGTTGCTGCCCGACCACTGGTACCAGTTGCCGTTCGCCTCCCAGGCGATCCGGATGATGGAGTTCTGCCTCCCGGTGCTGTTCAGGGTGTGGCCGAAGGTGCGCCACTGCGAGTCGTAGGCACCCGCGGCGCAGGCGGTGAGTGTGTGCCCCGAGTTCTCGGGGAAGGGAGGTACCGAGATGACGAGACGGCCCGGCCAACCCGCGAAGTTGGCCTGGGTCCAGGACGGCTGCACGATGTTCTGCCAGTTGTTGCGGCTGACGAAGACATGCGCCAGGTCGCACGGTCTGCCACGGAGGGAGCAGAACGCATCCACATTGGGTGCGTTCTGAATGGGGTCGCCGTTCGCCCCGGAGAGCCAGCGTTGACCCGGTGGCGGACCGGAGTCGACATAGACCTGCGCCCGGTCGAAAGTGACCTGAATGCCGCCGGACGCCGGGTCGTGCCAACCGACGTTCACCAGCACCGCGGTGTGGACGCCGGCGTTGAGGAGGCCGGACTGGTAGATGCGGGCCACGCTCGCGGACGAGGCGAAGGTGTTCACCGCGGTCGGAGTCTGGCCGTCCACACTGATGGTCGTGATACCGCCGTCGGGCCCGAGAAGCCCGTAGATGTCCAGCTGCACCCCGGTGAAGCGCAGCACGGCGCCGCTGGATGCCTGGGTCGAACGGCGGTAGCTCCCGTTGGGTGTGGCCGGTGCGCCGCCTGTGACGGCCGTCCAGTCACCGAAGTAACTGACCTGGTTGACACCGGAGCCCACCGCGCCGTCCTCGATGAGGACGCCCGGCACAGGAACGGCGTCGGCGCCCGCGCCGGTGATCGCCGTCCCGGTGAACAGGACTGGCGCGAGGACGGCGAGCCGCAGCAGCGCCGTCCGTCGCGGTGATCTGCGCGGCGGACGGCGTCGGTGCCTGGGCGGACCGCCACGCCCGATCCGTCTGCCCGTGGCGTCGTTACCGCCGGTTTCTCCGCTCGCCGAATAGTGACTCCCCCCGTCTTGCTGTGCTGTGCCGCGTGCTCGACCGGTCCGGATCCGCCAGGCGGTGGATCTCCGGCGCTGTCGATGTTTCGCATGCCTCGGGTTGTGCTCGCCGCAGTCGATGACCTCCTGTGGCGAAATCCCCCGATCCGAAGTGGTTGCGTGTGGCACCCCCGCGCCTCATCCCTTCGTCAGGACCCGTGGTCGGTGCACTCCTCGACCAGAGCCGCTTCTAGCAGATGACGCGGCGATGCTATACGGAGAGTAAGCGGAGACTACTCTCCGTTACGTTTGGGTCGGAGATTCGACCGGCCGTACCCGGACTTGCGCTGGCCGGAACCGGCGTGGCCACCTTGGCCACGCCGGTTGGACGCCGCTGTGCGGCGGGGTGCGATCAGGAGCCGGCCCGGCGGCGGGTCGCCACGGTGAGGACGGCCTCGGCGGCCAGCAGCAGGACGGCCAGCCAGGACAGCGTGGCCACCCGGTCGAACGAGGAGACCCAGGAGCCGTCGGCGGGCAGGTCGTGCCGCGCCTGCGCCTGCAGCACATAGAGAGCACTCACCGCCAGGCAGACGGCCGGAGCGGCTCGCAGAACCACCCGCGCCTTCGGTACCCGGGCCGCCGCGCCCGTCAGCAGTGCGACGAGCAGCCCGGCCACCGGGTTGACCAGCACGACACTGACCGCGCCGGTTGCCAGCGCCAGCAGTATCGCCGACCGCACCGAGGCCGTCACGGCCCCGCCCCGCCACGGCTCGGCGGTCGGGAGCTCGGCCCTGGGGGGCGGCGCCGACGAGACCCGTACCGGCGCTGCCGTGAGGCCGGGCGCCGAGCCGGCCACGCCGCCCAGGCCTGCGGCGCCTCCCGCCGGGGCGAGGTCGAGGTCACGCCAGGTGCGCCCGCGCCGCCGCCGGTAGGTGCCGGCGAACAGCACGACCGCGGTCAGGAGGCCGGCCGCCACGGACGCCCTCAGGACACGCTCGACGGTCCGCTGCGGGACCCAGTCGAGGTCGATCGTGAAGCTGCCGCTGGTCGGGCTGACCCGCCAGCCATTGGCGTAGGCGTCGATCAGGCGGGACTCGCCGAGGTCGCGGCCGTCGACGTCCGCCTTCCACCCGGCCGATCGGCTCTGACCCAGAACCAGCCAGAACGGAGTGCCCGGTGTGGCGCCGGTGACGTCCACCCGGAACGAGGTGTCGCTGGTCGCCTCCACCTTCAGCGTGGGCAGGCCCGCGCCCGCGCCCGCGTCGGTGCCGGTGCCGCCGGTCGTGCCGGAGGCCTCGCCCGTGATCGCGTCGACGCCGGTGGCGTCGAGCCAGGCGCCGCCGCCGGCCTCGGAGGCGAGCAGCAGGCGGTCGATGTCGAGGCCGGTCAGGGCACCGTTCGCAGTGCGGACGACATGGTCGCCCGCACTGAGCGTGATCGGCGTGCCACAGGTTCGCACCTCCAGGCCCTGGCGATCGGCGGCGTCCTGGATGCTCCCGGTGATCTGCAGGCCGACGGGCGCGCCGTCGATGGTCATCAGATCGGTGCGGCACGGTGCCGGGATGTCCCGCGGGCCGGTCGCGGCCAGCGCGGGGGTCCCGGCCTGCACGGTTGCCGCAGACTGCGCGGTGATCGTGCCGTTCG
The DNA here is from genome assembly GCF_000374165.1 of Parafrankia elaeagni. GTDB lineage: Bacteria > Actinomycetota > Actinomycetes > Frankiales > Frankiaceae > Parafrankia > Parafrankia elaeagni. The sequence continues at coordinate 41,174 of NZ_KB893745.1, forward strand.
CGGCGCTGGCGGTCGCTCCGGGCGTGCCGGCGGCGCCGGGCGCGGTGGTGGCCGCCTCCCTGCGCCCCGTCCCGCCGGCCGAGCCGTCCAGGCCGGGAACGGCGATCTCCGCGATGCCGACCGGCAGGTTGGTGATCAGGCCACTGATCGTGTCCTTGCTGGTGACGGTGCGGACCTCCTCGACGACCAGCCGGATCGTGTTCCCGGTGACCGCGGGGAAGGAGAGGGCGACGGTCTGGGTGGCGTCTCGGGTGCCGGAGCTCACCGGGGTGTCGGTGACGGGCGGGACGTCGACCGCGCCGACCCGCCGCCCGTCCACCACGATCCCGAGCCTTGTCGGCACCGAGTGCCGTCCGTCGGCGACCAGGGCGAGGTTCATCGTCGAGAACGTGACCGGCGTCGGCGTGCTGGCCTGGACGTAGGTGCCGACCTGCTCGCCGAGCCCCGGGCTCCAGGCAGTGCCCGGGTCGCCGTCGAACGCGCTTGATCCGCGAGCGTCCAGATCACCGGGCAGACGTCCGGACGAGGTGATCGTCGGCGCGGCCCCGGCCCGGCCGAGCGTCGCGTCGATCAGCTGGTCGCCGGCGTAGGCGGAGACCCGTGCCGTTCCGGTGAGGGCGAACGTGCGGTCGGTGGGAAGGGCGAACGTACGCCGCATCGTGCTTTCCGGGTCGCTGCGGAACGGTTCCGCCGGGTTGGCGCGGTCCCGCGACATCTGCAGGCTCAGGCGGTGCTCCAGTGAGTCGGCGCCGGCGGCGTCGAGGGTGTCGGTGGGCAGCCGCAGCACCTCCTCGGCGATCATCGGCCTGCCGTCCACGCCCGGGATCTCCACCTCGGCGAGGCCGACGCCGGACAGGCCGTCGTACTCCCGCTGCTCGCCGAAGTTCGTGGCGTCGATGTGCACTCGCAGGGTGGTGAACGTCCGCTGCGGGAAGGTGATCGTCTGCCCGATCTGGGTGCGGGACGAGTCGCTCAGGTCGACGGTGACGGGGGAGCCGCCGTCGAACGTGAGCGTGAGGCGGGTGATCCACCGGTTGCGCGGGCCGTTGATCGGCTGGACCACGCGGATGTGGTCGGTGGTCGTCGGCTTCGCGAGCTCGACCTGCCAGTCGTCGCCGGTCGGGTCCTTGAACGCGCCGACCCGCCAGGCGGACTGCAGGTCGCCGTCGATCGCCCCGACGGGCCGGTCGGCGACTCCGTAGGAGAAGGTGTTGCCGTAGTCGGAGGCCCGCACGTTCTCGACCTGCGCCTCGGAACCGGGCGCGTGCGTCTGCATGATCGTTTCAGACGCGTGGCCGGCGTCGGGGAAGACCTCCAGCCGGTTGTCGTTCACGTCGTCGGCCAGCGGGGTCACCCCGGGCTGTTCCACATAGCCGAAGTTCTCCCGCAGGCCCGTCCAGCGCTCGGCTCGCAGCCGGTTGGTGTCGCTGACAAGCAGTTCGGCCCCGTCGTTGAGGGCCTGGCGCAGCCGGTCGGGCTGGCCGACGAGGCTGCCGGCATAGAGGATGGTGCGCCCGCCGTCGAGGACGGGAGCGAGCTGACCGGTGGCCGCCGCGTCGACGAGCGCCTCTCCGTTGCCGCTGACGAGCAGCGGGGCCCGGGTGCTCTGGGCGCGCACGATCGAGTGCGGGTCGGCGACGGTGAAGTCGGCCAGTGCGGGCGGGTCGATGACCTCCGAGTCCGTGCCCAGGGTGATCTCGTCGGTGTACGGGATGCCCGGGTCCTCCAGGACAGGGGGACCGAAGGTGCGCGGCTCGCTCAGCCCGGCCGGGCGCTGGCCCGCGATCAGGTCCCAGGTCGCCCGGGGGCGCGGGGTCCGGAACCGCTCGTAGGCAAGATTGCTGCGCAGCACGACGTCACCGGCGCTCATCAACCGGGCGATGCCCGGGATCGAGGCCGGGTCGAGCACGCCCTCCTGCAGCCGGCGGTCCAGCGCACGCAGCAGGTCCACCGAGCTGGCGTCGCCGTAGGGGATGAGCTCGCGGACGACCTCAGCCCGGTCCATCAGCCCGTGGGTGACCGGGTCGAGGACGGTTCCCCACCGGTAGTGGAAGAAGTCGGAGCCGGGCAGCTCCAGCACCCGGGTCTGCTCGCCGGTCGCGTCGGGGGGGACGGCGTCCAGCGCGCTGGCGAGCTCCAGCTCGTAGCTGGGGAGGTCCTCCGGGCGGTCCAGCAGCGGTTCGATGAAGTGGCCCCGGTACAGGGGAGACATGTTCAGCACCAGCAGCAGCGCGACGCCCCCGAAGGCCAGCGTTCCCGCCACCGACGGCCGCAGCCACGACGTACCCGACGTACCCGACGTACCCGACGTACCCGACGTACCCGGCGCGCCTGACGTACGCGGCGCGCCCGAGGCCGCCGGCACCGGCGCGGGGAGGGCGCGGCGGGCCGCCAGCCGCTGGTCGAGAACGGCCAGCCCGCCCGCGAGCAGCACCGACAGCCCGAGGACGACCAGGGGAACCGCGCGGGGCATCGATCGCAGCGCGAGGCCCGCCGTCGACCCCTCGGCGATGGCGCGGAACAGCCGGCCGAACGGCGACGGGTTGTCGTACGGGTACACGCCGACCGCGATCGTCGTGCCCACTGCGATCAGGGCGACGAAGTAGGCGCGGTGCCCCCAGCGCACGCAGGCCGCGGCGGCCAGCGCGAGGATCGGCACCGCGAAGCTGATCGCCATCACGACCAGGTTGCCGGTGTAGTCGGTCGCCGGCCCGATCCAGGGGCCGAGGGCGTCCTGACCGTAGAAGAACCAGTTGCCCAGGCCGCGCAGTACTTCGGAGGCCTGTGAGCTGCTCGCGACGGTCTTCACCGTCTCGCTGTACGAGAGTACGTTCAGCCCGTAGCCGGCCTGCGTGTAGAGCCCCACGATCCACCAGGCGGACGTCACGAGGATCAGCACCGCCGCCCGCACGCTCAGCGTCAGGGCGGTGCCGAGCCGCACCTCGCGGGTGCCCCACACCGCGAACGGCACCCACAGCATCGGCGCCACCAGAATGAAGATCAGGCTGGACGCGTTGATGCTGCCGACCAGCGTCACCATCAGGGCGAACGCCGCCGGCCATCGCCAGCCGGAGCGCCATCGCACCAGCCGGGAAGTGCCCGGGTCGCGGGCCAGCTCGTCCACGCCGGCCTCGCGCAGGCCCCGCACGGTGATGCCGATGAACCAGCCCAGGCCGGCGTAGGGCAGCAGGATCGCCGAGATCCGCGCCTCGTACTCCAGCGTGTACGGGGTGAGCATGTAGCCCAGCGCGGCGATGAACGCGTACCGGTCGGGCCAGCGGAACGTGCGCAGCAGGAACAGGACGCCGGTGCCGGCGCCGAACAGGATCGAGCCCGTCCACAGCCGCTGCGCCACCCAGTCGGGCAGGCCGGCGATCTCGGCGAGCCAGTAGAAGAGGCCCTGCGGGAACAGGTAGCCGATGTTCTGGTGGGTGACTGTGCCCATCCCGACGTCGGGATCCCACATCGACGAGACCCGGGACATCATCCGGCCCGGGTCGAGGTAGAGGTAGGCCTTCGTGTCGGCGCCGACCCGGCCCGGCGAGGTCGCCAGCAACGGGATGTAGGCCAGCGCGGCCAGCACGAGCACCGGCCAGGACGGCAGCAGGCGGCGCAGGCGGCTCGTCGTGCCCGGGCGGCTGTCCGGGACCGCGGCACCGGGGCCCGTCGTGGCGTCCTGGCCGGGCCCGCTCGGGTGGGCCGGGCCGGACGCCGGCACGGTCAAGGTCACCGGGGCGCACCCGGCTGCGCGCTCGGAGCCGGGCGGCGGACGAGACGCCGGCGGGCGGCCTCGTTGACCAGCGCGAGGTACGTCATGCGAGCGGTCTGCTCCCAGGTGAACGTCGCCGCGTGGGCCATCGCACCGGTGGACAGCCGCAACCGCAGCTCACTGTCGGAGAGCACGCCCGCGAGGGTCTTCCCGAGGTCATGCGGGTTCTCGACGAGCAGGCCGGACGCGCCGTCCACCACGGCGTCGGTATGCCCGGCGATCTTCGTCGCGACGGCGGGAGTTCCGCAAGCGGCCGCCTCGGTGATCGTCATGCCCCACCCTTCTCTGGCCGAGGCCGAGGTGAGCACCCAGGCGCGTCGGTACAGACCGAGAAGTGTGTCATCGTCCACCCGGCCGACGAGACGCAGCCAGGACGAAGCCCCCGCGGCCGCGATGCGGGCCTCGAGCTCCGGCCGCTTGTAGCCCTCGCCGACAATCACCGCCTCCATCGACGGATGCTCGTCGTGCGCGCGGATCAGTGCGTCGATCAGGACGTCGAACCGCTTCACCGGAACCAGCCGGCCCACGGCGAGCACCAGCGGGTGCGGCGACCGCTCACCGGCCGGGCTGAACGTCGGGTCGATCCCCGGCGGGATCACCGAGATGTTGCGGGCCGGCAGGCCCAGCAGCTCGATGATCTCGTCGCGGGACGACTGCGAGAGGGTGAGGATCCTGGTCCGGCGGTACAGCGGCGGCGCCATCCGGAACTCGATGGTCTCGCCGATGGGGGCGAGGCGGCGGGAGAGCACCATCCGCCACATCTCGGCGTGCACATGGTGCAGGAACACCACCCGCGGGCAGCGGGCCCAGACGGGGGAGAAGAACGGCATGCCGTTCCAGATCTCGACCAGCCCGTCCCACGGCCCGGAGCGCCCGAGCGCGCCGGAGACCGCGGTCCGTGGGAACACCGAGTACCGGCCGGCCTTGCGTACGACCTGGTAGCCGTGCCGGTTTGCCGACTCGGGATGGCCGGGGGCCAGCGCCGTGCGCATGCTGACGTCGACCCCGGCGGCGGCCCACTGCTCGGCGACCTTGTCGGCGTGCAGCTCGGAGCCGCCGGACTCGGGGTCGTCGAGGTCACGCCACGCGAGCATGTGGATGCGGCGCAGCCCCGAGGTCTCGACCAGCTCGGCCAGGCTGGGTACCGGGCCCGCCAGCTCCGCCAGTTCCAGCCGCGACGCCGCGGCGGTCTCGTTTCGGGCCGGCAGCGCGGCCACGCGCAGCGGAGTCGGAGTGCGCGGCGCGGCCGCTCCCCGCGCTCCGGGCACGGGCGGCCAGGCGTCGAGCGAGGCGGCGTCGAGCGGGGCGGCGTCGAGCTGCGGCGAGCGGTCCGGGAGCGTGCTCACGCGCGGGCCGTCCGGCGCGCGGCGGCCAGGACCATCAGACCGGTGACGACGGCCAACACCGCCTGGCAGCCGAAGTTCGCCCGGGCGGTGGAGACAGGGGAGCCCTGTGCCCAGACCATCAGCGACACGGCCGCGCCGGTCGCGACGGCGAGAACGGCGAGGACGGCCCGCTCGCCGAGGGCGAGCAGGTAGTGGGAGAACAACACAGTCGCTCCGAGACAGGTCATCGCTCCGGCCAGGGGGAACAGGGCGCCGGAGGCATTGGTGAAGCGTGGCCCGAAGGCCAGCGACAGCAGTGTGTCGGGTGCGATCGCGGCGACGGAGAGCAGTCCGGCCGCGGGCACGGCGAGTATCGCCAGGGTCGCACCGAGCTGGTGCAGGGCGTGCTGCCCGAGATGGTTGCGGTCGGCCGCCTCCGGCAGGAGGAAACCGGCGAGCACCACCGCGGCCAGCACAATCACCTTCGCCGCGACCGACACGGCCGCGTAGGAGCCGGACTCGTCCGGAGCGAGCCGGCCCTGGAGCAGGACGTCGATGTTCTGCAGGACACCCAGGAACCCCAGTGTCACCAGGGCCGCGCCGACCTCCACGGCCAGGCGCCGGGGCTCCGCGACGGACGCGGGCCCGGCGACCGGCAGGGGCAGCGTCGTCGCCGCCGTGTCGGCACCAGGCGCCCGCAGCCGGATGGCGGACGCCGGCAGCGACTCCCGCGCGCCCGCCGGGCCCACCGGGCCCGCCGGGCCCTGGGGCAGCGGGACCACCGGGGCCGGAGGCGGCTGCCAGTCCACCGGCCCGCCGTGCCGCACAGCGGACGGGTGTCGGCGCAGGCACCAGCGGGTGTGCGCCAGCGCCGCGAGTACCCCGAACAGCACCGCCATCGCCGCGCCCGCCTCGTCCAGGCCGGCCAGGACGAGGGCGATCGTGGCGCCGCTCTTCACCACCGCGTCGACGAGCAGGTTCGCGGCGAGCGACGGGTAGAGCCGCCCGCACTGCATGAGCCCGCGGTCCACGCAGAGCAGGCACCAGGCGGCGCCGGCGATGATGATCTCCGCCACGCCGCCGGGACCCGGCAGCGACAGCTCGGTGGCGACGAAGTCGCGGGCCAGGATCGCCAGTACCGCGACGGTGAGGACCACCGCGACGCCGGCTCGGCGCACCCGGGTGATCCATTCGTCGATCAGGTCGGCCTGCCCGGTGTGCTGCCAGTTCGTGATCCGCCGGACGACGCCGACGAGCAGGGCGTTCCCCGGCATCGACACGACGAAGAAGATGGCGACGAGCTGGGCGACGGCCCCGTAGGAACGGGTGCTCAGAGCCCGCGCGATGACCAGGGTGACCCCCAGGTTCGCCGCGTTGGCGATCAGTCCGGCGAACGCGAGGGGGATGGCGCCCCGCATCGCGGCCCGGATCCGGTCGCTCTGGCCGCGCAGCCGCCGCGGGGTGAGGTTCGCCAGCCTCGGGGAGGCCGCGAGGCCTGGATGCTCCCGGCCAGCACGCCCTGCCGGCGCCGCCGTGTCCGCCCCGGCCGGACCCGACGCCTCAGCCGACGCCTTGGCACTCGGCGTAACGGTGGGCACCGAGGCAGGCTCGGACGGCCTGGCCAGGCGGGCTGGCGTACCGGGCGTACCGGGCGTACCGGAGCGGCCGCGGGTTGCGCCGGCGGCCCCCGGTGCCGAGGGGCGCTCCGACGCCCGGTGACCGAGTCGATGCCGCCCGCGGGACTGCGGCGGGAGAGACCCGGTGGCAGGGCCGGTATTCATTGGGTGTCCCCCGGAGTCACGCACGCGCGTACCCTCCCCATCACAGGACGTGACATGCGCCCGGCTGCCAACTCACCCGCGCCGGGTCTGCGCGGCGAGCGCGCGCGGCACGTGACGAGGGTCCGGGAAATGTCGGTCACCGGTCGGTCAGTGTCTGTCCCGCAGCAGCGGCCTCGGTGGCGAGGTCGGCGTCCACCATCATCTCCACCAGCTCCCGAAAACCCACCCGCGGCTTCCACCCGAGCACCTCCCGGGCCTTCGACGCATCACCTACCAGCACATCGACCTCCGCCGGCCGGAAGAACCGGGGATCGGTTCGCACATAACCCGACCAGTCCTCGATCCCGACCCGGGCGAACGCCACGTCCAACAGCTCGCGAATACTGTGCGTCTCGCCCGTCGCCACCACGAAGTCATCCGGCGAGTCCTGCTGCAGCATCCGCCACATCGCATCCACGTAATCCCCCGCGAAACCCCAGTCCCGCCGCGACTCGAGATTCCCCAGCGACACCGACTCCTGCAACCCCAACGAAATCCGCGACACCGCCCGCGAAATCTTTCGCGTCACGAACTCGATCCCCCGCCGCGGCGACTCGTGGTTGAACAGCAGTCCCGAACACGCGAACAACCCGTACGACTCCCGGTAGTTCACCGTCAGATAATGCCCGAACGTCTTCGCCACCCCGTACGGCGACCGCGGATGAAACGGCGTCGTCTCCCGCTGCGGCGTCTCCCGCACCTTCCCGAACATCTCCGACGACGACGCCTGGTAGAAACGCACCCGCGACAGATCGTTACCGCCCGCGATCCGCAACGCCTCCAACACCCGCAGCACACCCATACCNGTCGTCTCGCCGGTCAGCTCCGCCTGTTTCCACGACAGCCCCACAAACGAGATCGCGCCCAGGTTGTACACCTCGTCCGGCTGCGAGATCTCCACCGC
>NZ_KB893746.1 GCF_000374165.1 Parafrankia elaeagni
CCTCTCGATCCGTCAAGGCTCCGGGCAGGACGGACACAGGTGGCCCTTTAGGCACGCGAACGCAGCACTCGACCGCGCGGCGAGAAACCAGACACAGCGTCAGATCACCCGATGCGACCCACAGGCGTCGGACCACGACCAGCCAGCCCGACGCCTCCGACGACACGTGCACGTTCACGTCGGCCCCGGGGGGTGCCGCGCCGGGGCCGGCGCTGGTCGTCTCGACGCATCAGCCGGATGCCGCGGCCGGCGGCTGCTCCGGTTCCGGTGGCTGCTCCGGTTCCGGCGGTGGCTGCTGTTCCGGCACTGACTCCGGCGGTGGCGGTGGCGGGTCCTCCGTCGGCGGTGGGACCGGTGCGGGCGTGGTCGGATCCGGATCCAGCGTCGTTGGCGGAGGAGCCGGGGTTGTCGGCGGAGGTCCAGACTCGTCCGGTCCCGGTCCCGGTCCCGGTCCCGGGGACGGGGATGGGGATGGGGATGGGCTGCCCTCCTCACCTGGCCCCGGGCCCGGGACCCCAGAGGGCAGTGTGACCTCGTCGTGGGCTGAGGAGCGGCCGGCGGCGTTCTCGGCGATGATGCCGAAACCGTAGGTGCCGCCGGGGACGCCGTCGACGGTGTAGGACGTCCCGGGGTCGGAGGTGGCGCCGCCATCCCCGTCCTCGCCCCCGGCCCCCGGATACGAGTGGGAGACGAAGTAGGTCTCGACGTGGGTGTTGGACGGCAGGGTCCACGTCCAGGTGATCTGCGTGCCGACGACCGTGCGGGTGAGGACGATCGGATTTGGGACGGTGCAGCCCATCCCGGTTACCGGCTCGGAGGTCGCAGGGCCACCCGGCCCGGTCGCCGTGACGGTGACCGTGATCAGGCGGCAGTCCGGGGTGCGGAAGCGGATCTGGTCGCCCAGGGGCTCGACGCCGAGGCCGCCACCGTCCCCGCCCTCGGCGGTGTAGGACCACTCGTAGCTGACCGATCCGGCCGGCCCCGGGTTGCGGACGGCGACGGTGAAGCCGAACCCCTCGGCCGGGTTCACGACCAGCTCCGGCGGTTTGCTGGTGCACATCAGCCCGTCCGCCGGTGGGTCGAGCGGCCGTGGTGCCGCCGGGGTCGAGGCGCCGTCGTCGGCGTAGGCGGTGAGGGTCACGGTGAACACGGCGCAGCTGGTCGGGACGACGTCGAACGCGGTGTCCGACACGGGTGTGACGGTGACGTCCGGCAGGTCGGCGGTCAGGGTGAGGCGGGTGGTCGGGGCGCCGCCCGTCCCGGCCTGGGCGTTGACCCGCCACCGGTCCCCGCTCGCGGCCACCGTCATCGTCGGGACGGCAGGGCCGCCGGTGTCGGTGATCGTGACCGGCTGGCTGGCGCGGCTGACGTTCCCGGCCTCGTCGGTCACGGCGACGGACACGGTGAAGGTGGTGCCGGCGGCGCCCTCCTCGTAGGTGTGCGTGGCGGACGACGCCGTGCCCGGCCCGCCGGACGTCGTGCCGTCGCCGAAGTCGAAGGCGTACCCGGCGATCGGCGCCGTGCCGGCGGTGGATCCGGTGGCGTCCGCGGTGACCCGCAACGGGGCCGCGCCGCTGGCCGGGGCGACGGTCAGCCGCGCGACGAGCGCGTCGGCGAGCCCGTCGTCCGGCCCACCCGGCTGGACGTCGACGCCCGTTCCCGGGACCGGCGGCGGGGCGGTCTGGTCGACGGTGACGCGCACGGCGGGCGCGGCGTGCCGGCCGTCGGCGAGGGCGGCGTGCGCGATGACGAGGTAGTCACCGGGCTGGGACCAGGCGTGGCTCGCCTGGGCGCCGCCGCCAGTCGTCCCGTCCCCGAAGGACCAGGTCGCCCCGGCGATCCGGGTGCCGTCCCGGGCCACCAGCCGCAGTGTCACCGGTCGGCCGACGCCCACGCGTGACGCCGACACCTGGATGGCGACGCCGGTGTTACCCACCGGCGCGGCGGGCGGCACGGTCTTCGGCCGGGTGACCCGCGGGGTGGGTGCGGTCGGCGGCAGCGGGGCCGACACGTTCCGCGTCCCGTCGTCGTCACGGGGCTGGTCGGTCTCGCCGTTCCCGGCGCCGCCGGCCAGGCCCGCGCCGGGCCGGTCCGGGTTGTACTTCTCGACGACCCGCACGCTGCCGTCCAGCCGGATGGCGCCGGCCCGGAAGCTGCCCGGGTCGTTGAAGAACATGTACGGGCCCTGGGCGACCAGCTCGAAGCGGGTGCCGGCGGGCAGCACCTCGGGACGCGCGACGATCCGGCGGTCGGCGGCGTCCAGAACGATCACCCGCCCGTCGGTGAAGTCGGGGATGAAGACCCGGCCGGCGGCCTGCCGCGGCTGGCCGAGGGCATGGCCGGCGGCGGCGAGGTCGAGGACGGTGTCGCAGCTGCCCGTCGCCAGGTCGGTGATCACGAGGGTTCCGCGCTGGCCGCTGACCGCGTAGACCCGCGGCCGGGACTGGTCACCGAGGACCGCCACGGAGTCGTCGGCGGGCAGGGTGTCCAGACAGGCGCGCGTGCCGGGGGCGCCGTCGTCACCGAGTGGCAGCACGGTGCGCGCCGCCGCGTCGACCACCACTGGCCGGCCGGCCACCAGGACCAGCCGGCCGCCGTCCGACGCGGTGGCGGGCGCGCGCACCTTGCGGCCCCGTTCGTCGAGGCGGACGATGCCACCGCCGCCGCGGTCGATCAGCCACAGCCGCCCGGCGTCGTCGGCGACCACTCCGCCGGTCCCGGCGCGGGCCGCGATCGACTGCAGGCCCCGGGTCTGCAGCGTGCCCGGGTCGGCGGTCGTGACCAGCCCGGACTGTCCGTCGACGACGAAGGCGGCCTGCTTCGTGGGGAAGACCTGCAGCTGCCGCGCGGCGGTGGACGTCCCGAAGCGCACCGGTTCGGTCGGTGCGAAGGTCGCTCCGTCCACTCGCAGCACGCTGCCCGCCGTGCTGTTGACGACGTAGGCGTTCGGCCCGGCCTGCGCGGACGACAGCTCGCCCGCCCCGACGGCGACCCGGGCCACCACCTGGGATGACGCGCCGTCCACCAGGGCGGCCTGCCCGGTCGCGGACGACACCAGCCATGCGGCGCCGTCCTCGGCGGCCAGCTGCCGGGCGGAAACACCGCCGCCCCGGCTGACGACGGCGAGACCGCCGGCGACCAGCCCCAGCGCGACCGCGAGCCGCAGCAGCAGGAGGAGCCGTCCTCTCAGGAGGAGCCGTCCTCTGTGGAACAGCTTTCTGCGAAGTGGTCCTCTGCTCGGATGGCGCATGTCGCGGATGCTCTTCTCCTGCCGGGTCATCTGCCGGGTCATCGGGTGGCCGCCCGGGTGCGCGGCAGCAGCGGACGCGGGTCGATCGACGCACGGATCCGCCCGAGGCGGCTTCCGAGGGCGCGGCTGGACAGCCGGGTGAGATCCCAGGCACGGCGGGCCTCGTCCTCGCCCGGCTCGGCCGCCCCGAACAGCGCCATCGTGACCAGCGGCGCCAACGAACCGAGGTGGTGCGCGGCCGCGGTGCAGGCGGGTAGTTCGCGGGCCCGTCCGGCGACCTCCCGCGGGGTGAGCGCGGGAGACCCGGGCAGGCCGTGCTCGGTGAGCCGATCGCAGACCTCGCGCCAGGCCGCGGCGATCCGTGCCGCCGGCGGTCCGGCGCGGCGCCGCCGCCATCGACGGCGCCGCTTCTCCAGCGGGACCAGCACCAGGCCGAGCAGTGGAGCGGCGAGCAGGGCCGCCGCGTAGCCGGGCCAGGTACGCCCGGCCCGCTCGCCGCCGCCGGCGGCTGCCCCGGCCGGGTCGAGCTGGGGCACGACCACCGGCGCGACGACGTTCACGTTCAGGTCCTGCTGGCCCGCACCGCCGGTGGCGGGGCGGTCCGCCGGCGCCAGGGCGAGCCCGAGCCTGCTGGTGTCGGTCGGTTCGAACCCGACCCAGCCGATCCCGTCCAGGGCGACCTCCGGCCAGGCATGGGCCTGCCGGGTCGTCACGACGAAGCCACCGGGGCCGTCGGTGGACGCCCGGTCGAGCAGATACCCGACCGCGATCCTGGTCGGGAAGCCCTGGGCCCGGGCGAGGACGGCGAACGCGGCCGCGTGCTGCTCGGCGTAGCCGCGCCGGTCCGCCGCCGGGTCGGCGCCCGCCGCGCCCGCACCGGTCACCTGGCCCGGCGCGGTGGCGGTGGTGGCGGTGACGCCCAGCAGGCGGGCGACGGCACCGTAGGAATGGCCCGGCGGGGCGCCGCCGTCGTAGGGGAAGCGGTCCGGGTCGCGCAGGTAGTCCGCCAGGGCGACCAGCCGGTCGTACGGCGTCGCCGCGCTGGCCGTCACCTCGTCGGCGAGCTGGGCCACTTCCGGAGCGAGGCCGGGTGGCAGCGCGGCATAGCGGTCCGTCGCCGGCCCGGACGCCGCCCGGGCCAGGCGCAGCGCCTCGCCGTCGGGTGTCGCGACCTCGGCGCGGAGCCGGTAGCCCTCGCCGGTCCGCGGGGTGGCGACGGCCGCGAGCGAGCCCGAGCCGGGCTGCACGGACACCGCCCGGCCCCGCAGCCCGACGGGCACGCCGATCGAGGGAAGCAGCGTCCCGCCCCAGCCGTCGATCGTGACCTCCATGCCCACCTGCGTGGTCGTGACGGTGACCTCCGGGCCGTCTGCCGGCAGGGTGCCGCCGGCCCGGACGAACAGCCCCTCGTCGCGCCAGTCGGCGCCGTCGAAGTCGCCGAGCGCGGCGATGCGCAGCCGGTCGACGGGCAGCTGGCCGGTGGTGGACGACAGCCGGGCGGTGAACAGCGACCGCGGTGGGTTCGCCCGCTGCTCGACCTGAACCTGGGCCAGCGGGTCGAGCAGCGGTGCCGTCACGACCGGAGGCTCGCGGTGGTCCCGCGGGTCGAACCGCTCGGCACCGTCCGCCAGCGGCAGGATGCTCGCGCCAAGGGTGGCGGCCGCGGCGGCGCCCGCGACGAGCGGCAGGCCGAGCGTCAGCCACCCGGCGGACTCCGCCGAACCGGCCGAACCGGCCGAACCGGCCGAACCGGCCGAACCGGCCGCCTGGGACGTCCTGACCAGCACCAGAACGAGGGCGGTGAAGGTGAGACAGCCGGTCAGCGGCAGCTGCGACCGCCCACCCGACGCAGTGACGACAAGGAGGAGGACGTCGGCGAGCACCACCGGCAGGAGCGGGAGCAGCACCGCGTCGGTCCGCAGAACGAGCAGGACGGCCGCGACCGTCATCACCCACAGCACCAGGCTCGGGATGACGAGCAGCTCGACGGTCGGGTCCGCGGGCAGGGCCACGGTGAGCAGGTCCGCCCAGCCGTCCCGCAGCGCGGCACCGAACGCGGGCGGGCCGGCGGCGCCCCGGGCGGCGACGAGGGCGACCAGCGCGCAGGGCGCCCAGCCGACCACCGCGGCCAGCACCACCATGTCGGCCGGGCGAAGCCGGGCGGCCAGCACCGTGGCCAGCCCGCCGGCGAGCAGCACCGTCCCGCCGAGCGACAGCAGGAACCCCGCGCCCGCGAAGAAGCCGCTGAAGGCCGCCGCGACCTGCACCATCAGTACGACGGCCAGCGTGACCTGCGCCGGGCGCCGCCGCCGCACCCGCCCGGCCGCATCCGGCGGCCCGGGGGAGACCTGCACAGTGGCCGGCGACCGGAGCGCCGAGTCCGGCCCCGCGACCTGACCAGCCGACGGCTGCCCCGGGGGCACGCGCAGCGTGGCGACGTCGGAGATGTCCGCCAGCTCCATGTCCGCGGGCACGAGCTTGTGCAACCTGGGCGGCAGTGGACGTCCCACGCTGCCGCCCGTCCCCAGGCCGCCCGTCCCCAGACCGGGTGTCGGGCCGGTCACCGGACCACCCGGGTGTTCCACGCGGTGACGAAGTCGTCGCTGTCGCGCACGTTCAGCACCAGCGCGCCGCGCACCACCGGACCGGGCTGCCCCGGCCGCGCGCCGACCTGGATGACGCTGACCATCGCGAACCGGGCGCGGACCTTCGACACGGTGGCGGTGCCCGCGACCGGCGCCTGACCGGTCACGACCCCGAGGGCCATCCCGCCCTCCCGTGGGACGAGCGTGGCCAGCGCCCCCAGCCCGGGGTCGTCGGGAGCCGTTCCGACGTCGGCGAGGAGATCGAGCAGTGCCGTCGACGGGGCCGCGCCGCGTTCCGCCACGGCGTGACGTCCACCGGTGGTGCGCACCTCGACGCCGAACCCGTGCGTCACGGCGGCGGCGGCCAGCGACGCGGCGATGCGCACCGCGTCCTCGAACTGGTCCGCCTGGTACGGATCCGCGCTGGTGTCGAGCATGACCAGCATCCGCGGCTCCCGCGGGACCACGTTGTGGCGAACCATGAGGGTGCCCGTGCGCGCGGTGGACCGCCAGTGGACGAGCCGCAGGTCGTCGCCCCGCACGTACTCGCGCAGGCCGTGGAAGGCCACCCCGCCGGGTGCGGCGGAGGCGGAGGTCGGCCCGTCCACGTCCGGTGAGCCACCGGTCGGCAGCGGCGCGACCGGCAGCAGCCGCGGGTGCACCCGCAGCACCGAACGGGACGGGAACCCGCGCCGGACGTGCATCAGCCGCAGCGGATCGGCGTGGCCGACGGTCAGCGGACCCACCTCGAAGACGCCGCGGCGGGTGGTCGGCAGCTCGTACCGGGCCTCCTGGCTGCCGCCGGGGGGCAGGCTCGCCAGCGCTATCCCGACGTGGCGGCCGCCGACCGACTCACCGGCGACGATCGGCGGCGACCGGCGCCGCGCGGTGTTGGTCACCAGCAGGACTGCGAGCGCCGGATCACCCTCGGCGACCCGGTCCGGGCGGATCTCCCGCTCGATCGTGACGTCCGGCCGGGCGAGCATCCAGCCGGCGGCCACCGCGACCACGACGGCGGCGCCCAGGCCGAGAACGATCAGCTCGGGGTAGTCGAGCAGCACCCCCGCGACGACGAGCACCCCCGCGGCCGCGATCATCGCGGCGCCGGACCTCGTGATCAACGGGTGGCCTGCCGCTGGCTCGGGACCGGAACCGCGGCGACCGTCTCCCCGATCAGGTCCACGGCGCGCAGGCCGGACATCTCCGCCTCCGGGCGCAGCAGCACCCGGTGCCCGAGGACGTACGGCGCCAGCGCCTTGACGTCGTCAGGTGTCGCGTAGGTCCGACTGTCGGCCGCCGCGTGTGCCTGCGCGGCGGCGGCGAGCGCCAGCGCGCCCCGGGTGCTCACCCCGAGCCTGACCTCCGGGCGGCGCCGCGTCGACGCGGCGAGGGTGACGATGTAGCCGAGCAGTGGCTCGGACAGGTGGACCCGGCGGGTGATCCCGATCATCCGGTCGATGTCGGCGGTGGTCAGGACGGGCGTGACGGCGTCCACCGACCGGCCGCCCCGGCGGTTCGCCAGCACCTCGACCTCGGCGCCGTGGTCCGGGTAGCCGATCGTGAGCCGCATCATGAACCGGTCGATCTGCGCCTCGGGCAGGTCGTAGGTCCCGCCGTGCTCGACCGGGTTCTGGGTGGCCACGACGAGGAACGGGCGCGGCACGGCGATCGGCGTCCCGTCCACCGTGACCTGCTGCTCCTCCATCACCTCCAGCAGTGCCGACTGGGTCTTCGGCGAGGCGCGGTTCACCTCGTCGGCGAGGATCACGTTGCCGAAGACCGGGCCCGGCTGGAACTCGAAGGTCTCCGTCCCGGAGTGCCACACCTGCACGCCGGTGACGTCGGTGGGCAGCAGGTCGGGGGTGAACTGGATCCGCCGCATCGTGCCGGCGATCGAGTTCGCCACCGCCTTCGCGAGCGACGTCTTGCCGGTGCCCGGGACGTCGTCGATCAGAACATGACCCTCGGCCGCCAGGCAGACGGCCACGAGCCGCACGATCTCGGTCTTGCCCCGGATCAACGTCTCCACGTTGCGGACGAGCGCCGTGCCGCGCTCGGCGAACCAGGCCGCGTCATCCGGGCCCAGCAGCGATTCCGTCATGGTCCCCCCGATTCGATTCCGGCAGGCGTGTCGTCCTGCCGGCCAGTCCGGCCGTCAGCGCGGCATCGTCATCCGCGCCCCGGCACCGTCATTCGCGCACTGGCACCGTCATCCGCCGAGCAGTTGCGTCATCCGCGTAGCAGCAGTGCCGTGGCGACCAGCAGTCCCACCGCGGTGAGCAGCACGAGCGCGGCGACGGCCGTCCGGTAGCCGAGCCTGCGGTACTCGGCGTCGGTGCCGGTGCGGATCACGACCCGCGACTCCTCACCGACGACCCGCTGCAGCGCCGCCGTGCCCGCGACCACGCCCGAGCCACTGACGCCCGAGCCACTGACACCGGGGACCGGGCCGCCCGGCGGCAGGGACATCCGCAACACCGGCCCCGGCCCTGGCCCCAGCATCGGTCGCGGTGGTTGGGGTGGAGAGGGAGTCGGTGGCGGTGCGGGTGGTTCCGGCCGTCGGCGAGTCGGCGGTACGACCAGGGTGACCGCGGGCTTCGGCGGTCCGGGTGCAGGCACAGTCAGGCCTGTGCTGCCCCGCGCCGCCGGCAGCCCGCCGCCGGGGAGCGGCACCGCGGCCGGGTCGCTCGTCGCCAGCGCGCGGATGTCGTCGTCCAGGCCGACCACCAGGCCCGCCCGGCGCAGCCAGTCGGGACCGAGCGCCTCGGTGGCGGCGCCGGCGAGCGCGGCGGCGAAGTCCCGCGCTGTCTGGTACCGGTCGGCGGGGCGCTTCGCCAGTGCCCGCAGGACGACCGCACCGATCGGAGCGGGCGCGGTGTGCAGTGGCGGCGGCGCCTCGCCGAGGTGGCTGCGGCGAAGCCCTTCGGACGAGGACTGCGCGCCCGTCGGGGCCGCCCGGAACGGCGGCCGGCCAGCCAGCAGTTCGTAGAGGATGACGCCCAGCGCGTACAGGTCGGTGGACGGCCCCAACGGCCCCGCCAGGAACTGCTCCGGCGCCATGTAGCGCGGGGTTCCGACCGCCGTCGCGGTCCGCAGGTCCGAGCCCGTGTACTCCCGCGCGATGCCGAAGTCGGCGACCTTCAGCTGCCCGCCTTCCGTGAACAGCACGTTCGCCGGCTTCACGTCCCGGTGCAGCACGCCCCGGCTGTGGGCGTGGCCCAGCGCGGCGGCGGTGGCCAGACCCACCGCGCACACCTGGGCCGGGGACAGTCCTCGCACGGCCCGCGCGCGCAGTGTGCCGCCGCCGACCAGCTCCATGATGATCAGCGCGCGGTCGTCCAGCTGGATGTAGTCGTACACCCGGACGATGTGAGGGTGATCGACCTTGGTGAGGGTGAGGGCCTCCGCCCTGGCGTCGACACTACCGCCGTCCACGCCGGGAACAATTTTGATCGCAACCTGACGGTTCAGTCGATCCCGGCCCGACAGGACGACACCGAAAGAACCATGGCCGATCTCGCCGTGTACCGCGTAGCCCGGCAACGCAGCCGCGATCAGGTCATGTTCGCCGGTCAAGAAGTCGCCCCCCCAGGCACAGCGCGCTGCCGTCAAAGGCCCGCGACATTCCGACTGTAGCTGCTCGAAATGCCGTACGCCCGGCACGGCCCCCGTTGCGCCGGGATTTCGCCAGGTGCGGTTCGACATAGTCGGCCGGCTTCCGGCATCCCGGCCGATCCCGCCGAGGCCCCCGGCGTCGTGCGCTGACAATGCGGCGGCCGCGGTCAACAATGCGGATGGCCGGAGCCCGGACATCGACATTCGGCGGAGCCGCATTCGTGGGGAGGAAAGATGGCCAGCGCCGGGACGGGAACGGGGACGGCCGGGGTGGCGGCCAGGGCGGCGGGCGGTGACAGGGCCGTCCTGCCCACGCTGTGCGCCGGTCAGTTCCTGATGACCCTGGACAGCTCGGTCATGAACGTCTCGATCGCGACCGTCTCCGCGGACGTCGGAACGACGGTCAGCGGCATCCAGACCGCCATCACCTTCTACACCCTGGTCATGGCCGCATTCATGATCACCGGTGGTCGGCTCGGGAGGATCTTCGGCCGGAAGCGGGTCTTCGCCGTCGGCTGCGTGATCTACGGCTGCGGGTCGCTGACCACGGCGCTCGCCGGAAATCTGGCTGTGCTCACCGTGGGCTGGTCAGTGCTTGAGGGGATCGGCGCGGCGCTGATCATGCCGGCGATCGTCGCCCTGGTGGCGGCCAACTTCGCGCCCCCCGACCGTCCGCGCGCCTATGGCCTGGTCGCCTCGGCGGGAGCGATCGCGGTCGCCACCGGACCGCTCGTCGGCGGCCTGTTCACCACCTATCTGTCCTGGCGGTGGGTGTTCGCCGGTGAGGTGGTGGTCGTGCTGGTCATCCTGGCCTTCACCCGCCGGATGGCCGAGTCCCCGGCAGGGGAGCCCTCCGGTGGATCCCGGGGGTGGAGTGCCAGCCTCGACCTCACCGGAACCGGACTTTCCGCGCTGGGGCTGTGTCTGGTCGTCTACGGCGTCCTGCGGGCGGGGAGCTGGGGGCTGGTCAGGCCCAAGGACGGCGAACCGGCCTGGCTGGGGCTCTCGCCGGCCTGCTGGCTGATCTTCGCCGGCCTGTTCACCCTGCGGGTCTTCCTGTGGTGGGAGGAGAGGCGGATCGCCCGCGGACGGCCCGCGCTGCTCGACCCCGCGATGCTGCGGAACCGGACGCTGCTGGGTGGCCTCACGTCCTTCTTCTTCCAGTACCTCCTGCAGGCGGGGCTGTTCTTCGTCGTGCCGCTGTTCCTCTCCGTGTCCCTGGGGCTGTCCGCGGTCGAGACCGGGGTGTGGCTGATTCCGCTGTCCGCGACGCTGCTGGCCGCGGCCGTCGGCATCCCCAGGCTGCTCCCGCACGCCTCCCCGCGCCGCATCGTCCGCCTGGGCTTCCTCGCGCTCCTCGGCGGGATCATGACCATGATCGCGCTGCTGGATCTCGGTGCCGGCCCGGAGATCGTGACCTGGCCGCTGCTGCTGGCCGGCCTCGGCATCGGCGCGCTCGCGTCCCAGCTGGGCAGCGTCACCGTCTCCTCCGTCGCGGACGAGGACAGCGCCGAGGTCGGCGGGGTGCAGAACACGGTGACCAACCTGGGCGCCTCGATCGGCACGGCGGTGGCCGGTACGGTGCTCATCGCGAGCCTGACGACGTCGTTCCTGGCTGGCGTGCGGGACAACCCCGCGGCACCGCCGGACCTCGCGGCACAGGCCACGGTGCGGCTGACAGAGGGTGCCCCGTTCCTGTCGGACCACGATCTGGAGGCCGGCCTCGCCGACGCAGGCGTGCCCGCGCCGACCGCGGAGGTGATCGTCGACGAGAACGCCCGGGCCCGCGTCACGGCACTGCGCGCCTCGCTGGCGGTCCTCGCGCTCGTCGCGCTGCTCGCGACGGTGTTCACCCGCCGGATTCCGCCGCGCCAGCTCGCCGGCTCCGGTCGCGGCCCCTCCGCGACCGGGTGACCTGGCGGCCCGCCGAAGCGTGGCACCTTTCCGAAAGCAGGGCATGACCCGGACGGAGGCGGGCATACCGGGCCTGGCCTGTGGACAGCTACCGCTATGCGAGGAGCTTCGCCTATGACCGACCGTTCTGCGCTCGGCTCCATCCCCGGCATCGACGGCACGGACTCCAGCCTCGGCGTCCTTGTGATCATGGCCGGGGCCGCCATCGTCGGCTATCTGGCCGCTTTGCTCCTGTACCGGGTTCTGCGCCGCATCGGCCGGCATTCGCAGATCGTCCGCGACCTCGCCGTCCGCGGACGGCGGCCGACGCGTTTCGCCTTCGTCGTCCTCGGGCTGCTCACGGCCGCGAACGCCACCGTGGAACAGTCCTGGACGCCCCCCACCGTGCGGGTGCTCGGCCTGGCCCTGATCGCGGCGATCGCCTGGCTGGTGGGCGTTCTCGCCTTCGTCGTCGAGGACCTGGCCCTGTCCCGCTACCGGATGGACATCGCCGACAACAGGCATGCCCGCCGGATCCGGACCCAGGTGATCCTGCTGCGCCGGATCACCGTGCTGGTCATCTCGCTGATCGCGATCGCGTCGATGCTGATGACGATCCCCAGCGTCCGCGTGGCGGGGGCGAGCATCGTCGCCTCCGCCGGAGTGGTCGGCATCATCGCCGGTCTCGCGGCGCAGACCTCGCTCGCGAACGTCTTCGCCGGCCTGCAGCTGGCGTTCACCGACGCCATCCGGGTGGACGACGTCGTCGTGGTCGAGGACGAGTGGGGAAGAATCGAGGAGATCACCCTCACCTACGTCGTCGTGCACATCTGGGACGACCGCCGGATGATCCTCCCGTCCACCTATTTCACGACGAACCCGTTCCAGAACTGGACCCGCCGGGAATCGGCCGTCCTCGGCGCGGTGGAGTTCGACCTGGACTGGTCGGTCCCCGTCAACGACATGCGGGCCGAGATGCACCGCATCGTGGAGAACACCGAGCTGTGGGACAGAAGGGTCAGCGTCCTGCAGGTCACCGACGCCATCGGCGACCACGTGCGGATCAGGGTTCTCGTCAGCGGCAAGGACGGGCCGACGACGTTCGACCTTCGCTGCCATGTACGGGAGGCACTGGTGGACTGGCTGCGGCGCCGGCACCCGGTCGCGTTGCCGCGCACCCGAATCGAGCTCGATCGTTCCTCGGTCGAGTTCGGTTCCCGGAACGGGCACGGCGGACGATCCGTCCCCACGGAACGCGTCCGGCTGGAGAAGGAAGCACCCGAGGTGATCTCGGACGCCCGTCTGTTCACCGGCAGCGCCGAGGCCGAGGAGCGCTCCCGCGCCTTCAGCGAGACCGGTGAGCACGACGTGGACCCCGCCGGCATGCAGGATGGCGACGGGTCCACGGGCGACCGGTCCACGGGCGACGGGTCCACGGGCGACAGACCGGACGGCGAGCCGCGCGCTCCGCGGCAGCGCGGGACGGACGGGCGGGAAAACAGCGACTCGGCCCCTGCGCCCGCGTCAGCCCACGTGCGCTGACGAAACACCGCCGTCGGCGCAGCCCTCGCCGGGCTCGCCGCGTCACGCGGTGGCCCGGGTCTCGGGCGCAGACTCACGATCATCGGCCTGTTCGTGCGACGGTTACTGCGTGAGCTTGTTGGGTGACGCCCTGGAGAGCATGTCCACCAGCGCCGGGCGGTGGGCATCACTGCGGGCCGACCTTCACTGGTGGGCCGACAGCGCCGCGCTGACCAGGGCTCGGACCGCGGCTGCGGCTGCGCGTGGGATCCCTGCCGACATCCAGCCGCCAGGGTTCCCGCGCGCGCCGGTCGCCGCGGTCGCGGTGGACGAGCAGCGCGGTTCGCTCCTCGCCACCCCTCGTTCGCTGCGGGTCGAATGGCACGCCAGCGCGGTGGCCGCCGCGGACGGCGGCGCCGGTGCCACCGGCGCGGTGGTCGCCGTGGTGCGGGGGGCCGTGGTGCGGGGGGACGTGGTGCGGGGGGAGGAGTGGCGTGAGCGTTGCGCCGGGCACGTCCGGGGCTCGCAGGCCACCGATCCCGGCACCGGCCTGACCGCCCGGTGGGTCCGCGAACTCGTCTTCGTCCGACCCTGGCGGCTGCTGCCCTGCCTGCATTTGAAGGCCTACGACGCACTGGACTGGCACGGGCGGCCGGCGACCTGGCTGCGTGCCCAGCCACGCGAGAACGAGTTCTGGTCGACACCCAGCCTGCACAGCCTCACCGACGGCGACGCCTATGATCTTGTCGTCGACAGCGCCACCGGTGTGCTGCTGGACCTGACCACCTGGCACGCCGACCAGGAGGTCGAGCGGTGCTGGCTGAGCGACCCGCGGTTCGACGCCCCGCTCGACCCGGCCCACTTCGACCTGGCGACGGTCGGCACCGCCGCCGAGACCGAATCCCCGATCAGGCGAGCCAGACCGCTCGCCGAGCTCGCCGACGAGGTCGACTTCACCGTGCTGAGCCCGCGCGGTGAGCGCTACACCGGAGTCGTCGACACCGACGAGGGCGGGTCCGTCATCGTCGCCCATCCTTCGGCCGGCGGACCCGGCGGACCCGGCGGACCCGGCGGACCCGGCGGCTGGCGCCGGTGGTTCACGCAGTCCGGGGGAGCGAGGATGGCGGATCCGGCGGAATGGGAGCCGATCCAGCTGCCGGACGGCACCCATGCCCGGCGGTGGTCTCCCAGCGGCGACCCCGACCAGGTCCATCTGCGCTTCGAGCGGGCCGGCACCCAGGTCTGGGTACAGGGGCGTGGACGTCGCGACGTCCACCGACTGGCTGCCAGTCTCGAACCGATCAGCCGCTGACACTCGTCCGGACTCGCCTGTCCGGACTCGCCTGTCCGGACTCGCCTGTCCGGACTCGCTTGCCCGAACCGCCGCGGCAGCTCGATCCCGTCCTCCGGCGGCGTAGCTCTGCCCACTGTTGTTCTCGTGATGTGAACCTTTTCGGGGGTGATGGACTCTTTACCCTCTGCGGCAACCAGGCCGCAGAGGAGGACACGATGACGATGTCCGACCGGCCGGGAAGCCACCCGGCCGATCACCGCACCACCGGTCTCACCGGTCTCACCGGCGTCACACGCAGCGGCCCGGGCACCCGGAGCCGCCGGGGCTCCCGGGGCTCCCGGGGCCGGCGCCTGGCCGGGCTGATGCTGGTCGCCACCGCCGTGGTGGCGACGATCCCCGCGCAGGCGGCAATGGCCGGCGGGCCCGGGCCGCGGCCGATGCCGCCCCGGCCGACGCAGGCCCCTGCGACCCCTGCAACCCCTCAGGCTGCGATCACCGCGGCCTACACGCAGGCTCTCACCGGCGGTCAGGGCCCGGACCACGCCCTGGCGGCCGTCGAGGACGGCGCGGCCCTGGCCGGCACCCTCGCCCTGGCCACGGAGAACTTCCCGCAGGCGACCAGCACCGCCCAGGTGGCCGTCAGCGACATAGCCCTCCAGGGCCCCCGGAAAGCGGCCCTGCACTTCCACGTCACCTACCAGGGCGGCATCGACTTCGGTGTGCGGGACGGCACGGCCGTGGTCAGCGACGGCCGCTGGAAGGTGAGCCGCGAGACCTACTGCATGGTCCTGGGCTGGGCCGGCGCCACCTGCCCGCCGAAGGCCGGTCGCCCGCCGCGGAACGCGGCCGCGGCGCGGGCCGCCATCGGGCAGGCCTACGCGCAGGCGTTCACCAGCGGCGAGAACACCGCCCGCGCCCTCGCCGCGGTGGAGGACGGCCCGGCGCTGGCGGGCACCCTGGCACTGGCCACGCAGAACGTCCCGCAGCTCGTCTCCGCCTCCGCGGCGACCACGAGCGACGTCGTCTTCACCGACCCGCGGAACGCCTGGCTGCGCCTCCGTCTCACCTACCCGGAGGGCCTCGACTTCGGTGTGCGGGATGGCACCGCCGTGGTCAGTGACGGGCGGTGGAAGGTGAGCCGCGCGTCCTTCTGCGCCATCCTCGGCACGGTCGGCGTTCCCTGCCCGCCGAAGGCCGGTCGCCCGCCGCAGAACGCGGCCGCGGCGCGGGCCGCCATCGGGCAGGCCTACGCGCAGGCGTTCACCAGCAGCGGGGACCCGGCGCACAGCCTCGCCGCCGTGGAGGACGGCCCGGCCCTGGCCGCCACCCTCGCGCAGGCCCAGCAGAACTTCCCGCAGGCGACATCCAGTGCCTCGGTGACGACGAGTGACGTGACCTTCACCGACCCGCGGAACGCCTGGCTGCGGTTCCACGTCACCTACCAGGGCGGCGTCGACTTCGGTGTGCGAGGCGGCACGGCCGTGATCAGCGAGGGCCAGTGGAAGGTGAGCCGCGAGACCTACTGCATGGTCATGGGCTGGGCCGGTGCCACCTGCCCGGCTCCGTGACGCGGGTGAGCGCGGCGGAGTAACTGCTCCCGCCCGCGGAAGCTCATAGGACGGGCAACGTGGCCGGGCGGTTTCTGGCTCGGCCACGTCGCCCTCCCGCCTCGTCTCCGACGGTTCTGCGTGGCCCTACCGTCTGAGCTGGCCACATGTGGGACGGCGGGTTGCTCCCCGGGAATACCGAGATCGCCGACGGCAATACCAGTGATTTCGGACTCCCTACGGCCGAACAATGTGTTCGGGCCGTCCCGCCTCATGAACAGGTCGGTCGGTAATCTGCCTGGCTCGAATCGATTCGGGCTGTTTCGCGCACGCCGATGACGTTCCCGGTGCCGCCAGGCTCCGGCTCCGTCCGCGTCGCTTCATCGACCGACCCTGGAGATACGGCGGGCCCCACCCCGACGGCCACAACCACCACCCCGACCCCGGGACCCACGCTGCCGCAGCCCACCACTCCGGCCCCGACGCCCCCGGCCTCCTCGCCGACCCCCGCTTCCCCGCCCTCGAGCGACGCGCGGACGCCGGTGATTCTCGGCGCCAACCGCGGACCGAACGGTCTCGAGGTCGGCGTCGCACCCGCCGCACCGCCCGGAGCTCAGATCCCGTGGGCGACGGGCACCATGACGGTGCACGAAGGGAACAGGCTTCTGGGCACGGTGCCGATCGCGAAGCCGGACGAGCCCATGGGCAATCCCTACGCACATGGCATCCTGGACATCGACCTGCTGCCGGGATACCACCCGCTGACCCTCGACTACAGCGGCGACGCGAACTTCCAGCCGAACCGGGCCACGGTGTCGGTGGACATCCCGAACGCAGAGGTCATCGCGTCGGTTCCCGGCTCGCCTGTCGACGGCCAGCCGTACACCGTCGAGGTTCAGGTGGTGCCGCTGCCGGGAGCCAGCGGCATACCCACCGGCAAGGTTCGCAACGCGGAGGACTTCGCCCAGCCCTCGTTCGAGGCGACCCTCGACGCCCAGGGCCGAGCGACGATCACCGTGCAGCAGCGCCCGTCCAACCCTCCCCGCACGGCTCCGATAGCAGCACACCTTTTCATCGAGTATCTGGGTGACAGCACCTTCGTCCCCAGCCGCACGCTCGTCCAGTTCACCATTCTCCCGAGCCCGGCCGCGTAACGGCGCCGCTCGCGCCGACGGGTCAGGTAGCGAAGGCGCACCCTGCCCGGCAGCGCCGGGCAGGGTGCGGGCAGGCCTGGCCTCACCATTCGGTGAGAACCCGGAAAGGAGCACGAGATGAGCAGCGGTCTTCCACAGTCCCTGAAGGATCTGGTCGCATCCGGCCCGTCGGCGCACCTGAGCACCATCAACGCGGACGGAAGTCCCCAGGTCTCGGTCATGGTCCCCTATTCGGTGCAGCGTATCGGCGGTGTCGGCCCCTGGGCCCCGTCCTCGAAGTAGGGCACGGACAGCAGGGCGACAATAGGTGCCATGGCAATGGACAGAGAGCTTTTCCTGGATGTCGCCGCGTCGACGGCGCCGTCCGAGACCTGCCCGGGCGCCTGGCGGCGGAGCCGGCCGGGCGGCTCGTGAGCTTCGCGTCGATGGTGCTGTCCCTGGACGACTTCCTGGCCACCCGCATCCTCGAGATCGCCGTCCACTCGGACGACCTGGCGGTGAGCGTGGACGTCCCGACACCGGCGCTGCCCGTGCCGGCGACAGACGCCGTCCTGGCCCTGCTGACCCGTCTGGCGGCGCACCGGCACGGGCCGACGGCCGTCCTGCGGGCCTTCAGCCGGGCCGAGCGCGCACCCACGACGATCACGGCGATCTGACTGCCACTCTGTCCCCTTCGACCGCGAATGGGCGGCCTACTGAGGTAAGCACTGATTCGTGCAGCCTCTCCAGGTCGTCATCGTTCACCGCAACCAGCCGGCGCGCCTCGTCGACACGATCGACGCCTTCCGTGCCCAGGACGTCCCCGTCACGATCACGGTCGTCGACAACGGCTCGGAGGCCGTGCCGGCGGTCGAGGCCGCCGATGTCGCGGTCGTGCTGGCCGGCAGCAACCTGGGCTTCGGTCCGGCGGCCAACATCGGCTACCGCCGGTTCCTCGCCGACGGCGACGCGGGCGAATGGGTGGTGCTCGCGCCGCACGACGCGCTGCCCGAGCCGACCTGTCTGAGCAACATGCTGAGCGTGCTCGCCGAGCACCCACGCGCGGGGCTGGCCTGCGCGGACGTCGGTGACGGCGCGACACCGGTCATCGACCCCTACTTCGGCGGGATCCTCGTCCCGGCCCGCGTCGAGCAGGGATGGGAGCCGGTCGGCCACCCGCACGGGACGCTGATGCTCGCCCGGCGCTCCTGCCTCGACGAGGTCGGGATCTTCGACGAGCGCTACTTCGCCTACTGCGAGGAGGCGGACCTCGCGCTGCGGGCGACTGCCGCCGGCTGGGAGTCCGGCCTTGTGCGGGGTGCGATGGTCCGGAACCCGTCGGTCGGCTCGGCCTCGGCGTCGATCGACTACCTGCAGCTGCGCAACACGCTGCTGCTCGTGCGGGAGCACTCCGGCCGTTACCACGTGTTCATCCGGCTCTGTATCGCGCTGTGGCACCTGGCGTCGGGCGCGGTCGTCCCGGCCCGGCGCGGGCCCTACTGGAACGTGGAAGGACGCCTGCGCGGCCTCCTCGACTTCCTCCGCGGGCGTTTCGGCCCGCCACCCCCGCACCTGTTCGCCAAGCGCTGACGGGCTGCCCTACGCCCGGCGCGACCGGGGCAGGCAGCCCACCGCCAGGCGGGCTCACCGCCACGGCCCTACCGGAAGGGGCCCTATCGGAAGGGGCCGGTGTCGCCCTCGAGCAGCCAGGCCTCGATGTCGTGCGCCCGCCACCGGTCGAAGTGCGGCTCGGACTGGACGGGCCGGGGAAAACCGTCGCGGGCGCACAGCCGGCGGGCCCGCTCGACCGAGATCGACAACCGCCGGGCGATGTCCGCGGTTGTCCACAGATCGCCGGCCGTCATGCCTCCATCGTACGGCGGGGCGGCAGGGCGGCGCTGCGGAGCATCCCGCCCAGACCCGCCCCGGCGATCGTCCGGTTCCCGGCACGGTGGGCGGAACACGGAGGCAGCGTGCTCCCGCCTGGCACCCGTGACCGGGGGGTGTACGGTGGTCCCGTTGCTCTTCTCCTTGGTGCCGCCGGTCACCAGTACAGGATGGCATCACGATGATCGCCAATCGCGATCATCGGCGTAACGCCGGGACACCACGCGGGTGTGCCGCAGCAGGGGAACGAGGAAAGAACGTGTCCGAAGGTACTGTCAAGTGGTTCAACGCCGAGAAGGGCTTCGGCTTCATCACGGTTGACGGCGGAGGCCCCGACGTCTTTGCCCACTTCTCCTCGATCGTTGGAGACGGCTACAAGTCTCTCGAAGAGGGTCAGCGCGTCTCCTTCAACATCGAGCAGGGCCAGAAGGGCCCGCAGGCCGCCCAGGTGCAGCCTCTCTAGACCTTGACGGATTGCCGCGAGCCCGTGTTGGGACCGGGCTCGCGGCCTTCCGCACGAAAAGTCCCATAAGGCCGCACCAGGCCTGACCACGACAGGGTGGCAACCGGCCCACCCGTGTCGAGTTTTTGCCTGGGCTCTCGCCAGGTCGGTGACTGCTGCGGTAGTTCAACCGCCGATCAGTACCGTCGTTCCCAAGGGGAATTACGGTCGAGTACCGGCCGAAGGCCAGTCTTTTCCCGGCAGACGTGGTCATTACCGTCTGCCGGTAGGTGAACACCGCCGCCCTTCGGGCGCTGGTCCGTGCCGTCGAGCTGTAGTCCGCCGCGGCCGACGACCAGCGGGACCTTGCCGGGGGCTACGCCGGCCTGTGTGATCGAGGCACCCGTTGGCCCAGCCGCGGAGAGCCGTCACCAGCGCCGCATCTTGCCATGCCGTCACCAGCGCCGCATCTTGCCATGACGGTTCCGTGAGCTCCGTTCCGTGAGCTCCGTCGCCGGGCCTCGCGCCACCGCCGACCTCCTCGCCGGACGGCCACGATGACCGGGGCTGGGGCACCTCGCGCGACGCCGCGACCTCCGACGCCGCGACCTCCGCCGCCGCCGCTGCGCGGGGCGGGGCGGCGTCCCCACAGCTGGGTGTTACGAACCGCGGACGGATGCCCCGGAGCGTGGGAAAGGAACCTGCGGCGTCGGTAGCTTCCGCGTCGGCGGGGGTCGAGCGCGGCCCGGATCCCGCCGGAGCCGGGCCACAGCGAGCGATCCCGGGACCAGCTCGGATGGCGATGACGGGAGACGGATGTGACCGGCGCGGAAATCGGTGTGATCGGCGGAAGCGGCTTCTACTCGCTGTTCGACGGGATGACGGACGTCGCCGTGACGACCCCGTACGGGGACCCCAGCGACGTGGTCGCGGTCGGGGAGGTCGGCGGCCGGACGGTCGCGTTCCTGCCCCGGCACGGCCGGGGCCACCGGCATCCGGCGCACACGGTCAACTACCGGGCGAACCTGTGGGCGCTGCGCAGCCTCGGGGTCCGGCAGGTGATCGCCCCGGCCGCGGTCGGGAGCCTGCGCCCCGAGCTCACGGCCGGCACCGTCGTCCTGCCCGACCAGCTGGTCGACCGGACGTCCGGTCGACCGCAGACCTACTACGACTCCGGCGCGGCGCACGTCTCCTTCGCGGACCCGTACTGTCCGGCGGGCCGCTCGGCGGTGCTCAAGGCCGGCGCCGACAGCGGCCGGCCACTGGTCGACGGCGCGACGATGGTGGTGGTGCAGGGCCCGCGTTTCTCGACCCGGGCCGAATCCCGCTGGTTCGCCGC
Organism: Parafrankia elaeagni; assembly: GCF_000374165.1. Lineage (GTDB taxonomy): Bacteria > Actinomycetota > Actinomycetes > Frankiales > Frankiaceae > Parafrankia > Parafrankia elaeagni. The sequence goes on from NZ_KB893746.1 coordinate 20,507, forward strand.
GCAGGGGTGGTCGCTGGTCAACATGACCGGACATCCGGAGGCCGTCCTCGCCCGGGAGCTTGCGCTCTGCTACACGACGATCGCGCTGGTCACCGACTACGACGCGGGCGTGGACGCCGCCTCGGCCGTCAGCCAGGCCGAGGTCTTCGAGGTGTTCGAACGCAACATCGAGCTGGTGCGCGACCTGGTGTGCCGGGTCATCCCGACGCTGCCGTCGACGTCCGCGCGGTCGTGCCCGTGCCCGGCCGCGCTGGACGGCCTGACGCTCCCCGTCGACCTGCCCTGACCCTGACGCTGACCCGCGCGATGCTGACGCCGAGCACGACGAGCGCCCCGACGACGTAGCCGCCGGGGCGGGTGATCCGGTCGGCGAGCGCGAGATCGGTGAACAGCGCCATGTAGAGGACGTAGGGCGCCGCGGCCACCGCCAGCCACTCCGGGCGCCGGGCGAGCACCGCCAGCGCCACCAGCGGTATCCCGTACCAGGGCTGGGCCGGGGTGGCGAGCAGGAAGGCCGCGCCCAGCAGCCGGAGCGCGCCGAGCTCCGCGCTGACCCTGGCCGGATCGGCGCGCCAAACCGCCGCGGCGACCCCGGCGAGGACGACTCCCGCGGCGAGCTTGGCGGACGTCCCGGACAGGCCGACCAGGCCCAGCAGCAGGAACCGGTGGCCGTCCTGGTAGCCCTCGACCGACAGGTATCGGGGCAGGAAGCCGACGACGTCCGGGCCGACGGCGAGCACATGCGGCAGGTACGACAGCGCGACGACGGCGACGGCGGTGCCCCCGACCGCCAGTGTCCGGCGGCGCGCGGCGGCGACGAGCAGCAACGCCGGGTAGAGCTTCACCGCGACCGCCGCGCCCAGCAACGCCCCGGCGGCGACACCGACCCGCGCCGCGGTGCCGCTGGCGGTCTGTGCCCCGGCGCCGCCGGTCTGTGCCCTGGCGCCGCCGGCCTGTGTCCTGGTGCCGCCGATGCCCGTCCCGTCGGCGTCGCCGAACCGCGGGGGCCTGCGCAGCCACGGCCGGCCGGGCCGGGCCGGGCCGGCCGGACGTCGCGCGAGCAGCGCGCAGGCTCCGACGGCGAACAACGCCGCGAGCACGTCGACATGGGCGTCCATGCCCGCGTCGAGCCCGGCGGACGGCGCCCAGGCGTAGGCGGCGGCGTACCCGACCGGATGCCCACGTCCCGCGAGGACCCGGACGAGCAGGCCGGTCAGCGCCAGCGAGACCAGCGCCCCGTAGAGCTGGACCTTGTTCTCCCGGGGCGGCCCCGGCAGGTAGTGGACCGCGGTGAAGTAGGCCTGCGCGACGGGCGGGTAGATCGTGTGCGCCTGCGGGTAGTTGAGCCTCGTGCAGCCCGGGCCGCGGTTGATCTCGGCGCAGGCGGCGTCGTCCGGCCAGAGCCAGTCGTCCCGCAGGTGCGCCAGCTCGGGGGAGCTGGTCGGGTGGCGGTACGGGTCGATCCCGGCGGCCTGGACCCGGCCGTCCCAGCTGTAGCGGTACAGGTCGTCGCTCATCCGCGGGCCCGCGCCGATGGCGAGCACATGCACCGCGACGGCGCCCGTGAGTAGCAGCCAGACCGTGGCCCGCCGGGAGCCGGCGCGTACCAGCAGCCAGGTCCCGAGCGCGGCCACCGCCCACCAGGCGAGTGCCAGGTACAGCACCGCGGGCGGGCCGGGCAGCGGGCCCGGCTGCGCGATGACCGCGCTCTCCAGCGCGAGCGCACCGGCGAGGGCGCCGGCCGCCGCGACGAGAGCCCACCGCCGCCGTCCGGCTCCTGGTACGGGTCCCTTCACGGGTCCCGTACCGGCGGCTGGTCTGTCGGGTGCCGGCGCGGGCGCCTCGGAGTGCGGACGGATCGCCATGGGGCCCCAGCCTGGCCGCGCCAGCCCGAGATGGCCCGTGCCCGGGCGGACGCTTCCGCGGACCGTAATGAGCCGGGCAGGTCCGGAAAGCCGACGTCCTGCCTACCGTGCGTGCATGAACCTGCTCGACCGCTCCTTTCCGTCGCCCCCTGAGCGGCTGCGGCGGGGCCCGCTGCGCGGTGACGCCTTCACCAGCCGCCTGCACGACCCGCGCGTCGCGTCGCTGCTGGGCCTGTGGCTCGGCGTGGCCTTCCTGACGGCGTTCCTGACCGGGCTGGTGTCGCACTTCATGCAGCACCCGCCGGGCCAGTTCGCCTGGTGGTCCAGGCCGGTGTGGTTCTACCGGCTGACCCAGGGCGTCCACGTCGCGGCGGGGCTGGCCTGCGTGCCGCTGCTGCTGGCGAAGCTGTGGACGGTCTACCCGCGGCTGTGGGAGTGGCCGCCGGTGCGCAACGCCGCCCACGCGCTCGAACGGATCTCGATCGTCCCGCTGATCGCCGGCGCGCTGTTCCAGCTCGCGACCGGGATCGCCAACATCGCCCAGTGGTACCAGTTCCGCTTCTTCTTCACGGTGACCCACTACTGGGTCGCCTGGATCACCATCGGCGCGCTGGTGGTGCACGTCGCCGCCAAACTGGCCGTCGTCCGGGCGAACGTGGGACGTCGCCGCGCCAGCCGGGCGCAGCTGACCGACCGGGTCAGCGAGCCCGAGCCGCCGGGCGAGGGGCTGTCCCGGCGCGGCTTCGGGATCGCGGTCGGCACCGCCGCCGGTGTGATCACGGTGTCGACCGCCGGCCAGTTCGTGCCCGGCGTCGGCGGCACCGTGCTGCTCTCGCCGCGCAGCCCGACTCTAGGGCCGCAGGGAGTACCGGTGAACCGCACCGCGGCCGCCGCCGGCGTCGTGGGGATCGCCCGGGACCCCGGGTACCGGCTCGAGGTCGTCGGCCCGCGCCCGTTCACCCTGACGCTGGCCGAGCTGCACGATCTCGGCCGCGCGACGTCCCGCCTGCCGATCACCTGCGTCGAGGGCTGGTCGGCCGACGCCACCTGGGACGGGGTGCGGCTGCGCGACCTGCTGGACCGGGCCGGCATCCCGGCCGACGCGAGCGTCCGGGCCGAGTCGCTGGAGGCACGCGGCGGCTACCGCACGAGCGAGGTCGCACCGCCGCACGCCCGTGATCACCTGACGCTGCTCGCGACCCGGTTGAACGGGGAGCTCCTCGACATCGAGCACGGTTACCCGGCCCGGCTGATCGCGCCGAACCGGCCGGGCGTCCTGCAGACCAAGTGGGTCCACCGGGTGGTGATGCTGTGAGCAGCGACGTGAGCGGCGACCTGAACGGCGACGTGAGCGGCAGTTCGAGCGGTGGCGGGCTGCGGCCCGGCCAGCCCGGCCAGCCCGGCCAGCCCGGCCAGCCCGGCCAGCCCGGCCGGGCTGGTCAGGTCGTGCGGGTCCTGCTCGTCTGCGCCGGACTCGCGGCGCTCGGCTACGGGCTCGCCGGCCTGTTCACCCACCCGCGACCGGTCAATCTGCCGAACTCGACCCGATGGCTGGCCGGCGGGGTCCTGGTGCACGACCTCGTGCTGGTGCCGGCGACCATGCTGGTCGGGCTCGTCCTCGCCCGGTTCGTCCCGGCGCCGTACCGGGCCGTGGTGCAGGGTGCCCTGATCGTCTCGGCTTCCGTGGCGCTGATGTGTCTTCCGCTGTGGCTCGGCTACGGGGGCACACCGGGAAACCCGACCACGAACCCGCTGCCCTACCGGCGCAACCTCGCCCTCGTGCTCGGGGTCGTGTGGGCCGCCGCCCTTGCGATCATGTTTCTTCGCGCGGTGCGGCAGGGCCGGGTGCGCGGCGACCAGGCCCGCGGCGCCCAGGCCCGCGGCCGCCGGATCTCAGGCGGCGAGGGGAAGCTCGACGACGAACCGGCAGCCACCGTCGATGTTGTGGACGGTCACGCCGCCACCGTGCGCCTCGACGATGCCGCGCACGATCGCCAGCCCGAGACCTGACTGGCTTCCCTCGACGGCCGGAGCCGTGGGCGGGGTGTGATCGTGCGCCCTGCCCACGGTGGGGGTGCGGGCCGGCTCGCCGCGGAACCCGGTCTCGAAGAGCCGGTCGAGGTCCGCGTCGGGGATGCCGCCGCAGGTGTCCGCGACCGACACCACCGCGCGTGCCGCCGACACGTTCGCCGTCACCGCGACCGTCCCGTCGCTGGGGGTGTGCCGGATCGCGTTGACCAGCAGATTGCTCAGCACACGGCCGACCTCGGCGACGTCGATGTCGACCTTGGTGGTGTCGTCGGCCTCGCCCCGCAGGAGCACCCCCTTCGCCCGGGCCAGCGGGTCCGCGGCGGCGACCGCGTCCGACACGACATCGCTGAGCGCCACCGTCTCCAGCGTGAGCTCCAGCGAGCCGGCGTGCAGCCGCGACAGCTCGAACAGGTCGTCGACGAGGCTGGAGAGCCGCTCCGAGCTGCGCACCATCGCCCGGTGGTAGCGGGCGACGGTGGCGGCGTCGCTGACGACCCCGTCGTCGAGTGCCTCGGCGGTCGCGCGGATGCCGGCGATCGGCGTCCGCAGGTCGTGGCTGACCCACGCGACCAGCTCGCGGCGGCTCGCCTCCAGCGCCCGCTCCCGTTCCCGCGCGGCGGCGAGCCGCCGGTGCGACTCGTCCAGCGCCCGGGCGATCGCCGCCAGCTCGGCGGTCGGCGGCGGCCGGCGGACGGGCTCGTAGCCGGGCTCGCCCAGATGCCCCGCGGCCACCGTCAGCGCGGTGGACGCCCGCGCCAGCGGACGGCCGAGCCACAGCGTCGTCGCCGTGGCGGCCACGGCGGACACGGCCAGCACCACGAGCACCACGTCGAGATCGTGGTCGGAGAGGAACATCGCCTGGGCCGTGCCGGCGACGCCGGCCGCCATCGCGGCGACCCCGGCGAGAACGAGCACCGCTCCCCAGACGCGGATCGGTGCGCGCCGCAGCCAGCGCAGCGCCGGCGCGACGAGCAGCGGCGCGACCAGTGAGCAGGCCAGCGCGATCCCGACGATGTGCAGCAGGTCCGTCACGACCGCTCCCCGCCCGCGCCGACGTCACCCGGACCGACGTCGCCCGCGCTGGCTCCGGCCTCGAACCGGTACCCGATGCCCCAGACCGTCAGCAGCAGCGCCGGACTGGTCGGATCCGCCTCGACCTTCTCCCGCAGCCGGCGGATGTGGACGGTCACGGTCGAGGCGTCGCCGTAGGTCCAGCCCCACACCCGCTCCAGCAGTGTCACCCGGGAGAACGCCTCACCCGGGTGCGCCATCAGGAAGGCGAGCAGGTCGAACTCCCGTACCGTCAGCGCCAGGGGCTCGTCACCGCGGGTCGCCACCCGGGCGGCGACGTCCACGACGAGGGAACCGGCCCGCAGCACGCCGCGCCCGGCCGGTGGCGGCGCCAGCGTGCGGCGCAGCACCGACTGGACCCGCAGCACCAGCTCGCGCGGGGAGAACGGCTTGGTGACGTAGTCGTCGGCGCCCGTCTCCAACCCGGCGACCCGGTCGGCCTCCTCACCGAGCGCCGTCAGCATCACGATCGGCACCGCGCTTCGTTCCCGCAGCCGGCGACAGACCTGCCGCCCGTCCAGGCCGGGCAGCATCAGGTCGAGCACGACGAGGTCGGGCTGGCACTCGGCGGCGAGCGCCAGGGCCGCGTGGCCGTCGCCGGCCCGCTCCACCTCGAAGCCGGCGTGGGAGAGGTAACGGCCGACGACGTCCGCGACGGTCGGGTCGTCCTCGACGAGCAACACCCGGGCCATCCGCCAACGTTAGACGTCCCGGGAGCCCCCGCCGAGGGCTGTCCACGTGTCCGTTCGTGCTTTGTAAGAAGCAGGCCGCGCCGGCGAGGACGTTCCCGTTCTGTAAGAACTGTCAGCACGTTCCGTCACTAGCCTGCCGACCATGCTCACTGAACGTCAGTCGCCGCCGGGCGCCGGCGCCGTCCACCAGGTGGATGTCGTGCTGCCGTGTCTGGACGAGGCCGCCGCCCTGCCCTGGGTCCTGGAGCGGATCCCGGCCGGCTACCACGCGATCGTCGCCGACAACGGCTCCACCGACGGCTCCGCCGCCCTGGCCCGCCGGCTGGGCGCCCACGTCGTCGAGGTGCCGATGCGTGGCTACGGGGCGGCCGTGCACGCCGGTCTGCTCGCCGCCCGCGCCCCCGTGGTCTGCGTCTGCGACGCCGACGCCTCGCTCGACCCGACGGAACTGCCGCGCCTCGTCGGCCCGGTCGCCGCCGGCGCGGCCGACCTCGTCGTCGGCCGGCGCCGGACCACACAGCGGGGCGCGTGGCCGCTGCACGCCCGCACCGGCAACGCGATCGTCGCCCGCCAGCTCCGCCGGCGCTGCGGGGCACCCGTTCGCGACATCGGCCCGATGCGCGTCGCCCGGCGCGAGGCCCTGCTCGCCCTCGGCGTGGCCGACCGCCGGTTCGGCTACCCGCTGGAGCTGCTCGCCCGGGCCGCCGCGGCCGACTGGCGCATCGCCGAGGTCGACGTCCCGTACCTGCCCCGCCGGGGCCGGTCGAAGGTCACCGGGACAGCCCTCGGCACCGCCCGCGCCGTGCGGGACATGTCGGCGGTGCTGCGGAGCATTCCGTGAGGCAACATGCCGTGAGCAAACGTTCGGTGACGCTGATCGTCATCGCCAAGGAGCCGCGACCAGGCCGGGTGAAGACCCGCCTGACGCCCCCCTACCGGCCGGAACAGGCGTCGGCGCTGGCCGCGGCCGCGCTCGCCGACACCCTGGACGCCGTGGCGGCGACCTGTGCGAGCTGCCACCCCGAGCTACCGGTGCGTCCCCTGGTGGTTCTCGACGGGACACCCGGCGACTGGCTGCCGGCCCACCTGCCGGTCGTCGCCCAGGCCGGCGGCCCGTTCGACGAACGGCTCGCCGCCGCGTTCGACACCGTCCGCGGCGAACCGGCCCTGCTGATCGGGATGGACACCCCGCAGGTACGTGCCCACACCCTGGCCGCGGCCTGCCGCACGCTGCTCCGCACGGACGCGGTCCTCGGCCCGGCGCTCGACGGCGGCTGGTGGGCACTCGGCCTGCGTGCGGCCGACGGCAACCTCGTCCGGGGAGTCGCGACATCCCGGACGGACACCGGCGCCGTGCAGCGTGCCCGGCTCGGCGCCGCCGGCCTGCGTGTGGTGGATCTTCCCGTGCTGCGGGACGTCGACACCGCCCCCGACGTGGAGCTGGTCGCGAACCTGGCACCGGACGGGCGGTTCGCCGCCCTGACCCGCTCCCTCCGGAACCCCGGCCTCCAGACCACCGGCCTCCAGACCACCGGCCTCCAGACCACCGGTCTTCAGACCACCGGCCGTCAGGCCGACCACGAGACACGTCTGACCCACTCAGGATGAGGGCCGACAACACCGCCGTCGCCCGCTCCGGAGCCGCGGGCGCGGTCGCGGGCGTGGGCGTGGGCGGGGGCGTGGGCGTGGGCGGGGGCGTGGCGTCACCGGGTGCCGTCTACGACGCCGCGCTGCGCGCACCGGGCAGCCCGCTCCTCGCCCGGCAGCACGGGCAGTGGAGGGCACTGCGCGTCGACCGGTGGCTGGGCCCGGCCTCGACCGCCGACGAGTCGGTGCTCTCCCGATGCCACGGCCCCGCCCTCGACGTCGGCTGCGGGCCGGGACGTCTCGTCGCCGCCCTCGCCGCCCGTGGCATCCCTGTCCTCGGCATCGACGTCGCTCCCTTCGCCGTCCTCCTGACCCGGCGGTCAGGCGCCTCGGCGCTGTGCCGCGACGTCTTCGGCCCGCTGCCCGGGGCCGGCCGGTGGCGCGAGGCACTGCTCGTCGACGGCAACATCGGGATCGGCGGCGACCCCGGCCGGCTGCTGAACCGGATCGCCCTGCTGCTGGCCCCGGACGGCACCGTGCTGGTCGAACTCGACCCGCCAGGCGCACCGACCGGCCCCTACTGGACCCGGCTGGCGGCCGCGGGCCTCGTCAGCGCCCCGCTGCGCTGGGCCGGAGTGGGCGTCGACGGGATCGCCGGACTCGCCGCCGCCAGCGGTTTCGACGTCGCGGAGACCTGGCGGGCCACCGGGCGGCACTTCGCCCGCCTCGTCCGCGCCGGCGATGCGGCCCGCTCTGATTTCCTCGGCTCGTAAGGACCCGCGGGGGCCCGCGGCGCCACGTCGGCACCTAGCGTCGCCAGCGTGCACATCCTCGTCACCGGCGGCGCCGGTTTCATCGGGTCCCATCTCGTCGAGGCGCTGGTGGCGGCGGGGGAGCGGGTCCGGGTCCTCGACGCGCTGGACCCCGCCGTCCACCGGACCCGCCCGACCCCGGAGAACCTGCCGGCCGAGCTTGTCGTCGGCGACGTCCGCGACGCGGGCGACGTCGAGTCCGCGCTCGATGGGGTGGACGCCGTGTGCCATCTCGCCGCGAAGGTCGGCCACGGCGTCGACCTCGACGACCTGCCCGCCTACACCAGCCACAACGATCTCGGCACGGCCGTCCTGCTCGCCGCGATGGCACGCCGCGGCGTGCGCCGGCTGGTGCTGGCGAGCTCGATGGTCGTCTACGGCGAGGGCGCGTACCGGTGCGCGGCCGACGGCCCGGTCAGGCCCAATCCCCGCGCCGAGGGCGACCTGCGGTCCGGACGGTTCGAACCCGCCTGCCCCGGCTGCGGACGTCCGCTGGAACCGACCCTGGTACACGAGGACGCGCCGCTCGACCCGCGCAGCGTCTACGCCGCCAGCAAGGTCGCGCAGGAACACCTCGCCGCCGTCTGGGCGGCTGCCTGCGGTGGATCGGTGGCCGCGTTGCGCTACCACAACGTCTACGGCCCGCGGATGCCGCGGAACACCCCCTACGCCGGCGTCGCGTCGATCTTCCGCAGCGCCCTGGAACGGGGTGAGCCCCCGCAGGTCTTCGAGGACGGCGCCCAGCTCCGCGACTTCGTCCACGTCCGGGACGTCGCGCGGGCCACCGCCCTGGCGCTGTCCCCCCGGGCCGCCGAGCCCGGGCGGCTGAGGGCCCTCAACATCGGCAGCGGCCAGCCGCGCACCATCGGCGACATGGCGTGGGCGCTCGCCCGCGCGTACGGCGGTCCGGACCCGGTGATCACAGGCCGTTACCGCGCGGCGGACGTCCGCCATGTGACCGCCTCGTCCGCCCGCGCCCGCGACATCCTCGGCTATCAGGCCGCGGTCGCCTTCGCCGAAGGCCTGACGGAGTTCGCCCGGGCCCCGCTGCGGGTGTGACCCGGCCGCCGTCACCACGTGGACGAGCTCTGAGCGGACGGTGACGAAGATCGACGCGATCGACGTCGTGGGTGACCCTGTTATCTGATCGCGAGCTCGTCGGACGTCGCCTGAGCGACCGGTCGCCGGAGTGACAGAGCGCACGCGAAGCGGGATGAGGGCAGCAGCATGGTCCCCAGCCGATCCGCTCGTTGTTCCGTGCCACGGAACTGCAACAGGCGGATGACGATGTGTGAGGAGCTGCTGTGAACCTCAGAGACATGACCCGAGGACGCCGAGTGGGAACGACGGGGGCACCCCTTCGCGTCGCCGTCGCCGGCGCCGCGTTGGCATTGGCGCTGGGCGCCTGCTCAGGATCCGACGACACGGACACCGCCGCCGGGGTCACGCCGGACGCGTCCGCTCCGGTGGCCGCGACGGCGGACGGTGCGGGCCACTCGTCGTCCTACGGATCGCACCCGTCCACCACGACTCCGGCGGTGGCTGCCACCGGAGCTCCGGCGGGCGGTGCGCAGAGCGCGACGACCGTGACCATCGAGAACTTCGCGTTCAGCCCGCAGACCGCGACGTTCAAGGTCGGGCAGACTGTCACCGTCGTCAACAACGACAGTGCTCCGCACACCTGGACCTCGGCGGACGGTGGCTTCGACACCGGCCGGCTCGAGCAGGGCCAGAGTGCCACGGTCACCTTCGGCAAGGCCGGAACCTTCACGGTGATCTGCGAGATCCACCCGTCGATGACCGGGACGGTGACGGTCACGGCCTGACGTGATGCGGGCCTCGTGCCGCTTCGTACCGGGTGGTCTGCCCGCGGCGTTTCGATCGGTGTTGCCGACAGACCCGGCCGGAGATGGTGCCCTCGGTTTCGAGGCCAGGGCCGCGCCGGGCACGGCGCCCGGGTAACGTCGAACCGGCCGCCACCAGCCAGCCCGGTCGTGGGCGCCGCTGATCGTGTGGCTTCGGAACGTGATTCGAGACCGCCGAAGGCGCCGTTGCCGCGCCCGCGTGGGCTCTGCTACGACGAGCCAGCGGCTCAGATCTGGAGTGCTCCATGCCGTCCGAGACGGATCCGTCGGGCACAGCGCCGCGCCGCTCCTTCGTCGCGGACGCGGCTCTCACCGAGCTTCTGGTCTCCGACCGGCGCTGTCTGATGGTGGCTCCGCTGACCGACGCCGTGCGTTCCCCGGAGGGCTCCGTCTCGGCGGGCATGATCCTCACCATCTTCGACGTCGGCGCCTCACACCCCGCAATGATCGCCTCCCAGCCCGGCTGGACTGCTACCCAGGACATCTCGCTGCACGGCGCGGGTCCGATCACCGAAGGCCCGATCGTGATCGACAACCAGCTCGTCCGGGTGGGGAAGAAGGTCGTCATCGCGTCCGCCGCCGTCTACGACGGGCACGGGGTGGACGACATCGAAAAGCTCCAGCAGCTGATCGACCAGGCAGGGCCGTCGGAGGGCCCCGCCGGCCTGGCTCGGGCTGGTGCCGGGCTGATTGCCTTTGCCCGCCTTCCCCGGGGGGCGGCGCCCGGCATGGACGACTACGACCCGGCCAGGTACATCGGGCAGGTCCGGCGCACCGGGGGCGCCGGCCTGGGCCCGGCGGTCGAGGGCTCTCTCTACGAGCGGGTGGGGCTGCGTCTGGTCGAGCCCCGCACCGGCCAGTTCGAGCTCGACCGAACACCGTACGTGACGAACAGCATCGGCACGATTCTCGGCGGGGCCCAGGCCATCATGGTCGAAGCCGCTGCCGAGGCCATGCGCCCCGGCATGGTGGCGGCAGACCTGCAGATCCACTTCCTGTCCCAGGTGCGGACGGGGCCGGCACGCAGCGTCGGCACGGTGCTGCGCGACGCCGGAGACCACTCGGTGGTGACGGTGCGGGTCACCGACGCGGGCCACGGCGACCAGATCCTCGCCCTCGCCACCGTCACCCTCCGCAGAGGGCAGTAGGCAGTAGGCAGAGGGCCGGTAGGCAGTAGAACGGTAGAAGGTAGGACGCAGGCGACTGCCCGTCGTGATCAGTCGACGTGGACGGGCCGGGCGTCCGCCGGCGGCTCGCCGAAGGTTTCCACCATGTCGCGCGGCGCGACCTGCTCCCTGGTCAGAGTCGCGCCGCGAACCCGGTCGAGCCGGAACCACCGCCCGGCGCGGCGGGTACGGCACCAGGCCAGCAGATACCAGTGCCCGCCGGTGGCCGCGAACACCACAGGCTCGACGGCCCGGCGCGTGCTCGTCCGTCCCTCCCGGTCGACGTAGTCGAGGACGACGACCACCCGCCGGCGCAGGGCCTCGTCGAGGGTGCGCGCCAGGGCCGGGCGGACATCAGCGATCTGGCGCCTCATCCAGAGCCGCGAACCGAGGTCGCGAGCCCGCCTCCGCTCGGTGACCGGCATCGCCGCCAGCACCTTCGCCAGCGCACTGCGGCCGTCCGGGGCGAACGGCAGGGCCGGGACAGCCGCCAGTGCCAACGCGATCGCCGTCGCCTCGGCGGCGGTGATGTTGAGGGGCGGCATGGTCGCGCCCCCATCAAGCACATACCCTCCGCCCGGCCCGGACTGCGCCCAGATCGGGACGCCGCCGTCCTGTAGTGCCGTGACGTCCCGTTTGATGGTCCGTTCGGACACCTCGAATCGCTGGGCGAGCTGCCGGCCCGTCCGGCCGGCCGGGCCAGCGGCCCGCAGCTGCTCGACGATGGCGTAGAGCCGATCCGTCCGGTTCATGTAGCTCCCGGCCAAGTGTCAGAGAACTTCCTCGGAGTCGGTGACACAACGGTGTCACCGACTCGCCTCGACGCTAGTCCCATGACGAAATCAGCGACGAACCCGACCGCAACGACGGCGGCGGCCCCGACCGTGATGACGACGGCGGTCCCGACCGTGATGACGACCTCGGCCACCGGGGCCACCTCGACGCTGACGGCGCCCGACGGTCGTACGGTCGCCTTCGACGTGCGGGGTCCGGCCGACGGCCCGATCGTCCTGTTCAGCGCCGCCGCCCCTGGCTCACGTCTGTTCGACCCGGACCCGCGGGCAACCGCCCAGGCCGGGGTCCGGCTGGTGACCCTGGACCGCCCGGGCTACGGCCTGTCCGATCCGATGCCAGACGGCCGGCCCTGTTCGGTCGCCGACGCCGCCGATGACGCCGCTCGCGTCCTCGACGCCCTCGGGGCGAGTGAAGCCGGTCTGGCCGGCTGGTCCGCGGGCGGCCGGGTGGTACTCGCCCTGGCGGCTCGCCGGCCCGAACTGGCCCGCGCGGTCGCGGTGATCGCGACACCCGCGCCGGACGAGGACGTGCCCTGGATACCCGAGGAACAGCGCGCCATGATCAGCGACCTGCGCAGGGACCCGGCCAGCGCACCGGCTGCGCTGGCGCGGGTCTTCGCCTCGCTGCCACCCGCGGAGTACGCGACGGGCTTCGTCTCCGGCGGGCCGGGCGACGAGGCGTTGCTGGCCGCCCGCCCGCGGCTGCGCGCGGACCTGGTCGACATGCTGGCCGAGTCGTTCCGCCAGGGAGCGGCCGGTATTGCCAGCGACATCTGCTCCTACACAGTGCTTCCGTGGGGCTTCGACCCGCGGTCGGTCGGCGCGCGAACCCGGCTGGTGTACGGGCAGGCCGACCAGACCGTCGGACCGGAGCACGCCACCTGGTGGGCGGACCAGCTGCCGGCGGCAACCGTCGAGGTGGTGCCCGGCGCCGGCCATCTTGTCGTGAGTCAGCTCTGGGGCGACCTGCTGAACCAGCTTCGCTAGGGGTGGCTCCGGTGGTCACGCTTCACGGCTGCGCAAGCCACATGAGCGGCGTGTTGGCCAAGCTCGGCGCACGTGACCGCACCCGGGCGGTCATCATCGCCTACGAGTCCGGCTTCGTGGAGGCAGGAAAGCACTGAAGATCCCGTGCGCTCGCCTGGGCACAGACCGCGACGACGTCGTCGAAGCACTCCAGGAGGGACGGCCGTTTCTCGGTGAGGTAGACCTGAGCGGCCGTGGCGAACCAGCCGAGGGCCATCTTTGTGAGGGCGCGGATCTCGAGCGTCGGGACGGCATCGCCACATCTGCTCTCCAGGACGGTGGCGAGACTCGTCTCGAACGCCCGAGTTCCCGTCGAGAACTGCTCCGCGGCGAGCTGTGGCTCCGTCGCCACCACGGCCTGGATCTGCTCGACCAGCCGTTGTTCGTAACCCTGCTCGGCGAGATCCCGCAGCAGGAGGTGCAGACTCGTCAGTGGCGGTTCACCGGCCGGCCTTTCGCGCAGGCGCCGGGTCGCGGCTTCGCGCCGCACGACGAGGTGATCGAAGAGAACGGCCTCCTTCGTAGGGAAATGATGGAAGACGGTGCGGCGGCCGACGCGTGCTGCTGATGCGATCTGGTCGATCGTCGTCTCCGTATATCCCTGCGTCTGGAACAGGCGGAGGGCCTCGTCGGCGATGCGTACGCGCTTCGCGTTCGGATCGCGCTCGCGGATCGGTGTTTCCGGCACGCATCGAGATTGTAGCCACCTGGCCCGGCGGGCGAGTCCGGTCGTCGGGCAGCCGAGACTCGCCGCGCTCAGGTGCCGTGGTGCGTGCCGGTGCCCCCGACCTTGACCGCCCCCCGTTGTTGCACTAGTGTCATAGTCGGAGAGTTTGCAGGTGGCAGGCCTGAAGTGCGGCCTCGCGGCCCGGGCCGCGGCTCGGGCGGAAGACGCCGCACCTTCCCCGCGGCGACACGGACCGCGGCACGGTACGCAGACACGTGGAGCCAGCATGCGTCCAGACGGACGGGGCGACCCCGCCTTACCCCGGGGTCGCCCCCGCTATCAGATTCATGGAGTGCCGCGCGTGAAATGGCGCGAGTCGGGCGGAGAGCCCGGGCCCTGACGCGCCGGGCGCATGTTCTCGGGCTGCTCTTTCCCGTGCCGCCCATTTTCTCGTCCTGGCTCCGGTTGTGCCGGTTTCTGGCTGCTCTTCGTCGGGCGCCGGCGGTGGGGAGCACGGGAAGGCGCCGCTGTGCACTTTTTCGGTGATGTCTCACGTCCCCGGCCCAAGATTCTTGAACCTCGGCCCCGACAGAGGAGATGCAATGATCGTCGTACCTTTCAACGGAAAGATTCCCCGGGTTGCGGCGTCCGCCCTGGTGGCCGACAACGTCACCCTGATCGGTGACGTCGAGATCGGTGAGGAGTGCTCGATCTGGCCCGGTGTGGTCATCCGGTCGGACACCACCCCGATCAGGATCGGCAACAACGTCCACATCGAGGAGAACTCGGTGCTGCACACCAGTACGCACATCGAGGACAACGTGATGATCGGCCACAACTGCACGATCGAGGCCTTCGTCGGCCACGACTGCATGATCGGGAACACGGCGGCGCTGATGCCGCTGTCGCGGGTCGGTGCCCACTGCGCCGTCGCGGCCGGATCCGTCCTGCTGGAGCAGGCGGAGATTCCCGAGTACTGCTTCGCCGTCGGCGCTCCCGCGAAGGTCCACTCGAAGATCGATCCGGACAACCCCAAGCACGCGATGCGGCTTGCCTCCACCTACCTGCCCACCATGCGCAAGATGGCCGACGAGTACCGCCGCCAGGGCATCTGGAGCCGGGCATGAGCGAGCCGGGCATGAGCGAGCCGGGCGCGAACCAGCCGGACAGCAGCGGGCCCGGCGGGCCGCTGGCAGGCATCCGCGTCATCGACTGGACGATCTGGCAGCACGGCCCGGTGGCCGGTGCCATGCTCGGCGACCTCGGCGCCGACGTCATCAAGATCGAGGAGCGGCTCGGCGGTGACTCGGGCCGGGCCCAGTTCGCCTTTCCCGACACTGGTACCTCTCCGTACTTCGAGGTCAACAACCGCAACAAGCGCAGCATCGCCGTCGACCTGAAACGGCCCGAGGGCGTGGCGCTGGTACGGCAGCTGGTCGCCCGCTCCGACGTGTTCATCCAGAACTTCCGGCCCACCGTCGCGGAGAAGCTGGGACTCGACTACGAGACGCTGCGTGCCGACAACCCGATGCTCGTCTACGGCGCTGGCAGCGCCTACGGGCCCAACGGCCCCGAACGCACCGCCCGCGCCTACGACCTGCTCGGCCAGGCCCGCTCCGGTCTGATGCTCAAGCCCGGCAGTGAGGAGGTCAGCATCGCCGACAGCGGCCTCGCCGACCAGATGGGCGCCATCATGCTCGCCTACGGCGTGCTCGCCGCCCTCCTCGCGCGGGAGCGCCACGGGGTGGGCCAGCGGGTCGACACATCCCTGTTCGGCAGCATGCTCGCCCTGCGCGGCCTCGCGCTCGCCCTGGAACTCATGACCCAGGACGGACGTGTCGCCACCTCGACGTTCCGTAAACACCTGGGCGACGAGCCCCCGTCGCGGGAGAACCCGGGCAACCCGCTGTGGAACTACTACCGCTGCGCGGACGGCAATCTGATCGCCATGGCCATGGTCCAGTCCGACCCGCACTGGGCCAACCTCCTCCACGCACTCGGCAACCCAGAACCGCTCGCCGGCGACCCGCGGTTCGCCAGCCACCTCAGCCGCTGCCAGAACGCCCGTGCCTGCGTCGCGATTCTCGACAAGATCTTCGCGGCCGAATCCCGGGGCACCTGGCTGCGCCGGCTGCTCGCCTCCGGCGACATGCCGATCACCGCGGTGAACACCACCGCCGACATCGCGAACGACCCTCAGGCGATCGCGAACAACTACATCACCTGGTTCGACCATCCCGCGATGGGCAGAACCCGGGTCCCGGGGTTCCCGGTCGCGCTCTCCGAGACGCCGGCCCGCATCCAACGCCAGGCGCCCGAGTTCGGCGAGCACACCGAGGAAATCCTGATCAACGTGCTCGGCCTGACCTGGGACGACATCTCCCGCCTGCGCGAACAGGAAATCCTGTAGTGGCCGGGCCTGGCCGGGCCGGGCCGGCGACGGAGTTCAGGCCGGGTACCCGCCTGCACAGCGCCACCTGCACGACCGAGGTCATCATTACCCAGGGCGGCAAAGGCGTCCTCACCTGCGGCGGGAAACCCATGACCGCACGGGGAAGTCAGGTCACGGACGCCCGGCCGGACGGGCCAGACCTGGAGTGCGGATCGGGCCGGCCGGAAGAGGCCCAGACCCTTCTCGGCAAGAGGTACCGGGCACCGGGCGGCACCTTTGAGGCCCTCTGCGTCCGGCAGGGCGCCGGAGCGCTGGAACTGGACGGCGTTCCTCTGGAACTGGTCAAGCCCAGAATCCTCCCGGCGTCGGACTGACGGCAACCCTGCTGGGGCCGCCTCGTTGCCACCGGCCGGATTTTCGACGGATCACCCATTCCTGGCTGCCCATCCGGCGGAGCGACCCTGACGCCGCCATCCACCCGGTCCGTGCCCCGTGCCCCGTGCCCCGTTTTCCGTTTTCCGTGCCTGCCGGATCCGTCCCCGATTATCTTTTCCGACGTCGACAGAGGTTCATGGTGATTCACAAGACACGATTACTCGTCACTGCCGCCGTGTGCTGCGCGACGCTCGTCCTGGGCGCCTGCGGTGGAGGAGGAGACAGCGACCCCGGTCCGTCCTCGGGTGCCTCCGGCGAACCGGTTGTCGGTGGCCAGGGACGGATACTCACCCTCAGCGATCCGCGGAGCCTGGATCCGGCGGCTCTCGGCAATGCCTACGCAACCACCGGCGTCGTCGGCAATGCGCTGTACGGGACGCTGATGACCGACTCGGCCGGTGAGATCCGGTACTCCATGGCCGAGTCGTTCAGGACCACCGACGCCGGGGCGACGTTCGAGCTGAGGCTGCGACCCGGTCTGGTGTTCTCCGACGGGAGCCCCCTGGACGCCGAGGCCGTGAAGTTCAACTGGGACAGGCTCAAGGACCCGGCCACCGCCGCCATCTCCCGCTCGGAGGCATCAATGATCGCCTCTGCGGAGGTGGTCGACGACACCACTCTGAAGATCGCCATGGCCACTCCGGTGCCGAAGTACGCCCAGGCCGTCCTCACCTCGTCCATGAACTGGATCGCCTCGCCGCCAGCCCTGGAGAAGGGGCCGCAGGCCTTCGACGCGAACCCGATCGGCGCCGGGCCCTTCACCCTGCGGAGCTGGACCCGCCAGGCCGCCATGGAACTGGTCAGGAACCCCCGCTACTGGGACGCGCCCAAGCCCTACCTCGACCGCCTCACTCTCCGCGCGGCCCTCGACAGCAGCCAGCGCCTGAACACAGTGCTCACGGGGGGCGCGGACGTCGCCATCGAGTCAAACTGGATCAATATCGACAAGGCCGAGCAGTCCGGCCTGCCGACGAATGTCATTCCGTCCGGAGGCGGCATCTTCCTGGCACTGAACACCCGCCGGGCACCGTTCGGCGACGTCCGCGCCCGCCAGGCCATCGCTGCGGCGATCGATATGGACGCCCTGAACCAGGCCGTCTACAACGGCACCGGCCAGCCCGTCGGCACACTGTTCAGCAAGGCCTCGCCCTACCACTCGGACCGGCCTCTGGCGACGACGGACCGCGCACGGGCGCAGCGGCTCCTCGACGAGATAGCCGCCGACGGAAAGCCGCTGTCCTTCGTCTTCTCGAGTGTGCCGACGACAGACGGCAAGGCGATCGCGGAGAACATCCAGGCCCAGCTCAGCGGCTTCACCAACGTCACCGTCAGGATCAGGACAATCGAGGTCACGGAGCTGGCCGCGTTGCGCACCACCCACGACTTCGATGTGCTCATCTCGTCCGCCTTCTTCCAGGACCCCGAACCGCGGCTGTGGACGACCTTTCACGGGAGCTCGGCGGCGAACCTGTCCGGCCTCGACGACCCGGCACTCAACGAAAGCCTCGTGACCGCCCGCGCCGCGGCTTCGGACGAAGAACGCAAAGCCGCCTACGACACACTGCAGGAAAGGCTGGCCGAGCTGACCCCGGTGGTCTTCCTCGCTCAGGCGGCACCCAGCGCCGTCTCGACCAGAAACGTCGGCGGACTCGTGCAGTACGGCCTCGGCTCACTGCAGCCCGAGGAACTCTGGGTCCAGAACTGAACTGGATCCAGAACTGAACGATCAGATCGAGGGCGCGGGTGGCCCGGACCTCGGCACCTGGTGCGACCAGAGGTCGTGGTTCCGGGGCGCCGGCAGGCCTGCCACCTCGACCCAACCAGACACCTTGTTTCTGCGGTGCGGGGTGGGTGCTGATTGAGACAGGGCGCGGTGCGGCTCGCGCGATACGTCGCAGGTAACTGTCGCAGTGGCGATCCATTGACATACGGAAAACACCCAATATTTTGTCTAGAATGACCGAAAAGTCCCATCCGGCAGCCGGCGGGGCCAGAGCTCTCGCGACGGTGTGCGGGCGTTACCGCTGGGCAGTCCTCGCGCTGTGGCTCGTCGGAGTCGTCGGCATCGCCCTCTGCGCACGTGCGGAGGGCCCCCGGACCAGCGCCGACGTCGCGGTCCCGGGCTCGGACTCCGCGCGGGCGCTGGAGCTGGCCGGCGAGACGGTTCCCGGCGGCCAGCTGAACGACACCGCCTCGGTGGTGCTGCACAGCCGCCGGGGCACGCTGGAGGACACCCCGATCCGTGACCAGGTCACCGCGATGACGGCCGAGCTGACCGCACTGCCCAACATCGTGATCGTGGCTGATCCGTTCAACCAGGTCGGCCCCCTCGTCCTCGGCACCCAGCCACTCAGCGCCGACCACCGGACGGGGATCACCTCCGTCGTCCTGAAAAGCTCGGCGCTCGAACCGGACCGCGATGCGGCCCGGCGGATCATCGACATCGCCCGTGCCTACGACGGGCCCGACCTGCAGGTGGAGGTCGCCGGCCCCGGGGCGACCGCGCTGAACGCCACGACGGTCTCGCCGGGGCCGCTGCTCATCGCGGCGCTCGGCGCCGTACTGTTCCTCGGCATCACGCTGCGCTCCCGGTTCGCCGTCGCACTGTGCGCGGCCGCGGTGGGCGCCGGCACGATCAGCGCGGTCGGGGTCACCGTGCTGCTTTCCCACGTGCTGACGATGACACCCCTGGCGCTGCTGCTCGCAGGCCTCATCGCGGCCGGGACCAGCCTCGGCGGCGCGGTCGTCGTCGTCCACCGCGCGCAGGAGAGCCTGCGCACCGGCGCCCGTCCGGTCGACGCGGCCAGCGAGGCCATCGGGCGGTCCGGCGCGGCAGTCGCGGTCGGCAGTCTCGCCGTCGCGGTGGCCATGGCGGTGGTCGTGAAGCTGGATCTGAGCTCCTTCGACGCCATCGCCGTGGGTGCCGCCGCCGCCGGTGCCGTGACCGTCCTCATCATGCTCACGCTGCTGCCGGCGCTGCTGGCCGTCGGCGGGCCGCACCTGCTCGGCTGGGTCGAACGACACCACCTGGAGACGACCGGAACCGGACTGCGTCAGCGTCCGGGGATGCGCGCGTGGTGGGCACGCTGGACGGGACGCCGGCCGGCCCACGCCGCCATCCTCGGCACCCTGGTCCTCGCCGTCTTCGCGGGCCTGGCCCTTCCGATCGACCTCGGCGGTGCCGACGACGGCGTCGATCCGACGTCGATGAGCACCCGCCGGGCCTACGATCTGCTCAGCGCCGAGTTCTTCCCCGGTCTCAACGGGCCGATGCTCGCCCTCCTGGACCGCCGTGACTCCCAGGTCACCGCCGCCGAAGTCGTCGCCGTCCTCGCGAAGACACCGGGCGTCGAGACGGCGGCGCTGGGCGCCGAGAACCCGGAGCGGGGCCTCGCCATGATCCGTATCCTGCCGGCGGCCGCCCCCCGCTCTCCCGAGGCCGTGGACCTGCTGCACAGGCTGCGCGACCAGGTCATCCCCACGCTGGTCGGCGACACGACGGCGCGGGTCCACATCGGCGGCGCCACCGCGATCTCGACCGACATCGCCGCCGACTTCCAGGGCGCGACGACGAAACTGCTCGCCGTGGTGCTGGCCGTGTTCGCCCTGTTCGGCTTCCTGCTGCTGGGCTCGGCGCTGCCCGCCGCGGCGCTCGCGGCCACCGCCGTGCTGTCCGCGCTCGCGGCGGCAGGACAGATCGCGTTGCTGTTCCAGACCGATGCGTTCGCCCGCTCCATCGGGCTGACGAGCGGGCCGGTCGAACCGTCGTTCCTGGCCCTCATCCTGATCGCGGTGATCAGCCTGTCTCCCGGGCTCAACCTGAACCTGCTGGTCGGGCTCAGCGAACACCGTGACCCGCCGGCCCTGACCACCCGGCGCGCGCGGCGGGTCGACAAGGGCCCGATCGCCACCGGCCACGCCGAGATCGGCCACGTCGTGCTCACCATGAACCTGGTGATGCTGTTCGTCTTCGCCGCGGTCGCCGCCCAGCCGTCACGCCTCATGAAGGTGATCGGGGTCGGGCTGGCGACCGGTGTCACCCTGGACGCCTTCGTGCTCCGTGCCACGGTGCTGCCCGCGCTGCTCCACCTGCTGCGACGGCGTGGCCGCCGGCCCGGAGCCGTCCGCCTCGCCTCCGCGGCACCGACCGCGGCGCCCGCAGCACCCACGACGGCGACCACGACGGCGACCACGGAAGCCCGCGGTCTGAGGGCCGCTCCGCCGGCGGGAATCCCGCGCTGACGAAACAGGGCCCGGACCTGGGTGGACCGGGCCCCGCCTCGTTTCACCGTGGGCGTCCTACCTGCGCGAGGTGCGTCCAGCGGCGCCGGCCGGCGGGACCGGCCGGCGGGTGGCCGGCGTCAGAGGACGCCGTTGCGCCACGGGCCGGTGATCGCGAACGTGATGCCGGGACTCTGCAGGTTCACGAACAGGAAGTCGCGGCCGTAACCGGACCCGAAGCAGGCGCCGGCCCACTCCGAGCCGGTGTAGTTGCCGGTGATGCCGTTCACCGGGCTGCCGGTCGGGATCGTGACGTTGTTCGCGGCGAACTGGAAGATCTCACCCTTCGGCGAGAGGCCGTGCAGGTACTCGACGCCATCGCCGTCCTCGCACAGCACGAGGCCGCCGCGCGGGCTCACCGTGATGTTGTCGGGGTAGTTGAGGACGTCCCCGCTCGGCGACTCGAAGACGCAGGTGAGGGTCATCCTGCGGGGGTCGTAGGCGTAGATCTGGCCCTGGCCGGCGGCGCCACCGCTGGTGCAGCTCATGTAGACGAGGCCGTTACCGAACCAGAGGCCCTCCGGCCGGGCGAACTCGGCACCACCGAGGGCCAGGCCCTGCTGCACCACGCCGTTGCCGGCATCGGGGTCGGGGTTGGCGATCGGCACCCACTCGACGGGCAGGACGGTCCCGGTGCCCACCGCGCCGCGCAGGTTTTTACGGGGCTCACCCTTGACTGCGAGCATCTCCAGCCGGCCGCCCGCGGAGAGCCGGCGGCGGCTCTTCGGGGTGAAGCGGTAGAAGCCACCGGGGGCGGCGTCCTCGGTCAGGTAGACGTAGCCCCCGTTGTCGATGGCCGTCGCCTCGTGGCTGAACCGGCCCATCTCGATGATCGGCCTGGCGTCGCTGACTCCGTCGGCGGGGACCTCGAAGACGTAGCCGTGCCGCTTGTCACCGTTGATCACGGTGGTCTCTTCGCAGCTCAGCCAGGAGCCCCAGGGCGTCGGGCCGCCGGCGCAGTTGCGGATCGTGCCGGCGAGGCTCGGGCGGGTCTCGATGTACTCGCCCATGTCGTTGTCCCAGCCGCTGTCCCTGGCGTCCGAGCGGCTGTCGCGGCCCCAGCGGCCCCTGTCCCGGCGACCCCGCTTGCCGTCCGGGTCGAACACGACGGTCGTGGTGCCGCCGGCCGAGGTCGGGTCGTAGGTCGGGATCCCGCCGTTGCCGATGGGCGTGCCGTTGGAGCGCTCGTGGTTGCGGACCAGGTGGATCCGGCCGCGGACGTTGAACGCGGCCATTCCGTCATGCACGGCCGGCGTCGGTGAGCCGTCTGTCATCGGGTCGCCCGTCCAGCCGAAGCTCATGTACTCGAAGCCCCTGGGGAGCCTGAGCAGTTCAAGGCCCGTGGTGCGGTCGACGACCGGGGAGAGCGGGCCGTAGCCGGAGCCTCTCCACGATCCGGCCTCGGCCATACGGGTTGACAGAGCGCCGAACGGCCCGATCAGAGCAGCACCCCCCAGTACAGCCGCTCCCTTCAGCACACCCCGGCGTCCCAGGTTCGACTGCACAGCGTCTTCCATCAACCGACTCCTTCAACGTTTCCTGGTCCTACGGTTTCGAAAACGTAGGAGGGCTGGCTGAACAGGCCGTGAACAGCCTCTGATCGGCGGTTGTACCTTCGAAGGGGCGCAGGACAAGGGCGTCCCTCGGTGTGGTGCGGCGGGGTTTTGAAGTGATTTTGTCAATCAGCAATCAGTGATGGCAGATGTTGTTCTCCGGGAATTCATTGAAAGTTGGTGTCCAGGTGGCTGGACCGGCGTTCGGCCGGCTTGGCCGGTCGATTCTGCCGGCGTGCGGTTCCACCGGCTCGTAGGTGAAGGTCAACGGCCCGGTGGACCTACCTGCCCCGGGCCGTTGACCCAGCACGACCAGGTCATCGATGCCCTCGCCAGTACTCGCCATGGCCAGGCGGCCGACCGCCGGTTCGCTCCCGCCAGGCATGGCCACTCCAGCCGTCCTCACCCACGAGGCAATGATTAGGTACGGCTGTGTTCGATGCCCTCCACGACCGCGGGTGCGGGTGCGGGTGCTTCCAGAGCCGCCGCGGCAGCCGCCGCGGCGAACCTTCTGCTCCGTGGCACGAACGTCTGCCGGCGTCCGCCGGTGCAGGTCACGGGCTCGGGGATGTCCGCGGCTGTCCACTGGTGATCGTCCCGCCCGCCGTACAGGTGCCGTACAGGTGCCGTACAGACCGCCTTGGCGGTGCTCGCGGAGCGTCACATGGATCGATCAAGCGGAACTGGGATTGAGGGTATGCCGTCGCCGAACTGGTTTGAGCGTTACAGCGAGGGACGTCGGGCCGAGGTGTGGCGCGAGTTGCGGCAACTCGGCGTGGGTATCCGTGACAGCGGCTTCGCGGCGGAGGCCCAGTTGGTGTGCGACGAGATGGCGGGCCGGGCGCGCAGGAACGTTGACGTCATCGTCGAGCGGCTGTCCGATGCGGGTTACCGCTTTCACACCAACGACGACGCCCAGGAACCGGTCGTTCCTCATGTGCCGCCGACCGCGGACGCTCCGATGCTGGCTGCCTGGCTGGAGGAACAGTTCGGCGCAGTGCCGATGACGCTGCTGTCCTGGCTGCGGATCGTCGGTGACGTGTGGCTCGTCGGAACCCATCCGGAGTGGCTGACCACGGCGTCGGCAGACCCGCTGGTGATCGAGATCGAGGGCTCGCGCTACTCCGACTCGCCGCGGATCTACTGATCCTCTGAGCCCTTGACGGCGCTGGCCACGTTGCTCCCGTCTGCTGGCCTGGCGCGTTCTGTCCACGAGCGTCTGCCGGTGTCCGGCCTCGTCCGCAGCCTTGGCTGTCAGCGGTCCTCGGCGATCCAGCGGGCTGCGAGTATAGCGTGGGCTATACTCGCGTGGTGGAAGGGCGGCAGCGGGAGGTCTACCTCGTCGATGAGGTCCGTGACTGGATCGACGGCTTGGACGTGGCCACGCATGCCCGGGTCGTGCAGGCAATAGATCTTCTTGCGGAGGCTGGTCCGGGTCTGGGGAGGCCGCTCGTCGACACGATCAGCGGCTCGTCGTTGCCGAACCTGAAGGAACTCAGGCCGGGACGGTGCGGATTCTGTTCTGCTTCGACCCGTGGCGTTCGAGCGTCCTGCTTGTTGCCGGGGACAAGGCAGGGCAGTGGAACGCCTGGTACGCCGAAGCGATCCCGCTTGCGGAGCAGCGCTACAAGACCTACCTGGAAGTTATTCAGAAACTCTCTTGATCCTCTCGAAGCTCAGTATTCGTTCGGATTGCTGTTCGTTGATTTTCTGGAGGCCGACGGCAGCCTGGACGTCGGCATCGATGCGACCGAGTTCGCTGCGGTGGCGGGTGGTGAGGATCCGCCAGTTCTTCGTGTGGGCGACTCCCCATTCGGCGGCGACCCGGACGGACGCGAACGCGGTGTTGAGCTGCTTCTGCCAGCCGGGCAGGGGTGTTCCGGGCTTCTTTTTCAGCGGGGTGTGGAGGGTGGGTTCGCCTTCGTAGCCGAGGTCGGTCAGGCAGCCACCGGAACGGTGTACCACCCGTGTCCAGCCGGCTTCACGGAAGCAGTGCACATCATGCCAGCTTCCCGGGAAGGCACGGCTGGCTCCGAGGAGCCGCCCGTGCAGGTCGACGGCGAGTTGGACGTTGACGCCGTGGCGGCGGTGCTTGCCGGACAGAAGATCGTCGCGATGGTGCCAGGCGAACGTCGGGATCAGAGTCCCGTCGATCAGGCAGACCAGGCCCTTGACCTGCCGGGACAGGGCCTCGGTGGTGGTGCCGAGAGCGTCGGAGAGGAAGGTGACCATGATCTGGTGGTAGGTCCAGGCGGTACTGATCCCGATCCCGAAGTCCTCCGCGAGTTCCTGGTAGGTGGCGTTGCGCCGCAGCCGGCACAGGGCCAGCCGCAGAGCACCGACCAGATCGAGACCGCGGGGACGGCCCTGGGCACGATGCCAGTCGGGGAAGTGTCTCTCGGCCATCGCGACGACGACGTCGGCGGCTTTCAGGCTCAGCCCGGGAAGTCGATACACTGGGAGCACCCTCTTCGTGGTCGATGTGTTTTCTTTGGTAAGACTCACATGCCACGAAGGGGGCCTCTCATGCCGGTACCGGGCGCGAGCTCCAGAAATCCTGGACGGAACGCGTAAGGATTTCCGGTTCGTTGCCGCCAGGGGGTTTCTGTCCGGGTTGCCCGTTTCCTGTTCCGGCGGAATTTTGGGCAGGGTCTGATCGAACCAGCTGATTATCGCATGCGAAACCGACTATTCCGAGTTTCGGAAAAACTCC
>NZ_KB893747.1 GCF_000374165.1 Parafrankia elaeagni
GGACCTCCGCCCGGACCAGGCGATCGTCGTGACGACGGACCCGGTCGGCGCCGCCTACACCGGCTTCCAGCTCATGGACCCGTGGATGCTCGGCCCCAACGCCAGGAAGCACCAGGTCTCGCTCAACCTCGCCCAGACCGCACCCAACCCCGACGGCACGTTCACCTTCGTCCTCGCCCACGAGGACCCCGGGGTCGCCAACTGGCTCGACACCACCGGCCTGCGCGAAGGGCTGGGGCTCATCCGGTGGCAGGCGGCACCGCCCGGCGCGCCGATCGACCCGGCCATGCTGGTGCACGACTTCCGGGTCGTCTCCCTCGCCGACGTGGACAACCTCGACCTCCCCCGAGTCACCACCGAACAGCGAACGGCCCAGCTCACGGCCCGGGCCGCCGGGTACCACTCCCGCACGCTCTGACTCCACACGCGGACTCCACACGCGGTCAGCGGGCCGCTGTCGCCTTCTCCGCTCCGGCGCCGGTCAGCGCGCGGACCTCCATCTCGGCGGAAAGGCGCCGCGCCGGGCGCTGCCACAACGGGCTTACAGGCAGACCCGGGAGGACCCGGGAGGACTCGGGAGGACTCGGGAAAGGCCGGACGCCGAGGCCCGGTGATATGCCGCACTCGTCACTCCCGGCCGACGGTGTCCAGCCAGTCCCGTGTCCGGACGCCGGATCCTCGGGCTCGACATGCCGAAGTCTTCCGGCGACGGATCGGATAGTGGTGACACGGCATGTGGGCCCGGCCCGCATAACCGCCGAACCCGGAAAGGCGCGGCTTTCCCGGGAGGTGTCCGGCATCGGCGTCGACGCCTCTCGAGATGCGCGAACGCGAAAGGATCGGAGATCCGGTGCAGAGACCGTCAGCTGGTGCCACACCAGGATCGCTGGCACGCTCGACGGTGATTCTGCTCGGGCTGGCGTCGCTGGCCGTGGCCGTAGCGGGAATCCGGGCCTTCCGGGACACCCTGGGCCCGACGTTCCTGGCGTTGGTCCTCGTCATCACGGTGCACCCGCTACAGACGCGGCTGCGCCGGTGCGGCGCGCCCGGATGGGTCGGCGTCGTCGCGGCGATGGCGACTGTCTACGCGGTCATCGCCGGCCTGGTGGCCGCCCTGGTCGCGTCGGCCGCCCGGCTGGTCACGCTGCTGCCGGACTATGGCCCGCAGTTCGACGACCTGCTCGACGAGGTCGCCGGGTGGCTGGAGGATCTCGGCGTCAGGCCGGAACAGGCCAGCGTGACGGTCAGCCGGCTCGACCTGTCCAAAGTGTCCGGCGCGCTTCAGGACATTCTTTCCGGGCTGGCCTCGGTGGGGTCGAACCTGGTGCTCCTCGTCACTCTGCTTTTCTTCCTGGCGATCGACAGTGAGCTGTTCGTCCGGCGGCTCGACGTGGCCGCCGAGTCGCGGCCGCTCCTGGTCGGCGCACTGCGGGATTTCGCCCGCAACACGCGACGATATCTTGCCGTCTCCTCGCTCTTCGGGCTGGTCGTGGCGGTGTTCGACGTGTTTGCCCTGCACTGGCTGGCCATCCCGCTACCACTGCTGTGGGGACTGCTGTCGTTCATCACCAACTACATTCCCAACATCGGGTTCCTGGTAGGCCTGATCCCACCCGCGCTGCTCGGCCTGCTCGAGGGCGGGGTCGCCCGCATGCTCTGGGTTGTGGCCGTCTACTCGTTGATCAACATGGTCGTGCAGTCGTTGATCCAGCCCAAGGTCGTCGGGAACGTCGTGCGGATGTCCGCGACACTGACCTTCTTTTCCGTGGTCTTCTGGGCACTCGTCCTCGGCCCGCTCGGGGCGCTGCTCGCGGTTCCGATGACCTTGCTTGTCAAGGCGCTGCTCATCGACTCCGATCCCGCCGCCCAGTGGTTGCGCCCACTTCTCGGTGACACGACCGCCGAGACCGCGGCAGAGAGCTCCTCGACATCCACGCGTTCGGGAACCCAGCCTCCCTGAGGACACGGCCTCGCCGGACGGCGTGGATCTCACGCAACGAGACGCCGCAGCTCGGCCACCCGGCCGGCCCAGTACGGCTGGCCCACCGGGGCCAGATCGGCTCAGCCGCGGGCCAGGAGGACGGCGATGCCCTCCGAACACCCCGCATGCCGCCGAATCCCACGCGGTGCTCGGGGTCGTCGGTCGAGCCTGGTCGCGGATTCGCCTTGACCCTCCCGACCCCTCTGCCGCACTCTGAACAAATGTTCAGAACAGATGTTCAGGACGCGCCGACAGCAACCGAGCCGTTCGACGTCGCGGTGGTCGGCGGCGGCCCGGCCGGCATGGCCACAGCGCTTCGGCTGCAGGCCGCCGGCCTGTCGACGGTGGTACTCGAGGCGCACGGCCATGCCGGCGGCTGCGCGGGCTACTTCCGCAAGCGCGGATTCTCCTTCGACGTGGGTGCCACCACGCTCGTCGACTTCGCGCCGGGCGGCGTCGGCTTCGAGCTGCTGCAGAGCAGCGGAATGAAGCCGTTGGACGCCTGCGAGCTACCGGGCTACGTGGCCCACCTGCCTGATCGCGAGGTCGTGCTGCACCGCGATCCGGCGCTGTGGCACGCCGAGCGTCGGCGCCTGCTCGGCGACACCGACCGGCACCGGCGGCTGTGGTCCCTGCTCGACCGGTTGGCGCGGGCGTTCTGGCGGGCGAGCCGGTCCGGGGTGCGTCTCCCGGTGCGGCGTCCGACGGACGCACTGCACGACCTGCGGGCGCTCGGCCCGGCCGGCGTCCCCCTCGCCCGCTATCTGACCTGGACGCTCGGGGACGCGCTGCGCCGCCACGGGCTGCGCGACGACCCGGCCCTCGTCGGGCTGCTGGCGATGCTCGTCGAGGACACGGTGCACGCGACCGTCGACGACGCGCCGCTGATCAACGCGGCGCTCGGCGTGACGATCCGCGGCGCCGGCCTGAGCCGGCACGCCGGGGGGATGCACGGCTTCTGGCGGGCACTCGTCACGCACTACCGGGGGCTGGGCGGCCGGCTGCGCACCGGGTGCGCGGTCTCCCGGATCGACGGCGAGCCGGGCGCCTACCGGGTGTCGACGCGCCGCGGCGCGATCGGCGCCCGCCGGATCGTGGCCGCGGTACCCGTCGCCACCACTGCCACGATCTGCGCCGGGCTCCCGGTGGCCGACCGGCTGCGGCCCTATCTGGAACGTGACGCGCAGGCGCTCGGGGGCGCGTGCGTCGTGTTCCTCGGAGTACCCGAGGAGGAGGTGCACGGACAGGAGTTCACCCACCATCAGTTCCTGCAGTCGTACGACCGCCCGCTGGGCGAGGGGAACAACATGTTCGTGTCCGTCTCCGAACCCGGGGACATCCTCAGCGCACCGCCAGGGCATCGCGCCGTCATGATCTCCACCCACACCGAGCTGTCCGCCTGGGCGGGACTCGACGACAGCGAATACGAGCAGCGCAAGAAGGGGGTCGGCGAGCTGCTCGTCGGATGCGCCCGCCGCGCCTACCCGTCACTGGGGGAACGGGCGGTGTTCGCGGCGACGGGCACGCCGCGCAGCTACGAACGGTTCGGCTTCCGCCCGGCCGGCGCCGTCGGGGGCGCCCGCCAGCACCTTCGCAACACCAACCAGCACGCTGTTCCGCATGATCTCGGCGGCCCCGGGCTCTGGCTGGTCGGTGACTCGACCTGGCCGGGTCTGGGCACAGTGGCCTGCGTGCTGGGCAGTCGCATCGTCGCGGAGGGGATGCTGCGCGAGAGGGGGTTCCGCCGTTGACCGCGGCGGGCCTGCCGGCGCTGGCCGACCTGGGGGCCGATCTGCTCGTCACCACCCGCCGGCAGCGGTGGATCGCGCTCGCCCGCCCGTTCGCCGGCATGCTCTGTTTCGCGGCGGCGGCGTGGGCCGGCTGGTGGTGGCTCACACCGGTGATCGTCTTCGGGATCTTCGTCGCGGTCGTCACGGTCACCCACGACGTGGTGCACGGCACGCTCGGCCTGTCCGGCCCCGCCACCGACCGGGCGCTGTTCGTCATGGGGCTCGTCCTCCTGGAGAGCGGGCACGCCTACCGCGCCACGCACACCCGCCACCACCAGCTGTTCCCCCACCCCGACGATCCGGAGGGACATCCAGCCGACCTGTCGCTGCTCGGCGCCGTGGCCTACGGCCCGGTCTTCCTGCCGCGGTTGTGGTGGTGGTCCTACCAGCGGGGACGCGACCGCGGCTGGCTGCTCGCCGAGGCCGCCGCGCCCGTGGTGGCGCTCACGGGCGGCGCCCTGGTGTGGCCGTACACCCCGGCCGTGCTGGTCTACGCGGTGATGGCGATCGTCGGGAGCTGGGTGTACCCGTTTCTGACGGTGTACCTGCCGCACCACGACTACGGCGACACACCCCTGACCCAGACCCGGACCCTGCGCGGGAGGATCATTCCCGCCGTGTTCCTCGAGCTCACCTACCACCTTGAACATCATCTGTACCCACAGGTGCCCAGCCACCGTCTCGCGGCGCTCGCCCGCCGGCTCGAGGGCTACCTCGCCGCGAACGACGTTCGGCCGATACGCGTTGTCTGACACCCGCGGCCGGACCGACACCCGCGGCCGGATCCTCGACGCCACGCTGGCCTGCCTCGTGCGGCACGGTTACGCCGGCACGACCGCCCGGGCGATCGCCCAGGTCGGCGGCTTCACCCCCGGCGTTCTCTACTACCACTTCACGGATCTGGACGACGTCCTGGTCGCAGCCCTCACCCACACCTGTGAGGCGCGCGCCCAGCGGTACCGGGACGAGTTGTCCGGTGTGGACCGGGCCGGGCGCGCGGTGGAGATACTTCGCCGGCTCTATCTCGAGGACACCGAGGTCGGGCACATCTCCGCCGTCCAGGAGCTGTACGCCGGGGCACGGCCGGGGTCACGGCTGGCGGACCGGCTGACGCTGGAGACCCGGCGCTGGGAGGCGCTGGCCGCCGAGGTGATCGGCACGCTGCTGAACGGCAGGCCGTTCGCCAGCCTGGTGCGCCTGCCGGTACTCGCCAACGCGGCCGTCGCGTTCTACCTCGGCGCGGAGACACTCGCCCACCTCGACGAGGACTCCTCGAGAGTGACGGAGTTCTTCGACCAGGCCGCCAGGCTCGCCGGTTACTTCGACAGAATTCCGCGACTACGGCGGAAAATCCCTGGATAGGCACCCCCGGGACGGGCACGGCCGATCGCCGGTTTCCATCGGGTCGGCACAGAGTCAGGGACGGGCCGAGAAACTTTCGTTAAGAACAAGGATAAGAGTCCCGTTTGGGGAGAACTTCGACCCGTCGTTCAGGCGCGGCTGGATTTCCTCGCTGTCGAAGGGAGCAAGGACTCTGGCCAGTTCCATCGCGGCCGCCTCGTGCCCGTCCTCGTACAGGATCCTCGTGTGCGAGACATTGATGGAACCCTCCCGCTCTCCCGGCACGGTACGGGCCTCCCCCGCGCTGGCGACCACGTAGTTCAGGTTCCGCAGAACGGCTCTCGCGGGCTCCACCAGGCCGCCGTCCTGAGAATTGTCGATGACAGTGACCTCCGGGCGTCCTGGCGGAGGCTGCCCACCCCCGGCCTCCGTCGGCACGGTCCGTGGGGGGGCTGTCGTGGCTGTGGCGGTGGAGGTCTGCGATTCGGTTGCATTCGGTGATTCGGTTGCATTCGGCGATTCGGTTGCACTCGGCGATTCGGTTGCACTCGGCGGTGCGGTGACGGTCGGGGTGGTGTCCGGCGACGTTGACGACAGGACACCGTTCTGGGCACGGTCGGTCACCAGCGAGACGATCAGAGCCCCGGCCAGCAGGGCGACGACCAGGACCATCGTCGCCGCGACGGCGCGGGTGGATCGGGTCCGGGGGTCCTGCGGCGGCTCCTCCGAGAAGCTGTTCACGGCTGGCTGGCCTCCTTGTCGGCCTTGTTGGTCCGCGGAACGACTAGTCGTCCGGCCAGCGCTGTCGCAGCGCGGCGTCGAGGTCGTCGACAGAGACGGGGGTGTCGAGTCGTTCGAGCAGCGCCGCGATGGCGTCGGCGACAAGGATCGTGAGACCGGCCGACGTCGGGGCGGTCCGGATCCGCCAGGTGAGCTCGTCGATGGTCTCCTGGGCGGCGGCTGACCGCTCCCGGCGGGTCTCGTCGGTTCCGTCGGGTCGGATGGTCCGGCCGGAGCCGTCGTCACCCGTCATCGTGCGCATGACCGTCGTACGCAGCCTGGTCACCGCGGACTGAACCCGCGTGTCCCCCGGCCCCTGGCCGCACACCTGCCTCGACAGTGCGGACAGCGCGTCGACGACGATGTCGGCGGCCCAGGCCAGCTCCTGGGCGGTGGCCGCCGCGAAGTCCTGGTGGAGCTCCGCGAGATCGCGGCCCAGGTCCGCGATGACCTGGTCGGCCGCCGCGAGGACGCGCTCCGCGACCTCCGGGTCGAGCTGCGGCCCGATCGCCGCGGGGGTGGCGGGAAGGTTCGCGGCGGCCCGGGCCTCCGGCGGGAACAGCGCGCTCCGCAGGCCTTCCAACCTGGCCTCGGTGAGCCACGCGCCGTCCCGGATGCTGTCCAGCAGTACCCACAGCACGGCGACGGGAGGGTCGACCGCCGTCGCGGCCACTGCGAGAATCCGGCCCTGGGCCGCGTGGGCGCAGCTGGCCAGGTGCAGCTCGAACTGCTGGATGCTCGTCGCGGCGTCCAGCATCGGTGCGGGCGGGACGCGACTCACCAGACCCGCAAGGGCTGCGCGCAGCTCGGCCCGGTCGGTACGCACGCCGGCCGGGGCGGTGAGCGCCGCGACGAGCTCGTCGAGCATCGGGTCCGGCTGGACGCGGGCGGTGGGCAGGGTCCGCAGCAGCGCGGGCACGCAGTCGGGCCGGCGGCGCACCGGCCGAGCCGGCTCCGTGGGGGTTGCGCGCCGCAGGACCGGCCGGCCGTGCAGGCCGGGAAGGATCGCGGTCAGGGCGACGTGCAGGGCGCGGCTCTCCTCGGCGGACAGCCACTGGCGACGTTTCATCGCGGAGACGAGCGCGTCCAGCGTGTGGATCTGCGCGGTCAGGCAGGCCCGGTCGTCGAAGGCGCACACCGCGCGGCGCAGCACCTGCTCCGCCGCCCCCCACGGACCGGGATCGCCGTCGTGCACCGGCGCACCGCCGCCCTGGTCCTCCGGGTGGTGTTCGTGCCCCACCGACGACCCTCCCGGCCCAGGCTCGACGACCGGTGGCGGGGAAGGCACCGGAGTGGGTGCTGTCCTACTCACTCTCACTCTCACTCCCGGCCTCGGTCAGGACGGTGGCGTGATCGCCGCGTGTGTTCTCCGTGGGGGCACCGGCCAGCGGCGCCAGTGTCACGACTGCCGTCGCCACCGCGACCGCTCCGGCGGTGAGGGCGGCGGTGACTCCCGGCGTCGCGAGAGCACCGGTGCCTGCCGGCCGCCGGGCGTCCTGGTCGCCGCCGGCCCGGGCCGCGGCGCCGAGGACCAGCCCGACCGAGGCCAGGGCGAGGACCAGCGACGTCCCGCCGCCGGACAGCAGCGGCACGGCGGTCCCCAGCCGCGGAGCATCCGTGAGCAGCACCAGGCCCGGCAGGGCCAGCCCGGCCGCGAGCATCGCGACCAGCCCTGCCGACACCGCTCTCACCGGCGACGACGGCGCACGCGCGACGAGCCACACCAACAGGCCGACCAGGGCGGCCACACCCAGCCCGGCGAACACGGCGAACAGCACGCCGTACTGTTCGACCAGGCCGATCAACGGGAGATCCCGGCCGGACCAGGACCCGTGGGCCGGCGGCAGGCCGGCCCGGTCCGGCCCGGTCCAGCCGGCGTCGATCAGGCGGAGCCGGTCCCAGATGTCGTCGTGCCAGCCACGGTCGGTCAGATCGGGCAGGCCCGCGGCCCGGCGTTCCCCGTCGACAGCACCGGTGGCGAGCATGCACCAGGCCAGGCCGCCCCCACCGGCCACCACCGCGGCGGCGGCGGCTGCCGCCCACAGCCGGCGGACGGCCAGGAGGGTGAGCACGCCGATCGCCAGCAGCGCGGCGGAGGCGACGTCAGCGGTGGTGAGCAGCAGGCCGAGTGGCGCGGCCACCGCCCAGACGGCCCAGGCGGCCCCGGCGGCCCCGGCGGCCCGGGCACGGACGGTCCGAGCCGGAAGCAGTGCGGCCACCAGCGCGAACAACAGATAGCGCAGCAGCTCGGCCGGCGAGGCTCCGAGCGGTCGGGACGAGAGCGACTCCGTCCACGGGGCCGTGAGACCCAGGACCGCCACGGTGAGCAGCGCGAGCAGAGCGAGCACCGCGGCGAGCGGCCGCTCCGGTGGCCGCCGTGCCCACCCCGCCCTCGCCCGTGGATCGGGCCGGGGCCGAGACCAGGGCCAGGGCCCGCGCCCGGCGGCCAGCAGCGCCGCGGTGAGCATGGCCGCGGCGCCCACGGCGACGCTCAGGAACGGCCAGAACGTGGGCAGGAACCTTTCACGGTTGAGAAAGCCGACGGTGAGCACGACGCCCACCACCACCGCCACCGCGAGCGCGGCGTCGTCGGGGTGAACCCGATGGACCGCCAGCACCAGCAGTGCGCCGAGCAGCGCGGCGAGGGCGAGTGCCGCCGCACCACGGCCGAGCCCATGGTCGAAAGCCCGGTCATAGGCCTGGATGTCCCAGAGAACGAGCAGGGCCGGCAGGGCCGCACCGGCCATCACCCAGGGCAGCGCGAACCACCGTCCGCCGGTGGCCGCCTCGTTCACCGGCCCCGTCTCGTTCACCGGCTCCGTCTCGTCGCCGTCCGGCGGCCCGGTGAGGGTGAAGGGAGTCGTCACAGGAGATCCAGAACTGCTGTCAACAGGCAGAGGAGGATGAAGGCGGCCGCCGCCCAGTGACTGGTCAGGAACCCGGCGACCCGCCCGAAGACGTCGTCACCGGACATGGCCCGGCGGCTGGGAACGCCTTCTCCCTCCCCGGCTCCATCCCCGGCCTGGGCGTCGATCTGGCGTCGCAGCTCCTCCTCGAGCTGGTCGACGGCGTCCACCAGCTCCGCGCCGAGCATGTCGAGCCGGGCCGGCAGCCTGCGCAGCCGACGGATGAGCACTGTCACGACCGCCTGGTCCCCCGCCGCCGGGTCGGCGTACCTCCCGTCCGGCGCGGTCTGGTTCACCGGCGTCGGGTTGAGGTCGCGCAGTTCCCCGGTCAGCCGTCCGAGTTCCTCCCGCACCTTCTGCTGAAGCTGGTCGAGCTCAGGCCCGGCGGCCCCCGGCCCACGGACCGGCCGCGTCAGGGGGTGGTCCAGGTCGAGGCCCTCGGCGGCCAGCAGCTCCTCACCCCGGTGGGCGACGCTGGCCCGCAGCACCTCGGTGACGGCTTCCGGCGGCAGCCAGGCCGCCGTGCCCAGCAGGCTCGCGGTTATCAACAGGCCTTCGACCGGCGGACCGAGGGGAACGGCCTCCGCCGCCGCGACCACGAGCTGCTGCAGGTGGATGACGAAGACATCGTCGATCCTCAGCAGGGGCTCGCCCGCGGGGACAACGCCATCGGGCCGGGCACGGTCCGCGGTGTGCGCGGACACGCCGGTCTCGACCGCTGGACTGGCCGAGCCCGCTGGACTGGCCGAGCCCGCGAGGCCGGTGGGGCCGGTGGGGCCGGTGGGCCACGCGGGAGCAGCAGGCACGATGGAGTCGGTGGGGCCTGTACCGGTCACCGGGCCGCGCGCGGCGGCCGCCGGCTGGTCGCGGGCGGCCGGGGTCAGCGGACGGAACGCCACCAGCAGTTCGAGCGCTGTCCTGAGGTGACGACCGACGTCGCCGTGTCTGTTCTCCGCGCTCAGCTGCAGCACTTTGAGCAGGCACTCCACCAGCTCGTTCGCGGCGAGGTCCTGGCGCAGGGGGATGGCGGCCAGGGCATCGACGGCCGGAAGCCGGGTGCTGCGGGAACCGGCTGTTCCCGTCTCCCAGGCCGCGGAGGGCCGTTGTTCCCAGTGCAGGTGACGCAGCAGGAAGCCCTTGACGAGGTTGCGCTCGTTGGAGTTCAGCCACCGGTGGGTGCGCGCGAGCTGGATGAACGCGTCGACCGTGTGCGTCGAGGGCGTGAAGGGGCCGGCGTCCGGGAAGTTGTGGATCGCCCGGCGCAGCAGCTCCTCGGCTTCGTGCGGGGTCCGTGGTGGTGGGCCCGGGTCGGAGGCCGGCTGCCGGCGGGTGGTGTCAGCGGGCGCGGCCCACCCGGTCGAGGTCTGCGTTCCGTGCCGTTCGTACCAGGGGCCCGCCTCCTCGTACCCGCCGGCGGAGCCCGTCTGCGTCCGTTTCGGCGACGGCACG
This sequence comes from Parafrankia elaeagni, assembly GCF_000374165.1. GTDB lineage: Bacteria > Actinomycetota > Actinomycetes > Frankiales > Frankiaceae > Parafrankia > Parafrankia elaeagni. Next base: position 10,248 of record NZ_KB893747.1, read on the forward strand.
ACCGGCGGCGGCACGACCGGCGGCGGGTCGGCCCGCGGCAGGCCGGTCAGCCGGTAGTCGAGCTCCTCCGGGGCGGGCGGGAGATGCGGTACCGGTTCCCCCGGGGCGGGTGACGCCGGGACTCCGGGTGACGCCGGGACTCCGTGTGACGCGGCCCAGGCATCCACCTGCGCGGCCCAGTCCGCCACCCGCCGCAGCCAGCGGTCCTCCAGCACCGGGAAGGCCCGCCACTGCCCCTCGCCGAGCCCGGCGCCGCCGGCCAGGACGACGGCCCGGGCGATCCGGGCGAACGGATCCGGACCGGCGGCGCGATGCGCCACGTAGGGCTGCTGTCCCTCCCCGCACAGGGCAGGGGCGAGGTAGGCGTACGCCACGGGACGGTCGAAGCCCCGCTCCGGCTCGACCCGATCCGGCATGAAGATCACTTTTGGGTCGTGCGGATGCGCCGCGACCCGCGGGTACGTGGCCTCGAAGGTCGAGAACGTCGGCCAGCGGGGATCGTCGCCGATGTACTCCAGCAGGCCGGTGAGGGCCACGACCAGGGCCGCCGCGGTGGGCTCGTCCGCACCGACCAGCACGACCTGTCTCCCCTGGCCGACCGCCTCATCGACCCGCTGCCGCAGCACCGCCGCGAGCGTCACCGCCAGCGGATCCTGCAGCAGGACCTCCCCCAGGTCGGACGACGGGGACGTCACCCGCAACTCGCCGCGCCAGGCGACGTCCGACTGCTGGCCGGGACCACGGATGCCGTACTCCTCGGGCGTGCGCGCAGGCAGGCGGGCCACCGCCTCCGCGCCGTGGGCCGGCGGCCAGGGCCGGCCGTCGGGCCAGCGCACCAGGCGCGCCGCGCGTCTGGCGGTGAGGTCGACGGAGTGGCCGGTCAGCACGCTCACCCGCATGCCGCGCCGGGAGTCCTCGCCGGTCTGCTCACGCAGGACGACCGCCGCGTTCTCGCCAGCGCGCAGGTAGGCCCGCGACGTCCGCGGCTGGGAGACGCGGTTGGTGCGGTTCACGTTCTCCCAGCCGGCGAGCCAGCGCAGCCACCGCTCCCGCTCGTCCGGGTTCGTGATCGAGCTGGCCACGAGGACGAACCCGCCGCGTTCGTCGACGAACTCGAACTCGTTCTGGTCGAGACGCCCCGGCGTCATCAGACTCCGGCCTTCCTGGCCGCCTCGTCGCCGAGCAGGCCGCACATCGCGAAGATCGCGCCGAGAGGGTCGAGCACGCGGCGCGGCCGGACACCGCGGGGAAAGACCTTGTGCCCGCCGGTCCGCTCGTCGGCGACCGCCTTCGACCCGGTGGCCGACACGAAGTGCAGGGTCGCGTGACGGAACGTCTCGTACGGGCGCAGCCAGGCCCGGGCGCCGCGGGAGTGCAGGAAGGCGAAGGCGTCCCGGCTCTCGGCCACGATCTCCGCCGTGTCCGGCTGCCCGTCCAGATAGGCCGACAGGCTCGGCCGGCGGTACCAGCGCGCGACCGGCCGTTCGAACCGGTAGATATCGGACTTGCTCACCACGATGGCGACCGGCAGGCGCTCGGTCAGCCCCGGCTGGGCGCGCAGCCGGGCCATCACCGTCTCGAACGCCACGTCACCGTCGGACGGAGCACCCTGGCGCAGCGCGTACTCCGGGTCGACGACGAAGATCAGCGCGTCGAGTGCGAGCACGAACCGCATCGACCTCGTCCGCACCGCCAGGTCGTCGCCCGCGACGTCGAAGAAGGCCACCGCCCGTTCCCGCCCGCCGCCGCCGCCGACCAGCACCGCATCGGTGAAGGTGACCATCGCGTCCCGCTGCACCCGGGCCGTGTGCTCGATCGCCCGTCCTCCGTCGACGAAGGAGGCGACATGCTCCCGCAGGTACCTACGGTGGCTCTCCTCGTCGACCGGGGCGACGTGGAGGCCGAGCGGGGCGAGCCCACCGCGCTCCATCTCGCTGATGATCGACGCCAGGAGGTGCGACTTGCCGGCCTCGGTGCGCCCGACCAGACCGATCACCAGCGGTGGCCCGGAACTGGCGTAGGAGATCGGCAGGAAGTGCCGCTCGGCCATGTCCGCCGACGGGTTCGGGCACCGCCGGTACACACCGATCATCTCGTCGTGGCGCTTGACCGGGTCGCTCACGCCCGTCAGGTCCAGCGGGACGTAGGCGCCGTCCCGGAAGACGAACAGGTCGGTGTCGTCCCAGTCGAAGACATCCAGGCAGATGGGGCACCGCACCTCGGTCGGCCCCAGGGGCGTGGTCATGTCGTCATCACCGTCCTGCGGGGTCGTCCGCCGCCGGTCCGGGCGGTCCTGCGGGCGGTCCTGTCTGGCCGTCGTCGACCGGACGTCGACGACGGGCGATCGTGTCGAAGGCGCTGAGCCCGGCGAGGAACCGGGAGTCCCGCTCCGAGCGGGGGCCCCAGGCGCCGGACACGACGGGGCTGCGGTCCTGCCGCAGGCGCTCCAGCAGTTCGGCTGCCGGGGGACGCAGGGCCGGATCCTCCTCGGTCATCGCCGTCACCACACCCCGACCGTGAGGCCGCCGCGCGTCGCCGCGACGCGCCTCGTCGCCGCGCCTCGTCGCCGCGCCGCGACGCGGCCCGTCGGTCACCCGGAGCAGGACCTGGCCGGCGCTGTACATGTCCGCCTTCGGCGTCGCCACACCGGTGCCGCCGCGGGTCTCGGGCGCCGGGTAGGGGTCGGGCGCCGGTCCGCAGCGCTCGCCGCTGAACACGGCGTACCGGAAGTCGGTGATCTGGACGTGCCGGTCGTCGAACAGCACCGTGCTGCTGCTCAGCCAGCGGTGCACGACCGCGGCGGACTCCAGCAGATCCAGCGCCCGCAGCAGGCTCGCGGGGAACTGCTCGGTCTGGTCGAGCAGCAGCCGGCCGGCGAACTGCTCGACCGGGCGCCCGCGCTCGACCAGCAGCACGAACGGCTCCGGGTCGGCGTCGTCGGGGTAGTAGCCGAACAGACGGGACAGTTCCCGCGGGTACTCCTGCTCGCCGAAGACGTCGATCAGATGCAGACCGGTCTGGATCTCGTTGTCGATCTCGTCGATGCCGTCGGAGGGCCGCGACACCGAGGCGGCGTCGGTCGGCGTGCGCCGCCCGGCGGCGTGCGCCCGCTTCTGGACGTACTCGGTGAGCGTGTCCATGTCGACGACGAGGCGCCGGCTGTACCGGGGATCGACCTGGTCGTCGGTCACCCGGGCCTGCATCGTCCGGCGCACTCCGCGGACGTCCCGGTAGACGATGCTCTCCTCGCGCAGCGCGTCGACCGGCTCGCCCCTGCTGGTGTGATGGGTCAGGGTGGCGTCACGGCTGGAGCGGGGACTGTTGACCCACCAGTCACCGCCGCCAGCCGATCCCGTCGACCAGGTCACGATCCCTCCTTGAGCACGGTCTCGACGGTGCCGGAGCGCATCCGGACCAGCCGCAGCACCCCGGCGGTCTGCCCCCAGTCGGTCCATTCCAGCTCGGCGAGCACCTCGGGAGGCAACGGTCCCGACGGTGTTCCGGCCACCGGTTTCGAGTCCGACCCGCGGCTCACCAGCGACGACCGCGCCGCCCGCGGCGCGAACCGGACGGCGCTGGCCCCGCTCGTGTCGACGTCCAGCAGCTGCAGGTGCTCGGGCGCGCACAGCTGCATCAGTCCACCGTCGGAGACCGACGTCCGCAGCAGCACACCGAGCCGCTCGGACTCCTGCCAGGCGGCGTCGACGATCTTCTCACGGTCGGCGTCGTCGGTCCGGAACGGCGGGGGCGCGTGGACGCCTGTCCGGGAGAGATGCCGGTCGTAGCGGTCGAGACCGAAGCCGGTCTCGCCGCGAACCCGGCTGCTCAGCGCGTCGAGCGCCTCGCGTTCGATGTCAGGCCAGCACCGCTCGACAACGCTGGCGATCAGGTCGATGACGTCGGCCTCCACCACGTTGCTGATCGGCGTACCCATGGCCCGCAGCCGCAGCGCGACATCGGTGTCGGCCCCGGGGCGCCGCTGGCGCGGCGGCTGGGCCGGGAACCCGCGCAGCCGGTCCGAGTAGGTGCCGAGAACCGCCGTCACGTCCTCGAAGGCCAGCGACATGGCCCGGACCAGGTCGGCACCGGCGCGCCGTGGCCCGGTGAGCGACCAGTCGTACCGGGCCACATCCTCCATGATCCGGGCCACTGCCTCGGAGGTCTCCCGGGCCAGCTCCACGTACTGCGCCGGGCCCCAGGCGCGCACCGCCCGCGTCCACACCAGGTGCGGCCACCAGGCCAGCGCGGCCAGCGCCAGCGCCCCGGCCGCCAGCTGCACAGGCACGCTGAAGAAGTCGTCCAGGGACTCGGTGGTGCCCAGGGCGAGCCCGACGTGCGCGCCCGCGACCGCGGTCACCACCAGGCCGAGCAGGTCGACCGGGCTCTCGCCGGGCGGGCCGCTCGCCCGCCCGAGCAGCAGCCACCAGCCGAGGATGCAGGCGAGCGCCAGCGCGGCCATCCCGACAGCCATCGGCAGATAGCCGCCGGGATCGCCGCGGCCGACCGCGAACAGCCCGAACGCCCCGGCGGCGCCGAGCAGTGCGAGCAGCACCAGAAAGACCACGTCGGACGCCTGATGGTCAACCAGCGGAGTCATGCGCCGGGCCACCACCAACGGATAGCCGCGCACCGCGACCAGCGCCACGGCCGCCGTTCCGAGCCAGGCGCCGAGGTTCCCCGACACAGAACCCGCGGCGGCCGCGACGAGCCCGGCTCCGATCAGCACCGGCAGGACGGCCAGCATCGCGGTGAGATTGACGGCCAGCCTGCGGGGCATGTCCCGCAGGAACTCCAGCCGGTCGGTGGGGCAGGCACCCACGAGCTCCTCGCACCGCGCCGCGCTGCCCCTGGGCAGGAGAAACTCGTGCATCCAGCGCAGCCAGCCCGTGACCTCCGCGACCGGGCGACGACTGGTCAGCGCGGCGTCGACCATCTTGCGCAGCGCGGCGAGCAGGTCGGCCCGGCCCATGCCCGCCGGTGGGGCCAACGCGAAGCCCCGCGCCCGCAGTTCCTCCTGCGCGGTGGTGCCGAGCGGATGCAGGCTGTCGTGCTCCTCCATGAGGCGCAGCAGCTCGTCCCGCAGCCACAGCGTGCGTGCCCCGACCTGCCGGGTGGCGGCGGCGATCAGCCCCGCCTGGCTGAACCGGAGGCCCTGGCCATGGTGGGCGCCGGTGCGCGGCACCCGCAGGTTCTGCAGCGCCACGCCGGGACTGGTGACGAAGTTCAGCGCCGCGCTGCCGTCGGTGACCAGATCGCGACAGGTGGCGACGATCCCTGCCATCTCACCGCCGGAGGCGAGGATCGGGTTGCCCGCATCGGCCACCCGCGGATACCGCAGCAGCAGCCGGAACGGCTCGGGCACCAGATCGCTGGCCGGTCGGGCCCCGTCGTCGGCCTGGTGCGAGGCGAGGATGCGGTCGATGGCCCGGGCTCTGGCGTCGGCGAGCACATCGTCGTCGACCTGGCCGATCATGACGCGCAGACCCGGTGAGGCGACGGCGCCGGGCATGGTCCGCACCGCCTCGTAGACACGGTCGAACACCCGCGGCGACAGCAGCGCGTCGACGAGCGAGTCGAACATCGGGCTGCTTGCCGGTGAGGGCCCGGTCACGATCACGTCGGGCTGGTGGTTGCCGAGACTCCAGCCGATGCCGCGGGAGTCGCCCACCCAGAGCGTGGCGTGCGAGGCGAGCTCGAACGGACGGCGCACCGCCGTCCGTCTCGGTCTGGCCCCGCTGCCGCCGTACAACAGCGCTTCGGTGCCGTCGGCCGCGTCGTCCAGTGCCGGGCCGACGGCGAGGCAGATCACCCGTTTCACGCCGGGTGCCTTCACGATCCGCTCGAACCCCCGGGCGTGCGACTCAAGGTCGCGGCTGTCGTCAATCACCAGCACCCGGGTCAGGTCCGCCTCGCTCAGGCCGTACGAGTCGGCGAAGGCACGCTGGACGTCCGTGAAGGACCCGAAGGCCAGCAGGTCGTCATAACGCTCCCGCAGGTCGATGTCGATGACCTTGGCCTCGACGGCGAGCGCCTTCACTTGGTGAAGTCCACGGGACGGTCGTTGACCATCCGGTAGAGCTCGCGCAGGTCGCGGCGGGCCGGGGTCGACACGTTGGCGAACGGCATCTCAAGAGCCGCGGGCACGGTGCGGGCCCAGAAGTCGTGTTGCTGCTCGGCCCAGCTGCGGCTGCCCGCCGGAAGCCCGCCGAGCATGTCGGCGAGCAGCCGCGCCTGTTCGCCGACGCTGTCGACGAAGGCCCGGAACACCGGGTCCGGCTCGACCACCTGGGAGTTCAGGCCGTCCGGCTGAGCCTTCATCAGCTCGCGGCAGAAATCGTCGCGAACCACCTCGTCGTCGGCGAACGACCAGTCCTCGTAGGCGCGCAGCAGGCTGCCCCAGGACGAGGCCGGCTCGAACGGGGACAGCGCGAGCGTCATGTCCACCTCGTCGCGGGTGTCACGGGCGTGCTGTCGGCTGCTGCCGCCGTAGCCGGTTCCGCCGTAGCCGCCGCCGTACCCGCCGCCGCCGTAGCCGCCGAGCTCGTCCGCGTCCCCACCGCTGTCGCCGAGCACGACCCGAATCGCGTAGGGCGAGCCGGCCTTGCCGTCGAGCACCTGGACCTGCCCGTTCCACATCGCGCACAGCAGCCGGTGCAGGATGGCCACCCGGTCGTGCTCGGTGGTGGCCAGCCAGCCGTAGTCGTAGCCCAGGCGCTGGCGCCAGCGCAGGAAGTCCTCCCGCTGCTCGTTGCGCAGCGCGCCGGCCCAGTGGTGCAGGATCTGGCGCAGCTCCGGCACCTGGGTGACGCTCATCGAGGAGCGCAGCAGCACGACCACGATCGACTCGGCGTTGATCGGCCGGAACTCCATCGAGATGCCGGGCTCCGTCGGCAGCCGCAGCGACCGGTTCAGGTACTTCTCGATCTGGGGGTCGCGGGCACCCGCCGGGTAGGAGACCAGGATCTTCAGCTTGCCGGAACCCTGCGGGGAGAAGGTCGCGGGCACCAGTCCGTGGATCTTCGCCTCGAACTGGCGCAGGTCGTCGTCGCCGACGGCGGGCGGGCCGTCCCGGCGCACGACCTCGGCCAGCAGGCTGGCCATCGTCGGCAGCAGCGGTTCGCCGGCTATGCCGCTGGACTCCTGGAAGAGGCGCTTCACCTCCTCCTTGAGCCGGTCCCGCGCGACGGCCACGGCGGCGTCCCCGCCGCGCTCGATCAGCGCCTGCCACACCCGGCGCCAGCCGTCCGGTCCGAGCACCCGGTGGACGACCTGCCCTTCGGACGCCGCGCCGCCCAGGCCCTGCGCGGCCACCAGGCGCCCGAGTGCCTGCTGGTAGAAGTTGTCCATGTCGCCGTGCGGCGGCAGCAGGTTGGTGACACCCGTCCGGGCCCGGTACAGGTCGGCCGCGCGCCGCGCGAACTCGCCCGGCTCGGCCCGGCTGTGCTCCGCGAAGGCGTCCGCGACCAGCCTGAGCTGGGCACGCAGCCGGGTGATCGGGCGCTCCCAGCGCCGCTGGTGCTCGTCCCAGGCGGAGTTCCAGACGGTCCTGGTCCGCCAGTTGTACCAGGCGTCCTGCGCGCCGATGATCTGCTGGACAGCCGGGTCACCCCAACGCGCCCTGGACCCGAGACGGTGGTCCCGCACCGAGCCCGGAGCCGGGACCGGCGGGTTCAGCGTGAGGCCGGCGGGTGGCCTCGGCTCGCTGCGCCGGTTGGCCAGGAAGCCCACCACCCCATCGCGGCTGACCTGCTCGGCCGCCGTCGGCTGTCCCTCGACGATGCGCCGGGCGTGCAGCAGGTCGACGACGCCGAGCAGGTCGTCCAGCCCGGCGCCCGGGTCGAACGCGGCGGCGATCTCCGGCACCTGCCGGGAGACGCTGGCGTGCAGGCTGGTCAGGCTGCCCTGCATCGCCTGCAGTCGGGCCTGCAGGGCGGCCAGGATCGCCCCGGCGCCCCGCTCCGCCGACGACTCGGTGATGCCCGGCGGCTGGCGGCTCAGAATCGGCCCGATGTTCGCCGCGAAGGCGAACCGCCTGATCAGCGCCGCGTCGTCCGCCGAGGAGCCGGGGGTGGATGACGACAGGTCGTCCACCCCGCGGGCGAGCAACCGGGCGGCCACGAGGTCGGCGAGGTCCTCCGCCGGGATGGTCATCGAGGCGACCAGGCTGGTGGAGACACCGCGGCGCCCGATGCCGGAGGAGGCAGGGCTGCCCCGCTCGGCGTCGGAGTTGATGAAACTGTCCGCGAACGACTGGAAGGTCTCGGTGGCGGTGGAGCCGCCGCTGTTCTCCAGCCCCGTCCCGACCAGGGAAAGGACCAGCGAGACGATCGAACGGTGCAGGTCGTCGCGCTGCACCCCGCCGGCCCGGCTGAACAGGAACCCGGTCTTGACGGTCGAGGTCATCAGGTTGATGGACCGGCCCCCGTCGGGGTAGCGCACCCCGAGCGTGCCGCTGGTGCCGTGCATGGTCAGGTTGGTGCCCGCGGGGCGGCCGTTCTGGTCGTCGACCAGCCGGAACAGGTCGAGCAGGGCCCGGCCGGCGTTCAGCCGGGCCGGCCGGCCACCGCCAAGCCCCTCGTCGAAGGCTGACGGCATGAGCACCAGCGGGTAGATCTTGGCGCGGACCTTCGCCTGCTGGAACGCGTCACCGATCAGGTGCAGGTAGTCATAGAAGATGCCGGCGCCGGTGCCGCCCGCCACCGAGAAGGCGACGAAGACGTCGCAGGTCTGCCCGAGTTTGCCGCCCAGCGCGGCCAGCTCCTGGCCGGAGGTGGCGATCTGGCCGACCGCCTGGGCGACCGGCTCGCGGGCGGGCGCGACCCCGGAGCGGAACGTCTCGAACAGCGCCGCCCGCCCGATCGTCGGCAGCTGGCCCGCACCGAGGATCAACGGGGCGACCAGCGGCTCGCCTTCGGACGGCGGCAGCCAGGGGCGAACATGCTCTCGCGCGTTCACCCGCAGACTGCGTGCCAGATCGGGGTAGTTGTCGATGGTCGGGATCAGCCCGTGCGTGACGTGCTGGGTGGCCGCCGCCGCGTTCACGTGGTCCTCCGAGGGCACCACGCGGGTGCGCAGCCGGGTCAGCTCGTTCTCGCTGAGATCCGCATAGACGAACTGCAGGCAGGATGGAAGCTGGTACGGCAGGTAGTTCTTGCCGGGGACGCGCAGGTTCAACGCCCGGCCGTCCGGGCCGCACAGCTCACCGCGCAGCCGGCGCTCGAGTTCGGCGCCGATCAGGCAGCCCGTCCCGCCGAGTCCGACAAACAGCATGGGCTGGTAGATGTTCATGGCTCGTCACCGGGTCCGTCAGTCGGAGAGATCGTCAAAGGTGGGCGGGGAGTACGAGGAGTAACCAGGCAGCGGGTCCTGCGGGCGGGACCGCCGCCCCGGTCGCCACGACCGCCGGGGTGGCTTCGCGGGGAACGGGCCGGGGCTCGCCGTACCCGCGTCGGGCGATCGGATGATCGTTGTCTGGTCGAACTGGTCGCTCTCCAATGCCACGCCGCCGGCCGCCGCGCCGGTCCGCCCGGAGCCGCCCGGCGCCCCTCGGCCGGGGCTGTCGGCGCTCCCGCCGCCCGGCGTCGCACCGCTGGGAGTCCCGCCGCCGAGATAGCTGTCGCCGTGGTCCTCTCCCGACGAGCGGTAGTCACCGGCCCTCTCGTAGGGGTCGTCCGCACCCGGTCCGGGGGGAAACGCTCCCGGCGAGGTCGTGGCCTCGGCCACCACCAGCGTCAGACCGCCCTCGATCGGCACCGGCAGCTGGTTGCGCAGTTCCTGTACCTGGTGGCTCGGCGTCCGCAGCAGCAGGACACGGTGCCTGTCGCGGGTCACCACGTAGCCGGTGCCACCGTGCGCGTAGTCCAGCCTCGGGGTTGTCCCGGTCGCATCGTGCACGACGAACGCGAACCGGCCCCCGGTGTCCCGCCGGGCCCGCAGTTCGCCGACCTGCCCACCGTCGCGGAAAATGCGGACCGTGACGTTGCTGACGTCGCCCGCCTCCCGGGCGGCCCGCAGCCGCCAGGCGGCGAACAGCACCAGCGCGAGCACAAGAGCCCCGAGCAGCACCAGCAGCCACCAGAAGCGGTCCAGCCAGGAGGGTGGCTCCCGGACCTCCGCGCGGAGGACGGCCCAGGCGATCGTCCGGGCCGAATCGCCGGCATCGACGAGGACCGCCGTGCCACCGGTCGGGCCCTGCGCCGAGTCCTCGGCGAAGGTGACGGTGAAACGGTGTTCCGAACGGCCCCGCCGGGTGCTGGTGATGGTCGGCGGATCTATCACCGCATTCACACCGTTGACGAGGTACTGCAGCTGCAGGGACAGGGTGTGGGCGCGACCGTCGATGTTGTCGAGCACGACCGTGCCGGACAGTGACTCCCCGGGTGCCACCGTGCCGTCGCTGTCGAACTTCATCGACGCGGTCAGGGGAGCGGGCCCGTTCTGGATGACCGTCTGGGCATCGACGGACGCTCCCACCACACCCGGGCCGACGACCGTGCCGCGGATCGTCAGGTTCCCGGTCGCGTCGGGCGGAATGGCGATGCGGCCGCTGAAGACGGCGTCGCCCCCCTGTGCGTCACCGCCCGTTCCGTCGTCGACCAGGCTCACCTGCTCCTCGTCGAAGCCCGCGCCGGAGACCTGTGCGCCGAACCGGATACCGTCCAGCGTGCGTGGGTCCTTGATCTCCCCGTCGCGGGTCTGCAGCCGTACCGTGATCACAGCCTCCTGCCCGGGCCCCGGGACCGGCGGGTCGAGGAGGACCACTGCCCGCAGCACCCCCTGCCACATCGCGGCGGCGCCGACGGTCTGCTGGGACGAGAGGCCGTCCGGAGCTGTGAACCGGACCTTCCAGGTCCCCGGCCGCGGGTTCTGCACCCGTAGCGACTCCACCGTGCCGTTGGGGGTGCTCCGGGTGAAGACGGAGCGGTCGAACTCCTCCCTGTCGCTGACGTCGTTGTTCTCCGGGTCGATGTAGGCCACCCGGACCCGCGGGTCGCCCTTGACGGCCACGATGACCCCGTCGGTGCTGATCTCGGGGATCTCGACCTCCACCTCGGCCGAGGAGCCGGGCTGCAGCTCGTCTGTCTCGAAGCCGGTCGTCCGAGCGCAGTTGGCATTGCCGATGGCCTCGAACAGCGAGCGCGTCACCTCGCTCAGGGAGGTCGCCAGCCGGGCTTTGGGCTGGTATTCCTCCAGGTCACTGCAGGTCTGCTGGGCACCGCCGGCGGCGAAGACATCGAGGGCCGACTTGTCCGCCGAGCCGAATCCGAGCGGCCAGATCTGCACGCCGTTCTCCCTGGCCCTGGCCACCGCGGCGGAAAGCTGGCGGCCCGCCTCGGTGTTGCGCGCTGCCGGCGCTCCGTACTGCGGGCTGTTCGGCACGTCGAGACGGCCGTCGGTGAGCAGGAAGATGAGGGAGGAACTGTCGTCCCGGGCCGGGCCGAGAATGCTCAGTGCCTGGCCGATGGCCGCGGCGTGGTCGGTGTCGTTACCCTCCGATGGTTCCCGGCGGTGCAACCCGTCGATGCACGTGACCAGCGACTGCTGTTTCTCCGGATCGGCCTTCGTCAGCGGGCAGTACGTCTGGACGGCCTGCTGCCCCGGTTCACCGTTCGAGCTGCCGAAGCCGACCACCGCGATTTCCGAGTCGGGAGTCAGCGCGCTGAAGGCGAGCAGCTCGACGGCTTCCTTCTCCTGCCGCACCGCCTCGGCGTCGAGACTGCCGGACTCGTCGGCGATGATGACCGCGCGCACGGCACGTGGCTCGATGTCCTCCGCGGAACCGGCGGTGGCCGGAGCCGCTCCCGCAGCGGGAGTAGCGGTGGCAGCGGTGGCAGCGGTGTCCGTGGCGGAGACGCCCGCGCCCGTGGCCGGGGTCGCCGCGCGGGGCGCCGCCGTCGCCGGCACCCCGACCGCCGCCGCGCACAGGAACGCGAGGGCGACGGCCACGACACGCCACGACAGAAGTCCGGGAAGGCCTTCCCTTTTCGGGTTCTCCGACGATTGAAGCGTCACGTGGGCACGACTCCCCCAAGCCATGTTGCCAAATCCCTCAGCTACGCGGAAACATCCGATCAGCAGAATTGACCGCGTACCGAGCCATCGCCGCCCGACCGCCCGACACCAGCCGGTGTTCGGATCCACCGTCTCCGGACGACGGGTGGGAGGCCGAATGACGCAGCTAACCCTAGCGAACCGTGATGCCAATCGACCATGGGTTGAAGCAGGCAGTTCGATGACACCGGCCTGGCACAGCGGCACCGCACCACCCGGCAAACCAACTACCAACGGCGACCGTACGAACGCACTATTTTCTCTGTGCCCGGCCATCCGTGATCGATCATGCAGCACCCGACCGCAGAACGCAATTGCCGCCGATTCCGTATTTCGATGTGGAAACAATCAGCGGCGCATCCCCGCGCATGCACCACCCGGGCGGACAGCGCGGTTCACCTGACAGGCGGCTCCGCCGCGGCGGCGAGGTCGGCGAGCAGGTCGGGGAGGACGAGTTCCTCGTCGATCCGCCGCGCGTGGCGTTCCAGGGCCGGGCGCAGGCCCTGGTCCCAGGACGCGTCGACCGGGCGGCCCGTCAGGGGGCCGCCCTCGACCAACGCCAGGGCTGCCTCATAGGAGCGGGAGTCGAAGCGCCACGGCAGCCAGGGGATCCGTTCGAGCAGCCCGTTCGCGATGCGGAGGCCGCCCCAGTCGAAGTCTCCGTGGTAGGCGAACCGCGCTCCCCGCTCCGCGAGTGCGTCCAGCATGGTCACGACGGCGAGCGAGGGCTGGCCGGAGACGCAGATCAGGGGCGGGGACCGGTGTGCCAGCTCGTCCGCCGCGCTGGCGACGACGATCGGATTCTCACAGACGAAGACCATCGTGGAGCCCACACCGAGGTCGTCCAGATCCTCGCGGCGGCCGACAAGCTGGCGCAGCGTGAGCACGCAGGGCTCGCCCGCCTCGCGGGCGGCGGCCAGCATCCGCCCGCTGGGGGTCGCCGAGCCGCCTGGCAGACCCAGGCACAGGGCAGTGGACGACAGCTCGTCGCGGTGCACTCCGACAGCCGCCCAGGCGGCGCGGCGCCCCGCGGCTGACCCGTCGCCGGTCGGGGAGGCTCCGCCGAGCACCCGGACGGCGGCCAGCACGAGGGTGGTCAGCGGCCGGCCCTCGTCGAGCGCGTGCGCGTCGCCGGCGCGGCTCGCCGCCAGCCGGCCCAGCGCGACGCCGGGTGACGGCAGTGCGTCCAGCACCCGCACCACATCAGCCACCAGCGCGGACGCGGCGGCCGGCCCGTCCGCGAGCCGGCGCAGCATCCCGGTGCCGTCCAGCCACGACAGCCAGGGGGCGAGCACGGGACGCCGGGACACCAGCTCCTCCACCAGGCCTCGGACGGCCGACCACTCCCGGGCGTCCGCCGCGGCCCGCGCCGCGAGGTTGGTCACCTGCCCTGTCAGCAGGGTGACCGCGGCCTCGAGCCCGCCGGGTGCGGCGCCGCTGGCGCGCAGCACGGCGTCGACGTCGTCCAGCGACACCGACAGCGAGCTGCCGGCGCCGGCCCGCCGGCCGAGCAGGCGCTCGGCGGCCCGCCGCTGCTCCGCGGTGGCCCGGGCCAGGGTGACCGTCCCGGTGAGCGACCTGCCTCGTTCCAGCCGGCCGCGGGCCCTGGTGAGCAGCCAGGCGGTGTCCTCGCCGCCGAGCAGCCGCCGCAGTCGCTCGAGGTCACCCGGCTGGTCGGCATCGTTCACGGGCGCGGAAGCGGCTCGCCGCCGGGCGGCAGCGGCGCCTCGCCGAGGGGAACAGACTCACCGCCCGGGGGAAGGGGCTCGTCGAACAGCGAAAGAGCCTCGTCGTCGCGGGCCCGCCGCCCGGCCCCGCCCGTCTCCGCCGGTGCCGCCGGTGCCGCCGGAGCCGGCAGGTACGTCGACGGCCGGTCCAGCCGGGTCCGTTCGCGGCCGTCCCACCGCCACGGCGTGACCAGCACCGCGTCCACCCCGTCCCGCCGGGACAGCTGGGCGATCGCCAGCCCGGGGACCTGCGGGTAGCAGCCCCACTCCCGCTCGCTCGTCATCACGACATCCAGATCGAAGGTGGCGAGCAGGCCCAGGCACTTGGCTCTGGAGTCGTCGTCCACCCCGGCGAACGCCTCGTCCAGGGCGATGAGGCGGGGCGCCCGCCGGTCACCGGCCGAGTCGTAGAACGACGCGGCGGCGGCGAACAGCGGGATCGAGGCGGCGAGCACCCGCTCGCCGCCGGAGGCCGGGCCGCTGGCCGGGCGCCACTGGCCGTCCTGGAACCGCTGGACGGCGAACTCGTGCCAGCGGCGGTAGTCCAGGGCGCGGGTCAGCTGCTCCGCCCAGCCGCCGGAGGCGTCCTCGCTGTGCTCCCGGCTGATCTGCTCCTGGAGGAACGCGCCGACGGCCGCCCGGTCCGCGGCGCTCCACGCGTCGGTCGTCTGCCGCAGCAGGCGGTCCCGCACCGGGCCGAGGCCCGCCGGCGCGGCGCGGGCCATCCGCCACTGCAGCCGCAGCCGCATCCCGGTCGAGGTGGGCCGCTCGGCGAGGTTGGTGTTGATCCGCCCGACCTGTTCCTCGGTGTCGCCGACCAGTTCCTGCAGCGCACTGGCGACCTCGTTGACCAGGTGGTTCTCCAGGACCTCGCGTTCCTTGGCGGACAGCAGCAGCGCCCGTTGCCCGGTCTCCCGCTCGAGCGCGGTGACGAGTTCGGGAACATCCTGGCGGCGGCCCTGGAACAGCACGTCGACCGCGATCACGCCGTCAGTCACGGTCATCCCGACCGAGTGGCCGTGCCGGGAGAGCGCGTCGGTTAGGATCTTGTGCTCGCTGGACACGCGCTGCTGCACGAGCTCCCAGCGCCGGTCGGAGTCGTCGACGTCGTCGAGGGCCGCGTTGACGGCGCGGGCGAGCGCGATCGCCGGATTCGGCGCCCACGCGACCGACGAGTCGGGGAGGTCGAGGTCCAGGTCCGGGACGGCGATGGTGAGCAGCCCGGTCGCCGCGAACGCCCGCAGCCTCGCGATGGCGCTCTCCCGCTCGGCGGCCGCGGCGGTGATGGACTCCCGCAGGGTCTCGCGCCGGCCGTCGGCCTTGCCGCGGGCGTCGAGCGCGGTCCGTTCGGCGGCCCGCGCCCCCTTCTCCCGCCGGTCGCGGTCGGCGAGCTCGGCGTCGACGGCGGCGAGCTTGCGGAACAGCTCGTCGACGGCGGCGCCGGCGGTCTCGACCAGGATCCGGTGCCGTTCGGCCCCCGCGTCGGCCTGCGCCTGCGCCTCGGCCTGCTCCGTGGCCGCCTGGCGGTGCCGGGCTGTCACGTCGGCCAGTTCCGCGCTCGCCTCCGCCGCCACGGTGCGGGATCTGGCCAGCGCGGTCGCCGCCGGCCACAGCCTGGCCAGGGCGGTCCGGTAGTCGCCGAGCGCCCGGCGCACCGCTGCGAGGGCCACCGGCTCGGCGGGCAGACGGACATCGGCGGCGAAGTCCTCGACCTGCTCCCGCGCCTGCGCGGCGGCCTGCCGGGCCCGGTCCGCGATCACGGCGGCCTGGTCGTGGTCGGCGTCGACGCGCCGCCTGATGGCGTGCTCGGCGCTGAGCGTCGCGTGGGCGTCCCGCAGCTCGGTGTCGGGGGGAAGGGCGCGGTGCTCGGCGGCCAGCGTCTCGAGCCGGTCCGCCAGCTCGGCCTCGGCCGCGACCAACCGCGTCAGCCGTTCCTCCGTCAGCTCCGCGTCCGCGCGCAGCCGCACGAGCCGGGCCCTCCGGGCCGCCTCGCGGGAACCCTCCCCGATGTAGCCGGCGGCCGGCTTGTGCCACGACCCGGTCAGCGTTCCGTTGCCGAAGCTGCCGTCGACCCCGACCCAGCTGACGGAACCGTCCGTGACACGGTCCGGGCCGCCCGACCGGTCAGGAGCGCCCGACCGGTCAGGAGCGCCCGACCGGTCAGGAGCGCCCGACCGGTCCGGGCCGCGCAGGCCGATCGTGGCCAGCAGGTCGGCCAGGGACCGGTCGCTCAGAGCGTCGGCGCCGGGGTCCGCCCGGTCGACCGCCGGGACGAGCACCGTCGCGAGTCCGCCGCCCGGCGCCGGGAGGCCGGCGGTGACCAGGACGTCGTCGGAGACGGCGTCCCGCAGCCTGCCGTCGGGGCTGACCCAGGCGTCGAGGATGCCGGCCGCCTCCAGCGCCGCCTCGATGCCGGCCCGGTGCTCGTCGGGCACGCCGGCGGCGAAGTCGACGACCTTCCACAGCGGGGCACCGGGACGGCCGGCGCGGCCCGACCCGTCCCGGGTGTACGGGGTGGGCGGCGCGTCGTGGCCGCCGGCCGCCAGCCGGGCGATCTCCTCCGTCAGCGCGTCGAGCTCGGTCCGGGCGGCCGCCTTCTCCACGTCGACGGCGGCCTGCCGGCGGCCGAGGACGGCGGTCGTCTCCCGCACCGCGTCGTCGACCGCCGCCGCGACCGGGCTGCGGCCGTCGAGCGTCTCCACCCAGCCGGCGAGTGCCGCGAGGGCCCCGTCCGGGTCGGGCAGCCGCAGCTGCTCGGCCCGCCCCAGGTAGGCCGTGCAGGCCGCGACGAGATCGGCGCCGTGCCGGGCGAGAACGTCCTCGGCGGCCGCGATCCGCTCCGCGACGGCCTGGCGCTCGCCGATGATCCGGTCGAGCTCGGTGCGGGCCGCCCGCGCCGCCGCCGCCGCGTCATCGGCCTCGCGCAGCAGCCGTTCGAGGTGGCTCACCGCCGCATCCTGGGCGTCGACGGCGGCCTGACCGGACCGCCGCGCGCCGGCATACGGTCGCTGCTCCCGCGCCAGCTCGTCGAGCACCGCGGAATGCCGGTCGGCGAGCAGGGCGACGCCGGCCGCCGCGGCGGCCTCGCCGACGGCTCCGTCGAACGCCGCCTGGTCGTCGTCGGCTGCCGTGGCCGCCTCGGCCAGCCGGCGCTGCCAGCTGCCGACCGACCGAGCCGCCTGCGTGGCGGCCTCCGTCCGCTGGGTGGCGAGCTGGGCGAGCCTGGCCGCGTCCTGCCTGGCCGTGTCCAGCGCCGCCGCGCTGCGCATCTCCGGGCTTTCGCGCAGCGCCTCCCGCCGGGCGGTCAGGATCTCCTTCGCGGCGTCGAGGGTGTCCAGCTCGGCGAGCGCGGTGTCGAGCGCCGCCTGCGCGCTCCGGTAGGCCTCCTCGGCTTCGCCCAGCTCCCGGCCGTACTGCTCATAGCGGCTGTGCGCCTGCCGCGGCGGCGCGGTGTGCCGCCTGGCGGCGACCCGGGCGTAGCGGCTGTAATGATTCAGGAACGCCTGCGACGCCGCCTGGGCCTCGGTCAGCGCGCGCAGCGCCTCCCGCTCCTCGTCCAGGCCGCGGAACGCCTCGGCGACGGTGGCCAGGAGTGCCGGGTCCAGCGGCGCCAGCGCTTCGGTGAGCGCGCGGGAGAGCAGTTTCTCGTCGGGCCGTTTGGACAGCTGCGGCTGACGGAGCTGGATCAGGAGATTGACCAGGGCCTCGTACCGGTGGGCACCCAGCCCGAACAGCTCCTCGTCCACCGCCCGCCGGTACTGGGAGGCCGTGTCGAACACCTGGCCGTGGCCCTCGACGACGTCCTTCAGCTTCTCCCTGGTCAGCGCCACCCGCGTCGGGCCGACCAGGGACAGGTCACGGCCGACCCGCTGGGGGGTGACGAAGAACCAGTGCCGGGCGATGCCACGGCCGGCGACCGCCTTCAGCCCGGCTCCGACGGTGCGGTACTCGGCGACACCGTCCTGGCCCGTCCGGCCGAACTCCAGCCAGGCGTAGCCGAGCCGCTCCGGGTGCGGATGGCGGCCTCCCAGCAGCAGGTTCCACTCCATCCGCTTGTTGCGGTCACCGTCGGGCTCGACCCGGTGGGCGGCCAGTTCCCCGTCGAGCAGGAACGGCAGCGTCAGGGCCAGCACCTTCGACTTGCCGGTGCCGTTGTTGCCGCGCAGCAGCAGCCGGCCGTCGTGGAAGTGGAACTCCTCGACGTCGTAGTAGAAGAGGTCGACGAGTCCGGCCCGCAGCGGCTGCCAACGGTCCCGGCCGGGAGCAGGAAGCGACGTCGTCGCCCTGTCGCCCCCGGGTGTCTCGCTGCTCACCGCCGCGTCCCCTTCCTGTTCCTGTTCCTGCCTGCTGGGCTGGCCGGCCCGGTGCCGGTTCTGTTGCCGGTTCTGTTGCCGGTACCGGTACCGGTGCCGGTGCCGGTGGCGGTGCCGGTGGCCTGGCGGTCACGGATCGTCGGGGCGTCGAGCGCGTAGCGGGCTATCGCCGGGCGGGGCAGGACCGCCGGCGGGTCCGCCGGGCCACCGGGCGCGTCGACGACCAGCCGCAGGGCCCGGAGCTTGTCCAGCGCCACCGCGAGAAGCTCGGCGTCGGCGCCGGGTTCGGTCGCCCCCCGCCGCCAGTAGGAGGCGTGCTCGACCGCCATCTGGGCGACGAAGGTGCGCAGGCGGGCCAGCGGCACCGGCGTGCCCTGGCCGAGCCGGTCCGCCAGGTACTCGGCGACCAGCAGGGCCACATGGCCGTCGGTGCGCTGCTCGGGCATCCGCACGTCGGTGAGGTCGTCGTCGGGGTCGACCATCGCGATCCCCTCGGCCCGCATCTCCGCGAACAGCCCGGTGGCCTCCTCGATCCGCCTGGTGATGGCGTGGCGCTGGCTGACCAGGTAGGCGCGCTCGTCCTCGGCGAGCTCGTCGTAGTAGACGACCGGCTCGTCCAGCAGCCGGCGTGTCAGCCGGTGCCGCAGCGCGCGGTTGCGCAGGTCCTCGGTGTCGGGGACAGGCTCGTGGGTCAGCTCCGTCAGCCGGGCCTCCAGGTCGGTGGCCTTGATCGTCGACGGCCCGCGGGTGCCCGCCAGGAGTGCGGCGAGCACCCGGCGGCGGACGTCGTACAGGACGTCCCCGCTGTCGCTCAGGTAGGCGTCCTCGTCGCCGGCGACACGCTCGAGCACGCCCAGCGAGAGCAGCAGCCGGACGACCGCGACCAGGTCGGAGCGTTCGTCCCGGCGGCCGAGGGTGAAGGCGACACCGACCGCGGCCAGCTGTGGGTCGCTCGCCGCGACCAGCACGCCCTCCGCCAGCCGGCCCAGCGTGATCTGGGCGTCCGCCGTCTCCAGCACCGACAGTGCCAGGCACAGCAGGACGTAGCGGCGCCGCCCGAACGGCGCCCTGCCCCGGGCGTCCCGCGCCGGGTAGGTCGCCTCCCCGGTCGTGGCGACCGTCTTGAACAGCCTGGCGGAATCGGAGTCCACCAGCAGCCGCCAGCCCGTCTCGGCGGCGAGCCACTCACGCAGCGCGGGGGCGTGCCGGCGGATGAGCGCCAGCACCTCGTCGTCGGAGGCCGCGGTGCGCAGAGGTCTGGCCAGCAGCGCCCGCAGCGCGCGCCGCCGCGCGGCGCGGGTGTCCGCGGTGGCGGGGTCCGTCGTCATCCCGGTACCGGCGCGGGTGCCAGGGACGGCACGGCAGCCGGCGAGCGGGCCGTGGGTGCGGTCAGATCGACGATCTCGACGAGATGTTCCGGCCCGTGCAGCAGACCGTCCTCGGTCTCCACCGACACCGTGCCGCCGCCTGGCACCACGGACAGCCGGATCAGAATCGTGCCGTCACCCGACGTCGTCTCCACCGCCCCCTCACCCGGGCGCCGGGCCGCGAGCGCATCCCCGAGCAGGGCGAGGAAGAGGCGGAACGCCTGCCGGTCGAGAAGCCCGAGATCGGACAGCAGCACCGGCCGGCCGAGAGTCAGCCGATCTCTGGCGGCCGCGGCCTGCCCCGCCTCCCTGGCCGCGTGCTCGGCGAGCAGCCGGCGCTGCTCGGCCCGGTCCGCGACCCGGTTCGGGGTGCCACGCCGCTCGTAGGACCCGGTGCGGCGCAGCTGGGGACTGATCCGTACCGGCGGCGCCTGCCGCCACGGCGTGCCGGGTGACGGCTCGTCCTCCTGCCAGGCCGCGACGGTCTCCTGGGAGACCGTCAGATGCCGGGCCGGGGCCAGCCCGAAGGCGGCCCGCCACAGCCGGTGCGCCGCCGCGTCGTCCGGCGTCTCGGCGAACCAGCGGGCGAGCGCGCGGAAGTCGGCCGACCGGTCGGAACGGCCGGAGCGGCGCTCGTTGAGGGCGGCCACGGTGTCGATGAGCTGGGTGATGGCGGTGACGGCGGCACCGCGCAGCAACCTCGCCTGGGAGGGATGGCGGGCATCGGTCGACACGAACCAGTCGCGCAGACCGCGCCACCTGTTCCGCCATCCGACCAGCGACGCCTCGACCGCGGCGTCATACGCCGCCGCCCCCGCTCCCCCGGCCGCCACGCGCCCGTCGGCCGCCCCCGCTCCCCCGGCCGCCGCGCGCCCGTCGGCCGCCGGACCGGCGACGGTGGGCGCGTCCGGAGGCAGGTCCGGCAGCGCGTCGCCGGCCTCCCGGCGGGCCACGACCTCGAGCAGCCGAGTGACGTCACGTTCCTCCAGCTCACCGAGCAACGTGGCGATCTCCGCGCCGCGGTTCGCGAGATCGGCGATGAAGCGGTTGATGTAGTCGATGAGCCGCTGCTTGTAGGCGACGAACGCGTCGACGTCGCCGTCCGAGAAGTCGATGACACGACGCAGCGACGCCATGAACGCCTGGGCGTTGTCCGCCAGGCCGGTGAAGCGCTCCGCCAGCCCCAGCAGCAGCAGATGCACCTTCGCCGGGTCCAGCTCGGACGCCTCCGTCGTGGCCAGCCCCAACAGGGCACGCAGCTGCGAGGCGATGTCGTCGAGGGCCACCGACTGCAGGGCGCCCCGACGGCCGATCGCCGCCTCGTACAGCGCGATCGCCTCCTCGGCCGCCTGCCCCGCCGGAGTCAGCTGGTACAGGTAACGGGCCCGGTGGAAGTCCTCCACGGTCGTCACGCGGCCGGTGTCCGGGTCCCGGCGCAGGTTGCCCCACCCCGCCAGCTGGTCGAGAGCGGCCACCAGCGACTCGGCGGGGACGGCACCGCCCGCGTCGGCCGCGACGTCCTCGGGGCGCATGTGCACGATGAAGCGGTCCCGGGCCCGGGCGAAGGCTGTCAGCACCTCCCGGTACAGCCCGGAGTTGGGCGCGCTCAGGTGCGTGAACGGCTGCGGCGCCGCGACAGCCCCGCCGCTCGGACCACCCGCACCACCCGCACCGGCCGCACCTGCCACGCCGGCGGCAGCAGGCCCGACCGCATCATCACCGGTCGACATGTCAACCAGTATCTCTGCGAGATCTGACATGCTGACTACCGGTGTCTCGCCACGCACAGTTCCCGACCACCGCGCGACGTCGGCTGGCTGGGGCCCAATGGCTGGTCCCGCCCTCAGCCGAGCAGTTTGTTGATCTCAGTGGAGGCCGCGCGAGCCTCGATCCGCATCAGCCCGAGGTTGGAGTTGAACGGACCGGACAGCACCAGTACCGCCTGCTCGCCGGCCGCGTAGACCACCAGGTAGCCGCTGTTGCCGCGGACCACCGTCTCCTGCATCTCGCCGAGCCCGGTCCGGTCGGAGATGCGCTTGCCCAGGCCCAGGGCCGTCGCCGCCATCGCCGCCATCCGTTCGGCCTCCGACTCGGGGAAGTCGTGCGCCACGGACAGCCCGTCCACCGACGCCACCATGGCACCGTTCAGCTCCGGAATCGACCGCCGCAGGTCCGACACCACGCGCGACAACTCCGATTGAATACTCACCGATGCACCTCTGTCCTGAACGGTTCCGATTGACCTGGGTGGCTCTGGCTCGCTGTCCGGACCTGGCTCGTCCGGCGGCACCGGCACGTCCGGCGGCACCGGCACGTCCGGCGGCACCGACACGGTCGGCGGCACCCACAGGGGCATCGAGGCATCCGTGAAGCGTGCGTCGCCGACCGCGCTCCCGGCAGCGACCGGCTCGGTGGCGGCGACCTCCGCCTCGACGACCTCCGCCTCGGCGGGTTCCGATCTCGTCGAGGTCAGGGCTCGATGACGCCACGACCGTTTCGACGTGCTGCGGTGCCGCGACCTACTGCCCCCCTCGTCCGGCATCGTGACCGCCTTCATCCCTTTTTGTCCGTCAGGGATATGTCCGCCGAGCCGCCCCGGGCCGGCCCGCGTCCGCGACGGACAGGCCCGGCCCTGGCGGTCGAGATTACCCGCACGAGGTGCACTTTCCACAGAAACCGTCTCACCCACGCGACTCCGACCGAACGGCTGCTCCACAGCCACGACTCCGCTGCGCCACGAGGCCGACTTGGCTGGTCAGCGGCCCCGGGGACACCCCGGCCAGGTACCGTCTATATCCTTCACACGATAGTCGACCGGGCGCGGCTGATCGCCGGGGGAAGCCGTCAGCCACACCGCGGAACGAGCGTCAGACACAACGCGGTGTGTCGACTCCTGAGTTCTCCCGGGACGGACCGTCGACGACGTTGGAGACTTGCATGCGGAAGCAGTCGGTGACCGCCATCCTGAGCGAGCTCAATGCGTCGTCCGACGACATCGAGGCTTCCGCGCTGGTCTCGACGGACGGCCTGCTCATGGCGTCGCTGCTGCCGGCCGAGTTCGAGCATGACCGCGTGGCCGCGATGAGTGCGGCCATGCTCTCCCTAGGCACCCAGGCAAGTATGGAGCTCAACCGCGGCGCGCTCGACCAGATCCTCATCAGGGGGCAACGCGGCCATGTGCTGCTCACCAGGGCCGGCCCGGAAACCGTTCTGGTGGTCATCACCCGGCCGGACGCCCAGCTGGGCGCGACGTTTCTCGACGTGCGCCGAGGCGCCGAGGCGCTGTCCGAGGCCGTCTGAGCGCCGTGCGTCGGCCCGGGCGGCAGATCCCGGCCGACAGCTACGACAGCTACGGAGGGTGAATCGGCAGGGCCGCACGTGCTGGATCACCGGGAGGCAGGAGATGACGGGTGGACGGCCACCGAGTGGACCGGGCGAAGTTCCCGACGCCGGGAGAGGACGTCGGAACATCCCCGCCGGCCCCGTACCCGTGGCCCGGGGCCGCGGCGCCGGCCGGCGGTGAAGCGCCGGCCACGGTTCGTCGCTACGACCCGGCACGGTTCCTGCAGGGGCTGGTCACCACCGCGTGGCGCCAGGCCGAGGAACGCGGCCAGGCCGTGTACATCCAGGGCCCCTGGCCGGCGATCGCCGTCTACCCGAGCAGCTTCACCGCCATCGTCTACGGTGGCGAAGACGGCCTACGGCCGTATGCCGGAAGGGAGGACCTCCCCCTGCAGGCCGATCTGGCCTTCTCCCGCGCGCCCCGGTACGACGTCAACCACCGGGACATGGTGCCCCTCGACGGCCTGTTGTGGAAGCTCGCGTTGAGTGCCTCCCGGGGCAGGCTGCCACTCGAGGTGTCCCTCGACGCCCCGTGCGCCCTGCGGGAGTGGCCCAACTTCACCCGGCTGATCGTGACACCCGGCGCGATGAGCATCGCGGCCCTCTGGGCTCGACAACCCAGCACGCTCAGCCAGACGATCAACGTGTTGAACCTGCCGGCGGAGGACGTCTTCGCCTTCTACAGCGCGGCTGCCGCAGTCGATCTCGTCCGCTCGGAGCTCCCGTCGCAGCCGTCCCCGCTCGTCCCGTCCCCGCCCGTCCCGACCACGCCGTCGGCATCGCAGCCGCCGGCGTCGCCGCCGACCGTCGCCCCCACTCCACGACGGCGCCTGTTGCGCAAGCTGTTCGACAGACTTCGCGCCGACTGACGCCTGCCGTTCGACTCATCCGCAGGGACACTCGTGACCCACCACAAGATTCTTTTCTCTGGCCCGGTGGGCGCGGGGAAGACCACGGCGATCGCAGCCATCAGCGACATCGCCCCCGTCACCACCGAGACCCGGCCCACGGACGAGACCAGGGGTGTCAAGGCCACCACCACCGTCGCCATGGACTACGGCGTCCTGCGCCTCGACGGTGCCGAGCGGATCCACCTCTACGGCACCCCGGGCCAGGACCGGTTCGCCTTCATGCGGCACATCCTCGCCGAAGGGGCGATCGGCGTCGTCCTCCTGGTGACCAGCACCCGGCCGACGCCGCTCGCCGACCTGCACGAGTTCATCGACTCCTTCCGAACGGTGATCGATGAAACGGCGTTGGCGGTCGGTGTCACCGGGATGGACCTCCGCCGGACTCCCGGCCTGGACGACTACCGCCGGGTCCTGGCACAGGTCGGCATCGTCGCGCCGGTCTTCGAGATCGACGCGCGGCGTCGCAGCGACGTCGCGCTTCTCGTCCAGGCCCTGCTCCTGAGCATCGACCCGGGACTCGCCGACGGGATGTCGCCACCCGGTACCGGGTCGGACACCGTCCAGAGCGCCGTCCGCGACTACTGGTGAGTGCGCCCGTCCGGGCCTTCCGGCCCGCCCGCTAGCCTCAGTGGATGCTGCGCAACAGCGATGTGTCCCCGGCAGCCACCGCGCTCGTGCTGGGGGCGCTGGCCGGTACCCTCGCCAGCCGTGTGCTGCGACCCCGATCCGCCGGCGCGCGAGCGTCCGAGTCGGCCGAGACGCCCGCCTCGGTCGAGACGGAGACGTCCACGGGCCTGGCGACCACGCGGTATCGGCTGGACGAGACCTC
Source organism: Parafrankia elaeagni (assembly GCF_000374165.1). Lineage (GTDB taxonomy): Bacteria > Actinomycetota > Actinomycetes > Frankiales > Frankiaceae > Parafrankia > Parafrankia elaeagni. The sequence continues at coordinate 34,788 of NZ_KB893747.1, forward strand.
GGCGAGGCTGCGGCTGGTGACCGCGCAGCTCGACGAGACCCGAGCCGCCCTCGCCGAGGCTCAGGCCGAGGTGCTGCGGATGAGCGGCACGACCCAGGCGATGACCGACCGGGCCGAAGCCGAGATGGGCAGGATGGAGAGTGCGGCCATCGCCGCGTTGGAGTCCGCGGCGGCCTCGAACCGCCAGGAGGTCGCGGGCCTGCGGCAGAGCCTGGCCAACGCCGAGGACGCCGCGCGGGTCCTACGCGCCGACCTTGACGCCGAGCGCCGGCGGACGACGTTGGTCGAGTCGGCGCTGGCCGGCCGCGACGCCGCGCTCGCGGACCTGCGCGCGGACCTCCGCGACACCGACGGTCACCAGGCCTGACGACCGACCCGTGAACAGCGCGCCAGGCGCTAGATGAGCGCCCGGTGCGGACGGATCACAAAGGTGCAGGCCGGGTCGCCGGCCGCTTCGCAGGAGGTCTCGGTTCCCTGCATGACGACGCCGGTCACAGCCTGCAACGCCCCGACGAAGACGCCCAGGGTGTAGGCGCACATCGGTTCCGCCGCCTGCATCTGGTGGCTGCACGCCCCTTCGACCAGCTGCACGACATACGCCCCGGAGTCGTCCGACGTCACCCCGGTGACCAGGCAGAGCCGGGTGCCCTCGATGCCGAAGGTGTCGACGAACAGGCGGAAGAGCTTGTCGTCGTCCAGTCGGGAGTCCTGCAGGCCGAGATCGGCGATGACGCCCTGCCCGCGCATCCTGCCGGCGCCCAGGACAGGCCCTCGGCCGACGATGTCCTCGGTGTAGACCCGCATCTGCTGCAGGCAGGTGGCGGAGACCATTGGTCCCAGGGTGGGACGCTGGTTCACGGGCATGGGGTCTCTCCCGGTTCAGGAAGCGCGCAGGGGCGACAGGCAGGAGCGGCGGCGGGCGTGCGGCGTGGTGGGCATGCGACGCGTCCCCGCAGGTAGACAGCGACTCTACCCAGCTGTTTGACCCCACCCCACTGCCCGGCGGAAATCGGGGCGACGGGTGGGGCTCGGGTCCGGAAGAATCGCGCGGTGTTCCTTGCCGTGTCGACGACCCACCATCCCGCCACCGATCTGGGATTCCTGCTCCACAAGCATCCGGACAGGGCACAGCGGTTCGATACCGCCGCCGGCAGCGCGCACGTCTTCTACCCGGAGGCGACCGAGGAGCGTTGCACCGCGGCGCTGCTGCTGGAGATCGACCCCGTCGGGCTGGTCCGTAACAGGCAGGCGGGTACCGGGGGCAGGCGCGGCGGTGGGGCCGGGGTGGATGCGGCCCAGTACGTCGACGACCGGACGTACGCGGCGTCCAGCCTGCTCGCGGTCGCGATGGCGGCGGTGTTCTCGACGGCGATGGCGGGACGCTGCAAGGCCCGGCCGGAGCTGGCCGCGACCGCGCTGCCGCTGGAGATCAGGCTGCCGTCGCTGCCCTGCCGGGCCGGCGGCGCCGATCTCGCCAGGCGGCTGTTCGAACCGCTGGGGTGGCAGGTCGCGGCGGTCCCGCTCCCGCTGGACCCGCGGTTCCCGGAGTGGGGCGACGCACCGCACCACGACGTCACTCTCACCGGGACTCTCCGGCTCGCCGACGCGCTCACCCAGGTCTACGTCCTGCTGCCGGTCCTCGACGACGCGAAGCACTACTACGTCGGACGGGACGAGATCGACAAGCTCCTCCGCGAGGGGGCCAGCTGGCTGCCGGGGCATCCGGAGCGGCACCTGATCGCCAGGCGCTATCTCGGTCACCGCCGGGCCCTGACCACCGCGGCGCTCGCGCAGCTCGCGACAGCCGACGACCTCGCGGCCGACAGTCTCGGTACCGGCTTCGAGCCCGGCCTAATCGCGACCGAGACAGAAGCGGCCGAGGCGGACGCCGAGGGCACGAGTGGCGAGGGCACGAGTGGCGAGGGCACGAGTGGCGAGGGCACGAGTGGCGACGTCGGCGAGACGCGGCCGCCGGCGTTGGCGGAGCTGCGGCGGCGGGCGATCCTCGCGATGCTGCGAGCCTCGGACGCACACCGGGTCGCCGACGTCGGGTGCGGCGACGGCAAGCTGGTCGCGAGACTGCTCGCCGAGCCGAGCTTCACCGAGGTCGTCGCGGTCGACGTCTCCCACCGCGCGCTGGAACTCGCCGCGCGGCGGCTGCGGATCGAGCGGATGCCCGACCAGGTCCGCGCCCGGCTGCGCCTGGTCGTCTCGTCGCTGACCTACCGGGACAGCCGCCTCACCGGCCTGGACGCGATCGTGCTCTCCGAGGTCGTCGAGCACGTCGACCCGCCCCGGCTGCCCGCGCTCGCCGAGGTGGTACTGGGCCACGCGCAGCCCCGCCTGGTGATCGTCACGACGCCGAACATCGAGTACAACGTCCGGTACGAGGGCCTGCCGTCCGGTGCGCTGCGGCACCGCGACCACCGTTTCGAGTGGACGCGGGACGAGTTCGCCAGCTGGGTCGGCGGCCTCGGCGCCCGGTACCCCTACACGGCCCGGCTCGGTGGAGTCGGCGTCGACGATCCGCAGGTCGGCCAGCCCACGCAGCTGGCGATACTTGAACGGCTGCCGGCGGGAGAGCACCGCGCGGCTGGAGAGCACCGGGCAGCTGGAGAGCACCGGGCAGGGACGGGGAAAGGACGATGAGCGCACCGACAGGCGACCGTCCCCTGCCGGGGATCGACGCCCCGCCGGCGCCGCTGGCCATTCCCGAGATCTGCCTGGTCGTCCTCGTCGGCGTCACCGGGTCCGGGAAGTCGACCTTCGCCCGGACGCGTTTCCGTCCGACGCAGGTGCTGTCGTCCGACGCCTGCCGGGGGCTCGTCGCGGACGACGAGAACGACCAGGCCGCGACCCCCGACGCGTTCGACGTCCTGCGCTACATCGCCGGCAGGCGGCTCGCCGCCGGGCGGCTCACGGTCGTCGACGCGACGAACGTCCAGCGTGCGTCCCGGGCGTCCCTGATCGAGCTGGCCAGGTCGCACGACGTGCTGCCGGTCGCGATCGTCCTCGACGTGCCGGAGTCGGTCTGTCTGGCGCGCAACGCGACGCGACCCGACCGTGACTTCGGCCCGCATGTCGTCCGCCGGCAGCAGGCCGAGCTGCGGCGCTCGCTGCGCGGCCTGGCCCGCGAGGGGTTCCGGCGGGTCCACGTCCTGCGCTCGGAGGCGGAGATCACGGGCGCGACGATCGAGTACACCCGGCTGCTGACCGACCGGCGTGACGTCGCCGGGCCGTTCGACGTGATCGGCGACGTCCACGGCTGCCGCGCCGAACTCGAGCAGCTCCTGACCAGGCTCGGCTACGCTCTGCGCCACGACGACGCGGGACGTCCGGTCGGCGCAAGCCATCCGGACGGTCGGCGCGTGGTCTTCGTCGGTGACCTGGTGGACCGCGGGCCGGACACGCCCGGCGTCCTGCGACTGGCGATGGGCATGGTCGCCGCGGGCGAGGCGTTCGCCGTCCCCGGCAATCACGAGAACAAGCTCGTCCAGGCGCTGCGCGGGAAGAAGGTGACCGTCGGCCACGGCCTGGCGGAATCGCTGCGGCAGCTCGGCGAGGAAAGCGACGAGTTCCGCGCCGAGGTCGACCGGTTCTGCGACGGACTGGTCTCCCACCTGGTGTTCGACGAGGGCCGCCTGGTCGTCGCGCACGCCGGGCTGAAGGAGGCCTACCACGGGCGGGCGTCGGGCCGGGTGCGGTCGTTCGCGCTCTACGGCGACACCACCGGTGAGACCGACGAGTACGGACTACCGGTCCGCTACCCGTGGGCCCGGGACTACCGGGGAAAGGCGCTGGTGGCCTACGGTCACACGCCCGTCCCCGAGCCCGAGTGGGTGAACAACACGATCTGCCTCGACACCGGCTGCGTCTTCGGTGGACGGCTGACCGCCCTGCGGTATCCCGAGCGGGAACTGGTCTCCGTGCCGGCGGCGCAGGTCTACTTCGAGCCGATCCGCCCTGGCACCGGTCCGGCACCGGCCGAGTCACCGCTGTCAGTTGAGGCACCGGTGTCGGCCGAGGCGCTGCTCTCGTCCTTCCCGCTGCCGCCGTCGCCGGCGCCGGCGCCGGCGACGCGCACGGGCCCGGCGGGCGCAGTCCCGGCGGGCGCGGGCCTGGAGATCCTGGATGTGACCGACGTCCTCGGCCGGCGGATCGTCGAGACGAGGCACGGCGGCAGGGTGCAGGTGCGGGAGGAGAACGCCCTCGCCGCCCTGGAGGTGATGAGCCGCTTCGCCCTCGACCCGCGCTGGCTCGTCCACCTGCCGCCGACGATGAGCCCGCCACCCACCTCGAAGCTTCCCGGCCTGCTCGAACATCCGGCGGACGCCTTCGCGGCCTACCGGGCCGACGGCGTCGAGGAGCTGCTGTGCGAGCAGAAGCACATGGGCTCCCGGGCGATCGCCGTCGTCTGCCGGGACGGGGCGGTCGCGGCGGCCCGGTTCGGCGCCGCCGACGGCACCACCGGCGCGGTGTTCACCCGGACCGGCCGGCCGTTCTTCGACCGCGACCGCACCGAGGCACTGCTCGCCCGGCTGCGGGCCGCGATGACCGCCAGCGGCCTGTGGACGCGGACCGGCGCCGGCTGGGCGGTGTTCGACGCGGAGATCATGCCGTGGAGCGCGAAGGCCCAGGACCTCATCCGCCGGCAGTACGCCGCCGCCGGGGCCGCCGCCCGCGCCGCGCTGCCCGTCGCCGTCGACGCGCTCACCCAGGCATCGGCCCGCGGAGTCGACGTCGCCGACCTGCTGGACCGCACCCGCGGACGGGCCGCGAACGCCGACGCGTTCACCGCCGCCTACCAGCGCTACTGCTGGCCGGTGGACGGCCTCGACGGAGTCCGGTTCGCCCCGTTCATGCTGCTGGCGACGGGGCCGGCGCCGCAGGACACCGCGGACGCCGCGGACGCCGCGGACGCCGCGGGCGGCCCGGGCGGCCCGGGCGGCCCGGGGTGGGGCGGTTCGTGGCCGGCCGGCACGACCCACGTGGGACGGGACCATCTCTGGCACCTCGACGTCGCCGACCGACTGGCCGCCGCCGACCCGGACCTCGTCGTCACCACGGAACGGATCCAGGTGGACGCGGGCGACCCGGCCTCAGTCGCCGCCGGAGTCGAGTGGTGGGAGGCCCTGACCGCCGCCGGCGGCGAGGGAATGGTCGTCAAACCACTCGCCGGGCTGGCACCGGGAAAACGCGGCCTGGCCCAGGCCGGCGTGAAGGTGCGTGGCCGGGAGTACCTCCGCATCATCTACGGCCCCGACTACACCGAGCCCGCGAACCTGGAGCGGCTGCGTTCCCGCAATCTGGGACGCAAGCGCTCGCTGGCCTTCCGGGAGTACGCCCTCGGGCTGGAGGCGCTGGAACGCGCAGCGGCCGGCGAACCCCTCTGGCGGGTCCACGAGTGCGTCTTCGCGGTGCTCGCTCTGGAGTCGGAACCCGTCGACCCCCGGCTGTGAACGGGGGGTCCGGACTACTCCCCCCGCTGCGCCAGCTTGCTCACCTTGCCGATGGCTGTGTGCGGGAACTCGCCGACGATCTCGAGCGCGTCCGGCAGCTTGTAGGCGGCGAGGCCACACTCGCGGAGGAACTGGCGGATGGTGGGCAGGCGCAGCGTGACCGGATCGACTCCCTGCCGCGGAATCAGATAGGCCTTGATCCGCTCACCGATGATTCTGTCAGGAACCCCCACGACGGAGACGTCGTGCACACCCTCGTGCCCGAGGATGAGGTTCTCCACCTCCTCGGGAGCGATTTTCTCCCCGCCGCGGTTGATCTGGTCCTTCGAGCGTCCCAGCACGGTCAGGTAGCCACGTTCGTCACGTTCGACGATGTCTCCGGTGCGATAGAAGCCGTCCACGGTGAAGCTGTGGACGTTCTGCTCGGGCGAACGGTAGTAGCCACGAATCGTGGTGGACCCCCGGGTGAGGAGGTGACCCGGGGTTCCCGGCGGCACCGGCTGGTCGTCGTCGTCCACGACAAGCAGTTCGTCGCCCGGGGAAATGGGCTTTCCCTGACACTTCAGGCTTGTCTCCTCGTCGACGTCGAACCGGTTGTAGTCCACCAGTCCCTCAGCCATTCCGAAGCCCTGCCGCAGGATCAGGTCGAGTTCGGGTCGCACCCGCCGGGCCACCTCGATACTGAGTCTCGCGCCACCGACATGCAGGCTCTCCAGGCTCGACAGGTCGTAGCGCTCCTGCAACGAGGAGTTCAGCCAGGCCAGCAGAATCGGGGGCACGATGGACGACTGGGTGACACCATGTCACGCGATGAGCGGGAAAACGGTGTCGGGGCTTCCGTCCGGCGCCAGGACCACGGTGCCACCGACACTGAAAACGCTCAGGAAGTCCGGCGACCGCACCGAATCCAGCAGGCGGTCGAGCACGGCGCCCCCACCCGCCGCCTCCAGCACAATCGTGTGCTGGAGGCAGGGCCAGGCCGCCTTCAGCTCCGCCGCCAATGCCGCCAGGTCGGTACCGTCATGCGATGCCACGGTGACATAGGCGCGGGCTTCGGTCACCTCGACGAAACGCTCGATTAGCCCTCCCGCCGATAGGAGGCGGCGACGTCCTCTGGACAGGGTACGAAGCCGTCGAGGACAAGGGGTTCCAGCTGGAGTGCTTCGATCATCTGCTCGCTCTGGAGGGGATCTGGTCATTGGCGCCCGGAACCGGCTCGGCCAGGTCCTGCCCGAGCGCGACGATCCGGTTCCCGGCATCCACGTGCACAACCCGCGGCTCATGTGTGACCAGCTCGGCCTCGGTCGCGAGCAGATAGGACATGATGATGACCAGATCACCGGGGTTCACCAGGTGCGCCGCTGCGCCGTTGATGCAGATTTCGCCGGAGCCGGCGGCACCCGTGATGACGTAGGTCTCGATGCGGGCGCCGTTCGTGATGTCGACGACCTGAACCTTTTCGCCCTCAACCAGACCAGCGGCAAGCACGAGATTCTCGTCAATTGTGATCGATCCCACATAGTGCAGATCGGCCTGCGTGATGGTTGCGCGGTGAATCTTGCTGCCCAGGACGGTTCTCAGCATGCCGGTTCTCCCTCTGCGTTGAAGATTTTCAGGTGCCGGAAACGGCAGCGCTCTCCGCGGCGGATTTCTCGGCCTCGTGCTGGGCGATGAAGTCACGCAGCGACTTGGGCCGCAGATCGATCCACCTGCTGTCGATCCAGGCGAGGACCTCCTGACGGGGCGCTCCGGCGGGTGCGCCGTAGGCGATTTCCCATCCGCCTGGCACCGGCTTGAAGGTCGGCCACAGCGAGTACTGCTCCTCATGGTTGATCAGCGCGTAGAATGTGCCCTCGTCGTCGTCAAAAGGATTCGCCGCCATCGTAGGTAGATCCCTTCAGTCGTCGTCAGTCTTCTTGTTCACGCGGATTCACGCCCGTTTTGCCGGCAGCCTGACCCAGCGGCCGGCTCCCCGCACGGCGCGCGGAGCCTCATCGAGTCGCATCGCAGGGCTCGGCAGCGACGACCCCGGTCGTCGGCCGGGCCGCTGACCGGGCGCTACCGGCGCGCTTGTCTGGTCACCCACAGGTCATCGTGGTTGATGGCGAAGGCCTCCGGGTTGTCGCCGTCGGCGAGAAACCGCGGATCCAGGCCTGGCCCACACCGCGCCGACGCTGTCGCCGGCTCCCGGCGTACCCGAGCGGGTGACGCACGACCCCATCCGCAACGGCACGACCAGCCTGTTCGACTCCTCGGGCTGATCGGCTCCTCGGCACCCACCACATGCGACCTGCACGTCACCTCTACCTCGTCGTCGTGGATGAACCCCGCGGAACGCTCGTTCGCCGGGCCGAGGAACCGCAAGCCGCACCGGGCCACCCACCGCTTGGTCGTCGCACTCGAAGCCGATATCCGAAAGTTGATCAATACCAGGAGCAGGAACCCGAAACCGTTCGCCTGACCGAAGACCGTCGACGAGATCCCGCGGCCTTCGCCGCCTGCCGTCAGCGAAGGAACGACCCGGGACACTCGTCAATGCGGCTTCACGGGCATCGACGACCGCTTCCGACTGGATTGTCTACCTGTGAACTTAGGTAAGCCTAAGCGAAGTCGCCAACCGCGGCAAGCAACGACGCATCCACCTCGCCGTCAAGCCACAACACCTGCGAGATCCGGAACGCGTCAGCCCGCGGAGACACCTCCTCCGCCGCCCACGCACCCAGCCGAGCAGGAACCAGACGCAGCGCACCAGTAGTCACCATCACTCCGGAAAGTTAGATTTACCTAACTAGCAGCCACCGCCACCGACGACTCTGCTGCTTAATTCGGCTGGGTGTCGTGGGTGCGGCATGATCTCCTGTGCGGTCCGGGTCGCCTCGTGGGTCGCGGGAGGTGGGGCACATGTCGTTGCAGCCGAAGGGGCTGCCGGAGATCCCGGCGCAGACGGTGGCGGTCGCGCGGGCGGCGTTCCCGCGGGGGACGNTGGCGATGCGGCTGCGGGACCGCCTCGCCGAGGTGTTCGTCGACGAGCCGTTCACCGGCGCGTTCGGCCGGCGGGGGGCGCCGGGTCTACCACCGGCGGTGTTGTCGCTGGTCACGGTGTTGCAGTTCACCGAGAACCTGACCGACCGCCAGGCCGCGGCGATGGCGGTCCGGGCGATCGACTGGAAATAC
>NZ_KB893748.1 GCF_000374165.1 Parafrankia elaeagni
ATCCACACCCACGTCCGCCTGCACTGGGGAATCGAGAACCGCCTCCACTACATCCGCGACACCGCCTGGCGCGAGGACGCCTGCCACGCCTCCCGAGGAAACGGGCCCAGAAACCTCGCCACCATCCGCAACCTCGCGCTGAGTCTCCTCCGCCTCCACGGAGTCCGAAAGGTCAAGGAAACCCTCGAGCGCATCGCCGGCGACCGCTACCGGGCACTCCACTACCTGGCTACATAGGGCAATGGATCGTCACACTAGGCGATCTTCGCGCAGCCCTGGGCCCTGGCCCCCGATCCTGGGGTTCACCCACGCGATGTTCGAGGTGCTCGCGCAGGCACTGGTCACCGTCGAATCCATCGACGAGCCGCAGGGGATCGCCGATGCGATCTCCGGGCTGCAGCAGGCCCGCACTGTTGTCGGCCCCGTCACCTTCGGGGATCAGGCGAAACAGCTTCCGAAGAACGTCGCGAGTGTCCCGCTGGCCGGCGGGGTGTGGACGCAGCAGAACAACGAGTTCGGCCTGCACGTCGTCAGCGCCACCACCCCCGGGCTCAACGTCACCGTCGAGCCTGACCAGAGGATGGTCGACCTGAGGTCCCAGGAGGGCAACTGACGTTCGGGACGGCCGGTCCCGGTGACGCAGACGGCGCGGGGGGTGCATCCCGAAAGGGGATGCACCCCCCGCGCCGTTGTCACAGCCATCGTGCGGGCAGTGGGGCGGTCGAACCCACGGCCCAGGGTCAGGTACGCGCCGCCGCGCGCGTCATCGTGTGCTCGACCACCGCGATCAGGGCGGTCTTGGTGGAGTCGCGGTTGCGGGCGTCGCAGGTGATGATCGGGACGGCCTGGTTGATCTGCAGCGCCTCCCGGACATCCTCGATGGAGTGTCGCAGGATGCCGTCGAAGCAGTTCACCCCGACCACGAACGGCAGCTGGCGCTGCTCGAAGTAGTCGACGGCCGCGAAGCAGTCCGCGAGCCGCCGGGTGTCTGCCAGCACGATCGCGCCGATGGCGCCGCGCACGATGTCGTCCCACATGAACCAGAACCGGTACTGCCCGGGCGTCCCGAACAGGTAGAGGATCAGGTCCTCATCGAGGGAGACACGGCCGAAGTCCATCGCCACGGTCGTGGTGGTCTTGTCCACGAGGTGTGTGAGGTCGTCGACATGCGCGCCGGCCTCGGTCATGACGGCCTCGGTGCGCAGCGGGACGATTTCGGACACGGAGCCCACGAACGTCGTCTTGCCGGCGCCGAACCCGCCTGCCACCACGATCTTGACCGAGGTCGTGGCGACGGCGGAGTTGACCCGTCGGTGGTCAGAGCTTTCGAAGGCCACTGAGAACCCTTTCGAGCAACGCGAGATCCGGCGCCTCATCGCGGTCCGGCTGCTGATGGACGCGGACGAAGCCTTCGTCCGCCATATCGCCTACCAGGACGCGGGCGACCCCGAGAGGCACCCTCAGACCGGCTGCGATCTCAGCGATTGACCGCACCTGCCGGCACATCGCGGCGATGGTCTGCTGCTCCAGGTTGAGGCTTAGTGCCCGCTCCTCACCGAGCGGGGTCGTGAAGACGAGTGCCTCGATGGCGAGCTCGTAGCGTGACCGAGTTCGCCCGCCGGTCATCGCGTAGGGACGGACGACCGGTCCGGGCGCGTTCTCGGGATCGATGCTCACCCTGACTCCCTGGACTTACCGTTCACCGCGGAAGCGTCCCTTGCAGCTCGGCCCGCAGGGCCGGAGTGAGGACGTCCTTGGCGCGGCTGACGAGCAACGCCATCTCGTAGCCGACCAGCCCGATGTCGCAGGACGGTGCGGCGAGGACGGCCATGCTGGCCCCGTCGCTGATGGCCATGATGAACAGGAAGCCCAGTTCCATCTCGACGACGGTCTGCGTCACCGCACCGGCCTCGAAGACCCGGGCGGCGCCGCCGGTGAGGCTCACCAGCCCGGACGCCACCGCGGCGAGCTGGTCGGCCCGGTCCCGGGGGAAACCGTCCGAGACGGCCAGCAGCAGTCCGTCGGCGGAAACCACCACGGTGTGGGCGACGCCCGGAACCCGGTCAACAAAGTTGTTGATCAACCAGTTGAGGTTCTGGGCCTCGGAACTCACGGGTGTCACCGTTCCTCCTGCGCGTCACGTCGGGGATTTCTCGTGGTGTCAACTCCGACATCACGTCCCTGCCGCACGCCCTGGTAGAAGCTGGCGAGCCGGCCACCGACGGCCTGTGGGGAGCGTGTCGCCGCCGGCTCGGGGGGACGCCGGCTGGGCGCTGGTTCGGCGCTGCCGGGCACGAGATGGGTCATGGGAACTCGAACCGGGAGTCCTGACCGGGTGGTGCCGCCGGCACTGGGCTGGCGGAGCTGCTCCGCGGCCTTCCAGCCCTCGTCGCCCGCGGACGACCAGGATCCGTCCGCAGCCTGCCCGGCGGGAGCCATGGGCTGCGGACCGGTCTGCGGCACCTGGCGGGGAGCCTGAGCCGCGGCGGCGGGGACCTGCACGCCGGGACCGGGGCGGCGGATCCCCCGGCCGGGGGAGTCCAGTGCCGGCTCGCCGCGGAGCGGTGACCGCGGCGGGCCCGGCGGCTGGATACCGGTGCCCGGTCGGGCGGGAGCCTGCGGCTGGGCCGGCTGGGCCCGCCGGGGGAGCGGTGTGGCCTGGACGGGCGGGCCCGCCGGGGCCTGCCCGCGGCGGCCCGGAGCGGGCCGACCGTTCACCGCGCCGTTGCCGTTGCCGGCGCCGTTCGCGGGTGGCGGGGTCTTGCGCTGGAACCAGGCCGACACCGAGTCGAAGATCGGCGTGGTGAAGGTTTCGTCGTCCTCCAGCTCGCCCGTCGCCGTCTCGCCGGTGTCCTCGGCATGGCCGAACGTGGAGCTCTGGTTCGGCCCGGTCTCGCCCGGGCCGATCTCCCGGTTCCCGCGGAAGGCCGCAGCCAGGCCCGGGCCGGTGCGCGGGAACGGGTCACCCGTGTCGGGTGCGGGCCGCCCGGCACCGCGGTTGAACACCCCGCCCGGGCGCGACAGTGCGTCGGTGTCGGGCTCGCTGTAGACCTGGTTCGGGCCCGAGGGCGGCCCGATCTGCAGCGGGCCGGACAGGTCGTCCCCACCGCGGACGTCCGCGAGCGGGTAGCCGTTGGAGTCGGTGAGCCCTCGCCCGGCGTCCGGGCCCCGGTTCGGGCCGGGCCGGTCCAGGTGCCCGGGAAGCTCCAGCGGGCCGGTGTGCTCCCGGGGACCGGTGAGCTCCTGTGGGCCGGTGTACCCACGCGGCCCGGTGTGCTGCTGTGGCCCGGTCTCCGCCCGCCGCCCGCCGGTTTCCAGCGGGTAGGTGTAGGGGCGCTCGCCGGTGTGCGGCTCCTCGGCGTAGCCGCCCTGGTCATAGCCGCCCTGGTCGTAGCCGGTACCGCCCCGGTGGGGCAGCGAGCCGGAGTCGAAGGCCTCGAGCGGGTACTCGGCGGAATCCTCGGGGCCGCTCCGCCCCTGGTCGGGGAAGCCGGCAGGCGGGCCGGCGTCGAACCGGTCGGGCCCGGTGGAGCCGGGCCCGCTGCCAGTGTCCCGGGCGAACTGGCCGTTGCGCCCGGCCCGGTCGTCCCGTTCCCCCCAGCCGTCCCGCTCACCGCGGCCAGCGGGTTCGGCGGAGTCGGGCCGGGGCGGGCGGGGCCCGCCGAACAGCGATGCTCCGCCGGGGCTGGTGAAGCCACCGCCCGGTGCCTGCCCGAACCCGGCACCGTTGCCGCCGGGGGCGACGGACGAGCCACCTGCGGCCGAGGCGGTCGCCGGGTCGACGATCGGGTTGAAGCTCGTGGTCTGCAGGCCCGACCCGATGCCGTTGCGCTCGGGCGCGGGCGGAAGAGCGGGCGGACCGGCCGGGCCGGCCGGGCCGGCCGGGCCGCGGCCGCCGGCCGAACCGGCGTCCCGCCCGTTCGCGGGGGCGATCGCGCCCGGGCGCGGTCCGCTCGGCAGCGCACCGCTGTCACCGGTGACCAGCTTGGCGGGCAGGCGGACGACTGCGGTGATACCGCCGGAGGCGGATTCGCGCAGCTGGACCCGGATGCCGTGGCGGCTGGCCAGCCGGCCGACAGCGAACAGACCCATCGTCCGGGAGACGGAGACGTCGACGACCGGCGGGTTCGCGAGCCGCTCGTTGACCCGTTCGAGCTCCTTGGCGGGCATGCCGATGCCCTGGTCCTCGATCTCGATCATCGCGCCGGCGCCGGGGCCCAGCGAGTGGCTGGACACCGCGACATCGGTGACGGGCGGCGAGTAGGAGGTGGCGTTCTCCAGCAGCTCGGCGATCAGATGGACCACGTCGCTGACACCGCTGCCGGCGATGGAGACCGGCGCGGCGCCGGTCTGCTTCACCCGGGTGTACTGCTCCACCTCGGAGATGGCGGCGAGGACGACCTCGTTGACCGGCACCGGGTGCGTCCACCGGCGTGCGGTGTCCGTCCCGGCGAGGACCAGCAGGGACTCGTTGTTCCGCCGCATACGGGTGGCGAGGTGGTCGAGCTTGAAGAGGTTGGCGAGCTGGTCCGGGTCCTGCTCGCGGTTCTCCAGATCGTCGATCAGGCGAAGCTGGCGCTCGACGAGGCCCTGGCTTCGCCGGGAGAGGTTCACGAACATCGCGTTGACGTTGTTCCGCAGGACGGCCTGCTCGGAGGCGAGCCGGACCGCCTCGCGGTGGACGGCGTCGAACGCCCGCGCGACTTCACCGATCTCCTCGTCGGAGTCGATACCGATCGCCTCGACGTCGTCGTCGAGGGTCTGGTCGGTGGAGTCACGCAGGCGGCGGACGGCCTCGGGCAGTCGGCGCCCGGCGACGTCGAGGGCCGCGGTTCGCAGCGAGAGCAGCGGGCGGACGAGTGACCGGGCGACGACCACGGCCGCGAGCAGCGCGGTGGCGAGAATGAAGACGATCAGCAGACCGGAGAGCAGGGCCCCGCGCTGGATTCCGCCGCGCAGCTCGTCGACCCGGTCGTCGGCGTCGTTGACCAGGCTGGCGCTGACCTCGTTGCTGCGGTCGAGGGTCTCCTTGGTCACCCGCGCCCACTTGTCGGACGCGGGCGCCGCCGGCGTCGTCAGCGGCACGTCCGTGGGAGCGTCGAGAATCTGTTCCGTATACAGAGCGGTGAGTGCGATGTCCGGATTCTCAACGCTGACATTGTCACGGTAGGTAGCGAGCTGGGCGGGCGTCGCATCTCTCTCGAATGCGCGAATCAGTTCGGTGCGCTGCGAGTAGGTGGTGAGGAACTCACGGTAGTCGTCGGTCGAGAATGGCTGCGCGCCGACGATGACGCCGTGCGCAAGCGCCTGTGCGTTGGCGAGTTCCTCGTCCGCCCGGACAAGGTGATCATTGGCGTTGACGCTGGTGAGTAGTTCCTGATCGTCATTTCCCTGCGGGATGAGGATCACGAGGTCGATGAGCGAGTCGATGATCGGCTTGTAGGCGGTGCGCACCGAGTCCGGGTCCGCGATCCGCGCGACCGAAGTACGGATGCCCTCGATCCGGCCCAGCGCCGTGTCGGCGTTGACCAGCGCCTCGCTGACCTCCGGCCCGAAGGAGCCCCGGCGGCGGTCGGCGGTGCTCCGGTAGCCGGCGAGGGCGTCGTCCACCGCGGTCTGCAGGACCGTCACCGACGGCGCGACGCCACCGGGACGCGTGGCCACGAAACTGGTGGTGAACGTCCGCTCCTGCTGCAGGGCGTAGATCAGAGGTGCGGCCGACCTGTTGATCTCGATGAGATCGCGGATTCGGTTGACATCACGCGTGCTGGTCAGAACCGACGCCGCCTGGATCGACGAGTTGACCAGGATGGCCACGACCGGTACGGCAAGAATTGCGATCAGTTTGGTGCGCACCCGCCAGTTGGTCGGGTCGGTCACCAACTGGCGGAGGCCGCGGCGGCCGGATCTTTCCGGGCGCGGCGGCATGGGGGGCTGGTCGTCGTGATGCCCGTCGCCTTCGACGGGCGAACCAGCAGCCGGCATCGGCGGCTGATCTGCGGCCATGCCCGTGGTGCTGGCCATCGGTTGTCTGCGCACGTACCTTCGCAACCTCTCCGCCAGCCTCCCGGAACAGGTCGTACCAGGATGGCTCGGTATCGGGGCCCGGATGTCCCTCACAACGCACCTTAGCGGTACAGAGTGAGCACCCGAAAGGCGCCCACCGTACGCCCGTTGTGGAGCGCGGGCCAGTTGTGGCGGTTTGCCGTCCACGTTTGTCACTGATGCCCATCTCTGCGGGCACTGTCAGTCGGCCGATGCATCACTCACCGGTGCCCTTCTCCGACCTTTGCGATCCGATCCGGGCTTCATGGTCTTCGGAGGCGGTTCGTCGGCTGGTTCGTCCGGGCGGTCCGAAGACACCTCCAATGTGGCGGCAGTGCCGGCGGTCGTGCCACCCGGCGCGGGCCCGCCGCGGGCTCCGTACGCTTGATGGGTGAACGAGTCACCTCGTGGCAGCTATGGCTCCACCGATGCACATCCCGGATACGACACGGTTCTCGTGATCGACTTCGGCGCGCAGTACGCCCAGTTGATCGCGCGCCGCGTTCGTGAGTGCCATGTGTACTCGGAGATCGTCCCGTGGGACACGCCGGTGGCGGAGATCCTGGCCCGCCGCCCGGCGGCGCTGATCCTGTCGGGAGGCCCGAAGTCGGTGTACTCGCCGGGTGCGCCGCGGGTCGATCCGGCGCTGTTCTCCGCCGGGGTCCCCGTCCTGGGGATCTGCTACGGCCACCAGGTGATGGCCCAGGCGCTGGGCGGAACGGTCGCCCGTACGGGTACCGCCGAGTACGGTGCGACCCGCCTGCGCGTCGACGACCCTGGTGTGCTCTTCGCGGATCTGCCCACCTCACAGCAGGTCTGGATGTCTCACGGCGACTCCGTGACCGCGGCCCCGCCCGGCTTCCGGGTCACCGCTTCCACCCCGTCCACGCCGGTCGCCGCGTTCGAGGACCTCGCCCGTCGGCTCTACGGTGTGCAGTTCCACCCCGAGGTGATGCACAGCGACCGGGGGATGGACGTCCTGCGGCACTTCCTGCTCGTGGGTGCGGGCTGCCGGCCGTCCTGGACCATGCTCAACATCGTCGACGAGGCGGTCGCCTCGGTGCGCAGGCAGGTCGGCGGCGGACGCCTCATCTGCGGGCTGTCCGGTGGAGTTGACTCCGCGGTGGCTGCCGCCCTGGTGCAGCGCGCGGTCGGTGAGGCGCTGACCTGTGTGTTCGTCGACCACGGGCTGCTGCGGGCCGGCGAGGCGGAGCAGGTCGAGCGGGACTTCGTCGCCTCCACCGGCGTCGACCTCGTTCACGTGAAGGCGGCCGACCGGTTCGCCGCGGCGCTGGCGGGAGTCACCGACCCGGAACAGAAGCGCAAGATCATCGGGCGGGAGTTCATCCGGGTCTTCGAGGAGGCCGCCCGCGAGCTCGATGCCCGCGCCGCCGAGACCGAGGGGGCGCACATCGGTTTCCTGGTGCAGGGCACGCTCTACCCGGACGTCATCGAGTCCGGCTCGCCGACGGCCGCCAAGATCAAATCTCATCACAACGTCGGCGGGCTGCCGGACGACCTTCAGTTCGCCCTGGTGGAGCCGCTGCGCACGCTGTTCAAGGACGAGGTTCGCCGGCTGGGCGAGGAACTCGGGCTGCCCGAGGACATCGTCTGGCGGCAGCCCTTTCCCGGCCCCGGCCTGGCCGTGCGGATCATCGGCGAGGTGACGCCCGAACGGCTCGACATCGTGCGCGCCGCCGACGCCGTGGTACGTGAGGAGATCCGCAAGGCGGGTCTCGACCGGGAGATCTGGCAGGTCTTCGCGGTCCTGCTCGCGGACGTCCGGTCGGTGGGGGTCCAGGGCGACGAACGGACCTACGGCTGCCCCGTGGTCCTGCGTGCGGTGACCAGCGAGGACGCGATGACGGCGGACTGGGCCCGGCTGCCGGCGGCACTGCTCGAGCGCATCAGCAACCGGGTCGTGAACGAGGTCCCGCAGGTCAATCGGGTCGTCTACGACATCACGTCGAAGCCGCCCGGCACGATTGAGTGGGAGTAGCGACCAGCTGGGTGGGAGTGGCGACCAGCCCGCCGCCGGCGGCCCGCGCAGGCTTGCCGGCGGTTGGTTCGCGCGCCCCCGCACCCGCTTCGAGTCGCTGCTGTAGCGCCGGCCGCACCGCCGCCGCACCGCCGCTGCACCGCTGTTGCCGACGCGGGGTCGGTGCGGGCGGCAGTGCGGGCGGCAGTGCGGCGAAACCTGGCAGCAGCGGGCCGCGCGCGGACCCGGCCGGGGTGCGGGGGCCGCGCCGGATCCGTCGGCAGGGCGTATGTGGCAGCGTGCCGTGTTGGGAAATACGTGTTTCGCCATTGCGGTGGTCAGTGTCGGTCAGTGTCGCAGTCGTGGATTTCATGCGGATGCGGCCGCTGGAGCCCGATAGCGGCTGCCAGGGTGTGCGTATTGCGGCCGCGGTCCCGCCGGGTGTGCGGGAGGTCCCGTCCGGGCGGGTGAGATGCCGTGTCCGGCGGACGGGGTGGCCGGCTGTTCGGTTGTGGTGGGGTCATCGGGATCTGTAGCACTCCGCGGCGACATCCCGTGGGTGTGTCCGCCGCTCATTCCCGCACTGGTTGGTTGCGGGTTCGGCCGCTGGTTCACGAGGCGTTCGTGTCGCGATCGTGGCGCGATGATTCACGCGCAGGCTCGCCGCTTGTCGGCCGCCTGGCATTGTCACGCTATGCGCCGGTAACGGCTCACTCGTTGTCGAACCGGACATTAGGGATAATCAACCCCTAACGTCGGAGTTGTTGACATGGAGCAACCCCTCTTCTCTGCTTCCGCGCCAATATCGTCCCTCCCTCCGGTGCTGGTCGCCGTAGGAGCTCGATCAGGTGTCGGGCTGCTGGGCCAGCCGTCCCTCCGCCCATGTGGGCGGAGCGCGAACCACGCGGGTGACGGGCGAACGCCTCGCGCGGGCCGCGGTTGCGCGCGAGATGGCCGGCCCAGGTCGGGGGGACCCGGGCACGCCACCCGGCGCCGGGTCGACCCGGCGCCGGGTCGAACGGGCGCCCGTCCAGGCAGTACGTGCGTGGACGGCGTAGGCCTGGTTTGACTACGTCCCGGTCGCGGCGCACCCTGGAGAGGTGCCGCAGTCCCTCATGGTGATTACGTAGGCGCGCGACCGCCCCGAGCGGGTCGCGCGCCGAGCCCTTCCGCCCTATGGCGGGGGGCTTTTTTGTTTGCCGCGGCCGCAGGTGGAGGTGGCCGCCGAGCCACCGGGAGAGTGTTGATGACATCACCATCGGTACGTCAACCGTCGGCCGTCGCTGCCCCGGCGTCCCCCGCGGACGATCCGGGCGGCACGGATGATGCCGACGGCGGCGGAGATCGCCAGGGCGGAGCGGTGGTCGCCTCCGCCCGGATCAGCACGCGGGTGGGCCTGCCCCGCCCGGACCGCGCCCGTCCGGCGCCGTCCGCGTGCCATGCGATCGGTGCACGCACCGGCCCCCGCGGGCGGGACAATGCCACCCGTTCGGTCGGCGGGGCCGTGCTGCCGGTCGACGTCGCCGACGTGCGGGCAGCGGCGGCCCGCCTGAACGGTGTCGCGCGCCGTACCCGGGTCGTCGCGGCGCCGGAGATCACCGGGGACCCGGGATCACCGGTCTGGCTCAAGTGCGAGCACGAGCAGCACACCGGTTCGTTCAAGCTGCGCGGCGCCTACAACCGGATCGCTGCGGCGGGCCCGCGGGCCCGCGGGCGGGGGGTGGTGGCCGCGAGTGCGGGCAACCATGCCCAGGGTGTCGCCTTCGCCGCCGCCCGGTTCGGCGCCGCTGCGACGATCTTCGTACCGGAGGGCGCGAACCCGGCCAAGGTGGCCCGGACCCGCAGCCTGGGCGCCCGGGTCGAGCATGTCCCGGGAGGCGTGGACGCCGCGATCCGCACAGCGGCGGCCTTCGCCGCCGACAGCGGCGCGTTTCTGGTGCACCCGTTCGACGACGAGGCGGTCGTCGCCGGCCAGGGCACGATCGGCCTGGAACTCCTGGAGCAGATCCCGGACCTGTCGACCGTGATCACCGGAGTGGGTGGGGGCGGTCTGCTGTGCGGGCTGGCGGTGGCGATCAGGAACCAGCGCCCGGACGTCCGCGTGATCGGCGTCCAGGCGGCCGCCGCGCCCGCCTTCGCCGCATCCTTCCACGCCGGCAGCCGCCTGACCGTGCCACCCGGCGGCCGTGCGGCCGGTACCGCGGCCGGCGACGGTCACGAGCGGCCACCGGCGGGCACTGTCGCGGACGGGATGGCGGTAGGCGCCCCCGGTCGACTGACCCTCGCGCTGGCCGCGCGACTGGTGGATGACGTCGTCACGGTCGACGAGGACGCCTTCTGGGACGGGATGGTCATCCTGCGGCGTGCCGGCCACCGGGTGGAGCCCGCGGGTGCCGCCGGAGTCGCCGCACTGCTGCGGATGCCGCACCTCGCCTCCGGGCCGACAGCCGTCATCCTCTCCGGTGGCAACCTCGACCCGGCTGTCGACAGGCGGGTCGAGGCACTCGCCGCCGCGCGGGTGGGATGAGACCCGGCCACCGGCGCCGGGGCCGGCCGTGGAAGTGTCGGGCCCACCCGGCATCATGACGCGGTGGCCAGCCTGACCACGGCGTCGGGCGGTTCGTCCGTCGAACGTACGATCGAGGTCTGATGAGCACTCTTTTCGACGACACCTTCGGCCCCGGGGGCCTGGTCGACGGCGGTTCGCCGGGCGGCCCGGCGGCTCCTGGCGGCCTTGGGCCGCGTGGTGGTGCCACAGGCGGTGATCGGCCCGGCCCCGGCTTCGGCCCGGCAGCGCTGGAAGCCGGTGCGGGCCGCCCCCGACCGCCCCGCCTCGACCCGGACGAACTGCTGGAGGGGCTCAACCCCCAGCAGCACGCGGCCGTGGTGCACGCGGGCGCCCCGCTGCTCGTCGTCGCCGGTGCCGGGTCCGGCAAGACCCGGGTGCTGGCCCACCGGATCGCCTACCTGCTGGCGGCCCGGGATGCGCGGCCGGGGGAGATCCTCGCGATCACCTTCACGAACAAGGCCGCCGGCGAGATGCGGGAGCGGGTCGAGGCCCTCGTCGGTGGGCGGGCCCGGGCGATGTGGGTCAGCACCTTCCACTCGGCCTGCGTGCGCATCCTCCGCTCGGAGGCCGGCCGTCTCGGTTTCGGTTCCTCCTTCTCCATCTACGACGCGGCGGATGCGCAGCGCCTGATCACTCTGGTCACCCGGGATCTCGATCTCGACCCCAAGCGGCACACCGCCAAGGGACTGGCGGTGGCCATCAGCGCGCTGAAGAACGAGCTCGTCGACTGGGAGGCGGCCAGGGACCGGGCGGCGAACCACATCGAGCGCACCGTCGCCGAGGTGTACGCCGCCTACCAGCAACGCCTCATACAGGCGAACGCGCTGGACTTCGACGATCTGATCATGACCACGGTCAACCTGCTCCAGGCTTTCCCGGACGTCGCCGAGCACTACCGCCGCCGGTTCCGGCATGTACTGGTCGACGAGTACCAGGACACCAACCACGCCCAGTACGTCCTCATCCGCGAGCTCGTCGGCCGGCCGGGCCGGGCCGGTGCGGCCGACTCGGGCGAACCCGGGGCCGACGCCGGGGCCGGTGCCGGTGCGGTCCCGCCGTCCGGTGCGGTTCCCCCGGGGGAGCTGTGCGTGGTCGGTGACGCCGACCAGTCGATCTACGCGTTCCGCGGGGCGAACATCCGCAACATCGTCGAGTTCGAGAAGGACTTCCCGAACGCGGCCGTCATCCTGCTGGAGCAGAACTACCGGTCCACCCAGACCATTCTCTCGGCGGCCAACGCGGTCATCGCCCGCAACGCCCAGCGCAAGCCCAAGCGCCTGTGGTCCGACGCCGGTGACGGCGAGCGGATCGTCGGGTTCGTCGCCGACAACGAGCACGACGAGGCCGCCTTCGTCGCCGAGGAGATCGACCGTCTCGGCGACGAGAAGCTGGCCCGGCCGGCAGACGTCGCGGTCTTCTACCGGACGAACGCCCAGAGCCGCGTGTTCGAGGAGATCTTCATCCGGGTCGGCCTGCCCTACCGGGTCGTCGGCGGTGTCCGCTTCTACGAGCGGCGTGAGGTCCGTGACCTTCTCGCCTACCTGCGGGTGCTGGCCAACCCGACGGACACGGTGAACCTGCGGCGCATCCTCAACGTCCCCCGCCGGGGCATCGGGGACCGCGCCGAGGCGATGCTGTCGGCCTTCGCGGAGCGGGAGCGGATCCCGTTCGCCCAGGCGCTCACCCGGGTCGACGAGGTGCCCGGCGTCGCCGCCCGGTCGGCCCGCTCCGTCCGGGACTTCGCCGCGTTGCTCGACGGCCTGCGCGAGCTGCTGCCCGAGGGCCCGCTGGCAGTGATCGAGGCCGCGCTGGAGCGGACCGGCTACCTTTCCGAGCTCGTCGCCGAGGACACGATCGAGGCTCAGGGCCGGGTCGAGAACCTGCGTGAGCTGGTCGGGGTTGTCCAGGAGTTCGCCGAGCGGCGCCCCGAGGGCACGCTCGCCGAGTTCCTGGAGCAGGTGTCCCTCGTCGCCGACGCCGACCAGATCCCCGACGACGACGGCTCCGACGGGGTGGTCACGCTGATGACCCTGCACAGCGCCAAGGGCCTGGAGTTCCCGGTGGTCTTCCTCACCGGGCTTGAGGACGGTGTGTTCCCGCATCTGCGCACTCTCGGCGACCCGACGGGGCTGGAGGAGGAGCGGCGGCTCGCCTACGTCGGCGTCACCCGTGCCCGCGCCCGGCTCTACCTCACCCGGTCGCAGGTGCGCAGCGCCTGGGGGCAGCCGGCGTACAATCCGCCGTCGCGGTTTCTGGGCGAGGTCCCCGAGTCGCTTGTCGACTGGCGCCGGCTGCCTGAGCCGGCCCCGGCCCCCGCGGGTGGCCGGTTCTCCAGCGGCTCAGGCGGGTCCGGCAGCTTCGGGTCCGGCAGTTTCGGGTCCGGCGGGTCCGGGTCCGGGTCAGGGGCAGGTGGGGCAGGGCCCCGGCCGCAGAACTCCCCGTTCGCGGCGCGGAGCGCCCGGCCGGCCAGCCGCCCCATCGTCGACCTGAGCCCCGGCGACCGGGTCACCCATGACACCTTCGGCCTCGGGGTCGTCGTCGCGACCAGCGGGGTCGGTGACTCCCGCCAGGCGAAGGTCGACTTCGGCTCCGGCACGGGCACGAAGGACCTGCTGCTGCGGTACGCCCCGGTGGAGAAGCTCTGACGGACCCGGCTGGTCGCCGGGCGCTCCCACGACCAGCCGGAACCGGCGGGGTCGTGGTTCACCGGCTGCCCCGGAGCCGGCGGCCCGGCGGCCCGGCGGTCAGTAGTGGACGCCGTGGCCGGCCAGCCAGGTCAGCGGGTCGACCTTGGTCCCGTACTGGCCGTTCAGCCGGACCTCGAAATGCAGATGCGGCCCGGTGGACCTGCCGGTGTTGCCCTCCAGGCCGATCTGTTGGCCGGTGGCGACCTCCTGGCCGAGACGGACATCGATACGGGAGAGATGGCCGTAGCTGGTCACCACGTTGTTCTCGTGCATGATCTGCACGAAGTTCCCGTATCCCGTCTCCCAGCCCGCATAGATCACCGTCCCGCGATGCGCGGCGTAAATCGGTGTTCCGTGGGCGGCGCCGAAGTCCACCCCGATGTGGTGGTTCGAGCCGCCGAAGCCCTGGGTGATCCGCGCCTCGATGGGGCGCACCCAGCGCGCCGCCTCGGCCCGCTCCGCCTCCGCGGCGATCGCCGCGTTGCGCTGGGCCACGACGGCGAGGGCCTCCCGGCCGACGATCTCGTCGCGGGCCTGGAGCAGGTCACCCAGCCGGCGTTGCGCCTCCGCGGTCTCGCCGTCGGCGGGGCCGTCACCGTGCAGATCGTCCGTGCCGCCGCCGGCGACCACGACCTGCGTGGTCACGGCGCCGCCGATGGCACGCGCGCTGCTGCCGGCCGGAAGCGAGGACGCTCCGACCACGGTGCCGGAAGGATTGGCCTCCAGCTGCGCCGGCGCCTCGGAATGCGCGATGCCGGTCGTGTTGATCATGGCCAGGCCGATGGTGGAAACCACCGCCGTGGCAACTCCTGTACGCCGTAGCTGAACGGCGGCGAATCCCGATCTTCCGAGCACGGACGCGCCCTGCCCGTCAACAGGCGGGGCATTTCTGCGTCGGCGTTCTCCGTGCTCGGATCTCGGGAACTGCGGTCGCGTCAACGCGCACTCCCATGGTCGCAAGGCACCCGCCGGAGGACCGGAGGGAGGAGGGATCCCATAAACCGAGGAGGAGGCTACACCGTCCGTTTCGGACAGATGCTTCCAACTAGCCGCAAAGGTGTAGCACCTTCGTGCCGATCTGCGGACGTCCGTGCCGGTGCGGGGGCGGGCGCG
The DNA here is from genome assembly GCF_000374165.1 of Parafrankia elaeagni. GTDB lineage: Bacteria > Actinomycetota > Actinomycetes > Frankiales > Frankiaceae > Parafrankia > Parafrankia elaeagni. Next base: position 14,393 of record NZ_KB893748.1, read on the forward strand.
AGCACACCGGCGATCATGTGCGCAACCGCGCTGCTGAACGGCAGACTGTGGTGTCCAGCCCCATCCACCAGGATGTTCTCGGTGATCAGGTCGGGGTGGACGAGCCTCGCCTCGTCCGGGCGGACGATCGTGTCCATGCCGCCCGCGACGGCGACGAAGCGGGTCCCGATCCCGGGTGCCGGCTCGTCGAGGTCACGCAGCAGCGACGACCCTGGCCGCAGCTGGGCCAGGACCCGGTACGCGACCATCCGGGGGAGTCGGCGGGCGAGTCGGGTCCCGTTGTGCGGCGTCGCCAGCGTCACCAGGGTGCGGACGTGGTCGCAGCCGCCGAGCCGCTGAACGTAGTAGCGGGCCACGAGCCCGCCGAGCGAATGAGCGACGATGTGCACGCCGGGATGCCCGTGCCGCCCGACGACCTGGCGGACCGTCTCGGCGAGCTGCTCCGCCGCGGCCTCGACACTGGTCGCGAACAGCGGGAGGTCGATCTCCGTCACGGTCGTGAAGCCGCGCCGGCGCAGGGAGCGCTCCAGTCGGGCGAACACCGACCGGTTGTCGGCCAGGCCGTGCACCAGCAGCACCGGTGTGCGTGCGGTCGTCGGGTCCCCGACGATCAGCCCCCGCTGCAGAGGAGTCAGTTCGCCGAGGCGGTAGTGGTCGGCCGGGCCGCCGTCGCGCCGACGCCCGATCACGGCGGCCGGGTAGAGCGCGGCGTGGGTGGCGATGCAGGCCGCCTCGACCACGAGCCCCTTCATCCCGTCGAGCATCCCGTCGAGCTGGGGCGCTGCGATCCGGGTGAACAGCCGGGTGTCGATGACCGTCCCCTTCGTGCGGGCCTGCGTTGGTGGCAGGGCGGGTGACCGACGCTACTGAAAGCCACCCAAGCCTGTCGACCATTTCGTCTTCCTTGCCGCAAGACGGACGTCGCTGTTACTCTCGGCAAGAATTTCCAGGAGATCTATCACTCGGTGCGTCAGACCGGGCAAGTCTGTGTCACTGCGGGTGAGGATGTCGTCCGCGAAGCCCAGCCTGGTCAGGTCGCTGGGAAGCAGGCCTGCGCTGTCCGCGGCTGCGGCCGGGGTGATCCGCAGGGTGGTGGCTGCACCCTCCGGTGACAGAGCGGTCAGATAGCTGTCGGGAGACAGCAGGACGACGTCGGTGCAGCAGGCGGCGAGCGCACCGCCGGAACCGCCCTCGCCAAGGACGATCGAGATCGTCGGGGAGGCGCAGCCGAGCACGGCTGCCATCGCCGCGCCGATCTCCCTCGCGACGCCGCCCGCCTCCGCCGCCGGCCCGCAGGCCGCTCCGGGCGTGTCGACCAGGGTGAGCAGGGGCAGTCCCAGCCGCCCGGCGAGGCCGGCCGCGCGGGTGAGCAGGCGGTAGCCGTCCGGGCCGGGTGCCTCGTCGCGTCCGGCCGCCAGGGCGACTCCGACCACCGGTGCGCCGGCCAGCCGGCCGGCCCTGGCCCGCACCGTCCGGTCCGGACCGGCCAGGTCCACGCCGTCGGGCAGCAGGTCGCCGAGGATGACCCCGGCGGCCCGGCGGGGCCCGCCCCGCGCGACCTGCACCTGTTCCCACCCGCCGCGGTGGTCTTCCGCAGGGCCTTTCTCGCGGCCGTTGAGGCCGACTGCGTGGTCGCGGCCGACTGCGCGGTCGCGGCCGACAGCGCGGTCGTCGCCGGCGCTGTCGGCCGGAGCCCCGTGGGCGACCGCGGTCGCCGGTTTCGGGGAGCCGACCGAGCGCAGCGCCCGACGGAGCCAGTCCGCGACCTCGGACGGCTCGACGGCTGCGTCCACCAGCCCCGCGGCCTGGGCGGACAGCGCGGTATGGCTGTTTGGCGGCGGCAGTTCACCGGTCACGGCCGCGACGACCCGGGGCCCGGCGAAGCCGACGGTCGCGCCGAGGACCGCGCAGCGCAGATCGGCCCGGGACCCGACGGTGACCCACATACCACCGGTGGTGGGATGGTCCGACACAGCGATGTGCGCGAGGCCGGCGCGGGCCACGTCGCCGAGGGCGAGGGACACCCGGGCCAGGCCCACGAGCCCGGCGACGCCCTCCTGCAGTCGGGTCCCGCCACTGCGGACCAGCGACACCAGCGGCAGGGCGTCGGCGACCGCCGCCCCGGCCGCGGCGGTGAAGGCGGCCGCGTCGGCCTCGCCGAAGCTGCCCCCGTGGACGCTGAAGTCCCACACCGCGACAACCGCCGGCACCCCCTGGACCGGGCCGGTTCCCCACCACAGTGCCGGCTGGCCGTCATAGTCCGGCCAGTGCAGGCGGTTGGGCGCGCCCGGGCCGGCGGGCCGGCGGATGACCTCGGCCAGCAGCGCGGCCTGCCAGTCCGTGGCCGGTGGGATGCTCCTGCGTTGCGCCATGCCTACAGATGTTCGCTGCTGCCAGGGTCAGCGGTGCCACGCTGTGTGGGATCGGTCTCGCGTGGGCACCCCGCCGGCACGGGCAGTGGTCGGCCCGTCCGGAATGCGCCTCGCGGGTGCCGTCCCGGATACTCCGTCCGCGGTCGCCGCGCCGGTCGCCGCCCGTCGCAGACCACTTCCTCATGCGTCATATGGTTCGGAATACTCTGGTCTGCTCTGCTCCTGGAGCGGTCATGTTCGGTGCAGGCCCGGGCGAGGGGAGTCATGCTCACACCGCTGACGGAGGAAGACCCGAGACAGGTTGGCCGCTACCGGCTGCACAACCGCATCGGTTCCGGTGGCATGGGAACCGTCTATCTCGGCTTCACTCCGGATTCCGAACCGGTCGCGGTCAAGGTGGCGGCCGCTGAGCTGTCCGAGGACGCCGAGTTCCGGTTCCGCTTCGAGCGTGAGGTCCGTGCGGCGCTGCGGGTGCGCGGCGGAGCCGTGGCCAGCGTGCTCGACGCGGACACGACCGCGTCCCAGCCGTGGATGGTGACCGAGTACGTCGAAGGCGTGAACCTGGCCGACGCCGTCCGTCGCCGGGGGCGGCTGGAACCCCACCTGGTGCGCGGGCTGGCGGTCGGGCTCGCGGACGCGCTGGTGGCCATTCACTCGGTGGGCGTTGTCCACCGTGACCTGAAGCCGTCGAACATCCTGCTGGCCTGGGACGGCCCGAAGGTCATCGACTTCGGGATCGCCCAGCTCACCGACAGTGCGACGCTCACGCGCAGCGGCCACGTCATCGGCACTCTCGCATGGATGGCGCCCGAGCAGATGCGCGGCGAGGCAGCCGGGACAGCTGCCGACGTCTTCGCCTGGGCGAGCTGCGTGACCTACGCCGCGACCGGGCGGCACCCCTTCCACGCGGAGGCTCCCGACCTGCTGGCGCAGCGCGTCCAGCGCGACGAGCCCGATCTCGACCATCTCCCCGGCTACCTGCGCGGGCTGGTCGCCCAGGCGCTGTCGAAGGCACCGCAGGACCGGCCGGGCCCCGCCGGTGTGCTGGCCGCGTTGGTCGGCCACGAGGTCCACGGTGTCGCCGACGCGGACCGGGCCGCCGGCTCCGTCCTGGAACAGACCTGGACGGGGCCGTCTCCCGTCTTCGGGGTCTCCGCTCCCGACTCGCCGACCCCGGCGCGACCGACTCCGGTCGCGAGCCCGCAGCCGCCGCAGCGCGCGGGACCCGTCGGCCCGCCGCCCCCGGCGTCGTCCTTCCGTGCCACCTCCGGCCCGGGCGTCGCGGGGCGGGGCACGAGTCCGTCATGGGGCCCGGCCCGCGACTCGGCGCGACAGCCGCCGCCGGCCCATCCCGCCCCGCCGGCCAGCCCTCCGTCGTTCTCCGAGCCGGTGGCGCGGGTGCCGATGTCGCCGCCGAGCTACCCGCTGCCGGCGTCGCCGCCCGGAACGCCCGGAAGCTGGCCGTCCGGAAGCCGGCCGCCGGGAAGCCCTCTGCCCGGTGGACCGCCGGCCGTCGGTTGGGAGCAGCACCGCCAGGGGAGGGGAGAGGCCTCCAACCGCGGCGAGCCGACCTTCCGCCCGGCTGATGCCGTCCCGCTCACCGCGCCACCGGATCCGCGGTCCTGGCAGGTGGGGCAGGGCCCGGATCCGTCGGGGGCGGTGGCCGGGCTGCCAGCCGGGCCTCGGGTCGTCGGGCCGCCGCCTGCGCCGCCCGGCCCGCGCACGGCAGGGCTGGCGGGGGTGTGGACCCGGCTGTCGGAGCAGTGGAACACCTGCGCGCTGCTCTCTCTTGCCCTCGGCATCTTGTGGATCTTCGGGGTGGGCAGCATCGCCGCGGTGGTTCTGGGCCTGGTCGCCCGGTTGCAGCTGCGCCGTCGCCCGCGGCGCGGGACGTTCGCCGCCACGCTCGGCATCGGTCTGGGCTGGCTCGGCATCGTGAGTGCTCTTGTCATCGGCACCGCGGTCTGGGCGGTTTTCTGACCGATAGCGCGGATCTGCCTGCGTTCGCCCCCTCCGTAGGCTGATCAGTGTACGGAGGGGGGCGTGTGAGATCGGACATATCCACGTCCACCGTCGGGCTATGCGAACATGCGGCTTCCGGCAGGGTCGGAGCCCGGTGACTGTCCGCCACGGGGTGCGCTGCTGGGTGGCGCCCCTTCGGTTGCCGGTGTCGGCGGCCGCCTGGGCCGCGAATCGAACCGAAACATGCGTGTCTGACACGTTTCTGCGTGTGCGAGGCCCCCACGAAAGCGCTCGGGCCCACTGGGCCGACGGTCCCCTGTGACGGGGTGGGGTCGGGGGCATCGCGGTCGGGGAGGTGACCGGGATCAACGTCGGGCCGCTGTCCGGCTCCGAGCGTCCCAGGTGCCTCGTCAGTAGGCTCGCAGGCGTTCTGTGCATCCCCTGACCGACCGCATCCGACTGGACGGACCGTGGATCTCTTCGAATACCAGGCGAAGAAGCTTTTCGCCGAACATGGCGTACCGGTACCCACCGGGAGGATTGCCACAACCCCTGAACAGGCACGTGAGATCGCGACCGAGCTTGGCGGCAAGGTGGTCGTCAAGGCTCAGGTCAAGGCCGGAGGCCGCGGCAAGGCCGGCGGTGTGAAGGTCGCCGACGGACCGGACGAGGCGTTCGCGAGGGCGTCGGACATCCTGGGGATGGACATCAAGGGCCACACGGTCCACTCCGTCCTCGTCGAGCAGGCGAGCAACATCGCGGAGGAGTACTACGCCTCCTTCCTGCTCGACCGCGCCAACCGGACCTTCCTGGCCATGGCCTCCCGTGAGGGCGGCATGGAGATCGAGGAGGTCGCCGCCACCAACCCCGGTGCCCTGGCGCGCATCCACATCGACCCGCTGACCGGCGTCGACGCGGCCAAGGCCCGCGAGATCGCGGTCGCGGCCAAGCTGCCGGAAGCGGCGCTCGACGGCGCCTCCACGCTGCTGGTGAAGCTGTGGGAGGTGTTCGTCAGGTCCGACGCCACGCTGGTCGAGGTGAACCCGCTGATCCTCACCGGTGACGGCCGGGTCATCGCGCTCGACGGCAAGGTCAGCCTGGACGAGAACGCGGACTTCCGGCACCCGGAGAACGCCGAGCTCGTCGACGTCGGCGCGGTCGACCCGCTGGAGCAGAAGGCGAAGGAGAAGGGCCTCAACTACGTCAAGCTCGAGGGCCAGGTCGGCATCATCGGCAACGGTGCGGGCCTCGTCATGTCGACGCTGGACGTCGTGACCTACGCCGGTGAGGAGTTCGGTGGCCAGCGGCCCGCGAACTTCCTCGACATCGGTGGTGGCGCCTCCGCCGAGGTCATGGCGAACGGTCTGTCGATCATTCTGAGTGACCCGTCCGTGAAGAGTGTCTTCGTCAACATCTTCGGCGGCATCACCGCGTGCGACGCCGTCGCGAACGGCATCGTCCAGGCTCTCTCCATCGTCGGGAACGTCACCACCCCGCTGGTGGTGCGCCTTGACGGCAACAACGCCGAGGAGGGCCGCCGGATCCTGAAGGAGGCCAACCTCGCGGTGGTCAAGCCGGTGGACACGATGGACGGCGCGGCGAAGCTCGCCGCCGAGCTCGCCGCGGCCGCGGCCTGACCTGGGTCGGAGGACACAACCGATGGCTATCTGGCTCGACGAGAACAGCCGCATCGTGGTGCAGGGCATCACCGGCGGCGAGGGCAGCAAGCACACCCGGCGGATGCTGGCGTCCGGCGCGAAGGTCGTCGCCGGCGTCAACGCGCGCAAGGTCGGCCAGCAGGTCGAAGGCGTCCCGGTCTTCGGGTCGGTCGCCGACGCGATGGCCGAGACCGGCGCCAACGTCTCCGTGATCTTCGTTCCGCCGAAGTTCACGAAGGACGCCGCGATCGAGGCCGTCGACGCCGCGATCCCGCTCGCCGTGGTGATCACCGAGGGCGTGCCGGTCCACGACACGACCGAGTTCTTTGCCTACTCCCAGTCAAAGGGCACGACTCGGATCATCGGCCCGAACTGCCCGGGTATCGCAAGTCCTGGGGTGTCGAACGCCGGCATCATCCCCGCCGACATCACCCCGGGTGGGCGGATCGGTCTGGTGAGCAAGAGTGGCACGCTCACCTACCAGATGATGTACGAACTTCGTGAGTTCGGGTTTAGCACGTGCGTCGGTATCGGTGGCGACCCTGTCATCGGGACGACACATATTGATGCCCTCGACGCCTTCGAGGCCGACCCCGCCACCGCGGCGATCGTCATGATTGGCGAGATCGGCGGAGATGCCGAGGAGCGCGCGGCGGCCCACATCGAGGCGCACGTGACGAAGCCCGTGGTCGGCTACGTCGCGGGTTTCACCGCCCCGGAGGGCAAGACGATGGGCCACGCCGGCGCCATCGTCTCCGGCTCCTCGGGCACTGCGCAGGCGAAGAAGGAGGCTCTGGAGAAGGCCGGCGTGCGCGTCGGCAAGACCCCGAGCGAAACCGCACGGCTGATGGCTGACATCATGCGGTCGCTGTAACACTGTTCGCGGGGGGTCTTCTTCTGCCACGAGGGAGGCCCCCGCGTCGGGCGGTCCAGGAGTTTTTGGGTCGCGGGGCGGGGGGCGCGGACGCGAACGCTTTCCGTCTTGCGGCCTTGCTGTAAGACTCCTGTTGCGGTCAGGATGGGTCGTGGGAAGATGGTCGGCCCACCTGACCGACCGACCAGACGAAGTGGGGATTCCTGTCGTGGTACAAATCGGTGGTCGTAGCGTCGCGACCAACGACGTCGGTGTGATCGGCGCCGGCGCCGCAACGTTCATCTTCAGTTTCCTGCCGTGGTTCTCCATTAGCACGGACTTCTTCGGCTCATCCGTTTCGAACAGCTTCAGCGGATGGAGCACCGATCCAGGAGGCTGGTTCTGGGGCTGGCTGGCGATCCTGCTGCTGATCGCGGTGGCGGGCCTCGTCGCGGCGCTGACGTTCGCGAACCTGCGTCTGCCCACGCTGCCCGTCCCGCTGACCGCGGTGCTGGCCGGTGCGTCCGGCCTGGCGGTACTCCTGATCATCATCCGGTGGATCGCCTACCCGTCCGTCCCGAGCAGCTACGACGGCGGGCCCTCCTTCGGCCTGTTCATCGTCCTCATCGCGGCCATCGTGCAGACGGTGTTCAACGTGCTGAACCTGCGCGCCGGGTCCGGTGCCGCCGGCAGCCCCCCTCCGTCCGGTGGTGGCTACCCGGGTCAGAACCAGCCGCCCTACGGCCAGCCGCCCGCCGGGTACGGGCAGCCGTACGGCCAGCAGCAGCCCGGCTACGGGCAGCCCCCGACGGGTGGCTACGGCCAGCAGCCCCCGCAGGGTTACGGCCAGCAGCCCCCGCAGGGCTACGGTCAGCCGCCCCAGGGCGGCTATGGCCAGCAGCAGCCTGGTTATGGTCAGCAGCAGCCCGGCTACGGGCAGCCCCCGACGGGTGGCTACGGCCAGCAGCCCCCGCAGGGTTACGGTCAGCCGCCCCAGGGTGGCTATGGCCAGCAGCAGCCCGGCTATGGTCAGCCGCCCTCCGACCGCTGAGCCGATCCGCCGGCCCCCACCACCCCCCGCGGTTCCGATGACCGAGGGCACCGGTGCGCGTTCCGGCAAGCAGTTCGGTCCTGGCCTGGCCAGGGCAGGAATCCTCGCTGGTGGTCTCCTGGTCGGCCTGTCGGTCTTCCTGCCCTGGTCCGTCCCGGTCGACAGCTCCTACCGGAGCTCCGCCGCCGGGTCGGATCTCGGCCCTGCGGCGATCTTGGCGATGGCCCTCGGTGTCGGGCTGACCTCCGTGGTCGTCCTGCCGGCGGCGTCGAGCCGGGTCCCCGTCCTGGGCCGGGCGGCCGCTCGCGGGCGGCTCCCGGTGCCGGCCGCCGGCACGGCCGCACTGGTGGCCGGCGTCGCGGTGCTGGCCGTCGTGGTCGTCTGGCTGACGATGCCCGCCTTTGTCGATCCGGTCCTGCCCGCCCGCTCCATGGCGGGCAGGACGCGGATGCCTGCCATCGCCGGTGCCGGGCTGTACGCGGCCCTGGCGGGCACCAGCGCCGAGTTGGCTGCCTGCGCCTGGGCCAGGCGGCGCTCGCAGCGGCCGTAGGCGCTTGGAACCGTAGGCGCTTGGAACCGTAGGCGTTTGGGGCCGTAGGCGTTTGGCGCGCGGCTGAGGGGCAGCCGCCGCACAGGCGGCGGCCGGGCGGCCGGTGAACACACCACCTGAGTGGGGGCACAGGGCCGGGAACCTTATCGGCCCGGCCTGCCGGCGTGGGGTTTTCTCCCTGTCCTGTTACCGACGTGAGTCGTTCTCAGTAATCCCGGCGTGTTGTCCCGGAAGTGGTCCTCCGTCCGTGCAAGCCTGCCGGCGTGGCTGCTTCCCTCCGAAACTCCGGTGTGCCGACCGGAGCTGCCCCGGGGGCGCGGCCCGGAAGCCATCTGACCGAGGAACAGGTCATGCCCGGCCCCCTGCCGGCGGCCTGGGCGCGCCACGGCCGCTCGGTGGTGAGCGCCGTGGCGACCAGCGCAGCCGGCCTCGTTCTCATCCAGTTCATCGTGCTCGTCGTGTGGGGGACGGACACCGGCTCGTCCGCCGGGCCGCAGGACGCCTCGCGAATCGGTGCGGACCTGTGGCTGCTCGCACACGGCGCCACCGTGCGCCTGCCGGGCGGACCGGTCGACCTGCTCCCCCTCGGCCTCGCACTCCTGCCGATCCTCGCGGCGACGACCGCCGGTCACCGGACGGCCACCGCCGGCCTCGAGCGACTCCCACCGGAGCGGGGTCCGCGGCCCCGGGGCCTCGGCCTTCGGCCGGCCCGCCCGCCGCGGGTCGAGACGCCGCCGCCGTGGGGTGCTGTGGCCCGCGACGTCGCTCTGGTGGCAGGCACCCAGACGGTCCTCGTCCTCGTGATCGCTCTGATCGTGTCGGCGCCGGCGGCTCGTCCGGACATCTTCTCGGTGCTCGTCGGAGCGCTGTCGTTCAGCCTGACGGGTGCGACGATCGGCGTGCTGTCCGGTTACGGGGCGCTGCGGGCGGCCTGGCGCTCGCTGCCAGGCTCCGTGCGGGTGCCCGTCGCGTCGGCACTGGCCGCGGTCACCTCGATGATCGCCGTGTCGGCGTTCGGAGTGGCGCTGGTCCTGGCCGCCACCCTTCCGGAGATCGCGGCGACGGACCGCGAGCTCGAGGCCGGCGTCGTCGGCGGGGTCGGCCTGGCGGCGGTCCAGCTCGCGATCCTGCCCAACCTCGTCCTGTGGTCGCTGGCCTACACCCTCGGCCCGGGGTTCGGGACCGGCGGCGGCTTCGTACGGCCCGACGAGGTACACGTGGCGCTGCTTCCCGACCTGCCGGTGTTCGCGGCGCTGCCGCCCGGCCCACTGCCCCGGGGCGGCTGGCTGGTGCTGGCCGTCGTGCCCGTCATCGCCGGGACCATGCTCGCGGTGTCGGTGCGGCGCGGAACACCGGGGGCCGGCCACCGGAGCCGGCTGGGCCGCATACTCGTCGCGGCGGGCGTCAGCGGGCTGCTGATGATGTTCGCCGCGGCGCTTTCCGCCGGCCGGGTGGGCGGCGAGTCGATGCGTTTCGGGCCGACGGCGTGGTCGGTGGGCCTGGCCGCGGCCGCGGAGCTCGCGGTGGTGGCCGTGCTCGTGTCCTGCGTGGCGGAACTGGCGGCGCGCCGCGCCGGTCAGCCGTTCGAGGTGGGATCGGTGCGGACGGCGTCGTTGAAACGGCGGCTGCAGTCGTCGAGCTCCTGGGCGGAGCGGGCACCGCGCCGGCACTCCTGATAGTCGTGCAGATCGTCGCCGTGCCGATCGTAGAAGACCCACATCCCGCTGGCGACGGTGAACGCGATCAGCAGCGACAGCGCGCCGAGGGCCAGCCCCACGGTTCCGGTGCCACCGCCCGCACCCGCGGCCTCCCCGCCCCTGCCGCCCCTGCCGCCCCGGCTGCTCCGGACGTCGTCACCCCGGCTGCGCCGGGCGTGGGCGCGTGCCCGCATGCCCGCCACGATCGCGGCGAGGCCGATCACCCCGCCGATGATGAAGACGCTCGTGACCAGGGCGAGCGCACCCAGCGCCAGGGCCAGCCGCCCCGTGCCGCGGCCGGGCGGCGGCAGCTGGCCGGGGTCGGTGCCGCGACGGGTGTAGCGGGCGAGGATGCCGTCCGGGAACGGCCTGCCGGGCGATGCCTCCCGCCGGCCCGGCCTGCCGGGCGGTGTCTCGTGGTGGCCCTGCCAGCCTGGCGCCGGGACGGATCCCGGCGGGCCGACGGGGTCGTGATCAGGCGGGTTGGACACCGATCTCTCCGTTTCCCCGCGGCGCAGCCGGCCTTCGGCGGTCCGGGGCTCGTCCCTGGACGACATCGTAGGAGTCGGACGGGCGTGGGCCGGCCCGGACCGGAATGTCGGCCCCATCCGGTAACTTCCGGCTCCTGTTGATCAGATCTGGGAGGTGGGATGCCACGCACCTCGAAGGCGCTGCGGGCCGAGTCGGCCCGGCTGCGCGGGCTCGGCTGGAGCTATCGGCGCATCGCCCTGGAGCTGCGCCGTGGCCACGGGCTCAACGCCCGCGTCGCGTACCGGCTGGCACACGGCTGGACCCAGGAGGACGTCGCCCGCCGGTGGAACGAGCGGTGGCCCGGTGCCGGCGCGGTGAAGACGGGAAAAGTGATCTCCTACTGGGAGGTCTGGCCGGCGCGGGGTGGCCGGGCGCCGTCCGCGCTGACGCTGACGCGGCTCGCGGAGCTCTACGACTGCCGGCCGGGCGATCTGCTGGACGGGCTGGACTTCGGCGAGGCGGGGGCCGTGGCCGACGCCGCTCCCGGGCGGACACCGCCGGCCACCGGCGTCGGCGGTGCCCTTCGCCGGTACCGTCGCGAGAACGGTGGCCTCCTCACGGATGGTGATGACGCGGTGGGTCCGGATGCGGCCGGCGCCGCCGGGGTGCGCAGCCGCCGTGCCTGTGACGGCCCCGGCCCCGACGTCGACTGGGTGCGGTCGCCGGCCGCGGTGATGGTGCACCAGGACGGTCCGGAGGCGGGCTGGGGCGGCGGCTGGGCTGCCTGAGGGCGCCTCCTCGGGTACGCGGCAGTGCACCCGTCGTTGGCGGCACGGCTGGTGTGCCGGGTGCGTTCCGTGCTGGTCCGGCGTGTCTGGGGCACCGAGAAAGTACATTCGGACCGTTGCCGCTCCGGGCCCGTGCTGGCGGGGGCGCGTACCCGGTAGGCCACCGCCGGTGGAGCCGGTCGTTTCATGATTCACGGAGGGTTGTGTGCCCGCACGTCTAGTGGTCCTTGCCTCGGGGGCGGGCACCACGCTGCAGGCGATCCTGGACGCGTGCGCGGACGAGGCGTTCGACGCGCGCGTGGTCGCGGTGGGTACGGACCGGGCGGGCACCCTCGCGCAGCGGCGTGCCGAGGCCGCCGGCGTGCCGGTGTTCACCGTGCGGCTGGAGGACTGTGCCGACCGGGCGGCGTTCAACGCGGCCACCGCCGAGCGGATCGCCGGCTTCGACCCGGATCTGCTGGTGCTCGCGGGCTACATGAAGATCCTCGGATCGCAGGTCATCGGTCGCTTCCCGACGGTGAACACCCATCCGTCCCTCCTCCCGGCCTTCCCGGGAGCGCACGCTGTGCGTGACGCGCTGGCCGCCGGAGTGCGGATCAGCGGGGTGACGGTGCACTGGGTGGACGAGGGCGTCGACACGGGGCCGGTGATCGAGCAGGCAGCTGTCCCGGTCGGCCCCGAGGACGACGAGGACAGTCTGCGGGCCCGGATCCAGGCCGTGGAGCGTGGCCTCTTCGTCGCAGCGATCGGCCGGTTCGTCCGCGGTGAGCTCTCATGGGAGGGCAGGCCGTCGGGAACCACCGCGTCGGGCGGTCCGGCCCCCGAGGTCGCAGCGGTGGAAGCTCATGCCAACGGAGGCATCGTGAACGGTTCAGGAGGGGTCATGTCGGGGGCGTCGACGACCGAGGTCGGGCAGGGCGGCACGGGCGGCGGAGCGGTTCCGGGTGGTGCGTCGCGGGTCGACGCCTCGGGTGAGCTGGTGGCCACCGGCCACCGCCGGCTGCGCCGCGCGCTGGTCAGCGTGTACGACAAGAGCGGGCTGGAGGAGCTTGCCGCGGCCTTCGTCGACGCCGGTGTCGAGGTGGTGTCCACCGGCTCGACGGCCGACAGCCTGGCCCGCCTCGGCGTGGCCGTCACACCGGTCAGCACCGTCACCGGGTTCCCGGAGGTACTCGGCGGCCGAGTGAAGACGCTGCATCCCCGCGTGCACGCCGGCCTGCTGGCCGACCTGCGCAACGCCGAGCACGCCGCCGTCCTGGCGGAGCTCGACATCGAGCCCTTCGATCTTCTTGTGGTCAACCTGTACCCGTTCCGGGAGACCGTCGCCTCCGGCGCGAGCGAGGACGAGGCGATCGAGCAGATCGACATCGGTGGGCCGGCCATGCTGAGGGCAGCCGCGAAGAACCACGCCTCCGTGGCGGTGGTCGTCTCTCCGGGTGACTACGGCGACCTCGCCGCCGCCGTCCGCGGATCCGGCTACGACCTGCCCACCCGGCGCCGGCTCGCGGCCCGCGCCTTCGCGCACACGGCGTCCTACGACGCGGCGGTGGCATCCTGGTTCGCCAGTGCGCTGGCACCTGACGAGACGGCGCAGGAGACCGGCTGGCCGGATGTGCTCGCGGCACAGTGGCACCGGACCAGCGTGCTGCGCTACGGCGAGAACCCGCACCAGCGGGCCGCGCTGTACGTCGGTGAGGACGGCGGCGGCGGGCTCGCCTCCGCGCGGCAGCTGCACGGAAAGCCCATGTCGTACAACAACTACACCGACACGGACGCCGCCTGGCGCTCGGTGTTCGACTTCGCCGACCCGGCTGTCGCGGTCATCAAGCACGCCAACCCCTGCGGCATCGCCGTCGCCGCGACCGCGGCCGAAGCGCACCGCAGGGCACACGCCTGCGACCCGGTGTCCGCCTTCGGCGGCGTCATCGCGGTGAACCGCCAGGTCAGCGTCGAGCTGGCCGAGCAGATCGCCGAGATCTTCACCGAGGTCGTCGTCGCGCCCGACTACGAGCCCGGCGCCGTGGAGATCCTCTCCCGCAAACCGTCGATCCGGCTCCTCGTCTGCGCGCCCCCGCTCCACCCACGGGGCGTGGAGCTGCGGCAGATCTCCGGTGGTCTGCTACTGCAGTCCCGCGACGCCCTCGACGCCGCGGGCGACGACCCGTCCGGGTGGACCCTGGAAGCAGGCTCTCCGGTGGACGAGGCCACTCTCGCCGACCTCGGCTTCGCCTGGCGCGCGGTGCGCTCGGTCAAGTCGAACGCCATCCTGCTCGCCTCGGCCGGAGCGACTGTCGGCGTCGGGATGGGCCAGGTCAACCGGGTCGACGCCGCCCGCCTGGCCGTCTCCCGCGCCGGTGACCGGGCGAAGGGCGCGGTGGCGTCCAGCGACGCGTTCTTCCCGTTCCCGGACGGCTTCCAGGTGCTTGCCGACGCCGGCGTGCGCGCGGTCGTCGAACCCGGTGGCTCGGTGCGCGACGAAAGCGTCATCGCTGCCGCCCGCGAGGCCGGAGTAAGCCTGTACTTCACCGGGGTGCGCCACTTCGCGCACTGACACCGGTACACCGAGACACCGAGACACCGGTACACCGAAACGCCGGTACACGGTGATACCGGGGCGGGGGCGGGACGTCCGCAGCGCGCGGTTCGTACCCGTCCGGAACCTGCCCCGCCTGGACCGGCCGTCGCCCGTTACTGCGGGCTACGGCGGGACCGTGGGCGCGGGAGGGGGCAGGCCGGGGATAAACCGGGCCGTAGTGCGGCCGGGGCGGCGGTCAGGAGGTCGAACCGACCTCGGCGGCAGCCGTCCCGCGCCGGGGCACGGCCGGGCTGCCGTTCGAGGACGCGCTGGTCGGTGCCGCCGGCGTCGTTCCGCCCGGCAGATCCGCAGTGGGCACGTACCGCTGCGCCACCCAGTCGAGCGCCTCTCGCCAGCTCGCCCCGTAAAGGACGGAGATGCGGTCCGCGGTCTGGCGCGCGAGCGCCTGCACGAAGACCCGGTCATCACTGTCGAGATGGCGGGCGTCCCCGAAGGTTTCCCACGCCCGGAACATCAGTTCCTGAAGCTTCTTGCTGTGCGGCGATTCGTCTGCCACGTCGAACTCCCTACCATTTGGGGACCGCGGCGGCAGTCTCCCCCAGCCGCGCACGACGTGTGCACTCGGGGGGGCTATGTCGTTGGTGGTGGGATGGCCCGGGATGGCCGCCCATAGTGCATGATGTGTGCTTCGGTAGGGCCTCGAATTCCCTGTGGGTGCTGAGGAGTGCCGTTGGCCAGCGGGTTCCGCGGCTCGAGGGCGAATCGGAGCGGCAGGCGCGACGAGTGTTCGTGTTGTGATGACGTTGGCGTCCGCAGACCCGGAGATACTCGGACGGGGTACCACGCTGGAGCCATCGCGGCACTGGTCGGTTCCGGTGATCCCGGGCCGGTTGCCCGGGAGGAACCGGCTGTTCGTCGGCTGCTCCCGGGGCTGATGGCCCGCCTTTCCGGCGCCGACCCGGGCTGGCTGTCACGGGGCGGCGCGCCGTCGGTCGGCGGAGTCGGTGGGGCGGGTGGCTGCCTGTCCGCGGCGGGTGGACGGCGCCTACTGTGTGGGCTCGGAGTGGCCGTTCCCCGCGACCCGCACCCGGCAGCGCGGCGCGGCGGGGGAACGGGCCGAGGAGGCGGGAGCAGGTGAGCGGCAGCGCGCCAGACGGGTGGAACGGACCGCCCGGGTGGGGCGACGAGGGAGCGGGGCGGGGCTCCGGGGCCTGGGGGCCACCGGTGGCACGGAACCACCAGGGCGCCGACGGTGGGCAGGACCTGCCGCGCCGCCGTTCCCGGGCACCGGGCGAGCGCCCGGGCGGCCGGCCGCCACCCGAAGCGCGGTCGCCGGGCACAGTATCGCCGGGCACAGCATCGCCGGGCACAGCATCACCGGGTGCGGCGCCGCCGGCTGGGCGGGTCCCGCCGGGGTGGCGTCCGGATCACCGCGAGGAGGCCCGACCGCCGGACAGGTGGGCTCGGGACACCCGGGCGCCGCAGGTGCGGGCCCCGGATGCGGGTGGGCCGGGCCCGTGGGCTCCGAACGGGCGGTCGGCCCACAGACGGCCACCGGGCGCCGCGTCACCGGAGACCGCCGCCCCGCCGACGGTGCGAGGGCCGGGCGGGCGTGGGAGTCATCCGCAGCACCCCGCCGTAGGCCAAGGTCAGGCGGCCGAGCAGCCTCGTCGGACGGGTCAGACGGGTCAGGCCGGGTCCGGGTCGGAGGGTGCGGGTGGGCCGGGGGCGATGCCCGGCGGGCGGTTCGGCCGGGTGCTCTTCGCGGGGGTGTTGGCCGGCGTCGGGCTGGGCTTCTTCTTCGTCTCCCAGGATCACTGGCGGCGAGGCATCCTCACCGTGGGTGGCGTGATGTTGGTGGGGGCCGTGCTGCGTCTGTGTCTTCCCACCCCGAAAGTCGGCATGCTGGCCGTCCGTGGCCGGCTGTTCGACACTGTCACCCTCGTCGTGCTGGGTACGGCTGTGATCGTCCTCACCCTGGCGGTTCCCCACGTCGGCGGGTGACCGGGTCCGGAGGCGGAAACCGGCTGCTGGGGTCGAGGTCCGGCCCGTTACCGGCTGTGTCGGCCGTCGGCGGGCGTCCGGGGGCCGGGCCCGGGCGACGTGGCGCGCGTCGCCGTCCCCTGCCGTCTGTCCGACTCGCGCGATAGCCTCGGCAGGTCATCGGACAACCGTGCCCAGATGAGCGGGGCGAACCGCGCCTATGGCGAACCGTCACGTAGCCCTGATACCCGGCGGCGGCACCCGGCCCGCATCGACCGGCCTCCCCCTCGGGGATGGCGAGGCCGCCGCCGATCCGATCGGACGAGGGCACGTCGGTCACCTGCGACCTTTTCGTCGGCGCGTACCGACCCCGCCGTGGGCACCGCCGAGATCGCCTTGGCGATCATCGCGATACTGGGGAGCTGATCAGTCCAATGCCGGGAAAAGTCACTGTCGTAGGGGCCGGTTTCTACGGTTCGACGACCGCGCAGCGACTGGCTGAGTACAACATCTTCGACACGGTCGTGCTGACGGACATCGTCGAGGGCAAGCCGCAGGGCCAGGCGCTCGACCTGAACCAGTCCCGGTCGATCGAGGGCTTCGAGACGAAGGTCGTCGGGACCAACGACTACGCCGACACCGCCGGTTCCGATGTCGTCGTCATCACGGCCGGCCTGCCCCGCAAGCCCGGGATGAGCCGCATGGACCTCATCGAGGTCAATGCCAAGATCGTTCGTCAGGTGTCGGAGAACATCGCGAAGACGTCGCCGGACGCGGTCGTCGTCGTGGTCTCCAACCCGCTCGACGAGATGACCGCGCTCGCCGCCAACGTCCTGGGCTTCCCGCGGTCGCGAGTGATCGGCCAGGCGGGCATGCTCGACACCGCCCGCTTCACCAACTTCGTGGCGGAGACGCTGAGCGTCCCGGTCGCGTCGGTGCGGACGCTGACGCTGGGGTCGCACGGCGACACGATGGTCCCCGTGCCCTCGCAGTGCACCGTCGACGGCAAGCCGCTGAGCGACCTGCTGCCGGCCGCGAAGATCGACGAGCTCGTGGACCGCACCCGCAACGGTGGCGCGGAGGTCGTCGCGCTGCTCAAGACCGGGTCGGCCTACTACGCCCCGTCCGCGGCCGCGGCGCGCATGGTCAAGGCCATCGCCGAGGACTCCGGCGTGCTGATGCCGGTCTGTGCCTGGGTGCAGGGTGAGTTCGGCATCTCGGACGTCTACCTCGGCGTGCCGGCGCAGATCGGTGCCGGTGGGGTGAAGAAGGTCGTCGAGATCGACCTGACCGACAGCGAGCTGGCCGCGCTGAAGACCGCGGCGGAGGCCGTGCGCGCCAAGCAGGCGGACGTCGCCAGCCTGTAGGCACGACCCCCGAACCACCGAAACCGCAGCACCGCAGCACCGCAGCACCGAAACACCGCACGATCACGTACGACCGCGTCGGCCCACAGCCCGCACCGCCCGCGTCTCGGGGCCTGTGGGCCGACGTCCGGGCGCAGGCAGCAGGCAGCAGGAGGTCAGTGCCGGCCGCGCAGGCCGCGTGCGGCGCGGCGGGCGGCGAGCCGTGCCAGCGACCCGGCGGGGATCGTCCCCTTGCCCAGCCCCAGCTCGACGAGGCTGTCGTAGAGCTCGGTCCGCCGGCTGGCCGAGCGCACCGCCGCGTCCATCAGTGGGCGGTGGCGGCCGGCGAGGTCGGCGAGCAGCGTGGTGTGTCTCAGATGCCGGCCGAGTTCCCGGCCCAGGGCGCGCCGGTAGGCCTGTCCCGCAGCCGGCCCGGGCGCGGTGACCGCCGCCTGGCCGGCGAGCGAGCCGGACAGCAGCGCGTAGTAGATCCCCTCACCGGTCAGCGGGTTGATGAGGGACGCGGCGTCGCCGGCGAGCAGCACCGGTCCGTCCGGCAGCCGGGGGCGGTGGGTGGACAGCGGCAGGTGATGCGCCCGCAGCGTGCCCTCGTAGGCCGGGGTGTCCGGGAGCATGCGGGCGAGCGTCCCGTGCAGGACGGCCTTCGGCGTGCCGTCGCTGTCGCGCAGCCGCGAGCGGAGCATGCCGTAGCCGATGTTGGCCCGGCCGTCACCGATCGGGAACGACCAGGCGTACGCCGGCCAGCCCTCGTCCGTCATGTCGATGAGCTGCTCGGGTGGCCGGTCGTCCTTGGGCGCGTCGGCGTAGGCGCGTACGGCGATGGCGAGCCCTTCTGGCGGGTTCGGCGCGATGCCGAGCGCCCGGCGCACGGCCGAGTGCGCGCCGTCGGCGCCGATCACGACGCGGGCACGCAGCGCGCCGCCGTCGACGGCGACGACCGGCTCCGCACCGTCACCGGTGACGATCTCCAGCGCCCGGACCCGCCGGCGGGCGAAGGCGGCGCCGCGGGCCCTGGCGGCGGCCATCAGCCGCGCGTCGAAGACCTCCCGGGGGATCACATGGGTGGCCCGTTCGGAGGGGGTCGCGACCTCGGCGCCGCCGGGGGTGCGCAGCCGCATCCGGTCCACCGGACGGTAGCCGCGGGTCACGTCGGTGACTCCGAGCGCGCGCAGGACGTCCACTCCGTGCGGGGCGATGCCGTCGCCGCAGGTCTTGTCGCGGGGAAACTCCGCGGCGTCGACGATCAGAACCCGGGCCTCGGGACGCAGCTGCAGCGCCCGCAGCGCGGCAGCACTGCCGGCAGGGCCACCGCCCACGACAAGCAGGTCCAGAGGGGGCTCGCCGCCCCCCGCTCCGGGCCTGGCGTGCGGGTGCGGGCTGGATACTGGGTCGGGCACGTCCGCAAGTGTCGCAGCCCGGCAGGAGACGCCGACCGGGCACCGGTTTCGTGCGGTACCCGGCCAGAACCGGCTCGGGTGCCGGAGCCGGCCCGGAGCCGGGCCAGTTCGTAGAGTGCCGGGCATGGACGCGCTCCGGCAGTTGGACCACTGGCCCGTCGGAACAGCCGCGGCCGTCGTGCTGCGGCACGGCGACGAGGGGGTCAGCCAGGTCGGCATCAGCGGCGATCCGGAGGTGCCGTTCCGGCTCGCCTCGGTCTCCAAGACGATGAGCGCCTATGCGCTGCTCGTCGCGGTGGAGGAGGGAGCCCTCGCCCTCGACGACCCGGCCGGGCCGGAGGGGTCGACTGTCGCGCACCTGCTGGCGCACGCGTCGGGCCTGGCGTTCGCCAGCAGCCGGGTGCTGGCCCGACCGGGCACCCGCCGGATCTACTCCAACGCCGGTTTCGACGAGCTCGGACGTCACCTCGAGCAGGTCACCGACATTCCGTTCGCGACCTACCTCGCCGAGGCCGTCTTCGTCCCGCTCGGCATGAAGGCGGCGGCCCTGACCGGCTCGCCGGCCTTCGGGGTGCTGGCGACGCTGGCGGACGTGACCGCGTTCGCGGCCGAACTGCTCGCGCCGACCCTGGTGTCGGCGGCGACGTTCGAACGGGCGACGTCGGTCGCCTTCCCGGGCCTGCACGGCATCCTGCCCGGCTTCGGAGCGCAGAACCCGAACGACTGGGGTCTCGGGTTCGAGATCCGCGGGCACAAGAGCCCGCACTGGACGGCTCCGGCCAACAGCCCGCGGACCTTCGGCCACTTCGGCCGGTCGGGGACCTTCCTGTGGGTCGACCCGGAGGCATCCGTGGCCTGCGTCGCGCTGACCGACCGGGACTTCGGCGAATGGGCCGCCGCGGCGTGGCCGGAGCTGTCCGCGGGGGTCCTCGCCGAGCTCGGCGTGGGTGCGGATTCCGGGGCCTGATCTACCCGCCCGGTCTGGCCGATCTGTCATCCCGTGGACACGGTCGGCAAGGCTGACCTGGTGCGATTCGTCCACGTCCGACAGCGGAGCGAGGTCATCTCTGGTCCCGAGGAGACAGCGTGGTCTCGTGGGCCATGATGGCGCCATGGTAGGTCGGCAGAGCTTGTCCCGTGCCACCTGGTCAGCCGCCGCACGGGCGGCCGGGAACGGCGCCAGGTGATGGACTCCGTGCGCTCCATCGGAGTGGCCATCGGAATCCCGGAGCCATTCCGCACAGAACTCCGGGACTGGCGCAGACGGGTGGGTGACCCCAACGCGGCACTCATCGTGCCGCACATCACATTGCTCGGCCCTACCGAAGTGCCGATCGCCCAGCTTCCGGCCATCGAACGTCACCTGGCCGAGGTCGCCGCCGGCGGCGAGCCGTTCGTCATCCACCTGCGCGGGTCCGGGACCTTCCGCCCGTTGTCGCCGGTGGTGTTCGTGACCCTCGCGATGGGAATCTCCTGCTGCGAGCTGTTGGAGAAGGCTGTCCGGTCCGGCCCGCTGGATCGCCCGACCCGGTTCTCGTACCACCCACATGTGACCGTCGCCCACGACATCGACGAGGAGTCGATGGATCGCGCCGCCGAGTTGCTGGCCAAATACCGTGCGCAGTTCGAGGTGACAGGTTTCGAGCTCTACGAACGCGGAGATGACTGCGCCTGGCGCCAGTTGCGTCGTTTTCCGTTTGCATGCGGGGGTGGCAGGCCGACGTGGCAGGACGACGGGATGCAGTGAAGTCAGGCGTGGCCTCGGTGGGCGATGCCGTCGGCGAGGTGCGCCGCCGACGCCCGCTGATCGACCACGCGATACGCGCCTACGGCCGCTACACGGGGGATGGCGGTGACCGTGTCGCCGCGTCCACGACGTACTTCGCTTTCCTTTCCTTCTTCCCGATCATGGCGCTGGTGTTCTCGATCACCGGTTTCGTGGTGGACGCCTATCCGGACGCCCAGGCAAAGATCGTGGAGAAGATCAACGACTATCTGCCCGGTCTCGCCGACCGCCTGGATGTCGCGAGCATCGGCAACGCGAAGGTCGGCGCCGGCCTGATCGGTCTGGCCGGTCTGCTGCTCGCCGGCCTCGCCTGGCTG
The DNA here is from genome assembly GCF_000374165.1 of Parafrankia elaeagni. Classification (GTDB taxonomy): domain Bacteria; phylum Actinomycetota; class Actinomycetes; order Frankiales; family Frankiaceae; genus Parafrankia; species Parafrankia elaeagni. The sequence continues at coordinate 35,181 of NZ_KB893748.1, forward strand.
TCCGCGCTGCGTGACAGCATCCGGATCATCTGGCACCAGAGCCTGGAGACCGGGAACTTCGTGCTGCGGCGACTCAAGGACGTCGCGATCCTCGCCGGCCTCGGGCTCGCCCTGCTCGCATCGCTGGTCGTGACCAGCCTCGCGACCTCGGCCACCGGCTGGTTTCTGCGCTGGATCGGGCTCGAGGGGAACACCGCCGCAGCCTGGGTCACCGGCGTTCTCGCGGTCGGACTCGCCCTGGTCCTCGACATGGTCGTGTTCGTCTACATCTTCTGGCGGCTGCCGGAGCACACGAACCGTCACCGGGTGCTGCGGGCGGCCCTGCTGGGCGCCCTCGGCGTCGAGCTGCTGAAGCTCCTCGGGACCTGGCTGGTCGGCCAGACGACGTCCAACCCGGTGTACGGGGCGTTCGCCGTCATCGTCGGGCTGCTCATCTGGATCAACATCATGATGCGGTGGATGCTGTTCGTCGCGGCCTGGGCCGTGACGGCGCCCTTCGACTCGGACGTCGACCCCTCCGGCACAGCCTCCACGGACAGCTCCCAGGACCCCCCCGTGGACGGACACGTACGCGTGCCGGCCACTGGCGACGGCCGACCGGCCACGTCCGTGGACGAGCGTGCAGCGGCGGCCCACGGTGGCACACCAGAGGCCCCGGGCCCAGGCCCCGACGGCACGCCCGCGGTGGGGCCGCCCGGCCGGACGGCTGGCCGCGGTCAGCCTGGCCGCGGTCAGGCTGACCGGCCGCCCACCGGCGGGACGGCCGGCCAGGTCGGGTCCTGGCGGCAGCGTTGGCTGCGCCGCCGGCAGGCTGCCCACCACCGCGATCGGACTCCTGCCGGGCGCTGACCTCGCGGAGGTACGGGGTGGCTACGGGGCGGGCGAGCGGACGGTTCCGTAGGGCGGAGTCTCGAGGTGCCGTCGATCCTCGCCCTCGCCCTCGGCCTCGTCCTGCTGCGGTACAGGACGTAGCGAGGGAAGCCCGACCAGGTGCCGGGGGCCGTCGGGCGGGCGGGGCGGGCTCTGGCGCGACCGGGTACGCGCCACTGTCTCGCCGGAGCCGGTCGAGGCGTCCGGCCGGACTCGCCAGGGCTGCCCTCCAGCCGCGTCGCGTGCCATCCGCTGCCGAGTCGCAACCCGACTCGTAACCCTGTCACCGTGCCGGACGCCGTAGTCGCGATCGTGGTCACGGGCGCTGCTGCGGCTGTGGTTGCTGCTGTGGCCGGGCTGACGGCGGTGGCCGGGAAGGTGGCCCGGCGGGGGTGCGGGCTCCCATGACGGGCCGGGGCCACGGCTCCGGCCGCGGGCTGGTCGGGCGGCGGTGCGGGTGGCGGTGCGGGTGGCGTGCCGGGCGCCCCGGCGGGGAGTGGGAGCTCGGCGGCGGGCGCGCCCGGCGAGGGTCAGCACGGTCGCGGCGATGGTGACGGCCAGGGCCAGCCAGGTCACCGTTCCGACACTGCCGGCCCGCGAGACCTCCGCCGGTCCGGTCTGGCCGTCACCGCGGTCACCGCTGTCGCTGGCGTCGGCAGGATCACCGGCGCTGCTGCCGCCCGCCGTCTCGGCAGCGCCCGCGGAACCCTCGCCGGCGTCGCCGGACAGACCCGGTTCGCCCGCCGCGGCCGCGGCGCCGCCGGGCTCGGCCGGGTCGGCCAGGCGGCCGATCGGCCGAACGTCCGCCGCATGGGCGAAGCCCCAGTCGAGCAGCGCCCGCGCATCCGCCGCATAGGCGGGGACCGTGCGCAGCAGAGAGACGATCAGGGTACGGCCGTTGCGGGTAGCCGCGCCGACGAACGTGGCGCCGGCCGCCACGGTGTAGCCGTTCTTGATCCCGATGGTGCCGTCATAGGTGCCCATCAGCGCGTTGTGGTTCGCGATCGCGAAACGCTCGCCGCCGCGTCCCGGCAGCGAGGCCCGCGGGATTGTCAGGTAGCCGCGCACGACCGGCTGGTTGAGCGCCGCGCGGCCGATCACCGCCAGGTCATGGGCTGTCGTGTGCTGGCCGGGGGAGTCCAACCCGGTCGGATCCCCGGCCACGGTGTCGCGGGCGCCGAGCTCGGCGGCCAGCCGGTTCATCCGGTCGAGGACGGCCCGGCGACCACCAGCGGCCTCCACCAGAGCCACCGTGGCGTCGTTCCCACTGGCGATGAGCATCGCCGTGGCCAGGTCACGCACGGTGTAGCGGACGCCGGGAACGAGCCCGACCCGGGTGCCGTCGACCCGCGCCGCCTCGTCGCTGATCGCCACCTGGCGGTCGGGAGGAAGGTTCGGCAGCACGACGAGCGCGGTGAGTATCTTCATCGTGCTGGCCGGCAGGTCCGGCAGCTCCGGGTTACGGGCGGCGAGGATCGCGCCGCTGGTGGCGTCCGCGACCAACCAGGCTTCGGCGGTGATGCCTGCCGGCGGCGACACGCCCGCCTCCGGCCCGCCGGAGGTGGCTGGCGCCCCTGCCGCGGGTGCCGGCGCTGTCACCGCGGCCGCGGCCGGTATCGGAGTCGCCGCCGGCCGAGCAGCAGGGGGCACCGCGGCCAGCGGCTCACCGGGGATCGCCCGGGCGGCCAGCGGCCAGGGCGGAAGAGGAGCACCCGGACCGGCCGCCGCCTGCCCGGTGCTCCTCGCCTGCCCGGTGCTCGCCTGGCCCTGGCCTGACGTCGCCGCGGCGGGTGGCGGGAAAACGGTGATCGCGATGAGAAGCGTGGCAACGACGCCCACCGTCGCGGCGACCGCCTGCCGGACGCGGTGCGGGGCAGGCTGGTGAGGGCAGGGGCGACGCGTGCGGCCGGCGTGCACCTACCGAACGTTACCGGTCGATCTTCGTCTGGTGAGTTTCTCGGCTCACGTGTCTCGGATACGTGTGCGGGTCGTGCGGATAGGCACCTTTCGTCCGCCCCGCGAACCAGTTCGCGTCGGAATGAAGAGATGGCCCCCTGTGGCACCCGCGTCCGCGGGTGTCGTCTCGGGTGGGGCACCGGTCCGCGGCGTGGGGTCGGTGCCGGGCGCGGTGCCCTGACCGGCGCGATCCCACGGCGCGAGTTCCGGCGCGGCAGGGGCGGCCGGAGCTGGCTCCGCGGGTGTCGGCGGGACGACGGTTGACGTTCCGGACGCTGACGATGCCGCCACGGCCGTGCGGGCCGGAAGCGCCGGGGACCCGTTCGGGGTTGCCACAAGGGGTTGCGCCACCGGCGCCACCGGTACAAGCGCCGAGCGGATCAGGTCCTCGATGTCACCACGCAGCGACTCCAGCTGATGCGACAGCTCGCCCCGCATGTACTGCCGGGTGGCCGTGTCGCTCTGCGCCAGGCGCAGCGCCGCGACCTCGCGGGTCAGGAACTCGGTGTCCTCCCGCATCCGGATCGCGGCGGCCCGGTCCTCGGCCAGCGACGCGCGGTCCCGGTCGTCCTGCCGGTTCTGGGCGAGCAGGATGAGCGGCGCCGCATAGGCCGCCTGGGTGGAAAAGGCCAGGTTCAACAGAATGAAGGGATAAGGGTCCCACCGCAGCAGCGGCATGGCCACGTTGAGCGCAATCCAGACGATCACCACACAGGTCTGAATGGCGAGGTACCGCCCGGTGCCGAGGAAACGGGCGATGGTCTCCGCTCCCCGGCTCAGAGATTCACGATCCACCCGGGCGGAGATCAGCGGGGAGCGTCCGGCGACCGGCACGTCGAGCCGGTCGGTGTGGGCCCCTCGTCGCACTGCGAGGCGGGTGGTGGTGTTCACGCTCATGGGAGACGTCCCCTCCGCGTTCGGGCTGCCGCACATGGGCAGGCCGAAACGCACTCCAGAGCAGGCCGCGAGGAGATGAACCCACGGCGGCCCGAACCGACACGTCGCTGATCGGCCGCACCTGCCGGAAAAACCCGGGTCTCACGAGGACCTGGGTGTCATGGACGCGGGCCGGACTGACTGGTCGTGCGGACCGCTTCAGAAAGCGGAGACGGCACCGACCACGCCGGCCGCCGGGCTGAACGTCAGCCGGCGTCCACCAGCAGGAAGCGGCTGTTACTGGAGCACCCGCCAGGACTCACAGCGGCCACCTCCTCTGGTCAGCCTCGCTAGAGGATGGGAATTCTCTTGTCAAGGATAACTGTCCCTCGCGGTTGTGCCGCTATGGGGTCCCCCGTGAGCTCTGTCGCCCTTATGTCGCCTGTCGGTGGCCGGTCACCCGCCAACATGCGGCCTCCGGGCCGGTGCGCAGTGTCCCGCTGCCCGGCAGCCACCGCCCGGCAGCTACTGGGCGCGCCCAGCCGCGTCCGCGGCCAGCAGGGCATCCACCAGCGTCGGTGGGTCGAGGTCGAAGGGCTCGTTGTGCGCCGTCTCGCCCTCGGCGAGCGCCCGTACCGCGATGCCGCGCAGCAGCTCGATCGGCGGATCAGCCAGTCCGACCTGCGCAAGGGTGCGAGGAAGCCCCAGCTGGGCGCTGAACGCGAGGACCTCGGCCAGTTCCTCCTCCGGCCGCCCCTCGACGACCAGCTGGACGAGCAGACCGAACGCGACCTTCTCGCCATGCAGGAAACGGTGCGTCTCGGCTGCCACCGTCAGCCCGTTGTGCACCGAATGGGCAACCGCGAGACCACCGGACTCGAAACCCAGGCCGGACAACAGCGTGTTCGCCTCCACGAGCCGCTCCACCGCCGGCGTCACCGCCCCGGCCCGCACGGCCCGGATCGCGGCCGGTGCGTCGTCGAACAGGATGCGCCGGCACAGCTCGGCGAGCGCACCCGCGGACGCTGTCTGCGCCCCGTGCAGCTGGTTCGCCCGCCGGGCCTCCCGGACGGTGCGCGCCTCATACCAGGTGGCGAGCGCGTCGCCGATGCCCGCGACCAGCAGCCGGGCCGGCGCGGCCGCGATCGCGGCCGTGTCGACCAGCACCAGATCAGGATTGCGTGGATAGAACAGATAGCGCTCGAACGCCCCGTCCGGGGAGTACACGACGGACAACGCGCTGCAGGGCGCGTCGCTGGACGCCGTCGTCGGGCAGGTCACCACCGGCACATCCAGCGCTGCCGCCGCGGCCCGGGCGGTGTCGAGGACCTTGCCGCCCCCGGCGCCGACGATCACCGTCGCCTCCGGGTCGCGTGCCGCGGAGAGGACCCGGTCGATCTCCTGGTCGCTGCACTCGCCGCCGAACACGTGCACCGTGTAAGGGATCCCGGCGCCATCCAGGCTCGTTCGCCAGGCGTCCTCCAACAGCCGCAGCGGCGCCCTGCTGGTGACGATCACCGCCGGGCCGGTGAGCCCGAGGCGGGCCATCTCCGGCCCGAGGGCGGCGGTGGCGTCCCGCCCCTGGACATAGCGACCTGGCGACCCGAACACGGCGAGCATGGACGGACACGCTAGCCGGCCCCGCGGCTCTTCCGCAGGGAGATGCCCTGCGACCCGTGGTCCTCCGGACGGCACGGTCTCCTGACGGAGATCTCGCCGGCGGGCCGGTGAGCATTCACGCCGAACCGTTCGATTGCATCGAGAATCGCATCCTGCGTGGCGGAACTTCCGGTATGGCCCGCCTCGTCGATCACCTTCAGCTCCGCGTCGGGCCATGCCTTCGCCAGTTCCCAGGCGGTCCTGAGTGGACTGGCGAGGTCGAGCCTGCCGTGGATCAGTACTGCCGGGATGCCGGCCAGTCGGTGTGCGTCGCGAAGCAGCTGGCCGTCCTGGAGCCAGGCATTGTTCGCGAAGTAGTGCGCGCAGATGCGGACGAAGGCCATACGCGCATCGGCGGAACGCCTCCCAGGGAGCCGGCACGAGGCGGCCGACCCCGTGGTAGAGCCAGTCGATTTCTTCGGGCCTGGTCATGGTGACGCCGACGAGGACGATCTCCGAGACCCTTTCGGGATACCGCTCGGCATAGGCGAGGATCAGCGTCGAGCCCCACGAGCCGCCGTGAGCAGCCCCTGCGTGTGGGGCTCGATGGGCGAGAACGACTGTTTCATCCAGGGGGTCCGTCCTGGCTCTGGGCGGGGCGGCATGCTCAGCCGGCGACGAGGGCCGTCATGGCGAAGCCCAGCACCGTCACCGCGATGACCGCGCGGATGGGCACCTGCGCCCGTTCCACCACAGCCCGCCGCTCCGAGAGCGCGGACAGCGGCCCGGCGATCATCGCCAGCAGTATCCCCGCCCACACCAGTGCGGACAGGTCGGCCGTGGCCGGGTCGAGTCCGATCGCGAGGATGGTGGCAGCCAGCCCGGCGGCGAACAGCACCTGGGGGAGCAGCAGGATCGACATCCGCGGCAGCGCGGCCTTCGCGGTGGCCCCGGACTCGGGGCGCCCGGACAGCATGACCCGGATGAACGCAAGCGCGTACAGAGGCGCGTTGAACAGCGTGCTCGCGATCGTCCGCTGTGCCCCGCGCAGGCCGGCGTAGGCGGCGACGAGCAGCATCGAGCTGAGAAGGTACGGCAGGGCGTGCAGGACGTAGCCGGTCAGCGAGACCCCGGAGGCGATCTCCAGCCCGCCCAGCGCGCTCATCGGCGGCCCGAGCAGGAACATCATCTGTACGCACGCCACCAGGTAGCCGATGCCGGTGTGCAGGTAGTGTGCCCGTTGCCAACCGGTCAGCCCCTGCTTGCGCAGCGGGTTGTCGAACAGCAGGAGGCGCAGCCCGTCCATTGCCCAGCGGCTGCGTTGTTTGGCGTACTCCGCCGCCGTGGCCGGTGCGATGCCCACGGACACCGCCTCCGGGTGGTAGACGCTGCGCCATCCGCGCGCGTGCAGCTCGTACGACGTGTGCAGGTCCTCGACGATGTTCCACTCGCTGAAGCCACCGGCGGACTCCAGCGCCGTGCGTCGGTACAGGGTGCCGTTCCCGCAGGACGACGCCGCGCCGTCCCGGTCCTTCGCCGGCTGCACGGCCCGGTACAGCATCGGCTCGGCGTTGTTGAGCACGTCGTAGCGGCCGAGGTCGAAGCGCTGTTCGGTGCAGACGAACCCGACCTCCGGATCCCGCAGGTAGCCCAGGACCCGCTCGGCCAGGTCGGGGACCGCGACGTGGTCGGCGTCCAGCGTCATGATCGCTTCTGCGTCGGTGCGCGCGAGAGCGTGGTTGAGATTGGCGGCCTTGCCCTTCGCACCGACGGTTCGGGTGAAACAGGTCAGGCCGAGCCGGGCGGCGAGGGCATCGATGTCGCGCCAGTTCTCCCGACGGGCGATCCGGCCGTCATTGAGGACGTAGGTACGGTGCGGATAGTCGATGGCCAGCGCCGCCCGCAGCGTCGCCTCGACGATCTCCACGGGTTCGCCGCAGACGGTGACGAAGACGTCGAGGGTGCCGGCGGGTGCCGGCGGGCGCCGGACGTGGCCGGGCCGCACCCGGCACATCATCACCGCCGTCCACACGATCGCGAGGTAGCTGACAACCTCCGCCGTGTAGAACAGGCGGCCGGCCACCCCGGTCCCGTCCAGCGTCCCGGCGCGCCAGACGAGGTACACCACACCGATCACCACGACCGCGACGGCCATGACGGGCCCGGCGGC
>NZ_KB893749.1 GCF_000374165.1 Parafrankia elaeagni
GAAGGGAAATACAAGCGGCTGAAACGCAGTGACCGTAGGGCGCGGGCGTGGCTCAGGGGAGTCCGGGAACGGTCCCCTGGCCTGTTTGCGCACTGGGAATTGCGGTACTGAACGCCTCGTAGAGCGGTGCGGCTACCTACGGACTCGCCAACCTCTGCGGGATGAGCAAAGCCACAGGCGGCCAGGCGAGCACCGCTCGTGATGTGCAGCAGGAGCCGGATGAATCGAGAGATTCACGTCCGTGATCTGTGGGGGCCAGGGGCTGAAATGCCCCTGGCTACCCGGCAGCACCGGCTGTTCTCGCACATCACGATGAACTGGCGCGGCCGGCCGCTGACCAGCCACGAGGTCATCGTCAACTCGATCGCCGCGACGACCACCCACACCGGGCTGCGCGTGCACGCCGAACTCGACACCGCCGCCTACCCCGCGGGGGCCAAGGTCAGCGACACACAGATCGACTGCCTCCCGCTGGACCGCCACGACTGGCACGGCGACTGGAACTACACCCTGCGCCCGGAACCACCAGCCCCACCGCCGCCACCGCCCGAGCCGTCACGCGCCCCCGAACGCGCCGACTGGGCGCACCCGGCCATGACCGGCATGAGCACCACGGCCTGGGACGAGCTGACCGCCTCGCTCACCGTCCCGCACAGGATCCAACGCGACAACGAGCTGTTCGCCCGAAGGGGCGGCCCACCCACCCGCAGACCCGCCGGCGGCCACCCACCCGCCCTCACCCTCGCCGAGCAGACCCTCGTGACCGTCCTACGGCTGCGTTTCCGAACACCGCAACCGGTCCTCGCCGAACTCTTCGGCGTCTCCATCGGCCCCATCACCAAAGCAGAGCGGGAGATCCGCCCGCTGCTCGACCAGGGCGGCCACACCGTCGCGCCCGACCCGACCCGTCTCGCGACCCTCGCGGACCTGACCGCACACGCCCAAGCGCACGGCATCGACCTGACGCCAAAGCCCAAACCGGCGTGTTAATTATCTGCAAGCCCTAAACGGCATTGCTGCAAGAGGCGCTCACCCGCACCATCAGGCAGATGGCCGACGGCTGACAGCGTCGGCGACAGTCAGATCGGCTCGACGAGGATGTCGGCGCGGTCGAGTGTGGCGGTGTAGGCGGTCAGGTCGTCTGGGTCGCTGGTGAGGATCTGGGCGGGGGCGTGCAGTGCGGCGGTGATGACGACCAGGGCGTCGATGACGTCCGGCCGCTTCTTCGGGGGAAGCTTGGCATCGGCGAGCATGGCCCCTGCCCGTTTGTATGAGTCGAGGGTGAAAGTTCTCGCGCAGGCGACGCAGCCGGCGGGGATGTTCGCCGCGCCGCGGATGGGTGGCGTGCTTTCCCGGGTTTGTGGAACGGTGCAGTCCTTCAGGTATTGGCTGAAGGCGTGGACCGTTTTCGGGTCCGGTCGCCACGCTTGGGCGAGGACCGGGCCGATGAGAACCGGCCGGTGTGGCGCCGCGCGTAGGCCGTGGTGGAGTAGTCGTGCCGTGGGGTTCTCACGCAGGAGCGCTACGAGCATCCCGGTGTCGTAGACGACGGTACGGGTGATCACGCGACGCTCGCGGTATCCGTTCCGAGTGCGCTGGTCAGGACCCGGTGGACGAGGGCCTGCTCGTCCGTGGTCAGGGCGTCCAACGAGGGCAGGTCCGCCTCGGGGAGGTCGGCGGTCTGCTCCAAGGCGGCCTGGTTGCGTGCATCCAGTGCCGCGAAGGCCGTCGTGGCGGCGTCGTCACGTGCCATCTGGGCGACGGCCGCCGCGATCATGTAGGCGGAGACGTCCATACCTGCCGCCTCCGCGTGCATCCTGATCGCGGCCTGGACATCTGAGGCTGTCGAGATCGTGAACCGGATATTCGGCATGCCGCCATCGTAACACGACGTATTACGCCCTGGCGGCTGGCTTGCCGTTCCGCCCATGTACCTGGCTGGGCCCCAGGCAGCGTACTCGGGTTCCAGGTCGGCCGGCGACGCTAGTGCTGTGGCCGGGTTGGTTCGCGGTGGTGCGGGTGGCGTACTCCGCATCGATGAACTCGAACGTGTCGCTCACCGATGATCCTTGGCGCGAAGTACGCTGCGGCTTTTTTCGGGAATTGGTTTTCCGTGAGCAGCTCACGGTTCTGCCGTTCGAGTTCGCGTAGCCGGGTGCTTTCGTCGGCGGTCGGTGGCGGTGGCGCGCCGGCGTGGGCGCGCCGGTAGGTGGCGACCCAGCTTCCGAGAGTTTCCTCCACTATGCCGAGTTCCTGTGTGACAGTGGCGATCGGACGGGATGTTCTCGATCGCCTGATACCCGCAGCAGCGGGTCGGAGCAGGTGCCGAGTCCGAGTTCGTAGTGTCCGCGGCGGATGTTGTGAACGAAGGTTATCTGCGCCGTAGTAGGGCCAGACAGAGTGTCAGACCTGGACCGAACGCCATCGCGACTGCTGTGCCGCCGATGTCGAGTCCGTCGCGCAGTTGTTCGACGACGAGCAGCACGGTCGCCGACGAACAGTTACCTCGGGAGTCGAGGATCTGGCGGGTCGCGGCGGTCTGCGCCCTGTCCAGACCCAGTCGCTCCTCCACGACGTCGACGATGCGTGGCCCGCCGGGGTGCACGGCCCACCCCTGGACGTCGGCCCGCTTGAGTTCGAGGGGGTCGAGCAGTGCCGCGGTCGCCTCTTCGACGTGGTTCGCCAGGACGACGGGGACCTTGGCAGACAGCCCCATCCGGAAACCGTGGTCAGTGACGTGCCAGGTCATCAGTTCTTCGCTGGCTGGAGCGGTTACGGCCGTGGTGTCGATGACGTCGAGACCACGCTCGGCGTCGGGCTGGAGCACGATCGCCGCGGCGGCGTCGCCGAACAGGGCATGCGCGACCACCTGTTCCAGGTCTCGTTCAGGAGTGTCCGGCTGGATGTGCAGGGAGGTGAGTTCCACGCAGAGTACGAGGGCGGGTTGCCGGCGGGCCCGGACGAAGTCGGCGGCGGTTCCCAGCCCCGGGATCGCCGCGTAGCAGCCCATGTGGCCGATCAGCAGCCGCCGTACCTGCGCTGACATACCGAGCTCACGGGCGAGCTGGATGTCCAGACCCGGTGTGCTGTAACCGGTGCACGACACGACGACGAACAGCCCGACGTCGGCGGCGTCCAGTCCGGCGTCCGTCAGGGCGGCTCTGGCGGCCTGTAGTCCAAGGGGGCGCGCGTCCTCGACATAGCGCAGCATCCGGGTGGCTGTCGACCAGCCGCTGATGTCCTCGCGTCGCGGATCCACCACCCCGTGCCGGGTCCGGACTCCGCAGCCCAGGAAGATCCGGCGAGCCATCCGGTCGCCTCGGTACCGTCGGTCGAAGACCTCGTCCCACAGGCTCTGCTGGTCGAAAACCCCAGGAAACGCTGTCCCGATCCCGGTGATCACGGCTGTCGTGCCCGGCTGCGCCCCGGCACTGTTCGCGGGATCCCTGCTCGTGTCGGGAGTCTGTGCCCCCCTCACCATCGGACCACGTCCGCGTCCGCGTCCGGGTCGCCTCCCAGCGCCGCGAGGCCCAACCAGTCCGCGCACACGTCCGTGGTCGCGGGTTGGAGAGATCCGCACCGGGCGTCCCGGTACAGCCGTTCCAGTGGGTGGCCGCGGCGGGTGACCGTGGTCCCGCACGCCTCGATGACGGAGGCCGCCACATCCTGCGCGGTCTGCCCGGCGAGCAGTTTCGCTCGCCAGACCCACCGGTTCGTCTCCGCTGATCCGGGATCGGCCTCCACTCGCCGGGCGCACTCGTCGATCACGACGTCGAGCGCTGCGAGGGCGACGTCCGCGTGACCGAAACGGGCCCGCACGGCGGGAAGGCCGACCAGGCCCTTCGGTATCCCCGCTGCCGTCTGGCCTCGCGCGTGTTCGACTCCCGCGTTGAAGGTGGCTCGGCCGACCCCGGCGTAGACAGCGGCGTAGGAGGCCACCAACCACTGCGGCATGATCTGCGCGATCAGCAGGCTCAGCCCCTCCAGCCCGCCTACCAGCGCGTCCGCCGGAACCCACACGTCCAGGCGCAGGTCGTGGCTGCCGGTACCCCGCATGCCGAGGGTGTCCCAGTTGGGCTCGACGGTCACCCCGTTCCCGGCTGGAACAAGAAAGTGGCTGACCCTCGTCGCCGGGCCCGCCGCAGCCACCGGGTGGTCTTCGTCCGGCCGTTCACCTTCGACATGCTCCTCGGCTGCGTCGGCTGCGTCGGCTGCGTCGGCTGCGCGCGCGGCGACGAAGTAGACGTCCGCGTGCGACGCACCCGAGCAGAAGGACTTGAGGCCGGTGATCCGGTAGCCGTCGCCCTCACGGCGGTAGGAGGTCCGCAGTGCGGACAGGCGCGAGCCGGCGCCCCGTTCGCTCATGGCGACGGCGATGAACGAGCCGCCGGCGGCCTGTGCCAACAGCCGGTCGCGCGCGGAGAAATAGGACTCCGGCGCCCCCATCGCGCGGGCGAGCTCGTCCGGAGTCCCGGCCAGCGCGCCCAGGACCGAGGTGTGCATGTTCAGGGCCAGGGCGGTCGAGCCACTGGCTTCGGCGAGTACCCGCGCGGCATTGGCCCACTGCGCGAAACCGCCGCCGTGACCACCGAACCGCCGGGGTACGAGCAGCCCCAGCAGACCCGCCTGGCGCAGATCGTCGAGGTCGGCCGCGGGCAGCTCCCCACAGCGATCCGCGTGGCCGGCGCGCCCGGCGATCGCTGCGACGACGCTGTGGGCGAGTTCCGCCCCGTCGGCGCGCGGTGCCTGCGCCGGATCCCGCGCCGGATCCCGCGCCGGACCCCGCGCATCTGCAGACCGTTCAACGCTCATCGAAGTTCCCTTCTTGTCCCGACGGCCTGGTAGACACCCGCGGTGGAGTCGGTCGGCACCATGCGCACCGAGTCGGCCTGCCGGACGAGCCAACGGACGTAGTCAGGAAGCGAGGGGCGAAGGCCGCCGACGACAGTCATCTCGATGCCGCACCGATCCAGCGCCGCGCCCAGCCGGTCGGGCGACACCAGCAGGCGCGGATCGTGTATTCGAGGCGGCGGGCCACCCGGCAGGCGCTCGGCGAGGCGCACCAGACCGATCCGGCAGAACAGCGTGTCGGCGAGCGTGTCGATCACCAACGTTCCGCCCGGAGCGAGGACTCGCCCGATCGCCGTGCAGGCCGCGTCGAGATCCTCGAGATGCTCGAACATCTCGCCGGCGACGACGCAGGAGAACCTGTCGTCGGGGAACGGCAGGCGCGTCACGTCGGCCTGGACCGCCTCGACGCCGTGGTCACTGGCCTGGCGGAGCGCCATTGAGGACAGATCGACACCGATGTGCCGCCATCCCGCGAGCCTGCCGGTCAGCACCCGCGCGAGCAGGCCGCCACCGCAGGCAAGGTCGAGCAGCGGGGCGCCGGGGTGAGGTGGGGCCGGGATGAGGCGGGCGCGCGCCTCGGCGAGCCAGTGCAACGCCGCGAACCGCCCGTGAGTGGGCCACCACTGGTCGGCGAGGTCGTCGTACTGCGCGGGATCGTTGCGGCGCCGACGCGGCAACCTGTTCACGTTTCTCCCCGAAGGAATAGTGGCAGAATCCAAATGAGATGTTCCGGAGATAATGCGGATCTTTAGGGGCAGCCCGTTTCCATGAAATCGGTACGAAAATCACATGTCGGAAAACTTTCTCGTCCGGCCATGGACCTTTCGTCGATCATCTTTCATCAGGTCAGGTCAGGTACGTGCCGGCGGCGACAACGAGCGCAACGTCGAGCGCGGCGACTGCCATCGCGATCCGGAAGGCATGGCGATCGCTGAGCCGGAGACCCAGCACCGTCAGCGCCGTCACGGCGACCAGGATGGCGACGCGCCACAGGCTGAGGTCCGCCGGTCCCAGCACGGCGACAGCGGAACCCGTCGCGAGCAGGAGGGCGGCGGACCGCCGCGAACCGGCCGCCCCGAGGTGGTGCGGCAGGCCGCGCACCCCGGTCCGGGCGTCGGTGGCGAGGTCGGGAAGGGTGTTCGCGAAGTGCGCGCCCGAGCCGAGCAGAGCGCCCGCCAACGGCAGCCACCAGGGCGGTGCTGGATGGTCGGGAAGCCCCAGCGCGACGAACGCCGGCAGCAGGGCGAACGAGAGAGCGTACGGGAGGACGGACAGCCTGGTCCCCTTGAGCCCCAGGTTGTAGACCCATGCACTGGCGACTGCGCAGAGATGAGTCCAGCCCGCCGGGCCACCCGAGGCGAAGGAGAGCGGAACGCACGCGACCAGCGCGACCATGCAGGCGAGGGTGACCGGCCTCGGAGCTACTCCGCCGGCGGCGATCGGCTTCTCCGTTCGGCCGCCCGCCGCGTCGCGCTCCTGATCGATGACGTCGTTGCTCCAGCCAATCGACAACTGCCCCGTGACGACCGCGGCCGCCACGGCGGCGACACCCGAGGCGGAGCGCCCACTGGAGATCGCCAGTGCGGTGGCGAAGAGTGTCACCGCCGCGGTCGGCTCCGGGTGACAGGCCCGCACCAGCGCAGCGAACCGCCCTGTTTCCACAGGCGTGGCAGTGGTGGGCACCCGCTTCACTCCGTCCCCTTCGGTGTGGAATATCCACACCGGTATGGAGCGGCGCGGACTCCTGGATGGCGACCCAGAGCATCGCGGATCACGGCGAACAGCCTTTGCCGCAAGCCTTTCCTGGACCGTGGTCCGGTCCGGCAAGTGTGGCAGCAGAAGCTGCCTGTGTTGTGCATGTCGAGGCTGAAGGAACACGGCGGACCACGCCCACCGAGACATCCCCTGTCTCTTCTCGTGCTGACCGGTAGGGCGGGCCGAGCCGCGTATGGCGCCCCGGTCGTATGGGTGTCAACTTGCGGCGGTGGCCGATGCGCCGGTTGTGGACGGACGTCGCAGCGGAGGAAGCAAACAGTCAGGCCAGGGCGGTGACGCCGCTGTCGGCCGGCGGCGCGGTCGGGGCGGTCGGGGCGGTGGGTGCGCTGGAGGACCCGGCGAACTCTTCGTTGCCGAACCGGCGTACCGCGGACGCGACCTGCTCGGCGGACGCACCGGAGAGATCCCCGAGCGCGCACAGGACCAGGACACCGCCTGGATCGAGATAAGGGGGCTCGGACCGAACCTGGTAGCGCCTGAGCCAGGCAGGATCGGGTGAGCCCGACGAGCGGGGCGGGTCGGAAAGCCTGACCTCAAGGCGCCCGGCGCGGACGCGAGCACCGTCGATCTGCTCGCGGGTCAGCAGGTGATCCACGCCGTCACGCCGGTAGCGCAGCGCCGTCTCACTGATGAGGAGCAGATCGGGCCGACAGAAGAGGTAGCCGAAGACGACAGCCCAGGAACCGAAGAAGCACGACCACACGGCCGCCGGTGCACCGATCCAGGCAGGATGATCGCCGACGTACACAACACTCCAGGGCGCGGCGGCGGCGGCCAGAGCCACGACTGCGAGAATCCCCCCCAGCACCCGTCGCAGCCTGGACTCGCGTAGTTCGACGGGTGGCTCGGCTGCGTGTTCCGGCTGTTCGCCTACGTGCTTCGGCGGTTCTTCCGGGCGCTCCAGCGGTTCGCCTGCGTGCCCTGGCTCCTCGCGGTGCGGTGCGGCCAGTGCGCCACGAAGGGCTGCCAGCCCCGCGCTGCCGGTCAGGCGGTCCGCTGGATCCTTGGTGAGAAATCCCTCGATCACGGTCGCCAGCGACGCGGGCGTCCGCACGAAGCGGGGATGGTCGTGCAGGACAGCCTGGATCGTTGCGGCCTGGGTCGGACGGGAGAACGCCGAAGCTCCCTCGGCGGCGTAGTACAGCGTGGCCCCGAGTGAGAACAGGTCGCCTGCCGTGGACCGGCGGATGCCCGCGAACTGTTCCGGAGCGATATAGGTCAGGGTGCCGATCGGACCTTCGCTGATCGAGGGATCCGATCCGTGGACGGCGACCCCGAAATCGACGAGCATGACGCGGCCGTCGTGGCCGATCAGAATGTTCGCGGGCTTGACGTCCCGATGGTTGATCCCGCGCTGGTGTGCTGCGACGAGTGCGTCCAGTATGGAGATGCCGATCCGGATGACCTCGTCGGCCGAGAACACGCCACGGGTACGGATCGCCTCGGCCAACGACACCGATGGCACGTACTCCATGATGATCCAGGGGAGATTGTTCTCCTCGACCACGTCGAGCACGGTGACTACGTTGGGATGGTCGCGAAGTTTCGCCACCATCCGTGCCTCACGCATGACCTGGGTGACCAGCAACGAGGTGTGGCCCGGCGATACCGTCGCAGGAATTCGCAGCTGTTTGGCCGCCACGGTGACGTTGAGGACCTCGTCGACGGCCCGCCAGACCGTTCCATAGGCGCCGGCGCCTATCTGCTCGATGAGCTGGTACCGCCCGGCGATCCTGGTGCCCACGGCGTCATCGGTTTCCGCTGCCACGGAATCCCCTTTGCGTGCTCCGAGCCTGGAAAACACGATCCTAGTGTCAGGCGGAGGTCGGCGCGACCGTCTTTGCGTGATCGGGGCCGTGGTTCGCCATGCGCCGGCCACTTCGGCTGGAACCAGAGTCGATCGAAGGCCGACGGTGTTAAGTTTTCGTGGTCAGGCGTGCCATCGTCCCGTCGACCCGAGAAACGAGACCAGTATGGTTGTCGATGCCCCGCAGGCCAGTCCGGGCCAGGCAGCATCGAAAGAGACTGCCTCGGGTCCGGCTACGCCGCACGTTTCGGTTCGGGCGTTGCGCCAGGTCAGATCCCGGATTCGCGGCGGTGCGTGGCTTCTGCGGGCCGCCGTCGACACGGGTCTCCGTGCCAGCCTGACCGGCCTGGTTGTGGTCCTCGTCGCGGTAGCGGCGGGGCTCTGGACAGCGCAGGACGGTGCCGCCGAGGAAGAGCGGGACGTTGCTTCCACGCAGGCCGGTTCCGAGGTGGTCGGGCCGGCGGCTACCGGCCCGACCCCCGGGCCCACGGGCGACCCGGAGCCACCCCGCAGCCGACCGCCTGTGGTCGAATCACCCGTGGTCGGGGCGTCTGTGGTCGAATCACCCGTGGTCGGGGCGCCTGCGGTCGGCGTGCCCGTGGCTCCGACCGCTCTCAGCGCTGAGCCGGGAAACGCGACGGCACGGCTGTGCTGGGTGGCGTCGCCGGGTGCTGACGCGTACACGCTTTTCTACCGTGATGTGACGGCCGGGCAGGGCTGGGTGCGGATGCCCTATGCGATCCAGGGCACCTGTTACACCGCGCAGCAGCTGGTCAACGGTCGTACCTATGGATTTCGGATCACCGGCAGCAACAGCGCCGGCGAATCGGATCCGTCCAACACGGTCGCGGTCGAGCCGATGGCTCCGGCGCCGCTGTCGGCTCCGGCCCGGTCCACGCCCCCGGATCGGTCAACGAGTCCGCCCCAGATTCCGCCGCCGTCGGCCCCGCCGGCCCCCTCGGATCTGCGGGCGGAAACCGGCAATGCGACGGTGCGGCTGTGCTGGGTGGCGTCGCCGGGTGCTGACGCGTACACGCTTTTCTACCGTGATGTGACGGCCGGGCAGGGCCGACAGCGGCTGCCCTATCCGATCCAGGGCACCTGTTACACCGCACAGCAGCTGGTCAACGGGCAGACCTACGAGTTCTGGTTGACCGCGAGCAACTATTCTGGTGAATCGAGGCTCTCCACGCCAGTCACCGTGACGCCTGGCGGCTGAGCAGCGCGGTGGACGCGAAGTGGACGCGAAGTGGACGCGAAGTCGAACGCGATACCGGCCCTACCTGAACGGCGGCTTCCGCGAATGTGGGCTCATCCCGCAGTCGCGCCGACGAGCAGCAGCGATGCCAGCTGCTGCCAGTTCTCCACCACAGCCGCCACGCCGACCTCGCGGAAAGCCGCGATCCGTGCCTCGCGTTCGGCCGGGAGGACGAACTGGAGATTGCCGACGGTGGGAATGCCCGCCCGGACAGCCGCCGTCGCCCCCGTCAGGGAGTCCTCGACAGCCACCGCCTCCGCCGGTGCCACACCCTCGCGCTCACAGGCGATCCGGTAGACGGTCGGATCGGGCTTGCTGGTCGGAACCGGGGGGGTGTCCTCAGCGCTGTAGCGCACCTGGGGCGGAAGCAGCCCGGTGAGGCCGGCCGCGGTGAAAGACGCCTCCAGGCGGCTCAGTGCACTCGAGCTGACCGCCGCCAGGCGGTATCTCGCACCCAGGCTGGCGAGCGGGCCCAGCACCTCGGGGTCCGGTCGCAGCACCGTGCGGAGCCGGTTGCTCACACGGCGCTTCTCCTCGGCGACCCACCATTCCATCTCGGCGGCCGACACACGCTCGGCGACTCCCGCGGACGGTTCCACCGGCTCGACGGGATCCGTCGAAGTCTCCACGGGGACGCCGGCGTCGGCCGCCGCCTGCAGGGCCACGGAGCGGAAGTTGCGGCCCATGGCGGCGCGGCGCAGATCCTCGGGCGTCCAGCGGTGACCGACCCCGATACGTTCCAGGAAGTCATTGGTGACCTCGGTCGACGCGGTGAACGCGGGCGCCTCCGAGGGGAACAGGTTGTCGTCCGCGTCGCAGAGCACGATCCTGACCGCGGAGGCGTCCAGGCCCTCGGGCACCGCGGTTCTCGAAGCACTGGTTCCCGAAGCCTTCGGAAGCGTTGTCACCGGACCTCCTCGTTGGAGTCGAGCAGAGCCGCGAGCATGCCGCGAACTCCGTCGTGGGACGCGCGTGTGAGCAGTTCGCCGAGCTCCGCGACCAGGTCGGTGTCCTCGACCAGATCGCCGAAGATATCGCGAAGCTCCAGCAGCGCCGTCGGATCGTCGCCACCGGCCTGCGCGGCGAGCCGGAGATCCTCGGCTCGCGAGTCCTCGATGGTCAGCGGGCGGCCATCCAGGTCTTCACCGCGCAGGAAGCGCAGCCACCCCGCCAGCGCCGCCAGCAGCAGCCGGTGTGGCCTCCCCGCCACGCGGGCCTCGCCCAGCGAGGACAACAGATGGTGGGGGACCTTCGTCGATCCTCGCCGGCACAGCCGCAGCAGACTGTCGCTGATGGCAGGGTTCGCGATGCGGTCGAGGGTCGTCGTCACGTACTCGTCGGTGTCCTGGCCGGGCAGCTCCGGGAGCAGCGGGGCGATTTCCTCGCGCAGCAGGCGCGACATGTACTCCGACAGCACAGGCTCGGCCATGGCCTGGTCAGTGGTCTCCAACGAAGCGAGCACGCCCAGGTAGCCAAGCGCGCAGTGCCCGCCGTTGAGCAGGCGGCCCTTCATGAACTTCCAGGGTGCGACGTCGTCGACCACCTGCACACCGACCCGCTCCAGCGGAGGCCGCTCGGCGCAGAAGTCGTCCTCGACGACCCACTGCCGGAACGTCTCCGTGACCACCGGCCAGCGGTCGGGGACCCCGAACTCACCCTCGATCTGGTCGCGCAGCTGGGGGCTGGTGGTCGGGGTGATGCGGTCCACCATGCCGCTGGGGAAAGCCACGTTCTCCCGGACCCAGGAGGTGAGGTCCTCGCCGGTCTGGGCGTCGAGCAGTCCCGCGAACTCGAGAACGGCAAGCCGAACCGCGGCACCCGAGTCGTCGAGGTTGTCACAGGACAGCACCGTGAACGGGCCCGTGCCCTCCGCCCGGCGCCGGCGCAGGGCGGCGACGAGCAGCCCGGTCGCGGTCACCGGGTCTTCCGGAGTCGCCAGATCGTGACGGACCGCTGGGATATCGGAACGCACCTGGTAGCCCTCACTGGTCACGGTCATCGTGACCAGCCGGGTGGTCGGGGACGCCAGCAGGTCGGCGACCTGCTTGGGCTGCTCCGGGAGATACAGGTAGTCGACGAGGGCGCCGACGAGTCGGGCGCGGGCACCGTCACGGTCACGCTCGACGACCGTGTAGAGCCCGTCCTGGTCACGGAGCACCTCGCCGATCTGCGGACTGCGCATACCGACTCCGACCACGCCCCAGCCGGTCTCGCCTGTGGCGGCAAGGTCGTCGAAGTACAGGATGGGGTGCGCGCGCGCGAAGCTTCCGACGCTGAGATGAACGACGGATGGAGTCAGTGCGCGCCTGTCGTAGGCGGGCCTCTCCACGCGGTCTCCCAGCTTCGCGACCGTGCTCTCCGCGAGCACAGGTGGCACCGTCCGCCGCGAGCGGGGAAAGGGCACGACCGCCGTGTCCGCCTGCCGGCCCCTGCTTACCCCACTGGTGCCGCGATGATGTTTGGTCGCCGTTTCCATATCGAGTAGAGTCAAGGCTTCCTTGAATTCGCCGAAGGCTTGCTGGGCCGCTTCTCGTGTTAACACGATGTATCAGTGTCCGCGTTCTGTCCGCGAACGGGTCCCGCCTCCCTCTCGAACCTCTCGTCCCCCTGTTCGATGTCCCGAAGATCCACCTCGGGAACCGGTGAGGTTCGCGTCACGCTCTTTCTCGATCTTCCTGGCTGAAGCCGTACAGGTCGGGAAGTCGGACTTAAGGTCTACCAGCCCTCCGGCGTGTGACGGACCATCGATCTGGTTCGTAAGGCGAACGCAAGGCCGGCTAGTCACCGAGGCGCCGATGTTCTGGGCCTCAGGTTTCCCTGCTGATCCTGGGCTGGGGCTGGGGCTGGGGCTGTGTCGGGTCCGGGTGCCGCACCGATCGCGCTTTACGGCGAGGAGCGGGATGTGCCGCAGGGGTGGGCGCGGCGGTGAGGTCCGCGCAGAACGTCACGTCGCGGTCGCGGATCGTCCGGGCGTGCACGGTGGGGCCGGTGAACGCGCAGTCGCGGCTGACCTGGGAGTCGACCTGGGAGTCGACCGGGGCGGAGCCGGCGGAACTGTCATGAACGGCTTTTGTTCTGCCTGTCGGCCAGGCCTTCGAGGCGCGACCCTGGAACGACATCCGGCGACTGGACCGTGGCCGGGGTTAGCAGTCCTGCCCCGAGGTGTCGATGCTGTTTTCCAGCCCTGGACGTTTCCAGCCCTGGACGGCGAAAACGACCATCATGGCGGCGAGGCAGAGCAGGCCGAGGGCGGAAAGCGCGATGGAGGATGGAGAGAGCACGGTGGTCGCGCAGCAGGGCCGCGGTCGGGTTCAGAGACAGGCCGGTGAACAGCAGCGCCAGGGCCAGTGACCGCGAACGAGATGCTCGCCCCCCGAACGGCTGATGCCGGAACGGCCGCTTACGCGCGACCTCGGCCAGGAAGTATGCGGCGGCCAGGGCCCAGGCCGCGGCGAACATTATCGAAATAACCTGGTTGGGCATCCCTGTGACTCCCATTCAAAAATGGAACGGGGGCGCATGCGGCTTCCCGCGGAACACCACGAGGGCACCCTTGGGCGGAGCCGGGTAGGACGGTGACAGCGCCGTCCAGTCCGAAGCCGAACGCTCCGCCCAGCAGGGCGCCGGCGAGCACCGGACGCGGGGTACGGCGCCACCACCAGCGGGACGCGCAGGTCACGACGGCCCACCTGTCCTGGGACTACACGACCTTCCTGAACATCGCCTTCCTCGCGCTGGCCGGGTTGCTCGTACGCCGGTTCGTGCGTACCGGCGGCCTCCCCATGCTGCGCGGGATGGTCGGCAGCCCGGACGGGGCGGCCGACCACCATGACACCACCCGGCGCAGCGAGCAGCGGACGCCGCACACTCCGACGACCACGAACGATCCCCGGCATCGGCAAGGTGTGCGGCCCTCGCCTGCGGCATGTCGTCAGCGCGGGGCCGCGTCCGGGTCAGGCCGAGTGGCTGTGCGTGCTGCTGCCGTCGTGCTGGTGCACGTTCTGGTGCTGGTGCACGTAGAGCTCCCGGCGGTGCGGGCGCCCCGGTCCTCGGGACGGCTCGGGCAGGCGGAATGTCACGGGGCGGCTGTGCTCGGCGTGCAGACGCTCGGCGTTGTAGACGCGAGGGAACTTCCAGAGCATGCGTACGAAGTTCGTCTGGCCGTGGGCGAGATGCCCGGCGACGATGCGGGCGGTGCCGGCCAGCGCCCGTACGCCGAGATGTTTGCGGTTGAGCACCGCCTGGGTCGCCACGAGCTCGCGGTAGAACTCGTCGAGGGGCAGCCGGGTCGGGGTCACCGCGTGCTGGATGTCGAAGAGCCTGTAATCAAGGCTGGTGAGCTGCTGCGCCTGGGTGTGCCAGATCTCGGTGCCCGGGTAGGGCGTGATGACGGTGAGGTGGACGATCTCCGGGACCGACAGAGCCCACTCCCGCACGAGCCGGAACTGTTCGGTGTCCCAGCCGGGGTCGGCTATCAGGTTCACCGCGACGGTGATTCCGATCCTCCGGGCGATCTCAAGGGCTTTGATGTTCTCGTCGGGGGAGATGCGCTTGTGGAACAGGTCGAGACCCTCGGCGTCGAGTGCCTCCATGCCGAGGAACATGTAGGTCAGGCCCAGCCGGTGCCAGCGCTGGAAGACCTCGGGATGGCGCAGCAGGACGTCGGCGCGGGTCTCCAGGTAGTAGCGCTTGCGGATGCGGCGGCGTTCGATCTGGTCGGCGATGGCCATGCCGTGGTCGGGTTTGATGAACGCGACGTCGTCGACGAGGAAGACGTTGGGCTCCTGGATGGTGGCGAGCTCGTGCCCGGCGACGTCCGGTGACATCCGCCGGTAGCTGCGGCCATAGAAGGTCCAGGCACTGCAGAAGGAGCAGTCCCATGGGCAGCCGCGGGTGAACTCGACCGAGGCACAGGGGTCGAGTTCGCCGATGAAGTACCTGCTGCGGTGGGGCAGCAGGTGGCGGGCGGGCAGCGGCTCGTCGAGCGTGGGCAACATGGTCGGGGGCGGCCCTGTGCCGGCGCGGGTGACCACACCGGGCACCTCGTGCAGGCTGTCCCGGTCGGTGGCGAGGATACGGGGGGCAACCGTCTCGCCCTCGCCGCGGGCGACTGCGTCGATCGCCTCCTGACAGGTGTCGAGCAGGTGCCTGGCGATGAACGAGACGCTGTGGCCGCCGGCGACCACCAGGCAGCCGGGCAGCACCGCCTTGGCCTGCTTTGCGAGGGTGATGACCTCGGGGACGTTGGCCAGGTAGTTCAGCCCGAACATGACACATTCCGGCCGAAAGCGGCGAAGGGCGTCAGGGTAGCTCTTCGCCTGGTCCGTCTGCAGGTCGATGATGCGGACATCGTGGCCATGCCGCAGAAGCGCCGCACCCACTCTTTCGAGACCGATCGGCTCAAGTCGGAGAAATATTTCGGAATACATCAGAGCGCTCGGATGGACCAGGAGTACCCGCATCGCCTCGCCTCGTTCTCGGCCAGAGTGCCCGGTCTTCGTCTTTTTGTCGTCGTGCTTTCCGTGTCTCCGGGAGGAGGGGAGAGCCCCGTCGAGGCCCTTCAATGGCCTGCTCTACCCGTGGGAATCTGTTCCACGCGGGCGCGATCGCTCCTGTCGGCCTGGCGAACGGACAGCCATGGTTCCCGCGACGTGGTTCGGAGGGTGCTGCCAGCACTGGGATATGAGATCCCGGCCGAGATCCCAGCGGTCGGCGGGTCCACCGGCGCGGCAGTATTCATGAACTCAGATGTGCAGGTCACCGTGACCGGCGCCGACCCCGGCGGGGCGGGACTTTTCTCATCGAGTTCCGCCCCCTGCCTGAGCCATGGGCTCGGCACCACCTCGACGTCGGCTGTCCTGCGGAGAACACCGGAAATGGGGAGGTTTCATGCTGTTCGCCTCACCAACCTGCCGGTTGGGAACTGTTGTCCGAGTCCGACGAGTCCTTACCGTGGGCGGCCGGGGCTGCCTGCCTGCTCTCGGAGTGAGGTATGGTATCCAGTCGAATCTGGTACCAGGTAGGGGGTAGGTTGACGACAGATCATTCTGGTTGTGATGTCGCTGCTGGCAGGTCGACTTCCCCTCTCATGTACATTGGCGAGCTCGCTGAGCGGGCCCGTCTTTCGCTACGCACCGTCCGCTTCTACGAGGAGGCTGGGCTGCTCGCACCGGTCGGACGCACGATCCGCGGGTTTCGGCTCTACGACGAAGACGCCGTCGACAGGCTGGACATGGTCAAGAGCGTGAAGCCTCTCGGTTTTACTCTGGAAGAAATCCGGGAGATTCTCACTCTTCGCGACGCGGCGCGCGGCCATGGTCTGGTCGAAGGTCAGCAGGAAGATCTCCAGGAGCAGCTGCGAAAATGGTCCGAACGGGCGCAGGAGAAAATCGCAAAAATGCGCGAGAAGATGAATGTCGCCGAGAGCTTTGTCTGCTGGCTGCGTGAACAGGGAGAGCCCGTCTGACCTGATCACATTGGACTGCCGGAGGCTGTCTCTCCTGTCAGGACGGACGGCCTGCGCATGCAGGCCACCCTACAGAACGGACTTGCCCCCGGCCTCCGTGAGGATGCGATGGAGTCCCGCTGCCAATGGTGTGGGATGCCAGTCGAGTTCCTTCTGGGCCTTGGAGGAATCGGGAACCGCGTTCCATCGCAGATATTGAAGCTGGCAACGGGCGATCGGGGGTGGCCGATGAGTGACTTTCGCAGTCAGCTCGCCCACCGTCGCCGCGAGACTCATGAGCGGAGCTGGAACGGTTGTGAGCGGAGCACGACCACGACCTGCGACCTCGGTGAGGGTCCGCGCTATGTGCATCAAAGTCGCATATTCATCGCAGAGGATGTAGCGCTCGCCAGGACGGCCACGTTCGGCGGCGAGAAGATGCCCCAGGGCCTGGCCTTCGGTGAAGACCACTCCGAATCCTCCCGCAGGAACGGCAGGCAGTGTTCCCCGCAGCACGGGACGAAACATCCGTGATTCCAGCGATGCATTCCCAGTGGGGCCGAGGCCGTAAACCGTGGCCAAGTTGACAAAAACGATCTCCATGGTGCCGGCGGTCTCGATCACAGCTTGTTCCGCCTGCTGTTTCGACCGCTCATAGGCGGTTCCCTTGGCGTGGCCTGCGAGGTTCGTCTCGTCGAAGCGACCGCCCGGGGGTGCCGCGAACACGTCGATGGTGCTGGTGTGGACCAGGCGCTTCACCCCCGCCGCCACGGCGGCACGAGTGATGTTCACCGATCCCTGCACATTGATCTGTACGAACAAAGCTGGATCAGCCAGCCATTGTTCCGGCACCCCCATCGCGTTGTAGACGATCTCGCAGCCGTCGCATGCCTCGGTGAGCGAGGGTGCGTCCGTGACGTCTCCGGGAACAACTTCGACTTCCGGGGGAAGGGCGGCCCTGGCCCGGATGACGTCTCGTACGACAGCTCTCACCTTGTGACCGGCCCGCAACGACGCCCTGACGACCGCACCGCCGACCTTACCCGTACCTCCAGTGACCAGTACT
Organism: Parafrankia elaeagni; assembly: GCF_000374165.1. Taxonomy (GTDB): domain Bacteria; phylum Actinomycetota; class Actinomycetes; order Frankiales; family Frankiaceae; genus Parafrankia; species Parafrankia elaeagni. The sequence goes on from NZ_KB893749.1 coordinate 17,204, forward strand.
CGCACGTGGAGCACGCTACATGGAGATCACCGGGCCGCGCACGCCGAAGATACGAGCAGGTCGCAACCTGAGCCTCGAAGAATATCCGCGAAATACCCGTTGTTCGATCGGCGGGCCATCAGCGGTCAGACGGTGCACTCCCGGTAATGCGACAGCCGGGTTGGATGGCGATCACGACAGCGGTTACGGTGGCGTCTGAAGGAACCGGACGGGCGATCTTCCGGCGGGGGTCGCACGGTGCCGACGTGCGCCCGCTCCATGTCAAACCACGGGTCAGGCCACGGTCGACCACCGGCTACTGGTGCAGCGCCGATGCATGCCGTTGACCTCCACAGCCGCACCCGGACCGTGCGCGCCCCGTCAGGCCCAGGGATGGTTGGCGCAGGTCCGACGCCCGGCAACTTCAGACGCCGCTTCCAACTCCAAACGAGGGGGATTTGTGAACACTGCCCGTCATATCGGCGATATCGAGGAGATCAAGCAGCTCAAGGCCCGCTACCTGAGGCTGGTGGACGAGAAGAAGTGGGACGAATGGGTCGATGTCTTCACCGAGGATTTTCATGCCTGGCTCGGAGACGTTCCAGACCAGGTCCTCGACAGTCGCGAAGTGTTCATCTCGTTCATTCGGCGGGCGATCGGTGCGGCAACGACAATCCATCATGGTCACATGCCGGAGATCGAAATCCTCGGGCCCGACACGGCTCGTGGAATCTGGGCCATGTATGACTATGTGAAGTTCACGGGACCTGACGGGGATCTGGAACTGGACGGATACGGCCACTATCGCGAGGAGTACCGAAGAGGTGCAGACGGTCGCTGGCGGATCTGCTCGCTGCGTCTCACTCGTATTCTGGGAATGGTGGAGAAGCTGGAGAAGATGGCGGCCGGTCCGATTATTCCCGTCAGCAGGCAGGCTTCGAGCGAGGACGAACTCGCCCGTCTCTGACGCGGACGCGCCGGGTTGCCGTCGGGTCCCGAGGGGATGTGCCTCGGGACCCGACGGCCTCGCCATGTCGCACCCACCCACACACCTCCGCTCCCTCCTGATCCGGCCACCTGTCTCCGTCGTGCTGTCTCCGTCGTGCCGTCGCCGCGTGAGCCTGGATCCAGACCAGCTCGGTGCTGGCTGAGGGCGCAGCCCGAGTATCCGCGTAGCTCGGACAGAGCCACAACTCTACCCTTACGTTAGGGTTGGGTTGCCCGCGACAGGACATGATCGCTGAGGAGTGGATGGTCATGAGATGGCTTGGCAGGTCCTCGCCAGGAGCCGTGCAGAGGGAGAGGGCAGTGGCACGTGACAGAAGCTGACCATGACAACTCGCCGCTCGCCCGCCCCGGTGCTCGACGATCAGGCCCAGGTCCAGGTGCACATCGCTGCGGTGCCCTGACTCTCGGCCACAGGTTCGACCCTCGACGCAACAATCTGAACGCGCTGCGCCTCGCTCTCGCGTTGATCGTCCTGGTCTCGCACTCCTGGGTGTTCGTACACGACGGGGACGACCCGCTGCAAAACCTCACCGGGGGGCCGGCGGCAGGAACGATCGCCGTTGACGGCTTCTTCCTGATCAGTGGCTTCCTGATCACTCGAAGTCGGCTTCAGGCTTCGTCGACCGCGCGCTACCTGTGGCACCGGTTCCTGCGGATCCTTCCCGGATTCTGGGTCTGTCTCGCGATCACGGCTGTCGTGTTCGGGCCCCTGCTGTGGCGCCTCGAACGAGAGGCACTCGCAGGCTATCCCTGGACGGGGCCCGAATCGGCAGTGACGTACGTCATGGCCAACTCGCTGCTCCGGATGAACCAGTTCAACATCGGCGATCTCCATGGCGGAGAACCGCTCGATGGTTCTCTGCACACGCTTTTCTTCGAGGTGCTGTGTTACCTGATGATAGGCGTTTTTGGTGGAGTCGGACTCCTCCGTCGGAGCCGTCTGCTCGTCGTTCTCTCCGCTCTCTCCTGCTGGTTTCTCGCGGCCGCGGACACCATCTCGGGCTCCCAGTGGCTCGGCGAGTCCTACACCATCCGCTATGTCTCGGTGTTCCTTGTCGGTGTGGTCATGTACCTCTACGTCGACCGCATTCCCGTCACCTGGCCGCTGCTCACCACAAGCTGCGCCCTGTTCGCGATCACTCTGGTGGCGCCCTCGACCTACCTGGTCCTCGGCCCGGTGCCCCTGGCCTATCTTCTCCTGTGGGGAGGTACCGGTCGACGCCTCGAGCGGGTCGGAACCCGCCGGGACCTCTCCTACGGCATCTACATCTATTCCTGGCCACTTCAGCTCGTCCTGCTCGAGGCCGGTGTGGGCGACGACAACGTCGCTGTCCACGTCGCCGCTTCGACGGCCGTGTCGGCCCTCGCCGCCGTCGCCAGCTGGTACCTCGTCGAAGCCCCCGCGCTGGCGTTGAAGAAAGCCAACGTGACGTGGCCACGACCATGGCGGCGTGACGCGCGGTCCGCCGCGGGGGGCGCGCGGCCCTGATGTCCGGACTTCGTCCCCCGGCCTGCCGTGGATTTGCCGTCGCTCCGCCGGGTGCCTGATACTGCCCTCGACCCTTACGCGAGGGAAGAGTGGCCCCGAACGCCGATGCTCGCCCAGGTTCGCGGCCTGGTCGATCCGCGCCCGTGGTCGATCCTCGGGCTCCGATATCGCCCGACAGGTTCTGATCCGTCGCCCCGTCCGCATCCGGCGGCTCCACGTTTTCCTGATGGCAGCGAGGACCGTGCTCATATGAACAAGACCCAGACATTCCCGCTCAGTGCGGTGGACCGCGCACTCCTCGATTATCAGGCCGCACATCCGAAAATGCCGGTAAACGTGTGTACGCTCCTTGTCTCGGAGGAGTCGCCGCCAACGCTGCGGGAGTTGAGGGACTTCGTGGCGCGACGCCTTGAAGTCTTTCCGGAAATTCTGCGACGACGCATCGTCCGGCTGCCGGGCAGGCGCCCGAGGTGGGGCTGGGTCGTCGATCACGCCATCACGGCAGACGATCTTGTTCGTGAGCGCGGACTGCCGGCCGGCGGCGGCGCGGGAACCGGTCTTCGTCCAGTCCTGCGGGAGCTCGTCGGAACTCCGGTTCCTGTGTCCGCGCTGCCCTGGCGGCTGTGGTTGCTGCACGAGCCGGACACCCAAGGCTTCGCCGTGTTGTACCGCGCCACTCATGTGCATCAGGACGGCGCGGCGAAGAATCTGATGATCTCGGCGTTGTTCGGCGCCGACGCGGCGCCGTTCCACCTAACAGGCCCGCGGCGATGGCGTCCGGCGCGGCGGCCCGCACCGCGAGCGCTGGGCGCCGCGGTCCTGCGAGGCGGGCGGTGGTTGGCGCCGGCGCCGACCACCGCAGCCCTCTCCGGGCCCGCCGGTGGAGTAGTTCACTCCTGGGCGTCGACCTCGCCGTTGCGCCTCCAGGCGGTGGCCGCCGCGAGCGGCGCGACTGTCAACGACGTGTTCCTGGCGGCTGTCGCCGGTGTCCTGCGGTCGTGGTCCTCGGACGACGGCGTGCCGAGCGGCGATGTCGTCGCGACGATGGCTGTGAGTACCAGGCGGCCGGCCGAACAGGGGCTGCTCGGCAACTACGTGGCGGGGGCACGTGTCGTCCTTCCCTGCTCCCTCGAATCTCCCGCGCGGCGGCTGGCCGTCATGCCGGCCCATACGGCACGCCTGAAGCGAGGCGGCCAGCTGGGAGCGGGGGAGCGGCTTCTTTTCGACACACTGCCGGCTCGGCTGCGTCAGCGGGTGCTCACCAGAGGGCTCGACTCACGCTCGGCCGCGCTGTCGATCTCGAACGTGCTCGCTCCGTCGGGTCCGCTGACCGTGGCGGGTCGTTCGCTGCGCTGCGCCGTGCCGATTCCGTCGCTGTTCGCCCGGCAGCGCCTCGCGTTCCACCTGGGCGGCACCGACAGCGTCGTCAGCGTCGGCACGGCGGCGAGCGACTCCGTGCGCGGCTCGACTGATCTCGCTGCGCGATGGCTGGCGGAGCTGGCCGTCCTCGAGGCCGCGTTGGGACTGGCCGCCGGGCCGGAGAGGACGGCCATCCCAGTCGCCCGGTCGGGCACCCATGTCCCGTTCCGCGGCGGCGAGGCGACGGGTGCTCCGCCGTCTGCCGCCGCGCTCGTCCGGACGGACGAAACGGGCCGGCATGACCATCACGACCATGACCATCACGACCATGACCATCACGACGCGGGCGCTGCTGTCGCGACGCCCCCTGCGGCGGCGGAGCTGACTGGGCTCGGCTCATCGACCGTTCCTTGAACACCGGGTTCGTGGATCGGGGCAGCACATCAGTTCCGCCAACCGTCTATCTCGATCAACCTTTACGTAACGGTAGAAGCGACTCGGGCGCATGCACCGTCGCCAGGTTCGCCCGGGAGCACGGCAAGCAGTTCGCGGTGCCGGAATGGGGGATGGATCACAGGAGAGGCGGCGGCGGAGACAACTCCTACTACATCGAGAAGATGTACGAACTGTTCGTGGCCAACCGGGACATCCTCGCCTACGAGGCGTACTACAGCGCCGGGGCGCAGGAGGTCGAGAACGTGCGGTCGGCCCTCACCCCCGACCTCAACCCCGACGCCGCCCAGCGCTATCTCGACCTGTTCGGCGGATCCGCGGCCCTTCCCGCCCCGACGATCGGACGATGACCCGAAACCTACCCTAACGTTAGGGTAGGTTTCGGGTGTGATGGTCCCTGTGCCGCCGCCGTGCCGGTGCGCGCCGCAAGCCACCCCGTGACGCGGCCAGGGCGCCGTCTCGGTCGTTTCTGCGCTCTCCGCACGCCCGGCCCTGCCTGGCGGGCGTGCCCGAGTAGGACGGGTCGCTGGGTTCTTGTCTTCTGTCGCTACCACCACGTCCATGGCCGCACGCCTGCGTCCCCTGAGGCCCGCATGGCTGACTGACCCGAAGGTCTGGCGGACCGAGGTTCTCGCGGGCCTTGTCGTCGCGCTCGCACTCATCCCCGAGGCGATCTCCTTCTCCATCATCGCCGGGGTCGACCCCGAGATCGGCCTGTTCGCTTCCTTCACCATGGCCGTCGTCATCTCGGTCGCGGGCGGCCGCCCGGCGATGATCTCCGCCGCCACCGGTGCCGTCGCCCTCGTCATCGCGCCTCTCATCCGTGAGCACGGCCTCGGCTATCTCGCTGCCGCCGTCGTCCTCGCCGGCGTTTTCCAGGTCATCCTGGGCGCACTGGGAGTCGCGAAGCTCGTGCGGTTCATCCCCCGCTCGGTCATGGTCGGTTTCGTGAACGCACTGGCCATCCTGATCTTCCTGGCGCAGGTCCCCGAGATGCGCGACGTTCCCTGGGGCGTGTATCCGATGATCATCGGTGGGCTGGCCCTGATGGTGTTCTTTCCGAAGATCACGAGTGTGGTTCCCGCTCCACTGGTGTCCATCGTGATTCTCACGGTCATCACCGTCTCGGCCGGGATCGCCGTTCCGACTGTCGGAGACAAGGGGGCCCTGCCGTCCTCGCTGCCCGTGCCCGGAGTGCCGGACGTTCCGTTCACCCTGGACGCGCTGACGACCCTCGCCCCCTACGCGTTCGCGGTGGCGCTGGTCGGGCTGATGGAGTCGCTGATGACGGCCAGGCTCGTCGACGACATCACCGACACCCCGTCCAACAAGACCCGCGAATCCGTCGGGCAGGGTATCGCCAACATCGTCACCGGCTTCTTCGGCGGCATGGGCGGCTGCGCCATGATCGGGCAGACAATGATCAACGTGAAGGTCTCCGGTGCCCGTACCCGCCTGTCGACTTTCCTCGCCGGTGTCTTCCTGATGCTGTTGTGCATCGCCTTCGGCCCCGTCGTCTCGGACATCCCCATGGCCGCACTCGTCGCAGTAATGATCATGGTGTCGTTCGCGACCTTCGACTGGCACTCCATCGCCCCGAGGACCCTGAAGAGGATGCCCGCCGGCGAGATCACCGTCATGGTGATCACTGTCGTGGTCGTGGTCGCCACCGACAACCTCGCGATCGGCGTCGTCGTCGGTTCCATCACCGCCATGGTCATCTTCGCCAAACGAGTCGCTCACCTCGCCGAGGTCACGCCCGTCGACGACCCCGACGGCACGACCGTGATCTACCGGGTCACCGGCGAGCTGTTCTTCGCCTCGTCCAACGACCTTGTCGGCCAGTTCGACTACGCGGGGGATCCCGACACGGTCGTCATCGATCTCTCCGCGGCGCACATCTGGGACGCCTCCTCCGTCGCCGCGCTCGACGCGATCGAGAACAAGTACGCCAGACGAGGTAAGACCGTCGAGATCACCGGCCTCAACGATCCCAGCGCCCGACTTCACAGCAGGCTCAGCGGCAGTCTCACGGCCGGCCACTGACGCAGGCGCGCGTGTGACACAGGAGCGCATGTGACACAGGAGTGTGTGGCGCCGCCGCGGTGCCCTGCCGCAGCGTACGGCGCGATGTGCGATCGATGTTCCTTGCGTTCCTCTTACGAAACTGCCTGAGGTGCCGACATGCGTCGGGAGGGTGGTAGACCTTGAGTCCGACGGCCCGACCCGGACAGCTCGGTCACCGCTCGGAGCGCCCGAAAGGACACGGTATGGCCCCTCCGTTCCGGAGGTAGCTCTCTGGGCGCCGTGAGGGGAGCAGGGGGGCGGGTTCGGGTCGTCTCCGCACAGCTCAGACCATCGTCCGGGATGCGCGAGGGCGCCGGGATCCAGGAGTGTCGTGCACGCGGCCGCCCAGAGACGTGGAACGACTCCCAGTCGCCGGCTGCTGCTTGTCGTCGACGATGTCACGGACGCCGCGCTTCTCGGCGAGGCTCTGCGTGATCGTGGCAACAATTTTGATCTTCACCGGATTTCTGACGGCGACCAGGTATTTCGTTACCTGCGCGATGGCACTGCCCCGACCCCGGATCTCCTTGTGGTCGATCTCCATGTCCCGCTCATAGATATCCGCTCACTCCTGGAGCTCGTGCGGAAGGACCTCGATCTACGGTGGGTCCCGATAGTCCTCCTGACCGCACATCGCTCGGGGGTCGATCTTCCTGGTTCCGGGGAGCCACGGGTCACGCACTTCGCGAAACCGGTGGACTACGAGAGTTTCCTCAAGCTGGCCCAGCACGCCGAAGATCTTGTCCGGGGAGCGTCGGGGGGCGCGGGCGAGGCTGGTCCTGATGTGTGACCGAGTCGTTTCGGAGGAATCCCCGCGGTGGCGACGGGGGCGCGACGGGGGCGCGACGGGGGCGCGACAATATCGGTTAACTCTGGATTCCAGGTCAGACCGGGAACCCGATGAAAGTGGTTGGCGTCGACCTGCCCGGTTTTGTTGACACCGCGGCGCTGACGCCCGATTTCAGATAGTTCCGAGAAATCTCCAGGTTCCCAGCGTGATGATCGGAAGCGATGGTAAGGAGATCGTCAGAGAGTTCTCTGGTCGGTGCCCGAGGGGAGGGGGATCCTCGAGCGGAGCACGTGTGGCGTTATCGGCGAGGAGGTTCAGTGTCCGAGAGCACGCTGGTGACGGCCAGGAATGCCGGCGAACCGATCGGGGGCGATCTGGAGGTGGCGATCGTGCAGGTGCATCCGATCGTCGTGGTGCGAGTCGCGGGTGATGTGGTGGGTGGTACCGGCCCACTGCTCCGAAGCGTTTTCGAGACCGCGCTGGCGGTCGACGTCCCGTCGGTGGAGGTGGATCTCGAGCGGGCCCGGCTCTTCGATTCGCACGGGCTCGCGGCGCTGGAGGAGCTGTGCAGCGCCGTGTTGTGCCACGGACGGTCGCTCGTGCTCCGTGGGCTCGGCTCCGCCGGGGGATGCGGCCGTGGTGAAGGCGCTTCGTGCCACACCAGCTCCGGCGGTTCTCGAGCCGGCGTGGGCGTCCTCGCCGGCTTCGCTCGCTGAGGCTTGGCGGCCCCGGCTCCCGCCGACCAGGCTGTCGCGGCGTGCGGTCAGGCTCTGGCACTGGGAAGCTCGATGACGAAACGTGCCCCGCCACCGGGCCGCTCCTCCACCCAGATCTGCCCGTGGTGGCGGCGGACGTGTTCCGCGGCGAGCGCGAGCCCGAGCCCCGCGCCGCTGTCGTCCGCGTCCCGGGGAGTCGTCGACCCTCGGGCGAACCTTTCGAACACCCGTGTCCGGTCGTTCACCGGAATTCCAGGACCGGCGTCGTCGACCTCGACTCGTACCACCTTCTCGTCCGGCGCTGTGATGGCGAGCCGGACGAGGCCCTGGCCGTGCCTTCGGGCGTTGTCGGTGATGTTGACGATGACTCTTTCGAGTCGCCGCCGGTCACCGTTGATCACTGGCGTCGGCGTGTGGTCGGCGGGCTCCATCACCTCCCTCGCGCTGGGAACCGCGTGTCTGATCAGCTCGGCGAGGTCAACCGGTTCCCAGGTGTCATCTCCGTGATCGCTGCGGGAGATCTCGAGCAGGTCGGCGACGAGGCGCTCGAAGCGGTGAAGCTCGCCGGAGAGAAGGTCCAGGGCCTCACCGGCGCTGGGCGGCATGTCGCTCCTGCGGCGCCTCAGCACGGCCATTGCGTTGACCATGGTCGTCAGGGGAGAACGGAGTTCGTGGCTGACGTCGCCGGCGAAGCGCGCGTCGCGTTCCTCCCGGCGTCGCAGGTCCGCGGCTGTGGTGGTGAAGGCCGCGGCCAGGGCTGCCAGATCGGGGTCGTGGGTGGGCGGGAACCGGACGTCGGGCGTGCCGCGGGCGATCCGGTGGACCGCGGCGTTCAGCTCGGCGAGTGGTCGCAGCGCGCGCCTGCTGGCGCGGAGACCGAGCGCGGCGCCGCACAGGCAGCTGATGATCGTCGTGGCCAGCAGGGTGAGGGACAGGAAGCGGACGGCTCGGTCGAGCTCACGGAGCGGGAACACCTCGATGTAGCTGGCCTGCACCGTCGGCAGCGGCCGCGCCGCGATCAGAACGGGGCCCCCGTTGAGGCGAACGTGCTGCGTGGCGGCGCGCCCCGCCTCGACCTGCCCGAGGATCTCCGCCGGGATCCGCCCGGGGCTGATGCCGGTACCGCTGGTCAGCCAGGCGTTGTCACGCAGCACGAGGACGGCGGAGTCCGAGGTGGCACTCAGCCCGGTCACCAGTTGGGCGAGGCCGTCCGACCCCGTCCGCAGGGAACCCTCGACGAAACGGGCGTTGACGGTGGCCTGGCGGTTCGCGCTGCGTTCGCGTTGGCCGAGCATGTAGTTGGTGGCGAAGTACCAGGTCGCGACCGCGCCCGCCGCCGTCACCGCCAGCGAGATGAGGCTGAAGGTCACCATCAGCCTGGTCTGGAGCCTGTACTGGGAGGGACGCCATCCGGGGAACCGGGCCATCCGTGTGCGCAGGCGTGTTCGGCCACGCGGCCGGAGGCTCACTCCCCGACCCGGTAGCCGACTCCCCGCACGGTGAGGACACGGCACGGCATCCCTGGATCGGGTTCGATCTTCCGTCGCAGCCGACGGATGTGGACGTCGAGGAGCCGGGTGTCGCCGAAGTAGCCGTAGCCCCAGACCCGTTCCAGGAGCTGCTCACGGGTGACCACCCGCCCCTCGGCCATCGCGAGCTCGGCGAACAGACGGAACTCGGTCCTGGTCAGACCGATCTCCGCTCCACCGCGTCTGACCAGGCCCTCCTCGGGGAAGATCTCGAGGTCACCCACGACCAGTACCCGTGACGCGCCGCCATGAGGGGCGCGGGCACGCCGCAGCAGGGCTCGTACGCGAGCCGACAGCTCGGCGGCCACCAGCGGCTTCGTGACATAGTCGTCGGCGCCGGCTTCGAGGCCGGCGATGATGTCGTCGGAGCCGCTCCGGGCACTGACGATGATGATCGGCAGATCGCCGCCGGCGCGCAGCCGCCGACAGACCTCCAGGCCGTCGAGGTCGGGCAGCATCAGGTCGAGCAGGACGACGTCGACGTGACGGGCTGTGATCTCCCGGAGGGCGTGTTCGCCGCCGGTCGCCTCGCGAACCCGGTAGCCCTCGTCGGTCAGTGCCAGGCGCAGCGCCTGGCGGATGCGACTGTCGTCCTCGACCAGGAGCAGTTCCGCCGTCATGAGATCACCTTGTCCTCAGTTCAGCCCGGCCGCTGGTTTTACCGCCCGGCTGCGATCGTCTCGACCCGTCAGCATGGGCGGGGTGATCCTGACGGGCTCCAGGATGGTGATGCCGGTGGGGCGAGGCGGGGCGGGGCCAGCTCCGTCGGCGCGCACGAGGGGCTGGCCGGTGCGGAGGCGGCCGGCCCGGTCATCGTGCCACTGGTTCTCACCGGGGGAGGCGTGGTCGGCAGTGGGCTCGGCTCGTGGAGGGGGCGCACGTCGTCGTTGACCCGGACACCGCATCCCGCCGTGCTCATCATGAGCAGGACGCATCCGAGGGCGGCTGCGGCCCGCCGCGGTCCGTGACCGTGGCCCGGGCCTCGCCGGGGGGCCCGCTGCCCGGTATCGGTCTTCCGGATCTCGGCGCCGGCCGCTGTTTCGCTTACGGCTCCCGCTCTTCTCACATCCTGGTGTCGACGTGTTGGCGAGCGATCCGCCCCGCACGCGGGGGTGCCCTCAGCGCTCCTCCGAGGCATCGCGAGGCTGACGCACGGGCCAGATCGCTCTCGACATGTCTACCGGCCCCCTGGCGTGAGGGCACGCGCCAGGCCCGTGCCGTCAGGTGTTCGTAAGACACGTGTCGCGGCAGCCGCCTCGGCCCGGGCATCAGCCCGGCCTGTGCCGAGCCGCGGATCCCCCGGGTCGCCCGGAACGCGGGCTGCCCGTTTCGGATCTGGTTGCCTGCGCCGCTCGCGGGGCAGGTGGTGGACATGTCCGTCACGTGTGGATCCCGGACGGCGTGGAGGAGGGTTCTCCCGGTTCTCCTGGCGCTGTCGATCGGAGTGCTGCTGGTGGCCTGCGGTGCGGACGACCGGGCAGCACCGCCGCTGCCGTCATCGGTGTTCCCGTCCTCGTCGACCTCGGCCGGCCCGCCTTCCCCGCGGGACACGCCGAGCGCCTCAGCGACCGAGGAACCGGTTCCGTCGTCCGAGCCCTCCCAGCCCTCCCAGCCGTCCGGGCCGTCCGGGCCGTCCCAGCCGTCCGGGCCGGCGCCAGGCGGCGTGCCCGTTCTGCGCCCGGGCGAGACCGGGCCGCAGGTGGAGGAGCTGCAGCGACGGCTGGCTGCGGCCGGCTACTGGCTGGGCAGCCCGGATGGGACGTACGGGCAGCTCACCCGGCAGGCGGTGCTCGCGGTGCAGAAAGCCGCCGGTATCGGGCTGGACGGACTGGTCGGGCCGGCGACCCGCGCCGTCATCGACCGCGGCGTACGGCCGGAGGGACGTAGTACGCAGGGCCTGGTCCTGGAGGTCGACAAGGGCCGGCAGTTGCTGATGGTGGTGCGGGACGGCCAGGTCGAAACCATCTTCAACACCTCGAGCGGCACGGAGGAGGTGTACCAGCACGACGGTGTCGAGTACCTGGCCGACACCCCGCCGGGTGCCTGGCACATCTTCCGGCAGGTCAACGGAGTCGACCACGGCAGTCTCGGCGATCTCTACCGGCCGAAGTACTTCCATACCGATGGCATCGCCATCCACGGATACGCGTCGGTGCCGGCCCGTGCGGCCTCCCACGGCTGTGTCCGGGTGACCAACGCGGCGATGGACTGGCTCTGGTCGTCCGACAGTGCCGCGATCGGCACAGAAGTCCTGGTCTACTGACGTTCCGCGGGCCTGGACACAGGCAGCTGGACACCGGCAGGAGGGCGGGCGGGGTCAGGCCGCGATGTCCACGGCGATGCGCGACGGGTGCGCGAGTTCGGTCACCCGGTAGGGAACGGTGCCCTCGAGGCCCAGGCCGTAGCGGACGTAGCCCTCGAAGCCGCCGGCGAACTGGTAGTCGCACAGAGCGGGCATGCCTCCGCCGTCACGGGCGGTGCGCAGCGTCGAGACGCCGCTGCTGTCGTGGGTCGTGGCGGGGCGGAATCTGACCTCGACGAACGCTGCGCCTCGCAGGTCGATGGGCGCCCCGCGGCCTGGGGAGCGGACCTCGGGAACGTAGCGGAGTTCGTAGCCAGGCAGTCCACCGTCGAACTCGAACACGAGCCGGTCGTATGCCGGGTCCCCCGGGTGCCGACCAGGATCTTGACATGATCGGCCAGCTGAACAGCGGCATCCGCGCACTACTGATCGATGTCCATCACTGGACGACACCGCCCGAGGTGAGAGCCTTCCTCGACTCTCTGCCGGCGGACCAGCGTGCCGCGGTGGAGCCCTTCACCGCGGGTCCCCAGTCGGCCCGGCCGGGACTGTGGCTCTGCCACAATCTCTGCCAGCTCGGTGGGCGGGAGCTGACCGGCGAGCTGGCCCGTGTCCGGGGCTGGCTGGCGGCCAATCCCACCGCGATCGTCACGTTCGTCGTGCAGGACGAAGTCCCGGCTCGTGAGGTGATGGACGCCTTCCGGCAGGCCGGGCTCGAGCGTTACCTCCTGACCCCGCCCGACAGCCCGAGCGGTAGCTGGCCCCGGCTGGGCGACATGGTCGCGCAGGACAGGAAGCTGGTGGTGTTCGCCGAGCAGGCGGACATAGTAGGAAGCTGGTACCGAAGGCTGTTCCGCTACGCCTCGGACACCCCGTACGACGTGACTACCACGGACGGTTTCGCCTGTGAACCCAACCGGGGCTCCACGACCGCCCCGATGCCGCTCATCAACCACTGGGTCACCGTCGCCGCGCCAAGCCGGTACGACGCGACCATCGTCAACCGGCGGGCGTCACTGGAAGCCCACGTGCGGTCGCGTGAGCAGGCCCGTGACCGCCGTCCCACCTTCCTGGCAGTCAACTTCAGCGCCATCGGAGATGTCGTCGAGACCGTTTCCCGACTCAATGGCGGCCGGCGATGAACGCCCCGTCAACGCACCCTGAATGGATAGCGTGTGGCCTGAGGAGCGTACCGCGGGGCAGACCTCCACGCGGGTGCAGACATGTGGCGGTCACGGATCGGTGCGATATGGGCGAGCTTCTGGATAATACCGACACTGTTTGCCGTCGGTTCGATCGGCTTGGCCATCCTGCTCGCGTGGCTGGACGAGTGGGCGTTGACGCGGCTCCTCCCATCGATGTTCAGCGGTGGGCCGGACGGCGCACGCGCGGTGCTGTCGACGATAGCGTCATCGATGATCACATTTACCGCCCTGGTCTTCTCCATCACCATCGTCGTGCTTCAGCTCACCAGCAGCCAGTTCTCCCCCCGTGTCCTGCGGACCTTCCTGCGTGACCGGTTGACCCAGATCGCGCTCGGGGTCTTCATCGCCACCTTTGTTTATGCGCTGACGGTTCTGCGCTCGGTACGGGGCCTCGAATCCGGGCGCGGGAAGTTCGTGCCGCAGACGGCGGTGACCATCTCCTTTCTGTTCGTTCTGCTCAGCGTCGCCGTCTTCATCGTCTATATAAATCATATTGCTAATTCGATTCGGGTGGCGTGCATTCTGGCCTCGGTGGGTGCCGAGACAAGGTCGCTGATAGAGCGACGCTCGGCGGGCCCCGTCGAGGTGCAGCGCGGTGTTCTCGCTCCCGGGCCGGTTCTCGACACCATCCGGGCGCCACGCAGCGGCTACGTGGTCTGGGTGCGGGAGAAGTCGCTAGTCCGTGCCGCCCGGGAGGCGGGTTGTCTCCTCGTTCTCGTGCCCAGGGTGGGCGACTTCGTCGCCGAGGGGACGCCGCTCCTCAACGTCTGTCCGCCCGCACGCGGGGCCGCCGAGCCGGCGGGCGTTTCCGCGCGTTCTGGATCCAGGACAGCGCCAGCGGCCAATGATCTTCCCGTCAAGGCGCTGACGCGGGCCGTGGGTATTTCCGTCGAACGCACGATGGACCAGGACGTCGCGTTCGGTCTCCGTCAGCTCGCCGACATAGCCGAACGTGCCCTCTCACCGTCCATGAACGACGAGACCACGGCCGTCCAGGCGATTGACCAGATCCACGACACACTTCATCGGATCGTGACCGCGCCGCTGGAACGGCGCCTCCACCGCGACTCGGCGGGCTGCCTCCGCCTGGTCGTACCGGAACGCGAACTCGCCGATTTCCTGCGAATCGGTTTCGACGGAATCAACCGACATTCCACTGCGTCACCCCGGGTGCTCGGTCGGCTGCGTTCGATGCTTCTCGACCTGTACGGGGCCGCCCGCCCGGAACACCGTGGACTTCTTCTCCGCCGCCTGGCTCTCGTCCGCCTCGAGGGTCTGCCCGAAAGTGATGACTGCTGATGAGAGGACGCCCCGGCCGAGGCGGTGGCCAGCCGTTGTGACTGCCCTGTGGGATCCAGTCGACGGCGGCGGCGTCAGGTTCGTCGGGTACTCCGGCCGGACGCCGCGGGTGTACGGCGGCGCGACCTACGCGTCCATGGCCGCGGACCTCGACGCCGCGGGAAACCCGAAAACGGTCGTGCTCGACTGGAACGGAAACAACCCGCGCCACCTGGTCGGCAACCTCCTGGTCGCCGCCTACCACGACGAGCTCGTCCAGGACATCGACTGGTACCTTGCGCACGGCGTCGAGCACGTTGTGCTGGCGGCGGCCGTGCCCTCCGCGCTCCGCTCAACTGGTGCTGGCGGCAGTGCCCCGAACCGTACCGTACCGACAGCAAGGGAAACAGGAATCGGCGGGATGCCATCGGAGGGCTCTGTGTCGGGACGGCGACGTCATTATCCGCGGGAGCGGTGCATGATTTCCGCGGGAGCGGTGCATGCCGAACTCGGCTGCCGGCGTTCAGCGCGGGTAGCGAAGGACGTGCACGTGGATGGACGAGACCCGCGCCCTGTCACCCTGATCAGTCCAGCTCTCACCGCCGGAGTCGGAGGAGCTGGGCGTTTCTGAGAGGCCGCTGGGGCCGGCGGGCCTGGAACTTGAGCGCGGCGCCGGCCCACCGCCGCCAGAACCCTTGTCCCCCCTGACATCCGCCGGGCCCGTCCGTTCAGGCGTCCACCCGCGCTACGGCGGGTGACAGCACGGGCTCCGGTCCGCCCGCGCGCCCCCGGCGCTGCCCGCGTCGCCGGCCGGACCGGACGACCACCCCAGGGCCGTCCCCTGCGGCACCTGGCCCGGCCGGTGCGATCCGGCTGCTTTCCTCCCTCGAGGCAGGGAACTCGCGAACCCGAATTAGCGCTGCTTTCCGGCAGATGTCCGTCGTCATCGCCGTGCTGGCAGCGTCCTCTCGTTTCCGCGAGGCTTTCACGGACACCGGGCAGGGTATCTCCGGGCGGCAGACGGAGGAGCACCGTGACCGTGGAGGAAGCCCATGAGGCCCACGAACACCCGGGTACGCGGACGGGCGCTGGTCGTCACCCTAGCAGCAATCCTAGCGATGGTGGCCTCTGCTTTCTTCTTCATTCCAGGAAAAGGATCGGACCTTCCGGGTGGGCATCACGACGCGGCTGCGGCGGCGGCCAGCAGCCCCGCGGGACTCCCCGCGGTTCCCGGAATCGTCCGCAGAGTGGAACCTTCTGTCGTGACAATTCTGGTCGGTGAGCAACTCGGCAGTGGGGTCATCTACAAACGGGACGGAATCATCATCACCAACGAGCATGTCGTGCGCTCGGCCTCCGACGGGAAGGTGAAGGTCGTCTTCGCCGACGGGCGGCAGGAGGAGGGGCAGGTGAAGGCCTCGGATGCGGTCAGCGACATAGCGGTCGTCAAGGTGGCCCGAGATGACCTGCCGGCAGCCGACTTCCAGACGGAGCTTCCTGAGGTGGGAAGCCTGGCCATCGCGATCGGCAGCCCGCTGGGCTTCGAGAACAGCATCACCGTCGGGGTCATCTCCGGCCTGAACCGAACGCTTCCGGTGACCGGCGAGCAGAAGCAGGGCGAGGAGAAGTACCCGGCAGTCGACGTGATCCAGACAGATGCCGCGATCAGCCCGGGCAATTCCGGCGGCGCGCTGCTGGACGGCGAGGGACGTGTGGTCGGGATCAACGAGGCCTACGTGCCGCCGGCGGAGGGGGCGGTCTCCCTCGGCTTCGCGATCCCTTCGGCGACCGCCAGCGATGCGGCTGACCAGCTTCTGAGGACCGGCAAGGTGCGTCACGCCTATCTCGGTCTCCAGGTGACCACGATGACCCCCGAGATCGCCCGGCAGCTCAGCGACCAGGTCACCAGCGGTGTCCTTGTTCTCCGGACCGCGCCGAGCGGCCCCGCCGACAAGGCGGGTGTCCTGCCCGGCGACATCATCCGCGCCCTCGACGGCACACCGATCGCCTCCAACGAGGAGTATCTGAGCCGGCTGCGGAAGATTGCGCCGGGCGACGAGGTGACGCTGAAAGTCCGGCGCGACGCGCGGGACATCGTCATCACGATGAAGGCAACCGACCGTCCGAGCTGAGTCTTCCTGGGGGAGGTGTCGTCCCGGGGGCGGTACGGTCAGTAGTGGGCTCGGCTCGTCGAGACGGCACACGGGTTGACGACGCACGGGGGTTGACGACGGACGGGTTGGGGAAGCGATCCGGCCCGCACGCGGGGTGCCCTCAACGCCCCCCTCCGGGACGGTGCGAGGCTGACGCACGGGTCGGACCGCTGGCACATGTCTACCGGCCGTACGGGGTGGCGGCGAGCGCCAGGCCAGTGCCGTCAGGCGTTCGTAAGGCAGGCGTGGCACGTTGGTCCGGGAGAACCGGCCGGTTCATCCTCGCGGAGAACCGGCGCCGGACCCGGAACGGACACGAAACGGCGTGGCCGTCGCGCCGAGGTCGGCGAGGTGGCGGGACGCGCCGACCGGTGGTCGGGAGAGGAACAGCTCCGCGTGGAGCCAGCCGCTGTCCTCCGTCCCGGTCGGGTCGACGCCGATGTCCGACAGTGTGTCGAGCACGAGGGACTGCTCCTCCGGCGAGGCGAACCGGCGCTGACGGAACAGCCGCTCGAGCCGGACCGTCTCGTAGCCGCGGTCGGCCAGACTCTCGCCGATCGCGTCGAACGGGAACATCCGGAGCACGAAATGTGCCATCCACGGCATTCTTCCGTCGGTCGCGTCGATGATTCTGGTGATCGTCTGGTCGGTTACGTAGCCGACGCAGCCGGTGGAGATCACTATTTCCGCGGTGGAGAGAGCCGTTCGCTGGGCGGGGCTGGGATCGTGCGCCTCGAGGTCGGCGTGCACGATGCCGTCGAGGAAGCCGGCCGCGGCCGCGTAGGAGAGGGCCGGCGCCGAACTGTCGAGCCCGACGACGCGGGGGCCGGTGGGAACACGCCGAGTACGGGCCAGTGCCCGGTCCCGGTCCAACAGCTCGTTCCGCCGCGGGCCGCCCGCGCCGGTGACCGTGGAGTAGTGTTCGTAGAGTTCTTCGAGCGACAGATCGAGCTTGAGGAGTGCGGCGTTCACTCCATACGAGCAGCCAATGTCGAGAACCATCGGCGACGGAGTCCCGGTGGAATGTCGGTAACGATCGAGCAGAGTCTCGAAGTATGGTTTCGCGAGCTGGGGTATGCAGTAGTCGAGCCTGCCCAGCGTCGAGTAGTATTCGCATGGGTCGGGCGCGGTGTAGATGTGGTCGAGGCAGACTTTTCCTGTCGTATCGAAGTCCATGTGAAATGCCCCTCTGGTGGCAGCCGTTCGAGCGGTTGTCTGTGTTCTGTAGAAGGCCTTCCTCGTCTTGTCGTCGCGGCATGAGCATGCTGTCATTCGTCGCGAGTCCGCGGCATCTGCTGCAACTTTAGGGCCTCATATGCGAACCTTGAGGGATTTCGCGAAACGCCAACCTTACGATTTCGTCAGGTAAACTGCCGGTTTTGTCGCGATTTCGGGTCGCGGCGAGTCCGATCGCGCCGGCGGGCTCGCGACGCGATCCGGGTGCGGGTAGGTGGTTGCGTGTATCGACTGGTGGGTGATCCAGCCGATGGCCCTCTCGCCGTCGTCCGTGAGGACGGGATGCTGTCGGCCCCGGAGCCGGTGAGCGCGTGCAAGGCGGTCGCGAGGGAGGTGCCGGTGGTGAAGGCCGGGGGGGCGACGGCGAGATCGGCGACCGTACGCGGCTTCGTCGCCGGGATCCCGTCGCTCCCCGCGTTGCCGTCGAGAGCGGTGACGACGGCGTGCGCCGTGACGATGCCCTGGTAGCGGTCCTGGTCCTCGGCGAGAGGCAGGGCCGCACTCGCGGATCGGGCGAAGGCGCGGGCGGCTTCGGCGAGGCTGGTGGCGGCCGGGATCGCTGGTGGCGGCCGGGATCGCTGGTGGCGCGGGTTGCATCGCCCGGGCGACCGGAATCGCGCGCAGCCGGCGGTTCTCGTGGGACGCGCCGAGGTCGATGCCCCGGCGGGCCAGTTTCAACGTGTAGATGGTCTCCGGGCTGAGGGCCCGGCTGACCAGCGTGGCCACGACCACGGCGGACATCAGCGGGAGGATGATCGTGTACTCGCCGGTGAGCTCGAAGAGGATCTCGCCGGTGAGCTCGAAGAAGATGAGGACGGCGGTGATCGGGGCGCGGGCGGCGCCGGCGAAGACGGCGCCCATGCCGACCAGGGCGTAGGCCCCGACCAGGGCGTAGGCCCCGACCAGGGCGTAGGCCCCGACCGGGGCGACGAGGCCCGGGGCGAGATCGTGGGCGAGGGCACCGAAGGACGCACCGGTGGCGGCGCTGATGAACAGCGACGGCGCGAACACGCCGCCGGAGCCGCCGATGCCGATGCCGATGCACATCTGGGGCAGGGCGAGCAGGACGCGGCCGAGGAGCAGCCCGCCCCGCCCGGCGTTGATCGGATCGCCGGTGCCGACCGGGTCTCCGGTGAGGATGCGGACGAAGTCACCGAGGCCGTGCTGACCGCGTCCCGCCTGCTCGTCGTGCTCACGGCGCAGGCGGCGTCTGGTCGAGGACGTCTCGGCGCGCAGGCGGGCGGAGATCGCGGCGATCGTCGCCATCCTCGGCCCGCCGGTCCGAGCGAGCCTGGGTGGTGCTCTGCGGGCGTTCGCGGACGCCGGCGACAACCGGCGGCCGTGTCGAGCCGGGACGCCTCCGCGCTCGGCTGGGCCTGACGGCGCCGGGCCATCGCCGGCGGTGACCGGATGTCCGGATGTCCGGATGTGAGGATGTGAGGCAGCCCTCGGCGGTCACCGCCGCCGCGGCCTGCAGATGTGCGGCATGTCTGGGACGATGCTGGTCAGGTGAGCCGGGAAGTCTGGTCGGCATCCGTCGATGCATGTCCAGAAGGGGTCCCGAGTGCCGCGACTGTCTGCCCTTGTTCCTGCCCGGTTGCGTCGGACCACGCCCGTGCCGTTGCGCAGTCGTGACGAGTTCGCCGAGTTCCTGCGACAGGAGACCACCGGCGGTGTGTTCCTGCTGGGCGCGACCGTTCTCGCGCTGGTGTGGGCGAACGTCGCGGGTGGCAGCTACGACGACGTGTGGCACGCCGACCTGGGGTTCGGCCCGTCGTGGTTGCACCTGGACGGGCTGACTGCCGCCAAGTGGGCGGCGGACGGGCTGCTGGCGATCTTCTTCTTCGTGGCGGGGCTCGAACTCAAACGCGAGCTGGTGGTCGGTGAACTCAGCGACCGCCGTTCGGCGACGCTGCCGGTGGTGGCCGCGCTGGGTGGCATGGTGGCACCGGCGGTGATCTATCTGGCGGTGTCCCGGGGGGCCCCGGGGGCCTCGGACGGCTGGGCGATTCCGGTCGCGACCGACATCGCCTTCGCGCTCGGGGTGCTGGCGTTGGGCGGGGCGCACGTGCCGACGTCGGTGCGGGCGTTCCTGCTGGGGCTGGCCGTCGTCGACGACCTCGGCGCGATCGCGCTGATCGCGATTCTGTTCACGACGAGTCTCGAGGCCGTCTGGCTGCTCGTCGCGGCGGTGGGGATCGGGCTGTACGCGTGGGGGCAGCGGCGGCGCTGGACGTCGCCGCTGCTCTACGTGCCGCTCTCGGTCGCGGTGTGGGTCGCCGTGCACGCCAGCGGGGTCCACGCGACCGTCGCCGGGATCGCGCTGGCGCTGGCGACCCGGGTGCGGGCCGACCCCGAGGAGGAGTGTGCACCGGGCATCCGGCTCGAGCACCGGCTCCACCCGGTCTCGGTCGCCGTCGTGGTGCCGATCTTCGCGGTGTCGGCGGCCGGGGTGTCGTTGGCACCGGCGGCGTTGCGCGACGTGGTGACCGAACCGATCACCCAGGGGATCGTCGTGGGTCTTCTCGTCGGGAAGTTCGTTGGCGTGCTCGGGGCCTCGTGGCTGGCCGTCCGTGTCGGCCTGGCACGGCTGCCGACTGGTCTGGCCTGGCGTGATGTGATGCCCGTCGGGCTGCTGGCCGGCATCGGCTACACCGTCAGCCTGCTGATCGCGTCGTTGGCCCTGCCTGACGAGGAGTCAGTGGAAAGCGCGGCGACGGCGGTTCTGGTGGCGTCTGCGCTGGCGAGCGTCATCGCACTGGCGGTGCTGCGGCGGCAGGGTCGCAAGGCGGCGTCCGATTCGGGTTCTCCCCGAACGTAGCCCATGACCAGCGCCCGACCGTCGGGGATCTCGGTCGACCCTCGGCATCTCCACACCTACTACAACGAGGTCACGGGCCGAACACGTCGAGCGCTTCGTCTGAGCCTGGTCGGACCGGCATCGGCGCCAGCCGACACCTGTCAGCGGCCGCGGGTGCGGGGGGCGACGCGGCGGGTCGGCGGGGCTGTGGCGGGGTCGTCCGGCCAGGGGTGGCGGGGGTAGCGGCCCCGCAGCTCCGCGCGGACCTGCGGGTAGCCGGTGCGCCAGAACGACGCCAGATCGCTCGTCACCGCCACCGGGCGGCCCGCCGGCGACAGCAGGTGGAGCACCAGGGGCGCACGGCCGTCGGCGACGACGGGTACCCGCTCCCACCCGAACACCTCGGCGATCTTCACAGCCAGGACGGGGCCGGCCGCGCCGCTGGTGCCGCTGTAGTCGAGGCGTACCCGGGAGCCGCTCGGCACCGCCACCCGCTCGGGCGCCAGCTCGTCCAGCCGGGTGGCCTGGGGCCAGGGCAGGAGCCGGCGCAACGCGCGGCCGGCGTCGATGCGCCCGAGGTCGGCGCGGCGCCGCACGCCGTCGAGGTCCGGCCCGAGCCAGTCGGGGGCGGAGTCCAGCAGGGCGGCGTCGGTGACGTCGGGCCAGGGGGCGCCGAGCAGCCGGTGGCAGAACGAGAGCCGGTCGCGCAGGGCGAGCGCGTCGGCGCTCCAGCGCAGCACGGGGAGCCCCGCGTCGCGCAGCCCGTCGAGCACCGCGGCCCGCAGCAGGGACGGGTCGGGCCTGGCCGCCGGGCGTTCGGCGAGGATGATCGCGCCGAGGCGCTCGAGCCGGCGGGCGACGATGTCGCCGCCGGACCAGGCGATCTCGTCCTCGGTGCGCAGCAGCGCCGCGCCGGCCTCCCGCGCGGTGGCCGCGTCGAGGGTGACGGCCAGGCGCACCCGGGCGGACGTCCGGCCGGGCCCCCGGTCGGCGACCGCGATGGCGAGCCATTCCGCCCCGGTCAGCGCCGAGCCCGCGGCGAGCTCGGCGCCGGTCCCGCCGGCCATCAGGTAGTTCGAGCTGCCGGGGTCGCGGGCCCGCGCGAGCCGCTCGGGGAAGGCGAGGCCGACCACCAGCCCCGCCGCGAGATCGTCGGTCATCCCACCCGCTCCCCGCCCAGCAGGCCCAGCAGGCCCAGCAGGCCTAGCAGGTTCACCAGGTCCAGCGGGTGTGGCTTCGGCGGCCGAGCGCAGCCGGCGGGCCTCCTCCCGCCAGCGGGCGGACGCGGCCCGGTCGGTGCCGTCGCGCAGGCGGCGCCACGCGGCGACGAGGTCGCCTGCGGGGCCACCTGCCGGGCCGTCTCCGGAGAGCATCGCAACGACCTCCGCCGCGCGACGGGCACCGACGGCCCGGCTGCCGTCGAGCAGCGCCCGCGCGAGCCGCGGATGGGCTCCGACCTGGGCGATCGAACGTCCTCGCGGGGTGACCCGGCCGGTCTCGTCGACGGCGCCGAGGGCCCGCAGCGAGACCCCGGCGGCCTCCATCGCACCGACAGGAGGTTCGCTGGGCAGCGGCAGGCCCACGCCGCCGGGATGGCCCCAGACCGCCAGCTCGAGAGCGAAGGCGGTGAGGTCGGCGACGGCGATCTCCGGTTCCGGCTGGGCGGGAAGCCGGTCGTGCTCGGCGGCGGACCAGCAGCGGTACACCCGGCCCGGCGCCTCCCGGCCGGCCCGGCCCGCGCGCTGCCCGGCGGACGACTGCGACACCCGCACGGTGACCAGCGAGCCCAGCCCGCGGGCGTGGTCCATCCGCGGGGAGCGGGCCAGACCGGCGTCGACGACGACCCGCACGCCGGGCACCGTGAGGCTGCTCTCCGCGACCGCGGTGGCCAGCACGACCCGGCGGCGCGGGCCGGCGCGCAGCACCGCGTCCTGCGCGCCGCCGGTCTGGCGGCCGTGCAGGGTGAGCACGTCGACCGCGTCCCGGTGCCCGGCGAGCCGGCCGGCGACGGCGGCGATCTCACCGGCCCCGGGCAGGAAGACGAGCACATCCCCGGACGTCTCCCGCAGCGCGCGTCCGACGGTCGCGGCGACGTGGTCGAGCAGCTTCGGGTCGACCCGCAGGCCGTGCGCCGGGGTGATCACCCCTGGTGGGGGCGCCCAGACCATCTCGACGTCGTACATCGGGGCGTCCGTCCCGATGACCGGCGCGGGCTGGCCGGGCGCGCCGAGCATCGCGGCCAGCCGCCGGGTGTCGGCTGTCGCGGAGGCGGCGAGCAGGAGCAGGTCGGGGCGCAGCGCGGCACGGACGTCGAGCAGGAACGCGAGTGCCAGGTCGGCGTCGAGGTGACGCTCGTGGCACTCGTCGAGGATGACCGCGTCGACACCGGGCAGCTCGGGGTCGCGTTGCAGCCGTCGGACGAGCACTCCCGTCGTGACCACCTCAACCCTGGTGGACGGCCCGGCCCTGCGCTCGCCGCGGATCGTGTAGCCGACCGCTCCACCGACCTCGCCGCCACTCCCGCCACTCCCGCCACTCCCGCCACCCCCACCACCGCCGGCGAGGCTGGCCATCCGCCGGGCCGCGGCGCGGACGGCGATCCGCCGCGGCTCGACGACCAGCACCCGGCCGGGGACATGGTCGGCGAGCGCGAGTGGGACGAGCGTCGTCTTGCCTGTGCCGGGCGGGGCGACCAGCACCGCGGTGCTGGTCGCCCCGCCCGGCACGCGCGGGCCGCGGGCAGTCAGCGCGGCGACGAGGGCTGGCAGGGCGGCCCGGACGGGCAGGTCCGCCCCGGCGACCGTGAGGTCGGGCAACATGCGCCCAGTGTCCTCACACGGGTGTGGCGGAGGCGCCGTCCGGGGTGGGGTTGTCGATGCGGGCGAGTTGGCGGGCCGCGGTGACGGCCTGGTCGCCGAACCGTTCGTAGAAGCGGGAGAGCAGGGCCAGGTCGATGGCGGCTTCGATGCCGTGGGGCCAGTCGGGGCTGGTCACGGCGGCGAGGAGCGACCGGTGCGTCTCGTCGATCGGGTCGTCGGCGTCCTCGACGCGCTGGGGGGCGGCCGGGTCCTGACTGTTGATGGCGGTGACGAGCTGCGCGACGAGGTGGGCGCACAGCTCGCCGAGACGGGTGATGGTGGGATGCAGCGGCGCGGGCAGGGCGGGGGCCGGGGCGCGCCGGTCGGCGACGGCGGCGATGTGACTGGCCAGCCCCGCCATCCGTTCGATCGCCGCGGCGATCCGCAGGGCACCCAGAATCAGGCGGAGATCTCCGGCCACCGGGGCTTCCAGGGCCAGCAACATGACCAGGTCGTCGTCAAGGGCGTCGGATCGGTCACGGATCCGCTTCCCCGTGGCGTGGAGGGGAGCGGTGTCGGTGTTGCCGGCGCCGGGACCGGCCACGGCGGTGGTCGCGTCGGTCACCATCTGACGGGTCTCGCTGGCCAGCTCGCTGAGCACGACGCGGATCCGATCCAAGGCCTCGGTGTAGGCGAACCGGTGCGGGCTGGGGACATCCATGCCGGTCAGTTTCCCCGAACATGCCCTCCCATGCCTCGTTCGGCTGTGGATGACACCCGGGTCAGAGTTCGCACAGGTGATCTTTGTCGAGGATCGGCCGCACGTCCGGCCAGCAGCCACGCAGCGGCGGTCCGCAACAGGGCTGCGCCCAGACCACTGCCCTGCGCATCCACACATCATCCAGGACCCACGAATGGTTGACCGGGCCGAACCTGGAAGCGGTGGCGATGGCGCGCCCGTCACGCCGCGGGCAGGGACAGCACCATGGTCAGGCCGCCGCCGGGTGTCTCATCGGGGGTGAGGGTGCCGCCCATGGCCTCGGCGAGACCCCGGGACAGGGCCAGGCCCAGCCCGACCCCGGTGGTGTTGTCGCGGTCGCCGAGACGCTGGAACGGCTGGAAGACGTCCTCGTGCCGGGCGGCGGGGATACCGGGGCCACGGTCGACCACCCGCAGTTCGACGCGCCCTCCCAGGGCGCTGGCGGTGATGGTCGGCGGGGTTTCGGCGGGCGCGTGCCGCAGGGCGTTGCTGACGAGGTTGACGATGACCCGTTGGAGCAGCGCCGGGTCGGCCGTGACGGTGGGCAGGTCCTCGGGTACCCGCACGTCGATCCGGCTGGCCGGCGGGCCGATCTCGTCGAGGGCGGGCTGGACGATGTCGTCCAGCCCGACAGGGCGGGGGAAGACGCTGAGGGCACCTGCCTGCAGGCGGGACATGTCGAGCAGGTTCTCGACGAGGCGGGTCAGTCTGTCGAGGGACTCGTCGGCGGTGGCGAGGAGTTCGGCCTGTTCCTCCCCGGTGAGGGTGATACCCGGTTCACGGAGCCCGCTGACGGCGACCCTGGCCGCGGCGAGCGGGGTGCGCAGGTCGTGGCTGACGGCGGTGAGCAGCGCGGTGCGGACCTTGTCGGCCTCGGCGATCGGGGCGGCTTCGGCGGCTGCCTCGCGCAGCCGGTGCTGGTCGAGGGCGACGGCGGCCTGGGCGGCGAACGCGGTGAGGATCCGCCGGTCCGCGGCGGGCAGCGACCGCCCGGTGAGCGAGAGGCACAGGTTGTCGCGCACGGGAATGTCGACCCGGTCGGCGATCCGGTCGGCGATCCGGTCGGTGACCCGGTCGCCGGTGGGGGAGCTCCCCGTGGCTGACGGGTCGGTGCCGACGGTCATCACCGGACGCCAGCCGGCCGTGGGCTGCTCGTCGCCGACACGTTCGAGCAGCGTCACCGAGGTCATCCCGAAGGTCTCCTGGGCACGGCCGAGAAGGGCGGGCAGGGCGTCCTCGCCGCGCAGCACGCTGCCGGCGAGCATGGAGAGGGTGGCGGCCTCGGCGGAGGCGCGCACGGCCTGTCCGTAACGCCGGGCGGAGGTGGACACGACCCGGCTGACCAGGCCGGCGACCAGGACGAAGCCGAGCAGCGCCAGCGCGTTGTCGCCGTCCGCGACGGTCCAGGTGTGGA
>NZ_KB893750.1 GCF_000374165.1 Parafrankia elaeagni
GCTTGGAGAATGTTTGCCGGTGGCGTGTAACGTCGTTGCCGTGCTTCCGACCTGGGGAGTACACGCCGGGTGGCACGCCGAATCCCGCCCCGCCCGGCGCACACCAGATCTGAGGGTGGGAGCGGGGGACCCAGTGTTCCCGGGCGTTCTTTCCGGACGTCCTCGGGGTGAAGCCGTCAGCGCTTTGTGGCGCGGATACGTGTGTGCGGCCGGGCGATTCCCAGCCCGAACCCGACAGCTAACTTCGTAGGCGTGGGGAAGGACATTCATTTTGTCCGTTATGACTTCGGGTGCCCGTAAGAACCGTCGTTCGATCCGCCGTGGCCGCGCTCTGCTGGTCGCCCCGGTGCTGGCCGCGACGATCGGTGGCGGAATCGCGATGTCCCAGCCGGCCAGTGCCGCCGCCCGGCCGAACGCGCATCACTTCCTGAGCGCTGTCGTTCCATGTGAGTCCGGGGGTAACCCCCGTGTGGTCAACTCGATCGGTGCGGGCGGGCTGTTCCAGTTCCTCCCGAGCACCTGGCACTCCGTCGGCGGGAAGGGCCTGCCGCAGAACGCGAGCGTGGCCGAGCAGTGGAAGCGCGCGCACATCCTCTACGCCCAGCAGGGCACCAGCCCGTGGTACAGCTCGCAGGGCTGCTGGGGCCACAAGGTCTGAGCCCAGCGGTCCCCGTAACACGCCGGTGTGCCCGGACGTCCGATGACGTCCGGGCACACCGGCGTTTCGGCGGGTCTGACAGACCTGGGGTCGTGGGGATGGGCTCGCCAGACGTGTGCTGCGTATCTGACGTGGCTCCGGGTGGGCCCCGCTCTCGCGCCGGGCGCGACCCTCGCGGCCTGTGCGCGCAATGATGCATATAGTCAGGGTTGGTCACGGCTTGGGCTGAATGACCGATGTCGGGGGCTGTCGCGCGAGCTGCCCGGGCATCTGTGCTGATCCCGACCCTGAGGGAGACGATGAGCGGGACGCCGGCTGGCACCCCTGGAACGCCCGGCACCCCTGGAACGCCTGGTGGCTCGGGCCCGGTCCTGGACGCCGTGTTCAGCCCCCTCACGCCAGAGGATCCGCGTGAGATCAGCGGTTATCGTCTCCGGGCCCGCATCGGTGCGGGCGGGATGGGCGCGGTGTACCTGTCCTACACCCCAGGCGGGCGGCCGGTCGCGTTCAAGGTCGCCCGGCCGGAGTACGCCTCCGACCCCGAGTTCCGGCGTCGTTTCGAGAAGGAAGTGGCGATCGCGCAACGCGTCCAGGGCCTGTACACGGCACCGGTCGTCGACTGCGACGCGCACGCCCCGCGCCCATGGATGGCGACCGCCTATGTCGCCGCGCCCTCGCTGGCCGTGGCCGTCGCCCGGCAGGGCGCGCTGCCGGCGGAGAGCGTCCTGGTACTCGTCGCCGGAGTCGCCGAGGCGCTGGCATCCATTCATGTCGTCGGCGTGATCCACCGGGACCTGAAACCGGGGAATGTCATCCTCGCCGCCGACGGCCCCCGCGTCATCGATTTCGGTATCTCGCGCGCTGTCGAGGCCTCCTCGGTGCCGCTGACCAGAACGGGTGAACCGGTCGGCACGCCCGCCTTCATGGCACCCGAGCAGATCCGCGGGAAGGCCGTGGACAGCGCCGGGGACGTCTTCTCCCTCGGTGCAACCGCCTACTACGCGGCCACCGGGGAACTGCCGTTCGGTGCGGACGTCGCCGTCTTCCACCGCATCGTGCACGAGCAACCCGACTGGGATCGCTGCCCGGGGCAGCTCCGCGGCATTCTGGAAGTCTGCCTGGAGAAGGATCCGGCGGCCCGGCCCACTCCCGCCGAGCTGATCAGGCTGTGCCAGGAAGTCTCCACCGACGAAAGGCTCCGCATCGGTGAAAGCTGGCTGCCCCCAACCATCCTCGCTGACCTGACCCGCTATGTCATTGCTCCGTCAGAGCGATCCGGAGCCGCTGAAGGCGTGGAATCCGCTGAACCCGCCGACCAGGCAGCCGCAGCCGCAGCCGCTGCTGCAGCAGCAGTTCCCGCAGTCCTCGCAGTCCCCGCGGCCGCCGGGCCGGTGGAGCGGGCTCAGGGCGCGGATTCGCCGACTCCGACACGGTCCGACCGCCAGGGCCGGCGGGGTGCGTCCCGCTTTCTCGGCCCCCTGGTGGCGGCGGCGTTTGCGGCTCTGGCCGCCGCTGCGGTCGTGCTTGTGCTGGCACTGAAGGGCGGACCAGTCGATAGCCCGGCCGGAGGCGACGACGAGCCAGGGGTGCTCCCGGCCGCCGTGGCGGAGGCGGCGCAGGGTGCCGCGCAGCCAGGACCACCCCTGGCCGGTTCCGCGCCAGGCGCCGTGCTGCCGGGAAGCGACCTGCCGCCCGGTGCTTCGGTGCCGCCCGGCCTCGAGCTGTCCACCGCGCCGCCGTCGGTCCAGGCGGCGGCGTCCGGCCCGCCAGCACAGCAGCAGGCACGCCCCACGACCTCGCGCGGCAGTGTGTACCGGCTGGCGCCCAACCAGACCGGCATCGAGATGTACTCGGGATCGGGCGCGGACTGGATTCCGATTGGTGGGCCCACCGGAAAGCTCTACGGCGGGGGCTACGGCCTCTTCGCGACCAGCCGGGAAAGCGGTGACATCTCGCGCTATCTCGGCGCGGCCGGGAGATGGGAGGTCATCGGCGGTCCCGGCGCGCAGTTCGTGGTGACGAGGGACCGTTTGTACTCGCTTACGCCGGATCGGCAGGGTGTGTACATGTATTCCGGGTCGGGTACGAACTGGGTTCAGATCGGTGGGCCCGGGGGGACGTTGTACGGCGGGGGTTATGGTTTGTTCTCGACGAGTCCGGGTTCGGGTGATCTTTACCGGTATACGGGAACGTCGACGCACTGGGAGTTGGTGGGTGGNCCTGGTGCGCAGTTCGTGGTGACGNCGGACCGTTTGTACTCGCTTACGCCGGATCGGCAGGGTGTGTACATGTATTCCGGGTCGGGTACGAACTGGGTTCAGATCGGTGGGCCCGGGGGGACGTTGTACGGCGGGGGTTATGGTTTGTTCTCGACGAGTCCGGGTTCGGGTGATCTTTACCGGTATACGGGAACGTCGACGCACTGGGAGTTGGTGGGTGGNCCTGGTGCGCAGTTCGTGGTGACGGCGGACCGTTTGTACTCCCTCACGCCCGACCAGCAGGGCGTGTACCTGTACTCCGGGTCCGGCACCGACTGGATTCGTATCGGCGGGCCCGCCCGGAGCATCGCCCCCGGGTCGTAGTCGGGCCGGCCGAGTGACCGCACGGCCGAGTGACCGAGTGGTCGAGTGGCCGAGTGGTCGAGCCCGGCGATCTACGCATAAAGCTGTTAGTTGCTCTATGCTAAATAGTTGGACGACTCCGGGTCTGGTCTTGGCCCTGACTGTCCGCGGGTCGGCCGTCAGGCCGGCGGCGCAGAGGCGCACAGCTGCAGTCAGCCCGGGAGGTGGTCCGGATGGCCGAACTGACCATGCGCCGCAAGTTCGCCGTGCTGGCGATCTGCTCGATGAGCCTGCTCATCGTCGGGCTCGACATCACGATCGTGAACATCGCGCTGCCCTCGCTGCGGCGTGACTTCGACGCGTCACCGGCCGGGCTGCAGTGGAGCATCGACAGCTACACCATCGTCCTGGCCAGCCTGCTCATGCTCGCCGGTTCCGCGGGGGACAGGCTCGGCCGCCGGAAGGTGTTCCAGACCGGGCTGGTGCTGTTCACAGTGGGCTCCCTGCTGTGCAGCCTCGCGCCCGGGCTCGGCTGGCTGGTGGCCTTCCGCATGGTCCAGGCCGTCGGCGGTTCGATGCTCAATCCGGTGGCGATGTCGATCATTACCAACACGTTCACCGATCCTCGCGAGCGCGCGCGGGCCATCGGTGTGTGGGGTGCGGTGGTCGGCATCAGCATGGCGTTGGGCCCGGTGCTGGGCGGGGTTCTGGTCGAGTGGGTGAACTGGCGCGCGATCTTCTGGATCAACATCCCGTTCGGCCTGCTCGCGCTGGTGCTGGCGCGGCTGTTCGTCCCCGAGTCGAGGGCCGCGCGGCCGCGTCGGCTCGACCCCGTCGGCCAGCTGCTGGTGATCACGGCGCTCGCCACGCTGACCTACTCGCTCATCGCGGCTCCCGAGGCGGGCTGGACGTCGGCCCGCACCCTGGTTCTGTTCTCGGTCGCCGGTATCGCCACAGTGCTGCTGGTGCGCTACGAGTCCCGCCGGGCCGAGCCGTTGCTGGACGTCCGCCTCTTCCGCGTCCCGTCGTTCTCGGGCGCGACGGCCACGGCGGTCTGCGTGTTCGGCGCCCTCGGCGGGGCGCTGCTCCTCAACACGATCTACCTGCAGGATGTCCGCGGCTACTCGCCGTTGCACGCGGGTCTTGTGACCCTGCCGATGGCCGTGGCCATCATCGTCGGCGCGCCCCTGTCCGGACGGGCGGTGGCGCGGTTCGGCCCGCGGCCGTCCCTGCTCGCCGCCGGGGTCGGGCTCACAGCCGGCAGCCTGGTGATGACCGTGTTCGACGCCGGAACCTCGACCGGTGTGCTCGTCGTCGCCTACATCCTGTTCGGGACGGGCTTCGGGCTGGTGAACGCGCCGATCACGAACACGGCCGTCTCCGGGATGCCGGTGGAGCAGGCGGGGGTCGCCGCGGCGGTGGCCTCGACCAGCCGTCAGGTGGGCCAGTCGCTGGGTGTCGCGCTGATCGGTTCGGTCGCTGCCGTGACGGCTGCGGCGACGACGGGCGCGGCCATGGTCGCCACCGCGGGCGCCGCGGGCGCGGGGGAGGGGACAGTGAGTGGCCCGGCCGGGGGAGGGCCGGTGACCATGATCGATTCCACTGGCGCGGCGGGCCGGTGGGTGGTCGTCGCTGCCTGCGCGGCCGCTCTCGTCCTGGGCCTCACGACGGCGCCTCGCTCCGGGCGGGGCGGTGCTGCCCCCGCCGCCGCTGCCGGGTCCGCTGCCGGTGTCGTCCCCTCAGCCGGGATCCCCTCAGCCGGGGTTGCGTCAGCCGGGATCCCCTCAGCCGGGGTTGCGTCAGCCGGGATCCCCTCGGCCGGGGTTGCGCAGGCCGGCCGCGATGCCGTGCCGGACGGACCGCCGCGGGCTGGGCGCCCGAGGTGACGCCGCCGGGGCGTCAGGGTGATCCTCTCAGACGAGGAGGAGCACGGCAGGGGTGAGGAAGACCGCCGCGGCGCCGAGGTAGGCGGAGCCGGGCAGCCAGATCGGCACCTCGGGCGGGTCGAGGAGGCGGGAGATCCGCGCGACGACCGGAGTCCGCACCGGCTCGGGCCGGGCTGTGTCGGGTCGTGATCCGCCGGGTTTCGCACCGCCGGAGCGTGCCGCGCCGGGCCGGTCACCCGCGATGGCGATCATCGTGGCGACGAGGCGACTGGCGCCTCCGATCACCCCCAGCGTCGCCGGCGAGCCGGGGACGGGGCGCGGCCCGGTCACCCCGAGGGCACCGGACGGGACAGGGGCGCGGGTGACCCCGAGCCGGGCGAGTGCGCGGGCCAGTGTCCGCCCGCTGGTGCGCCGGGCGGCGGCGTCGTCCGCGAGCATCTCGACGAGCAGTGACACCGCGGCCGTCGCCTCCCGGGCCGGGCGCAGGAAGGGGAAGGTGCGCTCCCAGGCGACGAACGGCTGGATGACCAGGTCATGACGCCCGTTCACATGCGCCTCCTCATGGGCGAGGACGGCGTCCAGCTCCTCCGGGGTCAGCGTCCGCAGCAGCCCTTCGGAGACGACGACCCGCGCGTGGCGCACGCCGGGCACGCAGTAGGCGACGGCGAGCGGGTGGTCGAGAATCCGCAGCCGGGCGCCGGTCCGCTCCCGGTGTTCGCACAGCCGGCATCCCTCGGCCGGCTGGTCGTCCTCACCGGCGCGGTCTCGGGGAGTGGGCCTGGTGCCGTGGCGGCGGTGGCGGTGGCCGGCGAGGTCGACGAGATGCCGGTGCCGGTGCCGGTCGCGCAGGGTGGCGGCTGTCGAGACGCACAGCACGCCGAACAGGCGGGCTGCCAGCGCGGCGGCGATGGCGAGGCCGAGGAGGTTCGTCCGGCCCAGCCCGACGAGGGGCTCACCGGCCGCGAGGTTGGCCGCATGGTCGGCGACCGCGGACGGAATGCCCTGGGACAGCGGTGCCACGGTGAACGCGATCGCGGCGAGAAGAGCGGACACCCCGCCGGCGAGCCCGACCGCCTGCCACAGCACGATGGCGGCCCGCGGGCACCGGTACGGCCATCGGGCGGAGGCCAGCAGGCGTGGGACTGGCCAGGCCAGCGCGCACGCGAACAGGGCGAGAAGGACCGCGGTCGTCATGTCCCGCCAGACGCTACCGCTCGGGCGCCCGCGGCGGCGGTGCTGGCGGACGGCGCGCGGGGGCCGGTAGACCGAACCTGCTGGCCCGGGCCTTCAGGCCCCCGCGCAGGGTGACGTCGGTGACGTCCGGTAGCCCCCTGACGGTGGTCGTGTGGCCGGGGCCGAAGGTCACGGTGCGGTGGCGGGGTCGTCGCCCGGTGCGCCGGTGCTGTCGTCAGCGGCTGCCGCGGCCGAGCCGCCGTGGGCTGCGGTGGCCGGTGGGGCTGCGGTGACCGAGGCATCGGTGCCCGGAGCGCTGGCCTCGTCGGTGTGGCCGCCGGTGGAGTGCAGGCCGATGACCTGTGGGTCGGTGGCCTGTGGGTCGGTGGCGTCCACCCCGGCCGGCTCCAGCGCGCGGCGCAGGATCTCGGCCTCCTCCGCGGACACCGAGCCGACGAAACGGACCAGTGCGGAGCCCCGGTCGTCGGCGGTGCCGAGCGCTTCCAGCATCGCCTCGGCGACGACGGTCTCGCGGCTGTCCGTGGCGGCGTAGCGGTGGGCGCGTGCGGCCCGCTGGCGCCGGACGAAGCCCTTGCGCTCCAGGCGCTCCAGCACTGTCAGAACGGTGGTGTAGGCGAGGTCGCGCTCATGGTCGAGCCGGGCCGCCACGTCGCGCGCGGTCAGCCAGTCGTCCGCGGACCACAGGACGTCCATGACAGACCGTTCCAGGTCACCCAGGCGTGCCATGACAACGATCCTACGCCGCGTAGAAGTTCTTGCCCGCAAGTTCGGTGAGGTCGATCGATCTCATGGTCCGGTCGTTCGATCTCACAAGGAAAAATCTTCTACGCAACGTAGAATGTTCTACGTAATGTAGAAGAACGCGACGGGCGTGCTGCCGCCCACGGTGGAGGAGGTCCAGATGGTCCAAGCCGCCGAAGTGCTCTCCCACGTCGCGGCGCTCGCGCAGACCGGAGACCTGAACCCGGCCAGCGCGACGTCCACCGGCCTGGCCCGTGGGCAGACCGCCATCTCCCTGGCGTTCCACATCTGCTTCGCGGTGTTCGGTGTCGGGATGCCGTGGCTGCTCCTGTACGTCGAGGGGCGGTGGGTGCGTACCCGGGACCCGGTCTGGCTGGCGCTGACCCGCAAGTGGGCACGGGCCTTCGCGGTCCTGTTCGCCGTCGGCGCCGTCTCCGGGACGGCCCTGTCCTTCGAGTTCGGGCTGCTGTGGCCGGCCTTCATGGCCCGGTACGGCGGTGTGCTGGGACTGTCGTTCACGCTGGAGGGCTTCGCGTTCTTCACCGAGGCGATCTTCATCGGCATGTACCTCTACGGCTGGAAGCGTCTCTCGCCACGCGCGCACTGGCTCACGCTGTGGCCGATCGCCATCGCCGGCACGTTCTCGACCCTCTTCATCATCACGGCCAACGCCTGGATGAACACCCCTGGTCACGTCACAGAGGTCGATGGCAAGGTCGTTTCGGCGGAGCCGTTCGCCCCGTTCCTGGCCGCGACCGCGCCGCACCAGCTCATCCACATGCTGCTGGCTGCGATGATGTGCACCGGCGGAATCGTCGCGGGGGTGTACGCGGTCGGCATGCTGCGTGGCCGGCGCGACGCGTATCACCAGCGCGGACTGCGCATCGGTCTGACCGTCCTGCTCGTCTGTGCCCCCCTGCAGCTGATCGTCGGCGACTGGGCCGCCCGCGTGGTCGGCAACGAGCAGCCGATCAAGCTCGCGGCGATGGAGGGCCTCGGTCACACCACGACCCACGCCCCGCTGACCCTCGGCGGGATCTACGACGAGCAGACCGGCGAGGTCCGGCACGGCATCGAGATCCCCAACCTGCTGTCGCTGATGCAGGGCTTCAGCGCCGACAAGGAGATCATCGGCCTGGCCGCCGTCCCACCGGAGGAACGGCCGAACGCGCTGCTGGTGCACCTGGCCTTCAACGTGATGGTCGGGCTCGGCATGGCCCTGATCGCGCTGTCGGCCGCCGTCGGGTTCGTCGTCCTGCTCCGCCGACGGCGAGGGCAACGACCGCTGGTGCCCACCGGGAGACCGTGGCTGTGGGCCGCCGCCGCGTCGGGACCGGCGTCCGTGCTGGCGATGATGGCCGGCTGGGAGGTCACCGAGGGCGGCCGCCAGCCCTGGATCGTCTACGGCCGGATGCGGGTGGACGAGGCGGTGACCACCAGCTCGGGCATGCCGGCGATCTTCACCGGCACGGTGCTGCTCTACCTGGGCCTCGCGACCGCCCTGATCCTCATCCTGCGCCGGATGGCGACCGGTGGACCGGAACTCGGTGGGTCCGTCGGCGAGGCCACACGGGCGCCGGACATCCCGGCCGCCCGCCCCGCGCCCGACCAGTCGGCGCCGAACCTGCCCGCCTCCGCCGCCGCGGGTGACGGGAGCGGGAACGGCACCGGGACCGGGACCGACCCGTCCGGACGCGAGGAGGACACCCGATGACCGCCGCCGACCTGCTCGCCGTCGTGATGGTGCTCGGACTGACCGCCTACGCCCTCACCGGGGGCGCGGACTTCGGCGGCGGCGTCTGGGACCTGCTGGCCCGCGGCCGCGACGCCGCCGACCAGCGCCGGCTGGTCTCCGCCGCGCTCGGGCCGATCTGGGAGGCCAACCACGTCTGGCTGATCTTCGTCGTGGTGATGATGTTCAGCGGCTTCCCGGAGGCCTTCGGGATCGTCGGCTCCACGCTGGAGATCCCGCTGATCTGCGCGCTGGCGGGCATCGTGCTGCGCGGGGCCGCCTACGTCTACCGGGCCTACGGCTCCGGCGCCGCCGGGCCGGACCACTGGTGGGGCCATGTCTTCGCCGTCTCGTCCGCGATCACACCGGTCGCGCTGGGGGTCGCCGGTGCCGCGCTGGCCACCGGCGACGTCGCCGAGGGCGCGCCGCTGACCCCGGTGACCAGCGCTTTCGGGATCGTCTGCGGTGTCTTCGCGCTCGCCGCAACGGCGTTCCTCGCCGCCGTCTACCTGTGCCGCGACGCGGCCGCCAGCCCGGAGACGGAACACCTGGTGCCGGGGATGCGCCGGCGTGCGCTCGGCAGCGCCGTGGCCTGCGGACTGCTCGCGGCGGTGCTGCTGCCGCTGCTGTGGTCCGAGGCGCCGGTGGTCGCCGATCGGTTCGCGGACCGTTCGGTGCCGTTCGTCGTCCTCTCGGCCATCGGCGGGGTGACCTCGCTGGTGGCGCTGTGGCAGCACCGCTTCACGGTCGCGCGGGTGACAGCGGGGATCGCCGTCGCCGGAGTGCTGTGGGGATGGGCTGCCGCGCAGTACCCCGACCTCGTCGTGGGCCGGGCCACGGTCGACTCGGCCGCTGCGCCGGAAGCCAACATCGTCGCGATGCTGATCGCGGTCTGCTGCGGGCTGGTCGTGCTGGTGCCGTCGCTGTGGATGCTGTTCCGGCTGTTCGCGAACCCGGAGCCCGAGGCGGAAGCCGAAGCCAGGTCCTGACCCCGCCGGCCCGCCGAGGGCCGGGCAGCCATACCGGCCCGGGAGCCGTCCGCACCACCGGGGCGGTCTCCCGGGCCTTCGCCTGTGTCCGGTGCGACCCGTCCTGGCACGACTACCTTCGACGGGTGACGAGGGCCGGTTCCGGGAGCAGCCAGGCGGACAGCGCCGCCGTACCGGCGACGGACGGGCGTGAGCCGCCGTCCGATGCCCGCGGCGGCCCGCCGGGCGCACTGTCCGGCGAACTGCCGGGCGGTTCACCGGGCGGTTCACCGGGCGGTTCACCAGGCGGTTCATCGGGCGGTTCGCCGGGAGGGCTGCCTGCCGGGGCGCCCGGTCGCCGGTTGCTGCGCAACGAGGTGCTGCTGGTTCTGGGCGTCTCGTTCGGGGCGTCCGGCCTGTTCGCACTGATCCGCTATGTCGGTGTGCTCACCGCCGACCAGTCGGTGCGGTCACAGGTCGCGCGGCTGAACCCGTCCGCCGCGCCCGGTCGCCCCTGGCTGGATCTCGCCCTGCAGGTCGCCTCGATCGCCACCGCGCTCGTGCCGGTGTTCCTTGTCGTCCACCTGCTGGGCAGGCATGGCGGCGGCGCGGGTGCCATCGGGCTGGACCGGCGGCGCCCGCGCGCGGACACCACCTGGGGCGCGGCGCTGGCCGCGGCCGTCGGCGGGACCGGGCTGGCCTTCTATCTGCTCGCCTGGCACAGCGGCGCGAACCTCACGGTCGCCCCGTCGAACCTGCCGGACGTCTGGTGGCGGATCCCGGTGCTGATCGCCTCGGCGGCCGAGAACGGCCTGGCGGAGGAGGTGGTGGTCGCCGGCTATCTGCTGGTGCGCCTGCGCGAGCTGGGATGGGGCGCCAACCGGGCCCTGCTCGCCAGCGCGCTGCTGCGCGGCTCCTACCACCTGTACCAGGGGCTCGGCGGGTTCGCCGGCAACGTGCTGATGGGCCTGCTGTTCGGGCGGATCTTCCAGCGCACCGGCCGGGTGCTACCACTGGTGATCGCTCACACACTCATTGACGTGGTGGCGTTCGTCGGATATGTGACATTGGCCGGAAAGGTCTCGTGGATACCGGTTCCGCGGTAATGTGCTGCCGGCGTTAGGTTAACAATAGGCAAACAAGGATCGCTCTGTCGTGTGTTGATGGTGCTCCTCTGTTGTGTCCCCAGTCCCCGGGCCTGCCTGGCGACCGGCGAACGAGGGCGTGTCCCATATGGGGAAGGGGCTGGCATGGGTTCAGTTCGCGAGATCGAGCGCAAGTACTCAGTGGACCCGGGGTTCGTTCTCCCCCGGCTGGCGGATGTGCCCGGAGTAGCCACGGCGCGCACCCGCCGGGCCGTCACGCTCGAAGCCGTCTACTACGACACCGACGACCTGCGGCTGGCCCGCAACCGCATCACGCTGCGCCGGCGCACCGGCGGGGCCGACGCCGGCTGGCACCTCAAACTGCCGGTCGCCCCCGGAGCCCGCGACGAGATCCAGCGGCCGCTGGGCGGCGCCGGCCCGGTGCCGGAGGAGCTCACCGACCTCGTCACCGTGCACCTTCGCGGTGCCGAGCTGCGCCCTGTCGCCCGCGTGGTCACGCTGCGCACGGCCCGTCGCCTGCGTGACGCAGCCGGCGCCGACCTGGCCGAGGTCGTCGACGACCAGGTCTCCGCCACCACGATGGGCTCCACGATGGCCGCCCAGAAATGGCGCGAGATCGAGGTCGAGCTCGGCAGCGGCGCTCCCGGCCTGCTCGACGATGTCGAGCAGGTGCTGCTGTCCGCCGGCGCGGACCGGTCCGCCTCGTCGTCCAAACTGGCGCAGGTGCTCGGCCCCGCCCTCGACGCGGCGGCCGGTCCGGACGTCCCGGCGCCCCCCCGGAAGCTGCGCCGGCGCACTCCGGCCGGCACCGTCATCCGCGCCTATCTCATCGCGCAGGTCGAGGCGCTGCTGGCGACCGACCCGCGGGTCCGTCTGGACGCTCCGGACGCCGTTCACCGCATGCGGGTCGCCTGCCGCCGCACCCGCAGCACGCTGCGGACCTTCGCGCCCTTCTTCCCGGCCGATCTCGTCGGTCACCTCGACGGGGAGCTGCGGGACCTGGCCGGAGCACTGTCCGCCGCGCGCGACGCCGAGGTCCAGATCGCCTATTTCGCCGAGCGGCTCGACGCGGTCCCCGCCGACCTGGTCCGCGGGGACGTCACGGCGGTGATCAGCGGGCATCTCGCCGCCGACCAGACCGCCGCGCGGGAGCAGGCCCTCGCGATGCTGCGCAGCGAGCGGTACCTGACGCTCGTGCGGGACCTGCTCGCGCTCGTCAACAGCCCGCTGGTGGGGAAGGCGCGCAAGCCCGCGGAGAAGGTCCTGCCCGGCCTGCTGCGCGAGGCCGACCGCCGGCTGAGCCGCAAGGTGTCCCGGGCCGCCGCGCTGCCCGTCGGCACCGAGCGGGACGAGCTGCTGCACTCCGCCCGCAAGCAGGCGAAGCGGCTGCGCTACGCGGCCGAGGCGGTCGGCCCGGTCTACGGCGCGTCGGCGGCCGCGTTCGCCCGGCTGGCGGAGGAGATGCAGGAGCTGCTCGGCACCCATCAGGACGCGACGATCGCTCGCGACCTGCTGCAGGACTGGGGTGTGCGGGCGCAGGTGGCGGGCGAGTCGTCGGCCTTCACCCTCGGTGTGCTGTACGGGCTGGAGGAGCACCGGGCACGCACCGCGGAACGGGACTTCTTCGACCTGTGGCCGGCCGCCTCCGCGCGCCGCCACCGCCGCTGGTTCGGCTGACCGAGTCGCTGGTTCGGCTGACCGAGTCGCTGGTCCGGACGGCCGAGCCTCCGTCCGGACGGCCGAGCCGCTGAAACTGCCGACCGCATCACCCCGTGTACGGGATGTCGGGCATGCGGTGTCGCAGGGCAAGCTCGATTCTTGATCATTATGTAGCGTCGTGTGCGTACCGCGCCGGGAAGACCCTCGGCGCGCGAGCGTCCTCGGCCGTGCGTGCCCGTGCGTGCCCGTGTCATGAGTGCCGTGTCATCAGTGCGCGGTGCCCTCGTCGACGAGGAGATGCCCGATGACCGCTCCCGAAGCTCTCCCCACCACCCGGCTCGGCCGGACTGACATGTACGTCACCCGGGCCGGATTCGGTGCCTGGGCCATCGGCGGGGCTGACTGGGCGTTCGGCTGGGGCCCCCAGGACGACGTCGAGGCCGTCGAGGCGATCCGGGCGGCGGTGCGGGCCGGGGTCAACTGGATCGACACCGCCGCGGTCTACGGCCTCGGCCACTCCGAGGAGCTGGTCGGCCGGGCGCTGGCGGATCTGCCTGCGGCCGAGCGCCCGTACGTCTTCACGAAGTGCGGCCTCGCCTGGGACGTGAACGACCCCTCCCGCCGACCGGCCCGGGTCGGTGCACCGGACTCGATCCGCGCCGAGGCGGACGCCTCGCTGCGACGGCTGCGGGTCGAGCGCATCGACCTCTACCAGCTTCACTGGCCG
Source organism: Parafrankia elaeagni (assembly GCF_000374165.1). Lineage (GTDB taxonomy): Bacteria > Actinomycetota > Actinomycetes > Frankiales > Frankiaceae > Parafrankia > Parafrankia elaeagni. The sequence continues at coordinate 13,233 of NZ_KB893750.1, forward strand.
CCGGAGGACGGAGCGTCGGTCGCGGACGCCGTGGGCACCCTCCACGAGCTCCGGGCCGCCGGCAAGATCCGGGCGGTGGGTGTGTCGAACCTTTCGGTGAGCCAGCTGGAGGAGGCGGCCACGGTGGGCGGCGCCGACGTCCTGCAGCCGCCGTTCTCGCTCGTCAACCGGCAGGCCGCGGCCGACCTGCTGCCGTACTGCGCGCTGCGCGACATCGGGGTGATCGTCTACAGCCCGATGCAGTCGGGGCTGCTGAGCGGCCGGTGGACGCCCGAGCGGACCGCCTCGCTGCCGGCGGGTGACTGGCGCCGGGAAGCCGCCGAGTTCAACCCGCCCGCGCTGGACCGGAACCTGGCCCTGGTCGAGGCGCTCCGTCCGGTCGCGGCGCGGCACGACACGACCGTCGCCGCGGTCGCGGTGGCCTGGACGTTGTCCTTCGACGGAGTGACCGCCGCCATCGTCGGGGCTCGTCGCCCCGACCAGATCGACGCCTGGCTGCCGGCGGCCGGTGGGGTGACCCTCACTGCCGTCGATCTTGACGAGATTGCGGCTGCGATCGAGCGTTTCGGCGCCGGGGCGGGTCCGGCGCGGCAGAGCCCGGCCCTGCCCGGTAGTGCCCTTGTGTGAGACACGAGGGGTGTTACTTCGGCAGCGGCGAAGTAGCGTTCAACTGGCCGCTCGGCTTCGGCACGGTGGACTGTGAGACACCGGGGCGACGCAGTGGACGTTCGCAATGCCGAGCCGTGAAGTGGACTTCTTCTGCTGGAGGACTCCCGTCCGGGGCCGCATCCGTGTAGCGTCAGGCGTGGCCGGTGTTCGTCGGTTCGTGGCTCAACCGAGACACAGCGGAACAACGCGGCGGCGAATCGCATCGCCGACGCGGTTAGGCCCGGGGCCCGCGCGGTGCGGGTCCTGACTGCACCAGCAGGGAGAACGGCACGTGGCTCAGGGCACGGTGAAATGGTTCAACTCGGAGAAGGGCTTCGGCTTCATCTCCGTGGACGGCGGCGGGTCTGACGTCTTCGTCCACTACAGCGCAATCGTGATGGACGGCTACAAGGCACTCGAGGAGGGCCAGCGGGTCGAGTTCCAGGTGACCCAGGGCCAGAAGGGCCCGCAGGCCGACGCCGTCCGCGTCGTCTGAGCCACGAGTAGCAGTAGAACCAGAGTTGGGCAGCCCGTTCGTCGGATCACTCCGGGGGGCGGGCTGTCCGCTTTTCACAGGCTGTGCGCCCGTGATCTGTCTGGATCTGTCCGGTGCTGTCCTGCCTGCGTCTTCTGTGTGGCAGGCCGGGTGTTCACCGGAACGTGCTGGCTCGTGATCTGTCTCGGTGATCGCGTCGGTGGAACGAACATGTTCCGCTAACATGATCCGGGCTGATCCGGTCACAGGATTTGGATGAGACCCGCCCTCCGATGAATGGTGGGTGGGCTTCGTTCCCGGGTAGGTGCGTGCTTTTGTTGATCCGCTCCAAGCATCTCTCTGATTGCCCGGATCCGTAAAAGCTGATGCCTGGAATGCGCTTGGGCCGTACGTGGTTAACGGCTGTTCCGTGGTTAACGGCTGTTCATGGTCCGGTCAGCGCATCGCTATCACCTGAGTGCAGGGCTATCACCTGGTCGGCCGGCGGCAGTCGCATGCTCTGATTTGCCTCGTACCGCGGCCGGCGCCGTGACCGGCGCGGGGCCCCGCCGTGCGGGACAGGGCAGCTGTCCGCCCTGTCCCTGTGCCTGCCCCATCCCCGGGACTCAGCCGCCGGCGAGGAACTCGGCGATCTGCAGGGTGTTGAGCGCCGCGCCCTTGCGCAGGTTGTCCCCACAGACGAACAGAGCGATCTCGTGCGGATCGTCCGGCGACTGCCGGATACGCCCGACCCAGGTCGGGTCCGTGCCCACCACATCCGCCGGGGTCGGGAACTCGCCCGCGGACGGATCATCCAGCACCGCCACCCCCGGCGCCGACGCCAGCACCTCCCGCGCCTGCCCGGCGGTGACCGGCTGGCCGAACCACGCGTGCACCGCCACCGCGTGCGTGGTGACCACCGGAACCCGCACGCAGGTCGCGGAGACCCGCAGGCCGGGCAGCCCGAGGATCTTCCGCGACTCGTTGCGGATCTTGAGCTCCTCGGAGGACCAGCCGCCGTCCTTCAGGGAGCCGGCCCACGGCACCACGTTCAGCGCCAGCGGGGCCGGGAACGGCCCGAGGCCTTCCTCCCCGACGGCCTTGCGCACGTCACCGGCGGTCTGCCCCAGCTCCCGGGTGCCGCCGACCAGCCGCAGCTGGTCGTAGAGCGTGTCGATGCCGGACTGCCCGGCGCCGCTCGCCGCCTGGTAGGACGTGGCGACGAGCGACTCCAGGCCGAAGGCCCGGTGCAGCGCGCCGACCGCCACGATCATCGACAGCGTCGTGCAGTTCGGGTTCGCGATGATGCCGCGCGGCCGGTCAGCGACCGCGTCGGCGTTCACCTCCGGGACGACGAGGGGCACGTCCGGGTCCATGCGGAAGGCACCGGAGTTGTCCACCGCGACCGCGCCCCGCGCGGCGGCGACCGGAGCCCACTGCGCGGACACCTCGTCCGGGACGTCGAAGACGGCGATGTCGACACCGTCGAACACCTCCGGGACCAGCGCCCGGACCGGCACGTCCTCGCCGCGCACGCGCAGCGTGCGGCCGGCCGAACGGGCGGAGGCCACCAGCCGGATCTCGCCCCACACGTCCGGGCGTTCGGTCAGCAGCGCGAGCATCACCGTGCCCACCGCCCCGGTCGCTCCCACCACGGCCAGCGTGGGGCGCTGGGGGATGTCGCTCATGTCCTGCCTCCGGTACTCGTCCTGCGTGCCCTGCCAGTAGTTCTGCGTGCCCTGCGGTGCGGACCCGCTCAGCGGCCCGTGCCGGCGTACACGACGGCGCTCTCGTCCGGGTCGCCAAGTTCGAAGGCGGCATGGACGGCGCGGACCGCCACCGGCAGGTCCGTGTCACGCACGACCACCGAGATCCGGATCTCGGACGTCGAGATGATCTCGACGTTGACGCCGGCGTCGGCGAGAGACCCGAAGAACCGGGCGGACACACCTGGATGCGACTTCATCCCGGCGCCGATCAGTGACAGCTTGCCGATGTGGTCGTCGTAGAGGGTGCGGTCGAAGCCGATCTGGCTGTGGACCTTCTCCAGCGCGGCGAGCGCGGTCTTCCCCTGGGTCTTCGGCAGGGTGAAGGAGATGTCCGTCCGCCCGGAACCGGCCACCGAGCCGACCTGGACGATCATGTCGAGGTTGACGTCGGCGTCGGCGACGGCGCGGAACACCGCGGCGGCCACACCCGGCTTGTCCGGGCAGCCCACGACGGTCACCTTCGCCTCGCTCAGGTCGTGCGCGACACCACGGATGATGGCCTGTTCCACGAGCTGTGCCTCCGGAGTCTCGATGACCCACGTGCCCGGCTTCGACGAGAACGAGGAGCGGACGTGCACGGGGACGCTGTACCGGCGGGCGTACTCGACGCACCGCAGCATGAGGACCTTCGCCCCGCAGGCCGCCATCTCCAGCATCTCCTCGTAGGAGATGCGGTCGATGCGGCGGGCGTCCGGGACGATGCGCGGATCGGCGCTGTACACGCCGTCCACGTCGGTGTAGATCTCGCAGACGTCGGCCTCCAGCGCGGCGGCGAGCGCCACGGCGGTGGTGTCGGAACCGCCCCGCCCCAGCGTGGTGATGTCCTTCGTGTCCTGGCTGACACCCTGGAAACCGGCGACGATGGCGATGGCGCCCTCGTCCAGCGCGGTGCGGATGCGGCCCGGGGTGACGTCGATGATGCGGGCCCTGCCGTGCACCGAGTCGGTGATCACGCCGGCCTGGGAGCCGGTGAAGGAGCGCGCCTCGGCGCCCAGCTTGGTGATCGCCATCGCGAGCAGGGCCATCGAGATCCGCTCGCCGGCGGTGAGCAGCATGTCCAGCTCACGGGCCGGCGGGAGCGGGCTCACCTGCTCGGCGAGGTCGAGCAGATCGTCGGTGGTGTCACCCATCGCGCTGACGACGACGACCACGTCGTTGCCGGCCCGGCGCGTCTCCACCATCCGTTCGGCCACCCGCTTGATGCGATCAGCGTCCGCGACCGAGGATCCGCCGAACTTCGCGACCAGGAGCGCCATGGGTGCCAGATTACCGAGACCGACGACACTTCCGCGCGGTTGCGAACCGTGACAACGGTCCCTGGTCGTCCCCCGGGCCACCTGCTGCCCGGACCGCGGGCCATTCTCGCGCCGTACCCCGGGGTGGCACGTGTGTCATCCGACCGACCGCCTGCCCGCCGGGTTCACGTTCGTGTGCAAGGGTGGCACGAGAAGTGACCGTGTTGGCCCGATGGTCCTCACCGTGGAGGATCGTCGGTGTAGAGGGATCCTTCAGGAAGGACATTCGTCATGGCGATCAGCCTTGCCAAGGGCGGCAACGTCAGCCTCACGAAGCAGGCCGCCGAGGCGGGAACCGGAGCGCTGACCGCGCTCACCGTCGGGCTCGGGTGGGACGCCCGGACCACGACCGGCACCGACTTCGACCTCGACGCCTCCGCCATCGGCGTCAAGAGTGACGGGAAGGTGCTGTCCGACGGGCATTTCATCTTCTTCAACAACATGAAGAGCCCGGAGGGCGCCATCTCGCTCACCGGCGACAACACCACCGGTGCCGGCGAGGGCGACGACGAGTCCATCAACATCGACCTGGGGCTGGTCCCGGCCGAGATCGACAAGATCGTCGTTCCGGTGTCGATCTACGACGCGGCGAACCGGGCCCAGAACTTCGGCCAGGTGCGCAACGCCTACATCCGCGTGGTGGACCAGGCCGGCGCCGAGCTCGTCCGCTACGACCTCTCCGAGGACTACTCCGTCGAAACGGTCGTGATCTTCGGTGAGGTCTACCGCAACGGGGCGGACTGGAAGTTCCGCGCCGTCGGCCAGGGGCACAACGACCTCAGCGGCCTCGCCCGCGACCACGGCGTGAACGTCTGACAGCCGGTTCCGCACCTTCCTGATCCCCGGATCCCACGGGCCCACGGGCCCACGGGCTCGCGGGATCTGCGGATCGCCCGGCCTCGGGGCGCCCGGATGTCCCGGGCGCCCGTACAGGTCGCTGGGCGCTCGGGCGTCCGGTCGGGGACGACCGGGCCGGCCTGGCGTTGCCGTGGGTCCCTGCCCGGGGCCCGGCGCACGGGGGTGAGTGATCGATGTTGGTCTGGCAGGTGGCCATCCCGGGGCCGATGGCCTCGGGCCCGCTGCGAGCGGTGGATCGCCCGGTGCCCGAACCCGGGCCCGGCCAGGTCCGGCTGAAGGTGGCCGCGTGCGGCGTGTGCCGGACGGATCTGCACCTCGCTGAGGGCGATCTCGCCCCGCGCCGCCCGCACACGGTGCCCGGCCATGAGGTCGTCGGCTACGTCGACGCGATCGGCCCGGCCCCGTCGACGAGGGCCGGTGGGGCGCAGCCCGCGGTGCGGCTGGGTGACCGGCTCGGCATCGCCTGGCTCGCCGGCACCGACGGGACGTGCGCCTACTGCCGCCGCGGGGCCGAGAACCTCTGCCCCGCGTCGGTCTACACCGGCTGGGACGTCGACGGAGGCTACGCGCAGTACGCCGTCGTTGATGCCACCTACGCCTACCCGCTGCCGGCCGGGTACAGCGACGGTGAGCTCGCCCCGCTGCTGTGCGCGGGCATCGTCGGTTACCGGGCGCTGCTGCGGGCGGATCTGCCGCCCGGCGGCCGGCTCGGTATCTACGGGTTCGGCGCGTCCGCCCACCTCGCGGCCCAGGTGGCGCTCGCCCAGGGCGCGATCGTCCACGTCATGACCCGCTCCGAGCGGGCCCGGCAGCTCGCCCTCGAGCTCGGCGCCGCCTCGGTGACCGGCGCCTACGACAGCCCGCCCGAGCCGCTCGACGCCGCCGTCCTGTTCGCTCCCGTCGGCGATCTCGTCCCGGCCGCGCTGGCGGCGCTGGACCGCGGCGGGACGCTGTCGATCGCCGGGATCCACCTGACCGACATCCCGCCCCTGAACTACCGGCGTCACCTGTTCCAGGAACGGACGGTGCGCAGCACGACAGCCAACACCCGGGCCGACGGCCAGGAGTTCCTGGCCGTCGCCGCCCGGCACCGGCTGGCGGTCACCGTGACCCCGTACTCGCTGGCGCAGGCGGACCGGGCACTCGATGACCTGGCCCGGGACCGCGTCAACGGCGCAGCCGTCCTGTTCCCCGACGACGGCTGAGCTCCCCTGGCGGGTGGGGCGGTCAGGGGGCGAGGGGCGGTCAGGGGACGAGGCGATAGAAGCGGAAGAAGTCGTGCTCGACTGGCAGTGTCGAGGTGGCGCTGAACCCGGCCAGTTCGGCGTACCCGGCCAGGGTCGACGGGCGCATCACCGTGCCGGTTCCGACCGACGGCTGCCGGGACATGCCGTCCGGCAGGCATCCGGTCAGCGAGTAGCCGTAGAGCAGCCGCTCCAGCTCGCTGCCGGGCGCCTGGAAGGTCTCGGCGCACCGCTCGTCCATGACGATCACGCTGCCGCCTTCGGTGAGCAGGCGGCGGGCCGCGTCGAGCACCGCGACCGGGTCCGGCATGTCGTGGACGCACTCGAAGGCGAAGACGAGGTCGTAGCTGCCAGCGCCGTCGCCGTCCGCGAGGTCGGCGGCGTCGATGTCGGAGAAGGTCACCCGGTCAGCCACCCCGAAGCTGGCGGCGTTGCGCTCGGCGAGACGGATCGCGACGGTGTCCGGGTCGAACCCGTCCACCGTCACGCCCGGGTAGCCGCGGGCGATGGCGACAGCGGACCAGCCCGCGCCGCAGCCGATGTCCGCGACCCTGGCCCCGGCGGTCAGCACGGCGTGCACCTCGGGGGCTCCTGGCAGCAGCTCCTGGCACAGTGCGGAGAGGAACATCGGGCGGTTCATCGCGGCCTGGGCCTCCCGGGCATCCGCGCCGAAGTGCTCCCAGCTGACTCCGCCGCCGGTCCGGTAGGCCGTGACGATCTCGCCGAGCTGCCGGCCCGCGCCGGCGACGAACCGCGCGAGCGGTGCCAGGTAGTTCAGGCTGTCGACGTCGGTGAGCACCTCCGCGTGGCCGCTGGGCAGCAGGTAGCGGCGGGACAGCGCGCCCGCGCCGCCGGTGCCGGTGCCCGAGTCCGAGTCCGAGTCACCGGCCTGGTCGGTTGCCGGCGCCTGCACCGTGAGGTATCCGCAGACGGCCTGGTGCTCGAGCCACTCGCGGGCGTACCGCTCCGAGCTGCCGGTCGCCGCCGCCAGCTCGGTGGAGGTGAGCGGTCCGCCGGCGGCGAGGGCGGTGTAGTAGCCGAGCCTGTCGCCCAGGTAGAGCGCCTGGACCTCCTGCGCTCCGAGCACGGCGTCGAAGACCCGCTGTGCGAAGTCCGCAACTGTCATGCCGGCCCCGGCCCCGGCCCCGGTCTCGGTGTCGGTGTCGGTGTCGGTGGCCGTGGCGGGGCTGCCCGCCGCCGGGTCGGTGCTGACTGTCATGGTCAATCGTCTCCCTCGGTCCGCGAGATCCGCCGATGTCGCTGAGCGCCACCTGCGTGCTCTCGTCCTGTCGCTCTCGTCCTGTCAACCAGGGTGCGGACGGAGGTTGCAGCAGCGCTGCGGTCGGCTTGCATGCTCGATGCCTTCCCGGTTGCGCGGGGATCGCGCGCCGGCGGTGCGGGGAGCGGCGGTATGGCGCGCATCGCGCCTGGGCATGTGTGTCCGGCGTGTGACGAGTTGTTGCCGCGTGTGGCTCCTATGATCGGTTGCGTGCGCGTGCGCCTGCTGGGCCCGGTGGACGTCGTGGACGGCGCCGGGAGAACGATCGTCATCGGCAGCCCGACGCAGCGGCTGCTGCTTGCCGTCCTGGGCTCCCGCCCGGGGGACGTGGTCCCCCCGTCGCGGCTGGTCGACGCGGTGTGGGGGGAGTGCCCGCCACCATCCGCGGATGCGACGCTGCGTTCGTACATCTCGCGGCTGCGGCGCGTTCTCGGGGACGCGCTGCCGACCCGTCCCGGCGGCTGGTCCTTGCATCTTGCCCCGGAGCAGATCGACATCGCGGTGTTCGACCGACTGGTCAGGCTCTCCCGCGAGCTGCCTGACGCCGCGGAGCAGCTCGCCGTCCTGGACGATGCCCTCGCACTCTGGCGGGGCCCCGCCTTCGGCGAGCTGACCGACGACCCGGTGCTGCGACCCGTCGCGGTGCGCCTCGCCGAGGCCCGGGACGCGGCGCGTGAGTCCCGGGCCGCGCTGCTGCTGCAGGCCGGGTATCCCGCCGACGCGGTGGGCGCCGCGGAGGAGGTGCTCGCCGAACTCCCGTGGCGCGAGTCGGCCTGGGTGACGCTGGTGGAGGCGCTGTGCCGGGCGGGGCGCGCGGCCGACGCGGCTGCCGCCTACCGCCGGGCGCACGAGGCCCTGGCCGTTGCGGGCCTGGAGCCGGGCCCCGCGCTGCGCGCCGCGCAGGCCACGGCGCTCGCCGCGGGGAGCGGCCGCGCCCCGGCGTCGCGGGAGGCGGCCCCGGCCCCGGCCGAGTCCCCGGCGTTGCCGCCGCGGGTGCCGCGGGTGCCGCGGGTGCGGCGGCAACGCCGGCCCGTCACGTCCCTGTGGGGGAGGGCGGCTGATCTGGCCGCGGTGAGCGACCTGCTGGGTTCGGCGCGCCTCGTCACGCTGTTCGGGCCGGGCGGGGTCGGTAAGACCCGGCTGGCGCTGCATCTCGCCGACGGCCTCGCCGAGCGGTTCGCGCACGGCGTCCACCTGATCGAGCTGGCGACCGTCAGTGATCCGGGCGCCGTCGCCGCCGTGGTCGCCGACGGGTTCGGGGGACGCGGGACGGATGGCGACGTCGCCGCCGCGCTCGAGGCCGTCGCGGACCTCGACGCGCTGGTGATCCTGGACAACTGTGAGCACGTCGTCGCCGAGGCGGCGGCCGTCGCGGCCGCGCTGGTCGAGGGCGGCAGCGGTGTGCGGGTCCTGGCCACGAGCCGTGAGCTGCTCGGCGTCGACGGCGAGCACTGCTGGCCGGTGCGCCCGCTGCGGGTCGACGGGCCCGAGGCACCCGCGCTCGCCCTGTTCTGGGACCGCGTCAACGCGGCCCGGCCCGCAGCGGCCCGGCCCGCGCCAGTGCGGCCGGCAGCGGGGCTGGCGGCAACGGCGCGGGAGGCAACGGCGTGGGAGGCGGACCGGGCGGCGGCCGAGCGCATCGTCCGTCGGTTGGACGGCCTGCCGCTCGGCATCGAGATGGCGGCGGCGCGCAGCGCCGCGATGTCGCTGCCCGACCTCGCTGATCGTCTCGACAGCCATCTCGGCCTGCTCCGGGACAGTCGCCGTGGCGGCGCGGCTCGGCACCGCACCCTCACCGACGTCGTGGGCTGGTCGGCCTCGATGCTGGACCAGCCGCACCGGGCAATGCTGCGGACGATGGGCGTGTTCGCCGGCCCGGTTGTCGCCACGGACGTCGCCAGGCTCGCCGGGCTGAGCGAGACCGCGGCCCTGGACCTGCTCGACGCGCTGGTCGCGCGCTCGCTGGTGGCCGCGGATCCGTCCACCAGCCCGACCCGCTACTCGTTACTGGACATCATCCGCGACTATGCGCGGCGCCAGCTCGGAGGGGCGGACGACGAGCTGTTCACGGCGCATGCGCGGCACATCCTCGCCGAGCTGCGCGCTGCCGACCTGCTCCTGCGGACGCCGTCCGAGGCCGAGGGCCACCAACGGATGGTCGCCCTGCTCGCCGAGGCCCGGGCGGCCCAGAGCTGGGCGCTGGCGAACGACCCGCCGCTGGCGATCGACATCGCGGCAGCCCTGCACGTGTTCGCGATGTCGCGGCTGCGGATCGAGCCGCTGGCCGCCGCCGTCGAGCTGGTCCGGGCATTCGGGCTGCACCCGCCGACCGGCGCCCAGGTGCACAGCCTGGCGGGCCTGGTCGCCGATCTGACGGCGGGCCTGGCCCCCGGGGTCGCCGCCGGTGCGCTGTCGACCGTGCTGGCGACCGCCGCGGCCTGGTACGTCAGCGCCGGCGATCTGGAGACAGCCGAGGCGTGCGCCCAGCGCGGCCGGCTGATCGCAGGCGACGCCCCGGAACGCCGGTTCGCCCTCGAACTGCTCAGCGACATCGCCTCGTACCGGGGCCGGATCGGTGAGGCGGTGGACCACGGCTGGGAGCTGGTAGCGGCCTCCCGGTCCTGCGGCGACCGTCACACCGAGGTCGCCGGACTGCTCAACATCATGATCGCCCACGCGTACGCCGGGAACGCCGAGGCCGGACGTGCCGTGAGCACCCAGTCTCCGGAGGGACCGCTGGCCCCGTCCGACCTCGGCTGGCTGGCCTACGGCGAGGCCGAGCTCATCCTCGACCGCGACCCGGCCCGCTGCCTGGGGCTGCTGGACCGTGCGATCGCCCTGGCCGACGGGGCCGGCAACGCCTTCCTGGGCGGGGTCGCCCGGGTCTCGGCGGTGTCCGTCCGGGCGCGCTGCGCGGATCCGGTCGAGGCGGTCGAGGCGTTCGCGCAGGTGCTGCGGGACTGGCGCGAACAGCACGCCCTCACCCACCTGTTGACCACGTTGCGTAACCTCGTTGTGCTCTTCCAGCGCCTGGACCGGCCGCGGTCGGCGGCCTGGCTGCTCGGCGCCGTGACGGCACGGGCAAGCAAGCCCAGCTTCGGTGCGGAGGCTGCGATGCTGTCGGCCGTGAGCGGCTGGGTCGACGAGGTTCTCGGATCCGAGGCCGCCGCGCGGGAGCGGGCACGTGGGACGGGCCTGAGCCCGGACGCGGCCGCGGCGATGGCCCTGGACGACCTCGCGCAGGTCGCCGGCGCCTCGCGACCGGCCGGTTCGGGCCGCCCGGAGAGCCGCTCAGTGTGAGCGCGCGGCCAGCAGACGCAGGGTGAGCGCGCCCGCGACCGTGAGCGCCGCCGCGGTCGCGACCTCCCGTGGCAGGCGGTGCCGGGCCTCGTTCTGGATCGCCTCGTGGAACCGGTCGAAGCGGGCCGGCCAGGGACTCGACCCGACGAAGTAGCGGCCGACCTTGTCGGTGTCCGGCAGGCAGGCGCCGACCATCCCGGCGAAAACGCCTACCCGGCGGTCAGCCGGGGCCACCGCGGTGAGCAGCGCCATCTCCGCGAGGCCGGCGACGCCGTCCCTGCGGGCGATCGGCAGCCATTCGGGTTCGGTGCCGGGCCCGGTGCCCCAGTGCGGCATCGCGTCCATGACGAGGTGGGAGAGGAAGCCGAGAGCCAGCGCCGGTCCCGGTTTCCGCGCGGCCATGCCGACAAACGCCCCGGCGCCGACATGGGAACTGATGATCATGAAGGACGGCTCCTGCTCAGGTGATCGAGATCGGTCCTGGCCTGGACCACCAGGCATGGTTCCACCCTGTCCCTCGGCCGGGAGTCAGCCGCACCGGGGTGCGCCCACCCGTTCGGGAGGTGGTCGTCGCCGATGTCCGTTCGTGGCTGGATGTCGATCCGTTGTGCCCTGGCCGGACCTCGGCCGGGGAATGTGTGCCCATAGGACTCCGGACAGTCGGCGCACCACGTAGCATCTGTATGCATAGCGCAGTGGCGCAGTGCCGGAGGCCGAACCTGCGGACGGCGCCGGCTCGCCTCCGTCGACGGGGTGTGACACATCGACCTGAATAAGCTGACTACCTGGGCGGATACCGGGCCCTGGGGGTTGGAAGGTGAAGCGTGACAGCCGTCCCTCGCGGACGCGTGTTCACTGGCACCGGCACGTGCAGCAGCAGGAGTACGTGCACCGGCGTCTGCACTCCATTCTATGGTCAGGCCTGCGCGGCACTGTCCGCTCGTCCGGTCGTGCCCGGTCGGGATGGCTAGGCGGGTGTCGAACATGAGGGTGAACGCCTCGGTGGTCACACCAGCGGATTTCCCGGGCACGCCGGCGGGTGCGATCGTCTCGGTGGCCTGGCGTCTGGAGGGCGCCGGCCCGGTGATCGGCGGCCTGCTGCCGCGCGGGCATCCCGACGGCGGCACCCTGGGTAAGCGGATCCTGCGCGGCGAGCGGGTCTGGGCCGCTGATCTGCATCCCTGGGACCAGGAGATCTCCGCCGAGGCCAGCCTCGTCGAGCCAGGCCCCCCCGGCAGCCCGGCGCGGATAGTCGTCCATGGGCCGGGCGGCGACATCGTCGGCTACCTGGACCAGCCGAGGCTTCCGTCCGGGCGGCTGGCCCGGATCACGACCGGGCTGCGTCGTGACGCGCGGCAGATCCGGATCCGGGCGGGCGGGCGGGTCTGGTGGGTGCGGGCGACGGACATGTTCGGCGTGCGGGTGATGCGGGACGCCGACACCGTGGTCTACGCGACACGAGGTCTGCACGCCGAGTTCGGCTCGGCAGCCGACCCGCTGGACGTCAGCATCGTGCTGCTGACGCTCGCGTCCATCCCGAGCTCCGCCTACGCGCCCATCCTGGGCTTCTGACCGCGGGGTCGGCGGGCCCCGCGGTCAGGCAGTCAGGCGCTGACGACCCGGCGGCCCTCGAAGGCGCGACCGAGCGTCACCTCGTCGGCCCACTCGAGGTCGCCGCCCATGGGCAGCCCGCTCGCGAGCCGGGTGACCGTGAGACCCATCGGCGCGATCTGGCGTGCCAGATAGGACGCCGTGACCTCACCCTCCGTGTTCGGGTCCGTAGCAAGGATGATCTCGGTGACGACCCCGTCCGCGAGCCGGGCCACCAGCTCGCGGATGTGCAGGTCATCCGGCCCCACGCCACCGATCGGGTTGATCGCTCCGCCGAGCACGTGGTATCTGCCGCGGAACTCGCGGGTCCGCTCGATCGCGACGACGTCCTTCGACTCCTCGACGACACAGATGGCCGCCGGATCACGACGCGGATCCGTACAGATCCGGCACAGCTCGGACTGGGCCACGTTGAAGCAGGTCCGGCAGAACCGGACCTTCTCCTTGAGCTCGTTCAGCGCGTGGACCAGCCGGCGGACGTCGGCCGGGTCCGCCGCGAGCAGATGGAACGCAATGCGCTGCGCGCTCTTCGGCCCGATGCCGGGAAGCTGGCCCAGCTCGTCGATCACGTCCTGGACGACGCCTTCGTACACGGCGGCGGCTGACTCAGCCGAGCCCGGGAATACCCAGGCCGCCCAGCGTGCCCCCACCGGGCAGGGCACCGGGCGCCGGCGCTCCGGCACCGAGACCGCCGCCGAGCCCACCCAGCCCGCCGAGCCCACCCAGCGCGCCGCCGAGGCCGCCGGTGGCTGCGCTCATCTTCTCGGCCGCGAGCCGGTGCGCGTTGGTGGTGGCGTCCCGCACCGCGGCGAGGACGAGGTCGGCGAGGGTCTCGGTGTCGTCCGGATCCACCGCCGCCGGCTCGATCACGAGATCGACCAGCTCGCCGCCGCCGTTCACGGTCGCGACGACGAGCTCACCGCCGGCCGAGCCGGTGACACGGGTCTCGGCCAGTTCCTGCTGGGCGTTGAACAGCGCGGCCTGCATCCGCTGCGCCTGCTCGAGAATGTGCCCCAGGTTGGCCCCGCCCCCGGCGGGGATCTGTGGGTTCGACATGACCGTGAGCCTACGTGGCCCCGGATGGAGATCCGAGGGCAGCCGATGCCCGGATTCGGCCGGTCAGCCCGCCTGCTCGATCACCGTGGCACCGAGGCTCGTGCGGAGCAGGGCCATCGCGGCCTCCTCGCCGCCTCGGGCGCCACCGAGGTGGGTGGGTGCGTCCTCGTCGTCGAGGGAGACCTCATCCACCACCGGGGTGTCGCCGACGGCGCCGGCCACCGTTGCTCCGCCCGCCACCCGGTGACCCACGCCGGTCGCCGCGCTCGCCGTCGCGGAGCCAGGCCCGCGGCCAGGTGTGCCCTGCCCGGCCCTGGCGGTCATCACCGCCGCCCGGGCCGCCGCGGCACCGCCGCCGCCACCGCCACCGCCCGGGCGGACCCCGGCTTCCTGCATCGGCCCTGGCCCGGCTTCCGGCGCCGCGCCCTGCCCTGGTACCTGGCCCATCCCGGGGCCTGGTGCCGGCGGGCCACCCGCGGTCACCACGGCACCGGCTCTCACGACGGTGCGCGGCCCGGCTGTCTGAACACCACCGGTGCCGGGCACGCCTACCGCGGCGGAGGTGTCAGCGACGGTGGGTGTGGGGGGCATCGCCGTGTGCGCCCGCGGCCCGCCTCCGCCCCCGGCCTGGTCGGTGACAGGCCCGGACCACCCGCTCGCGGAACCGACGCCGTTCGTCGGCCCACCCGGGCCGTCCCCGTTCCCCGGAACGGGGACGGGGACGGGGACGGCAGGGCTGGATACCGCGCCGTTGTAGGGGCCGCCGGGTGACCCGCCGCCGGGCTGCCCGACCGCCGCCATCTGCGACATGTAGCCAGGGCCCGACCCGTTTCCGTTTCCGTTCCCGTACTCGACCGGCGCAGGTGCGCCCTGCCCGCCGGGGCCGCCGTGAAAGTCCGGCCCGGAGCTGCGGCCGGGTCCGCCGGCGGCCGGCCGCCCGGTGCCGCCGGCCCCACCGGGAGGCGGCTGCGGACGCCCTCCCGACGGCCCGGGACCGCCACCGCCGATCGTGATCCGCCACGACCCACCGAACCTGTCCGCGATCGCGGCGGCCAGGATCTCGATGTTGTTTCCCTGACCGAACATCTTGGCCATCGCCGGCGCGGAGAACGCGATGACGACCTCGTCGCCGCGGACCTCGGTGACCGACGCGTAGTCCTTGAGGATCGCGTGGGTGCGGCGGCTGCGCCGGCCGGCGAACGCGAGCACCTCCTCCCACACCGCGGCGAGCCCCGCTGCGTCGAGACCGCCGACACCCGCCGCGGGCACCGGCCCGCGACCCCGCGGAGCCATGGACGCCACCGGCTGGGAGGGCGGCCCGCCCGCGGCCGGCAGGGGCGCGGGCGCGGAGGGCTGGCCCTGCGGCACGTAGGCGGCCCGCGCGGGCACCGGCGCCCCGTCGGCAGCGCCAGGGGAGTGGGGGCCGCCTGCGTACTCCCGGGCGCCGTCGACGCCCGCCGGGCCTGCCGGCGCCGCCGCACCGGCGGGGGCGGGCGCGGGACGACGCTCGAGCCGTTCGAGCCGAACGGCAAGCGCCGCCGGGTCCGCCGCGGCGCCGGGGAGCAGCGCGCGGGCCAGGATCAGTTCGAGCAGCAGCCGGGGGCTCGCCGTTCCGCGCATCTCGACGAGGCCGGTGTGCAGGACGTCGGCCGTGCGGGAGAGCTCCACCGGCCCGATGCGGCCCGCCTGGGCGCGCATCCGGTCGACCTGGTCGCTGGAGAACGACTCCAGCAGACCGCGCTCGGCGGCGTCGGGCACCGCGGCGACCACGATGAGATCACGGAGCCGGTCGAGCAGGTCCGTCGCGAACCGTCGCGGATCATGGCCGGACGAGACCACCCGGTCGACCACAGTGAACAGTGCGGCGCCGTCGCGCTCGGCCAGGGCGTCCACGGTCTCGTCGAGCAGGATCCCGTCGGTCATGCCCAGCAGCGCCACCGCGCGCTCGTAGCTGAGACCGCCCTCTCCGGCGCCGGCCAGCAGCTGGTCGAGGACGGACAGCGAATCCCGGACGGAGCCCGCTCCCGCCCGCACCACCAGCGGGAGCACCGCCGGGTCGACGACGACACCCTCCTGCTCGCAGATCGACTCCAGGTGATTGCGAAGGACACCGGGAGGCACCAGCCGGAAGGCGTAGTGATGCGTCCGGGACCGGATGGTGGCGATCACCTTGTCCGGCTCGGTGGTGGCGAAGACGAACTTCAGGTATGGCGGCGGCTCCTCGACCACCTTCAGCAGCGCGTTGAACGCCGCCGCGGTGACCATGTGCGCCTCGTCGACCACGAAGACCTTGAACCGTGCCGAGGCCGGTGCGAAGAAGGCGCGTTCCCGCAGGTCACGCGCATCATCGACGAGACCGTGCGAGGCGGCGTCGATCTCGGTGACGTCCATCGACGAACCGGTGCGGATCGAGACGCACTGGTCACACACCCCGCAGGGCTCCGGCGTCGGGCCCTTCTCACAGTTCAGCGACGCCGCCAGAATCCGGGCCGAGGAGGTCTTCCCGCAGCCTCGGGGGCCGCTGAACAGGTAGGCGTGGTGCAGCCGCCCGCTCCGCAGCGCGTGCCCGAGTGCGTCGGTGACGTGCTCCTGGCCGACCACCTGGGCGAAGGTGGCGGGCCGGTACCTGTTGTACAGCGCAGTGCTCACTCGTCTGCTCCGGATGCTCGCAAGGCTCGCCCGAACGAGGAGGACCCCCCGCACACCCGCCAGAGCCCGCTTACCCTTGCTGCCTTCCGGCCCTGGGGGAGTTCACGAGGGTAGCGCCGCACGAGGGGTCTGCTGGGCAGTCTAGCGGTCCACCGGCGATCATGGTGGCGGGGGTCCGGCGGCCGCCTGTGACCTCGTTCGCGCCCCCCGGCGCCCCGCTCCGCGCCACCGTCGGATAGGCTCCCCCACGGAGGATTCGCCTAGTGGCCTAGGGCGCACGCTTGGAAAGCGTGTTGGGGGCAACCCCTCGAGAGTTCGAATCTCTCATCCTCCGCCGTGATCTTCTTGGGTCCGCTGGCCTGCTCAGGCTCTTGACCAGGCGCAACGTGTCGGCCCCGTTCTCGCTCGACGCCTCCCCCGTCCTGCTGAGGACATGGTGCGGACGTCGTGTCGCACGCGGTACCGCAGCTGCGACCGTCTCGGCCGCTTTCTGGCCCGCCGAGCGCAACAGATGCGTGTAGAGCGTCCCCGCCCCCACCGGGTCCCGGTAGCGCACCCCGACGACCAGCTCGACGGCACCGGCTGCCGTGGGATGAGCGTGGCCGAATCCAGATCGACCTTCCGACGGAGCCCTTCTGCTCGGATGCCCCCACCGGGTCGTCGCTATCCGAATCCAAATGATTGCGATACGCTTCCATTGGGGGGATGTGAGCGATGTCCGGACTCCGTAGGGGTGTCGTCGCTGTACACGGCCTGTGGCGCCCGGGCGGCGCGGGTTGCCGGCCACGGGCTTTGAGGTCTGCCGTCGCCGTCGCCCTGACGCTGCTGGGGCTGGATGTTGCTTTCGCGGTGCTGCTGGACCTGCGCTCCGCCCGTGTCGCCACGGACCTCGTCTCCGTCGCCGCCCAGTTCGCCGCCGCGGCCGCCTGTTTCTGGACCGCCCGGTGGGTGGGCGGGGCGGAGCGCCGCTGGCGGGTGCTCGTCGGTCTCACCGCCACCGGAGCGATGCTCGCCAGCCTCGCGATCGTACCGACGTTGCTGGCCGGAGACCTGCCCCACAGGCAAGGCATGTCCCCGGGGTACGCCGTCTTCCTCTCCCTCTACGGGGTGGCCCTTGCCGGGCTGCTGTCCGTGCCCACCGACCCGGTGGATGACCGGGGCGGGAGTGCTGGCGGGCGGCGGCGCGGCGTCTACCGCTGGTATGCGATCACTCTGCTGGACTGCCTGCTGATCGCGGGCTCGCTCGTCCTGTTGCAGTGGGGGACGGTGCTCTCCGCGGTCGTCCAGACGGGCCCCGACATCAGACCGTTCCGGCTCGCCCTGACCCACCAGGGTGCCGGCCTGATCCTCGCCACCGCCGTCGTGCTGATCGCCAGCTTCCGCCGACCCCGCGCCCCCGCGACACTGGCACTGCTGGGCACTGGCCTGCTGGCCTACGGACTCACCACCAACATCATTTCCTACGTCGCCGCGGAGCACGGGTTCCACCTGCCGCCCTGGGGCCTGATCGGGTTCGCTTTCGCCTTCCTGCTGATCTTCCTTGCCGCGTTCGTCCCGGTCCCGACCCGCACGCCCTCCGAGGGCCCCGCCCCGCCCAGCCCGCGGGTGATGTGGGCACACGCCGCGCTGCCCTACGCCGCGCTCACCGCCGCGGGCCTGCTGATCCTGGGCAAGCTGGCCACCGGTGCCCGCCTCGACTGGTTCGAGACCTACGGGATGATCACACTGCTGGTGCTCGCCCTGCTCCGGCAGATGGTCACCCTCGCCGAGAACACCCGGCTGCTCGCCGAGATCCGGGAACGCGAACGGCAACTGCACCACCAGGCGTTCCACGACCCGCTGACCGGCCTGGCGAACCGGGCACTGTTCACCCGCCGGCTGCAACGAGCCCTCACCCAGGGCACCGACAGCGACGCCACCAACGCTCCCGCCGACGGCACGGTGTCTGTCCTGTTCCTGGACCTCGACGGCTTCAAACGGGTCAACGACGCCTTCGGCCACGCCATCGGTGACGAACTCCTCCAGATCAGCGCCGACCGGCTACGCGCGGAAACCCGCGCCATCGACACCGTCGCCCGCCTCGGCGGCGACGAGTTCGGCGTCATCCTCGACGGCGGCGGCCCCGACGACCCCCGCCGTATCGGCGAACGGCTCGCCACCGCCATCCAGGCCCCCTGCCTGCTGGCGGGGCGGCCCTACACCCCCCATGCCAGTCTCGGCCTGGTCACCCTCGACAGCGCCGCCCACCGACCCGCCACTCCCGACATCCTGATCCACCAGGCCGACCTGGCCATGTACGCCGCCAAACGGGAACAAGCCGGCGGACTCGTCATCTACGAACCCGAGATACCCACCCCCACCCACCGCCCCGGCCGCCCTGGGCAGTCATAGACAGCCAACGCGCTGGCGCAGGCGCTGCTACGCCGGTCGCGGCCAGATCCGGAGCAGGCCGCGGACGCCGCATCCCGGGCCCACAGGCGGGCACTGCCAGCAGGGAGCAGCGGATGACCATCGTGTTCGGCCAGCCAGACACCCACGGTGTTCCGACCGTGCTGACGCCGCGGCTGGTGCTGCGCGGCTGGCGTGCGGACGACGTCCCTGCCTACCTGGAGATCGTGACCGGGGAAGGGATGGCCGACCACACTCCCCAGCCGAAGATGGAGGCCGCCGCCTGGTCGCAGACCGCGTTTCAGACCGGGCGCTGGGCCCTGCGCGGGTACGAAGGTGCTGGCCGCTGACATCCTCAGGCACTGGGAGACCCGCTCGGGACGACCGGAACCCACGCGGCGGGTCGCCCGTCGTGTACTGGGCGGTCGCCGACCTGGATGCCGTCCGCGGACAGCTCCTCGACGCCGGCTGCCTCCACCACCGCGGGCCGCTCACGGTCGCGGAGGGGCGGCGAATCTGCCAGGTCGTCGATCCCTTCGGGGCAGTCATCGGCCTCGAAGGGCCTTGAGGCGATCGGCGGGCTCGGCCACACCGCCCAGGCCGCGACCAACCATGACCAGGCTGACGACGCCCATGACCTGGGCAATCACTGCGGCGGACCATCCAAGTGCCGAGGCGCCCACCGCTCCTGGCGGACCAGCCAGGTCCTCCACGGCAGCCCACGCCCCGCCACGGCCGTCTGGTCGCCGCATCGTCGGTCCTGCGACCATTGGTAAGGAGTATGACACCAAGAGTATGGTCTCTTGTATGGCAACGAAGAAGATCACGGTGACGATTCCCGAGGATCTCCTGGACGAGATCCGCGCGGAGGCGGCAGAGCGGGGCCTGTCGGCGTACGTCGCTGACGCGCTGCGCTTCAAGCGCGACCGGGACCGGCTCCTCGAACTGGTCGACTGGCTGCAGGAAGAACACGGCCCCGTCGCCGAGGACGAGCGTGCGGCGGCGCTCGACGAGTTGGAGGATCTCGACGCCGAACATGAGCGGCGCCGTGCCGCCGGGCAGAACAACGCCGGAGAGGCGGCGTGAAGGAGCGGACCGGTGAGTACGGGCAGCGCCCGCTCCGTGTCTTCGTACTGGACTGTGAAGCACTGTCCCTCGCGGTACGCGGCGATCGGAAGATGATCGCCTGGCTCGACCTCGCGGCGCGAGGGGAGGCCGAGGTGGTGACCTCTCCGATGACACTGGTCGAGGCGTACGACGGCAGAACGACCGAACAGCGCTGGGACTGGGTACTGTCCCGGCTTCAGGTCGTCGACATCGGGAAGGACGAGGCCCGCCAGGCGCGCCGACTTCTGGCCAACGCCAGGTTGCACGGCCACAAGTACGCGATCGATGCCGTGCTCGCCGTCATCGCGCGACAGCAGAGGGGACAGGTCACCGTCTTCACGTCGGACGTCGACGACCTGGAGAAGCTGGTTCCGGACACGATCGTCGTCAAGAAGGTGTGACCGGCCCGCGGTGGTCTCAGTGCTGGTCTCATGCACCCACGTCCAGCACCGTCCGGAACCCCACCATCACCCGCTCCGCCGCAGGCCAGACCGACGCCAGCACGACGCCCGCAGGATGGTGGCGATGCTCGGGAAGGGAGGGGTGGCCGTGGCCGCGCTGGAAGTGGGTGGGCGTGCCGCAGCCGGTCAGCGCCTCGGTTGGTCGTCAGCGTTTGACGGGGTGGTCGGCCGTCTCGCGGAGGGTGGCGAGGCGGGCGCGGTACTCCTGTTCGTCGATCTCACCGCGGGCGAAGCGGTCGGCCAGGACCTGCTCGGGGGACAGCCCGGTGGGTCCCCCGGTTTCCGCAGGCCCGGCGGGTGGCCGCACCGGGGGACGAGCGCGGTCGCCGGCGTGGGCCAGTGCCCGTACCACCAGCACCGCCCCGATGATGAGCACAGCCCAGAACAGCAGCATGCCCAGGGACATGGCGAACCAGCCCCAGCCGTTCATGCCGTGGCCGTCATGCCAGTACATCATCACTGCCACCTTCCGGAGTGAGTGGACGGACGGCCCGAATCGGATCCCGCTCCGCACTCCCTCCCACCTCCAGGGTGCGGCGACTCGCGCGAGAGCGCAGGTGCTGGACGACCCGCGGCCACCGGGCGGTCCGGACCCGGACCGTGGGGGCTTCAGCTGGATATCTTCGGGGTGTCTCGGCGGGATGGGGAGATGGGCGCTGCCGTGGTGGCCGGGGCGTCGACCTGTGCGGTGAAGCGGCGCAGGCGCAGGCTGTTGGCGACGACGAACACCGAGCTGAACGCCATGGAGGCACCGGCGATCATCGGGTTGAGCAGGCCTGCCGCGGCCAGGGGCAGCGCCGCGAGGTTGTAGGCGAATGCCCAGAACAGGTTGCCCTTGATGGTCGCCAGGGTGCGGCGGGAGAGCCGGATCGCGTCGACAGCGGCCCGCAGGTCGCCGCGGACGAGAGTGAGATCGCTGGCCTCGATGGCGACGTCGGTGCCGGTGCCCATGGCGAGGCCGAGGTCGGCCTGGGCGAGGGCGGGGGCGTCGTTGACGCCGTCGCCGACCATCGCGACGACCTTGCCCTCGGCCTGCAGGCGCCTGACCACGTCGACCTTGTCGGCCGGCAGCACCTCCGCGATGAGGGTGCCCGGGCCGGTCTCGATGCCGACCTCTGCCGCGACCGTGCGGGCGACGGCCGTGTTGTCGCCGGTGAGCAGCACGGGGGTGAGCCCCAGCCGGCGGAGCTGGGCGACGGCCTGGGCCGAGGTGGGTTTCACGACGTCCGCGACGACGAGGACGGCGCGGGCCTTCCCGTCCCAGGCGACGCCGACGGCGGTGCGGCCGGCCGCCTCGGCGGTGGTCCTGGCCGTGGTGAGGTCGGGCGGCAGCGGCTGGCTCCACTTCTCCAGGAGAGCCGCCCGCCCGATGAGGACGGCGTGCCCGTCGACGACCCCCTGGACACCGAGTCCTTCGAGGTTGCTGAACTGCTCGACGTCGGGCAGGTCGCCGACCCGTTCGCGGGCGCCGCGGGCGACCGCGGCGGCGATCGGGTGTTCGGACGCGTTCTCCAACGCTCCGGCGAGCCGCAGCATCTCGGTCTCGTCGACGCCGGCGGCGACGTGGATCTCGACCAGGTTCATGCGTCCCGTGGTGACGGTGCCGGTCTTGTCGAGCACGATCGTGTCGACGCGTCGGGTGGATTCGAGTACTTCGGGGCCCTTGATGAGGATGCCGAGCTGCGCTCCCCGGCCTGTTCCGACCAGCAGCGCCGTCGGGGTGGCCAGCCCGAGGGCACACGGGCAGGCGATGATCAGCACGGCGACCGCGGCGGTGAACGCGGCGGCCGGGCCGGCGCCCGCGCCGAGCCAGAAGGCCAGGGTGGCCGCGGCCAGGGTGATGACGACCGGCACGAACACGCCGGAGATCCGGTCGGCGAGCCGCTGCGCGGCGGCCTTGCCGTTCTGGGCGTCCTCGACGAGCCGGGCCATCTGGGCCAGCTGGGTGTCGGCGCCGACCCGGGTGGCGCGTACGACCAGTCGCCCGCCGGCGTTCACCGTCGCTCCGGTGACGGAGTCGCCCGGGGCGACCTCCACGGGGACGGACTCGCCGGTCAGCATCGAGGCGTCGACGGCCGAGGAGCCTTCGTCGACCACACCGTCGGTGGCGATCCGCTCGCCGGGCCGGACGACGAACCGCTCGCCGACGGCCAGCTGCCCGATCGGGAGCCGGACCTCCGTGCCGTCCCGCAGGACCGCCACGTCCTTGGCACCGAGCTCGAGCAGCGCGCGCAGCGCGGCGCCGGCCTGCCGCCTGGCCCGCGCCTCGAAGTAGCGGCCGGCGAGGATGAAGGTGGTGACTCCGGCCGCGACTTCCAGGTAGATGTTGCCGGTGCCGTCGCCGCGGGCGATCGTCAGCTCGAACGGGTGCGTCATCCCCGGCGTCCCGGCTGTGCCGAACTGCAGCGCGTACAACGACCAGCCGAACGCCGCACCGACCCCGATCGAGATCAGCGTGTCCATCGTCGCGGCGCCGTGTCGCAGGTTCGTCCAGGCGGCGCGGTGGAAGGGCCAGGCGGCCCAGGTCACGACGGGGCTCGCCAGGGCGAGCGAGAACCACTGCCAGTTCGTGAACTGCAGCGCTGGGACCATCGCCAGCACGATGACCGGAACCGCGAGCACGATGCTGGTGACCAGGCGGTGGCGCAGTGGTCGAGCCGGATCGGGTTCGGAGCCCGCCACACCCGCTGCCGCTGCCGATTCCAGGCCCGCGGCCGGTGGTCGGGGCAGTTCGGCGGTGTAGCCGGCTGCCTGCACCTGGGCGACCAGCACGGCCGGGTCGACGCCCTCGGGGGCGCTCACCCGGGCCTTCTCAGTGGCGTAGTTGACGGTGGCGGTGACGCCGTCGAGCTTGTTCAGCCTGCGTTCGATCCGGTTGGCGCAGGAGGCACAGGTCATCCCGCCGATCGCGAGCTCGATCTCGGTGACCGGGGCGTCGGTGGCGTGCGCCGTGGTGGTGGTGTCGGTTGTGGTTGTGGTTGTGGTTGTGGCGGTGGCGCTCATGCCGGTCGATGTCTCCTCTCGCGATCAGTGTCCATGGCCGTCGTCGGCGTGCCCCGCCGCGGGCGATGCCGTGGGCGATGTCGTGGGCGATGCGGTGGCGGCGTCCGGCACGGCCGGTCCGGTGGGCACCGTGAACTCCGCTGTGCGGACGACTCCGTCGTGCCGGAAGTCGAGGAACAGCCGGTAGCGGCCTTCGGTCGGCACATCGGCCACGAACGGGATGTCCGGGCCGGCCGACGTTTCCTCACCGTCTGGATGTACGTGCAGGTAGGCCAGGTCGCCCTCACGCAGCGCCACCAGGTGCCCGTGGGCGCCGAGGTAGGGCTCCAGGTCCGTCACCGGCCGTCCGTCCCTGCGAACCGTCAGGGTGAGCGGCGACGCCTGCCCGCCGACCAGGTCACCGGCGAGAGTCACCTCGTAGCCGTCCACCGAAGCGCTGCGTGTCGGCAGGTGGGTGATCGGCTCGAACAGGCCCGGGGCGGTCAGGTCGACGCCCAGGGTGGTGGCCGCGGCGCCGGTGGGGGTGAAGTCCGCGAACGCCCGGTAGGAACCGGCTGTGCGCACCGGCAGGGGAACGGACCAGGTCCCGTCGGGCGCCATCGTCGGATGGAGGTGCTGGAACGCGCTGCCGTCACGGCGCACCACGATCAGGTGCATCCGCCTGTCGTGCTCGACGTCGAAGGCGGTGACGGTTTCCCCGCCGGGCCCGGTGATCCGGAACGTGAAGTCGTCCGTGTCATCCAGTGACAAGGTCGACACGGTGGGCGTGAAGGTGTAGCCGCTCAGGCTCGACGCCAACCCGCCCGGCAGGTCCGGGTCGTTGTCCGGGTCGTTGTCCGAGGCGTCATCCGGGGCGGTGCCGCCGTGGCCGTCCCCGTGGCCGGTGCCGCCGGTGTCGGAGCTGTGCTCCGGGCTGGCGGTGACCGCGTCCAACGGACCGACCGCCGCGCCGACGCCGTAGGCGCCGCCGATGACCAGGGCGAGCGCTGCGCCGAAGGCGGACAGTCTCGTGATCGTGTTCATTCGCGTTCCCTTCTCTCCCCTCTCGCGGGGCCTGGCCGTGGGCCGCGTCCCGCAGGGGCGCCGGCCTCAGCCGACGAGCTGGTAGCCGGCCTCCTCGACCGCGGTGCGCACCTTGGCCGGATCGAGCTCCTGGCCGCTGGTCACGGTGACCGCGCCGGAGCCCAGGTCCACGGCCACGTCGGTGACGCCGGCGATCTCGCCGAGTTCCTCGGTGACCGAGGCGACGCAGTGGGCGCAGGTCATGCCCGTGACCGTGTAAGTGATCTCGCTCATCAGAGGTCCTCTCCCAAGGCTGGACGCTTCAGGGGCTGGGGCGATGCGCCGGAACCCCGACGCATTCAAACCATACCCCCGGGGGGTATCCAGGGGAAGGGTGGGGGCCGGGGAAGAGTGGGAACTCGGACTCAGTCGTCGTGAGGTGCGGTGCCCGGAGAATGGGCGTGGCCCGACGTGGGCTGGGGCTGCTGCTCCGGCTCGCGGCTCTCACCCGCCACCGGCGGTGTGGGAGTCACCCCGCCCTCGCCGCCGGCGGGTGTCGCCGGATGCTCCTCGCCATCACTGTGGGGATGCGGGACGGACTCCTCTGTCACCTCGTGGCCGTGGCCATGGCTGTGCGAACCGGCGAGTTCCACGGCGGGCAGCGCGAGACCGGTGACCCCGGCGCCGGCGGCACCGATCACGACGGCCGCGCTGAACGAGGAGCGGAACCCGCGCGTGTGCCGGGACCACAGGCTCCACAGCACGAGGACGCAGACCGCTGCCTCGAACGCGACCGTGGTGAGGTCGACTCTGTCGACCTGTTCGGGCAGGCCGGAGTGGGGGCCGACGGGCAGCCCGGAGGTCCGGCTGACCGCCCACAACAGGATCGACCCGGTGTTGACCAGTAGGCCCGCCGCCATCGTCGGCAGGCTGGCCGTCCGCATCACGGCGAGGGCCCAGCCCACCTGGAAGATCGCGGTCGCGAAGAAGAACACCCCTGACAGCGGCCAGTCCCCGAAGTGGCTCGGCGCGACGGCGAGATGGGTGGCGGCGGCGCCGAGCGAGGCGAACGACGCCGTGATCCTGCCTGCCCCGAGGTCGGTCATGATCCGAGGAGCGGCTCGCTCGTACCCGTACCGGGTATCCGAACCAGGCCGCTCGGAACCAGGCCGCTCGGAGGCCGTCCCCGGCCGGCGGGGTGGCCTCCTGGTCGGGGTCGCGTTGCGGGCGGCGTGGCGCCCCGGCCGGCGGATCACAAGTGGTGCGGTGGGTGCACCGTCCACGGCCCGTCTCATGTGGTCAGGCGGGACGGCGCGGTAGTCGTACGGGCCGGTGGGCGGTGCCGTGTCGATGGGCCACTCCCCGGCCGAACGCCCGTGGTGTCGTCCACCCGGAGCTTCGTCCGCGGCGGCGTGCCGCCGGCTCGTGTGTCCGTTGCTCAGGTCCGTCAGATCCGTCAGGTCCGTTCCGCCCGTCAAATCCGTCACGGCAGCGGCGCGGCCCGGTAGCCGAGATCTTCGATCACCCTGACCACGTCCTGCGGCCTGTTCTGGCTGAGGTCGAGCTCGACCGTGGTGCGCCCCTGCCTGAGCGTGGTCCGGGTGCTGCGCACGCCTGGCAGGTCCTCCAGCGCGTCGTCGATGAGCAGCGAGCAGCTGCCGCAGTGCATTCCCTCGACGCGGAACGTGTGTGTGGTGACGGGCACCGTGGGTACTCCGTTCTCCTTGTTCGATCGAAGCGGACGCGGTCGGACGGCGGGACGCGGACGTGGTCGGACGACGGTGATGGTGTGGTCAGACGACGGTGATGGTGTGGTCAGACGACGGTGATGAGGCCGGTGTACATGCCCATGCCGCACGCGTAGCGCAGCCGGCCGGGCTCCAGGACGCCCAGGTCGATCGTCGTGTCGCCCTGGGCCGGCAGGATCTCCTCGACGTCGCGGTCGGGGATGACGAAGGACTGGATGCAGCCCCGCACGTCGTCCGAGTGCACGATCAGCGTGGTGGGCACGCCGGCCCGCACCTGGACGTTGCCCGGGCTGTAGGAGTCGGCGCGCGCGGTGATCTCCACGGTCTGGCGGCCCTCGGTGGTCGAGGCTGCTGCCGTGTCGGCCGCCGGCGGCCGGGCGAGACCGAGGGATTCGGCGAGCCGGCCGGCGGCCAGGGGCGAGCCGGCGAGCTGCAGGCCGCCGTTGAGGGTGTAGAGCCCCATCGCCAGCACGACCAGCCCGGTGACCACGGCCAGCCGGCTGCGCCATGCGGTCGCGGCCCTGCGGGCGGCGTAGCCGAGGACGGCGAACAGCGGGCCGGTGCCGAGGACGAACACCCCCATCGTGGCCGCGCCCGCCAGCGCGGACCCGGACGCGAGTGCCAGCGCCTCCACCGACAGCGTCACGCCGCACGGGATGAGCACGGTGGCCAGGCCGAGCAGCGCCGGTGCCAGGGCGGCCTGCGAGCGGGCGCGCCTGCGGACGATCTTCGTCCACGACGCGGGCGGTTCGACGACGACGCGGCGGAATCCGGGTACGCCCAGCTGGGCGAGACCGAACAGCACGATCAGCAGGCCGGCGCCGATCTGCAGCCAGGTGCGCGCGTCGACCGAGAGCTCCACCACGCTGCCGGCCGCTCCCAGCAAAGCCCCGAGCAGCACGTGCGAGACCAGCTTGCCGGCCAGGAACCCCCCGACCGGCGCGAGGTCGTCGCCGAGCCGCGTGTGCCAGTCCGGTTCCCTTCCCGCCTGCGGCGAGTACGCCCCCGGACGGGGCCGTGCGCGTTGGGCACGGGCCGAGTGGCGGCCTCGTGCAGGCGGGCGGCCGGGCAGCCGCGCCGATCCCGTCGCCGCGGCATGTTGCCGGGTGATCAGACCGGTCAGCAGCCCGCCCTGTACCGCGGCACAGGACACCCCGCCCGCGAAGAGGCCGGTCACGAGAACAGTTGCGAGATTCAACGAACCTCCGCGACGGCGGACGTGGGCCCGACTGCCTGTCGAAGGGAGCGCCGGGACCGGGGGCAGGATCGGCACGCGGTCCCGGCGCGAGTGGCCGAAGGCCAGGCTAAACCACTACTGCATGTAGTAGACAAACGGGTCGACGGTGACCGGAGGCGGTGCCCTGTGCCGCTGGCGGCGCAGGGCGGCGGCGACCGGAGCACTCGCTCCATCCAGTTCACGGCCGCCGAGACGGCGGAACTTCGTCGCGCGGACAGGTACGGTCCAACGACCCGAGGGGGCGAGTGGCCCGCACCATCTACTACGAAAGTTAGTAGATGGTGAAGGTCGGCGGTTCGTCGCTCTCGGTCCGTCTCCGGGCCAGGTCGCGGGCCAGGCGCGGTTGTTCGCGGGAGGAGCCGGTCATGTCTTCACGGGTGGACGACGGCCGGACGTCGACCGTGGTTCTGGAGGTCTCCGGGCTGCGGTGGGCGACGGAGAAGGCGCGCGTGGAGGCCATGCTGGGCCGGCGCCCAGGGGTGGTCGAGGTGGCGGCGAACCCGGTGGCGCAGACCGCGCTGGTCCGGTTCGACCCGGAACGGACCTCGACGGCGCAGCTGGCGGGCTGGATTCGCGACTGCGGGTACCACTGCGACGGACGGTCCGTTCCGGCGCACATCTGTGATCCCCTCGCCGAACCGGGGCGGCCCCCGGAAGCGGAGGTGGTGCTCATGCGCTCCGACCCGCTGGACGTTCCCGCCGCCCTGCTCGTCGGCCGCGCCACCGTCCGCAAGATGCGCCAGAACCTGGCCTGGGCCATCGGCTACAACACGGTCGCGTTGCCGATCGCCGCAGGTGCCTTCGAACCCGTCGTCGGGCTCACGCTACGACCCGAGATCGCCGCGCTGACCATGTCCGGGTCCAGCCTCCTGGTCGCCGTGAACGCCCTGCTGCTCAAACGACAGAAGCTGCCGAGGACGTCGGGCGGGCGGCAAGGTGTCGCAGCGGCCGATCTCGCCTGAGCCGAGGGCGGGTGGCCGACGAGCCCTCGAACGGAACATCCACTATGCAGCGTAGTAGTCGTCCTCCGGAATGTCGCTGCGCGGTGGCCTTGTCGTGCCCCTGCGACCAAGGAGCCCTGGGCATTCTCGCCAGGGGAGAAGGACTGATGGCTCCTCCTGGGAGGCACCTCGCACGCACCCATGGGCGAACGGTCGCGGCGTCGACAACTAGCCGCGGTAGTAGTCTGCGGGCGACGGCCGGGGAAGAGGTGACGTGACGCGCTGCGAAGCACCGGCACGACACGGCGGGCTCTGGGCTCGGCTCACACTCGTGTCAGCCGTCCTGCTCGGGCTGCTGGCGATGCACGCCGGCCTGGCCGCGCCGGCGCACACGCGCGCTTCGCCGCCCTGCGTCGAGAAAACCGATCGCGACCTTCACCCCCACTGGTCCCACTCGCACGAGCCCGGGGCCGAACACCACGGCCACCAGGGCGCGCTCTGCTCGGCGGTGTTCCGTGACGACCCCGAACCGGTTTCCCCGGGCGGCGAACAGCATGGCCTGGCGGCCACCTCCGTCTCCTTCGGAGCCTCCGCCTTCACCAGGGCGCGGGGAGACCCACCGCGGACGCCGCCGCCTCGGCACGTGACCGACCTGTCTGTCCATTGCGTGTGGCGGCTGTGAGCGGATCGGCGCCGGACGTCGCGCACGCCTGTCGGCGCGCTCGACGGCTCCGGCCTCAGCTCCGTTGGCAACCCGACACCGAGGACGACTCGTGCGAAGAAGACACCACCCTGGACTCGCCGCCGTAGCACTGGCCCTGACGGCCACGCTCACGGCGTGTGGGGGCGACGGCACCCCGACGGCGCCTTCGTCCGCGACGGCGGGAAGCAGCAGCGGCGTCGACGACGCCGTCAACGCCGACGACTACAACAACGCGGACGTGATGTTCGCCCAGATGATGATCCCGCACCACCAGCAGGCTGTGGAGATGGCGGAGCTGGCACCCGGCCGTGCTGCCGACCCGGCGGTGCTCACGCTGGCCCAGCAGATCGGGACCGCGCAGGCACCGGAGATCGAGACGATGACCGGCTGGCTTGCGACGTGGGGTCGACCCACCGCCATGCCCGGCGCCGGGGGTCACGGCGGCGGCCACAGCACCGACGGCATGGGAATGATGTCGGAGGACGACATGACCGCTCTCCGGAGAGCGTCCGGTCAGGACTTCGACCGCATGTTCCTGGAGATGATGATCCGGCACCACGGGGGTGCGATCGCGATGGCACGCACCGAACAGCGGGACGGGCGGTTCCCCGACGCCGTCGCCCTGGCAGGGGCGATCGAGTCCACCCAGGCCGCAGAAGTCGAAACCATGAAGGGTCTGCTCGGTACCGGATAGCCGATGCAGGGCCCTGGGGCGCCGGCGTACGGCCCGCGCCCCAGGGCCCCTCGGGTCCCAGGTGCGACACTCGGCACGACGAGAACGAGATGTCCGTCGCGGGGAGGGCCCTGGCGACGGGGCGGCTGACGACCGGAAGGGCGGAACGGTGGAACGGCTGGGAGACCTCGAAAGTGAGGTCATGGACCAGTTGTGGGCGGCCCGCGGCCCGGTCTCCGTGCGCGGCGTGCGAGACGCCCTGCAGTCCACGAGGCCGCTCGCCTACACCACCGTCATGACCGTCATGGACCGGCTCTTCCACAAGGGGTGGCTCGTCCGGGATCGTGTCGGCCGTTCCTACCAGTACCGCCCCGCGCTCAGCAGGGGCGAGTACACCGCCAGAATGATGCGCGACGTGCTGTCCATGACCGACGACAGAGGGCTGGCGCTGCTGCACTTCGTCGACACCATGGCCCCCGCCGAATACGAGGCACTCCAGGAAGCCCTGCGCTGGCACCGAAGCCGTCCTCCCCGGGCGGCCGAACCACCGTGCGTCGAGG
Source organism: Parafrankia elaeagni (assembly GCF_000374165.1). Taxonomy (GTDB): domain Bacteria; phylum Actinomycetota; class Actinomycetes; order Frankiales; family Frankiaceae; genus Parafrankia; species Parafrankia elaeagni. Next base: position 43,240 of record NZ_KB893750.1, read on the forward strand.
ACGGGACCTCGTGAGTCTCGCCCTCCTGGTCGCCTATGTCACCGCCGTCGGAGTCCTGTTCCCTCGCCGGCTCGCCCGGGCCGCCTGGACCTCGCACGCACCCCGCCTGGCCGCAGGCACCTGGCTCGTCACGGCTGTCTCCGTCCTGAGCGTCGCTTTGCTGGCCGCGGCGGTCCTCGTGACCCCGCTGCACACCCTCGGTGACGCCTTCGTGCTCCTCCTGCAGGGCTGCGGGTGGCCACCGCAACTGCGTGCGCCGTCCGGACCGGGCGAGTACGCCGGCCTGGCCATCATCAGCTGGATGGTGGGCAGGACCGTCCTCTCGGGCTTCGTGGTCTGCCGGGCAGCGCGGCGCGAACGCCGTCGACATCGCTGCGACCTCCACCTGCTGGGCGAGCCGGCCGGGACCGGCGTGGTCGTCCTCGACCATCCGCAGCCGAGCGCGTTCTGCGTTCCCGGTGACGGCGGGCACATCGTGCTGACGCGCGGGGCCCTGGATGTCCTCTCACCCGCGGAACTGGCAGCCGTCCTCGCCCACGAACGAGCCCACCTGAGCGGCCGTCACCACGTCATCGTCCTTCTCCCCGCCATCCTCGCCACCGCGTTCCCGCGCCTGCCGCTCTTCACCCTCGCGCTGAGCGAGGTCCGTCGGCTCGTGGAGCTCGCAGCCGACGACAGGGCGCTGCGCCGCGCCACTCCGGTCACCCTCGCGCAGGCCGTCCTCCGCCTTGCCGCACCCGCCTCGGCCCAGCACCCGGCTACGGGCACGTTCCACGCGGCCGGCACCGCAACCACCGAACGAGTGCTCCGCCTCGTCACTCCACGGCCCCGCCGCGCACGGCTCGCCATGCTCTCCAGGCTGTTGGTCGCGGTCTCGCTCGCGGCCACACCACTGGCGGCCGTCGTCCTGCCGGCCGTTACCGACCTCGCCTCCCACTGCACTGAGGTGACCACTTCACGTCATCCTGCCGAGATCGACCGCGGATAGACGACGTCGAGGCTGCCGCGCGTCAGCTGAGTTCGGTGGGCAGAGGGAGACGGGCGAGGCCGCGGTCCGCGAGGGAGCCGAAGGTGACGTGGCCGTCGTGGGGCAGGGCGGAGCTGACCGCCCAGAAGCGGCCGGTGGTGTCGTGGAAGCTGAACACCGGTTCGCCTTCGGGGCTGAGGACCTGGGCGAAGCCGTACTGCCCGCGCAGGCCCTCCCCCTCGCCCGGGGGCAGCGCGGCGATCTGCCGGCGCAGGTCGGCGCTGGTGGCCAGCGCGTCGACGGCGTCCGAGCGAAGGTCGCTGCCGCCGACCCACACCCGGCCCCGGTCGTCGATGACGATGTTGTCGGGGCCGTTGACGAGCGACGGCCCGAACTGTTCCGTCGTGCCTTCTCGCCCGTCGTCGAGCCACACCCGGGTGAGACGGAAGCGGAACGACTCGGCGACGAGGACATGGCTCTCGTCGGCGGCGACGTCCACCCCGTTCGCGAAGTACAGGCCGTCGGCCACGACGTCGGTGACGCCGGTCGCCGGCTCGTAGCGCAACAGCCGGCCGCTGGGCCGACCGTCGAGAAAGTCGTTCGGGAACCCGGGGAGGTAGACGGTGCTGGCCTCGGTGAAGTAGATCGTTCCGTCATCGGCGATCGTGACCTCGTCGGCGAAGAAGATCAGGTTGCCGTCGATCCGGTCGGTGAGGACCCAGGAGTCCCCGGTGGTGACGTTCACCGCCATGATGCCCTGTTCGACGACGGCGGCGATCAGGACGTCTCGCGAGTAGGCGGCGAGGCCGAGCGCCCGGCCGTCCAGGGCGGCGACGCGTTCGATGGTCCCGATGCCGCCGCCGGCGTCCTGGGTGAGGCGCCAGATGCCGCCGTCGGCGGTGGCGGTGTAGAGATGGCCGTCGAGGCCGACGGCGACGTCCTCGGCGCCCTCGAGTTCCTCCTCGCCGACGATCTGCGCGTTCTCGATCAGCTGGTTCGCCGCCAGTGGTCCGTCCAACGCGGGTCGGGGTGGGAGGTCCGTCCACACCACGGGCTCGAAGCCGGGTGGCAGCACCTCGACGTGACGGTCCACCGCCGGGCCCGACGGTTCCCGGCGGGGAAGCTCGGGCCGCCCGTCGGGCCCGACGGCGTCCGAAGCGGTGGAGGCGCCGGTGGCTGGGCCGCTCGCGGCGGAAGCGGCGGAAGCGCTGTCGGAGTCACCGCCGGAGCAGGCGGCAGCGGCGAGCAGGCCCGTGACGAGCAGGGCGGCCGCGAGGGGGCGGTGGAGGTTTCTCATGGTCGAGAGCAGAACAGCCCGGCCTCAGCCGGCGCTCCGCGCAACCTCAGGCCTCCCTCAGGACGCGTGGACGAGCCGCCTTCGTCCTGAGCCCGTCCTGAGGTCGGGATGTTTGACTGTCCGGTATGCGGCCCCGACTGCTCCTGGTCGACGACGACGACGCCATCCGCGACATGGTCGGGACGGCGCTGCGGTACGCGGGCTTCGAGACGACCGTCGCGGTGGACGGCCGCGATGCGCTGGCCAGGCTCGCGGAGATGACACCCGATCTGATCGTCCTCGACGTGCTGATGCCGGGGCTGGACGGCCTCGAGGTGTGCCGGCGTCTGCGCGGGCGGGGTGAGACGACGCCGATCATCTTCCTCACGGCACGGGCCTCGAGCCGCGACGTCCTCGAGGGGTTCGGGCGGGGCGGGGACGACTACGTGACCAAGCCGTTCGTCCTCGACGAGCTGGTGGCGCGCATCCGCGCGGTGCTGCACCGGGCCGGGTCGTCGACGTCCGGGACGTCGCTGACCTGCGCCGACCTGGTGCTGCACGAGGAGCGCCACGAGGTGCGCCGCGCCGGGCAGCGGATCGAGCTGTCGCCCACCGAGTTCAGCCTGCTGCGCTACCTGATGACCAACCAGGGCCGGGTGCTGTCCAAGCACCAGATTCTGGACCGGGTGTGGAACCAGGATCTCGACGGTGACGGACACGTCGTGGAGACGTACATCAGCACGCTGCGCCGCCGTCTGGACGTGGGCGGCGACGGGCCGCTGATCCACACGATCCGAGGCGTGGGCTACACGCTCCGGCCCGCCGGGGAGTGATCCCTTGCACCTGCGCACGAAGCTGACCCTGGGCATCCTGACAGTGACGTTCGTGGTCTTCCTGGTGGTCGGGTCCGTCGCCATCCCCACTGCCAAGCATGCGCTGCGCGACCGCATCGACGACCGGTTGCGTGCCGACCTGCCGGAGATCCGGACGTCGGTCCTCGCCACGGGCGGGTCCGTGCCAGGCGGATCCGTGCCCGGCGGGTCCGTGGACAGCGGATTACCGGGCGGCGGATTACCGGGTGGCGGCGCCGGGCCGGACGAGCGCGGCTACGCGCTGGTGGTGATCGAGGGCATGACGGCGACCGTGCTGGCCACTCCGGGGACGTCCGCCCCGCCGGACCTGCGGGGGATCACCGCCCCTGCCCGCAGCGGCGAGATCGAGTACGTGACGGCGCCCGACGGCACGACCTACCGCTACACCACCACCGACCTCGGCGACGGGCGCCTGCTGGCTGTGGCCGCCCCCGTCGACGACCTCGCCGGTCTCGTCGACGATCTCATCGGCACCTTCATCGTCATCGGTACCGGTGGCGCGGCGGCGCTGGCGGTCCTGGCGTGGCTGTGGATCCGGCACGGCACCCGTCAGATCGAGCACCTGACCCGGCGGGCGGAGGCAGTCGCCAACGGTGATCCCGACCGCAGCCTCGTCGTGGCCGCCACGACCACCGAGCTCCGCCAGCTCAGCCACGCCCTCGACGCCATGGTCACCGGCATCGACCAGTCGCTGGTGGCACAGACGCGGTCGGAGGTCCGGCTTCGGGAGTTCATCGCCAACGCATCCCACGAGCTGCGCACTCCGCTCACGAGCGTGAGCGGCTATCTGCAGCTCGACCTCGATGGTGCCTTCGCCGACGGCGAGCACCACCAGCGCTCGATGCGACGCGCTCTGGCCGAGGCCAGCCGGATGCGGCGCATCGTCACCGACCTCCAGCTGCTCACCGAACTCGACGAGCACCCCCTGCCCACGGCCGTCGAAGTGGACGTCAACCCGCTGCTGCGCGAGGCCGTGCACGACATGCGCACGCTGGATCCGACGCGGACCTGGACCCTGGACCTGTCGGCGCAACCGCTCGTCGTGGCCGGTGACGCCCACCAGCTCCGCCAGGTCGTGACCAATCTGCTGGTCAACGTGCGCGTCCACACGCCACCCGCCACCGTCACCACCGCGCGGGCGAGCCCGAGGGACGGCTCCATCGTCATCGAGGTTTCCGACGACGGGCCCGGGCTTCCCACCGACGACCTCGAACGGGTCTTCGACCGGTTCTGGCGCCACGACCCGTCCCGATCGCGCGCCTCGGGTGGCAGCGGGCTCGGCCTTTCCATCGTCGCCGCTGTCGTCTCGGCGCATGGCGGCGCTGCCGAAGCGGTCCATGCCCCCGCCGGCGGGCTCACCGTCCGGATCGTGCTTCCCGCGCCCGGCGCCCCAGCCAGACGACCATGATCGGACCAAGGGGGTGGGCGGCCGGGGGAGCGGCGGGCGGTCAGGGACCCTGATGAGCGGTCAGGGACTTCAGACGAGGCGGATCTGCGAGACGAGGCGGATCTGCGCCCTGAGTGGTGCCGCGCTCAGTCGGGTGCGACGCGAGCGGGGACCGACGTCGGCCGCGCGGCGAGGGGCGGCGCCGGCGGCCATGGCGGCCCGCTCGTCCACGATGCTCTTGTTGATCAGGGTGAGCAGGCGGTCGCGGTCGACATCGCCGAAATCCCGTAGCAGGCTGGCCAGCAGAGTCATGTGATGCCCTCGTTGTCCTGTCTTCGTGCCACGAAAACAGGATCCGCAGCTGCTGCTTTACCTACCCGCTCAACCGTGTCCCACACCCGTGCGACCTGATCCGCCGTTTCCTGCCGGGGAACGGGTCGAAATCCTCCTCCGACAGATTCGAGCTTCGAGGTGGATCGTGCGTCTCATCGGCGTGGATGGACTCGTTCCGGAGGTGTTCGAGAATCCTCGGCTCGTCAACGCGGAGTGCGGCTGCTCCGTGGTGAGGCGATCCCGTTTTGCGCTGACGTTATCGCCGAGGTGCCACGCGGCGACGAATAATACGGCGACGACCGTCTCCGCACGCCTGCCGCGGCCCTCGCGGTGGGTCGCCCGTCGCTCGTCGCCGGCCACCGGCCGCCGCGCCCGCAGTCGGTCTCCTTTCCGGGCGGCATCGCAATCCGCGTGGCCGGCCTGCCACGCGAACCCGGTCAGCGCTGACTGGCCGGGGCGTTTCCCGGAAACTTTCCCACGCCGCCGCTCGTTGCTGTCTCGTGTGGAGCGATCCGCCGATTGGATATATCTCGGGTTCGCGATGGGGGTGCCGAGAAGTATTGTGTTTCTTATTTCGCGGAGGCGGTCCGGAAGCTCCTGGGCTGATGCGCCGGTTACGGGTCGGGGCGGTGGCGGTGGTGTACCCTGCGTGATGGCAGGGGTGGGTGTGCTACCGACAAAACTCCGGAACAGCTGATAAAAGGTCTGGCCAGTCCCCTCCACGGGCCTGCCTGTGATGAAGGAGATTGGTGCTGGGTACCAGAGCTCTCCTCGGCGCTGTAGCGGCTTCGATGGCAAGCCCACTGAGACCGGATGACTACTGGGCGACGGTGAATCCGCTGTGGTCACGGCGCCGGTTGTCCGGGCGCGTCGAGGCGGTTTCGCCGGAGACGCCCGACACCTCGACGGTCGTTGTCCGGCCCGGTCTGGGCTGGCGGGGAGGCCTGGCCGGCCAGCACATCGAGGTAGGCGTGGGAATCGACGGGGTGTGGCATCGGCGGCCGTTCTCGCTGTCGTCTCCGCCGCGCCGCCCCGACGGTCTCATCACCATCACGGTGAAAGCCAGGCCGGGTGGCCTGGTGTCCAGGAACATCGTGCACGCGCTTGCGCCGGGCCGGACCATTCGTATCGGCCATCCGGCGGGCAGGTTCGTGTTGCCGGAAAAGCTGCCGCCCCGTCTTCTTTTCGTGACCGCCGGTAGTGGAATCACTCCGGTGATGGCGATGCTGCGCGAACTGGCCGAAAGCCGGCGGATGCCCGATGTCCTCCTCGCGCATTCCGCGCGGGACGCCTCGGAGGTCATCTTCGGCGAGGAGCTCCGGCGGCTGGCTGTCCGCTTCCCCAGCCTGCGGCTGCACGAGCACCACACCTGCCCCGGCGGCCGGCGTGAGCCTCGGCTGACGATGGCAGCCCTGGCCGCGGTCTGTACCGACCTCCCGGAGCGGATGGCCTGGGTCTGTGGGCCTCCCGGTCTGGTCGACGACGCTGAGGCGTACTGGCGGGCGGGTGGCATCGCCGACCGCCTGCTGACGGAACGCTTTCATCCGGCTGTGCGGCCTGGCTCCGTATCGGGTGGCCCGACGAGACAGGACAGCGGAGAAGAGCAGGTCAGCCCGGACGGGCCGGTCAGGCAGGCCGGGCAGGCCGGGCGGGCCGGGCGGGCCGGGCGGGCCGGGAGCGGCCGGCGGAAGGGACAGGGCGGAGACGGCGGGCGGGTGCGTTTCGTCAGGAGCGGCCGCGAGATCACCGTGACAGCGGGCACCACACTGCTCGCGGCGGGCGAGGAGGCGGGCGTCGCCCTGCCGAGCGGCTGCCGGATGGGTATCTGCTACAGCTGTCTGGTGCCCCTAGCCGGCGGCCGGGTCCGTGACCTGCGCACCGGCGAGGAACACGGAGCTCCGGGCGATCTCATCCAGACCTGCGTGTCCGCTGCCGGCGGCGACGTCGATATCGATCTGTGAGGAACAGGCTGATGCCAGCACCGACCCATCTCAGCGCCGGTGACATCGAGGAGCTCGGCCGGGAGCTCGACCGCATCCGGGCGGAGGTCCTCGCGAGTCGAGGGGAGAGCGATGCCCGGTACATCCGGCGGGTGATCGCGCTCCAGCGAGGACTCGAGGTCGGTGGGCGGGCGGTGATGTTCGCCGCCGCGCTGCCGCCGGCGTGGCTGGCCGGCACGGCGATGCTCTCGCTCGCCAAGATTCTCGAGAACATGGAGATCGGTCACAACGTCCTGCACGGGCAGTGGGACTGGATGCGTGATCCCGACATCCACTCGACCACCTGGGAATGGGATTCCGCGGCTCCCGCGAGTCAGTGGAAGTACTCGCACAACTTCGTGCACCACACCTACACGAACGTGCTCGGCCGAGACCGTGACCTCGGGTACAGCATCCTTCGGGTGACTCCCGAGCAGCCGTGGAACCCGGTCTACCTGGCGCAGCCGCTCTATAATCTGGGGCTCGCGTTCACCTTCGAGTGGGGAATCGCGCTCTTTGATGTGGAGATCGATAAGGCCTTTCGCGGTGAGAAGGCGTGGAGCGACACTCTGGGTCAGCTCGGTGAAGCGGCCAGGAAGGCCGGCCGGCAGGGCCTGAAGGACTACGTCGTGTTTCCGCTTCTCGCTGGCCCGGCGTTTCTCCCTGTTCTGTTGGGAAATCTCGCCGCGAACATCACCAGAAACATATGGGCACACGCCATTATTTTCTGTGGCCATTTCCCCGACGGGACCTCCACGTTCACCGAGGAGGATATCGAGGGCGAGAGTCGGGGTGAATGGTATCTCCGGCAGCTGCTTGGCTCGGCGAACATCAGCGGCCCGGGGGTGCTTCACCTCCTCAGCGGCAACCTCAGCCATCAGATCGAGCACCACCTCTTTCCTGACCTGCCCAGCAACCGTTACGCGCAGATCGCCCCGCGGGTCCGCGCCCTCTGCGAGCGGTTCGAACTCCCGTACACGACGGGCTCGCTGCCTCGGCAGACCGCCCGGGTCTGGAAGCGCATCTGCCGGCTGGCTCTTCCCGGGTCAGGCCGGCGGATGACAGCTGAGACCTCGCCCGAGCGGGTGCTCACCGCCCGCGCTGCATGAGCCGCCGGCCGGTCCCTGCCCGGGCGCCGGTCCCTGCTCGGGCGCCGGTCCCTGCTCGGGCGGTGGACGACCCACCGGAGACGCCGGTCTGGCCAGGTGCGGACCCGTCTGCACGCCAAGGCCCGGTGGCACCAGGCTGGCCCTGCCCTGCGTGCGCCGCGTCTGCGAGCTGCCCGGCGGGCGCCTCGAGCTCACCAGCAGCCTCGACAGGGCCGAAACGGGCCCCCGCGCCCGAGTAGCCACCGGTTCGTCTGCGTCGCGTCGGCACCGCTTCAGCGCCGTCCCGTCACCCCTGTCGTGACCTGGGAGGTTGACGCCTGCGCACGGGGGCAACCCGAAGCCGGGAGCCGACTGCAGGGAGCCGACGGAGGAGCTCACGGAGGGGTTCACATGGACATCAGCGCACTGCGTTCTCTCTACACCTCGCCTGGCCGGTTCGTGACCGCCTACGCGAGTATCGACCCGGTGCTGGAGAACGCGGCGCACCAGTACGACCTGCGGTGGCGCGATCTGGCCACGGAGCTGGAACGGCGAGGCGCCGGGCGCGAGGTCTGCGAGCTGTTTCTCGCCGAACGAGGAGACCCGCACCAGCGCGAGGGCGGCACCCGGGTGGTGGTCGTTTCCGGCGAGGGGAAGCAGGCGCACGTGCCGTTCGCGCACTGGCTGCCGGGACGGTCCGACGTCGACCTCGTCGACGTCGGCGCCCTGCCGCATCTGCTCCCCGTGCTGAACTGGATGGATTCGCGGCTGCCCCATGCGGTCGCCGTCGTGGACCGGCTCGGCGTCGACGTGCTCGGCTATGTGGACGGCCCGCTCCCGACCGCGGCGGTCTCCCAGGACACGACCCGGCCGCCGTGGCACAAGGCGCGCCAGGGCGGCTGGGCGCAGCGCCGCTTCGAAAGCCACGTCGAGGAACACTGGAAGCGCGGTGCGAAGGACGACGCGGAGCTGATCGCGAGAGCTACCCACGAGACGGCCGCCGAGGTCGTGATTCTCGCGGGCGATACGAAGGCACTCAGCCTGGTCCGCGAGGAGCTGCCCCGTGACGTGGCCGCGAGAGTGGTGGTCGTCCAGGGCAGCCGGGCTCGGGACGGCTCGGTCGACCACCTGGCGGATCGCGTCATGGGCGTTCTCGCGGCGGAGGTGGAACGGCGCCGGGCCGGACTCCTGGACGAGTTCCAGCAGTATCGCTCCCGGGCCAGGTCCCTCGTCGGCGCGCGAAGAGGTGCCGGCGCCGGCCGTGGTCCGGGCAACGGCGCCGGTGCTGATGCCGGTGTGGAACGCTCCGCCACGGGTGCCCCCGCGGAGGGTCGGCCGATGCTGGCTGCCGCCGACGGTCCCGCGGCGACGGCCTACGCCCTCAGCCTGAGCCAGGTGAGCCACCTCCTGCTGGCCGAGGACGGGGCGGGAGACGGTCCCGCCTGGGTCGGCGATGATGTCACCGAGATCGCCGTCGACCCGTCCGGGGCTGACGGTCTGCGGCACCCGGTACGTGCGTCGCGGGTGGATGCACTGGTCCGCGCGGCGCTGGGAACGGGCGCCACCGTCCACACCGTCGTGAGCGGCGCACCCGGGTCGCCGGGCGACGGGGTCGGCGCCCTCCTCCGGTACTCGGCCGCGCATCCGCCGACCCTGGACTGACGACGCCGACCCTGGACTGACGACGCCGGTTCCGGAGTGACGACGGTGGACGTTCACAGCTCGTTCGGGTGGGTACTCTCCGCCGCGGGGCGCGTCACGACCGCGGAGGATTCATGGGCCACGGGCGGCGAGCGCGGGTCCTCGCCGGCACGGTCGCGACGGCCCTGCTCACAGTGCTGGTGATCGCGGTCCTCGGCCGGCAGGGCGTCCCGTTCGCCGTGGATGACACGTTGCACCAGTGGGTGCTCGTCCAACGCGCCGCCGCCGGTACGGACGCGGCGGTCGCGTTGACGGTGACGGCCAGCGGGCCGCCCGCCTACCTCCTGGGCGTGCTGGCGGGGATGATGGCGGCACCTCGGGCCCGGTGGTGGGCCGCCGCGCTCGCGGTCGGCGCACTCGCCGCAGGGCAGCTGGTGCGCCTGGTACTGGCCCATGCGGTGGACCGGGCGCGCCCGCCTGAGCCGGACTGGGCCTGGCAGGCAGCCGGGCCGGCCCTCCCGTCCGGTCACACCACGACGTCCGCGCTGGTGGCGGCAGGCCTGGCCGCCGCGCTGCTGCGGCACGCCCGGCGGTGTCTGACCCGGATCCTGGCCGTGGTGACGCCGGTGCTCTGGGCCTGCGCGGTCGGCACCAGTCGGGTCTACCTCGGGATGCACTGGCCCAGCGACGTCGTCGCCGGCTGGCTGCTGAGCATCGTGATCATCTGTGTGGCGCTGCCGCTCCTCGGGAGGCTCCTGCCACGCGATCCCCACCCGTCATGATCACAGCAGTGGGCCCGGGTACTGGCCCTGGACCCGCTGCCGAAGGCCCCGCCGCCGAAGGCCTCCGGTGTGCCTGTCGCTTCGGTACCAGGGCCTCCGGGGCGGGTGCCGATTCAGTCGCTGGACTGCTTCATGAGATAGACGGCGGCCTGGGTGCGGCTGGCCAGCCCGAGCTTCTCCAGAATGCTGGACACGTAGTTCTTCACCGTCTTCTCCGACAGCCCCAACCGGGTGCCGATCTGCCGGTTGGTGAGTCCGTCCGCAATCAGTTGGAGAATTTCGCGCTCTCGCTGGTTCAGCGTGGCCATGGCCGGATCCTCGTTCGGCCCGTCCCGCAGCCGCTCCAGCACGCGGCGCGTCACTGACGGGGCGAGCAGCGACTGACCGGACGCCACCGTCCGGATCGCCCCCACCAGATCGTTGCCGCGGATCTCCTTCAGCACATACCCCGCCGCACCAGCCATGATCGCCGAGAACAGCGCCTCGTCGTCGTCGTAGGACGTCAGGATCAGGCAGACCACACCCGGCAGGTTCGACCGGATCTCCCGGCAGACGTCGATGCCGCTGCCATCGGGCAGCCGCCCGTCCAGCACCGCCACATGGGGCTGCAGGGCGGGAATGCGCCGCAGCGCCTCCGCCGCCAGCCCGGCCTCTCCGACGACCTCGATATCGTCATGCCGGGCGAGCGTCTGACGCAGACCATTCCGCACGATCTCATGGTCATCGAGAACGAACACCCGGATCTTCTCCACGACAGTGACGATACGGACTCCGGAACGCATCGACAATTCCACCGGCACTGCCTGGCGCCCGTCGGAAAGCTTTGTAACCCAGCTAACGCGCGAGCGAGCGGGAAGACGACGGGAGCGCCCACCCCGGCTTCCCCGCCCCGCCCCGCTCGGCCGGGCCCTGCCGCTGCTGCGTGGCCTGGTCGCCGACCCGCCCGCGGTGCGGACACCGTCCCCGAAGGGTCAGCCCGGGTGACGGGATGGGCCCCGGATGCCCGGGTGCCCTCAGCGGGCGGCGGCGCCGGGGCGAGTCGACTGCCGCCCGCGGCGGATCTCCGCGTCGGGACCGGGGTAGATGAAGCTCACGTGGCCGTTGTCGGACCAGCGCACGGCGAAGGGCGGGTAGCCGGCTGTGGAACGGACCTCGAAGATCTCTCCGGTCCGGTCCGGCTGCCCGGTGTTGTGGTGATGGACGACGAGCGTGTCACCGGGCCGCGCCCGCACCGCCCACCGCCGCACGGGCGGTTCGAGCCCGGCGCCGCCGGACCCGGCGCCGTGGCGCGCCCCCGCTGGCACGCTGTCGGCCACGATCGCGGGCGGGCTGGCCTCGTGGTGCGGCGCGCACGCCTCGTCGGCAAGCGGGTGGACGAGGTCCGCGATCGCGCGTTCACTGTGGATCAGCAGGTCGTCGACGGAGAGAAGTCCGACGACCTGGCGTCCCTCGACGACGGGGAGGCGGCGGAAGGCATGGTCGCGGAACAGCTCGTGGGCATGCTCGACGTCCACCCCGGCGGGGACCGTGATCACCTCGGTGGTCATCAGAGTGTCGATCCGGCCGTCGGTGGGGACAGCGCGGGCGACGCCCCGCAGCACGATGTCCCGGTCGGTGACGATCCCGACGAGACGGCCGTCGTCCATGACGAGGAGCGCGCCCACACCGCGGCGTTCCATCTCCTGAGCCGCGTGCTGGACGCTGGCGGCCCGGTCGACCGTGGCCGGCTCTTTGGTGATCATGTTGCGAATCTCCGTCATGCCTGCATCCCGTCTCTGGTCGCGCCTGCTTCCCGGGTCCGAGCGGATATCCACGGCAGCATTTAGTGTTCCTCTGTGTACAGGTAGCTACCCGGGTCCGGATCTGTGAACCGCGCGACGGCTGCGGCGGCTGCGACGGTTGCGGCGGCTGCGACGGTCGTGGGCGCGCTCCGCCACTCCGCCACTCCGCCGCCTCGCCCTTGTCGTCTCCTTCGTCGTGTCCCTTGCCGCAGGCGATCGGTGCGGCGGATCCTGTGACAGCGGCGCGGGTCCGGCCCAGGCGGCTGGGGCTGGATGGCCTGGCTGCCGATCCGCCTGACGCGATCCGCCTGACGCGATCCGCCTGACGCGATCTGCCTGACCCTTATGCCGACGTCGACCTGTCCGCCGGATGGAAGCCCGAGGACCGTGTATGCCCGCCCTTGACCGCCACAGCGACGTCTTCGTCCTCGATCTCGGGGATGGGGAGAACCGGTTCCATCCCGACTGGATCGCCGCCGTCAACACGGCCCTCGACGAGGTCGAGAAAGCCGACGGTGCCCGCGCACTGGTGACCGCCGCGACGGGCCGGATCTACTCGAACGGGCTCGACCTGACCTGGCTGTCCGCCAACCCCGAGCGGCACCGGGAGTACGTCGACTCGGTACACGAGCTCCTCGCTCGGATGCTCGCGCTGCCGGTGGTCACTGTCGCCGCGGTACAGGGGCACGCGTTCGCCGCCGGCGCGATGTTCGCCCTGGCCCACGACTTCCGGGTCATGCGGGCCGACCGTGGCTACTGGTGTCTTCCCGAGATCGACATCAGGATCCCGTTCACCGCGGGGATGGCTGCGCTCATCCAGGCCCGGCTCGCCCCGCAGACCGCGCACGAGGCGATGCTCACCGGCCGCCGCTACGGCGGGACGGAGGCCGCGGCCGCCGGCATCGTCGACCGAGCGGTCGCCGAGGACTCCGTGCGCCCGAGCGCCGTCGAGACGGCGCTCGCGCACACCGGGAGAGCGGGCGAAACCCTCGGCGCGATCAAGGAGCGCATGTACGCTGCCGTGCTGACCGTGCTCCGCGGTCAGGGCTGACGGAGAGCCACGAAGGAGAGCAGCGATGAAGGTCTCGATCGATTCCGACCTCTGCCAGGGGCACGCCCGGTGCTGGGACATCTGTCCCGAGGTATTCGAGGTCGACGAACAGGGCTACGGATTAGTGGCCCTTCCGGAGGTCCCGCCCATCCACGAGGCCAGGGCGCGTGAGGCGGCGGAGAACTGCCCGGAACGGGCGATCACGATCGACTGAGGCGCGTCCGTCTCCCGTGAGGGGCGCGGCACCCGCCGGCACCCGCCGGCNCCCGCCGGCCCGTGTCGGGTGGCCGCGGGAGATCAGTTCCCGCCAAAAAGTGTAAGACTGTCCACGTAGAGCCATAAATGTCCCATTTCTGTCGAAACTATCCGTCGACAGAGGGAGACATGAGATGTGGCACGGCCCAGCGAAACTCAGGAACCGGATCGGCGGCTGGACCAGCCGGCATCCGCGGGTGAGCACCGGAGCTGGTGGGATCTTCCTGCTGCTGCTCCTCGGTGTTGCCCTGCTGCCGGCTCCGCGGTCGGCCGCGGAGCGGAGCGGCTCCGCGGCCGAGTCCAGCGGCCATCCGGGTGGGGCGATCGCCGGTACCGCGGATCGGGCGCCGACACCCGTCCCGTTGCCGCCTGCCTCGGGCACGCGGACGGGTCTCTCGGCGTCGCTGGCACCCTCGGTGCCGCCCGTCCGCGCCGCGACAGGTCCAGCCACCCCGATCGTCGCCGCTGAGCCGGTCGCTCCGGGCGCCGGTGAGGCCGTGGCCGGACTGGTGTCCACCGCCCCGCGTTCCACCGCCCCGCGCTCCGGTGCGCCCGGGGCGCCGTCCACGTCGCGTCAGCGGACGAAGCCGGGCTCGCCGACGCCCTCGGCGGCCGCGGAGGGATCTGCGTCCGCCTACTACCGGTCGTGCGGTGAGGCTCGCGCGGCGGGCGCCGCCCCGCTGGCCGCCGGGCAGCCGGGCTACCGGGCCGGCCTCGACCCGGACGGGGACGGGGTGGCCTGCGGGCGCGGCGGGCCGGCGGCGCGGTGCTCGACCGAGGGCTCGCGAGAGGTCCCCTTCTTGACCCGTTTTGGTTGCTGGATCTCGGGGCTGGGATCGTCCTGACGGGTAACTTTCCGTGTTTTGGCGGCTGCCGTTGAGTCACGAGTTAAGCGGAATGCATTCGTCCGGTTTCCTCGGGTGGCGGTTCGGGCCCGCTGGGCCGGCCGAGGCGGGTCCGGGGGCATGCTCCCTGCGCCGCAGGGGGTGGCTACGCCGCGTACCGGCGCGGGGAGTTCCTTGCTCGTGGGGTGTGAAACACGTCAATCTGCTCGTAGGCGTTGACGATCCAAGTGGCGCCCGCCCGGCGCTGTGCACCTGCCCGGGGTGTGGGACGCGGCTGACGTCGCGGAGACGGACTGTCCGTGGTGCCGATCGGCGCGGGCAAATGGCATGGGAAAGGGCTCGAACTGTGACGGACGACCTGTACTGGGACCCCTTCGACAAGATCGTCGATGTCAACCCGTACCCCGTGTGGCGCCGGATGCGGGACGAGATGCCGGTCTACCGGAACGACAAGCTCGACTTCTACGCGCTCTCCCGGCACAAGGACGTCGACGACGCGCACATCGACCCGGCGACCTTCAGCTCCGCGCACGGCACGGTCCTGGAGCTCATGGGCCCGGAGCCGTTCGAAACCGGACAGATCATCTTCATGGACCCGCCGACGCACACCCTGCTGCGGGTTCTCGTCTCCCGGGCGTTCACCCCGCGCCGGGTCAGCGCGCTGGAGGGGCACATCCGGCAGATCTGCGCCGACCTGCTCGACCCGCAGATCGGCGCCGGCGGCTTCGACTTCGTCCAGGACTTCGCGGCCCAGCTGCCCTCGCTGGTGATCTCGCAGCTGATCGGGGTCAACCCGGAGGACCGTGAGGAGATCCGCCAGACGATCGACCAGACCTTCCACATCGAGGAAGGCAAGGGGATGATCAACGACGTCTCCTTCGCCGCCCAGATCAAGATGCACACCTACTTCTCCGAGCAGATCGACATCCGGCGCCGCGAACCGCGAGACGACATGATGACCGGCCTCGCCCAGGCCGAGATCACCACCGACGAGGGGCCGCGCAGCCTGACCACCTCCGAGGCGGCCGACTTCACCAACCTCCTCGTCGCCGCCGGGACGGAGACCGTCGCCCGGCTGCTCGGCTGGGCCTGCGACCTGCTCGACTCGCACCCCGACCAGCGTGCCGACCTGGCCGCCGACTCGTCGCTGCTGCCGAACACCATCGAGGAGACGCTGCGCTACGAGGCGCCCTCACCGGTACAGGGCCGCACCACCACACGGGACGTCGAGCTGCACGGCACGACGATCCCGGCGGGATCGCGGGTGCTGCTGCTGACCGCCTCGGCCGGTCGCGACGAGCGGGCGTACCCCGACGCCGACACGTACGACATCAGGCGCAACTTCGACAGCCACGTCTCGTTCGGGCGCGGCCCGCACTTCTGCCTGGGCGCGGCGCTGGCCCGGATGGAGGGCCGCATCGCCCTGGAGGAGGCACTGCGCCGCTTCCCGAACTGGGAGGTCGACCGGGACCGCGCCGTGCGCCTGCACACCAGCACCGTGCGCGGCTACGAGAAGCTGCCGGTCATCGTCTGACCTCACCCTGCGGGCAGGTGCTCTGGCCTCGTGGCCGGTGGCTCGCGGTGGCACGGCTTCCGCCGCGAGCCCGGCCGCCCCTGGCCAGGGACCCCTGCCCGATCGGTACCAGTCCGGGCAGGACCAACCTGGGCAGGACCAGCGCGGGCACCCAGTGGGAAACGTGAATGCGCAGAAACCGGCAGCCTTCTTCCTGGCGGGGCCGCATGGTAATTCGGGCGTTCTGCGGAGTGCTGGTCGAGGTGTTCCCGGCTTCGGGTACGACTGTGAGGTGCCTGGATCGTCCGGGAAGAGTTCCCGTGGTGGTCCCGGCGCGCCGGGACCCAACAGAAATCCGCTCCCGGACAACGCTTCTTCACTTCCGCGCGGCAGGCCGATAGGGGCTTCCTCGGCCGGTATCATGTTTCCATGAACGTGGTGGTGGCCGGCGAGGTCGGTCACCACCAGTCCTCATCGTGGAGGTTTCGCATGAAGCGTGCCGGGCTTGTTGTCATGTTCTTCGCTCTCGTTGGCGGTGGTTTCCTCGTGCGGCGCCAGCGCGGCCAGTAGAGACCTTGTGGGCGGTGGTCGCCGCCTGCGAAGGCACCCGTTGATCGCCTCGGCGGTGGGGCCGGGGTCGACCTAGACTTCGGCGGGTGCACCGACCCGACGCTGCGATCTTCGATGTACTCGGCCCCGGCCTTGAAGAGGCGGTTGTCGACTACGCACGGGCGAGGATGAATCTCGATCCCGCCCCGCTGGACGGAACGGCCGCACCGGCCGAACTCGCGCGACAGGCGGGGCGCACGATCACTCCGGAAGGCGTCGGTGGGCTCGCGGCCCTGCGCGTCTTCGACGAGGTCCTGTCCCGGGCGTGCATATCGGCCGATCACCCGCGCAATCTGGCCTTCATCCCGGCTGCGCCGACACGGGCGTCGATTCTGTTCGACCTCGTCGTCGGTGCCTCGTCGATCTACGGCGGGAGCTGGCTCGAGGGCAGCGGTGCCATCCACGCCGAGAACGAGGCGCTGCGCTGGCTGTCCGATCTGGTCGGCTTCCCGCCCAGCGCCGGTGGCGCGTTCGTGCAGGGCGGCACGGTCGGGAACCTCTCGGCGCTGGTCGCGGCGCGGCACGCGGCGCGTGCCCGCCGGGTGGCCCTTGGGCTGCCGCTGCCGGCCCGCTGGTGCTTCCTGTGTGGGGCCGAGGCCCACTCGTCGCTGCGGCAGGCCGCCGAGGTGATGGACGTCGATCTCGTCTTCGTCTCCGCCGACGGCAGCGGGCGGCTGACCGGGGCCGCTGTGGCCGCCGCGCTGGACGCCCACAGCCTGGACCCGGTCGAGCGCGGTGCCACCGGCCGGAACGCACCGGGTACCGGAGTGTTCGCGGTCGTCGCGACGGCGGGGAGCACCCAGTTCGGGATCGTCGATGACATCGGCGGGATCGTCGACGCCGCGCACGCCCGGGACATCTGGGTGCATGTCGACGGCGCCTACGGTCTTGCCGGTATCGCCGCGCCGTCCGTTCGTCACCTCTTCGCCGGGGTCGGTGCTGCCGACTCCTTCATCGTCGATCCCCACAAGTGGCTGTTCGCACCCTTCGACGCCTGCGCGCTGGTCTACCGCGATCCCGCGGCGGCCCGGCTGGCGCACGCCCAGCAGGCGGGCTACCTGGAAGTCCTCGATCGGGACAGCGCCTGGAACCCGTCCGACTACCAGATCGGGCTGTCCCGGCGGGTGCGCGGCCTGCCGTTCTGGTTCTCCCTCGCGACCTATGGGACGCAGGCCTACGGACGGGCGGTGGAGCGCTGCCTCGCGACCGCCCGCGCCGCGGCGGACCTCGTGCGGGAGCTGCCCTACGTGGAGCTGGTCCGCGAGCCGGAGCTGTCGATCGTCGTCCTGCGCCGGCTCGGGTGGTCGCCGCCGGACTACCACCGGTGGTCCGACTGCCTGCTGCGCGGCGGGCTGGCCTTCGTCACCCCGACCGTGCACAACGGCGAGACGGTGACCCGCTTCGCCATCGTGAACCCGCGGACGACCTCCGACGACGTCGGGCGCATCCTCGCCACCATGGCGGACGACGCCCTCCCCACCTGCTGACGGCGCTGCCCCCACCCGCTGACGGCGCCGTCGGCGGACGTGCCGCGGGCCGGTCTCTCCGGGCCGGAAAGCCGGATGGCCGGGCCCGGACTGCGTACGTCCGGGCCCGGCCTTTCCCTGCTTCTGAACACGATCGGGGCTGACCGGGATCAGACCGGTCACCTCACGGGATCAGCGAACAGTCGGACCGCAGGGAATCAGCAAACGACTGACAGGCGGCTGTGGCGGCTGTGGCCGCTGCTGGCCGCGTCGCGCCGAAGAACGGGGCTCAGTACCCCACCGTGTAGCGCTTGTTGCGGAACTTCGGCTTCTCCGCCTCGTCCAGGACGGCGATGGCGAAATCCTCGTGCGAGATTCCCATGTTTCCCTGGGAGTCCATCACCGGGCGGTCGCCGGCGGTGCGGTAGGCCTCCCGGCGGCGCCCCGGGCCGAAGTTGCGCGGCGGCGGGGTGATGTACGACCACTTCACGCTGCCCTTGGCGGCGCGGAGCACATCAAGCGCGTCAGCCTGGTCCAGGGCCTCCTTGCGCTCGCCCGCGGGGAACTCCTGCGTGTCGACGATCCGCTCGCCGTCGGTGTTCTCCAGCAGCCCGCCGTTTCCGACGTGGATGACCGCGGGAGCCTTGTTCCCGAGCTTGCTCGCGACGTCGACCATCACGCGGGCGACGTTCGCGTGCTCGGGGCGGGCGCACCCGGCCAGCGCGACCACGACCACGTCGGCGCCCTGCGCCTGCTGGGCGACGACGTCGCGGGACGTGACATCCCCGGTCATCGGGTTGGCCTGCCGGGGAAGCGACTTCATCTGGTTCTGGTCCTGGTCGACCGCCGTGACCTCGTGACCGCGCTTGACGGCCTCGGCGACGATGGACCGACCTACCTGACCACCGGCACCGAGAACAACGATCCTTGCCATTACTGACCTCCGGATTGCGTTGACTGAGCCACCATGGAAATCGATCCGCTGGATCTGGCTTTGACCGCGGCATGGTCACGGTCTTTCACCTTGCGCATCGACTATGACACGCTCCGGAGTCGGCGCAACCTGAGTCCGTCTACGATCGAAGCGGAGATCCGGAACAAAGATCGGTGCGCCGGCACCCGGGATCAGAATCAACCGGCGTTCCGCGCGCTGCCGGCGCCGCGGTGGCGTGAAAATGGCGTGGGGTGGGGTGCATGGCGCCGAATTATTCCTTGCAGGTCGGTCGACCTTCGGCCAGGTCGCCCGGCACACGGGCTTCGCGACCGGGATCTCGCTGCGTCAGCGCTTCCGAGCCGCGACGGGTGTCTCACCAACCGCCTATCGGCAGACCTTCCGCGATTGCGGCGGTGCGACTCTCAACGGCCCAGCCCCGAAAAGCACGAAGCCCTGAACCCGAGATCGTGGGTTCAGGGCTATGCCGATGTCCCAAGACATCACACACGGCGGTGGAGGTGGGATTTGAACCCACGGAGGGGTTGCCCCCTCACACGCTTTCGAGGCGTGCGCCCTCGGCCACTAGGCGACTCCACCGCAGGCTAGCTTACGCGACGCCGTCCGGGTCCGGCCGACCGGGGGGTCGGTGTCCGTTTCGCGCCTGGCCGTTCGCGCCTGGCCGTCAGAGATCCGGGCCCGGTCCCGGGCTGTCGGATGTCCGCGCGGAGTGCGCGGAGCGCCGGGCGACGAAGAAGGCAGCCAGGTGCTCCGAGCACTCCTGTGCGCGAACGCCGGAGATCACCTCGGGACGGTGGTTCAGGCGCCGGTCGCGGACGACATCCCACAGCGAGCCCACGGCGCCGGCCTTGTCGTCGACGGCGCCGTACACAAGCCGGCCGACACGGGCGAGTACCAACGCCCCCGCGCACATCGTGCACGGCTCCAAAGTGACCACCAGCGTCGTCCCGTCGAGCCGCCAGGCCCCCAGCTCGCGCGCCGCGGCCCGGAGCGCGACCACCTCCGCGTGGGCGGTCGGATCCCCGCCGGCCTCCCGGGCGTTGTGCCCGCGCCCCAGGACGCGGCCGTCGGGCGCCACGACGACCGCCCCCACCGGCACGTCACCGGCCGCCTCGGCCAGCGCGGCCTCGGCGAGGGCGAGGCCCATGGCGTCGTGGTACCGATCAGCCACGGACGTCGTCGAAGATCTCCCCGGCGCCGGCCCGTTCGCTGACCGCGCTGATCACGTCGGCGGGCAGCATGCCCTCCTCGGCGATCAGCTCGAGCAGCGCCTCCGTCGGCGTCCCCAGATCGGCGAGGAGGTCCAGGTCACCGACCGGTGAGGCCTGCCCGACCGGTGCGTCGTCGTCCGAGTCGTCGTCGAGCCCGGCCATCGACGGCAGGGCGTCGGCGAACAGCCGCTCGGCATGGTCGGAAGTGAGCAGCACGCGCCGGTCCGAAAGGAAGACCTTCGGGTCGGGATCACGCGCCGTGATCCGCACGATGGCGAGATACTCGTCGTCCTCCTCGACGAACGCGATGACCGTCCCCGAGGAGAGGTCGTGCATCGCGTCGACGAGCGAGTCGAGATCCTCCATGTCGGCGATGTCGAGGTCGTGGGCCGTCCATCGCCCGGCGTTCTGGGCGATCGCTATCCCCTTGGTGCTCACAGTTCGTCCTCACGTCCCTTCCCGCCGGGCCTGCGTCGGTCCTCAGGCGATCTGCGTTCCTGCCGACCCGGGGTGCTGCCGTGTCCCTTCTGTGATTCTCACCTTCGAGCGTCCTACTCATCCATCAGGGGCCGGGCATGCCTACTCGAGAGTGCTCCGCCCCACCGGCGGGCGCCCGGCGACCCAGCGCCCTTCGGCGCCGTCCCGCCTGTGGCGGCGTTCCCGTGCCGGCGCGGCCAGGACACCGTGGGGCAGGAGGCGACCCGGCGGAACACGAGAACGGCACAGCGGAGTACGAGAAGAACACGGTGAGGCACGAGAAGGGCGTCGCGGGGCGCGGTGGTGGGCTGCGGCGGGCGGCGGTGGCGGGAGCGATCGGCGTGAACCGGCACACAGCGCGGGGCACGCATCACACCCGCGCGGGCTCATGGCACTCTGAGACGCGATGATGACACGCCTGCCACGCCGGATCTCCGCCCGCACGCGGTTCGCGCTCGCCGCCGAGCGGCTGGCCTCGGAGACATCCCGCCGCCTGGGCCGCGGCTCGGGTGAGATGATCGGCGGAAAGATCGCCCTGCGGATCTCTCCGGACGCACTGGCCGAGGTCGGTACGAACCGCCCCACCGCCTGCGTCTCGGCCACCAACGGCAAGACGACGACCACCCGGCTGCTGGCCCGCGCGCTCGGCACCCTCGGCCCGGTGAAGTCGAACAGCGGCGGCGCGAACATGGCGCCGGGCGTTCTGGCGGCCATGTCCAGGCCACCGTACGACAGCCCCGCGGCCCTGGAGGTCGACGAGATCTGGCTGCCCCGGGTGGCCAGGGCGATCGTGCCGCGGGTGGTGCTCCTGCTCAACATCTCGCGCGACCAGCTCGACCGGTCGAACGAGACCCGCCGCATCGCCGCGCTGTGGCGGGAGCTGGGCGAGGACCTCCACGACACGGTCGTCGTGGCGAACGTCGACGATCCGCTTGTGGCCTGGGCGGCCATGACCTGGTCGCGCCAGGTCTGGGTCGCCGCCGGCCAGAACTGGACCGCCGACGCGATGGTCTGCCCGCAGTGCGCCCGGCTGCTGCACCGCAACGCCTCCGGCTGGTGGTGCGAGTGCGGCCTGGCCCGGCCGGAGCCGATCGTCTCGGTGGCCGGGCTCGACGAACTGATGTGGTTCGGCCGCCGCATCCCGGCGCGCATCGACCTTCCCGGGCGGGTCAACCTCGCCAACGCGGCCATGGCCGCCGCGGCCGCCCGTGAGTTCGGGGTCGAGGTCGAGGACGCCCTCGCCGCCATGCGGGGCATCGGCGACGTCCAGGGGCGCTATCAGGAGGTGCCGCTCGGCCCGGACGGGAAGCGGGCCCGGCTGCTGCTGGCGAAGAACCCGGCCGGCTGGGTGGAGATGATGGAGCTGCTGAACTCCGGCCCCCCGCGACCGGTCGTGATCGATTTCAACTCGCAGACGGCGGACGGCCGTGACCCGTCCTGGATCTGGGACGTGCCCTTCGAGCGGCTCGCCGGCCGCCAGGTGCTGGTCACCGGGGGCCGCAAGGAGGACATGAGCGTGCGTCTGGCCTATGCCGAGGTACCCCACACCGTCCACGCCGACGCCGAGGCCGCCGCCGCGGCGGCGAACGACAAGGGCGTGGACGTCGTGGCGAACTACACCGCGTTCCGTGACCTGCTCGTCCGGACCACCCGGTGATCCGCCAGTCGGCGACCCGGATCGCCCTGATCTACCCGGAGCTGCTCGGCACCTACGGCGACGGCGGGAACGCGACCGTCCTGGCCCAGCGGCTGCGCTGGCGCGGCCTGCACGCCGAGATCGTCGAGGTGCCGGCCGGCGAGGTGGTGCCGGCCGAATGCGACATCTACCTGCTGGGCGGCGGTGAGGACGAGCCGCAGGTGCTCGCCGCGGACGGCATGCGCCGCAACCGGTCCCTGGCGCGGGCGGTCTCGGGCGGTGCGGCCGTGCTGGCGGTGTGCGCCGGGTACCAGGTGATCGGCGCCACGTTCCCGGCCGGTGACGGGCGGATCCACGAGGGTGTTCACCTCGTCGACGTGGAGACCCGCCGGTCCTTCGACCCGCCGGACGCCCCGCTGCCGCCCCGGGCGGTCGGCGACATCGTGGTGGAGCCTGGTCCGGAGCTCGGGCTGCCGACGCTGTACGGGTACGAGAACCACGGCGGGCGGACCCGCCCGCTGCCCGGCTTCCGCGGGATCCCGCTCGGGACGGTGCGCCTCGGTGTCGGGGACGGCACTCCTGCCCGCACCGATGGTGTGGTCGACCGCAAGGTCATCGGCACCTACCTGCACGGGCCGGTGCTGGCCCAGAATCCGGCTCTGGCCGACCTGCTGCTGAGCTGGGTGCACGGCCCGCTGGCGCCGCTGGACGGCCCCCGTGAGGTCGGAGTTCTCCGGGCTGCCAGGGCCCGCGCGCTCGCGGCCACGTGACCGGCCACGTGACCGGCCACGTGACCTGATGCCGCGCCGCTCGGCGTCGTCCTGACCGGGTCTGCCGGGACGCGCTGAGCGGAATCCGGCGATTTCCGGAGGCGCGGTGTGGTTCGGTTGGATCGTGGCGTCGAATCCCCTTGCCGGTTGGTGGGGCAAGAACAAGAAGAATGTGATCATTGTCGGAGTCGCGCTGGTTGCCGTGTGGTGGCTGGTGGCGGGCCGAGGTCGACCCGAGGTCGAGCAGGTCGACATCCCGGACGACTATCCGTCGGCCGGGCGGGAACTACGCGTTCAGGCGCCGTCCGACCCCGATGAGCCGCTGCCCCTGGTCATCATCCTGCACGACGACAATGCGGATGCGCAGTCGCTGGAACGGGCGAGCGACGCGTCCTCGCTGGCCAATCGCCGGGATTTCGCGCTCGCCTTCCCGGAGGCGGTCGCGGGAACCTGGCGACTGGACGACCCGAATGGCCCGGATCTGCAGTATCTGCGCGACGTCGTACGTTTCATGGACGAGGAACGCACGGATGTCGACCTGGACCGGGTGTACATCTGGGGCATCGGCGAGGGCGCCCGGCTCGCGTTGCTCGCTGCCTGCGGACCGGGCGATCCGGTGTACGCCGGGGTCGGGGTCGTTGGGCAGTTCGAGACGGAACCCGGTCCGACCTGTGATGCGGTTACCCCGCATGGCCGGGTCGCGGAGACCGCGTGGGACGATGACGTGACGGACGCCCTCTGGGACTTCTCCCATGACAAGCGGCGGCGTTCGGCGTGACGCCCCGGGTGTGGCTGCGTGCGCGGCGCCGGCTTCCAGTGTCACCGGGCCCGGTGCCGCCCCTGGCGGGCGGAGCCGATGCGGTGGCAGGGGCTAGCTGATTTGTGTTAGTTGCAAAGAACTAGTCAACTTCGTCCTCGGACCGCCGAACGACTGTCGGCGCGGGCCCCAGTAGTCAGTTCGGCTCTTGCGCCCGCTGCTGCGGGCGGATCCGCCCGCCCCGTTCGCGGGAGATCCGAGCTCCTGTCGGCAGGGCGGTGGGGTTCCGTGCCCCGGCCGCAGCCCCTTGCAAGGGGCTGCGGCCGGGGCCGGTGCGGTCTGTCGGCGTCGCCGGGAGGGGGTTAACGGCCCCGACAGACCCAGAGGTGGCCGGATGGCTGGCCGGAGAGTCCGCTGGTCGCCCGGTCCGATGGGGGGGGGATCGGGACGAGCGACCAGCGGAGTCCGGGGCCTTCCGGCCGGACGGACGTCAGATGGGGGGGGATCTGACGTCCGTCCGGCCGGAAGGATCTCGGTGGTGCGCCGGTGTGGTTCAGGTGTTTCCGTCTTCGATCTGTAGGGCGTTCGTTGATGCCCGATGGTCGCATTCTGGACGGTTTTCGCCCCATCTACACCGCTTATGCCGAAGTAGAATGATGTCGCAACGGCCTACCGGCCTTGGAGTCCGCAGCTCGCCTGAGGCGGGCGTTTCCCAAGGTCACAGACGTTGTGACGAGTTCAGGGCAAGGCGGAGCGATCACTGAGGGCTGCGCCGGTCCGGTGCAGGGGACCTGTCGACGGGGTCTGGTTGGTGCGCCGTCCAGTGGCGTGCGGTCTGGAACCGCGCGTGGTCTGGTGCCCGCCGGGTCGGAGTCGATCCCGACAACCCCGACCCGGCGGCGAAGCCGTGCGCGACCGGAGGGGGAGATCGCGCGGCGGCTCGTTCCGGGGACAGGGTTGCCAGCGCTGCTGGCCACCCCGTCAACGGTTCGTACGGGCTCTCAGAGGGGCAGAGAGCAACGGTTCCAGGGCTGTGCCCTGTGGACCGCGGCTCACGGCTGCGTCAGGGGATGCGACCGACCAGGTACGAGGTCGTGTAGATCGTCTGCAGCTTGACGACATCACCGCTGCGGGGCGCGACCCACATCTTGCCATCACCGGCGTAGATGCCGACGTGGTAGATGTTGCCCGGGCTGCCGAAGAAGATCAGATCGCCGGGCGCCTTGTTGTACTGGGAGATGCGAGTGGTGGCCGCGTACTGCTGGTCTGTCGTGCGCGGCAGGTTCTTGCCGAGCTGCCGGTAGACGTACTGCACGAGCCCGGAGCAGTCGAAGGAGCTGGGGCCCTCGGCGCCGTAGACGTAGGGCTTGCCGGCATGCAGCGAGGCCAGGTAGACGGCCTTCTCACCGATCGAGCTGGCCGGCAGATTGACGTTGACCGCGGGGGTGTCCACGCTCACGGCCGGGCGGTCCGCACGGCGGGAGGCCTGCGGCGGCGGCGGTGTCGGCCGGACGGTCAGCGTCGCGTCGTTCTCGGAGTGGGCGGACTGCAGAGCGTCCGACCCGTCGAAGATCGCGGTGACGTTCGTGGTGGTCAGCACCCGGGCGGTGTACGAGGCGAAGCCGCGGTCGTCCGTGGTCAGGTGCAGGAAGGTCGCCCACCCGGTGGGGAGCTTGACCTGAACCTTGATGAGCTGGTCGGCCAGCGGAGCGTCGTTCTGCTCGTTGTACAGCGAGAAACCGATGTTGACCGGCTCGTTCGCGTTGACCGTGACCTCGGGGGTGGTCACCCGCAGGCCGACATCGATCTTCGAGGAGAGCGTCGGAGCGGAGATGTCGGTGGTCGCGTCGAGGACGGTACCCGTGCTGCCACCGGTCGTGGTCGCTGCCTGGATGGCCCCGTCGACTGCCAGCCGCGAGCCGATCTGGGTCGCGAGGGTCATCGGGGCGGTGTTCATGCCCTCGTCGAACGCGGCATCCGCGTTGATGTCGGTAGCGCAACCGGCGAGTGCTACGCCGGAGACCGCGACGGTTCCCGTGGTGACGGCTGCAACCGTTCGGGCTCTGGCCCTGGCTCGACTCGACGCCGAGGGAGCGGACGGCGCACGGTGGCGACCGCGGCCTTCCTGCTGCCGGCGTCTCTCGGTATCAAGCTGCACGCTTTGCGCAGACAACGTTGCGTTCCTTCCCGTACGCCTGCGAGGTGAGCTGTCGGGTTCGGGCTGGGCTGCCCGGTCCGTCGCGCGACCTTCACGCGATGGACTTCACCCCTAGACCCGCACCACTTCTTGGTGCCGGTCGGTGGAGGTGGGTCCCCCGCTCCTGCCCGAGGTGACGACTCGGAGGGGACACCGGGGCCGCGGGCAGGATTCGGCGTTCGGCCCGGTGTTGTCGTGACGTCGCAAGCGAGACTAGTCCACACGGATGGTGTGGGTAAACACTAGTCCCCCCCAACTACGTCGAGTGTGCGAAGAAGGGCCCCTTGCGGAGTCGCATAAGCCCAGGTCAGAGGGGGTGCTGAGCTTCCCGTCACGTTTTCGGGCGGCCACACGAGGATCACGGACAAACACGTTAGGTGACGAGGTTTTCCCGGCTTGCGGGGCCGTGGCGAGGCGCTCGGCAAGCGTCCTTCAGGGCTGCGAGAGGGGATGGGGGAGGGGATGCGCGAGGCGGCTCCGGCTGGCGCGCCAGGCTGTCGGAGGTCATCGGGGGATCCGCCGGAGACACTGGTCCGTCCCGGCCGAATCGTGAATACGCGGCCCGCGCCGCCCGGCGCTCACCGGTGCGTCGGTGCGTCGGTGCCTGCGTCATGCCAGTTCCGCCTGATGCCGACTGGGCCTGGTCATCGGCCTGGCCGGAGCCCGGGACGCGGATGGCGCGGATGGCGCGGATGGTCGCCGCGCGCGTGGCGCTCGGAGGTCATGGACGGTCCGGCGGTCGCCGCACGCGAAGGGCTGGCGAATGTCATCTGCCAGAAGGCTGCGGAGCGTGACCCGGCTTCAGATCGGCTCCGGACGCCGACGCCGGACACCTCCGGTCGACGGCGTCGGTCAACACAGTCTCGTCAGCACAGTCCGGTCGGCACGGTGTTGCTGGCGCCACTGGTCGGCGCCACTGGTCGGCGCCGCCTGTCAGTACGGGCTGGTCAGCGCGGCCGACTCTGGCGGCGGCTCAGGAAACCGGAGTTGTCGAGGACCTGTAGCTCGACCTCGAGCTGGCGCACCTCGGGCAGCAGCGTCCGATGGCTGCCGTGCAGGGCCTCGACGGCTGCCCGGGCATGTTCGGCCAGATCGTCCAACGCCTGCTGGCGCTGGCGCATGCGGGCGCGCTCCTCCTGCAGTGTCCGGACGGTGTCCTCCTGCCACTGCCGCGTGCGCAGGATGTGCTCTCCGGCGTCAGCGGCCTGGCGCTCGGCGTCCTCCAGGCGGTTCAGCAGCGCGTCCAACGCCTCCAGGCGACTGGCGAGCTCGGCCATCAGGTCGCCGCGGCCGGGAAGGATGGAGATCTCGTGGTGCCTCGGGTACGGCTGCTGCGTCATGCTCGGCTCCGGATGCTGGTGACCGTGCCGGACCGGCCGGCAGGCGCCGCGCTGCCGGCGTAGGGGAGCTGGGAGGAGCACCACCGCGCCGCTCGCGACCGTCGCCGAAGTTCCGACACGGTTGGTTACGTTAGTCGACGCACAGGCCTTTCGGCATGTTCTCGGCCGGATCCGGCCGACAGCCAACGGAAGGCGACCGGAACGGGTACCGCCTGGCGGGTGTCGACCAACGGATGCCCCCGTGCGAGTCCGATCGGCCCGGATCGGGGTGGGTACGGACGACTGTCGAACTCCCGTCCCACAACAGTCGATCCGGGGATCCCCCGCTGGCGGGTACCGGGGTGGTGGCGGTCATCGTTGATGCGCACGGATTCACTTCGGCCCGATAACTACGTTGGGTGACGATCACTGATGGTCCGAATCTTGTCCCGGCCGGGCGCGGTGTCATGTTTTCCGCGAACTGCGGTGTGCTCGACCGGCCACCAACGGTGATGGCGCCGTGCCGGCCGGAGCGCGGATCGGGTGGGCCGGAGAAAAAGGGAGTGGGGTCGTGGAGATCGCGTGAATCCTATTCCGTAATTCGGTTCGAATGATCGCCGCAGAGCATCTGCCGGTATATCCGCAGTCGGGCCCCGGTCGGCTCCACCCGCGTGTATGGCGCGGATCGGGGGATCGTCAGGAGGAATCTCCGTGCTACGCCCGCTTCGTTTTCGAAGGACCGGCCGGGCCGGTCCGACCGGCTGGCCACAATGGCCCGGCGGGCCCGCGCCGCCTTCGACCGCCCCCGCGGCGGCACCTGTCCGGCCGCACCTGTGCGGGGCAGCCGCGCCGGCATGGAAGAGTCCGGAGTAGGCGGTGCTCTCGCCCTGCCGGGCGGTCTGCGCCGAGCCCCCTGCCCAGAGCATCGGTCTCGTACGGTGACGAGAAGTGCTCCCTCGGTCCGTCCGGGTCGAGGGGTCGCCGGCGCCCGGCGGCTCGGAGCGGCCACGCGTCCCGCGGCTCGCGGGACGGGGGATCGTCGATCGTTCTGCGCCGTATGGTGATCGCATGGTGGCCACCGCGGACGACGCGCCGGACGTCCCAGGCTCGACGGGCGCGGGTGCGCCGGATGGTGGCCGTACGGACGGCGGTCTGCCGGGATCCGGGTCCGGGTCCGGCGGCCGGGAGACCGCGGGCCCGCCGGCCGTGGTGGAGCTCGACGCGCCGATCACTGCCGTGGTCGTGTACCCCACCGCCGCTCGGGTGACGCGGCGCGGCCGGCTCGATGCCGCCGCGCACGCCGCGCACGCCGCGCGTCCGGCCACAGCCTCGGCAGCCGGCTCGCCGGACGCGGGCCCGGTGGTGGCTCGGGTGGAAGTGGCCGTCCACGGACTGCCGCTCGGTCTCGACGAGGACTCGGTGCGGGTGGGCGGTACGGGTCCGGCCCGGGTGCTGGGGGTCCGGGTGGTGTCGCAGGCGCGGGCGGTGCCTGATGCCGGCGCACTGGCTGATCTGCGGGCCCGACAGGACGAGCTGCGCGCTCTCCTGGCAGAGATCGCCGACGGCGACGAGACCGAGCGTGCCCGCCGTTCCTTTCTGGACGTGGCGGCGCGGGTGGGCGCCGGCGCACTCGCCCGCGGCTGGGCCGCCGGCAGCGCGGCGGCGGCCGGTGATGCCCGGGCTGGTGCCGGGGCGGGGGGCACCGATGCGGCGGCACAGCTCCTGCTGGTCGGCGATGCCCTCGCCGCGCAGATCGCCGCGGTGCACACGCGCCGCCGGGCTCTTTCCGAGCAGCGTGACCGCGCGGAGAAGGAGCTCTCGGCGATCGGCAGGATGATCGAGGCCCGCCGGGCGCAGCCGGCTCCCGACACCCGCACGATCGTCGTCGACCTGGAACTGCCCGCCGTCACGACAGCCCCGGGACAGGCGTGTCCGTCCTCCGGGGGGGAGCCCGCGGCCACGGCGGCGGAGGCGGGGGAGCTGGAGGTCTCCTACCTGGTCAGGTCAGCCTCCTGGACGTCGGGCTATGACGCCCGTCTGGAGGGCGAGCGGGTGACCCTCACCTGGTTCGCGATGATCAGTCAGCGGACGGGTGAGGACTGGCCGGCCGCCGACCTGCGGCTGTCCACCGCGCGCCCCGCCGGTGGGGCCGATCTGCCCGAGCTGGTCCCGCAGTTCGTCGATCTCCGCCGCCCGAAGCCGGAGCACTACCCGCGAGCGAGGGGCGCGGCGCCGGGCGGTGCGCCCGAGCCCGCCGGCTGGGATGCCGCCGAGGCGGCGGCGGGCATGCCCGCCGCACCGATGGCAGCCCGCCCGGTGGCGCTGGCCGAGCCCATCTCCGCAGTGCAGGCGACCCTGGAGTCCGCGGGGGCCGCGTCGACGTACCGCCCGCCCCGCCCGGTGGCGGTGCCCGCGGATGGCGACCCGCACCGCGCGACGGTCGCCGTGCTGGTGCTTGACGCGGTGCTCGACCATGTCACCGCCCCGAAGCTCGCCGCCGAGGCGCATCTGCGGGCCGCGGTCGGAAACACGTCCCCACACACGCTGCCGGCGGGGAAGGTGTCGGTGTTCCACGGCCAGGAGTTCGTCGGCACCGCCCGGCTCGACCTCGTCCCGCCCGGCGGGGAGATGGAGCTGCGGCTCGGCGTCGACGACCGGGTCCAGGTCGAGCGAGAACTGGTCCGCCGCGTGACCGGCCGGCGGATGGTCGGCAACACCCGGCGGACGGATGTCAGCTACCGCATCGTGGTCACCAACCGGGCGCCGCTGCGGGCTCGGGTGACGGTGCGCGACCAGGTGCCGGTGTCCCGGCATGAGAGCGTCGCGGTCCGGGACGTGGTGGCCGAGCCGGCAGCGGACGAGCACACCGACCTGGGGCTGCTGACCTGGCAGGTGGAGCTTGAACCGGGCGCCAGTCGTGAGATCGGGCTGTCCTACCGGCTTGAGCACCCGCGTGGCGCCGAACTCACCGGCTGGGGCGACTGATCCGCCCGTAGGGCGTGGTTCCGAGGTCTGCCCGGGTGTCCGAGGTCTGCCCGGGTGTGCGGGGTCTGCCCGGGTGTGCGGGGTCTGCCCGGGTGTGCGGGGTGTCCGCACGGTGTGGATGCGGGCGGGTACGGGCCGGCGTAACTTGGGTTGCGGGAGGCGGTCATGACCGGTGTGGAGACAACGACCAGCTCTTCTCTGGCCAGTCTGGTGCACGCCGCGCACCGCGACATCGGCGGTCTGTTCGATCTCGCCGGCGGTGACTTCGCCGGCATCGCTGGCCTCGACGGCGTCGGTCGCCGAGGGGAGGCCCGGGCGGCGGACCCGCGGCTGACCCTGCACGCTAGTGACGCCGCGGTCGCCGCCTTCAGCGCGCACCTCAGCGTCATGGAGGACGTGGTCTATCCGGCCGCGGCCGTGGTCGTCCCGGACGGGCGCGCCCGCACCGCGGCACTGCGCGGCACGGCCCGCGAGGCGGCGGCGGTGATGCGCGGCCTCCAGCAGTACGTGCAGGGCGATCGGTACCACCCGCGGCGCGGCCCGTCCGGGCTGCGGGACGAGCTTGCCGAGCTGGCCCGGGCACACTCCCTGGTGGAGGATCGACTGCTGCGCGACCTGGAGGCACGGCTGGATGCGGCGCGGCTGCGCCGGCTCCGCGAGAACGTCGAGCGGGGGATGCGGCGGGCGCCGACCCGGCCGCACCCGCACCTCGGCCACGGCGCCAGCCGGCGTAGCCGGCTCGCCGCTCGGCTGGCCGGGCGATGGGACCATGTGCTGGACATCGTGGACGCCCGTGTGGTGGCGGGCCGCCCGGTCCGCGCGCCGGCACCGGCCGGTCTGTGGGGCTGGTACCTGCTGGGCCGGCCGACCAGCGACGAGATTGCGCCCGGTCAGGACCATCCGGTGGAGTGATTACCATCATACTGTGACAAGGCGGACCTGAGATCCTGCGGTCCGCATGGTCTCTGACGGGGCATTTCGATGCTCCGGCGCTCGCGGGCGGCCTCTTTCGTGCCATGCTGCGAAGTCTCTGGGCGGGCTGGCGCAGTCTGCCCGTGAGCAGCGGCGACGGCTCGCCTGTGACCCGTCGCCCTGTGCCCCGCCGCCCTGTGTCCCGTCGCTGTAACCCCCTGCCGAGGAGATGTGACCGGAAGCGAGATTCCCGCCATGCGGCCGTCGATGGCCGCTACGGAAAGTGCGGGTGCGGTGGCAGGTGTGGATGGTGCGGAGGGTGTTCGGTGGCCCCTCCTGCTGGTCGAGGACGACGACGCCGACGCCTATCTGGTGTCGGAGCTGCTCGACGAGGTGTCCGCCCCCGTTGATCTGACGCGCGTACGGACGGTCGCGGAGGCTGTTCTGCAGGCGCGGCACGCTACCTGCATCCTGCTGGACCTCGGCCTGCCCGACAGCGCGGGTCTGTCGGCGTTGCGCCGCCTGTTGTCCATCGACGGCGGCGCACCCGTCGTCGTCCTGACCGGTCTGGTGGACGAGTACCGCGGCGCCGAAGCCGTCGCCGCCGGTGCCCAGGACTACCTGGTCAAAGGTCAGGTCGACGGTCGCGATCTGGTCCGTGCGGTGCGGTACGCGATCGAGCGCGAGCGGGCCGACACCGCGGCCCGGGCGCTGCGCGAGTCCGAGCTGCGGGCGGAGGAGAAGGCTCGGCTGGAGCGGGGCCTGCTTCCCCGCCCGCTGATGGACGACCCGACGATGGACCACCGGACCCGTTACCGGCCCGGGCACCGCCAGGCCCTGCTCGGCGGCGACTTCTACGACATGGTGTCCACCGCGGACGGGACGGTCCGCGTGCTCCTCGGTGACGTCTGCGGGCACGGGCCGGACGAGGCCGCGCTCGGGGTCAGTCTGCGCATCGCGTGGCGGACACTCGTCCTGGCCGGGGTGCCGGACCCCGCCCGGCTCGGCTTCCTGCAGCAGGTGCTGGTGAGCGAGCGGGAGCACGACGAGATCTTCGCCACCGTCTGCGAGCTGGCGATCGCGCCGGATCGCCGTAGCCTGCGCATGGTTCTGGCCGGCCACCCGCCGCCCGCGCTGCTCTCGCCGAGCACCATGGCCCTGCGTGGTGATGTGGTCGGTCCCGCGCTGGGCATCCTCGACGATGTGGTGAGTGACGAGGTGACGGTGGAGCTCGGTGAGAACTGGGCCCTGCTGCTGGCGACGGACGGCCTGCTCGAGGGTCGGGACGGTCCGGGCGGCGAGCCCCTGGGCTGGGAGGGGGTGCTGCCCGAGGTGGCTGATCTGTGGCCTGACTCCGGCCCGGACGGGCTTCTCGACGCGCTCATCGACCGGGTCGAGGAGCGCAACGGCGGCCCCCTCACCGACGACGTGGCCCTGCTGCTGGTGCTGCGCGGGCGGCAGAGGTGAGCGACGCCGCCGAGCGCCGGGACGACCGCTCCGTGCTTGCGGTGATGCGCGGCTGGCGGCTGCGCCGGCGCCTCGCGGCGGTCTACTCCGTGCTGTCGGTGGTCCTGCTGCTGGCCTCGGGGGTGATCGCCTGGTCCATGGTGCGGCTGGACGACGCCATCCACACCCGCAGCGACGTTCTGGCGCCCATCCAGGTCAGCACGGTCCGGCTTGTCGCCAGCCTCGTCGACCAGGAGACGGGGATGCGCGGCTACCTCCTGCAGGGGGACGACTCGTTCCTCGAGCCGTACGAGGTGGGACGCACGTCGGAGACGGAGCTGCGTGCCAGCCTCGCCACCCGGGTCGCCGGGCGGCCGGACCTGCAGCGCCGGCTTGACGTCCTGCGGCAACGCATCGACGAGTGGCACCGCGACTACGCCGACCCGGCCATCGCCGCGGTCCGTGCCGGCGGCACCGACGCGTCGACCCTGCGCGACCCCGCCCTGGGTAAGGAACACTTCGACGCCGTGCGCCTCGCCGGCACCGACCTCGACGACGCCGTCCGTGCCGCCGCCCTGCGGGCCAGGGAGGACGTGACCGGCGCGGTGCGAACCCTGGTTGTCTCGCTCGTGGTGGCGGCGGTGGCGCTCATCGTGCTGCTGGTCCTGATCTTCCGGGCCCTGCGGGTGTGGGTGACCCGCCCGCTCGGCGCGGTCGGGAGCGACGTGCGCCGGGTGGCTGGCGGCGACCTGGAACACGTGATCGCCGCCACCGGACCGCCGGACATCGAGACACTGGTGTCGGACGTCGAGCTGATGCGGCTGCAGCTGCTCGGTGAGCTCGGCGTGGCCCGCAGCGCGCGGGCGTCGATCGAGTCGCAGGCGGAGATCCTGCGCCGCTCCAACCGCGACCTGGAGCAGTTCGCCTACGTCGCGTCGCACGATCTGCAGGAACCGCTGCGCAAGGTCGCGAGCTTCTGCCAGCTGCTGGAGCGGCGCTACGGCGACAAGCTGGACGAGCGCGGCAGCCAGTACATCCACTTCGCGGTCGACGGCGCGAAGCGCATGCAGAAGCTCATCAACGACCTGCTCGCGTTCTCCCGGGTCGGCCGCACCACCGAGACGTTCGTGGACGTCGACCTCGCGGAGGTCGTCCAGCGGACCGAGACGACACTGTCGATCGTGCTGGAGACCACCGGTGGCGAGGTGGTCACCTCGGAGCTGCCGACCGTCCCCGGCGACCCGGTGCTGCTCACCCAGCTGTTCCAGAACCTGGTCGGGAACGCGGTGAAGTTCCACGGCGAGCAGCCTCCGCGGATCCGGATCGAGGCGGTGGAGCGCGACACCGAGTGGGAGCTGTCCTGTGCGGACAACGGCATCGGCATCGAGCCGGAGTACGCCGACAAGATCTTCGTCATCTTCCAGCGCCTGCACGGTCGGGACGCCTACGAGGGAACCGGCATCGGCCTCGCACTGTGCCGCAAAATCGTCGAGTTCCACGGGGGCCGCATCTGGCTCGACGGTACGGTGAACTCCGGAACCACCTTCCGCTGGACGTTGCCCAAGCGGCGTGCCGTGGCACTGCCGTCCGACCTGGGCCTGCATCACGGCCCGCCGGCGATCCCGGCGCCGGCCCGGCCCGACGCGCGCAGCGGCTCGCCCACCGCACCGTCGAAATCAGGAGGTCCGACGTGACCCACCCCGTAGTCCCGGTCGAGGTCCTGCTGGTCGAGGACGATCCCGGTGACGTCCTGATGACGCGTGAGGCGTTCGAGGACCACAAGCTCAAGAACAACCTGAACGTGGTCAGCGACGGCGTGGAGGCGCTCGCCTACCTGCGGGGGGAGGATCCCTACGTCGGCGCGGCCCGGCCCGATCTCATTCTGCTCGACCTCAACCTCCCGCGCCGTGACGGCCGGGAGGTGCTCGCGGAGGTCAAGGCGGACGAGCAGCTGCGGCGGATCCCGATCGTCGTCCTCACCACCTCCGAGGCGGAGGAGGACGTGCTGCGCAGCTACGACCTGCACGCCAACGCCTACATCACCAAGCCTGTGGACTTCGAGCGGTTCGTGTCGGTCGTCCGCCAGATCGACGACTTCTTCATCACGGTCGCCCGGCTCCCCGCCCAGTAGCCCGCCGGCCGCCCACGCGGCCACGGGCCGGCTCCCCGCGTGCGGGCTGGGACGTCCCGTGGCAGGCCCGAAACGTTGCGGTGTCGGGGTGACCCGGTCAGGCGGCGCACCGCGCCCGGCGGAGATCCGAAAAGCCGCCACTCCCGGAGACATGGCCTACAGTCACTCCATGGCTGCTGGGCGCGCAAGGGTGAGGCGGGGGATACTCGCGGATCTTCTCCGCGAACTCGGGCCGGCGAGCCCCACCCTGTGCGCGGGGTGGACGGCGCACGACCTGGCTGCCCACCTCGTCACCCGCGAGCGGGTGCCGTGGGCCGGGCCCGGTCTGGTCGTGGGGGCCCTGCACGGGATCACCGAACGCGCCGAACGTGCCACGATGCGCGCCCACACCTACCCCGAGCTGGTGGAGATGTTCCGGGCGGGGCCGCCGCGGTGGCATCCGACCCGGTTCGCCGCCGTCGACGACGCCGCCAACCTGATCGAGTTCTACGTCCACACCGAGGACCTGCGCAGAGCCATGCCCGGTCATGACGTAGCCGGCTGGAACGCGGCGGAGAGCGACGCCGCCCCCGACCGGAACGCCATGTGGGCCTCGCTGCGCCTGATCGGTCTCGCGGGCTTCCGTCAGAGCACGATCGGGGTGGTCGCGGAGCGCACCGATGCCCCGGGCCGGCTCACTCTGCGTCGCCGTGAGCCGGTGGTGGAGATCGTGGGGCCGCCCGAGGAGCTCCTCCTCTATGCCTTCGGGCGGCGGGCCGCCGCCCGGGTCGAGCTACGCGGCGATCCCGAGGCCGTCGAGAGGCTGGCCGGGGCTCCGTCCGGAGTGTGAGCACGGGGATCCGGTCCCGAGGCCTGGGCACGGCCCCCGCGCCCGGGACGCCCGACCGGCCCCACCGCCTGGAGCCCTGACACGGCGAACGGGCCCCGGCACCGTGTTCCGGTGCCGGGACCCGTTCGACTGCCTGACCTGCCGTGCTGCTCTGGACCTGCCGTGCTGCTCTGGACCTGCCGTACTCCGTACTACCAGAGGGAGGCGTAGACCCCCGCGGAGTTCGGGTTCTCGTTCGGGCTGACCAGGGACGAGTGGACGTTCCCGGCCCGGGAATCGTTGAAGTACGTCTCATAGGCCAGGACGTCGGCGTTCGCCCGGAGGGTCTCGTACATCTTCTGGATGTAGACCGGGTTGTCCCCGCCGGCCTGCCCGGCCCGGCCCGCCTCGGTGTCCGACCGCCCGACCAGACCCCACTCGGGCACGGAGAACTGCTTGCCGTGATCACGCGCGAACCTGATCGCCGAGCACAGGCCGATCGGCTTGTTGCACTGCTTGTCGAACTCGGCCGGGCTGGTGCTGGCGGGCCACTGGTCATAGGTGTCGATGCCGATGATGTCCACGTACTCGTCGCCCGGGTAGGCCTCCCACGGGCTGCTGCTGTGCGCGTTCATCGCCCAGTCGAACCGGGCCTGCGGGTCCGTGGACCGAACCGCGGACACCACCTGGCGGAAGCAGCTCGCGTACGCGCTGGGATTGCCGCGCACCGACCACTCGAACCAGTTCCCGTTGAACTCCCAGGCCAGACGGACGATCGTCGCCGGTCGGCCCTTGCTGACCAGCCAGCGACCGAACTCGGCCCAGTGGCTGTTGTAGGCACCGGACGCGCACGCCGCCAGGCTTCCCTGGCCGGTCGGATAGAACGGCTGGGAGATGACCCAGGTGCCCGGGAAGGTGGAGAACTTCTCCGGGCTGCCGCCCACCCACGGGTGGGTGATGGTCTCCCAGCTGCCGCGGTCGGAGAAGGTCAGGACGACGTTCACCGGCGAGCCGCGCAGCGCTTCCCAGCTGCGCACCGTCGCCATCGAGTTCGCGTAGACGCCGCTCATGCCGCCCGGGACGCGCCCGCCGCCGCCGCCGGCGGGCCGGTCGCTGCCGGCCGCGCCGAGCGCCGTGCGCGGCGCGGGTGGTGGTGGTGGCGCGGCGGTGGCGGTTGGCGGCGGCGCCTGTGCCGTGGCCGTCGCCGGAACGGGGGAGGGGCTCAGGCTCACAACCGGTGAGGGCGATGCGTCCGGACCGCCGGTCGACGTGGTTCCCGGCGGGGTCCTGCGCAGGTCACTGGGATCGATGGCCGAGGCCTCGACCACGGCCGACGAGTCGCCGTCACTGCCTTCCGGCGCCAGCGTCCAACCGACGGCGACTGCGACAAAAGCCATAACACTGAGTGACGCGATCCAGGCGGGGCTATGGGCGGAACGGCGCCGCCTGCGCGCGTCGTTGCGCGAATTCGGAGAGCTGGGCTGGCCCTCCGCACGATGTCTCACCGCGGACATCCCTCCGTGCCCGGCATCTGACGTGCCGGACGGTGTCGTTGTGGACCCCCCGGTCCCACCCGCTGACTCCTGAGCGGACGACCCTCCACAGCCTTGGCTGGAGAAACTCGTTCTGGCCACCCTGACGTGACTAGACAGATGTGACGGGAGCCTACACGGAGGTGGATGGCCAGGTCGGTGGGGGGAGGGATCCCTTACGGACTGTGGTGCTGCGTGTCCGATGGTTGTTTCGGGCCGCACCTTGTCGTCTGGACGACAAGGTGCGGTGATATTCGCGTCATACCGCCCCTCTTGACGAGGAGCAGTCACCTGCCGTCACGCATTACGCGTGCATGGTTACTCGGAGTCATTCACTCTTCGGGGTCGTGCGCCCTCACCCGGGGTGTCCTGGTCACTCCCCGCGTAGGGGGTGGGCGGGGCGGCGGGCTGCGACTGGTCGGTGGAGTCCGGGCCCGGGTGCCAGGCGGGGTGTTCACGCCGGGCCCAGGGCAGCGGAACCAGGCCGGTGCGCATGCCAAGCCGGGCGACCGGGTCGCGTGAGGCCATCCACAGATGGCCGCAGACTCCGAGGAACAGGCCAAGGGCCAGCAGGTCGTGGACGAACGTGGCGCCGGTGCGGTAGCTGACCGGAAACGGACCGCCGAACTCCATGAGTGCCCCGGTCCCGAGCATGACCAGGACGGAGCCCGCGACGAACGCCGCATACAGCTTCTGGCCGGCGTTGAACTTCCCGACCGCAGTGGTGTCCCGACGGCGCGGCCGGGTCCGCAGCCAGGCCCAGTCGGTGGTGGTGAACCGGTCGAGCTCGGCGAGGTCACGCCGGTAGGCCGCGGACACCGCCGCGGCCAGCATCGGAACCGGAAGGGCGAGCCCCGTGTACAGGTGCACCGTTGCCACCAGCGGCCGCCGGCCCACCAGGGTCGCCAGTGGTCCGAGGTAGAGCACGGCGGCCGTGGCCAGGCAGACGGCCGTCAACGCGGCCG
This sequence comes from Parafrankia elaeagni, assembly GCF_000374165.1. Taxonomy (GTDB): domain Bacteria; phylum Actinomycetota; class Actinomycetes; order Frankiales; family Frankiaceae; genus Parafrankia; species Parafrankia elaeagni. Next base: position 81,183 of record NZ_KB893750.1, read on the forward strand.
TGCACCAGTGCGCCCACCGCGACGCCAGCCCGAACCGCTCGACGACCCGCGGCGCCGGCTGGAACGGGCCGGCGGCCGGAGGATCAGACAGGCTCATCGTCCCGGCCGTTCGACCGGCCGATCCAGCCGTCGACGTCGTAGCCCTCCCGCTCCCAGAAACCGGGGGCGACGGTGGCAACCGCCTCGATCTCGGCGAGCCACTTGAGCGACTTGTAGCCGTACATCGGTGCCACGTAGAGCCGGACCGGCCCGCCGTGATCGTGGGTGATCGGGCCGTCGAGCATGGTGAGCGCGACGAGGACATCCGGCCGGCGGGCCTGCTCGATGGTCAGGCTCTCGTCGTAGACGCCGTCGAAGGAACGGAAGGTCAGCGCCGCCGCACCCGCGCGGAGGCCGGCCGCCTCCAGCACCGCCGCGAGGCGCACGCCCGTCCAGCGGACGTCGGCCACCCGCCACCCGGTCACGCACTGGAAGTCGCGGACGAGTTCGGTCTGCGGCATCCGGGCGAGATCGCCCATGGTCAGGTCGAGGGGGCGGTCGACCAGCCCGTGAACGCGGAGCACGTAGTCCGCGGGTGTCCGCGTCGGGACGTGGCCGACCACCGAGTAGTAGCGGAACCCGCCGGAGGGGAGCAGGCCGGTCAGCCCGGTCGGGTCGTTCTCCCGCAGCGGTGCGACGAACCGTTCGGTGCTGCGCTGCAGGTCCGCACCGACGACGACGCCGAGTGCCCCGAGCCCGAGCATGGCAAAGACCACCCGTCGCCCCACCGGAGCCCCCTTGGTCACCGCCCCCACGGTAGACGTCGGAAACGGCGAAACCATCCGTCGGGGCGCGTATCCGTTACTACTCGCTCTGACGTGTCGCTCTGACGTATCGCTCTGACGTGTCGCCCGGAGGTGGTCCCGTTGGTGTGCGGTCGGTGCGACGGGCGGCTAACGGCCTGCCGGGGCGCACCGTTCGAACCGCAGTCGCAGACCCTCGGGTGTCGCGACCGCGTCGGCGAGGCGGGTCCCGCGGGGGAAGGCCGGCAGGATGACCACCGGCTCGGCGAAGACCGCGGTGTCCGCAGGTGTCATCAGCTCCCCGGGCAGGCGCTGGTTCCCCAGGACGATCTCGTCGGGCAGCAGCGCGAGCCGGCCGTCCCGCACCAGGGGGATTCCGATGATCCGGATCGGCAACGACCGGTTCCCGAGACCGATCTCGGTCCCGATGGACAGTCGGTCACCGCCGCCGTAGGTGATCTCCGTCCACCGGGCCCCGGGCGAGGGCGCTGTGTCCGAACCGGTCCCGAAGACCGGGCCGCAGGAGTCTCCGAACACTCCCGCATAGCCTCCGAACAGCGACATCAGCGCGTAGGCGGGGTCGTCCCAGGTGTTGCCCAGTGCGTCGCAGCCGCGCCGGAGCCGGCACAGCTCGCCGTAGGACGCGGTGGCGCTGACGTCCAGCGGCGCCTGCCGCCCGGTCGCCGCGTGCAGCAGCGAGGGGAAGCCCGGCGGACGGACCCGCAGGGTTGTGCGCAGCGTTCCGAGCGGTCCGCTCCCCGGGCGGCTTGTGCGGGTGGCGGTGCGGGTGGCGGCGAGGCTGGCGGCAAGCCGGTCCACCGCGGTGCCGGCGAGTGCGCCGCCGATCACGGCGAGCACCGCGGCCGGTGACCTGTGGGCAGCCGGCCGTTCCGCCGTCCACCGACGGGTGGCCGCCCTGAGCCGGCCGACCGGTCCGCGGGGGGTGCCCGGGTCACGGCCGACCTCCGGTGCGGGAAGGACAGCGGACGGGCGCGGTGGCCTGCTGGCTGGCGGCGGCATGGCAGCTCCTCGAGGTTCCGTGGCGGCAGCCAGGCGCTCGCGTCCGTCTGATCGCGTCCACCCCGGCGGTACCGGCGGCGGCCACCACTGCTGACCGCATGCCATTCACCTGTGAGCTGGATGCGAGACGACGGTGAGCTACCTGTGCACCCCTGGTACGTCGCGGAACCGTGCGAAACCTCACGCCGACAGGTGCTCCCCCGGGCATCCTCCGCCCGGCATCCCCCGAACGGGACACCGGCGGCGTGGTGGGCGCATCGGCGCCCGGAGGTCAGCGGCAGTCGACGATGCAGGTGGGCACCGGCACAGGCGGCAGCCTCAGGTCCAGAACGGGCTCCTGGCCGTCGCGCGGGCGGGTGGGCCGAGTCTGCGGGCGTGTCCCGCCCGGCCACCCGTCCCTCGATCCGGTCGTGCCGGGTCCGCTGCCACCCGAGCCGCCGCCGGCCGTCCCGGTGACGCCGAGGGCTGCGGTGCCGCTGGTCTCGGCGGCGGTGGACGGCCGCGGGGTGGTGCGCTTGCTGCCGGGCTCGGCGCTGGAGGTCGGGGTGACGCCCCCGCCGGCCGCCGGGGTGGACGGTGCGGCGGACGGGCGGCAGTCCGCCCCGGCTCCGCCGCCGCCGGGCCCGCAGACCTCGGCGACCGGCGATGCCCCGTCGGAGCCCTTCTGCCCGAGCAGAACCGCTACCAGCAACGCGATCACGGCCAGAGCGCCGAGTGCGAGCTGAACTCTGGGGACTGGTCGCGCGGAGCCGCGATGTGTGCTCAATCCGCTCCGTCCGTTCCGTGCGTGGCGGGCCTGAGCGCCGGCTGTTCCCGGTTTTCACACCGGGAACCCGACCGACTTACCACGGACACTACGGACATCGGGCAACGGTTACGACACCAGCCCCGGCGACCCTCGGTCTCCGTCGCGCCTGCCGCCGGGCCTCTCCGTGGAGGCGCCGGGCGGGGTGCGGGGATCGGGAGCGGTTCCAGCCCGGAGCGCGGTCAGCCGACGGGCACGGTGGCTGCCTGTTCCGGCCGGTTCGCCTCCCTGCGGGCCGCCCGGCGGGCCTCGGCAGCCTGCTGCTTCTCCTCCTGGCGGGTGGCGAGTGCGTCGAGCCCCGCCACGAACGAGATGATCTCCCCCTGGGCCCGGGCGGCCTCGTCGGCCAGCCCTTCCAGCTCGGCGATCTTCCAGTGCCGGAGGACGGGGGCGACGACGTCGTCATGGTGGGTGCGCAGGTTGTAGATGCCGGCCTGCGCGATGTAACGCGCCTTGCGGCCGAAGTCGCGGATGCCGGTGCCGGGCATCTCGAACTTGACCAGCTCGTCCCGGATGACCGGGACCATCCGGTCCGGAGCCAGTTCCAGCGCCGCCGCGACCAGGTTCCGGTAGAAGATCATGTGCAGGTTCTCGTCGGCGGCCACCCGGGCGAGCAGCTTCTCGGCGAACGGCTCGCCGGTGAAGCGGCCGGTGTTGCGGTGGCTGATCCGGGTCGCCAGCTCCTGGAACGACACGTAGGCCATCGCCTCGAGCGGTGTCTTCGCCCCGGAGTCGTAGCCGCGCTGCATCTGGAGCATCCGGTCACGTTCGAGTGTCACCGGGTCGACCGAGCGGGTGACCAGTAGGTAGTCGCGCATCGCCATCGCGTGGCGGCCCTCCTCGGCGGTCCACCGGCCGACCCAGGTGCCCCATGCGCCGTCGCGGCCGAAGGCGACGGCGATCTCACGGTGGTAGCTGGGCAGGTTGTCCTCGGTGAGCAGGTTGACCTCGAAGGCCATCTGGGCGACTTCGGACAGCGCGGACTGCTCCGGTTCCCAGGGCGTCGCGTCGAAGTCGCGCCCCTGGCTCCACGGGACGTACTCGTGCGGCATCCACTCCGCGGCAATGCTGAGGTGCCGGTTCACGTTCGCCTCGGCGACGGGTTCAAGCTCGCGCAACAGGTCGATGTCCGTAGGTGATCCCATGGGTGAACTCTTGCATCGCACCCTGATCGGTGGCCATGGCCGTGCGGTGTGGAATCCGAAGACAAGACTGTTCCGAGAGAACAGTTCTGCTCCAGATCGTCCGCTCGGTCAGGGAACATCCCAGCGCTCCGGGACAACTCCCGCGGCCGGGGTGCGCTTCAGCCGGCCACCGCGGGCCAGGCGGCGACGCGAGGGGCGCACAGCCCCCGCGGCGCCTCCGGCGGGCCGGGCGCCTCCGGCGGGAGCCCGGCGCGCAGGTCACGCAGCGCTCCCAGGACCGCCGCCGGGCCGGCGGCGCGGTCGACGACCAGCCACGGGGCCACCCAGCCGGACCGCGCGAGCGTCCGGTACACCTCGGCACAGCGCTCCTGCAGGCCATCGTCGCTTTCGAAGGTGTCCAGCGCGCGGGACGTGTCGGCCGCGGCCCGGGTACGCGCGCCGGCCCGCGCCGTCTCCACCGGGACGTCCAGGAGAACCTGCAGGTCCGGCCGGGGCAGCCGCAGGTCGGCGAGCTCCAGCTCGGCGATCCAGGACAGGAACCCGGCCCGCTCGTCGGGGGGGAGCCTGGCCGCTCCGTACGCGGCGTTCGAGGCCAGGTACCGGTCGACGATGAGGATGTCGTGCCCGGCGGCGTGCGCGGCCAGCTCGGGCAGCGCGTTCGTCCGGTCGAGTGCGAACAGCAGCGCGGTGGCGCGGGCCGAGCCGGCCAGCCCGGCGAGCCGCTCGTCTCCGTCGAGCATCGCGCGGACGGCGGTACCCAGTGGCCCGGACGCATAGCGGGGGAACGAGAACGTGCCCACCGATCGGCCCTGGGCGGTGAGCTCCTGGACGAGGCGCGACGTCAGGGTGTGCTTTCCGGCGCCGTCGACGCCTTCGATGGCCACGAGCGTCGCGCTGTGCTGCTGTCGGTTGTTTCTGGCGGCGGCTGACACGGCAGCAGCCTAGTGCCGGGCACCGCGCTCAGTGGAGGGGAGGGAATCCCGGGCACGCGAGGTGGTGACGGCTGTCGTCTCGCGGCCCGGCTCGCCAAGGCGGTAGATCCGCCGGGCGTTGCCGGCGCCGATGAGGTCGGCGACCCGGGCGGCGTCGGTCTCCGTCCAGTCGCCTTCCGCGATGCCCTCGCTGAGCACGGCGGACAGAGCGCGCCGGAACAGCAGCGCGCCGAGCAGGTACAGCTCGCCGAGCCCGAACGCGTCGGACGAGAAGAGGAACCTGCTGAACGGGACCAGTTCCAGCGCCTCGCCGAGTACCGCCGTGGCCCGGCGGCCGACGTTCTGCACCGCCAGCCCGACATCCATGTGCACGGTGGGAAGGAGCTGCGCGAGGTAACCGGCCTCGCGGTGGTAGGGGTAGCAGTGCAGGAGCAGGATGGGCACGCCGGTCGGCGCCAGGGTGCGCAGCAGGCCGGTGAGCAGCAGCGGATTGCACCGCTGGAGGTCGAGGTCCGCGTCGCCGTAGCCGACGTGGATCTGGATGGGCAGGCCGGCGTCCGCGCCGGTCCAGATGAGAAAGGCGTGCAGCAGTGGGCTGGCCAGCCGGATGGGTGCGCCGCGGCGGATCATGGCGAGCCATTCGCGGGCCGCGGCGGTGACCTCGCGGTCGGTCGGCCGGGTGGCGGGCAGCGCGAGGCCGACGCGATAGGCGGCGACGGACTTGAGGCCCACGGTCGTCGGGCCCGCCCCGGCCAGCCGCTCGCGGACGGTGTCCGCGAAGTGGGTGACCCCGAGCTGGCCGGTCACGATGTCGACGGCGAGGGACTCGGCGAGCCGTTCGAGGCGCAGGATGTCGTGGCCCGTCCCGCCGCAGGTGGTGCCGAGTTCGCTCGCGGACATGAGCGGTTCGGGCAGATAGCCGGCGTCGACGCAGAACGCGCTGATGCCGGCCGCGCTCAGGAACCGTCGGTTGGCCTCGTCGACGCCGAGCTCCCGGCGACGGGCCAGGTACTCCTCGGGTCCGCTCAGCGGTGGCAGGTCGAGGACGGGAGCGCACCAGCGCCGCACCGCGAACCCGATGTTGCTGTCGAACAGGGTCGTCCCCGCAGGTGTCGGTGCGTCGGACTCGGTGAGCATCCGCTCGAAGCCCGCCCGGTCGAGGTCGCGGGTGAGCAGCCCGTGGCAGTGATGGTCCACGAGGCGGAGGCTCTCCACACAGGGCAGCACCACATGATCGTGCCCGCTCCACGGCGTCGGCATGCCTGCCGTCGCACCACCATCACTTTCTGCGACTGGAGTTGGGCGTCTGCCGTGCGCCGTGCCACGCATCCGGTCTGTGGATAACTTGTGGATGGTGGGGGAATTCCTGGGGACAACGGTCGCCAGGGTCCCGGTATGACCCTGCTGACAGCGGCTTTGTGGCACATCCCCCTGTGGACGAACATGCCGTGCTCCTGGGCGGGGCGCGCGGAAGGGCGGTGTTCCGAGTTCCGGCGCCGGCAGCGGGGAATCCCGCCGGCCCGGCTTTCTGTGACAGGCAGGTGACGGAAGGTGCTGCCATGATCGAAGGCATGCTGACCGAGGACGCCGGGACGGAAGGGGTGGTCGAGGCGGTCGGGGCGGTCGGCGCCGTGGCCGGACTGGCGGCGCGCGGCGTCGTCGCGGTCGCCCTCACCTGGGTCGACAACGCCGGGCTGACCCGGGTGAAAGGCGTGCCACTGGGACGTCTGTCCCGCGCGGTGACCCACGGGGTCGGCGCCTCGCCCTCGTTCGACACGTTCCTGGTCGACGACAGCTCGATCGTCGCCCGGTACGCGGGCGGGCCCGTCGGGGACCTGCGCCTGCGGCCCGACCTGAGCCGCCTCACCCAACTGCGCGCCCAGCCGGGCTGGGCGTGGGCCCCGGCCGACCGCTACGCGCTCACCGGTCACCCGCATCCCCAGGACGCCCGTGCCTTCGCCCGTGCCCAGGCCGAGGGGCTGAGGCGCCGCGGCCTGCACGCCCTCGCCGGGTTCGAGATCGAGTGGATGGTGTCGCCGGCCGGGAGCGACGACTTCACCGCGGCCTGCTCCGGTCCCGCGTACGGGATGGTCAGGGTCGTCGAGCTGTCCGACTACCTGCGTGACCTGGTGGAGGCGCTGACGGCACAGGGAATCGAGCTGCTGCAGATCCATCCCGAGTACGCGGCCGGGCAGTTCGAGGTGTCGGTCGCGCCGGAGGACCCGGTCGCCGCGGCGGACACGTCCGTCCTGGTCCGGCAGACGGTGCGCGGTGTCGCGGCGCGGCACGGGCTGCGGGTCTCGTTCGCGCCCCAGGCCCTCGCCGGCAGCGTGGGCAACGGCGGCCACCTGCACCTCAGCCTGCACGGCGGCGTGAGCCTGCCCAACGGCGTGCCCAACGGCGTGCCCAACGGCGGGCCCGGCGGCGGGCCCGGCGGCGGGCCGCTGATGGCGGGCGGGTCGGGGCTGTTCGGCCTGACGGCCGCTGGAGAGGCCTTCGTCGCCGGTGTGCTGCGGCATCTCCCGGCGCTGATGGCGCTCGGCGCGCCGAGCGTCACCTCCTACCTGCGGCTCGTGCCCTCGAACTGGGCGGGGGCCTACGCCTGCTGGGGGCTCGAGAACCGGGAGGCGGCGATCCGGATGATCACAGGGGCGGCGGGCGAGCCGGGTGGGGCGAACATCGAGGTGAAGTGCTTCGATCTCGCCGCCAATCCGTACCTGCTGATCGGCGGGGTGCTCGCCGCCGGTATCGACGGCCTCGCCGCGGCGGCGACGCTGCCGGAGCCGTTCGACGGTGATCCGGCCTCCTGCGCCGGTGTGGAGCTGGCCCGCCTGGGCGTCCGCCGTCTTCCGACCGACCTCGGGGAGGCCGTGGCCGCCTTCGGGGCCGACGAGGTACTGCGCACCGCCCTCGGCGTCGAACTGCACGACACGATCGGCGCGGTACGCCGGGGCGAGATCGAGCTGTTCGCCGGACTGGACCCGAGCGCGGTCGTCGACCGGGTCCGGTGGCGTTACTGACCGAGGCGTTACTGGCCGGAGTGCTAACGGCCGGGTACGGAGCGCCGTGCGGACGCGGCACCGTCGTTGTTGTTGGGTTGTGGCGTCTTCGTGCTTGCGCGGGGTAACACACCGGGACCGGGGGTGGCGGCATCCCGGGCACTGCAACGCAATATGTGTCACCAATCTTGGCGCACGGCGACGAAACCGTCGAAACTTGGCGGACTCCCTGGTCCGTGCGGGACGTTCCGGGGCCACTGGTGTGAGGAGCTGCGCGTGCGCAAGGTGCTTGTGGCAAACCGCAGTGAGATCGCGGTCCGGGTTTTCCGGGCCGCGCAGGAGCTGGGGCTGCGCACGGTCGCGGTCTACACCCCCGAGGACGTGTCCGCGCTGCACCGGACGAAGGCGTCCGAGGCCTACGAACTGTGCGAGCCGGGGCATCCGGTGCGCGGCTATCTCGACATCGAGGCGCTGCTGCGGGTCGCGAAGATCGCGGATGCGGACACACTGCATCCGGGGTACGGCTTCCTGTCGGAGTCGGCGGTGCTGGCGGAGGCATGCGCGGCGGCTGGCGTGACGTTCGTCGGCCCACCGCCTGCTGTTCTCCGGCTCACCGGGGACAAGGTCGCGGCGCGTAACGCGGCGATCGCGGCGGGGTTGCCGGTGCTGCGGGCGTCCGACCCGCTGCCGGACGGCGAGGGGTTCGTCGAGGCGGCCGCGGAGGTCGGGTTCCCCCTGTTCGTCAAGGCGTCCGGCGGCGGCGGCGGGCGCGGGCTGCGTCGGGTGCTGCGCCCGGAGGACCTGGCGGACGCCGTCGCGAGCGCGTCGCGCGAGGCGGCGGCGGCGTTCGGCGACGGCACGGTGTTCCTGGAGCAGGCGGTGGACCGGCCGCGGCACGTCGAGGTGCAGGTCCTGGCCGATTCCTACGGCAACGTGATCCACCTGTTCGAGCGGGACTGCTCGGTGCAGCGCCGCCACCAGAAGGTCGTCGAGATCGCACCCGCCCCCGCCCTGGAGGAGAGCGTCCGCGACGCGCTGTGTGACGCGGCGGTGCGGTTCGCCCGCCATGTCGGGTATGTCAACGCCGGCACCGTCGAGTTCCTCGTCGGCCCGGACGGGGCGTTCACCTTCATGGAGATGAACCCGCGTATCCAGGTGGAGCACACGGTGACCGAGGAGGTCACCGGCGTCGACATCGTCGGCGCGCAGTTGCGGATCGCCGCCGGCGAGAGCCTTGACGACCTGAACCTCACCCAGGACGCAGTCTCCCTGCGGGGCACCGCGATCCAGTGCCGGGTGACAACCGAGGACCCGTCGGACGGCTTCCGCCCAGACACCGGGACGATCACCTTCTACCAGTCGCCCGGCGGGCCGGGCGTGCGGCTGGACGGCGCGACGTACCCCGGCGCGGAGGTCAGCCCCTACTTCGACTCGCTGCTGGTCAAGCTGACCGCGCGCGGCGCCACCCTGGAGAAGGCGTCGCGGCGGGCCCGCCGCGCGCTCAAGGAGTTCCGGGTGCGCGGGGTGCGCACCAACATCGAGTTCCTGACGAAGCTGCTGGCCGACCCGGCCTTCCTCGCCGGCGGGGTGACGACCTCCTTCATCGACGAGCGCCCCGGCCTGCTGAGCGCCGTCGACGACGGGGATCCGACCAGCCGCATGCTGGCCCGCCTCGCCGAGAGCACCGTCAACGGGCACACCCGCCCCACCGGGGTCGCCCTGACCGAGCCGCGCACCATGCTCCCGCCGCTGAACCTGGCCGGCACCGCACCGGCCGCCGGCTCGCGCCAGCTGCTCACCGAGCTCGGCCCGGCGGGCTGGGCCGCCGACCTGCGGGGGCGTACCGCCCTGGCGGTCACCGACACCACCCTGCGTGACGCCCACCAGTCGCTGCTGGCGACCCGGCTGCGCAGCTTCGACATCCTCGCCGCGGCGCCGGCGTTCGCCGCGCTCACCCCGAACCTGCTCAGCCTCGAGTGCTGGGGCGGCGCGACCTACGACGTGGCGCTGCGGTTCCTCGCCGAGGACCCGTGGGAGCGCCTCGCCGCGATCCGCGCGGCCGTGCCGAACATCTGCCTGCAGATGCTGCTGCGCGGCCGCAACGCCGTCGGCTACACCCCCTACCCGGACGACGTCGTGCGCGCGTTCGTCGCCGAGGCGGCGGCGAACGGCCTGGACATCTTCCGGATCTTCGACGCGCTCAACGACATGGAGCAGATGCGCCCCGCGATCCAGGCGGTCCTGGAGACCGGGACGGCGATCGCCGAGGGCACCCTGTGCTACACCGGCGACCTCACCGACCCCGGCGAGCAGATCTACACCCTCGACTACTACCTGCGCCTCGCGGACCAGCTCGTCGACGCCGGCGTCCACGTGCTGGCCATCAAGGACATGGCCGGCCTGCTGCGCCCGGCCGCCGCGAGCCGGCTGGTCACCGCGCTGCGGGAGCGCTTCGACCTGCCTGTCCACCTGCACACCCACGACACCGCCGGGGGCCAGCTCGCCACCCTCATCGCCGCGAACGCCGCCGGGGTCGACGCCGTCGACGCCGCCGCCGCGCCGATGTCGGGGGGGACCAGCCAGCCGAACCTGTCCGCCCTCGTCGCCGCCACCGACCACACCGAGCGCGCCACCGGCATCGGACTGGCAGCCCTGTCGTCGATGGAGGCGTACTGGGAGGCGGTCCGCGACCTCTACTCGCCGTTCGAGGCCGGGCTGCGCGCCCCCACCGGGGCCGTCTACCGGCACGAGATCCCCGGCGGTCAGCTCACCAACCTGCGCCAGCAGGCCATCTCCCTCGGCCTCGGCGACCGCTGGACCCAGGTCACCGAGTGCTACGCGGTCGCCAACGACCTGCTCGGCAAGCCGATCAAGGTCACGCCCACCAGCAAGGTCGTCGGCGACCTCGCGCTGTTCATCGCCGGCGGTTCGGTGGACGTCGACCGGCTGCGCGACCATCCCGAGGAGTACGACCTGCCCGCCAGCGTGCTGGGCTACCTCGCGGGGGAACTGGGCACACCGCCCGCCGGCTTCGCCGAGCCGTTCCGGGAGCGGGCGCTGGCCGGGCGCCGCCCCGAGCCCCCGGCGGCCACCCTCGCCCCCGACGACGCCGCCGCCCTCGCCGCACCGGGCGCCGACCGCCGCGCGGCCCTGTCCCGGCTGCTGTTCCCCGGCCCCTGGAAGGACTACCAGCAGGCGGTCGCCACCTACGGCAACTCGTCGGTGATCCCCACCGAGGCGTTCCTGTTCGGCCTGCAGCCCGGACGTCCCGTCAGCGTCTTCCTCGAACCGGGCGTCGAGATCATCGTCACCCTGGAGACCATCGGCGAGGCCGACGACGCCGGCATGCGCACCCTCTACCTGCGCGTCAACGGCCAGCCGCGGCCGGTGCGGGTCCGCGACACCTCCATCAGGGCGACGACCACCGCCGCCCGCCGGGCCGACCCCACCGACCCGGCGCAGGTCGGCGCCGGCCTGCCCGGCATCGTCACCCTCGCGGTCGCCGTCGGCGACACCATCGAGAAGGGCCAGAAGCTGGCCGTGATCGAGGCGATGAAGATGGAGGCGGCGGTCACCAGCCCCGCCGCCGGGACGGTCGCCGAGATCGTGCGCGCGAACGGCGAGTCGGTGGAGGTCGGCGACCTGCTCCTCATCCTGCGCCCCTGACCGTGGAGCGCCCCTGACCGTGGACGGCGGCTGCCGGCCAGGCTGACAGCTGGTCAGCCTGGCCGGCAGCCGCCCCCGGGCTCAGCGGCCGGCAGTGTGCCTGACACCGGTCTCCCGGCCGTACCGGCCCAGCCGGGACGGGTGGAACACCCAGGCGCGCAGCAGCAGGAAGCGGACGACGGTCGAGGCGAGGTTCGCCAGGACGAGAACGCTGACCTCCAGCAGGCGACCTGGCTCATCGCTCGCCGCGTGCAGGGCGGCCAGCGAGCCGCTGGTCAGCGCCAGGCCGATCGCGAAGACGAGCAGACCCTGCAGGTGGTGTCGGCCGGCGTCGTCGCGGCCGCTGACCCCGAACGTGAGCCGCCGGTTCGCGGCGGTGTTCGCCACCGCGGTCACCAGCAGTGCGATGAGGTTCGCCGCCTGCGCACCGGCCACCCCGCGGAGCAGGACGAACAGCACCAGGTAGGCCAGCGTGCTGGCGACGCCCACCCCGGCGAAGCGCAGCAGCTGCCCGGTCAGCCCCGCGGGCACTCCGGGAACCGCGGGCGCGGGCGCCGCCGCCCCGTTGCCGTTCGCGTTCCCGTTCCCGTTCACAGCCCTGTCCCCACTGCCCATCCCCTCGTTCAGGCTGGTGCCGGGCAGGGGGGCACGGCCGAACTCGCGGCGCAGCTGGGTGAGGGGCAGCGCGCCCGTGCCGAGCGCGCGGGCGAGGCGCGCGACGCCCCTGAGATCGGCCATCGCGGTCGCGAGAACGTCGACCCTGCTGTCGGGGTCGTCGATCCAGTCCACCGGCACCTCGTGGATGCGCAGGCCGCTGCGCTGGGCGATGACCAGCATCTCGGTGTCGAAGAACCATTCGCCGTCCTGCACGAGTGGCAGCAGGCTGGCGGCGACATCCGCCCGGATGGCCTTGAAACCGCACTGCGCGTCGGTGAACCGGACGGCCAGCGTGCCGCGCAGCAGCAGGTTGTAACAGCGGGAGATCACCTCGCGTCGGGGGCCCCGCACGACCCGGGAGGAGCGGGACAGCCGGGTCCCGATGGCCAGATCCGAATGCCCGGAGATCAGCGGCGCGACCAGGGGAAGCAACGCGGCCAGGTCGGTCGAGAGATCGACGTCCATATAGGCCAGGACGGGTGCGGTCGAGACGCCCCAGGCCGCGCGCAGCGCCCGGCCGCGGCCTTTGGCGTCGAGGTGGATGACGGAGACCTCGGGGATCTCCCGCGCCAGCTCCTGGGCGATCGCCAGCGTCGTGTCGGTGCTGGCATTGTCGGCGACGGTGATCTGGAAAGGGTAGGGAAAGGTGGTCCGCAGATGGGCGTGCAGTCTGCGGATACACGGTGCCAGGTCTTTTTCCTCGTTGTACACCGGAATGACGACATCGAGCACCGGGTCATCCATGAAGGTCTGTTCGTTCCGGGGCCTGGACAGCAGGTCGGTGGTGGTCGTCGACACGATGCTCCTCACCGGGTGCGTGGTGCGTGGTGCGTACGGGAGTCTGGCCGTTCCCGCCGGTCGTCCCGGGTTTTCGCGCAACCCGGTTCCGGCTTCGCCGGCCGGTTCCGGACAGTCGGGTGGGAATGCGTGGCCGTGGTGGCCGGGCTGCCCCTGTGGACCGCCCGGCCGCCGCCGGGACCGTGTGCGGAGCGCGTCGACTCAGGTGTTCGAGGCGCCCGACGACGTTTCTGTCGAGGCCGTGGACGTCGATGCGGTCAGGTCGTACAGGGTGACGTTGTCGACAGTGATCGCGGTGAAGTTCTCCTGGACCCAGGCGGCGATTTCTCCGGACGCGGAGCTTCCGCCGTTCTGCCCGCCGAAACCGCCGCCACCGATGAAGTAGTGGATGCGTCCGTCCGTCACGTACTGCTGGAACTGTTCCAAAGTCGGGGACGGGTCGCTGCCGTTGAAGCCGCCGATCGCCATCACCGGATCGCCGGTGGCGAGCTGGTAGCCGGCCGCGTTGTTCGACCCGACGGAGGCCGCCACCCAGGTGTATGACGAGGCGTTCTCCTCGAGCGTCGCGACGATCTCGTCGCCGGGGTCGCCGGCCCCGAGCAGGCCGCCCATGCCGCCGCCACCGCCCATGCCGCCGCCACCCGGCCCGGTGCGACCCGGCGCCGCCATGCCACCCGGCGCCGCCATGCCACCTGGCGCCGTCATGCCACCCGCCTGGCCCGGAACCTGCTGGCCACCTGCACCTGCACCGGCCCCGCCGCCCTGACCAGCGCCGCCGGGGGCGGTGGTGCCGCCTGGGCCGCCGAAGAGCATCGGCCGGCCGCCTCCGCCGCCCGGCCCACCGAAACCGCTACCGCCCGGACCGGCCGACGGGATGGAACCGGTGTGCGGGACAGCCGCCGTCGCCACCGAGTACCCCAGCGGCCCGAGCAGGGCCGCGACCAGCGCCGCGGTCGTCACCACCAGCCGTGCCGGCCGGGGGAGCCAGGCTAGGACGATGAACAGCAGAGCCGCCGCGAAGCCGGCGATCAGCACCGTCCACCTGATCCAGGGGTGCCAGTCGGACGTCCGGTTCAGCAGGATGAAGGACCAGATCGTGGTCAGGAGCACGGCTCCGGCCAGGGTGGCCGTGGCGGCGGGGTGTGCCCGTCGACGCCACAGCGCCGCGCTGCCCATGCCGACGAGCGCGCCGATCGCCGGCGCGAGAGCCACCGTGTAGTAGGGGTGGAAGATCCCCTTCATCTGGCTGAACACGATGCCGGTGACCAGCAGCCAGCCGCCCCAGAGCGCGAACGCGGCCCGGCCCGCATCGGTACGCGGCGCCCGCCGGGTCACCCACAGGCCGGCGACGAGCAGCACCAGGGCGGTCGGGATCAGCCAGGAGACCTGTGTGCCCACCTCGGACCCGAACATCCGGCCCCAGCCGGTGGAGCCCCACATGCCGCCACCGCCACCGGGGCCGCCACCGCCACCGGGGCCACCGCCGGCACCTCCGCCGCCGACGCTCCCGGTCTCGTTGCCGGTCAGCCGCCCGAGCCCGTTGTAGCCCAGCGTGAGCTCGAGGAGGCTGTTGTTCTGCGACCCGCCGATGTACGGGCGGGACGACTCCGGGACGAGCTCGACGACCGCGATGAAGAGCCCGGCCGGGACGACCAGGCCGAGCGTGGCGGCGCCGACCTGCCACAGCCGCCGGGTGAACCGGGTGGGCGCGACGGCCAGGTAGACCAGCGCCAGCACCGGAACGATCAGCAGAGCCTGCAGCATCTTGGTCAGGAACCCGAAGCTGATGAACACCCCGGCCCACACCAGCCAGCGGGTGCTCGCCGTCTCGACGGCCCGCAACGTCGCGTAGGCGGCGGAGACCATCAGCAGGACGAGCAGGGCATCCGGATTGTTGAACCGGAACATCAGGGTGGCGACCGGGGTCAGGGCGAGGACCGCGCCGGCGAGCAGCGCCGCGCCCGCGGGGAACACCCGGCGCACGGTCAGGTAGAGCATCCCGACGGAGGCGACGCCCATCAGCGCCTCCGGGACGAGGATGCTCCAGGAGCTCACCCCGAAGATGCGCGCCGACAGCGCCATCACCCACATCGCCGCCGGGGGCTTGTCGACGGTGATGGAGTTCCCCGCGTCCGACGACGCGTAGAACAACGCCTTCCAGCTCACCGAGCCGGCCTGCGCCGATGCCGAGTAGAAGGCGTTCGCCCAGCCCGAGGCACCCAGATCCCACAGGTAGAGCACGGCCGTCGCCACGAGCAGGCCGAACAGCGCCGGCCGTACCCAGCGGGGGTCCTCCGGCCGCCCGCGGACCAGCCTGGCCAGCCGCCCCCCGTGCCCGGCCAGCCGATCACCGCGCGGGCGTGCACCCGCCGCACCATGCCGCCGCCCCGGCACCGGGCCGTCGAGCTCCCCGGCAGCGGTGGGACTCCGCCGGTCGGGCTGACGGACATCCGGCATGGTGGCCTGGCTGGCCCACAGGTGGGTGGGCTGCTCCGGCCCGGTGTACCGGTCCCCGGCAGGGGCGGGAACGGCGGCGGGCCGGGGCCCGGGCCCCGTCGCGCCCGGGGGACCGGGGTGGCCGGTCGGAGGCGGCTGCGTCGGTGAGGTCGGCATACGGATCAGAGTCGGATCCGGAGCTGTCCCGGTCGTGTGCCCGGCCTGTGCCTCAGCTGTGAGAGTGCGGGCCCCGGTGCGGAACGGGGGCGTCGCCGGCGGCGATCGCCGGCTCTGGTTCCGCCCGGTGGCGCGGGCCGTCCGCCGCGGCCATCGGGAGGATCACCGTGAACACCGTCTGACCGGGCCTGCTGGCGACGTCCACCCGACCGCCGTGCGCCTCCACCACCGCGGCCACGATGGACAGGCCCAGGCCGGTGCTGCCGGCGGCCCGGGAGCGGGAGCGCTCGCCCCGGGCGAAGCGTTCGAAGACCCGGGGGAGCAGGTCGGGCGGGATGCCGGGGCCGTCGTCGATCACCTGCAGCACGGCGCGGGCGCCGAGCGGGGCGGGCATGCCCGGGGAGCCGGCGGTACCCGGTGCGGCCGGGACCACCTGGGTCGTCAGCCGGGCGGTGACCGCGCTCCCCGACGGGGTGTGGGCGCGGGCGTTGGCCAGCAGGTTCGTGAGCACCTGGTGCAGGCGTGCCGGGTCCCCGACAGCCGTCACCGGCTCGTCGGGCAGGTCGAGCTGGAAGCGGTGGGTGGGCGCGGCGACATGGGCGTCGCTGACGGCGTCCACCACGAGCCGTGACAGGTCGACGGCCTCGCGGTCCAGCGGCCGGCCGGAGTCCAGGCGGGCGAGCAGCAGCAGGTCGGAGACGAGTGCCGTCATCCGCGCGCTCTCGGACTCGACGCGTGCCATGGCGTACACGACGTCGGGCGGGACGGTGTCGCGGGTGCGGCGGGTGAGCTGCGCGTACCCGCTGATCGCGGCGAGCGGTGTCCGCAGCTCGTGGCTGGCGTCCGCGAGGAACTGGCGCATCCGGGTCTCGGTGGCGTGCCGCGCGGCGAAGGCAGCTCCGATGTGGCCGAGCATCTGGTCGAGGGCCGCGCCGACCTGCCCGACCTCGGTGCGCGGATCGGTGTCGACGTTCGGTTCGAGTGCGGGGAGGTCGACAGCCCCACGGTGGAGCGGCAGCTTCGCCACCTGCGCCGCGGCGGCCGCCACCCGGCGCAGGGGGCGCAGCGTCACCCGGATGATCGCAGCGCCCGCCACTGCCGCGGCGAGCACACCCAGCGCCGCGACGCCGGCGCCGATCCCGGCCGTCCTGGTCAGGGTGGAGCCGAGCTCGTCCATCGGCAGGCCGGTGACGAGGATGGCCCGCCCGTCCGGCTCGGGCCGGGCGATCAGGCGGTAGTCGCCGTGACCGTCGATCGCGTAGGTGTGCGGCTGACCGTCGAGCGGGACCCGCGCCACCGTGGCGAGAACCTCGCCGGAGAGCGTGGTCAGCGACGATCCGTCACCGATGATCGCGGCGGTCACCCCGCTGATCAGGACGGCGACGTCCTGATCGACGGCGGCGGGTGGGGCCTCGGGCCCGGCGGCCGGCACGGGTATGGGATGCCGCAGCTCCAGGATGGCGCCGAGGGTCCCGGGCGACTGGCCGCGGCCGAGGGCCAGGTCGAGGCGCTGGGTCGCCGTCAGCGTGGACGGATCGAGTTCCGGCCTGAGCACGTCGGCGCTGCTCCCGGGAGCAGCGCCGACGTAGCCGGGCCGCATTCCCGCCGGGGGCAGCAGCACCCCGACCTGGCGCCCGCTCGCGCCCCTCAACCGGTCGTCGAGCTGCTCGACGAGCACACCGCGCAGCGCGACCACCGTCACGAGAACGATCACCGCGGACACGACGGCGAGCAGCGCGAGGAGCAGCGCGAGGAGCCTGGTCCGTAGCGACCACCCGGCCGGGCCGCGCCACCGCTCCGCCATCGCGGGGCGGCTCAGGCCGCCGGGCGCAGCACGTAGCCGGCCCCGCGCATGGTGTGGATCATGGGAGGGTGACCGGCGTCGATCTTCCGGCGCAGGTAGGAGACGTACAGCTCGACGACGTTCACCTGGCCGCCGAAGTCGTAGTTCCAGACGCGGTCGAGGATCTGCGCCTTGCTCAGTACTCGCCGCGGGTTGCGCATGAAGAAGCGCAGCAGCTCGAACTCGGTCGCGGTCAGCCGCACCTCGTGCCCGCCCCGGGTGACCTCCCGGCTGTCCTCGTTCATGACGAGGTCGCCGACGACGAGGACCGCCTCGTCCGGCGCCGTGGCGCGGTGCAGCCTGCGGAGGAGGCCACGCAGCCGGGCGACCAGCTCCTCCAGGCTGAACGGCTTGGTGACGTAGTCGTCGCCGCCGGCGGTCAGGCCGGCCACCCTGTCCTCGACGGCGTCACGGGCGGTGAGGAACAGCACCGGGACATCGGGGCGCTCCGCGCGCAGCCTGCGCAGGACGTCCAGGCCGTCCATGTCCGGCAGCATCATGTCGAGGACGACCGCGTCCGGGCGGAACCCGCGGGCGACCTGCAGCGCTTCGCGCCCGTCCGGTGCGGTGCGGACCTCCCAGCCCTCGTAGCGCAGGGCCATCGACAGCAGCTCCGACAGCGTGCTCTCGTCATCGACGACAAGGATGCGGGGGCTCGGCGGCTGCATGGAGTCAGGATGAGAGCGTTTCCTGTGGGTTCTCTGAAGATCTTCTGTGGATCCCCTGTGTTCTCGGTCGCTCTGCCCGGTGCGCTGGCCGCCCGGTGCGCCGGCTGTGATCACACATCCGGTGCCCAGCGTCATCACAGGTTGCCCACAGCTTCGTGGTGAACCGTCCTCCCCGACGGCGCGGTGACCGACCGGCCGGGACGAGGAGAACGGACATGATTCATGTCGGGCCCACCGACCCGCCCACGTCCCCGCCGATGCCGCCGGCCGGGCCGGCACCCGCGACTGGTCCGGCATCGCCGCCGATCCCTCCGGCGGCTGCGCAGGGGTCCGCCCGGGAGGCCGTCGGCGGGCCGCGGCACTGGGGCCTGGGCCGCACGGCCGTGGTGGGTGCCGCCGCGCTCGCCCTCGCCGTCGGCGCGGCGGCCGCTGTCAACGCGAGCAGCCTCGGCGACGGGCAGGGGAGCGGCGGGCCCGGCGGCCTGCGGATGGGGGGACCGCTCCAGGCCGGTGCTCCCACCGGCACCGGGAGCAGTCTGGGTGCCGGTGTCACCGCCTCCCTGCACGGGGAGTTCGTCACCGCTGACGGCTCCGGCGGCTACCAGACCGTCCGGACACAGTCCGGCGAGGTCTCCGCGGTGGACACCGCCTCCGTGACGGTCCGCAGCCCCGACGACTTCACCGCCACCTACACCGTCACCGGGGACACGGCCGTCGGCACCGGCACCGGCACCGGCGGGCGGATCGACGACATCGAGGTCGGTGACTCCGTCCGCGTGACCGCGACCGTGGCGGACGGGGCCGCCGCCGGCACCGCCGCGACCGCCACCGCGATCACCGAGGGTGCCGCGGACGGGCAGACCGCACCGGGCGGCGGCTTCCCGGGGCAGGGCCAGGGCGCGGGCGGCGCCGGCGTCCCGGGTCAACTGCCGGGCGGCGCCACCGGCCAGGGCTTCGGCGGCGGTGGCGGTGGCGGTGGGTCGGACCAGACTGACTCCGTCCAGGCTGACTCCGTCCAGGCTGATTCGGTTCAGGCCGGCCCGGTGTCGCCCGGCGGAACCCCGCCGCTGCCGCCGCCTCCGCCGGTCCTGGCGGGTCCGCTCGCGCGCCAGGTCGCGTTGGTGGCACCGACCGCGGTCCCGGACCGCGGGCGGGGCGGTACCGAGACCGGCACCGCGGCGGCGTCCGCCTGAGGTCCTGATCCGGACATCGGACGGCTTCGTCGCGCCGGTTGGGCGCGTTGATCCAGGCCTAGAGTGGACGGATGGCCGTTCGTGTCGTCCTTGCTGAGGACAATGCACTGCTCCGGCATGGTCTTGCGACGCTCATCGAGCGGGCGGACGGGCTCGACCTGGTCGGCACCGCCACCGACCGGCCGTCGCTGGAACAGGCCGTCCGCGATCACGATCCGGATGTCGTGGTCACCGACATCCGGATGCCGCCGTCCCGTTCCGATGAGGGCATCAAGGTCGCCGGGTGGCTGCGCCGCGAGCGGCCGCGGGTCGGAGTGGTCGTGCTGAGCCAGCACGCCGAGGCGACCTACGCGCTGGCGCTGCTAGAAGGCGGCTCGTCGGGCCGTGCCTACCTGCTCAAGGAGCGGGTGGCGGGTGTGGACGATCTGCTCCGTGCGATCCGCGCCGTCGCGGCCGGGGAGTCGGTGATCGACCCGGCCGTGGTGGAGGGCCTCGTCGCCGCGAACGCCCGCCGGCAGCACAGCGAGCTGGAAAGGCTGACCCCGCGGGAGCTGGAGGTGCTGAGCCACATGGCCCAGGGCTGGAGCAACGCGGCGATCGCCGCGGCGCTCGTCCTGTCCGAACGGGCGGTGGAGAAGCACTCCAACTCGATCTTCGCGAAGCTCGGCCTCACCGACGAGCCGGACCTGAACCGGCGGGTGAAGGCCGTCCTGCTGTATCTGCACTCCGGGCATCGCCCGGCCAGCGGGCCGACGGGGAAGGTAGCCACACCGGGCTGATGACATGGCTACACCCTTGGGCGCCGGGCCGGGTCCGGCCAGACTGATGTCATGAGCTCCCCCCCGGCGGTCTCCGTGCTGGTCGTCGATGACCAGCGCCCCTTCCGGCTCGCGGTGCGGGCCGTGCTGCGCCGCGCCGCCGGCTTCGTTCTCGCCGGTGAGGCCGAGACGGGCGAGGCCGCCCTGACCGCCGCCGCCGAACTGCGCCCTGACCTGGTGCTGATGGATGTGAACCTGCCGGGTATCAACGGGGTCGTCGCCGGATCCCGGATCCGCCACGACGCCCCGGGCACGGTCGTCGTCCTCTGCTCCACCTACGGCCGGACGGATCTTCCGGCCGCCGTCGCCGACAGCGGGCTGGACTATCTGTGCAAGGAGGACCTGGCCCCGAACGTGCTGCGCGACATCTGGCACCGGCACGCCCCGCCTCCCAGCGCCCCGCCTTCCAGCCCCGCGCAGGATCTGTAGACGGCCCCGCCGGCGGGGCCGTCCGACGAAGCGGGCTATTCGCCCCGCAGGACAGCGCCGGGCAGCAGCCGCCCCGCCCGCGCGGCCGGCAGGGCGGCGATGACCAGGGCGGTCAGCATCGCGGCCGGGGGCAGGGCGACCAGCAGGCCGACCGGCACCGCCAGGTCGGTGGACACACCGGTGGCCATGGCGATCTCCCACCAGGCCAGCCGGCCGATCAGCAGCCCGAGCGGAATCCCGACGCCGACTGCCAGCGCGGCGGTCACACAGGACGTCACCAGCGGGATCCGCGCGGTCTGCCCGGGCGTGAACCCGAGGGTGCGCAGGATGGCGAGCTCGCCCTGCGAGGAACGCCAGGTGGTTCCGACGGCGTGGCCGGCGGCGGCGATGGCGAGGGCCGCCAGAACGGTCTGCAGCATCGTCGGCAGCCGCCCCATGCCGCCGAGGTTCGCCACCTCGGTCGGTACGAACCCGGTGTCGATCTCGTACTCGGTGCCGAGGGCGGCGGCGAGGTTGACCGGGTCGACCTGCGGGATGGCCCGCACGAGGCCGCTGCGCAGCGGCTGGGTGCGCTGGACGCGGGTGAGCATGTCGGGCTCCACCAGCATGCTCTCGCCGAGACGCTCGCCGCTGAGGACGGGGCCGATCCCGATGCCGGTGACCCGCAGCTGGGCGTGGCCGCCGTTGTTCGTGGCGACGCTGAGGTGGTCGCCGACGTCCAGGTCGAGCTGGCGGGCGGTCCGCGGGCCGATCGCCACCTCGTTCGTGCGCCGCGGTGCCAGCCCTTCGAAGAGGGTCCAGCCGATGTCGGGCCCGGCCGCCCCCGGTTTGGGGGAGAGCGCGTAGACGGTGACGTCAACCCCGGGGTCGACGTCACCGCGGCCGATCGCGCCCGGCCCGGCGTCACCGGGCCCGATGCCCACCAGCGTGTCCGGAGCGGGCAGCGCGTGCCCGTCCTCGTCGATCTCGACGGTCGCGGTCGAGGCGTCGAGCATGCTGACCGCGGCGACCCGCGGGTCCGCCGCCAGCCGGTTGACGATGTCCGGGCGAGCGTCGGTGATCTCCAGATCGGCGTTCCAGCCGTACCGGTGCGGATCGTCGGCGAGCCGGCTCATCCCGCCCGCGATCGTCGCGGCGGCGATGAGCCCGGTCACCCCGATGGCCGTCCCGGTGATGGCGGGCCGGCGGGCCGCCGTCACCCGGTCCCGCCCGCGGTCGAGCGCGAACGAGGCGCCGATCCACAGCCAGACGGGGCCCCGTCTGGCCACCGCGTTACCGGGACTGCCGGCCCGGCGGGACACCGGTGCCCCACCTGGCAGGGACCCGCGCGGCGGGCGGGGCTGACCGGGCGCCGCGGGCCATCCTGACGTCGCGGGCCATCCTGACGTCGCGGGCCATCCTGACGTCGCGGACCATCCGGGCGCCGCCACGCCGGGCCGCCCGGTGAACACCCGGCCGAGTTCGCCCGGGCGCTGGCCCGCCCGGATGGCGGTGATGGCCGCGATCAGGGCTGTCGCCAGCAGGCCGGCCCCGGCGGCGATGCAGGTCAGAGCGGTGTTCCCGGCGTAGCCGGGGTGCGGCTCCATCCCGGCGAGCGGCCCGAGCGGTTCGAAGCGGCCCGCGAGCAGGGGACCGGCCGCGGCGACAGCGGCGGCGACCGCGGCGGCCGGTGCGGCGGCGAGCACCCGGGCACCTGCCCGCCCCAGCGCGGGCAGGCCGAGCACCGCCTCGATCTGCTGGGTACGCGCGCCGGCGGCGTGATGGCGGAAGAAGGCCTGGCTCGCCGCGGCCATCCCCGCCACCCCGACCACGGCGGCAAAGACGATCAGTCCCGTGACCAGGACCCGCTGCGTCGCGGCGATGCGGGCGTCGCCGTCGGTGGCCGGCCGAGACACCTGCAGCGCGGGGAACTCGCTGGCGAGCGGGTCGGTGCGCAGACCCAGCCCGATGCGCCGCAGCGCCGAGGATGCTGTCGCCATGGCCTCCGGGCCCGGCTTCAGCCGCAGCATGACCAGGGTCGTCACGGCGTCGAGCCGCGCGGCGAGCGCCGGGGAGACCATGAGGGGCATCTGGCGGACGTTCTCGCCCGCCATCCGGGTCAGGCCGGTCACCACCAGCTTCAGGACCGGCCCGCCCGGCGTCCCGAAACCGGTGTCGAAGTTCAGGAAGTCAGAGGTCGTGAGCAGGCGCAGCGTGATGGTGTCGCCGACGTCGAACCCCCACCAGTCCGCCGCCCGCTCGTCCAGCAGCACCTCGTCGGGCGAGCGCGGGTCGTAGCCGTGGCCCTTGACAACCACGGGCGCGTACAGGCCACGTGGGCCGCTGGTGTCCCCGCCGCCGGTGTCCCCGAGGATGCCGATGTAGGAGACGGACGCTCTGTCCTCGATCCGCCCGACCGCGCCGACTGCCGTCCTGGAGCCGACGACGCCCGGCACCGCGGCTATCTGGCGGGCCACCTCCGGATCCCGGCCGAGGTAGTTGACCTGCAGGTCGGGCACGGCGGAGGCGCGTTCGAGACGGTCGTGGGCGGTGGCGGTGCGCCGGATCAGCGCCGCCGTCCCGGCGACGACCCCGACGACCACGCCGATCAGGACGCCGAGCGCGGTGAGGGCCACCCAGCGGCGCCGCAGCTCGGCCCGCGCGATCATGCCGACCGCGCCCAGGGCGCCTCTCATCGTGCCGCCGGGACGATCCCGAGCACCCGCGTCCCCGTTCCCACCGCGGACTCCCAGCGCAACGTTCCGCCGATGGCGCCGATCCGGTCCGCCATGTTGGTCATGCCATGGCCGCGTTCGGATCGCTGCGGGTCGAAGCCGGGGCCGTTGTCACGAACGGTGAACGTGAGTGCGCTTTCCTCCTCGACGAGAAGGATGTCCACGGAGCAGCCGGCCGCATGCTTCGCCGCGTTCTGGAGGGCCTCCAGGCAGCAGAAGTAGACGGCGGCCTCGATGTCGGGCGGGTAGCGGCCGATCCCGTCGGCACCGACCGTGACGCCGAGCGCCGACCGCTGTCCCGCGGCGCGAAGCGCCTCGGCCAGGCCGGAGGAGCGCAGCAGCGGCGGGTAGATGCCGTGGGCGAGGTTGCGGACCTCGGCGATCGTCTCGGTCACCTGCTCGGCCATGGCGGTGAGCAGCTCGTCGGCGGCCGCGGCGTCCTCGTTCCGAGCGGCGACGGCGTCCTCGTTCCTAGCAGCGGCGGTCTCCTCGCCCATGCTGTCCGCGACGAGGTCACGGACCAGCCGCAGCCCGACGGCGAGCGAGACGAGCTGCTGCTGGGCCCCGTCGTGCAGGTCCCGTTCGATCCGTCGCCGCTCGGCGTCGGCCGTGGCCACCAGACGCGCCCGGGAGACCCGCAGCTCGTCGTTGGCGTGACGCAGGTCGGCGAGGGCGTCCCGCAGGTTGGCGTCCAGCTGACGGTTGTGCAGGACGGTGCCGAGTCGGGTCCCGAGCTCGGCCAGCATGCGGTCCTCCTGCTCGGAGAAGCGCGGCGCCTCCGGCGGGCGGCTCACCACGAGCATGCCGAGCAGCGCGCCGCCGGCGCGGGCGGGGATCACCCGGACCTGCAGGTCACCGTGCCTGCGGGCGAGGCTCGGCACCCACAGGGCGAGCCAGCCGGGTCCCGCCACCCGGGTCCGGGCGAGCGCGACCAGATCGGCCACGGTGAGGTTCATCGCCGACCCCACCTGCGCTCCACCGCCCGTGGCGTCGCCTTCGCCGTCGGCATCGCTGCTGCTGTCGCTGATGGCGACACCGGCGCCCGCGGGTGGGGTGCCCTCGATGTCGGGAAGGACGACGGCGGCGGTCAGGCGGCCGGCGGCTCCGGTCCAGATCTCCACCCGCTGCAGCGTCAGGCCGCGCCGCAGCGCCTCGCCGAGCCCGCGGAGGGTCTCGTTCAGGCCGACGCCACGGCTGGCGTCCTCGCCGAACGTCCGCAGGACGTCGTCCGGCGCGTACCGGGCACCTCGTACCACGCCGAGGACCACATTCAGCGTGCGGGCGCGGGCGCCCGCCGCCGTGGCCGCGGCGAGTGCGGTGGCGACCAGTACCGGTCCGGTGAAGTCCTCACCGCCGTCGAGCGGACGGTGCCCCAGCACGGCCAGCGCGGCCGCCAGGCCCAGCGCGGCGACCCCGGCCAGGCAGGCCAGGTCCGCCGCGATCATCAGGGCTCGCTCGGACCGCAGCCGTGCCCAGGGAACCCAGCCGGCCCCCACCCCGACCACGAGCAGCACGACGTCCACTGCCAGCGGGACCGACCAGCCGGGGCTGTGCCCGCCGAGCAGTCGGGGGGCCGCGCACATCGCGGTCACCGCCACGGCGGTCAGCAGCGCGGCCGCCGCCAGCTGGCGGCGCGGATGCGTCATGCCACCACCTCGGACGCCCCGGCCACCTCGGACGCCTGGGCCCGGTCGGGTGACGCCGACGCCTCGGGCGGGGCTGAGACCCGACCGTCGCGCATGGTCACGATCCGCTCGGCGCCGGCGGCGACCTGGCGGTCGTGGGTGACCATGAGAATGGTCTGGCCGCGGCGGTGCAGCCGGGTGAACAGGTCGAGGACCTCGGCGGCCCCGGCGGAGTCCAGCGCACCGGTCGGTTCGTCCGCCAGCAGGACCGTCGGCTCGTTGGCCAGCGCCCGCGCGATGGCCAGCCGCTGGCGCTGCCCGCCGGAGAGCGTGCCGGGCAGCGCGTCGGCCCGCTCCAACAGACCGAGCAGGTCCAGCAGGTCGTGCCCGCGCCGGACGGCGGCCCGTCGGCCGGCCCCGGACAGCCGCGCCGCCAGGACCACGTTGTCCGCGACCGTCATCGTCTCCAGCAGGTGGAAGAACTGGAACACCATGCCGACGTGGCGGCGGCGCATCCGCGCCAGGTCGGCCTCCGAGCGGGCGACCAGGGACATGCCGGCGACCGTCACGGCCCCCTCGTCAACCCGCTCCAGGCCGGCGACGACGTTCAGCAGGGTCGACTTCCCGCTCCCGGACGGCCCCATCACCGCCACGAACTCGCCGCGCGCGACCGTCAGCCCCGCGCCGCGCAGCGCGTGCACCGGCGCGGTGTCGGCGGCGAACGTCCGGTAGACCGAGCGCAGCACGACCACCGGGTTCTCCACATCCCCTGACACTGCGTCCGCCCCCCACGTCCGCGCCCGGGCGCGGCCTGTCCCCGTCTGTCCGTCGGCCCGTCTGTCTGACGGCCCTCCACCGGCCTGTTCTCCGGCGGCCCGTCCGCCGGTCGGATCGGACTGCTCATTTCACCCGATCGCGGCCTGTCGGGGAACATCCCCGGCGCGACGGGCGTCCGAGCCGGGTCCGGACGCGGGCCGGAATCTGGCCCCCTGTGGCTTCTGGGTGGGCCAGGAGTCGTTGCGCCTCAATGGATATGGTTCGTGTGCTGTGGGTCGGATGTGGTCTGTCGCCAGCCTGACCGCGAAACTCGCTCGATTTGGGGGGTTCACCTGCGCAGACTGGGTAGGTGCAGCCAATGGCCCGTCACCGCCGTCCCGTCTCGCCCAGCCGGACCTCACGCCCGGGCAGCCGCAGCCGCGTTCGCGTCGCGCGTCCCGCGGTCGCCGCGGCGGCCAGTGTCGTGGCGGCCGGCGCGGTCACCGCCGGCACGGCCTTCGCCGTGTCCACGGGTCCGGCGCCCGCGAGCCAGATTCCCGTGCCGAGGGCTGACGTCGTGACCGCCTCGATCGACCGCCCCGGCGCCGTGCCGCCCTCGCCGAGCGAGTCCGCGGTGATCGCGGAGGCGGTGCGGAGCAGCTCGCTCACCTCCGCCGTGCCGGCGCGCAGCTACCAGGTGACGGGAACGGTGCTGGCCGCCTCCGACCAGACCTGGGCCTGGGTCGAGCTCCTGCCCGTGGCCGACGACGTCGACCGCGCCGAGGCCGTGCTGCACCGCGGCGCGGGAGGCTGGGAGCTGGT
Organism: Parafrankia elaeagni; assembly: GCF_000374165.1. Lineage (GTDB taxonomy): Bacteria > Actinomycetota > Actinomycetes > Frankiales > Frankiaceae > Parafrankia > Parafrankia elaeagni. The sequence continues at coordinate 107,468 of NZ_KB893750.1, forward strand.
GCAGCTCGGCAGCTACGAGGTCGGCTGCGGCCTCGTGCCCGACAGCGTCGCCGCGGACCTCGACCTGGAGTGCCCGGACGACGCGCCCCGGTACGACGCCTGACGGGAGCTACCGGGTCGGCGTAGGGCCGGCCCGGTGCTCCGGTGCTCCGGTGCTCCGGTGCTCTGTGTCTCGCCGTGCTCCGGTGCTCCGCCGGCAGTCCAGGCCCCGCCGGCCGGAGCCGGACCACGGCCGCGAGGACCAGCGCTAACTGGGTGGGTTCGAGCCGTAGGCGGGGGTCGCCGCCACCTGGGCCGGGTCCTCGGACGCCGGCAGCCTGGTCGACAGGCACGGCGGCCGCCACGGAGGGCGGTCGGGCCACGAGGAGGACCTGATGGATGCGAAGCTGTTCTACCGGATGGACGGCACCTTCGACCGGATCGAGATGATCGGCGCGGTGCCGGGCGGGGTGCGGATGAACGGCTACTTCGGCGGACGGCTGTCGGGCGGGCCGCTGGACGGAGCCACGATGACCGGCGTGGACCACTTCCGGGTGCGTCCCGACGGCGTGGGCGTGGTCGACGGCCACGAGCTGGTGCGGCTCGGCACCGCCCAGGTCGCCGTGCGGATCACCGGCTACGCTCTCCCGCCGGAGGGGATGGCGGTCCCGCCCGCGGAGGTGCTCACAGCGGACGGGTTCACCTGGCCGGACGTGCCGTTCGCGCTCGAGGTCTTCGCGACGTTCGAGACGGGCGTCCCGGCGTTGGCCGACCTGAACCGGGTTGCGGTCGCCCACACCGGATTCGTCAACATGGGCACCGGTGAGCTGGTCGTGCGGGCCCACCGCCTCGGCCGGGTCGCCGTTCCGGCACGCTAGGGCCCGATGCCCCGGCCGCCCGGGTACCGGGCGCGCAGCCCTGCGCGGTTGGGCTCGCCGGTCTTGGCCAGCAGGCTCGCTACGTGCTTCTCGACCGTCTTGGCGGACACGACGAGGCGCTCGGCGATCTGCCGGTTGGTCAGGCCGGAGGCGAGCAGGCGCAGAACGTCGACCTCGCGGCTGGTGACGCCGAGCGCGCGTAGGGAGTCCGGCACCGGGGACACGCCCCGTCCGCTGCGGGGGACCACGGCGCCGGACTCCCGCAGCAGACGCCGAGCCGACGTGGCGAGCGGCTCGTGCCCGTGGTCGGCGAACCAGCGGACGGCGGCCTGCAGCCAGCCGACCGGGTCACCCCAGCCGTCCGCGGCCGCGGACGGCGCCAGCAGCCATCCGAAGAGATGGACGAACCACTGCGCGCCCTGGTAGCCGCGGACATCGGTCACGGCGGCGTCCCGGTGTGCCGCCGCGGCCGCCGCGTCGCCGGCCCGGCCGGCGACGACCGCCTCGGCGGCCCGTAGCGCCGCGCGGTTGAACCGGGTGTCCGAGCCAGCCGCGGCGGCCGCCGCGGCGCGCTCGTCCGCGCCGCGGTCCGCGCCGCCGCGCTCGCCGTCGTGGCCGTCCTCGCCGAGGGTGCACAGCAGCGCCCACAGGCCGCGGTGCGGGTCGTGCTCACCGGGGCAGGCGCGCAGCAGTACCGCCGAGCGGTCGAGGGCGGCGCGCGCGCCGGCGGCGTCCGCGCTGTGCAGGGCGAGCATCGCGTACACGTGGCTGTGCACCGCCGCCTCGACCGCCGGATCGTCGGGAGCGGCCTCGGTGATGCGGGCGACGACGGCCGCGACCTGGGCCTGGTCGCGTTCGTGCGCGTAGGAGCGGGCCAGGATGGTGAGCGCCGGCGGTAGCACGGCCAGGCGCAGGCGGCTGGCGAGATCCACCGCACGCAGGGCCGCGGCGCGGCCGTCCGCGAGGTTGTTGCGCGCGATCAGCGCCGAGGCGAGGTGGAAGTCGGCGACCGCGGCCAGCGCCGGGGAACCGGCCTCGATCGCCGCGCGCCGGGCGGTGGCCAGCCGGTCGGTCGACATCCGGTCGAGCAGGTCGATGGTGCCGAGTTCGTGCAGGGCCCGGGCGCGCCACAGACTGAGCTGGTGGCGCTCGGCCACGTCCAGCGCGGAGGTGAACAGCTTCTCCGCGGCGGTGACGTCGTGGATCCGCCGGGCGCGGCCGAGAACCTCCAGCGCCTCGCACCGCACCTCCGGAACGTCGTCGCCGATCAGGTCGAGCACCTCGCCGGCGAGTCGCTCGGCGTCCGCGACCGATCCCCGGCTCACCGCGATCTGCGCGGCGAGTACCACCGCCCGCGCCCGCCGGACGGTGTCGGCCGCGGAGCCCGCCGCCGACGCCGCGGCCTCCGCGTGCCGCTCGGCACGCGGGTAGGCGCCGGCGGTCAGCGCGGCCCTGCCCAGCAGAAGCTCCAGGTCGGCGAGACGACGGGGGCTGTCGCCGCGGGCGCGGCGGGTGGCGAGCGCGGGTTCGGCCAGGGCGGTCGCCGCCTCGACGTCGCCGGCCAGGGCGTGCACCTCGGCGAGCCGTTCGGCGACCTCCACAGCCGCGTCCGGCCCGGCCAGTCGCGCCGCGTGCTCCAGTCGCGCGGCGGCGGTGGCCAGGGCCCCGTGGTCGCGGGCCCTGGCCGCGGCGGCCAGCAGACTGTCCGTCGCCCGGGCGGTGTCCCCTGCCATGAGCGCGAGCTCGGCGGCCCGGTCGGGGTCGGAGGTCACCGCGGCGGCGAGGGCTCGCCCGGCGAGGGCCGCCCGTTCCGGCGGCAGCATCTGGTCCAGGATGTACTGGCGGGTCAGCGCGTGCCGGAACCGCAGCGTGCCGCCGTCGCCGGTGAGCAGCTGCGCGGCGGTCGCGGCCCGCAGTGCGTCGAGGACCTGCTCGGGCGGTGTGCCGCTGACCCGCGTCAGTGCGTCCCAGTCGATGTCGCGGCCGAGCAGGGCCGTGGCGCGCAGCACCCGGCTCTGCTCGTCGGACAGCTCGGCCATCCGGCCGGCGATGGACGCGGCGAAGCTCGTCGGGAGCACGACCGGCAGCGGCCCATGAGACCGATGAGGCCCCTGCGGGGTCCGGTCGCCTGCCCGCGGATCGAGCAGATCGGCGCCGGCGAGCCCGGCGAGGAGTTCCTCCACGAGGAACGGGACGCCGTCGGCATGCTCGTGGACGAACGCCAGCAGCTCGCCGGGGACGGCGTCGCGGTCCAGGTACGCCAGCGTCAGGCGTTCGACGTCGGCGGGTGGGAGCGGGCCGACCGGCAGGAGTTCGATGGCTCGCCGGTCGGCGAGCCGTCGCACCGCCCGCGCGGCCCCGGGCGGCCCCGGGCGCACCGTGAACACGCAGGCCGCCTGGTGGGTGCCGGTGTTGTCCGCGAGGTACTCCAGCACCTCCAGCGTGTCGCGATCGGCCCAGTGCAGGTCCTCGACGACGAGGAGCGTGCCGCGCCCGCGACCGGCGATCTGCATGAGCCGCAGCAGCGCCTCGGCGATCGCGAGTGTCGAGGTGTGCGGAGCGAGCCGGGTCGACCAGTGCGGCACGAGGTGCGCCAGCGTCGGCAGCAGCGCGGTGACCGCCGGCTCCGAGGGGGGTGGCTGGCCGCGGAAGCCTCCGTGCAACGCCTCGGACAGGGGACGGAACGGCGCCGTGGACGTGCCGCCGGCAGCGCGCCCGCACAGCACGAGCAGGCCGCGGTCACGGGCGCGGTCCACGGCATGGCCGGCCAGCCGGGACTTGCCGATGCCGGCCTCCCCGACCAGCGCCAGCGCGCCGCCGCGGCCCTGCCCGGCCTCGTCGACGGCGCGGTCGAGCCGCGCGACCTCCGCGACCCGGCCCACCAGCCGCGGGCCTGGGCGCTGCGTGCTCATGGATCAAGCCTGCCACGACGCGGCACCGGGATGTCGCCGGTGACAGAGGATTGATGCTGTCCGACGATGCAGGCGATGCGGCTGGGGGAGGCGGGTCGGGTGACGGCGCTGCGGGTAGAGGAGATCCCACCGATCACGGCGTACGAGGCCGGAGTCCTCGCCGCCGCCGAGTACGACCGGTTCGCCCGGCTGCTGCGGGACCTTCAGGACGTCGACTGGTCCCGGCCCACCGACTGCCAGGGCTGGGACGTACGCCGGTTGGCGGCCCACGTCCTCGGCGCCACCGAGGCCAACGCCCACCCGGTGGAGATGGCGCGCCAGCTTCGCCGCGGCCGGGCGGGGCTCGCGTTCGCCGTCGATCCGGTGTCGGCCTATCAGGTCTCGTGCCGTGAGGGGCTCGACCCGACGGAACTGATCGCCCGGTTCGAGGCGGCGGCCGGCCTCGCCGTGCGCTGGCGCGGGCGGATGGCCACCTGGGCCCGGATGATCCCGGTGCGGATCGGTGAGCCCGTGTACGAGACCTGGCGGCTGGGCTTCCTCGCCGGCACGATCTACACCCGCGACACGTGGATGCACCGGATCGACATCTGCCGCGCCACCGGTCGTTCCCCGCTGCTCACCGCGGCGCATGACGGTCGGATCGTCGCCGACATCGTCGCCGAGTGGGTGCGCCGGCACCGCCGGCCCGTCCGGCTGAGTCTCACCGGGCCGGCCGGAGGCGAGTTCGAGCACCGCCGCGAAGAGGAGCGCGAGGGCGAGGGCGGGCGCGAGTCCCTCACCGCCGACGCGGTCGAGTTCTGCCGGGCGGTGTCCGGCCGCGGCGAGCCCCCGCTGGCCACGCCCGTCCCGTTCTGACGGCGGGTGTTCCGACGGCGGGCCCGGGAGCTAGCTGGGTGACCGTGGGCGTTGACCGGGGGTCCGTTCCCCACCCCTGCCCGTCCCGCGCGCTGACAGGATCGACCACACCGGACACCGACTGTGAGGAGAGATCCCGTGGAACCCATGGTGCTGGAGCCGTTCGCCGCGACGCGCGACGTCCACGTCATCCCGACCCTGTTCCCCGTGCCGAACGTGGGTGTCATCCCGATGAACGCCTTCGTCCTGCGCGCCGCCGAACCCGTCCTCGTCGACACCGGGGCGGGGGTGCTCAGTGAGCAGTTCCTCGACGCGCTGTCCTCGATCATGCGGATCGAGGACCTGGCCTGGATCTGGCTGACCCACGAGGACGCCGACCACACCGGCAGCCTGGAGCGTCTGCTGGAGCTGGCGCCGCGCGCCCGGGTCGCGACCGACTTCTTCGCCGTCGGGCGCATGCTCCCCGCGCGCCCGTTCCCGCTGGACCGGCTGCGCCTGGTCACCCCCGGCGAGCGTCTGCCGGCCGGCGACCGTGAGCTGGTGGCGCTGCGCCCGCCGCTGTTCGACAGCCCCGCCACGCTGGGCCTGCTCGACGACAGCAGCGGCGTGCTGTTCAGCTCGGACGCCTTCGGCGCGCCGCTGCCCACCGCCCAGGAGGCTGCGGCCACCTCGATCGCCGATCTCGACCCGGGTGTCGTCGCCGCCGCGCAGGCCGCGTGGGCGAACGTGGACAGCCCCTGGGTCGGCAGTGTCGACCCGGCGGTCTTCGCCCGGTCCCTCGACGCGGTCCGCCGGCTCGAACCGACCGCGATCCTCAGCTCCCACCTGCCGCCGGCGCACGGGCAGACCGAGACGATGCTCGCCAACCTGGCCGCGGCGGTGACGACGACCCCACCGCCCGCGACCACGCAGGCCCAGCTCGACGTCCTGCTGGCCGGCATGGCGCCGGCCGCCGTCTGAGGCGTCCCCGAACATGCAGGCCCCGAATACACAGGAGGAACAGACCGTGCACGTTCAGATCGTCACTTTTCATCTTGACGGCCTCGACGAGGCCTCCTACCGCAACCACGTCGACACGATCGCGCCCACCTTCGCCGGGCTGCGCGGGCTGCGGTCGAAGGTCTGGCTCGGCGACACCGGCACGAACACCTACGGTGGCGTCTATCTCTGGGACGACGAGGCGTCGATGCGCGCGTACCAGAACGGAGAGATCTTCGCCGGGTTGCGGGCCAACCCCGCGATGGCGGACGTCGTCTCCCGCGACTTCGCCGTCCTGCGCGCACCGACGGAGATCACCCGCGGTTGCTGACCCGGCCAGGGTGAGCCGTCGCGGACGTCCGACGGCGAGGCGGCGGCTCAGCGCTGCTGCGGCGGGACCGTCCCGGTGGGCCGGCCGGTGGCGAGCAGGTCCCGGATCTCGATGAGCAGCCGGGCCTCGTCACTGATCACCGGCTCCTCCTCGACCGGCTGCGGCTCGCCGCGCCGCCGCAGCTCGTTCGCCTTCGCGATCGGGAGGACGACCAGGAAGTAGATCGTGGCGGCGACGATCAGGAAGGCGAGCACGTCGTTGATGAAGGTGCCGTAGCGGAAAACGCTGCCGTTGATCGTGAACGTCAGGCCGTCGAAGTCCGGCTCCCCGCCGATGGCGGCGATCAACGGGGTGAACAGATTCTTCACCAGGGACGTCACAACGGCGGTGAACGCGGTGCCGATGACCACCGCGATGGCCAGGTCGACGATGTTGCCCCGCATCAGGAACTGCTTGAAGCCCCGCAGCCCCGGCCCGATCAGGCGGGTGGGTGTCTCGACGACCCCGCGCCCCCTGCCTGCGGCCCTCTCCCATCCGGACATGCCCGCACCTCCGCACTCTCCCCCGTATGTCTGCCGTTGGCAGGGTAATGGGGGGTTGCTCGGGGGTGGTCAGCGGATGGTGCTGTCGGGGACGTAGGTGATGTCCCAGAGACGGGCGGTCATGTCGGTGCTCGTCGTCGCGAGCAGCAGGCCGTAGGGGGCGAACGCGCACGCCATCACCGTGCTGGTGTGGCCGGTCAGCGTCGCCACCGCGGTGCCCGTGGCGACATCCCACAGCCGGGCGGTGTCGTCGGTGCTCGCGGTCGCCAGCACCAGCCCGTCGGGGGAGAACGCGCAGCTCTGCGCGGAGCCCGGCAGGGTCAGCGTCGCCGTCCCGGTCGGAACGTCGGTCAGCCGGGTGCCGTCGTTGCTGGTCGTGGCCAGCAACAGGCCGTCGGGCGAGAACGAGCAGCCGTTCGCGAAGTTGGTGTGGCCGTCGAGGTCACGGATCTTCTCGCCGCGTGCCGCGTCCCACAGCAGGGTCTGGTCGGCGCCGGCGGTGACAAGCAGGTGGCCGTCGGGGGAGAACGCGCAGCCGTAGACAGCGCCGCGGTGGCCGGCGAGTGTCGCGAGGCAGGAACCGGTCGACACCCCCCACAACCGGACGGTGCGATCGGTGCTGACGGTGGCCAGCATGGTCCCGTCGGGGGAGAACGCGCAGCCGTAGACGGGGCCCTTGTGGCCGGTGAGGTTCAGCACCGCCCGTTCGGTCGCGATCTCCCAGACCCGTGCGGTCTTGTCGGCGCCGGTCGTGGCGAGCAGCCGCCCGTCGGGGGAGAACGCGCAGCCGTGCAGGCCGGCGATCCGCCGCCCGGCCAACCGGCCGGCGGCGCGGCCGGTGGCGACGTCCCACAGCCGGGCCCCGTCCCGGCTGGTGGTGGCCAGCAGGGTGCCGTCGGGGGAGAAGGCCGCGCAGGTGACGTCCCGCTCGTGGCCGCTCAGCGTGCTCCGCGCCGTCACCTCGACGTTGCGGGACGGGCGGCTGGTGCGCTCGAAGCCGCGCAGGTCGGCCGGCAGGGCGGTGCCGCCGGCCGGGGCCGGGCCGGAGGGCAGCGTGGTGGCCAGCCAGTCGACGTCCCGCACGGGCGCGCCCGGCTCGGCATGGGTCTCGACGAGGCTGCCGGGGGCCTCCGCGGCCAGGTCGAACAGGGCGCCGTCGCGGAGCCGGACCCGGGCGAGCACCGACCCGGCGTCGAAACGCGCGCCGGGCTCGACGAGCCAGCGCACCATGGTCGCCCGCCCACCCGGAATGTCCCAGCGGGCTGGCTGCACCACCGGATTGGGCCGGGCGGCGACGATCCGCCGCGTCGACACCGTCGCCGCCCAGGAGGCCGCGCCGAGTACGACGGCCTGGTCCGGATCGGGCAGGGCGAACACGTGCTGCGCAGGCCAGTCGGTGCCCACCCCCAGCCGCCCGGCGAGAATCTCGGTGACGACCGGCATCCGGGACGCGCCGCCGACGGGCAGCGCCCCGGCGAGCTGCTCCGGCGTGATCCCGGTGGTCTCCAGCAGGTGCTGGCAGCAGGCCATCGTCCGGGCCAGGGTGGGCGAGGCCAGTTTGGTGAACCGGTCCCGGTCCAGGCTGACGAGCAGCCCGGCGGGGCTGAACACGTCCTCGACGAAAGCGACGTCGGTGAGCTGGTGTTTCACCGCGCGGGCGAAGTCGAGCAGCTCGTGGCGGGTGCGGCTGGCGGCGGTCTGGAACACCTCTCCGACACCGGACGGGTTGAGCAGCGGCTCCAGCCCGGGACCGTAGTGGCCGAGGATCTCGTCGTAGAGGAGCTGGTCGAAATCCCGCCCGCCGCAGTCGTGCAGCGCGCTGTGACCGAGCAGCTCGTGCCGCCCGCCCTCCCCGAACATGACCAGGGACGCCTCGAAGGTGCCGCCGCCGAGGTCGTAGACCAGCACGAGATCACCCGGCCGGGGGCTGGCGGGTCCGGGCGGCGCCCAGGCGGCCGCGACCGGCTCGGCGAGCAGATCGACGTCGACGAACCCGGCCTCCTCGGCGGCGTTGATCATCGTGTGGCGCAGGGGCCCGGCCGGGTCATAGCTCGCCGGGACGGTGACCACGGCCCGGCGCAGCGCCACCCCGTCCAACTGGGCCTCGGCCTCGGTGCGCAGCGCCGTGAGGACCGCGGTCACCAGCCCGGCAGGGGGGTGGCTGCGGCCGTCCAGCACGATGCCGGTGCTGCGGGTCAGCGCCCGCTTCACCCCGCCGTGGTAGGCAGCCGGCCAGATGCGTTTGCGGCGCTCGGCGAGGGTGCCGACGAGCAGCTGGTCACCGTCCGCGAGAACCGAGGAGGGCCAGGCCACGGCACCGCTCGCCGGCTCCCGGACCAGCGCGACCTGACCGTCGACGACCAGTGCCGCGGATGCCTGGTAGGTGCCGTAGTCGATCGCGAGGATCGGCTCCCCCACCGGCACCCCTCCGTTGACCGTCGCGGCCTGGGCCCTTCGGCCGGTGGTGACGTCCCACCGTCTGGACGTCCCACCGTCTGGACGTCCCGCCGCCTGGACCTCGGCCGGACGTTCGACCGCAGGTCACGGCGTTGTCCGGAGATGGCCGACGTTGTCCGGGCATCGTAGCGGCGGCCCACGCACCGTGGTTCGGCGGGCCGGGTGTGCGACGGGGTGGGAGGGGTAGGCGACCAGGAGAGATCACCCGGCGCGGGCCGCGCGGTCACCCGCGGCGGGGTGAGCAACACCGCTCGGGCCTGGCCCGAGCGGGCCCCTGCGACCGGCTCACAGCTGGAGGTTCCGGTTATGCGCATCGCCATCCCGCGACGAGCGGATCCGCAGCACGCCGTCACGCCTCCGGGCCCCGGGCCAGACCCCGTCCCGCCGGGTCCAGGGCCGGATCCGGTGCCTCCGGGCCCTGGTCCGGACCCGGTGCCGCCGGGTCCAGGGCCGGATCCGGTGCCTCCGGGCCCTGGTCCGGACCCGATACCCCCGAGTCCGCTGCCGGACCCGGTTCCCCCGCCGCCCGGCCCCGATCTGCTTCCCGGCGTCGCCGGCGCGGCGCCCGCGGCGGTTCCGGGTAGTCGGGTTACGGGTAGCTGTCTGACATGAGCCATCGCCCCGAGGGAATCCCCGCCCCTGAACTGTCCGATGCCGACCTTGTGCGGGAGGTACGCCATCTGCACCTGACCAGGCATGACACCTTCCTCACCGGGAGCGAGGACGCATTCGAGACGCACACCCAGCGCATGCTCGAACTCGAGCGCGAGTACCTGCGCCGCTTCCCGGACTCGGCCAGCCCCGACCCGCGCCGGACCAGGGCCGGCCGCCGCCGCGCGGCCGGCGTTCTGCCCGGCTGAGGCCGGTGGGGCGGGACCGCCGCCCCACTGACATCGCCGATCAGGTCCGGACCGCCGGCGCTGGCCGACCGGGCTCTGTCGGGCCGGTTCGGGTCGGAAAACGACAGCGGCCGCCACCTCCTGACCGCCGGGCGGTCAGGAGGTGGCGGCCGGCCTGGGCGAGGCGCCGGGCGATCACGGGCGATCACGAGATCGCCGCGGGCCCGAGGCGCCCGGCAAGCAGGTGGCGCCCGACAGTCAGGTGGTGGGCGCCGGCTTCTCCGGCCGCCAGGCGCCGCCGAGCAGGGCGGCCGAGCCGACGACTCCCAGCCCGACGGCGATGAGGCCGCCGGCCCACCCGTCGAGGTCGATTCCGATCGCGTGGTCCAGGGACGCCCTGCCCGGCCCGAGGATCGCGATGCCGGCCGCGACAACCGCGATCATGAGCACGTACTCGTACCCCTGGCCCGGCTTGAAGATGAAGAAGCCGTTCTTGCGGTGGGCGGTGATCCCTGCCACCACCATGGTCCCGATGATCGCGCCCGCGCTGAACGGGGTCAGGAACCCGAAAGCGAGCCCGAAACCGGCCGCGAGTTCCGTCAGGCCGGACATCCAGGCATGCACGATGCCGGGCCGCAGGCCCATGCTCGAGAACCAGCCCGCGGTGCCCTGCACACCGCCGGGCCCGAAAATGTGGTTGTAGCCGTGGGCGACGATGGTCAGGCCCACGACGATTCTGAGCACGAGCGCCGCGGTGTCGGGCGAGGTCACGGGTACTGCCTCCAAGGGAGGGGACCGGCCAGTACGGACGGTTGGGATCCATGGGTAACGAGTGGCGCGAGGTTGTTCACCGGGTCAGAGAGGTCTGCTGCACCGCAGACGCTAGCGGTACTTCGGCGCAGATTCGACAGCTTGCGCGCTGAAGGCCGGCCCGGTGGCTTTCAGCTCAGCCGGTGGTCCCGTTCGTGGTCCCGTTCGTGGTCCCGTCCCCAGGGGGCACAGCCGACGCCGGGCCGGTGTCGAAGTGGCGGGGCGCGCGGTCGGGGCGGGTTCCGTCCACAGGCCCGAGCCCGGTCACGGCGGCGACTGTTCGCAGCCAGGAGGCGGTCAGCTCCGACCGGACGCCGAGGGCGGTGCCCGGATCGTCGAGGGCGTCGGCAACGGGAAGAACGGCACCGTCATCCCTGGTCCAGGTGGGGCTGTAGGTGAGGCCGGCGATCATCCAGCCAAGCCCGGTGTTGCGTACCAGCACATGCAGCAGCAGGCCGTCCCGACTCCGGGCGCTGTCGGGCGTATTCCCCGGGGTGCTGCCACGGGTACCCGCGGCGGAGGCCGTGGCGGCGCTCATGCCGTAGGCGACGTACTTTCCGTTGACTGCCTCGAACGGCTGCACCGCGCCGCTGCCCGAACCCACCACCAGGTCGATCAACGGCGAGCCCAGCAGCTCGCGGGCGGTGAGACGCTGCCGTTCGGTCGGTGGGGTCGATGCGGCCGGTTCGGTCGGCGGGGGGCCACCCCAGTCCAGTGAAGCGATGACCAGGTCGGCTCCGGCGTCCCGGGCGCGGGCCGCGTCCTGCAGGATCCGCGCGGGGTCGAGGCGGTCGACTCCTCCGTCGGTGTCACCGCCCGTCGCCCCCCGGGCGGTCGCGGACTGGCCCGCGTCGGTGGCCGAAAGCAGCGCGATCTGGGCACCGTGGACCGGCAGCATGGTGAGTGCTCCGGCCTCGGCGCGGTCGCGCGCCGCTCCGCTGTGGGTGATCGAGGCGCCGTCGAGCGCGTCCAGCAGGCTGCTTCTGTCCGCGTCCCCCAGCTGGGCGGTGTGGCCGGTCGCGGTGGCACAGGCGTCGAAACCGGCCCGGCGCAGTGCCTCGGCGGCTGGCTCGGGCGCTCCGGTGAGGATGACGGGGCCCTGACAGACCGCGAGATCGGCGGAGGAGAGCAGACTGCCGAGCGGCGCCAGTGTCGCACCGGCCGCGGCAGCGGTCAGGAGAAGCCCGCCGCTGAAGATCAGCGTCAGTTCCGTGGCCTCCCGGTCCGGGGCGCGGCCGCCTGACGGACCTCCCGTCGACGGTGGCCAGGCCGACCGGGCGGTGGCGTCCGGATGGGTGGTGGCGTCCGGATGGGTGGCGCGGATGCCACCGGGATCACTGCCGACAGTCAGCAGATGCCGGCTCAGGATGTCTGGATACAGCCCGAAACCCACGGCCGCGACCGCCAGGACGAGAGCTCCCGCGATCAGGAGCCGGCCGGACGGAGGGTCTGGCCGACCGTCCGTCGGCACTGCAGGGCGCGGACTGTTCACTTCGGGCGGGTGCGACGAAGCCGGGCGATGCGCGGAACGTGGGCGATGTACGGAAAGCGGTCGGTGCCACGAGCGCCGGCGGTGCCACGAGCGCCGGCGATGCCAGGGGCGCAGCTGGTGCCGGAAGCGTCTGCGCGGCATCGTCCCCATCGCTCGGGCTGGTCGGACGGGTGGACCCCTCCAACCTAGGCGACGGGTGTCGGCCCCACTACTCTTGGTAGTTCGATCTTTCTGAGATCTGAGATCTGAGAGGTGAGGCCGATCCCGCGTCAGACCGCGGCGGTCCCTTCCGCCGCTGAGATCGCCGGCACGGACTCGATGATCCGCGTCAGCATGGAGCGCAGCGCTGTGCGCTCGTCGGTGGACAGGGGGGAGAGCAGCAGGTCGTTCATGCGTTCCACCCGGCTCGCGACATGGCTGTGGGTCGCCTCGCCGCGCTGCGTCAGCCGCAGGACGTTGCGGCGGCCGTCGCGAGGATCGCGGACACGGCGGATCAGGCCGCGCTGCACGAGGCGGGCCACGACGTCGGCGACGGTGGAGCGGTCGAGCGACGCCCGTTCACCCAGCGTGCGCTGGTCGATGTCGGGGTCGGCGAGCAGGCTGTTGAGAACGACGAACTGCGGCGGAGTCGTCTCGGTGGAGACGACTGCCGTCCAGAGTTGATATGTGACCTGCTGCAGACGGCGGGCGAGCTGTCCGGGGTGTGTCGACAGGTCTGCGACGGGCCGCGCACGGCCGGGGTCGGTCTCCTCGGCCGGCCGTCTCGGTCCCGGGTATCGCTGGTTCACGGCGTCCTCACGGGTCTGGATGGTCACATGCTCGGATCGTGTGAGCGGGGTCAGGGCTTCGTTCCATTCCGGGCTGTAGGGCGGGGACGTTCGTGCGCCCGACGGCAGGGCTTCGTGTTGGTCATCATCTCGCATCTGTACGCCCGTTGCCGGCAAGCCGGAGGAATCGAACGAGGGCGACCCCCCGGAACGGGTAACTCATCCGGCATGTTCCAAAAACATCACCGGTTACCGAAAGATATGGATCGCGCGGTGCCGGACCTCCGCCGCCGATCTCCGATGATGGTCATCGTGCTCAGTGAGTGTGCCTGACATGGCGCCGTCCGGGGGCAGACCGGTGCCGGGGGATCGATTCAGGCTGCTCGTCGGTGTGGCCGTGCCGTGTTTGGCGTAGCCCGAGCGGGCCCTTGCCAGGCCGCAGGACCTGGGTCTTCGCGGCGGCCCGGCCAACTTCCCGGGAACAGGTCGCAACCCTGGGACCAGATATGTCAGCGAGACCTATGTCAGGAAATATCGCCTGACGAGTGTCCTGTGCCGCATACAGTCGTCCAGGGTCGGGATGCGTACGTCACGTCCGTCACGGCCGGGAACAACAAGGCGGACTTCTTCGTACCGCCCCGGTCGGGCCCCTTGGCGGCGCGACCCGCACGGCCTACCTGCCGTGTCCGGGAGGGCACCTGCCGGCGGGAAACGGTGCCATGCCCGTGCGGATGCAGCCGGTGGAAGACCGTGTGCTTACGTGTCGTGAACACGACCATAGGGTCGCCTGTGTCACCGTGGTGCGGCACCGAGGTTGTGTCCGAATTGGCGGTGATGCGCCCGCCCGCGGCCCGATGCGGGACCGACCGACACGGATGTGGCGTTCGGGGAGTCAGAACGATCGGCGTGGGTACCCGACCGTCATGGATGACGCACCCCGCGGTCTGCGGGAAAGCCTGAAACGGGTCGCCGTCACGCTCAAGGAGGCGCAGATCCCCTTCGCGCTCGGCGGCAGCTACGCCTGCTGGGCACGCGGCGGGCCCGAGCCGGTGCACGATGTCGACTTCATGCTCCGGGAGACGGACGTCCCGCGGGCGGTGGACGTCCTGTGCGACGCCGGGCTGCGCCCGGTGGACCCGCCGGAGGACTGGCTGACCAAGGTCTATGACGGCGACGTCCTGGTGGACCTGATCCACCACCCGGTCGGGCGGGCGGTGACCGACGAGATGCTGGCCCGGTCGCGGGACATGTCGGTCGACTCGGTCCGGATGCCGGTGCTGGACGCCACCGACTGGTTCGAGATGACCCTGCTTGCTCTGGACGAGCGCTACTGCGATCTGGGCCGGGTCATCCCGATGATCCGGGCGATGCGGGAGCAGGTGGACTGGACGCAGGTGCGCCAGGCCACCGCTGAGTCGCCGTTCGCCGAGGCGGCCCTGCTCGTGGCGACCCGGTTGCAGCTCATTCCCGCGCCCGCACGCCTGTCTCCCGGCGGTCTGTCTCCCTCTCCCGCCGGTCCACCGTTCGCTGGTCCACCGTTCACTGGTCCAGCGTCCGCCGGTCCAGCGTCCGCCGGTCCGTCGCCCGTCGGCCTGCCGTCCTCCGGCGGGGGGTCTGCGGGCGAGGCGGTGACCACCCCGCCGGCCGGTAGCGGGGCGGTGACCGGCGCGCCCGAGAGCGCCTCGGCCGCGGCCGGACAGCTGGACGTCACCGAACCGGCCGAGTACCTCGCCGGCGAGCTGCGTGAACGTCTGGCGGAGGACCCGCGGGTCGCCGAGCTGGGCCTGGAGGTCGCCGTGGCGTCGGACGCCGTCATCGTGCGGGGCGAGGTGGCCATGGAGACCCGCCGGACCGCTGTCGACATCGTGCTCGCCGAGATCGTTCCCGACCGGCCGATCCGTAACCAGGTCACCGTGTCGCAGCAGGAGTCCCCGCCGACGGTGGAGAGCGTGTCGTGATCAGAATTGCCGCCGTCGGTGACATTCACCTGGGTACCGACTCGCCGGGGTCGTTCGCGCCCTGCCTGGTCGGGATCGGTGACCTCGCCGACGTCCTCCTGATCGCCGGCGACCTCACCCAGCACGGCAGCGTGGCGGAGGCCGAGGTGGTGGCCGGCGAGCTCGCCGGGGCCGAGATCCCGGTGATCGCCGTGCTCGGAAACCACGACCACCACGGGGACCAGCCCGACCAGGTGGTCAAGGTGCTGGCCCAGGCGGGCGTCCGCACGCTGGAGGGCGAGGGGATGGTGCTGCGGGTCGGTGACACCTGCCTCGGGGTCGCCGGTGCGAAGGGTTTCGGCGGCGGGTTCGCGGGGGCCAGCGGCAGCGACTTCGGCGAACCGCTGATGAAGGCGTTCGTCCGTCACTCGAAGGAGGTGAGTGCCGCGCTGCGCGGTGCCCTCGATGCCCTGGAGTGCGACATCCGGATCGCGCTCACGCACTACTCGCCCGTCCCGGACACGCTCGCCGGTGAACGCCCGGAGATCTTCCCGTTCCTCGGCAGCTACCACCTCGCGGAGGCTGTCGACGGCGGCCACGCCCAGCTGGCGCTGCACGGGCACGCCCATGGCGGATCGGAGAAGGGCCGTACCGCCGGCGGGGTGCCGGTGCGCAACGTCGCCCGGCCGGTGATCGGCCGGGCCTTCGCCCTGTACGAGGTCGGCGCCCACGGCGCTTGCTCTTCGTGACATCTCCGTCACGGCGAGGGTTCTGTTGTCGCGGTCGGGGAAGGCCTCGCCCGCGAGGGCGGCGGATGGCCCACCGCCCCTGGACGGAAGAGGCCTGACATGCGCGAGCCAGACGTCGTCGATGTCCTGACCGCCGACCACACCAGGATCGAGCAGTGGTTCCGCGACTACGAGCGGACCCCGTCCGCGGTCGAGCGCCGGCGCCTGATCACCAACATCATCATCGAGCTCGTGCGACACGCCGAGGCCGAGGAGATGTACGTCTACCCACGGGCGCGCCTCGTGCTCCCGAACGGCCACACCATCGTCGACCGGGAGATCGCCGAGCACGCCGAAGCCGAGCGGATCATGAGCCGGCTGGACCGGATGAAGCCGATGGACGCCGGTTTCGACCCGCTGGCCCGCGAGCTGATGCGTGTGGTGCGCGGGCATGTGCGGGAGGAGGAGAAGGGCTGGTTCCCGGTGCTGCGGCGGCTCATGCCGGTCCAGGACCGCCGCCGCCTCGCCGAACTGGTGGAGGGCGCCAAGGTGGTCGCGCCGACCCGACCGCACCCGGGCGCCCCCGACCGGCCGCCGTTCAACGTCCTCGTCGGGGTGGGAACGGGCGTGGCCGACCGGGCCCGCGACCTTCTCTCCGGCCGCCGCCAGCGCTAGCCGGGCACCTGCTTCGGCGGGCACCTGCTCCGGGCTGCCGGGCGGTCGCCCGAATGTGCCACCGGGGCGGGAAACGTCTGGTCCGAGGTGGGCCTGACCGCCTGCTGCGGGTAGGGCACAGGACACGCCGGTGGCGTCGCCGGTCACGAACCGGCGACGCCACCGGGTCGCGGGGCATCCGAACGGAGAGGACGTCACATGTCGATGGATCGGGGCAGTGCCAAACACGGACCTGTGCGCGACGAGGTGATGGCTCACGAGGTCCTGGGCATGGTCCGCGCACGCCGGGACACCCGCGCCGAGGAATGGAGATCCCCCGAGCCGCCGGCCGAGGAGGCGTCGGCGCTCGCCGCCCGTCCGGACGGTGCGGGGCTGCTCGGCAGCACGCCACCGGGGATGACCCCGGCGGACGTCGAGGAGCGCTCGGAGCTGGGCCGCTGGCTGGGCCGGGCGGTCTTCCCCGCCGAACGGGACGAGGTCGTCGACCACCTGCGCCACCACCATGCGCCCGACCGGGTGGTGGACGAGGTCCGCGGGGCACCGGAAGGCGTCCAGTTCACCTCGCTGGGCCAGCTCTGGAGGGCGTTGCGTTCCGACGCCCACGTCGAGTCCCGGCGTTACTGAACCTCTTCGCACCACCCCTGACCTCTTTGCACCACCCCTGGGCGCGGTCCGGTGCGAGTGGTGGGCGGCTCCCGACCCGTAAACCTGCTGACCTGGGTGAGAAACGTTGTGGGTGAACAAGGATGTCGATGGCGGACGGGGCGGTACGAGGAGCGAACGCCGGGCAGAAGCCTGGCATGGATGGTCCTGTCCTGGAACGACGCACGAACCGACGCACCCGGCCCACCGCGCGAGCAGAGGTTCCCAGCCCGCTCGCGGTGCGGCCCGAACCTCTGGACGGGGCCGACGGCCCTCCCACCACCGGCCCGGAGGGATCCGGGCGGGGGAAGCCGGACGGCAGGGCACGCCCCGCGGCGAGCGGGCAGCCGACCGGGCAGCCGACCGGACAACCGACCGGGCAACGTGGTCCGGCCACCGGTCAGCGGCGGCCTGCCGCCCGGCCGCGGCGCGCGGCGGCCGGTCAGCGGCGGCGGCCGGTCAGCGGAGACCACCGGGTGTCCCGGTGGGTGTCCGCGCACCCGGTCGCCTTCGCACTGATCGGGGCGGCGATGCTGCTCGTCGGATCAGCGCTGGTGGGGGCCCTGGACCTGTTCGCGGTAGGCGCCGTGCTGGGTTTCTGGACCCTGCTCGTCGCTACCGGCCTGGTGCTGGGGCGTCCTGGCATCGACTGGGCGGTGCCGACCGACGAGCTCCGGCGGGCCGCGCGGCAGGCGTTTGCCGACTACCGGCGTGAGGCGAGTGGCGCGATGCGTCGACTGGTGCGGACCGGCGGCGCCTCGCTGTCGCGGGGGGGCCGGCCCGCGCCGACGACCGCGCCCGGGTCGACACCCGCCCCGTCCTCAGACGGGCCGGTGGAGCGTGCCGACCGCTGAACCTGGGTAGGGGACAGCCATGGCTGGGACCTTGGGTGTGGGTGGAGCAGGATCCTCCGACCTGCTGGTGACGCTCGCCGGTGGTCTCGACGAGCAGGAGCGCGTCGAGACCATGCGGATCATCACGCGCCGGCTGATCGCCGAGCGTGCTGCCGCGGCCGGCGGCCAGCGCGAGCGGCAGGTGGACGTCGGTACCCGCAGCAGGGCGTCGCGAGGGCGACGCCCCGTCACGCCTGCGGCGACCCGCCCTGGGGACAGTGACACCAGACGCCCGGAGAGCGGAAACAGCCGGCCGCTGAAGAGCCGCTGAAGAACGGCCAAGCGCTGAAGCCCTGAAACAGTCCTGAGGCGCTGGTCGGATGACGTCAGCCGCAGGTCAGCCGCAGCAGCCGCCCCCGCAGCAGGCCCCGCCGCCACCACCGACGGCGGGTGCGGCGGCCATCGCGGGCGCCGACGCACCACGGCTCACCGCCACCGCGGAGAAGACCCGTGAGGTCTCCAGGTGACCTGCGGGGCACGGGGCCGCGGCGGTCGTGTCACTGTTGATCCCGCGACGCACCTCGAAGGACGCGTCGCACACACGGCATCGGTACTCGTAGGCGGGCACGAGCCAAGGATAGGCCGGCATCGCGCACGATGCCGGCCTGTCGCCCGCCCGGGCGTCAGCACCCGGGGGTGGGTCCACCGCCGACGGCGTCAGAGCCGCTCGATGATCGTCGCGTTGGCAAGGCCGCCGGCCTCGCACATCGTCTGCAGGCCGAACCGTCCACCGGTCTGTTCCAGCGCGTGCACCAGGGTCGTCATGATCCGCGCACCGCTGGCCCCGAGCGGGTGGCCGAGAGCGATCGCTCCGCCCCGGGCGTTCACCTTCTCCGCCGGGGCGCCGATCTCGGCGCGCCAGTCGAGGACCACCGCGGCGAACGCCTCGTTCACCTCGAACAGGTCGATGTCGTCGAGCCGCAGTCCGGAACGCTCCAGGACGCGGCGGGTCGCGGGGATCACGCCGCGCAGCATCAGGAAGGGGTCGTCGCCGACGACCGCGAAGCTGTGCAGCCGTGCCCGTGGGCGCAGACCCAGCTCCCGGGCACGCTCGGAGGTTGTGATCAGCAGGGCTGCCGACCCGTCGCTGATCTGCGAGGCGTTGCCCGCGGTCACGCTCCAGCCGATCTCCGGGAAGCGGGCCGCGCTCGCCTCGTCGTAGAACGCGGGACGCAGGCCGGCGAGCGCCGCCAGGCTCGAGGTCGGGCGGATGCCCTCGTCCGCCGCCACCTCGACCACGGACCCGTCCGGGCGGGTGACCTTCACCGGTGCGATCTCGGGGGTGAACAGTCCGTCCTGCGCGGCCGCGGCGGCGCGCAGATGGCTGGCGAGCGCGAACTCGTCCATCTCAGCGCGACTGATGCCCCGGCGGGCGCCGATCAGCTCGGCGCTGATCCCCTGCGGGACGAGGCCGGCCGGGTACCGCTCGTTGAGGCGGATCCCGCGGCTGTCGCCGGGGAGCGCCGCGGAGCCCATCGGCACGCGGCCCATCGACTCGACGCCGGCGGCGAGCACCAGGTCGTACGCGCCGGAGATCACCCCCTGGGCGGCGAAGTGCACGGCCTGCTGGGACGAGCCGCACTGCCGGTCGATGGTGGTCGCCGGCACGGACTCGGGCAGCCCGGCCGCGAGCCCGGCCCAGCGGGCGATGTTCGCGGACTGCTCCCCGGCCTGGGTGACACAGCCGGCGATCACGTCGTCGATCAGGGCGGGGTCGACCCCGGACCGCTCGACGACCGAGGAAAGGCTGTGGGCGAGCAGGTCGACGGGGTGGACCGGGGCGAGGCTCCCGCTGGCCCGCCCGCGCCCGATCGGGGTCCGTACCGCTTCGACGACGACGGCGTCACGCATCGGATGCTCCTTCGTCCCGAGTAAGTCCGAAAACCAGACTCACTGTGCTCCCTCAGTCTGGACCGATGGGTTGGAAAAGGCAACTCACACCGCCATCCGTCCCCGTGGGAGGCCGCCTGTCGAGGCGACCGGCGGCCGGAGCCCACGTAGCCTGAGGCCATGACGGCTCCGCGATCATGAACGGGACGGGGTGCGCGGCGGGGGCGCCGCCGGTCGTCGCCGAGGTGCTGCGCGGTCGGGTGTCCGAGGTGGATGTCCTGGTCGAAAGCCGGATCCGGGGCACCGTCGTGGGGCTCGGACCGGACGGCACCGTGGAGCTGTCCGCCGGCGATCCGGGCGCCGTGATCTCCCCGCGGTCCACCGTGAAGCCGATGCAGGCCGTCGGCATGCTGGCGGCCGGGCTCGACCGCGCGTTCGGCCCGGGCGGGCGGGGCGTTCCACCCGAGCTGCTCGCGATCGTGTGCTCGTCGCACAGCGGCGAGCCCGCGCAGCTGGCAGCCGTCCGGGCGGTCCTCGCGGCGGTCGGGCGGACCCCGGCCGACCTGGCCTGCCCGCCGGACCTCCCGCTCGGGCGGCTCGCCTGCGAGCGGCACCTCGCTGCTGGTGGTCGGCCCGAGCCGCTGTTGATGAACTGCTCCGGCAAGCACGCCGGGATGATCGCCTGCTGTGTGGCCTCCGGCTGGCCGGTGGACGGCTACCTGGACCCGGACCATCCGCTGCAGCGCCGGATCCGGGCGTCGATCGAGGAGCTGGTCGGCGGGCCGGTGGCGGGCACCGTGGTCGACGGGTGCGGCGCGCCCCTGTTCGGGATCCCGCTGGTCGGCCTGGCCCGCGGGATGCGGTGGATCGCCCTGGCCGCTTCGGGGCCGCCGTCGCCGCGGCAGCGGGTCGCGGCGGCGATGCGCGCCTTCCCCGACCGCGTCGGCGGCCCGGGCCGGCCGGACACGGAGCTGATGCTCGCGGTGCCGTGGATCATCGCCAAGGACGGCGCCGAGGGTGTCTCGGTGGCCGCGACGGCGAGCGGCCTCGCAGCCGCGGTGAAGATCGAGGACGGTTCCCAGCGGGCGGCCATGCCGGTGCTGGTCGCCGCGCTGCGTCGCCTCGGCGCCCTCCGCGGCCCGGATGCGGTGGACGAGACGCGGCTCGCGGCGATCGGCGTCCCGAAGGTGCTCGGGGGCGGCGTCGAGGTGGGCAGGCTGCGGGCGTTTCTGGCGCCCTGGGAGTCAGTGACGTGCCCGTAGGAGGTGTTGCGTGCGTGGGACAGCCGGCGTGTGCAATGCTGTCCGTCACATAAGCCTCACTCTGGGACATGGCCCGGGGGAGGAGGTGACGCGCGCGGTCCGGCCGATCACTCATCAGGCGGCGTGCTTGATCCGCTTCACGGGATGGGGAGATGGCCGACAACGCGATGATCGCCGACCAGGTCGCGATGCTCGTGGGCGACCCGGGGATCACGGACCGGCTCAAGGTGACCGGTCCTCCCGACGTCCTGCCGAGTCTGTATCGGGTGACGACCGTGGCTGCGTCCAGTGTGGCCGCGGCGGCTGTCGGCGCGGGGCGGTTACTCGGCGTGCGCAACACCGGGGGCCTGTCCACCGGTGACCAGCCGGCGATCGCGGTGGACACCCGACACGCCTGCGCGGCGTTCCGGAGCGAGCGCTATCTGCGGCTCGACGGGCGCCCCCTGCCGAGCCCCTGGGACCCGATCTCGGGCTACTACCGGACGGCGGACGACCGGTGGGTCCAGCTGCACTGCAACTTCCCGCACCACCGCAACGGGATCCTGGACCTGCTGGACGTGCCGAACGACCGTGCCGCGGTCGAGCGGGCCGTCGGGCGCTTCGAGGCCGAGTCTCTCGAGCTGGAGCTCCAGGCGATGGGCATGTGCGCCACGATGGCCCGCGAGGAGGAGGAATGGCGTGTCCACCGCCAGGCACGGGCGGTCGCCGAGCTTCCGTTGCTGGAGACCGAGCAGGTGGGGCCGGGTGCCGCCGTCCCGCTGCCGCCGGCCGACCTGCCCGCCGAGGGCCTCCGCGTGCTGGACATGACCCGCGTCATCGCCGGGCCGGTCTGCGCCCGGATACTGGCCGGCTACGGCGCCGAGGTGCTGCGGGTGGGCGCCGCGCACCTGCCGGAGGTCCGATCGCTGCTGATCGACACCGGGTTCGGCAAGCGCAACACCTTCCTCAACCTGCGGGTCGCCGCGGACGCGCGCCGGCTGGCCGAGCTGGTCTCGACAGCGGACGTGGTGATCCAGTCCTACCGGCCGCGTGCGCTCGACCGGCTGGGGTTCGGTCCGGAGGCACTGGCTCGTATGCGACCGGGGATCGTCGTCGCCACGATCAGCGCCTACGGCCGGAGCGGTCCGTGGAGTGGCCTGCGCGGCTTCGACAGCCTGGTCCAGACGGCGTCGGGAATCTCGGTGACAGCGGCGCGGGCCGGCGGACGCGACCGTCCGCACCCGCTGCCCGCACCCGTCCTGGACCACGCGACCGCCTACCTGCTCGCCTCCGGCGTTCTGTCAGCGCTCGCCCGGCGCGCCACCGAGGGCGGGAGCTGGCACGTGCGGGCCTCGCTGGCCCGGACCGGCCGCTGGCTGCAGGACCTGGGCCACCATGACACCCTCGCCGCACCCGACCTGACCAGGGCGGATGTCGAGGAGTTCTGCCGGCGACTGCGGAGTGAGTTCGGTGAGCTCTCCTACGTGGCGCCTCCGGGAGCGGTGGACGGCCGCGCCCCCGCGTGGACCATGGCACCGGCGTCCCTCGGCACCAGCCCTCCCGGCTGGGAATCCGGCGGGTAGCCCCGGCCCTGGCCGGGCGCCCGGAGACGCCCGGAGACGCGCCCGGCCCGAACGGGCCGGGCGCCGCGTCCCGGCGCGTCGCCGTCGCGTAGGACTGGGTCCTGCGGCATCGCCGCGGCGCGTGGACGCAAGGGGGGCGCACAACATGATCAGGCGACCGGCCAGGGGCGCGATCGCCCTCGCCGCCGTGCTGGTGGCGGGCCTCACGGCCTGCGGGCTCGGCCGGAACGACGCCCCCGGTGACGGTCGGCGGACCATCACCATCGGCTTCCAGGGCATGCTCTCCGGCGATGACCGCAAGCTCGGCCTCAACGCTCTCGCCGGCGTGCGGACGGCCGTCGAGGAAGTCAACGCCGACGCCAGCGTGCCGTTCCGGCTCAGGCTCGTCCAGGTCGACGACGCCGGCTCGACCGACCGGGCACCGGGCGCGGCCCGCAGCCTCACCGGGAACTCCGACGTCCTGGCGGTCATCGGGCCGCTGCGCACCGACACCACCGAGGTCAGTGAGCCGTTCTACAGCGAGGCGGGCCTGCTCTCGGTGACTCCGTCCGCCACCGGCCCGGCCCTGACGGATCTGGGCTTCACCACCTTCTTCCGCGCGATCGCCCCCGACTCGGTGCAGGGCCGGGCCGTCGCCGACTACATCTCCACCGTGCTCGAGGCGACGAAGGTCTACTCGATCGACGACCGCGGCGAGTACGGCATCGGCCTGTCGACCGCACTCGAGGCGGAGCTGAACTCCGACGGGGTGGACGTCATCCATGACGGCATCGACCCGACCCGCGACTACACCGCCCAGGCCGCACGGATCGCCACCGAGGCGCCGGACGTCGTCTACTACGCCGGGTACTACGCCGACTTCGCCCGACTGGCCGCGGCGCTGCGCGACAAGGGCTTCGCCGGCACCCTGATGGCCGGTGACGGCTCGCGGGACCCCCGGTTCGTCACCCGGGCCGGCGCGGACGTCGCCGAGGGCACCTACTTCTCCTGCGCCTGTGCCGACCTCGGCGACGGCGACGGCGACGGCGCCGAGGCCGGCGCCGCCGACGGAGACGGAGACCGGCCGGGGGCGGACGACTTCGTGGCCTCCTACGGGCGGCTCAACGGTGGAATGCCGCCGGGAGTCTTTTCCGCCGAGGCCTATGACGCCACCAACGCTGTGGTGCGGGTGCTCCGGACCATCGGCGACAACCCGGACCGCGCCGCCGTCGTCCGGGCCTTCGCGGACGTCGACTGGAAGGGCGTCACCAGGGACGTTGCGTTCGAGGCCACCGGCGAGCTCCGGGCACCGACGGTCTATCTCTACAAGGTGGAGGACGGGGAGATCGTGGGTCTGGGGCGAATCTCGGACCTGATCGACTCCTGACCGCGGGACATGGCACGGCGCGGCCGACCCAGTCCGTTCGGCTCCACGGGTTTCGTCGTAGGGTTGGGGCAGTCGAACCTTCCGCTAACGTTAGGGTTGCTCGTCTCTCATGGTGCGGCCGCTGATCGATGGTGATGACCCGCCCCGGGGCCGCCTCGCGGGCCGGGCGGCGGTGGTGACCGGTGCCTCCAGCGGCATCGGCCACGCCGTGGCACTCGATCTCGCGGCGGCCGGCGCGGCCGTCCTGGCAACGGGGCGCGATGACGCGGCCCTGTCCCGGCTCACCCACACCGCCGACCGGCGCGGGCTCGACATACGGGTCTTCGCCACCGAGATCACCGACGCGTGCGGGCGGGAGGAACTGGCGGAGACGGCGCGGGAGACTCTCGGCGAGGTCTCCGTGCTGGTCCATTCGGCCGGCGTCTACCGCAGCAGCCCCATGAGCATCGCGAGCCTGGCCGACCTCGACGATCAGTACGCCGTGAACCTGCGGGCACCGTACGCGCTGACCCAGCTTCTCCTGCCGGACCTCACGCGGTCGTGCGGCGACATCATCTTCGTGAACTCCACGCAGGGTCTGGCCGCCGGTCCGGCGGTCGGTCAGTACGCCGCCACCAAACACGCCCTGCGGGCCATCGCCGACAGCCTGCGCGCCGAACTCGGGCCAGAGGGCCCGCGGGTCTGCACGATCCTGCCCGGCCGAACGGCGACGGCCATGCAGAAGAAGATCTTCGAGATGGAGGGGCGGGACTGGGATCCCGAAGGCCTCATGCAGCCGGAGGACATCGCGGCGATGGTGCTCTCCGTCGTGGAGCTGCCCCGCCGGGTCGAGGTGACCGACATCGTGATGCGGCCCGCGCGGAAGGTGTCCTGACCGCCGGATTTCGGTACCGCCGGATTTCGGCGCGCGCAATGGATGGTGAACACCACACGGATCCCGCTGAGTCTCCCCGGACGGGCCCGAGAATCATGTTCTGACCCCGACGCCCGGACCACCAGGAGCACCCGTGTTCGGAGTGGCCAGAATTCTCGCCGCCCTTGTCCTCGCTGGCGCCGCCGTACTGACGGTCAGCACCTCCGCGTCAGCCGCGCCACCTGACCCGGTAATTTTCGTCCACGGCTTCAACGGTTCGGCCTCCACCTGGACCGACATGGTCGCCGACTTCCAGGCCCACGGCTATTCCTCGTCCGAGGTGGACGTCTTCGTCTACGACTCGCACCAGTCGAACGTGACCACCGCGAACCAGCTGGCCACCAGGGTGTCCGCCGTGCGCGCGGCGACCGGCGCGGCAAAGGTCGACCTGGTCACCCATTCCATGGGCGCACTGTCCTCCCGCTACTTCCTGAAGTCCCTGGGCGGCACGTCGGTCGTCGACGACTGGGTCTCGCTGGGTGGGCCGAACCACGGGACCAGCACCGCGGTTCTGTGCTCCTGGCTTTACACCGCCTGCTCCCAGATGAGCCCTGGTTCCTCCTTCCTCACCACGCTGAACGCCGGTGACGAGACGCCCGGAGCGGTCAGTTACGGAACCTGGTGGTCGTCCTGCGACGAGGTCATCAATCCCGATTCGAGCGTTCCGCTCGCGGGCGCCGCGAACAACGCCGCCGGCTGCCTCGGCCATTCCGCGCTGCATGACGACGACACCGTCGCCGCCGCGGTGCGGGCCTTCATCGCCTGAGCGTCCGGGCCTGCTCGGGTCGGCCCGAGCCAGGCCCGAGCGATCCGCCGCGGGCGGGAGACCCGGGTGCCCGGGTGGCGACGAGGCCACCCGGGCACCCGTCCGCAGTGCCATGACCTGCGGGTTTGCCGGAACGGGTAGAACTGTGTCGATCTCGGTGCTGATGGTCGTGGCCGGCTGACAGAACCCCCTCAGACTCCGGTACCTTGTGCTCTGCCGGAAGCGTTCCGATCTCTCTGGCTCATGCCAGTCGCGCGGTTCCTGCTGTGCGAAGCCACCATCGGGCGCTCCGTCACGAACATGAGGAGCTGGGTGATCGTGAGCGATTTCCGGCGCCGGACAGCGCTGG
The DNA here is from genome assembly GCF_000374165.1 of Parafrankia elaeagni. Classification (GTDB taxonomy): domain Bacteria; phylum Actinomycetota; class Actinomycetes; order Frankiales; family Frankiaceae; genus Parafrankia; species Parafrankia elaeagni. Next base: position 133,231 of record NZ_KB893750.1, read on the forward strand.
TGACGGGCGCGTCCTCGGGCATTGGAGCCGCGCTGGCCGAGGCGCTCGCCGCCCGTGGAGCGGATCTCGTTCTCACCGCCCCGGACGAGGAGCGGCTCGTGCTGGTGGCCGACCGGCTGCGAGCCCTGCACGGCGTCGCCGTCGAGACGATCGCGGTCGACCTGGCCTACGAGGACAGTCCGGACCGGCTGGCGGAGAAGGTCATCGCCGCCGGGCACGAGATCGACACCCTCGTGAACTGCGCCGGTTTCGGAACCCGCGGCCGTTACGACGAGCTCGCCGCGGAACGGGACCACCACGAGGTGATGGTCAACGTCGTCTCCGTCGAGCGGCTGACCCACCTGTTCCTTCCCGCGATGGTCGAGCGCGGCCGTGGCACGGTGATCAATGTTTCCTCGACCTCGGGGTTCCAGGCTGTCCCCTACATGGCCGTCTACGGTGCGTCGAAGGCGTTCGTGCTCTCCTTCTCGATCGCGCTGTGGGCCGAGTACCGGTCGCGGGGCATCAGGGTGCTGGCGCTCTGCCCGGGCCCGACCGACACGAACTTCTTCGACGCCCTCGGCTCGCGAATGAGCGCCGGAGGGCGGCTGCGCACCACGGACGAGGTCGTCACCAGCGCGTTCAGGGCGCTCGACAACGGCCAGCCATATGTGATCGACGGCCGGTTGAACTATCTGACCTCGAACGCGTCCAGGTTGCTCGGCCGCGGGCTCGTCGCGGGGATCACCGCGCGGTTCCTCGGAGTGGGCGGCCACGGCTGACCCGGTGGCGGGGCTGCCCGACCGGGGCCGGCACGCGCGGAGTCTCCGTGCCCTGGACAAGCCGTCGTGGGGCGCGACGATAGCGACCATGGACGCATACCAGCGAGCGTATGAGGACTGGCTGACCGATCCGGAGGCCTTCTGGGGCGCCGCGGCGCGGTCCGTCACCTGGACCCGCCCGCCGCGCCGGATCCTGGACCGCGACCGGCCCCCTTTCTACCGCTGGTTCCCCGACGCGGAGCTGAACACCAGCGTCAACGCCCTCGACCGGCATGTGGAGGCCGGCCGCGGTGAGCGGACCGCCCTCGTCTACGACTCGCCGGTCACCGGGACGGCCCGCCGCTACACCTTCACACAGCTCACCGAGGAGGTCGCCCGGGCCGCCGGCGCGCTCGCCTCGCTCGGAGTCGGCCGCGGCGACCGGGTGATCATCTACCTGCCCATGATCCCGGAGGCGGTGGTCGCGATGCTCGCGTGCGCGCGCCTCGGTGCCGTCCACTCGGTGGTCTTCGGCGGTTTCGCGGCCCCCGAGCTCGCCGCCCGCATCGACGACGCCCGCCCGAAGGCCGTCGTGGCCGCCTCCTGCGGCATCGAGCCGACGCGCCTGGTGCCGTACAAGCCGATGCTGGACGAGGCCATCGACCTCGCGGCCCACAAGCCGGCGGCGTGCCTCGTCGTCCAGCGCGAGCAGCAGCGCTGTGCGCTCGTCGCCGGTCGGGACCACGACTGGGAGCACCTGGTCACGGCGGCTCCGCCGCACCCGCCGGTGCCCGTCGCGGCGACGGACCCGCTGTACATTTTGTACACGTCGGGAACCACCGGCCGCCCGAAGGGGATCGTTCGCGACAACGGGGGCCACGCCGTCGCGATGGCCTGGTCGATGCGCAACGTGTACGGCATCGGGCCCGGCGACGTCATGTGGGCCGCCTCCGACATCGGCTGGGCGGTCGGCCATTCGTACACCGTCTACGCGCCCCTGCTCGCCGGAGCCACGACCGTCCTCTACGAGGGGAAGCCGGTCGGCACCCCCGATGCGGGGGCGTTCTGGCGGGTGATCGCCGATCACGGGGTGAACGTCCTGTTCACCGCGCCGACCGCGATCCGGGCGATCAAGAAGGAGGATCCGGGTGCGGAGCTGGTCGGCCGCCACGACCTCTCGTCACTGCGGGCGCTGTTCCTCGCCGGTGAGCGTCTCGACCCGGCCACCTTCGACTGGGCCACCGGCGCGCTCGGCGTGCCGGTGATCGACAACTGGTGGCAGACCGAGACGGGGTGGCCTGTCGCCAGCTCGCCGTTCGGTCTCGAACGCCTCCCGCTGCGTGCCGGCAGCGCGTCCGTGCCGATGCCCGGATACGACATCAGGGTGCTGGACGCGGAGGGCGCGGAGGTTCCCCGCGGAACCGAGGGCGCCCTCTGCCTGCGGCTGCCCCTGCCACCCGGTACGCTGCCCACCCTCTGGGGGGACGACGACCGTTACGTGGCGTCGTACCTGTCGGCGTTCGACGGCTACTACCTGACCGGCGACGGCGGCTTCCTGGACGAGGACGGCTACGTCTTCGTCCTGGGCCGTACCGACGACGTCATCAACGTGGCCGGTCACCGGCTCTCGGCGGGCTCGATGGAAGCGGTGCTGGCCGCTCATCCGGCTGTGGCGGAGTGCGCTGTCGTCGGGGTGGCGGATCCCTACAAGGGGCAGGTGCCCCGAGGCCTCGTGGTGATCAAAAGCGGTGCCGAGATCACGCCGCAGGCACTTGAGGCCGACCTGGTCGCGCGCGTCCGCGCCGAGATCGGCCCGGTGGCCTCGCTGCGTCGGGTCGACGTGGTCGCCGCGCTGCCGAAGACCCGATCAGGCAAGATCCTGCGGCGGGTCATGCGGGAGCTGGCCGACGGCCGTTCGCCGGCGATCCCGTCCACGATCGAGGACGCCTCGGTGCTCGAGGCGATCCGGCCCGTGCTCGTGCCCGACCCGCCGGTCAGTGGTCGTGGTCCGCTGAGTCCCGGTGGTTGACGTAGTCGTCGGCGACCAGGTCGAGCCCGTCGGGAGGGTAACCGAGTTCCCGGCGGACGGAGCGGCGCCCGACGAGCAGCAGGTGAAGCATGTAGATCGGGACGTCGGCGCCCTGGCACCGCTGGTAACCCATCGTGAACCAGGTGTGCGCCTCCTGGAGCAGGTCATGCTCGGCGAGGGTCTCCGCCACCACCGCGTACACGTCCGGGTTCCTCGACCGGAGCGCCCTGATCTCGGCGCGGGTGGCGGCGGCCTCGTCGCCGGGCTTTCCGGGGTGCGCGTCCCCGCCCGCCTCCGGGGCCTCCCCGGGGCCCGGAGGCTGCCCCGGGGGATCGCCGGCGATCGCACGAGCCTCCCGGCGCGCCCTGTCCCTGGCCATGAGCGCCTCGTGCAGCCACACCCGGGGATCGATGTCCTCCGGCACGCCGCCGCTGGCCGTCGCGGCCGCGGCGGCGGCCAGGGCCTCGCGGCAGCAGCGCACAGCGTCGTCCCACCGGTCGGCGAGACCGTACTGGCCGCAGGCGTGCACCAGGAGGCCCGCGGCGGTGATCTGGCCATGAAGCTCGGGCTGACCGGCGAGGTCCTCGAACCGGGCCGCGGCCTCCTCGTGGCGGCCGTCACCCGCGGCGATGAAAACGATTTCTTCGACGTCTTCCTCGGTGAGCACGTCAGCCATTGTTCCCTGCCCTGCCCGCGGCTCCTCACCGGGGCGGTGCTGACTGCCGCGGGCAGCTGGGACGCGGGCAGCTGGGACGTGGGCAGCCGGGGCGTGCCGGCTACACGGGCTGCCGAGGAAGGCGGCGCCGAGCGGCGAAACCGAGGTCGGCCCGGTGGTACCAGGCCAGATCGGGCTCGCCCTCGATCCAGCAGAGGAGAACGCTCTCCCCGTCGAGAACGGCGGGAAAATCGATCAGGAGCGGCGCGGCACCCTTGACCTGGATACCGTGTTCGGGAAACCAGGCGAGCGCCTCGGAGAGCCAGGCCTGAAGAGCCTTCATCTCGGCGAGGCCGCCCTTCGGCGACGAAGCGCCGTCTGCGAGCGCTGCGCTCAGTTCGGTGAGATCCGCCCGGCGCGCCACGAACTCGGCGGCGCGTTCGTGGATCTCGGGCATCAGAGCACGGGCCTCGTCGACGGAGAAGATCTGGTCCACGCAGCAAGTCCATCATGTCCCGGCGGGAAACCGCCGGATTTGCTGGCACCGAACGGCACATACGTTCGTGGGCCGAGGAAGGCCCTCCCTGGACGCCACCGGCGGCAGATCCGCGGGCACGGGCGGGATCAGGTGCGGCGCGCCATCTTGAGGGTCTTCTCCAGATGTTCCCGGTCGGCTTCGGTCGAACGTCCGTTCGTGGCCGCCGCGGGAATCTGGTGCCCACCGCCGAGGACGAGATCGGTGGTGTGGCGCAGGCCCATGTCGCGCTGCTCGACGTCCAGGATCGCCTCCTCGACGCGGTAAAGTTTCTCGATCTTGGCGACCTTGGCCTCCACCTGCGCGGCGACGATGCGCAGCCGCCGCTCCGCTTTCGCGAGGCGCCGTTCAAGGCGGCGGTCGACCAGGTTCGGCATCGGCTCGTCGCGCTCGGTCGGGTCGTGCAGGTACAGCTCGACGACCACGGCCACCAGCGGGATGAGAGCGGTGAGCAGGAAAGCCGGGCCTTCTCCGGTGTCGCCCGACGCACCCTGGATACGGACCAGGATGCCCGCGATCGACAGCAGCAGAAAGACGAGCGCGGTGATGGCGAGCGCGGCCACGGAGGTGCGTGAGGTGACGAGCTGCTCGCGGATCTCACCGTCCACCCGCACCGTCCCGGCGTCCGCGGCGCGCAGGAGCTGGGACTGGGCCCGCGCCAGGATCGCACCCTTGATGGCGTGGGCGAGCACCATGCCGGCGATGAACACCGCGATTCCCAGGATGCCGCCGAGGAACCAGCTGATGCTGTACTCCTCGGCGTCGGTGATGACGCTGTAGGCCTCGGCGAAGACGGTGAAGTCGAGAGCGGCCAGCACGACCATGACCAGGGACCGGACCGCCGGGGCGGCGTGCAGCTGGGGAATGCGCTCCTGAATGCCGACACTGCGCCACAGCCGGCCCTGTTCCACCTTGTGCTTGACGAGTTCGGTCCGGCGCTCGCGGCGTTCCGCCCGGGAGTCGATCTCCATGCGGAGCCCGGCAATCAGCTCCTCGAGTGTCCGGGCGTCCGCGCGGACGGCGGCCCGCACCTCCTGGACCTCGGCCTCTTCCAGACTTTTGAGGACCTTCGGGCGCGTCTCGGCTCCGGCCAGCGCGATATCAGTGTCGCCGACCTGACGGATGAGCTGCTTGGCGAGGCGTCCTGGCCGATTTCCTCTGCGCAGCACCTGACAGTCTCTCTTTCCGGGTTCGGGTCACACGGAAACGGGGTCCGGAGTCGGGCGTCCGACGACGTGCGGTGTATCGGTCAGTCAGTCGATCGGACGGGCGAAGGTCCCGCCCACGAAGCAGAGCATGGCGCAGACGATTCCGAGCACCGAGGCGACCATCGCCTCGCGGGCGCCTTCCGTTTCGTCGCCGGCGAAGAACATGGTCAGGACGAGGGTTCCGACCCCGACGACGGCGCCGATCGCGCCGAGCATGAACCGGCGGGCGATCGTCTCCCGGGGCGGCAGAATGGACAGGGCGTCGATCGGCGCGATCCGGCCGGCACGCGCCCGGTTGCCGACCCGGCGGCGGATGTCGCGCAGCCGGAAGGTGTTTCCGGCGATGAAGAAGCTCACCGCCGTCACAATCATCGATCCGGTCACCGAGACCCGGGCGAACGGGGATGACAGGGTCAGCCAGACCCAGGCTTCCAGCAGCGCGAGCAGGACCAGGCAGGTCGCGATGACCACTGTCGACCGCATCAGCGCGGGGCTGAAGTGCTGCTCCTCGGGTTCGAACAGGGCACCCATCGGCGGTCTCCTTGCGGTTGCGCCGGCCGTCCGCGGCGGGAGTGCCCCGGCGGTGGGCGGTCCTGCGGTGGGGGTTCCTGTGCCGGCCGTGCCGGCTGTGCCAGCCGTGAACGCGCTGGCTGTGAAGGGGCCTGGCCTGAACGTACTGGCGGTGAACGCGCCGGTGGACGCCGTTCCGCCGGCGCGTCCGCCGGCACGCGGCGGCCGTCCCGGCTCTGCCTCCGGCATCGGTTTCGGCCCTGGCCCGAGCACCGGCCCCGGCTCCGGCTCCGGCTCCGGATGATCAGTCCAGGTGTCGGAGGCGATCTCAGCCGCAGTCACTGCTGATCCGTCGGCACAGCTCGCCCCGAAGGTAGCGGGCGATGTCCTGCTGGGGCTTGGTGACCGCCCCGGCGTTCACACCGATGAAACGGACCCTGCTGTCCGCGATCGGGGTGAGCTGCTGCGTGTCGGGGGAGAAACAGCGCCGCACCATCGCCTCGGCGATCTGGATGGACGCCTTCTTCCCGTCGACGTTCAGGCAGTCGGACGCCTCGCCGGACCCCAGGAGATCACTCCAGACCACGACGGTCACCGCGCCGATGCTGACTCCGGGGCCGCCCCGCAGCGTCGCGATCTCGTCGTTCACCCCGGCGAGCAGGGGAGTGACGCTTCCGGTCGGGCTGACGCGCTCGCTCTGGACGAGGTGGTCGACCTCCTCGGTGAGCGCCTCGACGGCCGCGACGCGGTCCTTCTCCTCGCGGGTCTCGTTGTTCCGGTCGATCCTGAACAGCTTGCTGCCGTCGAGACAGTCGGAGTGGGTGAGGCCAGTGGTCCCGCCACTGCCGGCGACGAGACGGATGTACTGGCCCTCCCGTAGCGCGGTGTCGAAGTACGGCCGAACCGCCTGGGAGATCCGGGCCGCACTCGCTGCGGAGTTGTCCGAGATGTCGAGGTAGAGCATCAGGAGCGGGGCACTCTGGCCGCTTTCCGGCGGATCGTCCTGGTACCGGCTGCAGTCGATGGCGCCGCCGGTCTCCCGTCCGAGCATCGTGTCCATGGCGCCGCAGCCGGCGAGCGCCGGCGCGGCAAGCAGCAGTGCGGCTCCCGCCAGCACACCGGCGGCGTGGCCGAGCCGGGGGTGGCCGGGGCGCCGGCGGCCGGGGCGGGGGCGGCTGCGTCCGTTGCACATCCCGGTCACCTCAGCACGATCTCTACCCGGCGCCGGCTGGCATCCGCGACGTTGTCGGCGGCACCCTGCTCGCCTCTGGCGAGGACCTCGAGCAGCGAGGTCGGGATGTTCTGCCCGGCCAGATACGCCTGGACGGCGCTCGCGCGCCGCCGGGAGAGCTCGAGATTGTGCTCCGTGGACCCGAGCCCGTCGCTGTACCCGACGACCTGGACGCGCCCGTCATGCTCGCGGATCTGGGGAACGATGCCGGCGAGCGCGGTGGCGGCCTCGGGCCGCAGGACGTCGCTGTCGGCGTCGAACAGGTAGTCCGCACTGACCGTGGAGACCCGGCTGCCGTCGGCCTGGGTGATGAAGCTGCCCAGCGGTGGGAGCGGGTCCGCGACCACGGCCGGTGGCACTCTGGTGGCATGCGGCGCAGGGGTGAAGGTGGACGCGGCGGCGTCCTTGGAGCAAGCTGCTGTTAGTCCCAGGAAAACGGCGAGCGCGAGCGGTGCGCACACCGAAGTTCCGGGTAGCCGGCGTCCTCTGGACACGGCACGTCCGGCGGTGCGAAACGCGTGATACACGGTCGGCCCCCAACAGCGAGTGCGGCGCCAACCATAACCGTGCCGAATAGGCCCGCTTCACCCAGGCTTGGGTGTTGTGTCAACAGTGGGATGGGGGGGTTCTGTGTTGACGTCGCGAGGGCTGTGGTGCCGGCTGTCGGCGGTCGGGGTCGCCTCGTTGGTGCTACCGGAGAATCCGGTTCACGCGCTGTGGTCCGGGGTGTGCGCCATGGGCGCGGAAAACGTGCATCCCACAGTTCCGGGGTGTTCTGTCGTATTTCATGCCGAATTTTGCGAGTGAACTCGGTGCCCGTCGCGAGGGCTCCGGCCGTGGGGCGGTCAGCCCTGGAACGGCCGTTGTCGAAGTGGGTGGAGCGGGAGTGGCCGGCGCTCGCGTGGTCCGCACCGTCGGTCGACGGCGGACCCGTCGGCCCGTCGGCCCAGCAGCCGGCTGGCTGGCTGGACCGACGGGCCGACGTCAGCCCGGATCCGGAGACCCCGCCGAAGGTCGAGGACGCCCCACAGCGTCATGACGGAGTCGGCCCGGGAGCCGGAGCCGAGGAGCGTGGGCCGTGCCGGCTCCGAGGCTCAGCGACGTCGGGACGCGTTGACCGCGAAGACCGCCAGCGGCGGGATGAACATCGCGACCGCCATCATGCCGAGCGCCACCGGAACGGAGTAGAGCCGAATGACCGCGCCGGAGAGCACGAACAGCGCCAGGCACAGTGTCATGGAGATCAGGTACCTGCGCCGTGCCGGCCGGTCCGCACCCCACGAGGGCAGCGCGTCGTCATCCGACCAGGCACTCCAGGAACTCGGCTGGCCGGGTGGCCCGGTCTGTGCCGGGTCGTCGGCCCAGCCGAAGGCGTCCGTGGGATCGGAGCGGCGGCGTGAGCGCCGCCGGCCGCCCGGAAACCTGCGGCGCCCGGCCTCGTCCGGCTCGCCCGGGAAATCCCGGCCGGAGGCGTAGTCGTTGCCGACTCCTGCTCCCGCGCCGGAGCCGGCCCGGTCGCCGGCCGGCGACCGGGTGCCCGGCCCGGTGCCGTCCGCCGTGGGGGTCCAGCCGTCCGCGGCCGGGCTGTCAGCAGCCGTGCCGGCCGCGGCCGAGCCGCTCGTACCCGAGCCGCTCGTACCCGAGCCACCCGCGCCCGGGGCCGGCCGGCCGTTCGAGCCTGGCCGGCCGGTTGCCGGATGCCGGCCGTCCGCGGCCTGGCGGCCGCCGGGCGCGCCCTGCCCGTCCGACGGTCGGATTCCACCGGAACGGCCCGGCTGCTCATAGCCATCGAGCAGGTGGGCGAGCCACAGATCGTGGGCGCGCCGCATTCCGGGATCACTGAGGACCCGGTATGCCGCGTTCACCCGGAGGAACGCGCGTTGCGAACCACCGGCATCCGGATGCGCGCGCTTCACCACGCGGCGATAGGCAGCGTGGACTTCCTCGTCCGAAGCCGTGGGTGCGATCCCGAGCACCTCGTACATCGAGGCCCGCAAGTACTGGGCCGACTGGCTTTTTGGCGTATCACGCATGGCGATCACCTCCCGGCGCCCGTGCAGTGGGGCGTCGCGTCGACCTGGTCCCCACCGTAGGCCGGATCTCGCGGATCGGCCTGTCCCGGTCGCGGTGAGCGGCACCACGGCTAGCCCGAAGGTCGGTCGCCGTCAGTGCGGTCTGGCCGTGACGAAGATCGACGTCGACGGAACGAACCGCCCCCGAAGGGGGCCCCACTGGCCCCACTCCCGGTCGTGACCCTCAGGCCATTCCGGCTCGATGACGTCGATGAGCAGCAGGCCAGCGGCGACGATCTCCCGGATGCGGTCGCCCATCGTCCGGTGTGCCTCTACATAGACGGGCTTGCCGCCGTCGGAATGCTCTGTGTACGCCCGTCGGTCGAAGTAACTGTGGAAGACGACTAGCCCGTTGGCGTCGGGGGCATCCGGCAGGCACCACACGAAGGGGTGGGTGGTCGAGAAGACCCACCGGCCTCCCGGACGCAGGACACGGGCCACCTCGCTCATCAGCGCGGCGCTGTCGGCGACGAACGGGACCGCTCCGAACGCCGAACAGGCGATGTCGATGCTCTCCGACCGAACCGGGAGAGTGATCGCATCCGCCTGGACGAGCGGAACCGGCACCCCGGTGCGTTCGTTGAGCGCGCGCGCCTGGGCGAGCTGGCCGGTGGACAGGTCGGTGGCGATGACCGTGGCGCCCTGGCCGGCCAGCCACCGCGAGCACTGGGCTCCGCCGCAGCCGACCTCCAGCACGGTTCGTCCGGTCACGTCACCGAGCAGGTGGACGTCGGATTCGCGCAGTCCCTCCGGACTCCAGCAGAAGTCGACGTCGCCGAGGAAGTCTCCGTGCTCGGCGTAGTAGGCGGCGGCCTCGTTGTCCCAGTAGTGCCGGTTGGCGGCCCTGGCGCCGTCGGAGTCGATGTCGGTGTACCCGTAAGCGGGGCCGGTGGAGATGTTCACGGCCGACATGCTCGCATCACGCCCCGCCAGGGCCGGGCCCGCCGGTTCCCGTCTCCTCCCGCCTGTCAGGCGGGAGGAGACGGGCCGTACGCGTCAGCGGGGCAGCGGAGCGGAGGCGAGAACCGCGCCTGTCGGCTGCGTGGAACCACCGGACGGCTCGACCGTGACCTTGATCGAGGTCATCCCCTTCCTGACTGTCATGAACCGGGTGCTTCGCCCGGCGTTGCCCGCGACGATGCCGGCTGACTGGACACCCTTCGCATCCGCCGCCCAGAGCTGGTAGACCCGTCCGGCGGGGAGCGGGGGCAGATCGCGGATGTCGACGAACACCCTGTCCGCCGTGGCGACCACCGCGAGGTTCCCGCCACCGGTCATCGGCTGCGCCGTCCGGGCCGCCAGCTCCGACGTGACCGCGCTGAGGTCCGCCGCCTCCGCCCGCACCTCGGTGAGCTGGCGACGTTGGTCGATCGTCACCCCGGTGACGACGCCGAGCGCCACGAGGGCGATGACGGCGGCCGCGCTCGCGGCGATCGCCACCGCCAGCGGGCGGCGCTGGCCGCGGCGGCGCTGGTCTGACAGGGCCGGCGGGAGCTGGCGGGTTGCCGCGACCTCCCGCAGGACCGCCGCGCGGAGCGGGGCCGGCGGCGTCCGCGGCACCGCGCCGCCGAGGACACCGGCGACGGCGCGCAGCCCGGCCAGCTCCGCCGCGCACTCCGGGCAGGCGGCGAGATGCGCCTCGATCTCGGCGCGGTCGGTGCCGTCCACCGCGTCCAGCGCATAGGCGCCGATCAGGGTGTGCGCCTCCGGCGATGTCATGCCCCCACCCCCAGGCAGTCGCGCAGCCGGATCAGCCCGTCGCGCATGCGGGTCTTCACGGTCGGCACCGGTGTCGCGAGCAGCTCCGCGACCTCCCGGTAGGTGTATCCGCTGTAGTAGGCGAGTGAGATCGACTCGCGTTGCAGGTTGGTGAGGCCGTCCAGGCACCGGTCCAGCCGCTCGTACTCCAGGCGCAGCTCGACCTGCTCGACGACCTCGTCGTAGCCGGTCCAGCCATCCCGCGGTGCGGCCGAGGCGACCCGCCGTTCCCGTTCTGTCGCGGCCTGCGCGGACCGCACCCTGTCCACGGCCCGCCGATGCGCGAGGGTGCAGACCCAGCCCGCGGCGCTTCCCCGCGCCGGGTCGAACCGGTTCGCCTGCCGCCAGACCTCGACGAAGACCTCCTGAGTGACCTCCTCGGCCTGGGACGGGTCCCGAACGACCCGCCTGACCAGCCCGAACACTCGTGGCGCGAGCTGGTCGTAGACAGCTGCGAAGGCGTGGCTGTCGCCGCGCCCGGCGCGCAGCAGCAACTGCTCCACGTCCGGCACGCCCTCGTCGGTGGCACCATCGCCGGGGTCATGACCAGCGACAGCGCGCAGGACGCGCCCGTCGTCGTCGGCTTGTCGTTGCATCGGGCTGGTCCTCCGGATCGTGGGAGCGGAGCCGGCCGGGCCGGGCCGGTGGCACCGCCCCCCGCGCCGCGTCACCAGCGGGTCGATCACCGGCGGCTCCGCGGCGGGCGGTGCTCACTCGTACTTCGGCGCCGACCGGCCGGCGGATTGCCCGCGGGCCGGGAAATTCCGCGCCGGCCGGAGCCGCCCCGGGCTACGCCGAGGTGTGGGTGATCGCCTCGCCGATCACCGCGCGGTTCTCCACGATGCTCACCGGGGTGTAGACGACGGTGCCGCCGACGCCGCGGTCGACGAGCCGCCCGCGGCGGCTCTCTCCGACGATCCGGGCCCGGCCCTGGAGGGAGTCCAGGCCGACCTCCCGGTCCGCCGGCCCGAACGGGCCGGTGCCCGCGAGGCCCGCCTGCTGGGGAGCCTCGGTCGCGTACACGCGGACGACCGAGCCGGGCACCGTCGTCCACCGCAGCACCGTCCCGCCGAGGGTGTCGCGGACCTCGAGATCCACCACGGCGCGGGGCCTGGCGATGACCTTCGCGGTCACCTCGGCGTAGCTGTCGGGCCGCAGCCCGTCCGACTCCTCCCCGGCGGCCACCCACACGCGGTAGCGGTAGACGGCGCCGGGCTGCACGTCGCTGTCGACGAAACCACCCTTGAACCCGCGGTACCGCCGCATCGCTCCGCGGACGGACGACGTCTCGTCGTGGGTCCGCTCGATGACGACCTCGTCATGGCTGGGCAGCGGACGCCAGGACAGCACGACGGCGTCGTCGGCCATGTCCGCGCGCAGGGCGGTCACCGGGGGCAGCACCGTCCGTGCCGGGCCGGGTGCCGGCGCCGACCTGGCCGCTCCGGCGGCCCGGGGCCCGACGGCGACGATCTCGTGCCACACGCGGACCCCCTTGGGTACCCCGGCGTCGAACAACTGGGTCGCGGCGGTGCTCCCGAGGCTGCGTTCCCGCCGCCCGGCCGCGGACGTCGGGTCCGCGGTCACCCGGACCACGCGGTAGGTCTCGGCGCCCGGCGCGGGTGCCCAGGAGACCAGCAACGCCCCGTCCTGCTCGGCGACGGTGACCTCCGCCGGCGGCGGCGGGGCGGCGGCGTCCCCCCCGGACCGGCCGGGCTGCGCCGCGGGCTGGCCGGGCTGCGCCGCGGGCTGGGCGGGCTGGGCGGCCTGTGCGGGCTGTGCGGGCGGGTTCGAGGGCTCCGCCGGCGTGCCTGCGGCCGCGGCGGGTCCCGCCTGCCGCGGCCGTGCCGGAACGGGCACCGCGAACGTCGTCGGTGCGTCGGGGTCGGGAAGGGTGGGTGTCTGCCGCCGGGGTTCCGGCCCGCCGCCGCCGTCGGCGCGCGCACGCCAGCCCAGGCCGTCCGCGCGGACGACAGCGCCGGGCGGACCGGAGGCGCCGAGGGGACCGTCGGCCCCGGACGGCGCGCCCGGCGCTGTCGTTCCGGTTCGGGAGCCGGTCTCGCCCAGCCCGGCCCGCTCGGACGTCTCGACCGGCCGGTCCGCTCCGGTCAGGTCGGCGAGCATCGACCGCGCGGCGCCGGCGGGCAGCCGCCGCTGCGGCTCCTTCTCCAACAGGCCGGTGAGGATGCCCGTCAGCGGGCCGGCGAGCCGCATCGGCGTCGGCGGATGGAGCAGCACCGAGGTGAGCATGGCGCCGAAGCTCTCCCGCTCGAACGGGGGACGCCCCTCGACCGCGAAGTACAGCGTGCCGCCCAGGCTGAACAGATCGGCTTCGAAGTTGGCCGGAGCGTTGTTCAGTCGTTCGGGCGCCATGTAGAGAGGAGTACCGAGTACTCCGGTCACGGTCAGTGTCGGGTCGCCGTCGCCGGTCGCGATGCCGAAGTCGGTGAGCACCACACGGCCGTCCGTGCCGAGAAGGATGTTCGACGGTTTCACATCGCGATGGACGATGCCCCGGTCGCGGGCGGCGACCAGGGCGTCGATCACGGCTATGCCGATCTGGGCGACGTCCGACACCGGAAGCGGGCCGGTGTCGCGGACCACCTCGAACAGCGACCGGGACGGCACCAGCTCCATGACGATCCACGGCAGGTCGTTCTCGAGGACGACGTCCAGGATGGTCACCACATGCGGGTGGGCACGCAGCTTGGCGGCGTGCCGGGCCTCGCGCATCGCCCGCTCCACGCGTTCGGCCCGCTCGGCGCTCGGCACCCCGCCGGCGAACTCGATCTCCTTGAGCGCGACCTCGGTCTCCAGAACCTGGTCGAAGGCGCGCCAGACGGTTCCCATCGCGCCGGCTCCAAGCCGGGCCACGAGCCGGTAACGGCCCGCCACGAGCCGTGCGCCACCCGGACCGACTGCCACCTGACCCCCTCGGCCCATATCTGTACCAGGCCAGCATCTCAGGCTGCGGTTGGCGACGGGGCGGCAGGACGGATCGCGGACATCGGGTCAGCGCCGCGGGACCCACAGCCTGACGCCGTCGACGACGGTCGGTTCGAAGCCGACGAGGCCGGTCACCAGGCTGGCGAGTTCGTCGTGCCCCGGGGTGGGGCCGAGGATCACCGCGTCCGGAGCGAGCGCGTCGAAGGCGACGCGGACGGTGGGGTCGGCGAGGACGGCCGCGGCGTCCGCCCGGCCCTGCTCGATAGCCACGAGGACGCTGTTCAGCGGATCCGTCCAGGCGTTGAAGGCAGCGCGGCCGTCCGGGCCCGGAATGGTGCAGTAGCAGCCCGCGAGGCGGAACCGGTACCCGGCTTCGGCCTGCCACAGCATCGCCTCGGTACGCGCCGGATACGGGTAGGGCAGCACCAGGGCCGTCGCCCCTTCGGGAACGGCGTGTACGGCGTCACCGGTGAAGAAGGCGGGGGTGGCCGCCGGCGTCGTGACATGGTCGCGAGGCACCAGGGGAACCAGCATCACCACCGTGACCAGCACCAGCGCCGCGCGGGAGCGACGCTGTGGCGTCCGGTGACGGGCGGTCTGCGGGGGATCGGCCCCGGGTCGGGTCGTCACCCCGGCGGCGCGGTGCAGGCCGACCGCGACGACGATGCCCACGAACATCATCACGTACAGCGCCAGTCGGGACGGCAGCGCGCTGTTGATGACGGGCAGGCTCTCCAGGGGCAGCCAGGGCAGCCGGACCCGGGTCGTCCGCCCGTCGATGTGCAGATGCCCGCCCAGCGACAGCAGCGCCGTCACCACGGCCAGCCGGGAGAACAGAGCGACCAGCGGGTCGCGTCGCAGCACGACGGCGACACCCGCCGCGGCGATGATCAGCGGGAGGCCGAGATAGCCGGTCACCTCCACCGCGTTGCCGGTGAAGCGGCTGCTGTGGCGGAGCGCGGCGTCCGGTGCGAGCCGCTGGGCCGGGGTCGGCGTGACAAAGGTGAACAGGTCGGAGACGGCCACGTCGTGCGGCTGGATGTTCCCGTGCACCCGCTGGGCGCCGAAGAACTGGACGGCCAGCGGCCAGGCGAGCAGCGCGCCGGCGACGATCGCACAGGTCAGCAGCCCGCGCCCGAGCGCGGCGGCCCGGTCCCGGGCGAGCTGGCGGTGGGTCAGCCCGCCGATGAGCAGCCCGAGCCCGCCGACGAGCGCGGACGTCGCCAGGATCTCCTCGGCGATCATGGCCTGCGCCGCGACGGCGACCCCGAGCAGCGCCCCGGTCCGCACCGGACTCCGCCCGCGCACCAGCAGGTCGTCGAGCAGCAGGAGCAGGAGCGGCGGGAAGACGGCGAACGTGAGGTGCAGATGGCCGTACGACTCGCCGATCATGTACGGCCCGAAGCCGTAGAGGAGGCCGGCTACGGCGGCGGGCGGCGCCGACACCCACCGCAGCAGGACCAGGAACAGCATGAAGCCGGACAGGGCCGGGGCCAGGGTGATCAGCAGGTTCAGGCTCACGACCGGGCCGAACGCCGCCGTCACCGGTGCGGCGAGCAGGCCGAGCAGCGGGACGGGCGTGCTCCACAGGATGTTGGTGCCGGCCGGGGCGTTCAGGTGCGAGGTGACGAACGGGTCGAGCCCCTCGACCAGGGCGTGCGGGATCCAGCCGAGATACCAGGCGAAGAGGATCGAGTCGCTGTAGCCGTAGACCACACCGCCGGGATCCGCCCACGCGGCGCGGAAGAGCGCGAACGCAAGGACGAGGTACCCGGCGAGGACGGCGAGCGGCATCCGCGCCGCCCGCGCGCGAGCCGTCCAGCTGGCAGGTGCCGGGTGGTGCCCGGCGACCGTCGGACCGGCTTCGTCCGTGCCGACTGCCATGCCGCTCCCCCTCGCCACGGGACATGCCCGGTGGCCGCGACCCCGTCAGGAAAGCGCCGAAGCCGCATATGGGCGCAGTTGGGGCAATATGGTCCGTTTGTGTGCGGGCAAGACCCTAGTCCTGGTGCAGGCCCGGGTCTCGGGCGAGGGGGCGCTGGTCGTCCCATTCGGCGACGAGCGCCGACCAGGTGCGGTAGCGCGCGACCGAGTAGCGGGGCGAGACCAGACCGCGCGGGTCGAGCACGGCGACCGGGTAGCCGCGCTGGGCTCGGTAGCCGCGCTCGGCGATGATCACGCGCCCGCCGAGCCGGACGGTGCCGATGACGCAGGGCAGCCTCGTCCAGCGGGGCCGCCGCGCTGCCGCCAGGAGGGCGGTGTCGCGCCAGGCGTAGAGGCCGCACAGGCAGTCCTCGGCCGGCAGCAGGTCATGCGGCGGGTCCTGCCCGGACGCCCTGGCGCGCAGGCAGTGTGCCTCGGTCAGACCGTCCGGGCGCCAGAGCAGCATCCCGGACGGGAAGGGCGACCAGGGGGTCCAGGCCGGGCGCAGCAGCCCGTCACCGTCCACCGCCCACTGGCGCCAGCCGAGCAGGCTCACACCGGCGCCGCGGGCGCTGTCACCGGTCCGGCGGGCTCGAGCGGTCGTGCCGGTTCCACGGGTTCTTCTGGTCCCGCGGGTCCTGCGGGTCCCGCGGGTTGCACCGGCGCTGGCAGGGCCGGGACCGGCCCGGGAGCCGTCAGGGGCTCCTCGTCGGGGAATCCGATCGGTTCGTCCTCGACGATGCGTTCAGGCTTGCCGACGTCGCCCATTCCCGCCACGTTCCTCCGACCCCAGGGCTGGGGTCAATGCCCCGATTTGCCCAGTTGTCGACGTCCTCACGGATAGTCCGCCGGGGTGGTTGCGAGGCCCTTGGCGGCGCTTCGGGCCAGCCGCGCCGGGCGCCGGGCCGTCCTAGGCTTGAGCCGTGAAGATTCGCATCGGAGTCGGTTTCGCCTCGGTGCCCGGCAGGGTGTTCGCGGAACGCGTCGACGCGCTCGAGAAACTGGGTGTGGACTCGTTGTGGCTGTCCGAACAGCTCTCGACCGAGGCTGTCGACCCGCTCGCCGGAATGGCCTTCGCGCTCGGCCGTACGAGCACCCTCAAGGTGGGCACGAGCGTCGCGGTGCTCCCCGGCCGCAACCCCGTCCTGCTCGCCAAGCACCTCGCGACCCTGGCGGCGGTGGCCCCGCGGCGCGTGCTCCCCGTGTTCGGGCTCGCACCGGCGCGAAGCGGCGACCGGGGAGCCTTCCCGGTGCCCGCCGGGAAGCGGGGGGCGGTGTTCGACGAGGCACTCCTGCTGCTGCGCCGACTGCTCGCCGAGGACTCCGTGACCTTCCACGGCGAGTTCTTCGACGTCACCGACATCGGGATCGGGGACCGCCCGGCCCGCCCGCTCGACGTCTGGCTCGGCGGCGCCGCGCCGGCCGCCCTCCGCCGCATCGGCCGGTTCGGCGACGGCTGGCTGGCCAGCCTCGTCGATCCCGCCCGGGCCGCCGCCGGCATCACCGCGATCAACGAGGCCGCCGCGTCCGCCGGCCGACAGATCGACCCCGATCATTTCGGGCTGAGCCTGCGGATCGCCTTCGGTGAGCTGCCTCCGGCGACGGTCGCGGCACTGCGGGCCCGGCAGCCGGACACCGATCCGGCGGATCTCGTCCCGCTCGGCTGGGCGGCGGCCCGCGACCTCATCGCCCGCTACACGGCTGCCGGTGTCAGCAAGTTCGTCGTGTATCCGGCCATCGGCGAGGCGGAATGGCCGGAGTTCCTGGACGGCTTCGTCCGCGAGCTGATGCCGCTGCAGACCTGACCGCGCGGCGGTCGGGGCCGGTCAGGAGCAGCCCGGGGCAGGCGGGGCCAGCCAGGTCAGGTGATGGTGGAGCCGCCGTCGACGACGAGGGTCTGGCCGGTGACGTAGCCGCCCGCGTCCGAGGCGAGGAAGATCAGCGCCGCCGTGAGCTCCTCGACGTTCCCGAACCGTCCCGCCAGGATCCTCTCCGTCCGGGACGCGAGGTAGGAGGGCTGGTACTGATCGGTCATCTCGGTCTCGAAGAAGCCCGGCGCCAGCGCGTTCACCCGGATGCCGCGCCGGCCCGTCCACTGCTGGGCGAGGTCGCGGGTGAGCCCGAGCAGCCCGGCCTTGCTCGCCGAATAGGCGGCCTGCGGCAGCCCGCCGGTCTTGATGCCGAGCACGCTCGAGATGTTGATGATGCTGCTGCCCGGCTGCATGACCCGTGCGGCCGCCTGCGCCATCCAGTAGCAGCCGTTGAGGTTGACGTCGATGACGGACCGGAACTGCTCCGGGGACTCCCTGACCGCCGGGTAGGCCCAGCCGACCCCGGCGTTGTTGACCAGGATGTCGACGCGCCCGAAGGCGGTCATGGCCTCGTCCACGAGTCGTTGGCAGGCCTGCGGGTCGGCGACGTCGGTGCCTACGCTGATGGCGCGGCGGCCCTCCTTCTCGACCAGCGCCGCCGTGACGGCCAGGCGGTCCGTGCGCCGCGCGCCCAGCGCGAGGTCCGCGCCGGCCTCGGCCAGTCCCCGCGCGAAGCCGACACCGAGGCCGGACGACGCACCGGTGAGGACGGCGACCTTGCCGTCCAGGCGGAATTTGTCCAGCACCGACATGTCAGCTCCTCGCCTCCGGGCAGTCCTCGGCGGCCCCGCCCGACGTGATCGGACGGTGTGCAGATGGCTACGTTCCGCCGCGGGCCGGTAGCTGGCCCGATGTTCCCGGAGCCCATGATTGTCGGCCCTGATGGGCCCCGGCCGCGACAGATCCGCGTACGCACCAGCGGATCTGGGCAGAACCAGGAGACGGAAACCAGGCCGCATGGTGCGAGTGGGCCGGCCGGAGGGACGGGCGAGGGCGAAGGACGGTGGTCTCGGCGCACGTAGCAGATGACTCCGTCAAAAATCGGTCCGCCACGGCACTTCCCCTTTGAGGCGACACACATCACAATCGTGGCCATCCTTCCTGGCCGGATTCGGCCGGGATGGCGCGGGCGGAGGAGGAGCCGTGGAGCAGGCGGAGGGGCGTCGACTCGCCACGCGGACGACGTCGGGCAGTCATGTGATCGTGGGCCTACGTGCCGGAGACGCCGGAGATCTCGCCGACGTCCTGCTGGCGGCGGAGCTCGCGGCGCGGATGGGTTCGCGACTGGTCGTCGTGGCTGTACGTGACCGGTGGTCACGGTGGGCGAGATGGTCCACCGGGATGTACGGCGCGTTCGGGATGGAGGGGGTCGCCTACGCGTCCCGCAGTGCCGAGCAGGAGGTCGACGACGAGTTCCAGCAGCGGGTCGCGGACGTCGTGAGCCTGGTGGACGTCGAGTGGACGCTGGAATGGGTCAGCGGATCCTGCGAGCGGGCCGCCCTGCGCTACGCCCGCCGCAACCCGACCGCGCTGATCATGTTCCGCCCGCCGTCGGCCCGGTAGAACCCCCGGCTCCGGTGGGCCGTCCGGGCCCGGCCCCGCCGCGCGGCGGCAGGCCCACCGAATGACGCGGCTCGACGGCGCTCGGTGGCTCGACGGCTCGGTGGCGACCGGGAGCTGGCGGGTCAGCGATCTGGTCAGCGGCCGCCGGTGACGTCCAGGATGGCGCCTGTCGTGTAAGAGGCGGCCGGCGAGCACAGCCACGCGACCGCCTCGGCGACCTCCTCGGCGCTGCCGGGGCGGCCCACCGGGATGCTGCTCGCCATGCGCGCGGGGCGGTCCGCGTCGCCGGTCGTCGCGTGGATGTCGGTGGCGATGATGCCCGGGCGCACCGCGTTCACCCGCACGGCCTCGCCCGCGACCTCACGGGCCAGGCCCAGGGTTGAAGGTGTCGACGGCCCCCTTGCTCGCCGCGTAGTCGACGTACAGCCCCGGGCTGCCGAGTCGGGCCGCCGCGGCGAAGACCCCCGGGATGGACGCTGGATCGGCGAGGTCCGCACCGACGGCGACGGCCGGGGCCGGTTCACCCGTGATGCCGTGTTCGGCGCGGAACTGCCGGGCCGCCGTGTCACAGTCCCGGGCGACCGCCGTGGCGGCCTCCTGCTCGGCCCGGTAGGTGAGGCAGATCGTCCACCCGGCCCGTGCGAGCAGCCGGGCGCAGGCCGCGCCGATGCCGCGGCTTCCACCGGTGACCACGGCGACGCCTCGGCCCGTTCCCGCCGCCGATGGTTGTGCGTTCGCCATTCCGGTCCTCCGATCAGGTTCCGCTGCGCCCGCCGCGGCCGAACCGGCCGGCTCTTCCCGGTCGGCCGGCAGCGCCGGTCCGACCAGCAGCTCCGGTTCCGGCTGGCTCGGTCGTCCGACGGGGCACCATCCTTCCCGAGATTCCCGAGATTCCCGAGCAGCCGCTCCGGCCCCCGCCGGACTGGCCGGGGACCGGACGAATCAGGCGGCGGAGCGCAGGAGCAGCCGCCGGCGGCGCCGCGGACCCCTGCCACCACCGGACCGCTTCCGTGCTGGACCAGATGCGTCCCGCTGTGCCTCCGCGGGCACGGCGCGCGGGGCGGGAACGGACACCGGGACGGCTGCGGAGGCGGGCGTCGAGACGAGGCGGAAGGCGTGCACCTCGCCCACGCGGCCCTTCACCGGCTGCGGCCGCAGCGGGACCACGGCGTCGCTCGGCACCGCCGTCGCGGTCGCCGCGCTGAGGATCGTCTCGCCCGCCTCGGCCATCGTCTGCAGCCGCGCAGCGAGGTTCATGGTGTCCCCGACCAGGGTGTACTCCTGGCGGGCGTCACAGCCCAGCAGGGCCGCGGCGACCTCGCCGGTGGAGACCCCGACACCCAGTCCGAACGGTGCCAGCCCCCGGGCGGCCCACCGCCCGTTCAGGCTGTTCTGCCGGTGGTGGATGGCATCGGCGGCCCGCACCGCGCGCTCGCGGTGGTCGGTGCTCGGGTTCGGCGCGCCGAAGACGGCGATGACCGCGTCCCCGGCGTACTGCAGGACGGTGCCGCCCTCGGCCAGGATCGCCGCGTTCATCTCGCGCCGGTGCTCGTCCAGCTGGTGGGCCAGCACCATCGGATCGGTCCGCTGCGCGATGCCCGAGTAGCCGCGGACGTCCGACATGAGCACGGTGACGACGAGCCGCTCGGCCCGGCCGGCCGCCGTGGCGTCGTCGCGCAGCTTCTCCGCCAGGCCGCTCGGCAGCAGGCGGGCGAGCGCGGCGTCCTGCTCCTCGCGCTTCATCAGGGCCTCGTGCAGCATGCGCAGCCGGCGCAGCGCTCCGGCCTGGCCCGAGCTCGCGTCCTGGGCGAGCCGGAGCAACAGTGTGTCGATCGCCGCGTTCACGGCGGCGGGCGTGTCGCCGTGTCGGGCCGCGATGTCGGCGACGGGCCTCCCGTGGGCGACGTCGCGCAGCAGCTCCTCCTGGTCCGGGGTCAGCGTCCCGGATTCGCGGACCGGCGTCATCACGGCGGCGACGATGGCGGGGTCCAGCAGCGAACCCCCGGCGGCGACCTCACGGATGGCCCGCGCGAGCAGGTCCGGATCGGCGACCCGTTCCTTGAGGAGATAGGCATAGCCTGACACGCCGTCACGGAGCAGTGTGATCGCGTAGTCGGGCTCGTCGTACTGGGAGAGGAGCACGATGCCGGTCGCCGGGCTCGCCGCGCGGATGCGCTGTGCTGCCCGGACCCCTTCGTCGGTGAAGTCGGGTGGCATGCGGATGTCGGTCAGGACGACGTCCGGCCGCAGCCGGCCGGCGGAGCGCACCAGATCGTCGTGGTCGGCAGCCACCCCGACGACCGAGATGCCGGCGACCTGGGACAGCAGCGCCCGGACGCCCTCCCGCACGATGAGGTTGTCGTCGGCGAGCAGCACGGTGATGTGCCCCGTCCGTGCCCCGCTCGATGTGTCGTCGGTGAGTGTGCCGCCCGTTGGTCCGTCGCCCGCCGTGCCGTTGCGCGCCATGGCACCATTCAGCCGGTTCACCACCCTCGGTGCCAGCAGGCCAGGGCCACCGCGGCAGGGGGTGCTGGCACCACCCCCGCGGGGCGGACTGCCTCCCCGCGGACGCCCGCGGCCTGTACGGACACCCCGATCGGCGGTGCCCGGACGGTTGTCCCTCGGGCGGCACCGTCCTGTCTGGAAGGCGACAGCCGGTGCGGCCTCGGCACCCGGACGGGCCGTGCCGCCGAGGCCGGGGCGCGGCTCGAGCCCCCTGACGGCGGCGGTGCCGACTGCGCTGGTGGCGCGGGTGGCACCGGGGCGTGGCGCGGGCGTCGGCCGCGCGCGCCGGCTCCCGGCGGTGGGCCGGACCGTGTCGCGGCCGGGTGCCGGGGGCGGTGGCTCCAGGGCCGATCGGGGGGCTGGCACTACTGCGTCTGATCGTTGCTCGGGCGAGACTCGGCTCAGTCGACCACTATGACGGTCCGGAGGTTTCCGGTCGGGACGGCAGCGCGACGCGGAACTGTCGGACCCTTCGGTAACACTCTGGTTGTCGCTTCTGTGGCAGCGTGGTTTGTTCCGTTTGGCGGTGCCCGGAGTGACGCCGTGTTCGGGGTGAGCCGTGGACGGAGGAGGGAAACATGGCCGGTGCTTCTTCGGCCGCGCCGCCGCGGCGGTGGTGCGTGTTCGGGGCGCAGGCGATGCCGGGGCTCGTCCCGGTCGCTCTGCCGCCGGGCCGGGCTGTCTCGTCAGGGCCCTCGCCGGTCGCTCCCGTCGTTCCGGCCGCGGTGGTTCCGTCCCCTGCCCCGCCCGCCGACCAGGTCTCGGCCGGGCCGGTGGAGCCGGTCATGGTCGGGCCGGCCGCCGCCGGGGCACCCGTCGCCGCTGGCACGGAGCTCGGGTGGCGGGCCAGCCGGGCGCGGCTGCGCCTGGTGCGCCTCGACCCCCGGATAGGCCTGGTCCTCTACACGGTGGGGCAGATCGCGCTGTTGGCGATGCTGTACGTCGGCTACGGGCTCAGCCGACACCTGGCCACCGGGCGGGAGCCCGAGGCGCTCGGCAACGCGCTGGACGTCTGGTATCTCGAGCGGTTCCTCCGCCTGCCGGACGAGGCGGTGCTGCAGGGAGCCGTGCTCGCCCACGACTGGATCCCACGCGGGGCGAACTGGTACTACGTCGGCATTCACTTTCCCGCGGCGATCCTGCTCCTGGTGTGGGTCTTCGCGCGGCACCGCGAGCACTGGCGCCGGGTCCGCAACGTGATCATCCTGGCCACCGGGGTCGGGCTGGTGATTCATCTGCTGTTCCCGCTGGCGCCGCCGCGCTTCCTGCCCGAGATGGTTCCCTCACTGCGGCTGGTCGACACCGGCGCGGTCCTGGGGCCGTCCCCGTACAGCGACGCGACGGACGGGGTGGCCAACCAGTACGCGGCGATGCCGAGCCTGCACGTCGGCTGGGCGGTGCTCGAAGCCTGGGCGGTGGTGACGATCCTGCGGCACCGGGCACGCTGGCTCGCGCTGATCCAGCCGCTGGCCACCGTGGCCGTCGTGGTCGTCACGGCGAACCACTACTGGCTGGACGGCATCGTGGGCGCTCTGCTCGTCGCGGGCGCGGTGATCCTGGTCGGCCGGCGCGGTCCTGGCACGGAGGCTCCCACCGTGGTGAGTCGCGGCTTCCGCGCCCCCGCGGCGGGGCGGTCCGCGGGCCGGCTCGTTCCGTCGCCCGCGGACGGTTCGCGCGAGCCCCGGGGCGTGGTGGAGCCATGCTCCGGGGGAGCGCCACCGGCGTAGTCGGGCGGTCTGCCGGCGAGGATCGGCGCGCTCGCCGCACAGGCCTGCCCGTCAGGCCGTACGAGGTCGAGGGCCTGCGGTTACCCGGGCTACCATGTGTCATTGTGTGACACATCGTTCACCGTCTGGGGGTTGTCGTTGGCGGGATATGCCGACGTCCCGCCTGGCAGTCTGCTCGACGCCGCGCCGGACGCGATTGTCGGGGTCCGTCCCGACGGCCGGATCGCGTTGGTGAACGTGCAGGCCGAGCGCCTGTTCGGGTACCGGCGGGACGAGCTGGTCGGCCAGTCCGTCGAGATCCTCGTCCCGGAGGTGTACCGGGCCTCCCATCCGGCCAGGCGGGCGGCCTACCTGACTGATCCGCGGCCACGGCCGATGGGCGCCGGCATGGAGCTCGCCGCGCTGCGCCGCGACGGGACCCAGTTCCCCGCCGAGATCTCGCTGTCGGCAGTGGAAACGGCTGAGGGAACGTTCGTCACGGCGGCGATCCGGGACGTCACCAGCCGCAAACGCGCCGAGGCGATGTTCCGGGGCCTGCTGGAGGCGGCGCCGGACGCGATTGTCGGGGTCCGTCCCGACGGCCGGATCGCGCTGGTGAACGCGCAGGCCGAGCGCCTGTTCGGGTACGACCGCGACGAGCTGGTCGGCAACTCGGTGGAGATCCTCGTCCCGGAGGGGACCCGCTCCCTGCATCCGCGGCACCGTGACCGCTACTTCGAGGATCCGCGGCCGCGGCCGATGGGCGCCGGCATGCAGCTGGCCGCCCGGCGTCGGGACGGTTCGGAGTTCCCGGCCGAGATCTCCCTGTCCGCCCTGGAGACCGAGGACGGGCTGCTCGTCTCCGCGGCCATCCGGGACGTCACCGACCGGCTGGAGGCCCAGGCCGAGCGGGAACGGCTGCGAGCCCAGGCCGAGCGGGAACGGCTGGAGGTACAGCTCCACCAGTCGCAGCGGCTGGAAAGCCTCGGCCAGCTCGCGGGCGGCGTCGCCCACGACTTCAACAACCTGCTCGCCGTCATCATCAACTACACGGCGTTCGTCGGCGAGGTCGTCGGCGACGCCGCCAAGCTGCAGGGCGGCCGTTGGGAGTCCGCCCGTCGCGACATCGAGCAGGTCCAGCGGGCCGCCGACCGGGCCGCGCAGCTGACCCACCAGCTGCTCGCCTTCGGGCGCCGGGAGGTGGTACAGCCCCGCCCGCTCGACCTCAACGAGATCGTGCACGACATGGAGCAGCTCCTGCGCCGCACCCTCGGCGAGCATGTCGAGCTGCACACCTACGCCGACCCCGAGCTGTGGCCGGCGCTGGCCGACGTCGGGCAGATCGAGCAGGTGCTGGTCAACCTCGCGGTCAACGCCCGGGACGCGATGACCGGCGGCGGCACGCTGACCATCGACACGTCCAACGTGCGGGTCGACCAGGACACGGCCTCGCTGAAGCCCGGGCTGCGCCCGGGGCGCTTCGTGCATCTGCGGGTCAGCGACAGCGGCACCGGGATGTACCCGGAGGTGATGGCGCGGGCCTTCGAGCCGTTCTTCACGACGAAGGCGAAGGGCGAGGGCTCCGGGCTCGGGCTGGCGACCGTCTACGGCATCATCACGCAGGCCGGTGGGCACGTGGAGATCATCTCGACGGTGAACGTCGGCACCACGGTGAGCGCCATGCTGCCGGCCATCGAGGGCGAGGTGCCGTTGGCCGAGGAGCTGCCGGCCAGCGGGGAACTGTTCGGCGGTGAAACGATCATGGTTGTCGAGGACGAGCCCGCGATGCGGGAGCTCACCCGGCGCATCCTCGCGCGCAACGGTTATCAGGTGGTCATCGCCCGCAGCGGGCCCGAGGCGATCTCGTTGGCCTCGACCATCAGTGACGAGATCCACCTGCTGCTGACCGACGTTGTCATGCCCCAGGTACTCGGTCGGGATGTCGCGGAGCGGATCAGCCGGCGGCGCCCGCAGCTGCGGGTGCTCTACATGTCCGGCTACGCCTACCCCATCCTCGCGCAGAACGGAACGCTCGAGCCCGGGCTGGCCCTGCTCACCAAGCCCTTCTCCGAGCGGGTGCTGCTGTCGAAGGTGCGGGAGGTCCTCGACGCATCCCCGACGGCCAGGCCCGCCTACGGCAATCCGGCGTCCGGCGGGTACGTGGGGCCGACGGACAGCGACTGAGCTGGTCCGGAGGCCGGGTCTGGTCCCCGCCCCGCGGCTCGCTGGCTATCGGGGCCGAGCACTGCGGCGGGGCAGCCGCACCATGGCCGACCACGCGCCCGTCACGGAGTCGGCCCGAAGCTGCGCGCCGAGCAGCTCGGCCACCGGCCGCAGCCGCTCCAGCCAGCTCGCCGCGCTGTCCCTCGGGGGGGTGTCCTCTGGCGTGCCCTCGTCCGCCGCCGCCGCCGCGGCGTCGTCGGCCGGGCCGGGGCCGCCCGCCCCGCCGGGTGCCGGTGCCGCGCTGGTGGGGCTCGCCCTGGCCGTGAGATCAGGGGCGTAGGGCTGGGTCGCGGTCGCCGCGTACGCGACGCGCAGCGCCAGATCGATGCCTTCCGGGCTGGACCGGATCGCCACCAGGGCACGCGCGGCCTGGTGGATCGGATCGCTTTCCTGGAGCAGGAGCTGGACGGTGGCGAGCAGGACGGCGACCTCACCGATGACGGGCGGGGAGGAGTCGATGTCCAGGCTGATGTACAGCCGCTCCACGAGCACGCCTTCCACCCGCTGGGTCAGGCCCAGCTCCAGCATCTGCCGGGGGCTGTTGCCCGGCCGGAACGGTGGTGGCGGCCGGTGCAGGGTGGCGGTGGTGTCGCGCAGCCGGGTCTCGATCTGCGCGATCCGCTCCGCCGTGTCCTCGGGCAGGCCGCGGCGCAGACTCGCGAGGGACAGCAGGATCCCGGTGATGTCCTGCATCGGCCCGTCATGGAGCGCGTCGGTCAGCGCCCGGTTCTCACGTTCCTGTAGTGCGATCATGAGGAAGAGCAGGCGCTCGGCGGCGGCCTGCGGCGGCCCGACCGTTCCGGGCCGGCTCACCCGGCCCGCCCGGGGCGCACACCGTCCCGCGGGCCGTTCTCGGTGGGACGGCGCCCGGCCAGGCCGTTCACCGCATCGAGCAGATCGTCAGCCCGGAACGGCTTGAGGAGAACGGCCACGTCGTCAGGCCTGGGATCCGCGACGGCGCCGGTGAGAACCAGGCAGCGCCGGGACACCAGCGGGTCCTGCGCGCGCAGCTGGTCGAACAGCTCGGTGCCGCGTTCCGGACCGAGACGGGTGTCGATGATGACGGCGTCGAACTCCAGCGGCCGCAGCGCGAGAGCCCCGGCGATGTCGCCGGCGGTGGCGACCGACCACCCCCCGTCGGAGAGCACCCGGGCAGCCAGCACCCTGATCATCTCCTGGTCGTCGACCACCAGAGCCCGTGGATGGGCAGGCGCAGGTGCCTCACCACTGCATGGGTTCCGCACGCGCCACCTCGGTCGCCTTCAACCAGGTCATCACCATCGCCTGCCGGCCGGCGACACGATACGACACAGCCCCGCCACTGGACGGCGCAGCCGTGCAATCGTGTATCGCGATGTGCCAGCATTGGTCACCATACGTGCTCGGCACCGGTGTGCGGCGACCGCGTGTCGGAATCCGTCGTCGGTCGCTGGCGCGCCGCGGCCGGCAACGGGGCCGGGGCCGGGGCCGGAGCCGGGGCGGCCGAGGGCCGGGCCTGGCCCGGGGCTCGCGGCGGCGGCGCAGGTGGGTTGGTCGTCGGTCGTCCCCCGCCGCTGGCCCGCTTCGATTCGTACATGGCGGCGTCGGCGAGCCCGATGACGGCCTGCGGGTCCGCCAGCCCGCGGGACAGCGCCACGCCGACCGTCGCGCCGATCGAGACCAGATGCCCGTCCGCGATGATCGGCTCGCGGACCACGGCGGTGATCTGGTCCGCGGCGTGCCAGGCGACGGTCTCCACATCCAGCCCGCCGGTGAGGGTGGTGCTGGGCCCGGTCAGCACGGCGACGAACTCGTCACCGCCGATCCGGAAGACCGCGCCGCGCTCGGGTCGGTACCAGGACCCGCTCGCGTTCCGGCGCAGCCAGGATGACGGCCGGTGCAGCCGCCGGCGTTCCTCCCCGCTCCACCCGCCGGTGGCTGCGTCCGCGTCGGTGGTTGCGCCCACGCCCGCCGGGCCGTCGCCGGGCACAGCATCCGGCCCACCGCCGGGAGCCGCTCCGAGGGAGAGGCCTCCGGCCGCACCGGCGAGGGCAGTGTCCTGGTCGGCGGCGATGACCCGCTGGATCCTGTCGGCCGTCACCCGCAGCACGTGGTCACCGGCCGCGTGCCCGAACCTGTCGTTGACGGGCTTGAACGCGTCAAGGTCGACGAGGAGGATCGCGAAGGCGTCCTGGTCACGTGCGATCGTCTCGAGATACTCGGCGAGCGCGGCCCGGTTGGGCAGGCCGGTGAGCGGGTCATGCCGCGCCCTGCGGCGGGCCTGTTCGGTGAGGCCGCGCCGTGCCCCGATCTCCCGGCAGGTCAGGACGGGCACCCGCGGGCGCCCGGCAGCGTCCGTCGCCTCCCAGATCGCGGCCTCGATGTCGAACCATCGGTAGATGCCGTCATGGGCCTTGAGCCGGACGTCCTGGATCAGCGATGCGTCGGGCGGCGCGGCCATGGCCCCGGAGCCACCGTCCGAGCCACCGCTCGTGAGCGCCTGCGTCTGGAGGCCGCTGCCGGGCCTGTCAAGGAAGGCGGCGACGGCCCGCTGGTCCTCGGGGTGCACGTACCGCAGGAGATCATGGCCGATCATCGACCGCCTGTCCCGGCCCAGCAGGCGGTCGACCGCGGAGCTGACGAAGGTCAGCCGCCTGTCCCGGCCGAGGAGGACGACGATGTCGTGGGCGCCGTGCAACAGGATCTCGAGCTGCTCGAAGTCCTGCCGGATGGCGCGTTCCCGGCGCCGGTTGGCGACGGCGAGCCCGAGCACGGTGACGCCGATGATGCCGAAGAGGAACCCGTCCCTCATCGGGCGGTGCTCGAGCGTGCTCACCTCGACCAGGTCGGCGGTCTGGTCGAGCAGCACGTACCCGCCGTTCGGAATACTGGCCGCGACGGCGATCGTGCCCGGCCCCCCGCGGGAGCGCACCCGCAGGGGGCTGTCGGGGCCGATGCGCCGCAGCTCGGCCGGGTCGACCAGAACCTGCCCGAGCAGCGACTCGTCCCAGGAGAGGATCGCCTGCCCGTTCTGGTCGAGGACGGAGACGCCACCCTCCCCGACATCGCTGGACAGACCGTCCGTCGTGCGCAGCATCTGGGCGGCGGGCAGCACGCCGGTGGGACACATCATCAGCTGGGCCCTGGTCACACCACCACGCAGGATCGGAACGACGGTGCAGATCTGGCGGTGACCGCCGACGCGTAACAGTGGTGTCAGCGCCCCGCCATGGCTGGAGATGCTCCAGAACGGGTCCAGCGGGCCGATCGGTACCTGTGCGCCGGGTGGTTCCACCGCCAGCAGCTCGCCGATCGGGTTGACGATCGCGAGGAGCGAGCTGGGGCCGCCGATCGGCGCCGATGCCATGGCCCGCAGGGATGCGGTCAGCGAAGCGCGATCGTCGATCTCCCAGGGAAAATCCGAGACGGCGCCGGTCAGCCGGCCGGGGTCGCTGAGGTCGTGGGCGTACTTCGTCAGATGCCCCACCAGATCCGTGCCGGCCTCCAGCCGCTCCTTCTGCGTCCTGTCACGGGCCGCGGCCTCCAGCACCAGGCTGCTGACCAGGATGCCGACGAGCACGACGACCGCGGTGGCGGACGGGATCACCTCCGTGAGCCGTCGCCACCCGCCCGGCGGGCGTGGCGTGTTCCCGGCCGGACCGCCGCGCGTGAGTGGGTGACCAGGCGGCACGCCGGCACCTGGACCGCCCGCCACCGGCCCGGGCACCGGCCCGGAACGCGGCGTCGCCCCGGAGGCCGGTGCGGACGGGTCGCTCGGAGCGCCGGGATCGTCCGGCGCGGGGGCCGCGGCCTCGACGACGCTGATCGCGTAGCGGCCCCGTCCGCCCGCCTTCGCCCGGTACATCGCCTCGTCAGCGGCCCGCAGCAGGTGAGTGGGGCGGCACGGTGTCCGGGTGACCGCGACACCGATGCTGGCCCCGACAGCGACCTGCGCGGAACCGAGTCCGATCGGTTCCCGCAGTGCCCGGCCGAGACGCTCGGCGACGCGGCCCGCGGTCTCCCCGTCGGCGCCCGGGAGGAGGACTCCGAACTCGTCGCCGCCGAAGCGGCTGGCTGTGGCCCTGCCGGGCAACGCCGTGACCGACTGGGCGGCAGACAGCGCCGCGGCCAGTCGCTCCGCGACGACGGCGAGCACCTGGTCGCCGGCGGCATGCCCGTAGGTGTCGTTGATCGGCTTGAAATGATCAAGGTCGATGAACAGCAGGGAGACGGCGTCGGTGGGTGACCGTTCCCCGAGCGCGGCCGCCAGGCGTTCGTCGAACGTCGCCCGGTTCGCCAGACCGGTCAGCGGATCGTGCCCGGCCTGGAAGCCGAGTTCGTCCAGAAGTTCCTTGCGCCGCTCGATCGGATGACAGGTCAGGATCACCTGGCACGGGTCGGTGCGGTCGCTGAGCCGCCAGGCGGAGATGTCGAACCACCGCTCGCCGCCGCCGCCGGACAGCAGCCGGACGTTCATGACAGGTGCGGGAGACTGCTCGGTCAGCAGTGCTGTGACGCGGCGGATGTCCGCGGCGTGCACCAGCCCGGCGAGCGGTCGCCCGCGCAGCGTGGCGGGCTGGCGGCCGAGCAGGGACTGCACCGCCGGGCTGATGTACTCCAGGCGGCCCCCGACCGACACGGTCATCACGATGTCGCGGGTCGCCGCCAGGATCGAGCGCAGATCGTCGCGCCGGCGGCGGGTGCGGTTCTCGTCGCGCAGGCCGACGACGGCGATGGCGAGGACCGCCACCATCGTCACCGCGAGCAGGGTGAGGTTGCGGTGGGACCGCTGTGCCCGCAGCGCCCCGTACAACTGGTCGGTCGGCTGCACCAGATAGGTGGTGTAGCCGGTTGTCGGCTGGGTCGCGGCGATGTGGGTCAGGCCGTCGTCGCCACCGGTGGACCAGACCCGGGGCTGCCCGGCGGACCGGACCGTCCGATACAGCTCGGAACGATCGATGATCTGCTTTCCGACGGCTGTGCCGTCGGTCGAGATCACCGCGACGCCGTTCGGGTCGACCGTCGAGAGCGAGCCGCCGTCGCGCAGCCGCACCAGCGCGCCGATCGCGGTGCCGAGCTGCTGGTTCGACTGTTCGGTGGAGACACTCACCAGTACTGCCCAGGGTGTCTGACCGCCGACCGGGACGACGGTCGCGCGTACGACCCTGTCGCCCAGCCGGAACGCCGGTGAGACGGCGTTGTCGCCGTTCCAGGCGGCTGCCCAGGCCGGCCCGAGGTCCCTGACCTGGAGCGTCTCCTGGGTGGGGCGGATCGCGAGAGGCTCCTCGGACCGGTCGATCAGGGCGACCACCTGGGTGGCGTCGCTGGCGGCGGTGAGCTGGAAACGTGCCAGGAGCTGGGTGTCGAGTGCGGTGTTGTCGCGGTCGAAGTCGGTCTGGTCGACAGCCGTTCGCAGGCGCGCCGGGTCATTGACGTCGGACTCCCAGCCGGCGATGTTCCTGATCAGGCTCGTGCGGGCCGTCAGGCGGTTCTCCTCGGCCCCCTCAAGCCAGTGGTTGCCTCCGAGCAGCGCCACGCAGCTGAGGACGAGAACGGCCGTGAGCCCGCTCGCGAGCGGCCAGCTGACCAGGAACCTCGATGCCGGTGACTGCCGGCTCGCGTGCCGGGCACGGCGGGCACGTCGGGCCCGCGGTCGCGCGTGTACGCCAGGCGCAGCTCGGCGCCGCCAGTAGACCATCCTCATCCGCCAGAATCCGTTCACATCTCCGCCGCTGTAGCGTCGGCCCCCTGCCGGGAGTGATCCCTGTGACGGTATTGGTTTTGCCCGCCGAATCCCGGTAGAGGAAGAGCATACGAGCGTCCTTGCCCAGAGTTTCACCCGCGGGCAGGTCGACGCGGTTTGTCGGTGAGTCCGGCGCCGGCAGGCCATATCGGCGGTGGCGGGAATCCGCCAGGTCGGGGGCGTCGCAGGATCCATTCGCGGTGGCCGGATGGGCCGGCGGACAATCGACTACGGGGATCCAGCGGCCACATCGAGGTCACATCTACAAATGGGCCGGGCCGTCGGCACGTGTCGACTGGCCAGCTCGGAGGACGGTTCGGATACCGGGCGGGCGGCCCACGCCCTGGGTGACCGGTTCTGCGCGGCCGGTGTTCGTGGTCGGGCGGCGGGTTGCCCCAGCGAGGCCCTGGGACGTCCACTCCGGGCGCACGTGGTCCGTGGCCGGGTCGAGCGCGAACCGCTCGACCGCCTCCGGAGACTGGAGATGTGAAGCTCCCCGCGATCAGGCGATGTCGCAGCGACGCCCGGTGCTCCTCGTGTCTCCTCTCACGTCCGGGATAAAAACTTTCCGTAATCTTGATCATCGGGTTTGTTGTGGGTGGCGGTGCGGCCGGGGTGGGCTCGAGGTGGGTCGAGGGAGGCAGAAAGTCCTGTTCACGGTGCTTGGGGAGCAGGCGCGGAACGGTGGGCGGAGTGGTTCTGCCGTGTGACGCTGTGCGACTGAAGCCTGGCGGTCGGGTGGGAAACGCCTGCGAAGCGGTCGACCCGCTGGATTGCGCCTGATGTTCGTAAGCTCCCGTGTGGTAGAAACTACCCAGTCGAAAGCCGCAGAGTTCCGCGGCCTCATATAGCTCGCGCGCCCCCCATCGGCGTCCAACACAGGCCGATGGTTGCCGGAGGCGCGGTCACCTATCGGTGAACTCTCTCCGCCCTGCGTCAGCGAAGAGGCAGATGCCGCATTCAGCGATGGTGGGTGCGTGGGCTTCTCGCGGCCGGTCCTTCGCCAGATCGGGCGGTGAACGTCAGGCTGATGCTGGATTGCTGGATTGTCATTCACATCAACTGGGTCGCATGGAACGCGTCGTGATGGGCGTCGGCTATCTGTGCGTCGCCCAGCGGCTTCTGCTGACCGCACGGTGCGGGGCTCCCGCGGTGCACCGGCCGCCACTGGACGCGGCGGGATGACGATCGCCTGATCGGGCTGGTCCGTTGGAGGTGAATCGCGCGCACGTTGCTGTCCGAAGGCGCGAACAATGCTTCACTCCTTGTGTGCCCTACCGCCGTACTGCCACTGTGGATGACCGGTTGGCCGCAGCTCGTGAGCGGCTTCTTGTGGCGGCCACCGAGCTCGTCGCCCGGGCTGGTTGGAGCGGTGCCTCCGTGACGGCCGTCGCCGCGGCGGCGGAGATGTCGGTTGGCTCGGTCTACCAGCACTTCTCATCGAAGTCGGCGCTCGTGTGCGAGGTCTTCCGGCGGGCCGCGGCGCAGGAGGTGGTCCTGCTGTCGGCGGTCGCCGCCGTAGCTGTGCCGGCTGACCTCATGGATGTCCTGGAAGCAGCCGGTGCCGGCGGCAGTGACGGTTCGCCGGACGAGGGCGGCGCGGACGGGGCTGGGGCTGGGGCTGGGGTGACGCTGTCTGTCGTGCATGGCGGTGAGCCGGGGAAACGGTTCGCGGCTGTGGCAGGCGACGGTCGGGAGACGGCCAGGGAGGTGGGCGACCCGGTGGACCGTCTGGTGCTTGCGGTGGCCCTGTTCACCCGCCGTGCGCTGGCCCGGCGCGGGCTCACGCATGCGTTGCTGGTGGGGCCGTCCGATCCGGCGGCGGAAGTGGAACGGCTGATCTTCCGCCGCCGGTACCGGGACGTGTTCGCCGTTCTGGTCGGTGAGGGCGTGGAGGCGGGCATCCTGCCGGTGCAGGATCCGATGATGTCGGCGACCGCGTTGACCGGAGCGATCGGCGAGGTGGTCGTCGGCCCGCTCTCGATGGCTGAGGAGCTGCCGCGGGATGGGCGGGACGTCGAGTGGATCGTCCGGGCGGTGGTGGCGATGGCGCTGAGATGTGTCGGTGCCGGTCCCATGGTGCGAGGCTGGGGGAGTGCCGAGGCCGCGCACGGGTAGGCCCCGCGGCAGACCACGCAGCTCGCGCAGCTGCGCACGGTTGGATCACTGCAGGCCAGGTACCACTGCAGGGGCCAGGTACCACTGCAGGCATGAAGCAGGTGCGCGAGAATTTCCCCGCAGCTGGCAGCTGGCAGCTGGCAGCTGGCCGGGGCCGCCGGCCGCCGGAGCGGGTCGGGAGGCCGGGATGACGACGTTCGGTGCAGGTCCGACCCACCGGGTGACCAACCAGCCTCCGCCGCTGGTCGGCCACGATGTCGCCGCTGACCTGCCGCTGCTGGAGGCGCTGGAGCGCGAGGGGGCGGGCGGGCACGCCGCCGAGCTGCATCGACTCGGCCGGCTCGCGGGTGGTGCCGAGGCGCAGCGGTGGGGGGACGAGGCGAACCGGTATGAGCCGGTGCTGCGGACGCATGACCGGTACGGCAGTCGGATCGACGAGGTGGACTTCCACCCGTCCTGGCACGAGCTGCTCGGGGTTGCGGTGGGTGCCGGGCTGGCCGGGTCCGCATGGGTCGCGGACCAGGCGGGCGCTCATGTCGCGCGGGCGGCCGGGCTGCTGGTGTGGGGGCAGGTCGAACACGGCCACCTCTGCCCCGTCTCGATGACCTATGCCGCCGTCCCGGTCCTGCGCACCGCCGCCGGATCGGCCGCGAGCTACCTCCCGGGCCTGACCAGCTCGGTCTACGACCCCGGGCTGCGCACGCCCCGGTCCAAGCAGGGCCTGCTTGCCGGCATGGGAATGACCGAGAAGCAGGGCGGTTCGGACGTCCGCACGAACGAGACCAGGGCCACTCCGGTCGGCGACGGGGCCTACCTGCTGCGCGGGCACAAGTGGTTCACCAGCGCGCCGATGAGCGACCTGTTCCTGGTGCTCGCACAGGCGCCCGGGGGCCTGTCGTGCCTGCTGGTCCCGCGGGTGCTGCCGGACGGCAGTCGCAACCCGTTCCTGATCCAGCGGCTCAAGGACAAGCTCGGCAACCGCAGCAACGCCAGCGCCGAACCGGAGTTCGACGGCACGCTCGCCCACCTCGTCGGCGAGGAGGGGCGAGGCGTCCGCGCGATTATCGACATGGTCGCGCTGACCCGGCTGGACTCCGCGATCGGTACGGCGGCCGGGATGCGCGCGGCGCTGGTGGCGGCTGCGCATCACGTGCGGCACCGGCGGGCCTTCGGATCGTTGCTCATCGAGAAGCCACTGATGCGCAACGTCCTGGCGGATCTCGCGCTGGAGTCCGAGGCGGCGATCACGTTGGTGATGCGGGTGGCCGGCGCGGTGGACCGGGCCGAGAGGGGCGATGACGAGGAGCGGGCCTTCCGGCGGTTGGCAACCGGACTCGCCAAGTACTGGCTCTGCAAGCGGCAGCCGGTGATGGTCGCGGAGGCGCTCGAATGCCTGGGCGGCAACGGCTACGTGGAGGATTCCGGCATGCCCCGGCTCTACCGTGAGGCACCGCTGAACGGCATCTGGGAGGGCTCGGGCAACGTCAACGCGCTGGATGTGCTGCGTGCACTGGTCCGCGAGCCGGCGAGCCTGGCCGCCTACGCGCGTGAGGTCGACGCGGCGGCCGGCGCGGACCGACACCTCGACGAGGCCTGGCGCCAGTTGCGCGCCGAGCTCGACGCCCTCCTGAGTGGTGCGGCCGGCGAGCGGGCCGAGATCGACGTCGAGCTGATCGCGCGCCGTCTCGTCGAGCGGATGGCGCTCGTCCTGCAGGGCGCACTTCTGGTGCGGTACGCGCCGCCCGCGGTCACGGACGCGTTCTGTGTAGCCCGGGTGGGCGGTGACGCCGGACTCGCCTTCGGCACCCTTCCGCCCGGACTCGACCTCGACGGCGTCCTCGGGCGGATCCCGTCCGCCGTCGCCTGAGCGGCCCCTTTGCCGCCTTCGGTGATCCACCGGCGCCGATGAAACGGCGATTGACCGAGCACGGAGAGTTGCACTCATGGGTGTGACGGTCGCTTGATGTGACCTTGGTCGGTACGTCCGGTCCTATCCTCACTCTGGACAGTTTGTTGCGATCCGAGTCTCGCACTGCTGGAAACGCAATGTAGTTTTCGCGTAACGCCAGGTGATGGGCTGCCTCCTAGGGTGAGCCGCGTCGCCTGCCTCCGGGGGTGTGATGATCGTCTTCTTTCTCGCTGTGGCCTGCCTGGTGGTCTTCGCCGGGCTGTTCGGCCTGGTGCGAGGTGTCGCCGAATGGGCGTGGATCCGTGACCGCCGGACCGCCGGGATGGTCACCGGGGCCGGCCTCGCCCTGGTCCTGGCGCTGAGCGCGCTCGCCATCCGCCTCGGCGGCTCGAGCGAGCCCGTCGCCACGGCCCGGCCGGTCGAACCGGACGTTCCGCGGCCGAAGGGGGTCGATCCCGGGGTGTCGGCATCCCCCCGGCAGGCCGCGCCGCCAGTGTCGTCCGCGAGCGGATCGCAGCCCTCCTCGACCGGCCCGGACCTGGACAGTGGTCAGGATCCGGACGTCACGTCCTCCGGCGGCGCCGGGAGCGTCGCCACGTCCGGGCGGGGAGCACCGCCCGCCGGGAGCGGGACGTCCGGGAGCGGATCCGGTGGCGGGAGTCCGTCGACCGCCGGCGCGCCCCGGACGCCGTGGCAGCCACGTCCCCCGGCCGCGTCCGTCCCGGACCAGAGCTACGTCCCGAACCCGCCGGCGCCCACGACCACCCGCGTCGACCCGCCGGTAGGCAGCGGTGGGGCGACGACCCGCTCGCCCCGGCCCTCGACGCCCGCGACGCGCACTCCGAGCGGGGCGGGATCCAGGCCGACGCCGAGCGCGAGCAGCAGTCCGCGCCCGACGACGTCCGCGAGCAGCCGTCCGCGGACGGGAACCTCGCCGACGCCGCGCCCGGCGGCCACCGCCAGCGCCCGGGCAAGCACGCGACCGGCGCCCACCTCGACCCGGACCGCCAGACCGTCCGGCCCCACCCGCACCTCGGCCGTGCCGCCCTCGGCCAGGCCGACGTCGTCGCGGCCGGCCACGTCCGGACCGACGACCTCGCGGTCTGCCACACCGGCGCCGCGGTACTCGCCGACGTCACCTCCCACCTTCTGGTGGCCGACAGCCACGTCGGCGTCTCGCCACGTCACGTCTGGGCGGGGCGCAGCCGCGCGCGCGTTCCCGCTGCCGGCGGATGCGCGGAGGTCGATCGAGGCGGCGGCGCGTACCGGCCTTGCTTCGGCGTTGTCCTTGGCTGAGGGCGGCTCGTCGACCGCGGCCCGTCCCACGGCCCCCGCACACGCCCGCCCCGGAGCGGCGCAGAAGCCAGCCCATGGCAGTCCGGCGTCCGGCCGGCCGGCGGGAAAGCCTGCGCCTGCGAAGCCGGCGGCTGCGAGGCCGGCTGTGAAGCCCGCGCCCGCGAAGCCGGCCGCGAAGCCGGCGCCCGCCAGGCCGGCCGCGAAGCCGGCGCCCGCCAGGTCGGCTGGAAAGCCCGCGGCCGCGAAACCGGTCGGGAAGCCCTCGACCGGCAAGCCGGCCACGGCCGGCCGGACCACGGCCGGCAAGCCTGTCGCGCGGAAGCCCGCCGCGCAGAAGCCGGCCGTGGCTGGTCGCGCGTCGGCGGGGAAGCCGGTGGCGCAGAAGCCTGCGGCCGGGAAGCCCGGGG
This sequence comes from Parafrankia elaeagni, assembly GCF_000374165.1. Taxonomy (GTDB): domain Bacteria; phylum Actinomycetota; class Actinomycetes; order Frankiales; family Frankiaceae; genus Parafrankia; species Parafrankia elaeagni. The sequence continues at coordinate 170,155 of NZ_KB893750.1, forward strand.
CGGCCAAGCCGGCCGCGCGTAAGCCTCCCCGTAAGCCGTAAGCCGTAAGCCGTAAGCCGTGAATCCTCGTCCGGGAGCCCCGAGCCCCGAGCCTCGGGGCTCCCGGGCCCAGGCTCCAGGTCACGGAATCTCGGTTCCTGGTCGCCTGGTAGACACCGCTCCGACACACCGCGTTGAGTGATCGTGTAGCTACTCTTGGTGAGATAGGGTCCCGCCGACATCGGATCGGTGCGCGGGGGGACCAATGCGGGAAGCCGCGACATTGCGGGGACACCTGTGATCGCCGTACTCGTCGGCATGGCCGCGGCCTTCGCCATGATCGCACTCGTGGTGGGCGTCATCGGTCTGGTACGCGGCCAGGTGGCAAGCCTCAGCATCGACGACCGGCCGGTCGCGGGCCTGGTCACCGCGGTCGGCTTCACGATCGCCGTCGCGGCGTTCGGTGCGCTGGCGCCGGACGAGGAACGACACGACGCGACGATCGCCGCGCCTCCGCTGGGCACCGCCACCACCGTCCAACCTGCTCCGGAGCCGCTCGGGCGGAGCCGCGCCGATCTGGCGACCGGGTTGCCGCGGGCGTCCGCTCGGCAGTTCCCCGACGGGTCTGGCGGTGCTGCGGACGGCAGCGCGACCGTGCGGACCCCGCTGCCGGACGCGACCACTGCGCCGGGTGGGACCGCGGCCAGCCAGAGCACCCAGAGCACCCAGAGCACCCAGCGCGGCCAGGCTGGCCCTGGCGGTGGGCCGGCGCTCGGGACCTCCGCACCCGGACAGAGCCCGGGCATCGGCGGACCGACACCCACTTCCACCCCGTCCGACGGCGGGTCGGGCCGGCCGGCAGCGCCTGGGCAGGCGTCGCCCGGCTACCGGGGAGCCCGCGGCAGCGGAACGACACCCGGCCCGGGCGGAGGACCGGGATCGCCGGGGGTGGGTGACGCGGCGCCGCCTGGCGGCGCCTCCGCGCCGGGAAACAACGGGACGGGTGGTACCAGTGGTATCGACGAGCGGGGCGTGGACGAGGGGACGGAGCCGCCGGGCCCGGCGAGCCCCGGGCCCATTCCCGGTTCAGTGCCGCACCCGGCGCCCTGGTGTGACGACGAAGGGCTCGGCGGGATCGACGTGGGACTCCCGGATGTCCGGGTCAGGGACGTCTTTCCGGAGCTGACCGGCCAGTGCGGCTGACGGCTGTGGCTGACGGCCGCGCCCTGACGGCGGTATCCGAGGCCCGAGGGATGCGCCTGGTGGTAGGCCGCTCAGGCGAGGGGCCGCGGCACAGCGGCCCGTGCCGCGGCGAGCGCGGTGATCGAGGCGATGTTGCCGGCGGCCCAGGCGTCGAGCTGGGTGGGTAGCTCGGCGAGCGCCGAGTCCAGCACGAACACCCCGCGCGTCGGGCAGGACGCGCCGATCTCGACCAGCAGCGGCCGCAGGTGGACCTCGAGCGCCAGCGCGTGCTCGGGGGCGCCCGCGACCAGTACGGGAACTGTCGGCACCCCGGCCAGCTCGCCCTGGCCGATCTGGTCGAGGAACAGCTTGAGCAGGCCGGTGTAGGTGGCCTTGTAGGTGGGGGTCGCCACGATCAGGACGTCCGCCGTTTTCATGGACGTGACAGCGGCCTTCACCGCGGGGTTGCCCCAGCCGAGCAGCCCCGGGCCGAGCTCGCTGACCTCGAGGACCTCACTCACTGCCTCGACCTCGGCGGGAAACGCGGCCACGACCTGATCCGCCACCGCCTCCGCCACCGACCGGGTGCGCGACTTCGGCCTGGGGTTGCCAACGACACTCAGAACGCGGCGCTGCGGCATGGGACGACCCTTCTGTGGTTCGCGCGACTCGGTTTCAGCGACGTGCCGAGAACTGACCGTAGGCGCCCCGGAAGTACAGCAGTGGTTCGCCGGCGTCCGCGGCGCCCAGGCGCTCGACCAGGCCAAGAATGATCACATGATCGCCGGCCTCGTACTCACGGTGCAGGGAGCACTCCATCCATGCGAGGGCCCCGTGGAGGATGGGTGCCCCGTTTTCGCCCGGCGTCCAGCCTATCCCGCGCCACTTGTCGGTGCCGCTCATTGCGAACTGCTGGGATATCGACTCCTGAGAGTTGTCGAGCACATTCACGCAGAAGCGGCCGTTCGACCGGATCCGCGGGTAGCTCGTGGACGTCCGAGCCGGTAGAAACATGATCAATGGCGGGTCCAGGGAGGCGCTGCTGAATGACTGACAGGTCATTCCGACGGGTTCGGCGCCAATGACGGCGGTGACAATCACGATCCCGGAGCAGAAGTGACCGAGAACGGTACGGAAATCCGCCGCCTCGGTAGCGGTGAAGACTCTCGGCGGTGGGATCGTCCCCGCCGGGGGCTGGCGCTGCGTGATCACGCCACGCGCTGCCTGGGTCATCGGTGCCTCCGCGGGTTGGGCCGGGCCGGCGCCGATCGTTGGAGACCGGACGTGCGCCGGCGAACAGTGCCACGAGATCCCGCGAGTTCCGTCCGTCATCCGTGCCGGCCGAGTTCTCGCGGGCCACACTCGTACGCTCACGCCCGCAGGTGTCACGGCTGTTACACCACAGTGGTGTGCCCGTTGCGCTGTCTGCTGCCGCCAAGGTCGCCTGGTTTGTCGGCGGCGGCGGGGGGAATCTCCCGAATTCCGCTGGCCCGGCGATGACGTCCGGCGGGTGGCGTGGGTCAGGACGTCCGCCGGTGCGGGGGGCGTGCCGGGCCAGGCCGGGCCAGGCCGGACGGGTGTAGGCGCCGGAACCGGCGCCGGCTCCGGCGCGGGGTGGTCCGGGGTCGGTCCGTAAACGGCCGTCGGACCCGGAAGCGACTGTCCGCCGATCGGTGGTTGTCCGTTGATGTGTGGTCGTCCAGTGGCTTCTCGGATGGACCGGGGAGATCCCCTGCCGTTGTCCGGAGACCCTTACGTAAGGGTAGAGTTGACTCGCGTCTCCGTGTAGCAGGGCGCTCTGCGACAGGCGCCCGGGGGAGGAATTCGATCCATGGCTGATTCCGAGCGCCGCAGTGGGCGGAGCATCGCGGAACTGGCGGCGGCCGCCGCCTCGGTCGAGGTCCCGACAGCTGGGCTGTGCCGTGACCTCGCCCTGGCCCACGAGCGGGCAGGTGATCACACCGCGGCCGTGCGCTGGGCGCTGGCGCTGACCGACGCGGGAGGGGACCTCGCCGGCTGGACGGCAGCCGCCGGTGTGCTGCGCCGCGCGCTCCCGGCGGCCGACCTGCGGCTGCGGCCGGTGAAGGTCGCTGTGCTCGGCAGCTACACCACCGCGCAGTTCGCCGCGCTGCTGCCGCTGGCCGCGGCCCGCGCGGGCGTCGCCGTCGAGGTGTACGAGTGCGGCTACGGCCAGTACCGCCAGGAGGTGCTCGACCCCTCCAGCGGCCTGTACGGATTCGGCCCGGACGCCGTCGTCCTCGCGGTGCACGCCGGCGACACCGCGCTGCCGGCCTTCGCCGAGGACCCCGACCAGGCGGTCCGCGCCGAGGCGGCCCGTTGGACATCGCTGTGGGAAATCATCGTCTCCCGGCTGGGCGCCCGCGTCATCCAGCACACCTTCGTCGTACCGGAGGTCGACCCGTTCGGCCACCTGGCCCGGCGCACGCCCGCGGCGCGTTCCTCGCTCCTCGCCGCGCTCAACACCGCGCTCGGCGAGGCCGCGGCCGGCACGTCGGCCTCAGGCACGTCGACCCCGGGCGCGTCGGTGGAGGGCGGGCCGGTGGAACGCGGGTTCGCCGGTGTGTCCTTCGTCGACTGCGAGCGCCTCGCCGCGACGGTCGGCAAGCGTGACTGGTTCGACCCCCGCTACTGGCACCGCGCCAAGCAGGCGGTTGCCCTCGGTCATGTTCCCGCACTGGCCCGGCACACCGCCGCCGTGCTCGGCGCCCAGCTCGGGGTCAGCCGCAAGTGCCTCGTCCTCGATCTTGACAACACTCTGTGGGGCGGGGTGCTCGGAGAGGAAGGCCTCGCCGGCATCGCGCTGGGCGACGGCCCGGTCGGGGAGGCCTTCAGCGCGTTCCAGGAGTACATCGCCCTGCTCCGCGACCGCGGCGTGATCCTCGCCGTGTGCTCGAAGAACAACGACGCTGACGCCCGCGAGGCCTTCGAGCGGCACCCCGCCATGCGGCTGCGGCTCGGCGACATCGCGATGTTCAGCGCGTCCTGGGACGACAAGCCGACCCAGATCCGCCGCATCGCGCACACGCTCGGCATCGGGCTGGAGTCGCTGGTGTTCGTCGACGACAACCCGGCCGAGCGTGAGGTGGTCAGGCAGCTGCTGCCCGAGGTCGACGTGATCGCGCTGCCGCGGGACCCCCACGAGTACGTGCGCGCACTCGCCGACTACCCGTTCTTCGAACCAGGCGTCCTCACGTCGGAGGACACCTCCCGCACCGAGCAGTACCGGGCCCGCGCCCAGGCGGCAGAGCTGGCTGCGTCGGCGTCCTCCCTGGAGGAGTTCCACCGCGGGCTGGAGATGACCGCGACCGTGGTGCCGCTCGACGAGCTGACGCTGCCACGGGTCGTGCAGCTCATCGGGAAGACGAACCAGTTCAACCTGACGACCCGGCGCCGGGGTGCGGCGGAGGTCGCCGAGCTGGCGGCTGATCCCTCGTCGGTCGTCCTCTGCCTGCGGCTGGCCGACCGCTTCGCCGACCACGGACTGGTGGCAGTGGTGATCGCCCGCCGGCAGCGGGAGACCGGAGCCGCGGCTGTCGCCGGGGCCGGGGCCGGGGCCGGTGACAGTGCCGAGGCTGATCTGACGGTGCTGGACGTGGACACCTGGCTGATGAGCTGCCGGGTCATCGGCCGCACGCTCGAGAACGAGATCGCCGGGCTGATCGTCGAGGAGGCTCGTCGCCTCGGGTGCGCCGCGGTGCGGGGCCACTACCTGCCGACGGCGAAGAACGCCCTGGTGGCGGATCTCTATCCCCGGCTGGGCTTCGACCCGATCGGCAGCCGCGGCAGCGGCGGCAGCGGCGAGGGCGGCGAGGGTGCGGACGGCGCTCCGGGGGGTGAGCGCACCGACTGGCTGCTGCCCGTGACGCACGCGCAGCGCAGTCCCGGCCTCATCCGGATCGTCGACGGCCGCCCGGCCGGTGACAGCCGGTGCGGGCCTGGCCGACAGGAACCTGGTCCCCAGCCACCGCGGTCGCGTGAACTGCCCGAACCCCGGCCGCACACGGTCGGGACCGCGGAGTCGAGTGCCTCGGCGCCAATCATGGAACGAGCGATGGAGGAGGTGGCCGGCTGATGGTGCACGAGCGCCTCACCCAGGTCTTTCGGGAGATCTTCAGCGACGACGAACTGGTCGTCTCCGACACCACCACGTCGGACCAGGTTCCCGGCTGGGACTCCCTGGCCCACATCAACCTGATCTACGCGGTGGAGAGCGAGTTCGGCGTCCAGATTCCCGACGAGCGGCTGGGCTCGTTCGCGAATGTCGGTGAGCTGCGGACCTGCATCGAGGAACTCAGCAGTGTCGGGTGAGCGGCTTTCGCTGCGAGAGCAGCTACGCGAGGACAGGGCCGTCCACTACGGCTCCTGGCTGCACCCCGGCTACCAGGCGCTGGCCGTCCACCGGTTCGGCCGGTGGTGCCGGGAGCGCGGCGGGGTCGTCGGGCGGCTCGGCACGCTTGCCTTCAGGGCCGTGAACAACATCGTCATCCGTAACCTGCACGGCACCGAGATCTCCGTCGATGCGGCGATCGGGCGTCGGGTGCTCATCGGACACCACCAGGCGCTCATGATCCCGCGCCACTGCGTGATCGGCGACGACACGATCCTCCGCCACGGAGTGACCATCGGCTACGCGAACCCGCAGGCGCCCCCCGACGCCGTCCCGAAGATCGGCTCCCGGGTGGACATCGCGCCGGGTGCCCACCTGATCGGGCCGATCACCATCGGCGACGACGTCCGGATCGGGCCCGGCTCGATCGTGACCGTGGACGTCCCGGCCGGGTCGACCGTTTTCGCCGCACCGGCGCGGATCATGCGTCCGGCGGCTGCTGCGGCTGCGGCTGCGGCTCCTCCCTCGTGAGTGACGAGGCCATCGTGACGCCGTGCCGCTCCGCCTCTGCGGACCGGGTCGGGCCTGGTCGCATCGGGGGAGTGCCGACCCTGCCGTGACCGCGAGCGCCGCTGGCGCGATGTCGGCGCCGCGGGTGAGCGCACGATTCCAGCCGCCGCGCAGGACACGACGAGGATGACCGTGGTTGCGACGCCGTTTGAGACACCTGCTGGCGGGCGGTGGCCGGGCTGTGGCGGGCCCGGCCACCGGTGCCTCACCGGCGGTGCCTCACCGGCCGCCCGCCGGCCGTTGCGGATGGGCGGCCGCCGCCTGCGGGTGGGCAGTCGGCGGCTGCGCGGCCACGGTCGCGGCAGCGACCGCCGCCTGCGGTCGGGCGTCGTGCGCAGGCGGCGTCCCCTGTTCGGACAGCCCGAACCGGGCGCCGAGTCGGCGTACCGGAGCCGGCGCCCACCAGCTCGCGTGGCCGGTGATCCGCAGCAGGGCCGGTGCGAGCAACGCCCGCAGCACGCAGGCGTCCAGCAGGACCGCGAGGGCGAGACCCGTCCCGAGCAGCTTGATGCTGGTGACTGACGAGGTGATGAACCCGGCGAACACCGTGGCCAGCAGCAGTGCGGCGAAGGTGACGATGCGACCGGTATGACGCATCCCGCTGACGATCGCCGCGGCCGGATCGCCGGTGCGGTCGTAGTCCTCGCGTACGCGGGCCAGCAGGAACACCGTGTAGTCCATCGACACACCGAAGGCCACGCAGAAGACAAGTACCGGCATGGCCGCCGGCACCGACCCGACCGCGGTGAAGCCCAGCAGACCGGACAGGTTGCCGTCCTGGAACACCCACACCAGGACGCCGAACGTCGCGCCGAGCCCCAACACGTTGAGCAGCAGCGCCTGCAACGGCACAAGCACCGAGCCGAGCATTGCGACCAGCGCCAGCAGCGTGACGGTCGCGATGAAGCCACCGACGAGCGGGAGCCGGGAGAGCAGCGCGTCGGTGGTGTCGACCTGCGCGGCCGTCGGGCCGCCGACCAGCGTCAGGAAGGGCGGGCGCAGATCTCGGACGTCGTCCAGGAGCGCCTCGGCCCGGGCCGAGTTCGGGTCAACCGTCGGGACCACCGAGAGATACGCGGCGTCCCCGACGACGCGGGGTGCGGTCACTCGCGCCACGTCCGGCAGCGCCGCCAGCTCCGCGGCGAAGGCGTCCAGGCTCGCCGCGGAGCTGGCGCCGGCCCCGCCCGCCGCTGCGCCCAGACCCGTCGCGACGACGTCGAAAGCCCCGCTCTCCCGCCCGTCGAACTCCTGGCGGATGACCTCGGCCGCCTGACGGGACGCGCTGGAGGTCGGCAGGTTGCGGTCGTCATAGACGCCGAGCGTGAGCTGGCCGACCGGCAGCGCGAGCACCAGCAGGACCCCGACGACGAGCATCGCGACCACCACCGGACGTCGCATCACCGCACCGGCGAGGGGCACCCAGAACCCGCCGGTGTCGGTGGCTGCGCGGCGCCCGCGCGGAATCATCCGATCGCCGACCAAGGCCACGGCGGCCGGGACGACCAACACGGTGAACAGGGCAGCCAGCACCGTGGCGATGACGCCGGCAACGGCCATCGTGCGCAGGAACGGCACCGGGAACATCGCCAGCGCCAGCAGTGAGACAGCCACCGTCGCCGCCGAGAACATGATCGTCCGACCGGACACCCGGACTGCCGTGGCCATCGCGGCGTCCCGGTCCGCCGCCGTGTTTCGGTCCGCCGCGGTGGCCCGGCCTGTCGCGGCGTCCCGGCCCGGTGTCTTGGCCAGCTCCTCCCGGTACCGCGCGATCAGCAGCAGCACGTAGTCGATGGACAGCCCGAGCCCGAGCCCGACGACGATGTTGGTGCTGAACGTCGTCACCTGGATGACGCCGGCCAGCAGGCCCATCAGCGCGATGCCACCGAGCACGGTCAGCATGCCGACGGCGACCGGGACGAGTGCGACCCGCACGCCGCGCAGGAACAGCACCAGCAGCACCATGATCAACGGTAGGGCGACCAGCTCGGCGCGCAGCAGGTCCGTCGCGGTCCGGTCGCCCACCTCGGCCGCGACGACGTCGGGACCGGTCACGCTGACCGTGGCCGCCGGGGTGGAACGGCGCAGCCGCTCGGCGAGGTCGCCTGCCAGGGAGGCCCGTTCGCCGTCGTCGCCGCGCAGGCTTGCCACCACGAGCGCGTGCCGGCCGTCGGCGGAGCACAGCGTCCCGCCCGCCGAGCTCGCGGAATCCCAGCAGGAGACGACCGACGCGACCGCCGGTTCGGCGGCGAGCAGGTCGCGGACCAGGGAGCCCTCCGCGACGAGCGCCGGCGCATCCACCGGCCGCATCGCCTCCGGGCCCGGCGCACCGGTGGCGGCGATCACGGCGACCAGACCCGTGGGGGTGTGGTCGAAATGATCCGTCAGCAGGTCGGCCGCCCGGGCGGACTCGCTGTCCGGCGGCGAGACACCGCCTTCGGCGAGTGCGCCGCCCGCGACGACGCGCAGTCCCGTCAGCACGGCCAGGCCCAGCAGGACGCAGAGGAGGACGCGCCCTCGGGCAGCCACGAGCCGCTCGGAGAAGTCGGAGAAGGCGGAGAAGGTGGATGAAGGTCCTGAAGGCATGGCCCGAGTAGGCCACCGGCGCCGGCCGGGCACATCCGGCCCGCGGCCATCAGCCCCCGGGACGTGGGCCGGCCGGGGGCTGTACCGCGGTCCAGGTGCCCGGACCGTCCTGAGTACGAGGCGGCGCACCGGGCCGCCTCGTACGGTGAGATGCGTGGGCATGAACCTCGGGCGGTCCGGTGGTACGCCGCTCGGCCGGCCCGCACGAGACAGCGCCGCCGACCCGCTGGCCGGCATGGTGCGGCTCGCGGACGGTGCCGTCTACGGCCTCACCTGCCTCGCCGCGCTCATCAGCGCGCTGCTTGTCGGTGCGGAGCCGGTGGCGCTGGTGCTGATCCTGCTCGCGGTGGCGGCGCCGGCCGCCGAGATCGGCGGCCGGCGGGTCCCGCCGGCTCTGGCCGCACCGGTCAGCGTCGCGTCGGTGACAGGGCTGATCCTGCTGGACGCGCCGAAGTCCGCGCTGCTGGTGCTGGTGGCCGTTGCGGCCTGGGTCGCGCTGCGGTCGCCGTCGGTGCCGCTCAACGCGTCGATGGTCACGGCGGTCGTCGTCCTGTCGTACGTGGACTTCAGCCGCCAGCCAGCCGGGGAGCACGATGGCTACCTGGCCTCGGGCTCGATCGTCTGGGGTGCCGCCGCGCTGTACGCGACCGCCACCGGCGGGGTGCTGCGACGGACCGGCGTTCTCGCCGCCGAGCTGGCCAGGGCGCAGGACCAGCTGGTCGCCGCCGCGGCGACCGACGAACGCCGGCGGATCGCGCAGGACGTCCACGACCTGGTCGCGCATTCGCTGGCGGTGGCGCTGCTCAACATCACCGGGGCCCGCCGGCTGATCCGCAGCGAGCCCGCGCGCGCTGACGAGGCGCTGGCCCGGGCCGAGGACGTCGGGCGGGAGAGCCTGCAGGGGATCCGCCGGGTCGTCGGCCTGCTCGGCGGTGACAGCCGGGGCGGCGGTGGTGGCGGCAGCGGAGTGGGCGTCGGTGGCGGTGGCGGTGGCATGGGCGCTGGGCCGCTGCCGGCGGCGCACGACATCGGCGCCCTGGTCGAGGGCTACCGGCGCAGCGGGATGGAGGTCGCCTTCTCGGTCGTGGACGACCGTGGCCAGGACAGTCTCGACGGGCTCGACCAGGCCGCCGGTTCGGTCCTGTTCCGGACGGTGCGTGAGGCGTTGGCGAACGTCCTGCACCACGCCGGCGGCGCCGCGACGGCGATCAGCATCGAGGTGGTCGCCGCCGCGGTCCACGTGGTGATCCGCAACGATGCGCCCCGGTGGGGCCTCCGGGGCCCGGCGTCCGGCAACGGTGCTGGCGCTCCCGAGCGGCGGTTCGCGGCGCGCGGCGGCCAGCTCGCCGGTGGAGAATCCGGCTCTGGGGGGTCCGGCTCTGCCGGCAGGGCCGCCGCAGGTCTGGCAGGGCCGCGTCCGCCGGGGATGGGGCTCTCCGGGATGATCGAACGGGTCCACGCGCTCGGCGGTTCGATCACGGCCGGCCCCCGGGACGACGGCTGGGAGGTGGCCGCCTCGATCCCCATGATGACCGCCGGCGGCCCGGTGGGCCCGGTGGGGTCGGCGGCGGGAGGTGCTCGGTGAGCTACCCGGAGCCGGTGCTGCGCGTACTGCTGGTCGACGACCAGCAGCTGGTGCGCGCGGGCATCGCGCTTGTCCTGAGCGCGGAGCCCGGCATCGACATCGTCGGTGAGCGAGCGGACGGCGACGAGGTCCTTCCCGCGGTTCGTGCGCTGTCGCCCGATGTCATCCTGCTGGATATCCGGATGGCCCGTATGGACGGCGTCGATGCCCTGCGCGCTCTCGGGCGGGCAGGGGAGCACCCGCCGGTCCTGGTGCTCACAACCTTCAGCGACGACGACGTCATGTGGGGCGCGATGGCGGCCGGGGCGGCCGGGTTCATCCTGAAGGACCGCCCGGCCGAGGACATCGTCCGGGCCATCCGGCTCGTCGCCCAGGGCGGCTCCTGGATCGATCCGTCGGCGAGCGGGCGCCTGCTCGCCGCACTGCGTACCAAGGCCGTCGCCGATCTCGGGGTGCGGCGGAGGTTCGAGCGCCTTTCCGACCGCGAGCTGCAGGTCCTGCAGGCGATGGCGCGCGGTGCCACGAATCGTGAGATAGCGGCGGAGCTGCGGGTGGCTGAGCGCACGGTGAAGGCCCACGTCGGCAGCATCTTCGGAAAGCTGGAGGTGCGTGACCGGGCCGGCGCGATCGTACTGGCGCATGACGTCGGCTTTCGTGCCGACGGACCGGACGGATCCGGGCCGAGGGGCGTGCGGAACCTGAGCACCTGAGCGTATGGTGTGCATTCGCCAACAGCCGTCGTGGTGTTTGCGTCCCATTGTCGGCCGGCGGATCAGAGCCGTTGAATCGTGCCGGAGAGCGGTCTCGAAGGGGAGATATCTCAATAATCAAGGTGTTGGGGCTCGGCTGGCGGAAAAGAAGCTGAGTGATCTCCGCTGCACTTCTCTGCGAGTGATCAGGTCACTTGGTTACCCTGTCCGGGCATCCGCTACCGTGCCGCCGTGTCTTTGAGTTCGCTATCCCAGATGTCTGTCGGTCCGCCCGCGGCTCCCGCCGCGCTGCCGACACCCCCACCTATTCGCATGAATGGACAGTCCGTGCCCGGAGGGGCCGCACCGGATGGATCCTGGCCGGCTGATCTGCTGACCGGCTCGTCGGTATTCGCGGTACTCGCCGTGCTGCTCGCGGCGGCGCTGGTGAGCGCACTGGTGGCCGTCGCCGTCGGCGGTGCCCTGCGCCCCGCCCGTCTGACACCCGCCCACCCTGGTCCGGCCGGCGTCGGATCCACCTCGCGGGTGCCCGCCGGTGCGGTGTCCGCCGGCCTGGCGGCTGCGCGATCGAGATCAGCCGGCCGGCATGGTTACACGGCGGCCGGGGCCCACTCCTGGGCCTGGGTGACGAGGCCCGTCCAGTCGACTCCCCGGCTCCGGGCCCGGTTCGCAAGCGACATGATCCCGTTGGTCAGCCAGGCGGTGGGGCGTACTGCGGAGGTCGCCAGCGCTCGGGTGGCCAGCGTCTGAGCCTCGTCGAGCGCGTCGGCGTGCATCGCGGCGGACGCCTGGTACAGCCGCACCGCGGCCAGCGCCCCGGGGGCACGCGACCGGTCGAATGACGTCGAGGCGGCCGTGAGCCGGCGGCGCCCCTCGGCCAGCGCGCCCGCGCCCACCAGCGCGGCGCCCCCGAAGGTCGGCAGGTAGCCCGGATGCAGGCCGTCAAGGGCGTAGCCCTGCGCGGCGGTGGGTACGTCACGGGCCAGTTTCTCGGCGTCCAGCACCACCTCCATCACCCGATCGGCGGGCTCGCCCCGACCGGCGCGGATGTTGGCCTCGGTGGTCATCGCGAGGATCGCCGTATGCGATCGGGGCGCTGTGGAACGGGCCGCGAGCGCGAGGGAGAGCCCGTCGTCGACACTGTCGAAGGTGTAGGCGGCCAGCTCGGCCAGGACGACGCCCGCGTGGGCGGCGGTCGGCGCGTCGCCGACGTGGCGGGCCAGGACCAGCGCCGTGCGGGCCGACACGACCGCCCGCCCGGACCGGCCGCTGTCGCCCTGCGCCACGGCCGCCATGACCAGGACCCTGCTGTGGGTACGGCGCCAGTCCCGACGGAGGGCTGCGGGCTGGCGCCGGCCCGCCATCGTCTCGGTGTGGCGGGCGATGACGTCGAGCCGTTCGACGAGGTCCGAGGGGGCCATCGTCTCCCAGCGGCGCGCCATGGTCGCCAGACCGGTCTCGATCCGGTCGAGAGTGTCCCGGCCCGGGTCATCCACGGCAGTCATGAGACGTGATCCCCCGAGAGCGAGCGCGGCTGCGGTCGCACCCGCGGCAACGACCAGCCGCCTGTCCGCGGCTTCGTCCATCCCGTACTCCTGGGCGTCGTTGTCCGGTCGCGGCGGCAGAAGCCCGGATGATCCGGACGTAATCTCATGATTAGTCTCCGGAAAGAGATGATCGCGAAGCTACTCTGACGGTAGCGAGACCGCCGCGTTCTGTCGTCATCCCGCTGTAATCTCGGGACTTTCGTCATATGGCGGGGTGTTTCTGCGCGCCAGCCGGTTCGAGTGTGCTGTTTTCCGGTTGGTGGGTGTTGGTCGTTCCCGCGCTGAGTGAAGTGTGCGATGGCGGGCTGCCGCCTGATCGTGCCCCGGGCACCCGCATGCGGGCGTCGGAGCGTCGAGGCGTGAACAGCCGGGCGGCCGGGTGCGTCGGCGGCCCACCCCGGTGATTCGCCGCCTCAGACGGTGTCGAGCGCCTGGTCGAGGTCGGCGAGCAGGTCGTCGGCCGCCTCGATGCCTACCGAGAGTCGGACGAGATCGTCAGGTACCGCCAGCGGGGAGCCGACGACCGATGCGTGGGTCATCCGGGCTGGATGCTCGATCAGCGACTCGACTCCGCCCAGCGACTCGGCGAGGGTGAACAGCCGAGTGGCCGCGCACACCGCCAGCGCCGCGTCCGCGCCGGCCGCGAGCTGAAAGGAGACCATGCCGCCGAAGTCCCGCATCTGCTTGGCGGCAGTCTCGTGGCCCGGATGGCTGGCGAGGCCCGGATAGTGGACGGAGGAGACGGCCGGGTGACCGGCGAGAAGCGCGGCGACCTCCCGGGCGTTCGCACAGTGCCGGTCCATGCGCACGGGCAACGTCTTGATTCCCCTCAGCACGAGCCAGGCGTCGAACGGCCCGGGAACCGCGCCGGCCGCGTTCTGCAGGAAACGCACCCGCTCGGCGAGCTCGGCCGACGCTGTCACCACCGCACCGCCGACCACGTCGCTGTGCCCACCGAGGTACTTCGTGGTCGAGTGGACGACGGCGTCCGCGCCGAGGGCCAGCGGTTGGCACAGGTACGGCGACGCGAAGGTGTTGTCGACGACGAGCAGGGCGCCCGCCTGGTGGGCGGCACTGGCGAGAGCCGCGATGTCCGCGATGGCCAGCAGGGGGTTGGTCGGCGTTTCGCACCAGACGAGCACCGTGGCCCCGGGCCGGATCGCCGCGCTGGCCGCCGCCGGGTCGCTGAGGTCGGCGGCGGTGTGCTCGACGCCCCATTCGGCCAGCACCCGGGCGAACAGGCGGTAGGTGCCGCCGTAGGCGTCGGCGGGGATGACGACATGGCTTCCGGGTCGGCACACCGCACGGAGCAGCGCGTCCGACGCGGCCAGGCCGGAGGCGAAGGCGAGGCCGGCGGCGCCGCCCTCCAGCGCGGTGAGGCTCGTCTCCAGTGCCGCTCGGGTCGGGTTGCCGGAGCGGGCGTACTCGAAGCCGGCCCGGAGCCCGCCCACCCCGTCCTGCGCGAAGGTGGACGCGGGATGGATGGGCACGACCACGGCACCGGTCGCCGCGTCGGGCTCCTGCCCGGCGTGCACCGCCACGGTCTCGAAGCCCGCATTCCGATCAGCCATGGAGCCAACCTTCGCGTGTGAGGGAGCGGCCACGGGCCGGTGTCGGGCGGCGATCACCGGTGGCCGGCTCCAGCCGGGGAACGTCAGTGAACGGCGAGGAACGTCAGCAGGTCGGCCCTGGTCAGGATGCCGGCGGGGTTGCCCTCGTCGAGGACGAGCACGGCGGGGTTCTCCCCCAGCGCGGTCACGAGGACCGACAGCGGTTCGCCGGCACCGATCGTCGGCAGCGGCGCGGACATGTGGTCGCCGACCGGCGCGTCCACCGTGGTGCGGTCGGCGAAGACGGCATCGAGCAGGTCCCGCTCGGCCACCGAGCCGGCGACCTCGGCGGCCCGCACCGGCGGTTCGTGCCGCACCACCGGCATCTGGGAGATGCTGTACTCACGCAGGTAGGAGATGGCCGCCCCGACGGTCTCGGCGGGATGCACGTGGACGAGGTTGGGCGGCCCGGCGGTCTGGCTGGTCTTGTGCGCGAGCACCGAGGCGACGGTCGGCTCGTCCGACGGCGGCTCGAGGAAGCCGTTGTCGTACATCCACTCGTCGTTGAAGATCTTGGAGAGGTAGCCGCGGCCGGAGTCGGGCAGCAGCACCACGACGCAGCCGTCGGCCGTGCCGGCGGCGTCCAGCTCGCGGGCCACCCGCAGCGCGGCGACGACCGCCAGCCCGCAGGAGCCACCGACGAGGATGCCGGCGCGGCGAGCGATCTCCCGGGTCATCAGGAAGGAGTCGCGGTCGCTCACGGCCTCCACCCGGTCGACCACGGACTTGTCGTAGGTCGACGGCCAGATGTCCTCGCCCACTCCCTCGACGAGGTAGGGCCGGCCGCTGCCGCCGGAGTAGACCGAGCCCTCCGGGTCGGCGCCGACGACCTGGACGGCACCGTCGCTGACATCCTTGAGGTAGCGGCCGGTTCCGCTGATCGTGCCGCCGGTACCGATGCCGGCCACGAAGTGGGTGACCAGGCCGTCGGTCGCGCGCCAGATCTCGGGGCCGGTGGTGGCCCGGTGCGCGGCCGGGTTGTCGGGGTTGGAGTACTGGTCGGGGCTCCAGGCGCCGGGCGTCTCACGCTGGACCCGCCGCGCGACCGAGTAGTACGAGCGGGGATCGTCCGGTGCGACGGCCGTCGGGCAGATGATCACTTCCGCGCCGTAGGCCCGCAGGACCGCGCGCTTCTCCTCGCTGATCTTGTCGGGCATGGTGAACACACAGCGGTAGCCGCGCCGCGCGGCCATCATGGCGAGACCGACGCCGGTGTTGCCGCTGGTCGGCTCGACAATGGTGCCGCCGGGGCCGAGCCGGCCGTCTGCCTCGGCAGCAGCGATCATCGACAGGGCGATCCGGTCCTTCACCGAACCGCCCGGGTTCAGGTACTCGAGCTTGCCGAGCACCGGCGTCCTGGTGTCGGCGATCGTCGGTGTCAGCCGCACCAGTGGCGTGTCACCGACCAGATCGGTGACATGGTCGTAGACGTTCATAGCCCGCCGCCCCCTCGCCGAGGACCCTGCGCCGACTGCTGGCGCAGCCGCCGGGACAGACGCTACCGGCGGTCATCCCGCTCCGCCGTTCGGCCACGGTCCGGACACGGGGAGACACCGAGCGAGCCTTCCGAGGCCTGGCCAGAGCAGGCCTGGCGACCATGCCTGACCAGGCCGGGGACCGGTCGGCTCAGGTCTGGACGGGTCCCACCCCGGCCGTCATGGCGTTCACGATCGTGGTGTTGTCCCGGATCGTGGCGTCGTCCCGGGCGACGAAGTGGGCCCGGCTCGTCACGTCCCGCTGGTTCTCCATGTAGTACTTCATGAACGCCGCGACGGCCGGTCGGCGCAACGCCTCCTTGCTGGCGTAGATGTACAGCGGCTTGCACAGCGGCATGTACATCCCGGTGCCCGCGGTGACCGCGTTCGGTTCCACGCAGCCGCGGCCGGCGTCGAGCTGGACGGCGCGCACCTCGTCCGCAGCCGCCTGGAAGTTCGAGTAGTCCATGAACCCGATGGCGCCGCGGGCGTACTCGATCTCCGCCGGCACCTCGTCCAGCTCGACCTCCTGGTACTGGCGGGTGTTGTCGGAGGCGCCGGTCATGCTGGCGAGGAAGACCTTGGCGTGGACGGTGCTCGGTGCGGGGCCGACGAGCCGTACCGGCTCGGCCGGGAAGGAGGGATCGACCTGGTTCCAGCTGGTGACGGCGGAGTCCCGCTTCCACAGCGAGCCGATCTGCGCCGTGGTGAGGCACTGCGCCCAGGTGTTCTCCCTGGACACCACGATCGGCAGCAGGTGGTGCGCGATCTCGAATCCGACCACCTTGTCCTTGCAGGCCTGGTCGGTCAGCGCGAACGATGCCCCGGCGATGTCGGCCTGGCCGGCGCAGAGCTTGGTGAGGCCGTCGTCGGTGTCGGTCGCGTTCACCTGGACGGTGACGCCCTTCTGCGCCTCGCGGAACATCGCGTACGCGGTCCCCGTGATGGGTGCGACCTCGGCGGAGCCGGTCGCGATCACCGTGTTGGGGCCGGCCGGCACCGTGGTCCGGCTCGCGGTGGCGTCGTCGGCGCTGATCCCGGCGGCCTGCTCGGCGGAGCGCATCGAGTCCGCCGGGAGCTGGGGGTGCTGGTCGATGGTCGACGGCGGCAGCGGTCCGGTGTCGGCGGCGGTGATGGCGGCGGGGTCGCTCCCGTCGTCCGCGAGAACGAGGCCGAGAGTCACGCTGCCGGCGACGAAGACGACGAAAGCCGCGGCGGCGGCGAGGAGCCGGCGCGTCGACCCGAACGACCCGAACGACCCGAACGGCCGGGTCCCTGGCCGTGGCCTGCTACCCGGGCTTCCCGCCGCGGGCCCACCGGCCGCGGGCCCGGCGGTGCCTGCCGGGGGCTGGTGACCGGCAGCTGTCGCGCGCTCCGTCAGCGCGGTGAGTGCGGTGACCGGCGCCACGGGCTCGCCACCCGTGCCAGCGAGGCCACCCGTGCCAGCGAGGCCACCCGCGACGGCACCGGGCGGGACGTCGACCGGCGAGCTCACTGCCGGCGGCCGGCTCACCGGCGGAATACTGGGCGGCGGGGTGGTCACGTAGGCCGCCGGTCCGAGCACCACGGTCTGGGAGCCGGCGGGCTCGGCCGGGCTCTCCGCCGCGGCGAGCAGCGCCGCACCCAGCGCCAGGTCGGAGTCGGCCTCGGTCCCGCGGCGGCCGATGCCGCCGAGTGATGCGTCGAGCAGCCTGCCGACGAGCGGGAGGCGCGCTCCCGGGCCGCGCATGACCAGGAGCGACAGGTCCTCCGGCGTGGCCGGAACCGAGCGGATGGCCCGGGCGAGGGCGCGCACGGCATCCTCGATCATCGGCCGGACGAGGGTCTCGTACTCGTCCCGGGTGACCGTCACGCTGATCGCGTCGCCGGTACCGGAATCGGCGGCGCTCACCTCGATCCGGGCGCTCTCCTGGACGACCAGCTCCTCCCGCGCCGCCGAGCACGCGGCCAGCAGGGGGCCGGATGCCGGTGCCGACACCGGTGATGTCGTCGATGCCAGGGGTGGTGCCGGAACCGGAGCCGGTGGCGACGCGGTTTCCGCCGCGGCGGCAAGCACGTGGGTCCGCAGCAGCTCGTCCAGCATCGAGGTGGTCACGTCGGAGAGACCGACCGGGCCGCCCGCGACCACGAACCCGGCTGGCATGGCCGCGTGCACGGCTGCCTCGAACCAGCCGGCGCCCAGGTCGAACGTGCCCACATAGCTGCCTGGGGTGGCCCTGCCAGCCCGGTTGAACAGGGCCGCGGACGCTTCGGCCGCGGTGCGCACGGTGAGCGCGACGTCGGCCTCGACCCGGGCCAGCGCGTCCGCCAGGCCTTCGCGCCGGCGCCGCGGCCAGCTGCCGGGGACGACCACCAGCACCAGGTCCGGTGCTGTGCCGCGGGCGGTGGTGACCGTCTCCACCAGCCACGACAGGTAGCGCGCCACCAGCGCCGAGGCGCTGTAGCCGACGCCGCCGACGAGAATGGGAGTGGGATCGCCGAGCCGTTCGACGAATCGTTCCGCGATATGGCCCTGGTCGGACCGGGCGAGCCTGGCGGCGGCCGGGCCGCCGCGGGCGGTGCCGTCAGGGCTCAGGTGAAGAATCGTGGGCACCGCCGCCGATGTTCCGATCGGAACGAGGCTCGGCCATCCTGCCTCGGCGACCGCGACGGTTGTTTCGGATACTCCCAGATCGATTCCGAGCTGATACCCCATGCTTTCCCCCCTGGCGTCCCATCACAGCGCGAAGATGGTACCCAGAGGGATTGTGGGTGCGATACCGCACCCACACGGGATTCGTGCGGGCGGTGGGGCCGGGGCGGAACGCGGGGGCCGCACCGTGCCGGGTGTCGCTACCGGCGCACCGTGCGCCGGTAGCGCGCTGTCACGGCGGTGCTGGCGGGTTGCGGGTGCGGCTATGGCTCCTCGACCGGGACGATGTCCTTTCCGAGGGGCAGCAGCGAAACCGGAATGAGTTTGAAGTTGGCCAGGCCGAGCGGTATCCCGATGATCGTCAGGCAGAGCGCGATGCCGGTGGTCAGATGCCCGAGCGCCAGCCACCAGCCGGCGAGCAGGATCCACAGGATGTTGCCGATCAGTGACGCGCTTCCAGCGTTCGGCTTGTCCACCACTCTGCGTCCGAACGGCCACAGGGCGTAGTTGGCCATACGCAGCGAAGCGATGCCGAACGGAATGGTGATGATGAGGATGAAGCAGATCAGCGCGGCCAGGGCGTAGCCGATCGCCAGCCACACTCCGCACAGCACCAGCCAGATCACGTTGAGTAGGATGCGCATCGATGTCGCCGCCTCCCTGGGTCGTGCGCTCAGGTGTGCTCATGGAACTCCGTGGAGGCGGGGCAGGTGCCGCCCGCGCCGTTCTCCGGCACGGGAGCCGCCCTCCGCGGCCGGGTTCAGGTCGGTCCTGGGGCACGCGACCAAGACATTCACCGGCCCGGAACTCCTGCCCCGGATGGACCTCCCCGGACGGGTCGAGAGCCGTTCGGCCCGCCTTACCACGGTCACCCGCAGTGCGGGTGGGCCCGTCGGGTGGCGGTGGCCGTGTTCAGGCCCCCGAGCCGCGGCCCCTTTCCGCCTCCCTGTTGTCTTTTCCGTGGGCAGACGCGATCGCAGGCGCCCGCGCGGCGTGGTGCTCCTCACAGCTCGGGTGCGGCGCTGCCGGCCTCATGGTGCTTTCCGGGCATGGTCGCGGTGCCTGCATGCCCCGTTCTCGGGCCGCCAAACGATGGCGGGACGGCAATCGTGCCGGTGGCGCGTATGGGCTGGGGACCACCCGTGGCGCGCAGACTGGAGTACGGTTTGCGGCAGTTGATGAAATAGACCGTTTTGTCCGTTTGACAACACGACGTGAGCAAGCGGTGCCGGTGAATGAGTGGCAACGCGAAAGCGGTACTCCACGGGCGGGACTGAGGTATCCGGTGACGATCGAGACCGAGACGGCGG
The DNA here is from genome assembly GCF_000374165.1 of Parafrankia elaeagni. GTDB lineage: Bacteria > Actinomycetota > Actinomycetes > Frankiales > Frankiaceae > Parafrankia > Parafrankia elaeagni. Next base: position 189,686 of record NZ_KB893750.1, read on the forward strand.
AGCTGGTGGACCAGTGGTTCGCCGAGATCACCGCGGTCGATCTCCTGCCGCTCACCGCCGCGGACGCCCGCGCCTGGCTGGCACGCCTGGCGGCGGAGCTCCTCCGGGCGGTGCGCGCCGAGCCGTTCCGGCCCGAGATCGGCTACGAGACCGGTGCCCGGCTCGTGCACGGGCAGGTGATCTCCGGTGAGGCGCTGGGCCGGACCGTGCGGCTGCTCGGCCGCCAGCTGGCCACCCTGGCCCATCGGACCGACCCGGCCCGGCCGGCGTCGGCAGCCGGCCCGGTGGTTCTCGCCGGGCGGATCGCGGACCTGCTGGGCGAGCTCGTACGAGGCCACACGGAAGCCCTCCGGGAGCGGACCCGGGACGGCCACGCCGCCGTCCGCCGGGCAGATCTCGGTGCCCGCGCCCACGCCGAGCGGGCACAGCGGATCTGGCAGCGCAGGCTGGACGCAGTCCTGAGCGGTGCCTCGCTGGGCATGCTCGTCGCCGACCGTACCGGGCGGATCGTCGAGGCGAGCGACTCCGCCCTGGACCTGCTCGGCCTGGCCGCGCACCGCCCGCCGACGGCCTGGCCGCTGCGTGAAATCGTCCACCCGGCGGACCGGGAGGTCGTCGGGCGGCTGTGGCGGGAGGCCCGCCGCGGGCGTTCTCGCGCCGAGTGCCGCATTCTGCGACCCGACGGGACGCCGATGTGGGTGGCGATGACCCTGTCGACCACCCAGGGCGGTGCCGGCGACTGGTTCGGTGTCGCCATGCTCGAGGACATCACCGAGCGCCGCCGGCTGCAGGAGGAGATCCGGCTGCACGCCCGGCGCGACGCGCTGACCGGGCTGGCGAACCGGACCGCGTTCCTCGACAGCCTGCAGGCAGCGTTCCGGACCGCCGGGCCCGCGACGCGGATCGGCCTGTGTTTCCTCGACCTCGACCGGTTCAAGATGATCAACGAGGGGTTCGGGTACGAGGCGGGCGACCAGCTGCTCATCGAGGTGGCCCGCCGGCTCGACCGGGTTGTCACCGCGTCGCCGCCCGCGGGCACCGTGGCCCGGATGGGCGGTGACGAGTTCATGATCCTGGTGCCGGACAGCGCCGGGATCGACGCGGTCACCGGCATCGCCCGACAGGCCCTGACCGCCCTGCGTGACCCCGTCCGCGTCGACGGCCGGGACCTGCCGGTCACCTGCAGCATCGGTGTGGTCGAGATGGCCGTCGCCGAGACCCGGCCCGCCGATCTCATCGCCGCCGCCGACGCCTCGCTGACCTGGGCGAAAAGCGGAGGGAAGAACCGATGGACGGCGTTCGACGCCGACCGGGGCACCCGGGAGGCGACCCGGGGCCTGCTGTCCCGCTCGATGGGCCCCGGCCTGGCCCGAGGCGAGTTCTCGCTCGTCTACCAACCGATCGTCGACCTCGGCGGCGGTGCGATGGCCGGTGCCGAAGCGCTGCTGCGCTGGGACCACCCCCGGCTCGGGCCGACCCGTCCCGGTGAGTTCATCGACCTGGCCGAGGACACCGGCTTCATCGTCCAGCTCGGGGAGTGGGTGCTCGAGCGGGCGTGCGAGACGGCGAGGGACTGGCCGGCGCACATGTTCATCAGCGTCAACCTCTCCGCCCGCCAGCTGCGTGAGCCGGGCCTGGTCGACGTGGTCGAGGGCATCCTGGCCCGCACCGGTCTGCCGCCGGAGCGGCTCCAGCTCGAGCTCACCGAGACCGTGCTCATGGACTCCGGCGGTCAGCAGCTCACCGCGCTGCACGGGCTGAGCACGCTCGGCGTGCGCATCGTCATCGACGACTTCGGCACCGGCTGGTCGAACTTCGCCTACCTGTCGACCATGCCGGTACGCGGGCTGAAGCTCGCCGGCCTGTTCGTCGCGAAACTCGGCCAGGGCACCGAGCCGAGCCGGGACGACCACCTGGTCGAGGCGATCGTGGAGTTCGCCCGCAAACTGCGGTTGTCGGTCACCGCCGAGGGCGTGGAGACACCTGGGCAGGCCGCGGCGCTGCGCGCGTTCGGCGCCGACCTGGGCCAGGGCCACCTGTTCGGCGAACCGGCCCGGGCCGACGAGTTCACCGCGACTTTGCTGCGCCAGGCCTTCGCCGCCACCTGACACCCCCGCCACCTGACACCCCTGCCGCTGACGCCCCTGCCACCCGACGCCCACCCCGCTGCCTGACGCGGGCTCGCCCGCCGGCCGCGATGTCGGATTCCTGCTGGACCTGGCCGGCTCCGCGCGCGAATCCTGGACAGGTGCCCACCCCCGACGAGCAGCTGCGGGCGGCGGGCGCCACGGGTCCCGTGGCGCCGCTGCCGGACCCCGAGCTGTGCGCGCGCGCCGTGCGGTCCCGCGATGCCCGCTTCGACGGGTGGTTCTTCGTCGCGGTCACCTCGACTGGCATCTACTGCCGACCCAGCTGCCCGGCGAGACCGCCACGCACCGAGAACATGCGCTTCCATCCGACCGCCGCGTCGGCGCAGCGCGCTGGCTTCCGGGCCTGCAAGCGCTGCCGTCCCGATGCCAGCCCCGGGTCCCCGGCCTGGAACCACCGGGCGGACGTGGTCGCCCGGGCCGTGCGACTCATCGCGGACGGCGTCGTCGACCGCGACGGCGTCCCCGGGCTGGCCGTCCAGCTCGGGTACAGCATCCGGCAGGTCGAGCGCCAGCTGCTGGCCGAACTCGGCGCCGGCCCGCTCGCGCTCGCCCGCGCGCAACGCGCGCAGACCGCCCGGCTCCTGCTCGAAACCACGACCATGAGCATGGGCGACGTCGCGACAGCCGCCGGCTTCGGCAGCATCAGAGCCTTCAACGGGACGGTGCGCGAGGTCTTCGCGACCGCCCCGGGTGACCTGCGGTCGTCAGCCATGGCGATCTCACCCACCACGGCCGGCTCACCCACCACGGCCACCTCGGCACCCACCACGGCCACCTCGGCACCCACCTCGGTGGTGGCGCCCACCACCACGGCGAGGTCGTCCGCTCCGGCGACGTCCTCGCTGACGGTGCGCCTGCCGTTCCGCGGTCCACTGCATCCCGACGAACTGTTCGGGCATCTCGTCGCGACGGCCGTCCCGGGTGTGGAGGAGTGGCGCGACGGCGCCTACCGCCGCTCCCTGCGGACGCCGCACGGGTACGCGATCGTCGCGCTGCGGCCACTGCCGGACCAGATCGCCTGTCGGCTCTCCCTCACCGACATGAGGGATCTCGGCCCGGTCATCGCCCGCTGCCGTCGGCTCCTCGACCTGGACGCCGATCCCGAGGCGGTCGACAGCCAGCTCGCCGGTGACGCCGCGCTGGCTCCGCTGATCGCCCGTGCCCCGGGTCGGCGGGTGCCGCGCACCGTCGACGCGGCCGAGTTCGCGGTGCGTGCGGTGCTCGGGCAGCAGGTGCCGGTCGCCGCGGCCCGCCGGCTTGCCGCCCGGCTGGTCCAGGCTGCCGGCCAGCCGATCCACGACCCGGACGGGGGACTCACCCATCTGTGGCCGAGGACCGTCGAGCTTGCCCGGCTCACCGCGGACGCCCAGGTGCCCGCCATGTCGGCGGCGCGGCGACGGACCCTGACCGCGCTGGTCGCGACCCTCACCGCCGGTGAGATCGAGCTCGGCGCAGGCGGTGACTGGGCGCGAAGCAGGGCAGCCCTGGCGGACCTGCCCGGAATCGGCCCGTGGACGATCGAGACCATCGCCATGCGGGCCCTCGGCGACCCGGACGCCTTTCCCGCCGAGGATCTGGGTGTCCGGCGGGGTGCGGCACGCCTTGGGCTGCCCACCGGCCGCGGCGCGCTGCTCGCCCGTGCCGAGGCCTGGCGGCCCTGGCGGGCGTACGCCGTCCAGCACCTGTGGGCACTGCAGGGCAACGCGCGAGGAGAGGAAGAGCAGTGACCCGTCACACGCACACCGTCATCGACAGTCCGATCGACCCGCTCACCCTGGTGGCGAGGGATGGCGAGATCGTCGGCCTGTTCATGTCCGGCGGACGTCACCTTCCCGACCCGGCCTGGTTCGGCGACCGCGACGACGCGGCCTTCGGTGACGCGGCCCGCCAGCTCGACGAGTACTTCGGCGGGGGTCGGACGGCCTTCGACCTGCCGCTGCGGCCGGCCGGCACGGATTTCCAGCGGCGGGTCTGGGCGGCGCTGCGCGAGATCCCCTACGCGGTGACGATCTCGTATGGGGAACTGGCACGGCGGATCGGCCAGCCGAGTGCGTCGCGCGCCGTCGGGCTGGCCAACGGCCGGAACCCGATCGGGATCGTCGTCCCCTGCCACCGGGTGATCGGCGCGAACGGCAGCCTCACCGGCTACGGCGGCGGTCTGCACCGCAAGAGCCGGCTGCTGGTGCTCGAACAACGCGCAGCGGGCGTCTCGCTGCTGTGAGCCGGGGCCACCCGCGGGCGGGTGCCCCGCGGGTGGCCCAGCGGGTGGGCTCAGCGCGGCCGGCCACGGCGGCGCTTCTCCCTCCCGACCAGAATGTCGAGCCCGAGGTCGTCGGACGGCACCGCCTCGGCGCCGGGCGCCCGACGCGGTGCCGCCGGGACGGGGCGGTAGCGGGTGAGCGCCGCGAGTGAGTACCCCACAGCCGGGCCTGGCACCTGCGCTGGGACTGCCGGGACTGCCGGGACTGCTGGGACCGCCGGTGCCGTGGTGTGCGCCGGCAGCCGCACCGGCGCCGGCAACGGCTCGCCGCTGCCGGCGGGGAAGCCCGATCGTCGACGCTGGGCCGCGCGGTACGCCTGGCGCCGCGCTATGGGAGCGGTGATCGGGTCGATCGGCGAGTTCGTCGACGGCTCCGAAGGGCTGGCCGAACCGCCGGTGCCGGGCTGGCGGCCGCCGGCGGCGGCTCTGGCAGCCTCCGGGGTTCCGGCAGCTTCCGCGGGCGCGGCAGCGGAAGCCCTCGGGGCGTCCGCGGTCCCGGCGGTCCCGCGGCGGCGCGACCGGTTCGGAGCCTGTTGCTCGTCCGCGGGCCCGAACCAGTCGAAGGACCTGCTCCGGCCGCGGAGAGCCGTGTTCTCCGCCTGGACGATGACCAGCAGCGCGGTCGCGAAAGCGGCCCTTGTCCGAGCCTCGTCCAACTGCCGTGACAGCTCGGCGACGTAAGCCGCGTCGACCGGGGGTTCATCGGCCTCGGGGGCCGGCTGCCCGTCCGGGTCGACCGTGACGCCGAAGGCCTCGACATGCATCAGGCGCAGCTGTTCCAGCTGCTGGGGCAGCTCCGGGTCGGCGGCGGTGAAAAGGAGCTGGAGGTAGACCTCGATGACGCGCCATTCGATCGCCTTCTCGCCACGGAACTGCCGGCTCAGATCACGTGTTCGCGAGCGTTGGACCTTTGTGGGCTCGCTCTTGCTCCACAGCTCGCGAGCCACCATTTCGTAACTGACACGGTAGGGGTTGTTCAGCTCGTTTAAGCGAGTGAGCAGGACTTTCTGCGGACCATCACCGAGATCGGCGCGCGGCCCTTTGGGGCGGGCTCCCGCGAGGGTCACCCACACACCGTCCGGGCGTGCACTGCCAGCCTGGCCGAAGGACGCGTTCGCGGCACGGCGTGGATCCTCTCTCTGCTTCGATCGTCCGCGTGCCCTCGGGGCGCCGGACGGCGGGACGGTGGCGCCAGTGCGGTCGCCGGCGGCCCCTTCTGATTGTTGCGCATGATACGTGGCGTGTGCCCGGGATGGGTCGACGTGCCGAATCTGGCCGGCAGATTCGTTGTCGGGCGAACGATCGTGGCGGGTGAAGTGTGGTCTCTTCTGGTTCCGATCGGACTGGATAGCCGCCGCCGGGTCGATCTCGTTCGCGCGCCGTGACGAACGGCTCCTGGCCGTGTCGCGCCGTACGCGTTCTCGCATCTGCATTCCCCTTTCCCTGGGTGCGAGCGGCGAGTGGGTACCGACTGGGTACCGGGTGGGTGCCGCAGGCTCAGAAAACTGGGTGCCGGGATGCGCGGCAAGCACGCACAACCGGATCAATCGGACATCTTCGCGCCGATCCTCCCGGCTCCGGCGAGGTGGTGTCGTCGCAATTTCGTCTCAATTGCACGTTGACGTGCCAGCTGGGACTTCAGGCTGTTCCGAGGTGCCTCAAGGGTCACCTGGGCGTCGTCGGGCGTCCGAAGCGGGGGTGAGCGGAGCCCGCTCTGTCGCAACCGGATCCGGGCTGGTCCGAGCCCGGTGCCCGTCCCCGTCCGGGCCGCCCGGGACCAGGCGCGGACCCGTCGCGGGCGGGTTGCGGACGGGTCCCCGGGTCGGCGTCCGAACGTCCACGGCTGATTCCCGGGACGGCTTCCCGCCCGTCCTGACGGGTTCCTGGTCCGGACCGGTAGTTGATCGACATGCCGTTCCGTCGAACGGCACGATCTTGTTTCGCTGGATCAGTAATTGAATTCCGGTTTTCGGATACACCGCTCTTGAATCCGGGAGCGTACTTCTCCGGGCAGAGGTTGGCGGGCTGAGGAGTATCAGTCGACGAGCGCGTCGACAACGACCCGGCTTGCCTCCGCCGCGCCGAATGTCGGCGGCTGCGGCCGGCTCTCCGGGGTACCCAGGCGGACGACGACGGTTCCCGAGCCGGGATCGATCTGCACGATCTGGTTTCCGAGCCCGATAGCCCAGAACATGTCATCCGGCGCACCGGGCACCAGTCGGCCCTGTCGGGTCGCCGGATCGGCCGCCGCGGAAATGTCGGAGGCAGCCAGCGGCTGCGCCAGGACACCCTCGTGGTTAAGCCACCACAGATATCCGTAGGCAGCGTTCATTTCCGTGGACGACGGCCCGGTCGCCGCGGTGACCCAGTCGCTCGAGACGATCTGGTCGCCGGCCCAGTCGCCGTCACGCAGCATCAGGTAGCCGAACCGGGCGAGGTCCCGGCAGGTCGACTGCAGGCCCATGAAGGCGAGGGTGTTGCCGGCGGCGTCGGTCGTCATCGTGCTGTCGTTCATGCCGATCGGCGCGAAGACCCGCTCACGGGCGAAGTCGATGACTTCCTGGCCGGTGGAGCCACGCAGGACCTCTTCCAGCGTCTGCACGGCCGAGTTGTTGTAGGCCCAGACCTCTCCGGGCCTCCTGTCCTGGGGGAGCCCGATGGCGAAGGCGGTCTTGTCCTGGGCTTTGATCAGCTCGTCGTAGTCGATCCCGACGCTCCACCGCCGCCCCGAGTCATTGCTGACCAGGTCGCGAACGGTCACGGCCTCGGCCGGGGTGCCCTTCCACGGGGCGACCCAGGTGGACGCGGAGTCGTCCAGGCTCAGGTCGCCGTCGTCCTGGGCGATTCCCACCAGGGTGGACATCAGCGACTTCGTCACCGAGTAGACCGCCGCGGGTGTCTCGGCGGTGGCCCCGCGGAAGTACCACTCGCCGGCGATCTTCCCGCCGCGGGAGACCAGGAGGCACGTCGACTTGCCCTGCTCCGCCGTGGTGGCGATCTTCTCCAGCTCGGCCGGGTCGAAGCCGACCGACCGCGGGTCCACCGTCTCCCAGGTGTCACCGGGTACGGAGGACTGGGACGGGGCCCCGGATGGTGCGGCGCCCGTCGACGATGGTGCGGCGGCAGGCTCGTCGGGCGTGGTCTCGCCGCCGGAACAGCCTGCAGCCAGGAGTAAGGCGCCTGCTGCCGAGGCAAGGCAGAGGGCGAGCCGGGATGGTCGTCGCATCGGGAACCTCGTTCGGGCCGGAGCTACGGAAACGAGGTGTGACCGTATCCGCACTCATCTGGCCCGGAAAACCAAAAGCCGCAAGACGGGCACTGGGTGCCCTGGTTGGTCAGGACCTGGCGAGGTGGCGGCTGATGACGAGGCGCTGGATCTGGTTGGTGCCCTCGAAGATCTGCATGACCTTGGCCTCGCGCATGTACCGCTCGACCGGGAAGTCCTTCGTGTAGCCGGCGCCGCCGAGGACCTGGACGGCATCCTCGGTCACCTTCATCGCCGCGTCCGTCGCGACGAGCTTGGCGATCGACGCGGCGCGCCCGTAGGGCAGGCCGGCGTCGCGGCGCCGGGCGGCGGCGAGGGTGGTGGCGCGCGCCGACTCGACGGCCGCGGCCATGTCGGCGAGCAGGAACCCGAGGCCCTGGTGGTCGATGATCGACTTTCCGAACGCCTGCCGTTCCCGCGCGTAGGCGACCGCGTCGTCGAGGGCCCGCTGGGCGAGCCCGACCGCGGTGGCGGCGATGCCGAGCCGCCCGGAGTCGAGCGCCGAGAGCGCGATCGACAGCCCCTGCCCGCGTTCGCCGACCAGCCGCGACGCCGGCACCGGCGTGTCGTCAAAGCTGATCTGGGTGGTGGGGGAGGCGGTCAGCCCCATCTTCTTCTCCGGCGGGTGGAACCGGATGGCGGGGCTGTCCGCGTCGACGAGGAAACAGGAGACGCCCCCGCGGGTGTCCTGGGACGTCCGCGCGAACACGGTGTAGAAGTCGGCGGCCCCGCCATGGGTGACCCAGGCCTTCGTGCCGTTGAGCACGTAGCCGCTGTCGGTGGGGGTCGCCGTCACCCGCATCGCCGCCGGGTCCGACCCCGCGTGCGCCTCGGAGAGGCAGTAGGCACCCAGCAGGTCGCCGGACAGCAGCCGGGGCAGCAGTTCCTCCTGCTGCGCCGGGGTGCCGAAGGTCGCCAGCGGATAGCAGGACAGCGCGTGGACGCTGACGCCGACCGCCACGGCCGACCACCGGTACGAGATCTCCTCCAGGACCTGGAGGTACACCTCGTAGGGCTGCTCACCGCCGCCGAAGCGCTCCGGGTAGGGCAGGCTCAGCAGGCCGGCCTGGCCGAGCACCGTGAACTCCTTGCGGGGGAACCGGCTCTCGGCCTCGTACTCGACCACGATGGGCGCCAGCTCGCGGTCGCAGATCGTCGCGGCGAGGTCGACCAGCTCCTTCGCCTCCGATGACGGGAGCTGGCGTTCGGCGGGCATCGTGACCTCCGGTGCGTCGGCGGCGACCGCCGCGGACTCCGGGCGTACCGGGGTCCGCGGCGATCCGGCGTCCATGTCGGAACGTGGGACCGCAGTAGTTTTGTACCGCGATTCGGCGGCCCGTGACGGGCCTGCCGGAACCGGAGCCAGGACGCGTGGGCCGGTCGACGGATCAGCAGTCCTTGCGGTGGGTGTTGCTGGGCGGGTAGGGGCACGGCTCGCCGGGCTGGCAGCCGGCAGCGGTGGTGAGCAGGCCCAGAGTCGCGGTGGCGACGATCGTCACCGCGATGCGGCGGACCGGGCGGGTGGAACGGTTCATGGCAGTGTCCCTTCAGACCATCCCCGATCCGGTCTTCCCTACCGTCTCCCGGATGCGGACGCGAAGCGGGCGCGCGATGTCACACCGTGTCCTCTCGTGTCCGTGCGCCCCCTGTCGCCGTCCCGCGCGGGATTGTGATGGTCTGCCGATGTCCTCCGGTTGTTGGCGTGTATCCGAGATACTGAGATGCGGGCAGGTCGCCGGAAGCCGGACAGTCGGGCCGGGTGCTCGCGGGTTCGTCCGAAGGTGGCGGAACCGGTCTCGGTCGCGGGTCGTCCTGAAGGACGATGCGAGGGTGCGCCCCTGCAACCGGGGGCGCACGGTCCGCGATGACCTGGGGTCGCGGGCCGTGGGGGGATCAGGCGGGGCAGGACGGACTGGGGGCCGTCGAGGGAGGAAGGTCGATGGTCAACATGAACCCGGGTGACCGTGGTTGGCAGGGAGAGCGGTTCGCCCAGGCCCGCCGGTTCGCCGGCCAGGCGAGGCAGGACCGCACGACTGGTTGGTACATCCCGCTGGTGATCACCGTGGTCGGGGCCGGTGCCTCGTTCGACGCGTTCGGGCGCGGGTTCGGCTTCCTGTACGGGTGGGGTCTGGCGATCGCGTTCGTCGTGCTGACGTGGTCCACGATCCGGGTGATCCCGGCGATGCTCGACGATCTCAACGTGCGGCGGGAGAGCTGGCCGCGCAAGTTCAGCACGATGCTCAACGCCCCGGTGCGCAGCCGCGGGATCTTTCTGCTCGCCGCCGCGCTACCGGTCTTCGTCGCGCTGGTGAAGACGGTGGGCTTCTACATCATCGGCGGCCTGCTGATCGTCGGTGTGGTGCTGGCCGTGGCCGTGGCGGTCTCCTGGGTGCTCGAGCGCCGCTGAGCGCCGCTGAGCGCCGCTGAGCGCGCTGAGCCCCGCGGCCGCGGCGCGGCCGCGCCGGCGACCAGGGCGCGTTGACGCATTCCGGCCCCGTGTTCCCGGTGCCCGTGTCTCCTCGGAGGCCTGGGTGCGGGCACCGGGGCCGGTCTGTGTCCTGCTCCTGTCCGTGTTCTGCTCGTATCCGCCGATCCACCAGGCGCACCTGAGCGGCGGATTCAGTCGTACTCTCCGTATCGGCCTGCCGCAGTCCGGGACGACCCGGCGACCCGATGACCGATGACCGATGACCGACGGCCCGCCGACGGAGATCACATGCTTGTCAGACTGCTGAGGAGCCATCTCGCGCCCTATACGAGGGCGGTCTCCCTGCTGGTGGTGCTGCAGCTCACCGCCACGCTGGGCATGCTCTACCTGCCGACGCTGAACGCCGACATCATCGACAACGGGGTCGTGCCCGGCGACACGGGCTACATCGTCCGCCTCGGCGGGGTGATGCTCGCGGTCACGCTCCTGCAGGCGTCCTGCTCGGCCGGCGCGGTGTTCTTCGGCGCGCGTACCGCGATGGGGGTCGGGCGCGACCTCCGTGCCTCGGTGTTCGCGCGGGTGCAGTCCTTCTCCGCCCGGGAGATCGGCCGGTTCGGCTCGCCCTCGCTCATCACCCGGGCGACGAACGACGTCCAGCAGGTCCAGATGATGCTGCTGATGTCGTTCACGATGATGATCTCGGCGCCGATCATGTGCCTGGGTGGCATCGCCCTGGCGGTGCACCAGGATGCGACGCTCTCCCTCCTCCTGGTCGGGATCGTCCCGATCCTGGCCGGGATGATCGTGTTGATCATCCGGCGGATGCAGCCGCTGGGCCGCGGTATGCAGGAGCGCCTCGACGAGGTCAACCGCATCCTGCGTGAGCAGATCAGTGGCCTGCGCGTGATCCGGGCCTTTGTGCGGGACGGCCACGAGAAGCGCCGGTTCGTCACGGCGAACGCCGACCTCACCGACATCTCGCTGCGGATGGGGCGCCTGATGGCGCTGCTGTTCCCGCTGGTCCTGACGGTGGTGAACATCTCCAGCATCGCCGTCATCTGGTTCGGCGCGCACCGCATCGACAGCGGTGGCATGGAGATCGGGGCGCTGACCGCCTTCCTCAGCTACCTGATGCAGATCCTGATGGCGCTGATGATGGCCACCTTCATGTTCGCGGTGATCCCACGGGCCGAGGTGTGCGCGGAGCGCATCCAGGAGGTGCTGGCCACCGAGTCGACGCTGCGTCCGCCCACCGAGCCGGTGCGGGAGCTGGCCCGGCTCGGTGAGCTGGAGCTGCGCGGTGTCGGCTTCCGCTACCCGGGCGCGGAGGAGCCGGTGCTGCGCGAGATCAGCCTGCGGGTCGCGCCGGGGCAGACCGTGGCGGTCATCGGCAGCACCGGCAGCGGCAAGTCGACCCTGCTCGGCCTCGTCCCCCGGCTGTCGGACGTCTCCGAGGGCTCGGTGCTGATCGACGGCGTGGACGTCCGCGACCTCGACCCGAAGCTGCTCGCCGAGACAGTCGCTCTCGTGCCGCAGAAGCCGTACCTGTTCACCGGGACGATCGCGTCGAACCTGCGCTACGGCAACCCGGAGGCGACCGACGACGAGCTCTGGTGGGCGCTCGACATCGCGCAGGCCCGGGAGTTCGTGGCGGCCATGCCGGACGGCCTGGACACCCCGGTCTCCCAGGGCGGCACGAATGTCTCCGGCGGCCAGCGCCAGCGCCTCGCGATCGCGCGGGCGCTGGTCCGGCGCCCGGAGATCTACCTGTTCGACGACTCCTTCTCGGCGCTGGACTACGCCACCGACGCCCGGCTGCGGGCCGCGCTGGCCCGCGACACGGCGGCGGCGACCAAGGTCATCGTCGCCCAGCGGGTGGCGACGATCCGCGACGCCGACCAGATCATCGTCCTGGACGAGGGCCGGATCGTCGGCGCCGGCACCCACCACGAGCTCCTGGCGGAGAACGCGACCTATCGCGAGATCGTCTTCTCGCAGCTCACCGAGGAGGAGGCAGCGGCATGACGCGCCCACCGGCGGGCGGCGCCCGCCCGATGCCCGGCCCCGGTCGCTTCTTCAGCGCCGGCGGGGAGAAGGCCGGCGACTTCCAGGTCTCGATCCGGCGTCTGCTCGGGCTGCTGAGCCGGCAGCGCGTGTTGCTGCTGCCCGCCATCGCGCTCGCCGTCGTCAGCATCGCCCTCACCGTCACCGGCCCGCGGCTGCTCGGGCACGCCACCGACCTGGTGGTCGCCGGTCTGATCGGCTCGCGCCTGCCCGCGGGTACGTCCCGGGCGGAGGCGATCGCGCGGCTGCGGGCAGAGGGCCACGACACCCAGGCCGACCTGCTGGCCTCCGCGGATGTCACCCCCGGCACCGGGATGGACTTCGACGCGATCGGCCGGGTGCTGCTCCTCGTGCTGATCGTCTACCTGGTGGCCGGGGCGTTCGGGGTGGTGCAGGCCCGGCTGGCGAACCGGGCGCTGCAGCGCATGCTCAACGACCTGCGTGACGACGTCCAGGAGAAGATCACCCGGCTGCCGCTGCGGTACTTCGACCGCGGCCAGCGCGGGGAGGTTCTCAGCCGGGTCACCAACGACATCGACAACCTGGGGCAGTGCCTGCAGCAGAGCCTCTCGCAGATCGTCGTCTCCGTCCTGACCATCATCGGCGTGCTGGCGATGATGGTCTGGATCTCCCCGCTGCTGGCGTTGATCGCCGTCGTGACGGTGCCGGTGTCGCTCGTCGTCACCACCCGCATCGGCCGGATCGCCCAGCCGCAGTTCGTCGGCCAGTGGAAGACGACCGGGGCCCTCAACGGCCACATCGAGGAGATGTACACCGGGCACGCGCTGGTGCGTGCCTTCGGCCGGCAGGAGGAGGCCGCCGAGACGTTCCGGGAGTACAACGAGCGCCTCTACGAGGCGAGCTGGCGGGCGCAGTCCATCTCGGGCCTCATGCAGCCGGCGATGATGTTCATCGGGAACCTGAACTACGTGCTGGTGGCCGTGGTCGGCGGTCTGCGGGTGGCCTCCGGGTCGCTGTCCATCGGTGACGTCCAGGCCTTCATCCAGTACTCGCGGCAGTTCAGCCAGCCGCTGACGCAGCTGGCCAGCATGGCGAACATGCTGCAGTCCGGGGTCGCCTCGGCGGAACGGGTCTTCGAGCTGCTGGATGCCACCGAGCAGGATCCCGACCCGCTGGTGCCCGCCCGGCCCGGGGAGGCCCGCGGCCGGGTCGCCTTCGAACACGTGGCCTTCCGCTACGAACCGGACACGCCGCTCATCGACGACCTGTCGCTGGTCGCCGAACCGGGCCACACCGTCGCGATCGTCGGGCCCACCGGCGCCGGCAAGACCACACTGATCAACCTGCTGATGCGCTTCTACGAGGTCAGCGGCGGGCGGATCACGCTGGACGGCACCGACATCGCCGAGATGTCCCGGGCCCAGCTGCGCTCCTCCATCGGCATGGTGCTCCAGGACACCTGGCTGTTCGGCGGGACGATCGCGGAGAACATCGCCTACGGCGCCCAGGGGGCCACCCGCGAGCAGATCGTCGACGCGGCCCGCGCCGCGCACGTCGACCGGTTCGTCCGCACCCTGCCCGACGGCTACGACACAGTGCTCGACGACGAGGGCGTCGGCGTCAGCGGCGGTGAGAAGCAGCTCATCACCATTGCGCGCGCGTTCCTCGCCGAGCCGCTCATCCTCGTCCTGGACGAGGCGACGAGTTCGGTCGACACCCGGACAGAGGTGCTGATCCAGCGGGCGATGTCCGGCCTGCGGCACGGCCGGACCGCCTTCGTGATCGCGCACCGGCTGTCCACCATCCGCGACGCGGACACCATCCTCGTCATGGAGGACGGAGCCATCGTCGAGCAGGGCGACCACGTCAGCCTGCTTGCCGCGGACGGTGCCTACGCCCGCCTCTACCGCGCCCAGTTCGCCCAGGCCGTGGCGGAAGCAGGCTGACACCGCTCGGCTGGCCGGCCACCGCTCGGCTGGCCGGCGCGGGAGATCTGGCGGACCAGGGCGGCCAGTAGGCTTGGGCATGCGAGCCGTCGGCGCTCCCGCGCGCCGGGCCGTGAAGACGCCCGGGTGTCGCCGGGCGGGGAACCTCTCGCAAAAGGGTGTTGTGCATGGCGACGGACGAGTCCACGGCGGGTCCCCGCCCCGGGTATGACACCGACTCGGTGACCACCGCCGCCGGCGCCGCGGAGGACGGGGTGGTCGTCCGCCTCGCCGGCCGCGTCGTGCTGTGGCGGCGGATGGGTGGGCTGGTCTTCGGCCACATCCAGGACCGCGCCGGGCGGGTGCAGGTCTCGCTGTCCCGCGACGAGCTGGGCGTCGAGACGTTCCAGGAGTGGGCCCGCGCCGTCAAGATCGGTGACTTCGTCGGCGTCACCGGCAGGGTCTACACCACCCGCCGCGGAGAGAAGACCGTCGGCGCCTCCGAGCTCGTCGTGCTCAACCGCACGGTGCGCGCTCTGCCCGACAAGTGGCAGGGTCTGTCCAACATCGAGGCACGGCTGCGCCGGCGCTACCTCGACCTGCTGGTGAACAACGACTCCCGGGAACGCTTCCGTACCCGCGCCCGCGCGATCTCCCGCATCCGCCGCTTCCTCGACGACAACGACTTCCTCGAAGTCGAGACGCCGATGCTGACCGAAGCCGCGTCCGGTGCGGCCGCCCGCCCCTTCGTCACCCACCACAACGCCCTCGGTGAGGACTTCTACCTGCGCATCTCGCCGGAGACGTTCCTCAAGCGGGTCGTCGTGGGCTCGCTGGACCGCGTCTACGAGCTCGGCCGTAACTTCCGCAACGAGGGAATGGATCCCTCGCACCTGCAGGAGTTCACGATGCTCGAGTGGTACGCGGCCTACTGGGACTACCGCGACAACATGCGGTTCGTCCGGGAGATGCTCCTGGCCGTCCTCGACGACGTGTTCGGCAGCCGCACCGTCACCTACGACGGGGTGAAGCTCGACTTCGGCGCCGAGTGGCCGGAGCTCGACTACCGCGCCGAGGTCGCCCGGCACAGCGGCATCGACCTGACAGTCGTCCGTGACCTGCCGACGCTGCGGACCCGGATCGCCGAGCTCGGGCTGGAGGTCGACGACGCCGCCTCCTACGCGGGGCTCGTCGACCTGCTCTACAAGAAGACCGTGCGCCCGCACCTCGTCCAGCCGTGCTTCCTGGTACACCACCCGGCGGAGCTGGTGCCGCTGGCCCGGCGCAGCGACGCCGACCCCTCCCGGCTCGACATGTTCCAGGTCGTGGTGAACGGCTGGGAGCTGGTGAAGGCCTACTCCGAGCTGGTCGACCCGGTCGAGCAGCGCCGGCGGCTGGAGGAGCAGGCCGAGCTGCGGGCCGCCGGCGACGATGAGACGATGATGCTCGAGGAGGACTTCATCGAGGCGATGGAGTACGGCATGCCGCCGATGTCCGGCCTCGGTATCGGCATTGACCGGCTCATCGCGCTGCTCACCGACGCGCCGACCCTGCGCGAGGTCGTCCTGTTCCCGCTGATGCGCGACTCGCGCCGCGGGCAGCAGGCCGACGCCGCTGACGCCGCTGACGCCGCTGTCGCCGACGCTCTCGCGGGCGAAGGCGGTGTGCGCGCCACCGGCGTGCGTGACACCGGCGGCGGAGATGGATCCGGGGCGGTCTGAGAACCGACTGTCGGCAGACACAGTTCGCCCGCGGGTCATTCGGCTGACATCCGGCCGACGACCGCGCGGCGAAGGATTCAACGCCCGGCGGCGAAAGCCGTCTGGCCGCGGAGCGCGTCCGGTGATCTGACACCGCCGTCATCCGGCCGGGACGCCTACAGGACGTGTTCGTACAATCCCAGCCGTCTCGATACACCTCCGCGAGCAGCGGTGGAAGGGTGAGGTTTCAGGTGGATAAGGACGTCAGGGACGTCGTCGTCGTCATCGGTGTGGGCGGCATGGGCCGGGCGATCGCCCGGCGGATCGGCAGCGGCCGCAAGCTCCTGCTGGCCGATGTCAGCGACGCCGCGCTCGATGTCGCCGACGTCCTGCGAGGAGAGGGGCAGGACGTCGCCACCCAGGTGGTCGACGTCTCCAGCCGCGAGTCGGTGGCCGCTCTCGCCGACACCGCAGCCGGCCTCGGACGGGTCGCCCAGGTCGCACACACGGCGGGGCTCTCACCCACGCAGGCCTCGACCGAGGCGATCCTGCGGGTGGACCTGCTCGGTGTCGCGCTGGTGCTCGACGAGTTCGCCCGGGTGATCGCGCCCGGCGGCGCGGGAGTCGTCATCGCCAGTATGTCGGGGTACCTGGCGGGCCTGTCCCCGGAGCAGGAGTCCACCGCCGCCACGGCACCCACGGACGAGTTGCTGGACCTGCCGTTCCTCGCCCCCGACGCCCTCGGCTCACCGGGCGCCGCGTACGCCCTGGCGAAGCGGGCCAACATCGTGCGGGTGCAGGCCGCGGCGGCAGCCTGGGGCGAGCGCGGTGCGCGGATCAACTCGATCAGCCCGGGGGTCATCTCCACCCCGATGGGCCAGGGGGAGCTGTCCGGAGAGTCGGGGAAGCAGATGCGGGCGATGGTGGCGATGTCCGCGGCGAAGCGCCTCGGCACCCCGGACGACATCGCCGCCGCGGCGGCGTTCCTGCTCGGCCAGGATGCCAGCTACGTGAGTGGCACCGACCTTCTCGTCGACGGCGGGACCGTCGCCGCCGTCCGTCGCCTGCTGCCGACCGGCTGAGGCACCACCCTCCGGTCCCCGGCCGAACCCGCACGCCGACGGCCACCGACGTCGTGGTTGACCTGAACCGCGGTTGAGGGAGCAGCCTGAGCCGCGGTGGATGTCGGACCGGGCTCGGGCTTCCACGGCCGAGGGCCCCGCGGGAGGGGATCGAGACGTGGCCCTGCGATCAGGCGAGGAACCGGACACCGACGACAGACGACCAGCTCAGCCAGTCCCGCCAGCTCCGCCAGTCCCGCTAGTCCCGCCAGTCCCGTGGGCCTCGGCGACACCGTTGACCCCGCCGGTGACGTCCGGTGCCGGTGCGCTCCCGACCGGCCTTGTGTTCACGGTGCTGGTGCTCGGCGGGCTGCTCGTCGTCCTGGACATCACGATCATCAACGTCGCGATCCGGACGTTGGCGGAGGATCTTGACGCAACCCTCCCGGTGATCCAGTGGGTCTCGACCGCCTACACGCTGGCCCTGGCCGTCACCGTCCCGACCAGCGCCTGGCTGGTCGGGCGGTTCGGCGCCCGCCGGGTCTACACCGCAGCGCTGGCCGCCTTCGTGCTGGGCTCGGCGCTGTGCGGCCTGGCCTGGGACGTCGGGTCGCTCATTGCGTTCCGGGTCCTGCAGGGAATCGGCGGCGGGCTGGTCCAACCGGTCGCGATGATGATCGTCCTGCGGGCGACCCCGCCCGAGCGCCGCGGCCGCGCGATGGGCCTGCTGGGCCTGCCGGTCCTGGTCGGCCCCGTGATCGGGCCGACGCTCGGGGGCTCGCTCGTCGAGTTCTCCTGGCGGTGGATCTTTCTGGTGAACCTGCCTGTCGGCATCCTTGCCCTCCTGCTCGCGGCCCGCGCGCTGCGCCCGTTCACCGCCGAGCCCGCGCGGGGCGTCACTTCCGCGAGTGCCGTCACTTCCGCGAGTGCCGGCGGATCCGCGGATACCGGCGGATCCGCGGATACCGGCAGCCCACGCGAGCGGCTTGACCTGTTCGGGCTGGGGCTCATCGCACCTGGGCTGGCGCTGTTCGTCTACGGGCTGGCCGAGAGCGGGCGGCAGGGGACGGTGGCCTCCGCTGTGGTCCTCGTTCCCGCCCTTGCCGGCATCGCACTGGTGGCCGGGTTCGCCGTCCGCGCGGCGCGAGCGCCGGCCCCGCTGGTCCGGATCACGCTGCTGCGCCGGCGGGCCGTCGGGTCGGGCGCTCTGACGCTGGCGCTGTTCGCGGCGGCCTACTTCGGGTCGATGCTGGTACTGCCCCTCTACCTGCAGGCCGCGCGCGGGCTGAGCCCGGCGGCGACCGGCATGCTAGGCATCCCGCAGGCACTGGCGACCGGCATCTCCCTGCAGGTGGCGAGCCGGCTGGTCGACCGGGTCCCGCCGGCGCGCATCGTCGGCTTCGGCATCGCACTGGCGACCTGCGGACTGTTCACCGTGCTGCTCCTGCTCGACGCGGACACCCCGTACTGGCACCTCGTCGTCGCCCTGTCCGTCATGGGCATCGGCGCGGGTTCGACGATCATGCCGACCATCACGACGGCGCTGCGCTATCTGGACGACCGGGACGCACCGTCCGGGAGCACCCTGCTGACCATCACCAACCAGGTGAGTGTCTCGATCGGCACCGCGCTGACGTCGGTGGTGCTCGCCTCGGGCCTCGCTACCCGGGGCCTCGGTTCCCTGATCGGCGGCGGTGAGGCCGCCGGGCCGCTCGAGGTGGGGCACCCCGGCCAGGCTGGTGGCGGCCCGGCGGGTGCGGGCCCGGCGGGTGCCGGCGCGGCGGACACCGCGGCACAGCTCGCCGAAGCGTTCCGGAACACTTTGGGCGTGCCGGTCGGTCTGATGGCGGCTGCGCTGGTCGTCGCCCTGACAGCGCTGCCCCGCGGCGGCGGGCGAGCCCACCCCCGGCCGGCCGGGGGGGCGGGCGGACGTCGAGGTCGGCCCGGCCGAACCGGCCACGGCGCCGGATCGATGACCGACCGCGGGCGCCCCCGTGGGCGTGGGCCGTGGGCTTCGTAGCATCGTGGGCATGCCGTCACTGGAGGGCACCACCCGGGTCGACATCTGGATCTGGTCGGTCCGTCTCGTCAAGACGCGGACGCAGGCTGGCGACGCCTGCCGCGGCGGCCATGTCCGGTTGAACGGCGAGCGGGTGAAACCGGCGCGCGGGGTGCGGCCCGGAGACGAGGTGCGCATCCGTCAGGATGGCTACGAGCGTGTCGTCGTGGTGACCAAGGTGATCACCAAGCGGGTGGGTGCCGAGCTGGCAGCTGAGTGCTACCTGGACAACAGCCCGCCGCGCCCGGAGCGCCCGCCGATGATCGCGGTGCGCGACCGCGGTACCGGGCGTCCGACCAAGCGGGACCGCCGGGCGATCGAACGCCTGCGCGAACGCTGAGAGCCGCCGGTTCTACAGCGCGGGCGCGAGCCTGCTCGCCAGGGAACGGGACAGGCTGTCCATCACCTCCGGGGAAACCCATTCCGCCGGCGGGCGGCGCAGACAGCTGAAGACGGCCGGCCCCAGCTGGTCAGCAGGCAGGTCGCCGGCCCGGGGGATGACGTGCACATGAAGATGCGTGAATCCCGCCGCTTCCGAGAACGCCGCGACATAGGTCCGGGTACACCCGGTGACCTCGACGAGCGCCCGGCTCAGCCGCTGGCACAGGGGGCCGAGTTCGGTGGCCTCCGCATCGTCGAGCTCGGCAATCGTGGTGATGTGCCGGCGGGCGACGAGAACCAGCCAGCCGGGCATCGCGCAGCGGATCGCGTGTGCCACCCGCCAGCCGCCACTGACGTGAATCCGCTCGCGGGTGGGCAGGCCGGCCATGGCGGCATTCTGCTCACAGGAATAGCAGCCGTCCGAGTCGTTCTCGTCACGGGTGACCATGCGACAACGATAGAGCCGCGGGTATGGCCGCCGGGATGAATCCATGACGGAGAAGCCGGGATTTCAGCCGCTGGTGGAGGCTGAGTCGAAGGCATGCGCTGCGGACGGGGCCCCGTCGCCGCCTGCACCCCGGTGGTGGCGGGGCGCTCCCGGCTCGCAGGAGCGGCCGCGGCAGGCCCACCCGGAGATGCGGCAGGCCCACCCGGAGATTGTGCTCAGGCCCGCGGCGCGCCGTCTGTCCGTTATCACGCCGGATGGCTCCTGTCATCGGCATGTGCCCAGCTCACGGCGCTGAAGTGGGTCTTCCCGGCCCCACCTGCCGGAACCGGTCAATGGGTTTCTATCATTCCAGGTGCTGCATACGGAACATTCGGTACGCGATCAATCATCGTGGACGAATCCGCGCGCCGGCGTGGGATGGGGCTGAGCATGAACCTGATCGAAGATGTTCGACGCCTGTTCATGAAGCGTCCATGACGAGGACCGTCAGCGCAGACGGCGGCCGATGACCGTCGACGGGTCCGTCGACACGACGGTCGACGAGCCGGCCACCGGCCCCCTCGCCACGGACGGCGCGGTTACCGCCCCCGCGGGCGGGCGCACCGGCAGGCCGCGGATGCCGCCCACCCCGGCGTCGCCGTGGGTGTCGGAGGCGCTTCGGAGGTCGAGGGAGCCGCGCATCCCGCGCATCCCGCGCATCCCGCGTATTGCGGGAGCGGCGCGCTCACCGGCGTTCGTGGTCACCCTGCTTGCGCTGTGCTCGTTCGCGGTGAGCCTGGTGCTGCAGACGACACTGTTTCGGGACGGAACCGGGGACGCTGACGAGGCCGCGTACGTGCTGCAGGCGCGGATGCTGCTCCAGGGCCGGCTGACCCTGGACGCCTCCTTGGTCGAGCCGTTCTTCCGGCCCTGGCTCACCGGCGTGCACGACGGCCGGGTGTTCACCAAGTACCTGCCTGGCTGGCCCGCGGCGCTCGCGCTTTCGCAGGCGCTGTTCGGGACCATGGCGGTCGCGCCCGCGGCGATGGCGGCGGTGTGGGTCGCCGGGACGTACCGGCTGGCCCGGGAGCTGTTCGGCGAGGTGCGTACCGCACTCACCGCGGCTGTGGGGGTCGCGCTGTCACCGCTGGTGATCATGCACACCGCGCTGCCTCTCGCGTACGCGGCGTGCGCCGCGACACTCGTGTTCGCCAGCGCCGAACTGCTGCGCGGTCTCCGCACGGGCGCGCGGTCCGCCCTGTTCCTGGGCGGGGCCGCGGCGGGGTTCGCGCTGCTGATCCGTCCGTTCGACGCTGTGCTCGTGGTCCTTCCCGTGGCGGTCCTGGCGATGGTGCGGGCCCGTCGGGAGCTGCGGATCCTGCCGCGCCGGGCGCTCTGGGCGGTGCCCGGCACGCTGCCGATGGTCGCGGTCTTCCTGGTGTACTGCTGGCACGTCACGGGGTCGCCGCTGCGCATGCCGTTGTCCGCGTCGGATCCGCTGGACCGCTTCGGTTTCGGACCGCGTCGCATCCTGCCCTCCGAATCGAGCTTCATGTTCACTCGGCGGTTGGCCCTCGAAGCCCTCGGCGACACCCTCGCTGCCGCCCCGAGCTGGTTCTTCGGCGGTATGGGCCTGATCGTGCTCGCCGCCGTCGGCCTGTTCGCGCCCCGGCGCCGGCCTGAGCGGATCATGCTGTTGGCCACGACCGGCGTCGTTCTGCTGGGCTACGCCTTCTGGTGGGGGTCGGCCTTCGCGATGCCGGGCCTGCGCAACGGGCTCGGCCCGCACTACCACCTGGCGGCGTTCACTCCGGTCGTCATCCTCGCCGCCGACGGTGCGCGATGGCTCTGGAGCGTCCTGGCGCGCGTGCCGTCGCGGATCGCCCGCCCGGGCCTCGCCGTCGCGGCCGGGGTTGGGCTCGTCGCGATCACCCTGCCCACGCTGCCCGCCCGGGTCGACGTCCAGCGGGGGGTCAACGCGGGCAATGCGTTCCTGGAATCGATGATTCCCGACCAGCTGGACGGGCCCGCCGTGATCGTCGTGTCGCCGCCGGTACCGAGCCGCTACGCACAGATCCCCTACCACACGCTGCGAAACTCCCCGGATCTTGGCGGGCCGGTCGTGTATGCGGCGGACATCGGCTCCCGCATCGCCGAGCTGCCCGATCGCCTGCCCGGCCGCAAGATCTACCGGCTGCGTCCGGGCGAGGTGTGGGACCCTGCCGTCCCCGGAGGCTTCCGTGGTGCGTTCGTGCCGTTGCGGCAGGTCATCGGCACCCGCATCGAGATCCAGGTAACCCTTCAGCCGCCGCCGCCGCAGCAGCCGACGACGACGCCGACGGGCGGGCCGCTGCTGTACGTCCGGCTGGGAGATCAGCAGCGTGTGCTGCGGCCGGCGGATGGCCGTCGCCACACGTTCGTGCTCACCACCGGGCCTGCCACCGGGCCGGACGAACTCGGGACGGGCCCGGCGAACGGGGCCGACGGCGTCGCCCTGCCGGCAGACCTCATCGTCGGTTACGCGACGGGCACCGGGCCGGGAGCCGCCGTCTGGGAGGAACGGATCCCGCTGGCACGCCGGGCGGGAGGAGATCTCTCCCTGCTCGCTCCGGGTCTCGGGTGGCGGCGCCTGCCTGCGGGCCCGGGAGCCGCCGCCGGGCCCGGCGCCGACCAGGACGCGTGGCCGTGGATCTCAGCTGCGACCCAGTCGGTGCTGCGGGTCGATCTGGCACCCACCCGCCCCTGAGCGTCCCGCCCCCGATCTTCGCACCGCTCCCTGGACTCGGCGCACCGTTCTTCTCAGGCGTGTTCCCCGGTGGGCGCGGACCGCGGCGGGACGCCGTCGGGGCGATAGGTCCGCACCGGTGCGGAGGTCGGGTCGGTGCCCAGGGTGTTGCCGCACCGGGTGGAGAGCCAGCGGCGGCGCCCGGGTGTCGGCCGCCAGCTCTCGACGTCGAACGTGTCGCCGGTCGCGTACTCCTCGCTGCCGGAGCCGGGCACCAGGGCGAGGAACTCGTGGCAGCGGAGCTGGTCCTGCAGGCTCTCGGCGACTGCCTGGTCAGGTGTGCCGACACAGGTGCGGACGGCTGCCCAGATCTCGGCACTGGCGGCGTCCCGGTCGTCTGCGTGGCGTGCCTCGTCCCTGGGCCACACGGAGATTCGGAAGTCGCCGCCCGCCCACTCCTGGACCGTGATCTCCTCGATGTACCGGCTCGCACCGCAGAACGGCGCACTCGGAGCGGCGCTGTCGGCGCTGTCGGCGCCGTCGGGGGCGGCCGGAGCGCCCTGCTGGGCCGACGGCCCGCCCTCCGGGCCGCTCCCGCCGCTGCCGGAGCCGCTCCCGGCGTCACCGCCGGTGGCATCCCCGGGGCCGGCCGGGGCAGTGGGGGTGGGCGCGACGGCCGCGAGGTCGCTGGGGGAGCCGGTGTCGCCGGCCGAGTCGCTGTCCCCGTCGTTGCCCACCGCGATCGCCGCGGCGGCCAGCAGGGCGACGCCGCCGATCAGGACCCCGCGGGACCGGCGGCGCTCAGTCATACATCGAGGGTAGAGCCTTGCCGGACGGCTGCGCGGCGATCCGACGCGCTGGTGAGCCCACCTGCCCCCGGTGTCGGCAAAGTCAACACCTATCCCGTGGGCCGGGAGTCTGATAGTTCCCGTAGAGGTCGCCGTCCGCCCTGTGGGACCCGGAGGATCACATGTACCCGCCCGATTTCGTGTCGCTCACCCCTGACAAGCCCGCGGTGATCCTCACCGGTGGCCCGGGCGGTGAGGACCGCGTCCAGACCTACCGTGAGCTGGCCGAGGGGGCCGCGCGGCTGGCGCGTTTACTCGTCGACACGGGCCTGCGCCCGGGCGACTGCCTGGCGATCCTCGCCGAGAACCATCTCCGCTATTTCGAGGTGGTGTGGGCGGGCCTCAACTGTGGCCTTTACATCACGCCGATCAACTCCCACCTGACAGCACCCGAAATCGCCCATCTCGTGAACGACAGCGGCGCCCGGGCACTGATCAGCACCCGGAAGCTGGCCGCTGTCGCCGAGGAGGTCGTGCCCGACACGCCGCACGTGCTGCTGCGGCTCCTGCTCGACGGGACGTCCGCGCACTACGCGGAGCTCGACGCGGCCGCCGCCGGCTACCCGGCCGGGCCTCGTGACGACGAGGTCCGCGGCTCGTTCATGCTCTACAGCTCGGGCACGACCGGCCGGCCGAAGGGCATCCGGTTCCCGCTGCCGGACACCCCGGCCTCGGCCGGGGACGTCCAGCTGCTGAACGGGACGGCGCGCATGTTCGGTCTCGGCGCCGACTCGGTGTACCTGTCACCCGCTCCGCTTTACCATGCGGCTCCGCTGCGGGTGTCCGCCGTGTTGCACAGCGTCGGCGGCACGGTCGTCGTGCTGCCGCGCTTCGACGCCGAGGAGGCGCTGCGCGCGATCGAGCGCTACCGGGTGGGCGCCGCGCAGTGGGTGCCGACGATGTTCGTGCGGATGCTCAAGCTCCCACCGGAGGCCCGCGGCCGCTACGACCTGTCGAGCATGCGGGTGGCCGTCCACGCCGCGGCGCCGTGCCCGGTCGACGTCAAGCGTCGGATGATCGAGTGGTGGGGCCCGATCCTGTACGAGTACTACTCCGGTTCGGAGAACTTCGGGAGCACCGGGCTGTCCAGCGAGGAGTGGCTGGCCCACCCGGGCTCGGTCGGCCGCCCCCAGGGCGGTGTGCTGCACATCTGCGCGGACGACGGCACCGAGCTCGCCGCGGGGGAGACCGGCACCGTCTACTTCGAGAGCCGTGGCGCCGGCTTCAGCTACCACCGTGACCCGGCCCGGACGAAGGCGGTGAGCCACCCCGTCCATCCGGGCTGGCGCACCCTGGGCGACGTGGGCCATGTCGACACGGACGGCTACCTCTACCTGAGCGACCGCAAGGACTTCACGATCATCGCCGGGGGCGTGAACATCTACCCGCGCGAGATCGAGGACGTCCTGGTGATGCATGACGAGGTCGTGGACGTCGCCGTCTTCGGCGTCCCGCACCCGGAGCTCGGGGAGCAGGTCAAGGCCGTCGTCCAGCCGGTCGACCTGGCCGACGCGGGGGAGGCGCTGGCCGCGCGGCTGCTGGACCACTGCCGGGACCAGCTGGCGCCGTTCAAGTGGCCGCGGTCGATCGACTTCGTGCCCGAGCTGCCCCGTCTGGACAACGGCAAGCTCTACAAGAAGCCCCTGCGGGACGCCTACTGGGCCGCGGCCTCCACCGCGGAGCCGTCCACCGCGGAGCCCTCCACCGCGTAGCCGTCCACCGCGTAGCCGTCCACCGTGCCTCACAGCGGCAGCGGGTCGATGTCGCAGTCGAGGCGCACCCAGCTGACGGCGGACCGGGTCGCCGGGTGCGCGTCGCCGAGCACCCGGTCCAGGGCGTGGACCACCTCGGCGTGGAGGGCTTCGGCCGGCCCCGTCTCGCCGAGCGCACGCAGGTCCGTGGCCAGGTTCGCGTGGACCGCCAGCGTCGCCGGGTGCTCGGCGCCCAGGCGCTGGCGGGCGCGGGCCAGGGTCTCCTCGTCGAGCGCGCGGGCCGTCCCGGCCCGGCCCAGCGCGTGCTCGTCGCTGGCCAGGTTGACCGCACAGCGCACCCGCAGCGGATGATCCGGCCCGAGTTCGGACGTCAGCGCCGCGAGCACCCGCGTGTTGAGCTCGTGCGCTATCTCGGTGTCGCCGCGGAGCCGGTGGATCACCGCCAGATTCGCCTCGGCTGCGCGGGTGTGCGGATGGCCGGCGCCGGCGCCGCCGTGGAGGCCGGCGCGGACGTCCGCGCACAGCCGGAGCGCTCCGTCGAGGTCGCCGGTGTGCCGCAGGTCCGTCGAATGGCACAGTGCGGAGGCGAGTGTCTCCGGGTGGTCCGGGCCGTAGCGGGCCAGCAGCCGCTGCCAGGAGATCCGCGAGGTCCGCAGCGCCGTCTCGGGCTCACCCGCCCGGCGCTGGACGACCGCCAGGTGGCGCAGTGCCCGCAGCAGGTCGGGGTGGCTCTCGTCGGCGAGCAGCGCCCGCAGCCGAGCTGCCAGCGCCTCCTGGCGGTCCCGCGCGCCGAGATAGTCGCCCAGCGCCCGCAGGTTGAGGTTCCGGCTGCTGTCGGAGTCCAGGACGGCGAGGTCGTCCGCACCGGACCGGGCCCGGGTGCCCGCGCCCGCGGCCGCCCGCGCGCGGGACCGGTGCCCACGCCGACGCCGGTGCCAGGTGTCGTCGTCGATGTCCCGGGCCTGGCGGACCTCGCCCGCCAGCCGCAGCGAGACCGCCAGGTCGTGGGCGGCGCCGAGCGCCAGCGGATCGTCCGGCCCCTGGGCGCGCACGGCGCGTGCCCAGGCGGTACGGCCCAGCTCGACCGCCCGGGTGAACTCGCCAGCCGCCCGACGGTCCGCCGCCACGGCGGCCAGCGCACGCAACGTCACCGGATGATCCGGCCCGTGGACCCGCTCGCCGATCTTCAGGACCCGCGCGTTGACCGGCGCGGACACCGCGTGATCCCCGACGGCGAGCAGCAGCCGGCCGAGCCACCCACCCACCGCGACGGTGTCCGGATGCTCCTCGCCGAGGGCGACCCGCCAGCTCTCGTGGGCCTGCCGGGCCAGCTTCAGCCCCTCCTGGTGGTCGCCCCGACCGAGCAGGGAACGGACCGTGTTGACCAGCATGCCCCGCAGCAGGGGCTCCCGGCCCTCCACCGCACCCGCGGCGATCACGTGCGGGTACAGCTCCGCGTAGGCGGACCATGCCCACGGGGCCGCCGGCTCGCCGGGGTCGCTCGCGGCGAGCAGGCGGCGGGCGCCGGCACGCAGCTCCGCCCGCTCGTCTCCGCTCATCCGGTCGAGCACCACCAGCTGAACGAGGCGGTGTACCCGCAACGCTCCCGCCGACCCCGGCACTTCCGGCAACCCCACGCGGTGGTCGACGCGCGCCAGGGCCTGCCGGGTGATCGCGCGGATCGCCTCGCCCAGCCGCAGCGGGTCGCGCAGGACGGCGTCGAGCTCGGGAGTGATCGAGACGTTCCGTCCGGCCCCGAGCAGTCGCCGCGGGATCGGGGCCGACGCCAGACAGGCACAGAGCCGCAGCAGCCGCAGCGCCGCCGGGTCGGACGCCGCCAGCCGGTCCAGCGCGTCGTCCCAGGCCGCGCGCACCGGCAGTCGGTAGTCCAGCGGCGAGGACGTCCCGAGCGTCTCCAGCGGCCTGTCCGCGAGCAGTCGCAGGTACTCCCCGGCGGGCATGCCCGTCTCCGCCAGCCAGGCCGCGGCCTGCGCGACAGCCAACGGCAGGTCACCCAGGGCCTCGGCGACTCTGCCGACTTCGGGCAACCCGCCGGCTTCGGGGGCCGCCTCCGGGTCGGCCGTCTGGACGATGCCGGGAGTGGTGCGGGAAGCGCCGGTCCGGCCGGTCCGCCGGTGGAGCAGGTCGAGGCTCTCCTCGCGGCGGAACACGTCGACCTCGAGCGAGTGAGCCGCTTCCGCCCATCCGGCGTTGCGAGACGTGACCAGGACACGGCCATCGCCGCCGGCGGGGAGGAACCCACGCACCGTAAGCGGATCGTCGGCGCCGTCGAAGACCAGGAGCCAACGGCGGTGCGGCCGGCCGACACGCAGGGCCTCCAGGACGGCCGGTACGAGCCCTCCGACAGCTCTGTCGGTCTCGGTCGTTCCTGTTTCGGCTGCCTTGGCCACCCTGGTCCTGCGGACTGGCTTCGTCGTCCTGGCTGTTCCGGCGGCCTCGGCTTCCGGGCTGGTGCCCGCACCCGCCCCGGTGCCCCCACCCGTGCCGAGCCCGAGCCGCTCGGCCAGCTCCACCAGCGACTGTCGGATCCTGGTTTCGTCGCCGGCGGGTATCCACCAGACCACGTCGAAATCGGTCAGATGCCGGTACACATACTCGATCGCCAGCTGCGACGTGCCCACCCCGCCCATGCCGAGCAGTGCCACGGGCAGGTCGGACGTCTCCCCGGCCCGTAGCCGTTCGTGCAGGTCGACGAGCAGGCCGGCGCGTCCGGTGAAGTGCGGATTGCGCGGTGGCAGCGCCCCCCGGAGCGACGGCGGCGGGCCCGTAAGCGACGGCGGCGGACTCGTGCGCGGCAGCGGCAGCCGGGTCGCGGGTGCGTCGCCCACCACGACGGGCTCGACGTCCGCTGGCTCGATGTCGACGGCCCCGATGTTGACGGCCTTGACCTCCGTGGCCTTGGTGCCTCTGGCCTTGGCGTCCGTGATCTCGGTCCTGGCGTGTTCGGTGGCCGGCTCGGACGCGGCGGGCCCTGACTCGGCAGGTTCTGACTCGGCGGGTCCGGTGGCGGGGGGCGCCGTGGCCCGCGGCGTCTGCCGCTTCGTGCGGCGGCTTTTGGCGGCGGTGGTCGGGCCCGTGTCGTCCGCGGGGGTCCGGGCCTGGAGGGCGTCGACAGAGAGAAGATCACTACTTTCGGTCACGTGTTCAATACCAGTCGTGCCCGACGCGTTCGGTGGCGTGGACACGCCGTGAGACGTCCACGTCCCTGCCGGATCCTGGCGGCGCGGGGTCCGGGTGGGCGGTGGCGGCAGGCGGCGGTCGGCTCCGAACCGGGTCAGATCACAGGCCTGCGGCCGGCTGGCTGCACCGCGGCCGTCGTCGAAGAACGAAAACCTTCAGGCGAATTCGCGTGCAGCAGCGCCCAACGCGGCCAGCGTGGCACGAACAGGAAACGGGACACCCGACCAGCCTGGATCGCCACCAGACCGACACTGGTGAACCTTCCGTAGCCGGACGACCCTCCCACCCACGTCACGGAGGCCGCGACCCGCGATGAACGATCGAGACAAACCGAGATCCTGTGGCTGGTCAAGCACGCCTTGGCCTCGACGAACGGTGGTCCGCCTGACGGCGAACCACCCACCCCCGACTCGCTCCGCGGGAAACCGGATTCCTCTCCGGCCTGAAGACCGGCGCCTCCTCCGGAGACAGAGATGACGACATCCAGCGCAGTACCACCGCCCGAGCCGCCCGCCCCGGCTGGACCGGCTGGACCGCCGGGCGTCGCCGCGGCGCTCGACCAGGCAGCGGACCTGCTGCGCGACGCCGACGCGCTGCTGGTCTGCGCCGGTGCCGGCATGGGTGTGGACTCCGGCCTGCCCGACTTCCGGGGCGCCACCGGATTCTGGCGGGCGTACCCGCCCTACGCTCGTCTCGGGCTGTCGTTCACCCAGCTCGCGGACCCGGTGCACTTCGGCGCCGATCCGTCCCTCGCCTGGGGCTTCTACGGCCACCGCCTCGGCCTCTACCGCCGGACAGTCCCGCACGCCGGCTTCGCCGTGCTGCGCCGGTGGGGCGCCCGGCTGCCCGCGGGAATGTGGGTCTTCACATCGAACGTCGACGGCCAGTTCCAGCGCGCCGGCGTCGCCGAGGTGGCCGAGGTCCACGGCTCGATCCACCACCTGCAATGCCGGCTGCCCTGCACGCAGGACGTCTGGTCCGCCGACGCCGTCGAGGTGGACGTCGACCCGGAGACGATGCGGGCGCGGGACCCGCTGCCGCGCTGCCCGCACTGCGGGGACCTGGCCCGTCCGAACATCCTGATGTTCGGCGACTGGAACTGGGTCGGCCGTCGCAGCGAGACCGGTCTGGACGCATGCGCCTCCTGGCTTGACGACCTGACCAGCCCGCGGCGGCTGGCGGTGGTCGAGATCGGCGCGGGCACCGCGGTGCCGACCGTGCGCCGCCTGGCCGAGTCCGCCGCGGCGGCCGGCCGCCTGATCCGGATCAACCCGGATCAGGCGGATCTCCGCGGTGGGGCGGGCGTCTCCGTGCCGCTCGGCGCGCTCACGGCTCTGACCGAGCTGGACGCCCGCCTGCCCTGAGCCTCCAGCAGAGGCGAGGCGTCAGCAGTCGCCCCGGGGCAGCTCCTCGACCACGCTGGTGCCGGCGCCCGCACGTGACTCCCACTGCCAGACCCTGGCCGACTCGCTCACGCCGTCGGCCGGCGGGGGCCCCCGGGCCGGTGCCCGTCGCGGATGGCCTCCACCACCAGGCCCATCACCCAGCTGACGGCCTGTGTCGCCGTGTCGGGGTCGAGCTGCCAGACCCGGACGAGGCGCTCGTAGCCGGGGAGGCTCCACAGGACGTCCAGCACCGCGGCCGTGGCCCGGCGCTCGTGCTCCGTCCATCCGGTGCTGTGTGGGGCGACGGCGCCGAGGAGGGCGTCGCGCCGCTGCCGGTCCTCGGCGATCAGGACTGGTTGCCGTGGCTCCGTGTGATCCCATCGGGAGACGGCGTACGACGACAGCGCGGCGAACGACCGCGCGGTGACGTCGCTGACCGTGTCGAGGTCGAGATCGTCGTAGTCGACTCCGGCCTCCGCCTGCAGCCGGCGCATGACAGCGGCGTGCAGGTCGCGCTCGGTGGGAAAGTGCCGATAGACGGTGCGCTCGCCGACTCCCGCCCGCTCGGCGACGGCGCGGAAGGTCAGGCCGCTCCAGTCCCAGATCGGAAACTCGTGGACCAGGGCCGAGCCGGCGGCGACGATGCGCTCACGGGTCTGGCCGGCGCGTTCGCGGCGTACCGGGCTGTCGTAGCGCCGCCGCTGCCGGGGCTGACCGCCTTCGCCGTCGGATGTTGCGGGCGTACTCATATTGATGGCATCATACTGTCGCGAATCAACGGACGAAACCGGACGGACGAAACCGGACGGACGAAACCGGGTGGACGGGAGCGGTCAGGTGGATCTCGGCTTAGCTGGCGCCACGGTCGTCGTGCAGGGCGGTACCCAGGGCATGGGCCTGGCCGCCGCGGAGTGCTTCGCCGCGGAGGGAGCCAAGGTCGGCGTGCTCGCGCGCAACCGGGCGAATCTCGACGCCGCCGTCGAACACCTGCTGGCGCTGGGGGCGGCCGATGCCGTGGCGCTCCCCGCCGACATCACCCGGCCGGACGAGGTCGCCGCCGTCTTCGACCAGGTGAGGGAGCGGTGGGGTGCTCTGAACAGCCTGGTGAACGCCACCGGGCCGAAGAGCAGCCGGATGGGTCCGTTCGAGGAGCTCACCGATGACGACTGGCTCGCGGCGATCGATGTCGGTGTGCTGGGGATGGTGCGCTGTGTACGGGCCGCGCTGCCGCTGCTGCGTGCCGCGGAGTGGGCCCGCATCGTGAACATCTCGGCGCACTCGACCAAGCGCCAGACCGCCTCGCTGATCGCCTACACCGCGGCCAAGTCGATGGTCACCAGCATCACCAAGAACCTCTCCCTGACGCTGGCGCCCGACGAAATCCTGGTCAACACGGTGTCGCCGGGCAGCTTCGCCTCCGAGGGGCTCGCCACCTGGGCCCGTGGCGTCGGCATCGACCCGGGCGATCTGCACGCCGTCATGCGTGGCATCGCCGAGCACTTCGGCCATCCCGCGCACCTGCCGCGGGCGGGCGCGCCCGCCGAGATCGGCGCCGTGATCGCCTTCGCCGCCTCGCGTCGCAACACCTATATGACCGGCGCGAACCTCAACGTCGACGGCGGTTCCGACTTCTGCTGACCTGTGCTCCCACGCCACCCGAGGCGGTCGCGGCGGTCGCGCGGCGGCATGCGTCGCATGTCGCGGTGAGTTGTCATGAGGCACCGTGAGCCGTCACGTGTCGGACCACACATCGATGGCGCGGGCGTGGAAACACGCCTGCCGTTGGTTGGGTCCATCAGAGATGGCAGGCCGTGGCACGCGACCGTCGCCACGACCGGCCGCACGGGCCGCCGACCCGACGGGAGGATGGACGGATGCGCCGAGCGTGGACATGTCGACCTACGGCGTGATCATGGCGCCGGATGGCGGGATGGGCGCGGCAGTGCACGAACGGCGGGAACCACAGCGACGGAGAGAGGCAGCCCGGCATGGGTCGACTGACGCATCTGCAGCGGCTGGAGGCGGAGAGCATCCAGATTTTCCGGGAGGCCGTGTCGGAGTGTGAGCGGCCGGTGATGTTGTACTCGGTGGGTAAGGACAGTTCGGTGCTGCTGCATCTGGCGGTGAAGGCGTTCTACCCGTCGCGGTTGCCGTTCCCGTTGTTGCATGTCGACACGATGTGGAAGTTCCGGGCGATGTACGAGTTCCGGGACAAGGTCGCCGCGTCGCTGGGAGTGGATCTGCTGGTGCACCGCAACCCGGAGGCGGTCGCGCGGGGGATCAACCCGTTCGATCACGGGTCGGCGACACACACCGATGTGTGGAAGACCGAGGGGTTGAAGCAGGCCCTGGACAAGTACAGCTTTGATCTGGCGTTCGGGGGCGCGCGCCGGGACGAGGAGAAGTCGCGGGCGAAGGAGCGGGTGTTCTCGGTCCGGTCGGCGGCGCACCGGTGGGACCCGAAGGCGCAGCGTCCGGAGTTGTGGCGGTTGTACAACGCCCGGACGAGCCCGGGGCAGAGCGTGCGGGTGTTCCCGCTGTCGAACTGGACCGAGCTGGATGTGTGGCAGTACATCCACCGGGAGGAGATCCCGCTGGTGCCGTTGTACTACGCGGCGTCGCGTCCGGTCGTGGAACGCGACGGCACGCTGATCATGGTGGATGACGAGCGGATGCCGTTGCGGGACGGTGAGGTGCCCGCGGCACGCAGTGTGCGGTTCCGGACGTTGGGCTGCTATCCGCTGACGGGGGCGGTGGAGAGTACCGCCGCGACCCTCCCGGAGATCATCCGGGAGATGTTGCTGACGACGAGCTCGGAACGGCAGGGCCGGGTGATCGATCATGACTCGTCGGGGTCGATGGAGAAGAAGAAGCAGGAGGGGTACTTCTGATGGCGCACGCGACCGGTGAGCTCGCCGCGGCCGACATCGAGGGGTATCTCGCGGCGCACGAGCACAAGTCGATGCTGCGGTTCATCACCTGTGGCAGTGTCGATGACGGGAAGAGCACGCTGATCGGCCGGCTGCTCTACGACGCGAAGCTGGTGTTCTCCGACCATCTCGCCGCGTTGGAGGCGGACTCGCGTCGGGTCGGGACGCAGGGTGACGGGCTGGATTTCGCGTTGCTCGTCGACGGGCTGGCCGCGGAACGGGAACAGGGCATCACGATCGATGTGGCGTACCGGTTCTTCTCCACCGAACGACGCAAGTTCATCGTCGCGGACACCCCGGGGCATGAGCAGTACACCCGCAACATGGTCACCGGCGCGTCGACCGCGGACCTCGCCGTCATCCTGATCGACGCCCGCAAAGGCGTCCTGACCCAGACCCGGCGCCACAGCTACCTCGTGGGCCTGCTCGGGATCCGTCACGTCGTGCTGGCGGTGAACAAACTCGACCTCGTCGGCTACTCCCAGGAGGTGTTCGATCGGATCGAGGCGGACTACCGGGCGTTCGCCGCCCGGATCGGCCTGACCGACATCGTCGCGATCCCGCTGTCCGCGCTCGCCGGGGACAACATCACCACCCCGTCGTCGCACACGCCCTGGTACGGCGGGCCGACCCTGGTCGGGCATCTGGAGACCGTGCAGGTCGACGACGACACCGCCACCGCACCGTTCCGGCTCCCGGTGCAGTGGGTGAACCGGCCGAACCTGGACTTCCGCGGGTTCTCCGGGCAGATCGCGGGCGGTACCGTCCGGCCCGGTGACCGGCTCCGGGTCCTGCCCTCGGGGCAGGAGTCCACCGTGGGGCGGATCGTGACCGCCGACGGTGACCTCCCCGAAGCCGTCGCCGGCCAGTCGGTGACGGTGACCCTGGCCGATGAGATCGATGTCAGCCGTGGGGATGTGCTGGCCGCGGCGGGGGATCCGGCGGCGGTCGCGGACCAGTTCGAGTGCCACCTGGTCTGGATGGCCGACGAACCGATGCTCCCCGGCCGCCCCTACCTGCTCAAGATCGGCGCGCGGACGGTGAACGCGACGGTCGCGCAACCGAAGTACAAGGTCAACGTCAACACGTTGGAACACACCGCCGCGCGGACGTTGGACCTCAACGAGATCGGGGTGTGCAACCTCAACCTCGACCGGGCGGTGCCGTTCGACCCGTACACCGCGAACCGGCACACCGGCGGGTTCATCCTCATCGACCGGTACACCCAGGCCACCGTCGCCGCGGGGCTGCTGCACTTCGCGTTGCGCCGCGCGGACAACGTGCACTGGCAGGCCGTCGAGGTCGACAAGACCGCCCGCGCCCGCCACAAGGGGCAACGCCCCGCGCTGCTGTGGTTCACCGGCCTGTCCGGCGCCGGGAAATCGACCATCGCGAACCTGGTCGAGAAGAAACTCCACGACCAGGGCTACCACACCTACCTCCTCGACGGTGACAACGTCCGCCACGGCCTGAACCGCGATCTCGGGTTCACCGACGCCGACCGGGTCGAGAACATCCGCCGCGTCGCCGAGGTCGCGAAACTCATGGTCGACGCCGGGATCATCGTCCTGGCCTCGTTCATCTCCCCGTTCCGCGCCGAACGCCAACTCGCCCGCGACCTCCTCGACGACGGCGAGTTCCTCGAGATCCACGTCGACGCCCCCCTGCACGTCGCCGAGACCCGCGACCGCAAAGGCCTCTACGCCAAAGCCCGCGCCGGCCAGCTCACCAACTTCACCGGCATCGACTCCCCCTACGAACCCCCCACCCACCCCGACCTCCACCTCGACGCCTCCGGCACCACCACCCCCCAGGCCAACGCCGACACCGTCATCGACCACCTCCACCACACCGGCATCCTCACCCCACCCGAACTCACCTCACCCGAAACGCCGTGAGGCGATGCTGAACGTGTACTGATCAACGCTGAACGTGTACTGATCAACGACACGGCCCGGCTCGGGGGCTGATGGGGCGGTGGTGGCCGACGTGCCGGTCACCACCGCCGCTCCTGTCGAGGGACGAGCCAGGCGGGTGTCCCGGGTCAGTCGGGTGTCCCGGGTCAGTCGGGTGGCGCGATACCGCGGAGGATGACGGTCACTCGGTCGCGCAGCGTTTGGCTCAACCAGGATGTGGAGCGCTCGCCCGCTCCCCAGCGGATGATGGCCTCCATCGTGACGGCGGTCAGCATCGCGGCGACATCTTCCACATCGATCTGCGCAGCCAGCTCGCCGCGTTCTCTGCCGTGCCGGAGAAGAGCTTCGAAAGCGACGCTCAGGCGGGGGCTCGGCACCGTTCCCGTGTCGGCCTGCCCGGTGAAGCCGAACGTGCCGGCCCGCACCGCGGCCGCCTTCGGCCCGCGTGCCACGCGCCGAGCCATGGAATCCATCACCTGCTCGCTCAGCGAGGTGAGGGGGACATCCCGCGCGGTCTCGGTCTCGACCTGGTCGATCATCGCCTGGATCGTCGCCGAGCTCATCTCGAGGAGAATCGCCTCTTTGTTGGCGAAATGAAAGTAGAAGGTTCCCTTGCTGACACCGGCCGCGTTCGCGATATCGCCGACGGTGCTCGCCTCGTACGCCTCGTTGAAGTCGCCCTCACTCCACAGGTGAAGTGCGGCGCGGGTGAGTGCCTGCCGAGTCTCCCGTGACCTTGTGTTGACAAGCGTCGCCCGCTGGCGGGGCGGGTTACGCGTTCGGCCGGGTTCCATCGTGGAAAGCATACGCAGCGGGCGCAACCGTTTCGGGTGAGCGCTGGCCCGGTTCTTCTGCGAGCAGGGGACTGGTTCCTCGGTGGGCGCGGGATCACCCGGCCGGCGGTCGGGGCCCGGTCGGGGCCCGGTCGGGGCTCGGTCGGGGCGGTGCGGCCCCGGTCGGCCGTCCTGGTGGGGATGTCTGGGGATGTGAGCCGTGTTACTCTCCCATTTGAACACTGATCAAATGGGAGGCGGAGGTCGCATGGCGATGCAGCGCCACGAGGAACTCGATCTGACCGGCAAGGTCGTGATCATCACGGGGGCCAGTCGGGGAGTCGGCCGGCAGGCGGCCCAGGTGTTCGCCCGCCGCGGCGCGCACCTGGTCCTGGCCGCACGGACGGTCGAGCCGGACAGGAAGCTGCCCGGCACGTTGAACGAGACGCTGACGGAGATCGAGAACCTGGGCGGCCAGGCGATCGCCGTGCAGACCGACCTCGCCAGCGAGGCGGATCTCGGGCACCTGGTCGATGCCGCCGTCGAACGGTTCGGTGGCGTCGACGTGCTCATCAACAACGCGGCCGCCACCACCGGCGACATCTGGTCCAAGCGGTTCCTGGAGCTGACCCGCGAGGACTGGCTCTACCAGTTCGACGTCAACCTGCACGCGCCCTTCACGCTCATGCAGCTGGTGGTGCCCATCATGGAAAGCCGTGGCGGCGGGCGCATCATCAACCTCAGCACCGGCAGCGGCGAGGTCTTCCGCCAGCCCGAGGAGCTCCCCAAACTCGAGAGCGTCGGCGAGTTCAGCCTTGCCGTGCCCGGCTACTACTCCAGCAAGCGGGCGCTCGACCGGCTCGGCAACGCCCTGGCTCCCGAGCTCGCCCGCAAGGGCATCGCCGTGATCGGCATGCACCCGGGCCTGGTGGCCACCGAGCTCGTCGCCATCCGGGTGAAGGAGGCCGGCCTCGACGACAGCGTCGCCGTGCCGATGCAGGTTCCCGCGCGCATGCTGGCCTACTTCGCCTCCTGCGCCGACCCCATGGAATACACCGGGCGCCTGTTCTGGGCCGAACGTGAGCTCAGGGAACTCGGGATCGAGCTGGACGACGAGCCCGTGCTCGCGAACTGACCCGGAACGGGTCGGCGGCTCGGTCGCCGCCGACCCGGGCTACCCGGGGGCGGCGAGGTGGTGCTCGGCGCCCCCGGGTAGCCCGGATCGGCACGCAAACCGCGGGCGGCCCGGTGCCGGCGCCGCCGACATCGGAGGGGAAACATACATGGATCTGGAGAAGTACGGGCCGTGGGCTCTGGTCGTCGGCGGGTCGGAGGGCATCGGGGAAAGCTATGCCCGAAAGCTCGCCGCGCACGGATTCAAACTGATCCTCACAGCACGGAAGATCGGCCCCTTACAGGCGCTGGCCGATGATCTGCGTGCTGGGGGTGCCGAGGTACGGACCCTGTCCGTCGACCTGAGCGAGCCGGACGCGCTGGAGCGGACCAGAATCACGACCGACGACATCGAGGTCGGCCTCCTCATCTACAACGCCGGCGCCAACAACGTGCGCGGTGACTTCGTCGAGCTGGACCCGGCGGTCTACCGGTCGGTCATCGCTGTCAACGTGCTCGGCCAGGCCGAGTTCGCCCGGCACTACGGCGCTCTCATGTGCGGGCGAAAGCGCGGAGGAATCATTCTCTCCGGCTCGGGTGCCAGCTTCATGGGAGCGCCGTCCCTCGCCGCCTACTGCGGGTCCAAGGCTTTCAGTCGTATCTTCGGTGAAGCGCTGTGGATCGAATGCGAGAAGTACGGTGTCGACGTGCTGCATTTCAGCATCGGCTTCACCGCCACGCCGGCGATGGCCCGGCTGGGATATCCCCTCGACGCCGCCCAGGCGCCCGACGAGGCCGCGCAGGAGGCCCTGGACAACATCGCGGGCGGTCCGCTGTGGATCGCGGGCGGGGAGTCGTCTCTGGAGACCGCGAGGAGACGCTCCACGGTGACGGATCGCGCCGAGGCCGTGCGGACGTTCGCCACCCCGGGACGGTTCTGACCCCGGAGTCTCCGTAGTCAGCTGGTCGACAAGGCGTGTCGCGTAGGGTCGAAGGTGGCAGACACTTCGTGCGGCCCGTGACGGGCCACGCCGGCCGAGCAGGGCTTCTGCCCGGCACGGATGTCGGGAGGGGAAGCCATGTCGAACTCGTTGGACCTGGGCGGCTCACCGGCGTCGGGCGCGAGCGCCGCCCCCCCTGGCTCGCCGGCCGGTGCCCTGGAGCTCGTCCCGCCCCAGCCCGTGGCAGTCGTCGCCGACGACCGGGTGGACAGCATGGTCCCGCTCGACGAGGCGACCCGGGCACAGCTGCGGGAACGGGCCGCCGCGTTCGCGGACGACCTCGCGGCGCAGGACCCGCGCAGCCCCGCCTTCCAGGACAAGATCAACGACATCGTCCGCATGGGCGAGCGGGAGATCGTGGCGAGCGCGCGGGTGTCGAGTCGGATGCTCGACCGCCCGGCCGCCGCGCTGCGGGCGGGGCGCGGCGGTCGCGGGGGTGCGGACGCGCAGACCCGCGTCGCCGGCACCCTGCTTGAGCTGCGCCAGACCGTCACCGACCTCGACCCGGCGAAGGCGGACCTCAAGGGTGGCCGGAAGCTGCTCGGCATGGTCCCGCTGGGCAGCCGGATCTCGCGTTACTTCCAGCGGTACCAGTCGGCGCAGAAGCAGCTCGACGCCATCATCGGCGCGCTCGACTCCGGCCAGGACGAGCTGCGCAAGGACAATGCGGCCATCGAGCACGAGAAGGCCACGCTCTGGGCGGCGATGGGCAAGATCACCGAGTACGCGACGCTCGCGCGGGCCCTCGACGGCGCCGTCGCGGCCCGCATCGACCGCCTCCGGGCCACCGATCCGGCAGCGGCGGACGCGCTGACGTCCGACGCGCTGTTCCCCATCCGCCAGCGCCAGCAGGACCTGCTCACCCAGCTGGCCGTGAGCGTGCAGGGCTACCTGGCCCTCGACCTGGTCCGCAAGAACAACATCGAGCTGATCAAAGGTGTCGACCGGGCCCAGTCGACGACTGTCGCGGCGCTGCGCACCGCCGTGATCGTGGCCCAGGCGCTGGCGAACCAGAAACTGGTGCTGGATCAGATCACCGCGCTGAACGCCACCACCAGCAACATGATCATGTCGACCAGTGAGCTGCTGCGCCAGCAGTCCGGCCGCATCCAGGAACAGGCGGCGTCCAGCACGGTGGACGTCGAGACACTGCAGAAGGCCTTCGACAACGTCTTCGCGACGATGGACGCGATCGACACCTACAAGGTGAAGGCGGTGGAGAGCATCGCGACCACGGTCACCGCGCTGGAGGCACAGGTGCTCCGCTCCAGGGCCTACCTGGAGCGGGCACAGGCCGGCGAGGGCTGACCGGTGCCCGTCCGGCGTCGCGCGGGCCTGGTCCGGGTGGCTGCGGCATGATCTTCCGGTGGCGGGGTGAGAGCGCCGAGGCCGAGCCCACGGCCGGCGAATCGGCACCGCCCGCGTCCCCCGCGTCCCCCGCAGGGCAGGCGGGGCGGCTCCGGGAGGAGCTCGCGCGGATCGTCGGCCGCGCCAACGCCGACGGCGGCAGGCTCCCGCCCGGCGCGGTGCCGACCGTGCGCGACATCGACGACATCCTGCGGCCGCTGCTGGGCTACATCGAGACCAGAGGCGCGAGCGACGAGGAGCTGCGGTACATCGCCGCGATCGTCCAGGAGTACCTGCCACAGGCGCTGGACGATTTCCTGGCGCTTCCGCCCCGGTACGCCGACCGGCCAGGCGTCACCGGGACGACCCCCGCCGACGACCTGGTCCGCCAGCTCCAGCTGCTCGACGAGGGCGCCGGCGAGATCCAGGACTCCGTCTACAGCGGTGACGCCGCGAGACTGGCGATCCAGGCCCGGTTCCTGGACGCCAAGTTCCGCCGTTCCGACCTCGACGCATGACCGTGGCCCTGCCGCGCGGCGGCAACCTGCTGCTGGCGAAGGAGGCACCCGGCATCGAGCGGGTCCGCATCACCCTCGGCTGGAGCGCCACCACGCGGACGACCGGGGCCAGGTCGGGGGCCAGGTCGGGGGCCGGGGCGGGAACCAGCCCGGTGCCCGAGGCCGACGCCGTCGTCGTGCTTGTCGACACCGAGGAAAAGGCCCCGCGGCTCCTGCTCACCGACCAGGTGCCCAACCCGACCGAACGGATCGGCGCTCCGCGCGCACCCCACCGGACGGACGGGGACACCGAACAGATCGCCGTCGCGCTCCCCGCGGTGCCGGCGGACGTCACCCGACTGCAGTTCGCCGCGGCGGTCTACGACCCCACCGGCCGTAACCAGACCTTCCGGGCCGCCCCCCACGGCTTCATCCAGGTCTGCGACGACAGAGACGGCCGGGAGATCGTCAGCTACGCCTTCGAGGCGGAGACCGGCGCCGAGACAGCGCTCGTCTTCGGCGAGCTGTACCGGCACCCGACAGGATGGAAGTTCCGGGCGGTCGGCGAGGGGTACGCCAACGGCCTGCCCGGCCTGGTCGGCGGTGGCGGTGGTGCCGACGGCATCGCGGTGGTCCACCCGGCCGGCGCGGCCGCCTTCCTCACCCGACTCTCCCCGGCCCGCAGCCGGCGACGGGTGGCCGACCACCTGCGGTCCGCGACACGACCGGCACCACCCTCGCCCCCGGCACCACCCTCGCCGCCCTCGCCGCCCTCGTCCCCGGCGCAGCCGCCGGCTCCGCTCCCGCCGGCTCCGCTCCCGCCGGAGCCGGTGCCTCCGCCGAGTGCGCCCCCGTCGGCGGCGCGGCCGGCGCCGGCCGCGCCGGTCCCGCCGGCTCCCGTTGCTCCGCAGGTTCCGCCTGCCGTGCCGGTTTCGTCCGCTCCGGTTCCGTCCGTGTCTCCCGCCCCGCCGGTTCGGGTGGCGGTTTCGTCCGCTCCGTCACCGCTGGATCTCGGCCAGCCCGACGCGGGCTCCCGCCCCCGGCCGGCCACTGCTGAGGCGGGCGAACGGTCGTCCCGCTACCGGCAGCGCCACGAGCAGGTGAGCACCCTCGACGACGACCACCCGGCCACCATCTGGACCGGCGACACCCGCGGAACGGGCGCCATGACCGTGTCACTGCGCTGGACGCCGCTGCGGACCCGGACCGGTCTGCCGCGCCCGGCCAACATTCACCTCGGCTGCCTCTGGCAGGCCCTGGACGGGGCGGCCGGCGTCATCCAGCAGCACGGCGGCTCGGCGAGCGGAACGGGGCGCGCCGGTCGCCAGGTGCTGCGCCTCGTCGGCCGGGACGAGCGGGCCGAGCAGACGATCTTTGTGGATCTGGCCACGCTGCCGACCTTCAAGCGGTTCTTCGTGTTCGCCTACGGCCTGCACCGCTCGCCCGAGTGGGACCTGCTGCGACCGGTCGTCGCCGTCACCACGCGTGGCGGCGGGGAACTCGCCATCCGGCTCGGCCAGCCACCGGAGGACGCCCGGACGTGCATCGCGGTGTCATTCCACGTGGTCGGGGACGACCTCGTCATCCGCCGTGAGAACGACTTCGTCGACGGCCCCCAGGCCACCGCCGCGGCCCGCTACGGCTGGTCGCTCGAGTGGAACGAGGACGGCACCGCACCGCGCGACGCCGGGTAGCCGACCGGCCGGGGTCAGCCCGAACCAGCCCGGCCCGGTCAGGTGGTGCTGGCGGGCACCTGAACGGGAAACGCCATGGTCGTCAGCAGGCCGCGCACCGGCTCGGGCACCGGGACGGGGCCGGTCGGCCCGCGGTGCACGAGGACGGCGTCACACAGGGCCAGGCAGATCTCGTCCTCGAACAGCCCGCAGACCTGCTGGATCGAACTGGTGCCGATCCGTCCGACGCCGACAGCCACCTGGTAGGACCCGGGGTAGCGGACCTCCCGCAGATAGTCGATCTCCACGCGGGCCACGACCACCGGCAGCGGCCGCCGCTCCTGCGGGAGTGCCACGTGGCTGGCGCCGAGTACCGCCCGGTTCATCGCGACCCGTGCCTCCTCGAAAAGCGCCGCGATGGCCACGTTGTTCACATGGCCCAGACTGTCCATGTCGCCGAAGCGCGGCTGCATCGTCAGGACGAAGGGGTAGTTCGCCAGCCGGGTTCTCGCCGGGTCGAGTTTCGCTCCCATGAGGCCCTTCTACCGTGTCCGACGCACCTGGGCATCCCCGGCTGTGGCGGGAGTCTCGCTGCAGGCGGGCAGGCGGGCAGGCGGGCAGACGGGCAGGCGGGCGGGCAGGCAGGCAGGTCGTGGCCGGAGGTGCGTGCCATGCCCGCGGTGGGTTGGTCGGGATAAGGTCTCCGGCGTGTTGACGGTGACCAGCGGCGCCCGGCCGGCAGCGGTCCCCTCGGCACTTCCGGACGGCTCCGATCGCGAGGCTGCCAGCGGCACCGGCGGCCTGCATTGGCCGCGCCGGCTTCGCCGGCATCACCGGCCGGGCCCGCGGGGCCGGCGTCGCTGGCCGCGCCGGTCGCGGCGGGCGGAGCGCCGCCGGCGGGCCCCCTCTCATGCCGCCGACGCCGGCGGCAACGCCTTCGACGGGTGCGATGGGTGCGATGGGTGCGACGGGTGTAGCCCGCTGCTCACCCTCGCCGCCCTGTTCACGCTCCTGTCCACACTCGCGGTGGTCGGGAACCGGCTCCGCGCCGCGATCCAGCTGCCGGGCCCGCGGACGTCGGAAGATGCGCCAGGAGCATCGGTGACCCGCAGCGGACTGGCGATGCGCGGCGTACTGACGGCGATCCGTGCGTATCAGCGTGCGGTCTCGCCGCGCCTGCCCGCGCGGTGCCGCCACACGCCCACCTGCAGCGCCTTCGCCGTGGCCGCGATCTCGGGTTCGGGGCTTGCCGCGGGCGCGGCGGCCACCGCAGGGCGGCTGCGTGCCTGCCGTCCCGCCGCTGTTCGTCCACCGCACCATCGCCCGGATGCGTGCCGCTGCCAGCCCGCCCGCCGGCGCGCGGCTGACAGTGCTCACCGAGGCGGCCCGGCGGTTCGCGACGGCGACCCTCGGCGACCTGTCGGTCGAGGAGTACCAGCGGATGGTCAGCCGCGTCGGCGGGCTGCCGATCTCCACCGTCCGGGCGGCGACCGAGGCCATCGCTGAGTGGCTCGCCCGCGCCGGCGACTCGATCGGGCGTGCCTGCCCGGTGGGAACGGCCATCGACTGGCGTGACCCGTCCACCCGGAGCGGGCGGTCTGGGCCCGGCGCGGCGAGGTGCTCGCCGACCAGCCGTCCCGGCTGCCGAGCCTGCCCCCAGAGGATGACGCGGCGGCTCTTCCCGTCCAGCCGCTGGGCAGCGCGCGGGCCGTCGGGGCGTACCTGGCCCGCAAGGCCGCTGACCGTGATGACCCAGGACGCCCGGATCGTCGATCACCTGCTGAACGAGCCGACCATCCGGAACCTCTACCTGGGCGATCACCCGACCGTCTGGATGGCCGCCGGTGTCCCGCACGACGGTTACCTCGCGGACTTCCTCATGGAGAACAAGGCCCTTGTCCGGGACTGACCGCGAACCGGTGCCGGGCGCCGGGCGCCGGACCGCGGGCTTCGGGAGCTCCGCGGTCCGACGCCCTGGGCAGGGCCCGGTGACCAGCACAAGGATGATCAGTGCCAGGCCCCGGCCCCTGCGCCGGCCGTCATCACCTGCTGCAGACCCAGACGGTCCGCGGCGGAACCCAGCGCCGATGGCCGTGTGCCCAGACCCAGTGGCCATTCACGTGGCGCCAGTAGCAGTGACGCCTACCGTGGTCTCCCCCGCCGCGGTCTTTCTCGCCGGAATGCGTCCCACCGTGGTAGGTGCCGCCGGCGACATCGCCCCGTGGCGGTGCGGCCTGCGCGGGAGCCGCCCCCAGTACCGTGCCCAGTGCGGCAGCGGCGATCAGCAACGGAAACGTCTTCTTTCGGTACGCCATATCTGCTCCCCCCGGCGCACTGCGTAAACGCAGGACGCCAACTTCGTCGAGGAAGTTCCGGCCGTGGTGCAGACCTGGAATACCCGCGCCGGCCGGGATGCAATCAGGTCGAGATTGTTCGAGCCTGCATCCCCTCCGCGCCCGCGTCGATTCCCCAGCTGATGATCCGGCGCGGACGAATACGAATGACCTCCGGGCTCAGGTGTCCGGCCGGTGGATCCTCGCCGGTAACGGCGGCAGCCTCTCCACGTATCTCGATACCGCGCACCCGCCACGGGTTCACGGAGAAGATATCGTCAATCACGAGGGAGACCTCCCGAGTGGCCGCCACATTCCGGAACTTGCGGGTGGTGCCCAGGTTGTACCCGTGAATGTCAATGGTGTCGGTGGCGGTGTTGTGTCGGAATGCTACCGGACTGTTCTGGGGTGTACCGCCCGGCGTGACGGTGGCCAGTCTGCCGAGGCGCTGGCCGGCGAGGTACTCGAGTTCCGCGGCGGTGAAGACCATGCCTCCGGATCCTGCGACCTCAACCTCGCTTCAGGTCAAGGAGGTGCCCCGGGCCAGCCCCGGAGTTCGGGCGGCGCGCCTCAGTCAAGCCCGGTCCTTGCAATATAGGTGTGTGCTTATATTCTGCCCGCTATGAGCATGGATCCCGTGATCGCAGCCGGCCTGGTGACCCGTGAGGTCCGCCGGGGCACCCGTGACGGGGCGCCGACCAGGACCGTCGTCGCGCACCGCAGCTATCCGACCAGCCAGTCCGATCTCTGGGACGCGCTGACCAGCCCCGACCGCATCCCACGCTGGTTTCTGCCGGTCAGCGGCGATCTCGAGGTCGGCGGCCGGTACCAGCTCGAGGGCAACGCGGGCGGGGTGGTCGAGCGCTGCGAGCCGCCGGACTCGTTCGCGGTGACCTGGGAGTTCGGGGAGATGGTGTCCTGGCTGCGGATCTCGCTGACGCCGGCGACCACCGGCGGCACCACCACCCTCGAGCTTGTCCACGAGGCGCCCTTCGACCCCGGCATGTGGGGGCAGTTCGGCCCGGGCGCTGTCGGTGTCGGCTGGGATCTCGGCCTGCTGGGGCTCGGCCTGTACCTCGACAGCGGCAAGCCGGTCGACCCGGAGATCATGGCGTCGTTCCACACCTCACCCGACGGTGCCGCGTACATCCAGCGGTCGGCGGCGGGCTGGGCCGACGCCGCGGTGGGCAGCGGCGATGATCCAGAGCCGGCGCGGGAGGCCGCAGCGCGCACGATAGCCTTTTACACGACCACCCCCGAGGACGCCGGGAGCTGAATGAACGGCCTCTTCGAGGCCCTCGGTGAGCCGACCCGCCGGCAGATCCTCGAGCTGCTGGCCGGCGGCGAGCAGCCGGCGGGCGTTCTCGTCGAGGCGCTGCGCACCCGCGGGCCGATCTCCCAGCCCGCCGTCTCACAGCACCTGCGGGTACTGCGCACAGCGGGGCTGGTGACCGTGCGGGCCGAAGGCGCCCGCCGGTACTACGCGCTGGACGAGTCCGGCCTGCGGGCCGCCCAGGGGTGGCTGGCCGGGCTCGTCGACCCGCTGGGCGCGTTCGCCCAGCCGCTCGACGCGCTGGCGACCGAGATCGCCCGTGGTCGCCGCTCACGCCGCGAGGCCACGCTCGCGCCCACCCCGGTGGGCCAGCACCGGCCCGC
Organism: Parafrankia elaeagni; assembly: GCF_000374165.1. GTDB lineage: Bacteria > Actinomycetota > Actinomycetes > Frankiales > Frankiaceae > Parafrankia > Parafrankia elaeagni. The sequence continues at coordinate 234,477 of NZ_KB893750.1, forward strand.
CGACCCCGACCCCGCTCCCGGCCTCGGCACCGGCACCGGCACCGAGCGTGGGCGCGAGCGGTTCGGCGCCTGAGCCCCGTGCTGGTCGTGCTGGCCGAGCCCGCGGGACCCGCCGATCAGTCGTCGTCCTCCGGGGCGAAGCCGGCCAGCGCCGTCACCGACGGGATCAGGTAGTAGGCACCGCTGACCGGCGTCGTGTACCGGGTCAGCTCGTCGCGCAGTCCGTCCTCGGTGGCGCCGGCCATCCGGCGGAGCATGAGGTCCAGCGTCCGCTGTTCGTGGCTGAAACCGACGAACATCGTGCCGTGCTCGGTGACCGTGCCGTAGGCGGTGTTCCGGCGGAAGATCTTCAGTTCCTCGCCGTCCTCCTCGACGACCGTGCGCGAGACGTGCGAGGTCGGCGGCATGGCGGCCTCGTCGAGCTCGACGCTGTCGGCCTTCGTGCGGCCGATCACCCGCTCCTGCTCCTCGACCGGCAGGATCTGGAAGGCGTCGGAGTCGTGCCGCCACCGCTGGAACAGCAGCACGCTGCTGCCCGCGCCCGGCCCGTCCGCGACCACGGCGACACCGGGCGCGACCAGCAGGGACGGGTTCTCCGTCCCGTCGATGAAGCCGGTCAGGTCACGATCGTGCTCGTACACCCAGCCGGTGACCTCGCTGGCCACCGCCGCGATACCGCCGAGCGCCGCGATGACGTTACGGCTGTTGTTGAAGACGGCGGTGCGGTCGCTGCCCGCGACCCACGCCCAGGCGTCGCGCTGCGTCGCCGGCATCTGGAAGCCGTCGACGCCGACGATCGGCTCGGTGAAGCCACGGACGCCGGACGGGGCGTGGTCCGGTGCGACCTGCGCCCACAGCTCCGGCCGGAACCCGACGACGAGGTTCACCCCGCCGCCGGTCGACAGCGGGCCGGTCAGGCCGGCGACCGCCTTGACCAGGTCGGTGGGGGAGGCCCCGTCCTGGAGCGAGAACTCCAGGTAGCAGTGCTCCGGAGCACCCAGCCCGAAAATCCCCGGTTGCGTCACCCGACCTGCCCTTCATACCAGCGACAACGATCACCTGCCTACGCGCGCTTTCTGACGCTACCTAATGATCAGGATTCGGGGTTGCCCGCTCGGATGAGGGCGGCTCCTCCTCGGCGAGGTCAGCGACCGGCTGATCTCGCCGGGCTGGCTGGTCGTGGTCTGGTTCCCGTGGTTCGCCCCCGGCGATCTGACGCTGTGTCTTGTTTCTCGCCGCGCGGTCGAGTGCTGCGTTCGCGTGCCTAAAGGGCCACCTGTGTCCGTCCTGCCCGGAGCCTTGACGGATCGAGAGGGCGAGCGTTCCGCAACCCCTCGCCGGT
>NZ_KB893751.1 GCF_000374165.1 Parafrankia elaeagni
CGGTTCGCGACCGACCTGACGGTCCCGTTCTCGAACAATCTCGCGGAACGCGACGTCCGCCCCGTCAAGATCCAGCAGCGGGTCTCCGGTGGCTGCTGGCGCACGCTCCAAGGCCTCGCTGACTTCGCTGTTGTGCAGTCCTACCTGTCGACCGCCAGCAAATGGGGCGTCGACACCCTCGATGCCCTCACCCGCCTGTTCACCACCGGCGCGTGGCTCCCACCCACCACACACCCGGCCTGAACAGCGCATTCAATCTCGACCTCAGCTGAACAGCTACGCCTCCGGCGTGAGCAGGCCCCGGCTCGGGTGGCGCCACCGGACGAGTGCCTCCACCCCGTGCGGCCGGCCGGACGCCAGCTCGATCTTGGTCTGGTAGTGGACCTCCAGCTGGCCGGTGCCCAGCGCGGCCCGGAGCGATTCGATCATGTCGAGACGCAGCAGTGTGTCGGCCTCGGTGCCCGGGCGGTAGTACTCGACCCCGGTCCGCCCGGACTTCGCTCCGTACATGGCGACGTCCGCGCGCTGCAGCAGCGTCTGCGCGTCGGGCGCGTGCTCCGGGTAGAGAGCGGCCCCGATGCTCGCCCCGACGTGCAGGGTCATCCCGCCGACCTCGAACGGCCCGGACAGCGCGTGCAGAACCCGGTCGGCGACCCGGCGGGCGGTGTCGCTGTCGGCGTTCTCCAGCAGGACGGCGAACTCGTCCCCGCCCAGCCGGGCCTGGACGTCCCCCGGCCGCAGCGCCCCGGAGATGCGGGAGCCGACCTCGACGAGCAGCGCGTCACCCATGTGGTGGCCGAAGGAGTCGTTGATCTCCTTGAACCGGTCCAGGTCCAGCAGGAGCAGCGCGGACGAGTCACCGTGCGAGGCGCGCGCCTCCATCTGGGACAGCCGTTCGAGGAACCCGCGCCGGTTCGTCAGACCGGTCAGATCGTCGGTGTGGGCGAGGATCTTGCTCTCGGCGAGCTGCTGTACCTCGACGAAGGTCAGCGCCGCGCGGGCCAGCGCGGTGAGCACGGTCGCGGCTGCCAGTACCACCGTCACGAACGGCAGGTCGACAGTGGAACCGAGGACGAGCAGCGCCAGCGCCACGACCGTCAGCACCAGCGGGACGGTGATCACGTTCCAGCCGGACATCCGGGCCGGTCGGCGCCAGGGCTGGCGCTGCCAGGCGGCGAACGCCGGGGCGAGCAGCGAGAGCACCCAGACGATGTCCAGCAGCCCGCCGGGGGAGTACTCGTCGTTCGTGATCAGCACGAGCACGCACGAGTCGGCGACCGCGAAGCCGCCGAGGCCGCCGCCGACCAGCCACCACACCCGGCCCGGGCGCCAGCGCAGCAGCCCGAACGCGGTGACCACCAGCAGCAGGAGCAGCAGGTCGGCGAGCGGGTAGATGAGGCCGAACGCGATCGCCGCGGTGTCGCCCTGGCCGGCGCCGATGATCCACGGCCCGATGCCGCTGCTGAGCGCGGCGACCCCGAGGACACCGACCAGCGCGTCGAGCCACACACTCGGGTGGAAGGCGATGAGCCGCTGACGCAGCAACAGGATGACGGCGACGTAGCAGGCGGGGTAGAACAGCAGCCAGCCGGCGTCCGCCGCGGAGGCCGCGCTCGCGGACCCGGCCACGGCCGGCTCCACCGCCAGGCTGAAGTAGACACCGGCCGTGCCGTAGCTGATGATCCCGGCGCCGAAGAGCGCCCACGGCGCCCGCTCGCCGCGCAGAAACGCCGCGCGCAGGATGCACAGCAGGCCCGAGACGAGAATGACGGACGCCCGCAGCGCCACGACCTCCGGTTCGCTCCCCTCCGTCCCGGCCAGGGTGACCGAGGCGAAGAGCCCGGCGGCGAGCACAAGCGCCATCTGCACCAGCCGGATCGCACGGAACCGGCGCGGTGCTGGCGGGGAGGTCGTCAAGCGCCCCTCGCCCGGCCCATGCCTGCCAGGCCGCCCGCGCCCGCCCACCCGGGGCGTCCCACGGAAGCTCCTGGCGCAGGTGCGGAACAGGAACAACGCAGAGGGCTGCAACGCAAAGGGCTGCAACCAGTGCGGAGACGGACTAGCCCGGACATGAGGGGAATTCTCATACATGCCGGCCGGCCCGCTGCGCGGGGTGGTGGTCCGTGGCCGCCGGTCTGGGTACATGTTGTGCGGGTCGTACCGCTGTGTGACCCGAGGTGCCCGCGGTGTCGTCGCGGCAGCGTGTCGGCCCGTGTGCGGGTTCGGACGTGTGACGACACTCCGAACGAGACCTGCTGCTTCAGCGAGGAGACGAGACGTGCGACTTGGAGTGCAGATTCCGGACTTCACCCGCCCCGCCGGGCCCGCGGACCTGGGCCGGGCGCTTGCCGAGGTCGCCGGGGAGGTGGACGGGGCGGGATTCGACTACCTGGCGGTCATGGACCACTTCTTCCAGATCCAGCACGTCGGTCCGGCGGAGCACGACATGCTTGAGGCCTACACCACCCTGGGTTTCCTGGCGGCACATACCAGCCGGGTCACCCTGCTCACGCTGGTGACCGGAACTATCTACCGCGAACCGGGCATTCTGGCGAAAATCATCAGTACTCTCGATGTTCTGTCCGGAGGCCGGGCCATGCTCGGAATCGGAGCGGCCTGGAACGAGGAGGAGTCCGCCGGCCTCGGTATTCCCTTCCCGCCGGTCGCCGAGCGTTTCGAGCGCCTGGAGGAGGCCCTGCAGATCTGCCTGCGGATGTGGTCGGACGACGAGAGCCCCTGGACCGGGAAGCACTACCAGCTGGCCCGGCCGCTGAACGTCCCCGCCCCGCTCACCCGCCCGCATCCGCCGATCATGATCGGCGGTTCGGGGGAGAAGAAGACGCTGCGCCTGGTCGCGCGGTACGGGCAGGCCTGCAACCTGTTCAACGGCCCCGATCTCAAGCACAAGCTGGACGTCCTGCGCCAGCACTGTGACACCGAGGGGCGCGACTACGACGAGATCACCAAGACCTGCTACTACGCCTTCGACGTGGGCCGGTCAGGCGAGAACGTGGGCCGCATCCTGGACGATCTCGGGACGCTGTCCGAGCTCGGCATCTCGGTGGCGCTCGGCGGCGTGGCGAACGTGTGGGACGTCGAGCCGCTGCGGATCCTCGGCGAGCGCGTCGTCCCCGCGGCCGCCGACCTCTGACCTCTGACCTCTGACCTCTGACCTCTGACAGATTCTGCCTCGCACCGCGGATGTCGGCCTCGGGCCGCGCTGGACGTCCAGCGCGGCCCGAGGCCGAAGATCCCGGTTCAGATCCCGGTTCAGATCCCCGGGCTCAGCCCTTCCACAGGTCGCGGACACCGTCCGCCACCGCGGCGGCCTGCGCCCGGCCGGCGGCCGCGGCCGCGGCCCGGATCGCCGGATCGAGAATGTTCGAGCCGAACGCGGCCCGGGACGCCTCGTCCGCGGCCACGACCAGCACCCGGCTGCCGGCGCGCTCCAGGCGGCGCACCTCGGTCGGAATGCCCATGCCGTTGACCGGGGCGAGAATCAGGACCCGTTCGTGGCCTTCCGCCAGGTCCGCATTGATCACGGACCGCATGCCCCCGTCCACGTACCGGCGATGGTCCACCGTGACCGGCGGGAACACCCCGGGCAGCGCGGAACTGGCCGCGACCGCGTCGACCAGGTGGACCCCGGAGTCGCGGTCGAAGGCCACCCAGTCACCTGTCTCGGCGTCGACCGCCACCACTATCAGGCGGCGCCGCGGCCATTCTCGGACGGGAAGCCGCCCGGCGACGATCTGCCACCGATCCTCCTCTGAGGGAACATCGGCGACCAGCGCGTACGCCCCGATCCGGGAACGCGCGTCGCGCGCGCCCCGGGAGCCCGCGGTGACCTGGGCCAGGGTCGACATGAGTTCGCTGTAGTCGAAGTCGACCGTCGGTTCCGCGGTCGGGTCGGCGGGGGCGATCTGCCGCGCGTAGAGCAGATCCAGGTCCGCGCCACTGCTGACCATCGCCCCCACGGCGGAACCCGCCGAGGTCCCGACGACCAGATCGGCCTCGGTGACGTCGATGCCTGCCTCGGCGAGACCGACCAACAGGCCGATCTCCCAGGCGATACCGGCCACGCCTCCGCCGCCGAGGACCAGCGCGTGCCGCATCCAACACACCTCTCCGCGAGGGTCCTCGTCAGGGCCCGTCGCTTTCCGAAGGGCTTTTGGGAAGTACGCACCGGAGGTGGCAAGGCACCGCCGAAATCACCCGAACGTGCCATGCCATTGCGGCATCGAGATCGTGCCGCGGTACCCGGGGGGACGGTGACCTGGGCATATTGTTCCCAAAGCCCTCGTGCCCCCGCGCAAGCCGCCGGGGCGCCGGCGCGGATACTGCGGTGCGGCGGTTCCACGCATCCGCGGGATCATCTGCTGGAGGCACCATGACGGCGGCAATAGACCGGACCTCCCTGGCGCGTAACGAACACCTGACCTTTCGGGCGAACCGGGAGGTCGGCCGGCACGGTTGGCTGCGTCTCACCCCCGCGTACGGCGTCCGGCTCGTGCGCGGCCGAATGTGCGGGCTGCCGCCCGGTTCGGTTGTCACCGACCCCTTCTCGGGAACCGGGACCACCCCGCTGGCCGCCGCCGAGCTCGGGCATGTGGGCCAGAGCACCGATGTGAACCCGTTCCTGGTCTGGCTGGGTCGGGCAAAGGTCCGGCACTATGCGCAGCGCACGCTCGACGAGGCACGTACCGCGGCGCTGGACGTCATGGCAGGCGCCGCCCGGGCTGATCCGGACGGCGCTCTGTGGCAGCCGGGCCTGCACCAGATCGAGAAATGGTGGAGTCCCGGCGCGCTCCACGCGCTCAAGGCGCTGAGGGCCGAGCTGGACGCGTATTGCGGCCCGGTGGCGGACCTGCTGCAGATAGCGCTGTGCCGGGTGCTCATCGCGGTCAGCAGCGCCGCGTTCAACCACCAGTCGATGTCCTTCGCAACCCGGCCGGACCGGTCACCGGCCCGCTTCGACCCGGCCGTGACCGCCACCACCGTCGCGCACTTCGGCGCCGAGGCGGCAGCGCTGATCGAGTCCGCCCGGCATGACCTGCCAGGCACCGCCACCGTGCACCAGGGTGACTCACGGATGTGCGCCGGCGGCCTGCGCGCGGCGGATCTCGTCCTGACCAGCCCGCCCTACGCGAACCGGATGTCCTACATCCGGGAGCTGCGCCCCTACATGTACTGGCTGCGTTTCCTCGACGAGGCCGGCGACGCCGGCCGGCTCGACTGGCAGGCGATCGGCGGCACCTGGGGCAGTGCGACCTCCAACCTGCGAGGATGGAAACCCACGACCGCGACCCCGGTTGACGACGAAATGGGTGTCGTGTGCGCGAGAATAGCGGCCGACGGCGGCCGCAGCGGCCCGCTGCTCGCCGCCTACGTCCACAAGTACCACCATGACATGTGGCTTCACTTCCAGGCCGCCGCAGGCCTGGTGCGGCCCGGTGGGAAGCTCTCCTACATTGTCGGGAACTCAACCTTCTACGGGCACGGGGTGCCCGCCCAGGAGTGGTACGCGTGCATGTTGCGGGAGCTGGGCTACGTTGACGTCCAGGTCGAGGTGATCCGGAAGAGAAACTCGAACAAGGCCCTGTTCGAGTTCGACGTGCGCGCCAGCCGGCCGTGACGGCCCCCGCGACCGGAATTCCGCCGGGGGCGCCACCCGCCGCCCGGGCCGCCGCCATTCTGTGCGAGATCGCGGCACCCACCGTCCTCGTCACGGCACTGCTGCTGCTCATGTCCTGGGCCGACGCGCCGGACGCCTGGCACGGCCTGCTCTGGGCCACGGTCTCGATTCTGTTCTGCACGGTCGTACCGATGGCCTTCGTTCTTCACGGAGTCCGCCGGCGCAGGTGGTCCGACCATCATGTTCCCGAACGCAGCAGGCGCATGGCACCGATGCTGTTCGGCTGCGCCTCGGTGACCACCGGCTACGTTCTCCTGCACGTGATGGACGCGTCGACAGACCTGGTCGCCGTCTACGCGGCCATCGTCGTCGAGGCTTTCGTCCTCGCCGCCATCACGAGGTTCTGGAAGATCAGCGGCCACGTGGCGGCCGCCGCCAGCTGCGCGACCGTCCTCACGCTCGCCTACGGCCCGCTGCCCGCCCTCACCTGGCTGCTTGTCCCCGTCATCGGCTGGGCCCGCGTCCAGGTCCGTCTCACCCGTCTGGCCACCCCCGCCACCCCCGCCGCCGCCTCCGCGAGCGTCGAGGACCACGACGAACTCGACGGCCACACCCCCGCCCAGGCCATGGCCGGCGCCGTCGTCGCCGCTGTGACAGTCACCGCCACCTACCTCCTGGCAGGCGGTTCCTAGCACGATGACCGGCACCAGGCCCTCTCAGGCCCGTCGCCGGTTCAGCTCAGGTCCGTTCGAGGACCACGACCGGGATGTTCCGATCCGTCGCGCTCTGGTAGGCGTCGTACTCCGGCCAGAGCGCCGTCATCGTGAGCCACAGGTGGGCCTTCTCGGCGGGCTCCGCCACCCGCGCCTTCGCCGGGAACCGTTCCGCCCCGACCTGCACCTCGGCCTCCGGGTGGGCGAGCAGGTTCAGATACCACTGCGGGTGCTCGGGAAAGCCGGCCTTCGACGCGACGACGACGTAGTCGTTCCCGTCCCGCCCGTAGATCAGGGGTGTGCGGCGCGGCTTCCCGCTGCGACGGCCCCGGGTCGTCAACAGCAGCGTCGGGGCTCCCTGGGTGAACGAGCCGTCGATGCCGTACCAGAGGTGCCCGTCGGCACCGCCGCTGTCGAGATAGCGGCGAGTGTGATCGGCTATCCAGTCCATCGGGCTGTCGCTGGGCGTCGTCTCGGTCACGCGATCTCCAGGCGAGTCGGTGTCGGGGTGCGTCGTGAGGATCGTGTCTGCGACCTGGACGGTGGCCGGCACCGCACGGATGACGGATTCTCCGAGTCTGGTCGACTTCACACCCTCTGTCAGGCGTTCGGGCCCCCGAAGGCTCCACCGCTACGCCCAGTGCTCGCCCAACGAACCGGCCCGATCGGTGCCGGTGCCCGGCCCGCCAGGCCCGGTCCGTGAGGCTGTCTCCTCGCGCTCCAGGCAGTGGCATGGTCGGGTCGGTGTAGGTGAGCGAGATCGAGGCCACGGCGTGCGTGGCGTCCCGTGGCGCCACCTCGTGCACCGTGGACCCGCAGCGTGCGCGCCAGTCCGGGGTGTTGGGCACGATGGCGCTCAAGACCGGGTGCGAGCTCCTCTCCGTTCTCGACCGCCGCGAGTGTCCGTCCCGTCGGGGTCCCGCCGGTGAACACCTGGGCCACGGCCGCACGGACAGCCCGGTCGAGAGTCGGATCGACGCGCGGCCGCGATCCGACCGTGAGTTCCTCCGAGACCCGGCGCATGTCGTCCTCGCTGACCGGCGTGCCCGCGGCGACGTCAAGGGCAAGCCCGTCCCGCTCGATCCAGACCAGGCTGAACTCCTCCTTGGCCTCCATACGGGTGAGCAGGGCGGATCTGCCTCCGACCGTCGTCCGGGCGAAGGTTCGCTGCGGCTGCGCGGAACGTATGGCGTCCTCGACCGCGGCGAGAGTCGGCACGTTCCCCCACTGCGCGGTGACGGCGACACCGCCCACGTCCCGGCCCGACGCCGGCGGGATGACGGTGCCGACCGCACCAGTGGTCACGGTGACAGGAGTGGGTGCCCCGACAGGAGTGGTCACGGCAGCCGGGGTGGTGGCGGTGTCGACGGAACCGCTCCCGGACGGCTTCCGCCAGGTTCGGCCCGGCTGTGACCCGCACTGTCTCGTCGCGCATGGCAGCCCGCAGGGGGCCCTCGAGATCAGCGCTCATGGCGTCCTCCCCGTCATCGGTAGGGAGCTGTGGAGGTCGACACTCGCCCGCAGCCGGGCGAGCCCGCGGGAGGCCTGGCTCTTGACCGAGCCGACGCTGCAGCCCAGGGCGGCAGCCACCTCGGCCTCCGGCAGGTCGTCGAAGTAGCGCAGCACGAGCACCGCCCGCTGGCGGGCCGGCAGGGTCATGGGCGCGCGGATCAGCTCGTCGCGCGTCGACAGCCGATCCGCGTGGTCGGTCGGCCCGGCCCGGCCGTGTGGCCCCAGCGGCACCTCCCTGACCCGGCTCCGTCGCCATCCGCTCGCCGCCGCGTTCACCAGAGCGTGGCGCACGTATGCCTCCGGATGGCCGGCTGACACCCGCGGCCAGTGCCGATAGGTGCGTTCCAGCGCCCCCTGGACCAGATCCTCCGCCGCGGAGTGGTCTGCGACCAGGAGGACGGCGCAGCGCAGCAGCCGGTCACCGGTGCGTGCGACGAACTCCTCGAACGCACGCTCATCGCGTTCCTCACCCGACACGTCCTCTCCGCGCTCCTGCCCCTTCTGAACGCCACGGAGGCGCCCCAGGTTGACAGGCCCGGCCGACTTCGTCGCCCGAGGCGGTTTTCGCGTCACCGCGGCTCGGATGATCTCCGAGTTGCGCTCCGACGACGCAGGGAACAGCCATCCGTAGTCGGACGAACGGCCGCGCGCGCTGATGGAGGACATGCTGGCCTGCAGCCGGGAGATCCTCGAGGAGGAGCACTCACATAACCGGGCGATCAGTCGAGCCCTGGCCGGCATGGAGAACGACGCGGCCGAACAGCCGAAGCGTCGGCGAGCACACCGCCGATCGACAGCCCTCGGCAAACCGCCCGACAGAGTCCAGCCAGCTTTCGCCAGGAGACCCTCTACCGAGCCGGCCGCGCCGGGCCCCCATCCATCGCGGAGCACGCTGAAGGCCAGGAAACTGCGTCTACCCAGAACCCTTGGCCCTGCAGCCTGTCAGGCCTGCGTCGGGGCACATCCATCACGAAACGCACTAAAGGCCAGAAGGCCATAACCGCCCCGAAACCCGCATCCCCCGCAAGCCACACCAGGCCACTCGGGGGGTATGGGGGGGCTAGGCCCCCCCAACCAACATGACACGACGCCCCGGTCCAGCCCCGCTGGACACATGCAGCCCAAGTCGTGTGCCCCCGGCAGGATTCGAACCTGCGCACCCGCCTCCGGAGGGCGGTGCTCTATCCCCTGAGCTACGGGGGCTCCAGGGCAAGCAGGCATACCGTACCAGGTGGGATCGGCAGACTGCGCAACCCGGTGCCCGTAAGCTTCGCCCGTGTACTTCACCGCCCCCAGGGTGCTCGTCGTGGACGACGATGCCGTGATCCGTCAGCTCGTGGTCGTCAACCTCGAACTGGAAGGCTTCGAGGTGCACACCGCGGTGGACGGGGCTGACTGCCTCGAGCGGGTCCACGAGATCGCGCCGCAGGTGATCACGCTCGACATCATGATGCCGCGGGTGAACGGCTGGGATGTCGCCGCGCGGCTGCGGGACGACCCGGCCACCGCCGGCATCAAGGTGATCATGCTGACGGCGCGCGCGCAGGAGGCGGACGTGAAACGCGGCGCCCGCCTGGGTGTGGACTACTACCTGACGAAGCCGTTCGATCCGGACATGCTGATCGGCGTGGTCAGCCGGCTCGCGGCGGGTCAGCCGGTCTGACGTCCGGGCGTGGCCCGGTGCGGCGCGCCGCCGGTTGCGGGGTCGGGGTCGGGCCGGGGGCGCGCGGCGACCGGATTGGTCGGGCGCGCCGATAGCATCGCGACATGACCCCCGCCGAGCTGGCCGACTCCATCGTTGCGGCCGTTCGTGATGCCGTCGCCAACGGCGAGCTCGACGTGGCCGTGCCTGCCGCGGTCACCGTCGAGCGCCCGCGGCAGCCCGAGCACGGCGACTACGCGTCGCCGGTCGCCCTGCAGCTCGCGAAGGCGGCTCGCCGCCCGCCGCGGGCGGTGGCTGATCTGCTCGCGGCGCGGCTGCGAACGGATCCGGGTGTGGCCGCGGTCGAGGTGGCCGGCCCGGGGTTCCTGAACATCCGGCTGGCCGGCGCGGCTATGGGCGGCATCGCCCGGTCGATCGTGGGCGCCGGTGCGGCGTATGGCCGGGCGGCTGCCGCACGTGGTGTCCGGGTGAACCTGGAGTTCGTCAGTTCGAATCCGACGGGTCCGGTGACGCTGGCGTCGGCGCGCTGGGCGGCGGTCGGTGACGCGCTGGCCCAGGTGATGTCGGCAGCCGGTTTCGAGGTCGGCACCGAGTACTACGTGAACGACGCCGGGGTGCAGGTCGAGCGGTTCGGCGCGTCGATCCTGGCGGCGCTGCGCGGTGAGCCGGCGCCCGCGGAGGGGTACCACGGCGCCTATGTCGCCGAGATCGCGACGAGGGTCCAGGCGGCGAATCCGGCGCTGGAGCAGCTGGTCGGGGCGGGTTCCGACGGGGCTGGCGCCGACGACAAGGCGCTGGCGGTGTGCGCCCGCGACGGCGTCGAGATCATGCTGGCGGAGATCCGGTCGACGCTTTCCGGGTTCGGTGTCGAGTTCGACCTGTGGAAGTCGGAGCGCAGCCTGCACGACGCGGGTGAGCTGACCGCCGCGGTGGCGGAGCTCCGTGCGAAGGGCCATGTCTTCGAGGCGGACGGCGCGGTCTGGCTGCGTACCACCGACTTCGGTGACGACAAGGACCGGGCGCTGGTCAAGAGCGACGGGCGGCCGACCTATTTCTGCGCCGACGCGGCCTACTATCGGGACAAGCGCCGCCGGGGGTTCGACCGGCTCTGCTACCTGCTGGGTGCCGACCATCACGGCTACATCGGCCGGCTGCGGGCCATCGCGGCGTGTTTCGGGGACGATCCCGAGCAGACCCTCGACGTGATCATCGGCCAGATGGTGACGCTGTCCCGGGGCGGCGAGGCCGTCAAGATGTCGAAGCGGGCCGGAACTTTCCTCACCCTGGACGACCTCGTGGGCGCGGTCGGGGTCGACGCGGCACGCTACTCGCTGGTCCGGGCGTCGATGGACTCCGCGCTCGACCTGGACCTCGATGTGATCGCCCGGCAGACCAGCGACAATCCGGTCTTCTACGTCCAGTACGCGCACGCGCGGATCAGCTCACTGATCCGCAACGCGGCCGCGCTGGGCCTGGCGACGTCGGCGGACGAGGCGTTCGACGCCGCTTCGGTCGACGTCTCGCTGCTCAGCCATCCGCGGGAGGTCGATCTGATCCGGGCACTGGGTGAGCTGCCGCGGGTCGTCGAGACGGCGGCGACGCTGCGTGCCCCGCACCGCATAGCCCGGTACCTGGAGGAGACAGCCGGGACATATCACCGTTTCTACGACTCCTGCCGGGTGCTTCCCCAGGGCGACGAGGAGCCCACGGCGGTGACGGCCGCCCGGCTGCTGCTGGTTGAGGCCACCCGGGTGGTCCTGGCGAACGGGCTGCGTCTGCTCGGCGTCAGCGCGCCGGAACGGATGTGAGGGGCGAATGACGACTGACGGGGGCCGCGGGGCCGACAGCCCGCCGAGTGCCGACCGCCCGCTGAGGATCGCGATGCTCGGGTGCGGCGTCGTCGGTTCCGAGGTGGTGCGCCTGCTGGGCATCCATTCCGACGAGCTGGCCGCCCGGGTCGGTACCCCGCTGGAGATCGCCGGGATCGCGGTTCGCGACCCTGGTCGGGTCCGCGGGGCGGCCGTCGACCGGGAGCTGCTCACCACCGACGCGGACGCGCTGATCGCCCGGAACGACGTCGACATCGTGATCGAGGTGGTCGGCGGGATCGAGCCGGCGCGCACCTGGCTGCTGTCGGCGCTGCGGTCGGGCAAGTCGGTGGTCAGCGCGAACAAGGCGCTGCTCGCCACGCACGGCTCGACGCTGCACGACGCGGCGGCCGCGGCCGGCGTCGACCTCTACTACGAGGCGGCGGTGGCCGGCGCGATCCCGCTGCTGCGCCCGTTGCGCGAGAGCCTGGCCGGGGACCGGATCCGCCGTGTCCTCGGCATCGTCAACGGCACGACGAACTACATCCTGACCCGGATGGACGAGACCGGGGCCTCGTTCGCCGAGGCACTGGCCGAAGCCGGGGAGCTCGGGTACGCGGAGGCTGATCCGTCCGCCGACATCGACGGCTTCGACGCCGCCGCGAAGGCCGCGATCATCGCCCAGCTGGCCTTCCACACCCCGGTGACCATCGACGACGTCTACCGGGAGGGCATCGGCGCGGTGACCGCCGCCGACATCGCCAGCGCCCGGGAGCTCGGCTGCACGATCAAGGCCCTGGTGATCGCGGAACGCGCTGGCGACCGCCCCGGCATCAGCCTGCGGGTCCACCCGGCGATGATCCCCCGCTCGCATCCGCTCGCCGGGGTGCGTGAGGCGTTCAACGCGGTCTTCGTGGAGGCGGAGGCCGCCGGGCAGCTGATGTTCTACGGCCGCGGCGCGGGCGGCGCGCCGACGGCGTCGGCGGTGCTCGGCGACGTGGTCGCGGTCGCCCGCAACCGCGTCGCGGGACGGCAGGGGCCGGGGGAGTCCGCGTACGCGGCGCTTCCGATCCTGCCGATGGGCCCGACGGTGACCAGCTATCACGTGCAGCTCGACGTCACGGACAAGGCCGGCGTGCTGGCCGCGGTCGCCGGTGCGTTCGCACGGCACGATGTCTCCATCAGAAGTGTTCGGCAGGACGGCCGTGGCGACGACGCCAGCCTGGTCCTGGTCACCCATCCGGCCGCGGACGCGGCGCTGTCCGCCACCGTCGAGGACCTGCGGGTTCTCGACGGCGTGCGGGCCGTGTCGGGCGTGGTGCGGGTCGAGGGAGTTGAGTCATGACCGCGGTGTCGTCGACGCCGGTATCGAGTGGACCGGGCACGCCGGGTGGGTCGGATGCCTCCGGGCACCTGCCCCGGGCCTGGCGAGGAATCATCGAGGAGTACCGGCACCGGCTTCCGGTCACCATGGACACGCCGGTGGTCACCCTGCGGGAGGGGGGCACCCCTCTTCTGCACGCGGACCACCTCTCCGAGCTGACCGGATGTGATGTTCATCTCAAAGTGGAGGGCGCCAACCCCACCGGCTCCTTCAAGGACCGCGGGATGACGGTCGCGATCAGCCGCGCCGTGGGGGAGGGCTCCCAGGTCGTCATCTGCGCCTCGACCGGGAACACCTCGGCCTCCGCCGCCGCCTACGCCGCGCGGGCCGGGCTCACCTGCGCGGTCCTCGTGCCCAGCGGCAAGATCGCGCTGGGCAAGCTCGCCCAGGCGCTGGTCCACGGGGCACGGCTGCTCCAGGTCGACGGATCGTTCGACGACTGCCTGCGGGTCGCGCGCGAGCTGGCCGACACCTTCCCCGTCACCCTGGTCAACTCGGTCAACCCCTACCGCCTCGAGGGCCAGAAGACCGCGGCCTTCGAGATCGTGGAAGCCCTCGGGCAGGCACCGGACATCCACTGCCTGCCCGTGGGGAACGCGGGGAACATCACGGCCTACTGGCGCGGTTACGTGGAGGACGACACCCGGGCCGGTACCGGGCGCCCGCGCATGTTCGGCTTCCAGGCCGCCGGAGCGGCGCCGATCGTCCGTGGCGAGGTGGTCACCTCCCCGCAGACCATCGCCACGGCGATCCGCATCGGCAATCCGGCGTCCTGGGACTTCGCGACCGACGCACGGGACGCCTCCGGAGGCCTCATCGACGCCGTCAACGACCGCCAGATCCTGGCGGCCTACCGCCTGCTGGCCCGCCGGGAGGGTGTCTTCGTGGAGCCGTCGAGTGCCGCGAGTGTCGCCGGGCTGCTGGCAACACACGCCGACGGCCGGCTGGACCCGGGCCAGCGGGTGGTGTGCACGGTCACCGGCAACGGCCTGAAGGACCCCGACTGGGCCATCAGCGGTGCCGCGAAGCCCGAGACCATCCCGCCGACCGTTGCCGGGGCGGCCGAGGCGCTCGGCCTGCGCGGCCTGTGACGGCCGTCGACCGCCGCGGCGCCAGCTCCACCGACGGCACCAGCTCCACCGGCGGCACCGTCGCGGCCGGTGCCGCCGGTGCCGCCGGGATCCCGGCTCCCACCGAGCCGCTCTCCGGGCCGCGGCACGACGGCGCGGCGCAGGTCGTGGCGGTGCGGGGGGCGGCGGAGACCGGCACGGCGGCGGAGACCGGCACGGCGGCGGGGGAGGCGCCGGCCGGTGCGGTCCGTCTGCTGGTGCCGGCGTCGAGCGCGAACCTCGGGCCGGGCTTCGACGCCCTGGGTCTCGCACTGGGCCTGTACGACGACGTGTCCGTGCGGCTGACGTCCACCGGCCTCACCGTCGACACCGTCGGGGCGGACACCGTCCCCGCCGACGAGGCGCATCTCGTGGTGCGGTCCATCCGCGCCACCTTCGACGAGCTGGGGCTGCCGCAGCCCGGCCTGGCGCTGCGGTGCGTGAACCGGATCCCGCACGGCCGGGGGCTCGGCTCCTCGGCCGCCGCCATCGTGGCGGGCGTGGTGGCTGCCGACGCGCTCGCCGGCTCCCCGCTGGGCCCGGCCGGGCTGCTGCGGGTGGCGACGGCGATCGAGGGCCATCCGGACAACGTGGCGGCCGCTCTGCTGGGTGGCCTCACCGTGGCCTGGTACGAGGCCGGGGTGCCGCGGGCGGTGCGGGTCGCGCCGCCGGCCGAGGTGCGGCCCGTGCTTTTCGTCCCGTCGGTCCGGCAGTCGACCGAGCAGGCCCGGGGTGCGCTGCCGGAGCGGGTTCCGCATGCCGACGCCGCCGTGAACGCCGGCCGGGCCGCCCTGCTGGCCCTCGCGCTCAGCGCCGCCGAGCCGGCGGCGGGTGAGGGCACGGAGCGTTCGAAGCTGCTGCTGGCCGCCACCGAGGACCGGTTGCATCAGCCGTACCGGCTGCCGGCCCAGCCCGCCTCGGCCGATCTGGTGGCGCGGCTGCGCGCGGAGGGCGTTCCCGCGGCGCTCTCGGGGTCCGGGCCGTCCGTGGTCGCGCTGGCGGTCGGCGGCGGCCAGGCGGCCGCGGCGATCGGGGTGCCCGCGCCGGGCTTCTCCGTGATCCCGCTGACAGTCGACACCGAGGGTGCGCGGCTCCAGCCCCTCGACTCCAAGGGGTAGCGCTTCCACTCCGCATGGTGTACTAATGGCGCCGTCCGGGTGGGTTCAGCGCCGCGGAGGGGTGCCGGGCGGTCATCGGAGAGTCCCTCGTGGCGTCATCGAGAGATCCAGAGGTCTCTAGGTTGTTGCCGACGTGTCTCCGTCTGGATAGTCTGATGACTGCACCCGCTGCCGCCGCGGCGCGTGCTCGCCCCGCCAGCCTGATCTGGTCCGCAGTTTTGATCAGGTCCGCAGTGGCGGCCAAGCTGCAGTGGAGCCTCACGGCAGCGGTCGGCCGCACACGGTGGCCGGTCCTGGTCAGGGATCCCGGTGCTTCAAGCCTCGTCGCCGTTGCCTCGGCTGGCGTACCGGCACTCGTCGGCGGGAAATCGGGTTCGCTCGCGGCTGTCGGCCGTCAGCGCCTTTGATGGGCGCGATGCTCGCCGTTCAAAGGGTGCTGCATCTCCTTACATCCGGCATGCGCGCAGGCGAAGAAAATCCACACGCTACGCCCGGCCCGAGAAGCCGGTTCCTTCCAGGAAGGAAAACCTTGAGCGACACCACCGACGTGCTGCCCGACAGCGCACGTGAGTCTGCGGCGCCTGCCTCGCCCGTCGACAGTTCCGCTGCGGCCGGCCTGACGTCCGTAGACACCTCCGGTGCGCCCGGGGCGAACGGCAGCCATGCCGTTCTCTCCGGGCCGGCCGGTGCTTCCGCCGATGCGTCCGCGCCTCGGCGTCGGCGGTCCGGCACCGGCCTGTCCGCCATGCTCCTGCCCGAGCTGCAGGCGATGGCCTCGCAGATGGGCATTCCCGGGGTTGGCCGGCTCCGCAAGGGCCAGCTGATCGCGGCCATCCAGAACGTCCAGAACGGGGAGGTGGCAGCCCGGCCGGAGCCGCGTTCCGCCGAGCCGTCGGGGCAGGCCGAGTCGTCGGCGCCCGCGCCCGCCGTGCGGCCGGTGCAGGAGAGCCCGGGCACCGCCCCGGCGTCTGCGCCCGTCCAGGGAAGCGGCGCGGCGGAGCCGGTCCAGGCCGGCGCCGCCGGTCCGGCCGTCTCCACCGAGTCGGCGCCCACGACGACCCGGGTGCGCGGGCGGCGTGGCTCCTCCCGTGGGGTGACAAGCCCTGCGGGAGAGCAGCAGACCCTCCCCGCCGCCCCGTTGCAGGGTGGCACCGAGCCCGCCGAGGACGCCCCGCGTCCCCAGCCGGCCACCGAAGGCGCCGCGGCGCCGGTCGCCGCGGTGAGCGCCCCGGCCCGGGGGGTCGGGGCGAGCGGATCCGAGAGCACGACCCGTGGCCGTGACCGCTCCGGCGACCGCGAGCGCACGGGTGACCGTGACCGCTCCGGCGACCGCGAGCGCACGGGTGACCGTGACCGTTCCGGCGACCGGGAGCGGTCCGACCGGTCCGGCGAGCGGTCCGAGCGGTCAGCCGACCGGGAGCGGTCCGGTGACCGGGAACGGTCCGGTGAGCGGTCTGACCGCCCCGAGCGTTCTGATCGTTCCGAGCGGCCTGACCGTTCCGGCGATCGTGCTGACCGTGCCGGCAGCGACCGCGGGGGGCGTACTGCGCCCGCCGACCGCGAGCGTGACCGTGGCGGCGCCGACAGGTCGAGGTCCGGTGACCGGACCCAGCCGGGTGACCGGCCCGCCGACCGCTCGCCACAGGGCGACGCGGGTCAGGGCGACGACGAGTTCGGCGGGCGCCGCCGGGGCCGTTTCCGGGAGCGTGGTCGCAACCGCGGGCGCGGCGGCCAGGGCGGTACGACCGACACGGAGCCGACGGTGCGGGAGGACGACGTCCTCGTGCCGGTCGCCGGCATCCTCGACGTCCTCGACAACTACGCGTTCATCCGGACCAGCGGGTACCTGACCGGTCCCACGGACGTGTACGTCAGCCTTGCCCAGGTGCGGCGCAACGGCCTGCGGCGCGGCGACGCCATCACCGGCGTGGTGCGCGCGCCGCAGGAGGGCGAGCAGCGCCGGGACAAGTACAACGCGCTGGTCCGGCTGGACACCATCAACGGGATGGAGCCGGAGGAGGCGCGCGGTCGGCCCGAGTTCCACAAGCTCACCCCGCTGTACCCGCAGGAGCGGCTGCGGCTCGAGACCGAGCCGCACATGATGACCACTCGGGTCATCGACCTGGTGATGCCGATCGGCAAGGGCCAGCGCGCACTGATCGTGAGCCCGCCGAAGGCCGGCAAGACGATGGTGCTGCAGGCGATCGCCAACGCGATCACCACGAACAACCCGGAATGCCACCTCATGGTCGTGCTCGTGGACGAGCGCCCCGAGGAGGTGACCGACATGCAGCGGTCGGTGAAGGGCGAGGTCATCGCCTCGACCTTCGACCGCCCGCCGGCCGACCACACCAACGTCGCCGAGCTGTCGATCGAGCGGGCCAAGCGGCTCGTCGAGCTGGGTCATGACGTCGTGGTCCTGCTGGACTCGATCACGCGGCTCGGCCGGGCCTACAACCTGGCGGCGCCGGCGTCCGGGCGCATCCTGTCCGGTGGTGTCGACTCGACGGCGCTCTACCCGCCGAAGCGGTTCCTCGGCGCGGCGCGCAACATCGAGAACGGCGGCTCCCTGACGATCATCGCGACCGCGCTGGTCGAGACCGGTTCCACCATGGACACGGTCATCTTCGAGGAGTTCAAGGGCACCGGTAACGCCGAGCTCAAGCTGGACCGCAAGATCGCCGACAAGCGGACCTTCCCGGCGGTGGACGTCGACGCCTCCGGAACCCGCAAGGAGGACATCCTGCTGGCGCCCGAGGAGCTTGTGATCATGCACAAGCTCCGGCGAGTCCTGCACACCCGGGAGCCGCAGCAGGCACTCGACCTGCTGCTCGACCGGCTGAAGCAGAGCCGGACGAACTACGAGTTCCTGATGCAGATCGCCAAGACCGCGCCGCCACAGGACTGACCGCACCGTGGGCCCGCCGCACCGTGGGCCCGGCACGTTCCGGGCCCTGGCGCACCGGGGCATCACGGCCGGCGGGACCCGGAACACCGGGTCCCGCCGGCGGTGTTGTACCCGGCGGCGGGCCAGGTCCGGTCGGACGGGTCTGGCACACTGGCAAACCATCGGCTCCGGTTCACGCTGTCCGCGCCCGCGGCAGCGACCCGGCGGCCACATCGGAAGAGGGACCATGAGGGCTGACATCCACCCCACGTACAACGAGACCGTGGTGACCTGCACCTGCGGGAACACGTTCACCACGCGTTCGACCAAGGACGACGGCGCCATCAGCGCCGAGGTGTGCTCGCAGTGCCACCCGTTCTACACGGGCAAGCAGAAGATCATGGACGTCGGCGGGCGTGTGGAGAAGTTCGAGCGGCGGTTCGGCCGGCGCCGCCCCGGCGACGCGGCCGGCGGCGCGAAGTAGGTATCCAGCGGCGCCCGCACCGGGTCTCCCGGGCGGGCGCCGTTCGCGTCCTGCCGTTCGCATATCCGGGGGTGTTCCCGCGTCCGGTGTTCCCGCGTGCCGGCCGGCGCCGCGCGCCGCCGCTCGCGAACTGGCGGTAACGTCGCCACAGCCTTCGCGGCCGCGGGGCCCGCGACGCCGGTCCTGACGACTGAAGGAACTGTGATGACCTCCCCGCTCGCGAGCATGATCGCCGAGCACGCCGACATCGAGAAGCGGCTGGCGGACCCGGACCTGCACAACGACCCGTCGGTGGCGCGGGAACTGACCCGCCGGTACGCCGAGCTCGCGACCCCGGTCGATCTCGCCCGGCAGCTGGAGAGCGTCGAGGGCGACCTGGAGGCCGCCCGGGAACTCGCCGAGCAGGACGTCTCGTTCCGCGACGAGGTCGTGGCACTGGAGGAAAGCCTGGCCGAGCTCAACGGCCGGCTGCGGGCCTACCTGGTGCCGGTCGACCCCGACGACAGCCGTGACGCCATTCTCGAGGTGAAGGCCGGCGCCGGCGGCGAGGAGTCCGCGTTGTTCGCGGGCGATCTGCTGCGCATGTACCTGCGCTATGCCGAGCGGCGCGGCTGGCGCACCCAGGTGCTGGACGCGAACCCCAGCGACCTCGGCGGCTACCGGGACGTGAGCGTCGCGGTGAAGGCCCGCCGCTCCGCCGCGCCCGGCCACGGGGTGTTCGGGCGACTGCGTTTCGAGGGCGGCGTGCACCGGGTGCAGCGGGTGCCGGTGACCGAGTCCGCGGGGCGCATCCACACCTCGGCGGCGGGCGTCCTCGTGCTGCCCGAGGCGGCCGATGTGGACGTCGAGGTCGACCCCAACGACCTGCGGATCGACGTGTTCCGGTCCTCCGGGCCCGGTGGGCAGAGCGTCAACACGACCGACTCGGCGGTGCGCATCACCCACCTGCCGACCGGCGTGGTCGTGTCCTGCCAGAACGAGAAGAGCCAGCTCCAGAACAAGGAGTCGGCGATGCGGATCCTGCGCGCCCGGCTGCTCGCCGCGGCCCGGGAGAAGGCCGACTCCGAGGCGGCGGCGGCCCGGGCCAGCCAGGTCCGCACGGTCGACCGCTCGGAGAAGATCAGGACGTACAACTTCCCCGAGAACCGGATCAGTGACCACCGGATCAACTACAAGGCCCACAACCTCGAGCAGGTGCTCGACGGCGACCTCGACTCGCTGATCGACGCGCTGACCGAGGCCGACCAGGCCACCCGGATGGCGGGGACTCCGTGACCATCCCGCCGGAGACCATCCCGCCGGTGAGGATCCCGCCGGTGAGGACCCCGCCGGCGGCGGTGACGTCGGAGGGCCAGGTGACCCTGGCCGGCGAGCTCGCCGCCGCGGTGGCGCGGCTGGCCGCGGCCGGCGTCGCCAGCCCGCGGGGAGATGCGGAGCAGCTCGCCGCGCACGTCCTCGACGTCTCCCGCGGGCGGCTGGCGCTGGTCGAGGTCATCAGCACTTCGGCCGCCCAGGAGCTGCGCCACCTGGTCGAACGGCGCGCGGACCGGGTCCCGCTGCAGCACCTGACCGGTCTCGCCGGTTTCCGGCGGCTGGACATCGCCGTCGGGCCGGGGGTCTTCATCCCGCGCCCGGAGACCGAGTGGGTCGTGGAGGAGGCCATCCGCCTGCTGCGGGTCTCCGGCGCGGTACGTCCGATCTGTGTCGACCTGTGTGCCGGGTCCGGAGCCATCGCGCTGTCGCTGGCGGACGAGGTCCGCGGCGCCGAGGTCCACGCGGTCGAGCTGGAGCCGGCCGCGCTCGACTGGCTGCGCCGCAACGTCGGGCGCACCGGCCTGCCCGTGCGGGTGCACCAGGCGGACGTGGGTGTCGTCGGCGCCGGTCCTCCGCCTGCCTCCGCAGCCTCGACCCGATCGGCCGCCGAGCCGGTGGGCGGGGTCCTCCGGGCCCCCGGGGTCCTCGGGGTGCTCGGGGTGCTCGGGGAGCTGGCCGGGCGGGTCGACCTGGTGGTCAGCAATCCCCCGTATCTTCCTGACCATGAGCGGTCCCGCGTCGAGCCCGAGGTCGGCCGGCACGACCCGCCCGCCGCACTGTGGGGCGGGCCGGACGGCCTGGACGGCCCGCGGGCCGTGGTGACGGCCGCGGCCGGGCTGCTGCGTCCTGGCGGCCTGCTCGTCATGGAGCATGCCGACGAGCATGGGCAGGCGGTTCCCGCGCTGCTCGCGAGCGGCGGCCCGTGGTCTGGTTCGTGGTCCGACATCGTCGATCATCCCGATCTCGCTGGGCGGGACCGGTTCGTCACCGCCCGGTGGGATCCGCCGGGTCGGGGCCGGCCGGGCAGCGCCGGAGAGGACGCCTGATGCTGGTTTTCGACTGCTCCGACGAGGGGCAGCGCGCTGCCGGGCTGGACGCGGCCGCCGACGCCGTCCGCCGGGGCAGGCTCGTGGTGCTGCCGACCGACACCCTGTACGGCCTGGGCGCGGACGCGTTCGACCGTGACGCGGTGGCCGGGCTGCTCGCCGCCAAGGGCCGTGGCCGGGACATGCCCGTGCCGGTGCTCGTCGGTTCCTGGCGGACGCTGGACGGACTCGCCGAGCAGGTCACCGGGCAGATCCGTGACCTCATGCGTGCCTTCTGGCCGGGCGGTCTGACCCTGGTCATCAACCACGCGCCGTCCCTGCGGTGGGATCTGGGCGACGCCCGCGGCACGGTCGCGGTCCGCATGCCGCTGCACCCGGTCGCGCTGGAGCTGCTCGCCCGGACCGGTCCGATGGCCGTGTCCAGCGCGAACATCAGCGGGCGTCCGGCGGCGACGGATGCACAGGACGCGATGATGCAGCTCGGTGGCGCCGCGGAGGTGTACCTGGACGGGGGCCCGACACCGGTCGGCACCGCGTCGACGATCCTGGACTGCACGGGCCCCGTTCCGGTGGTCGTGCGGGAGGGCGCCGTCGGGCTGGCGGCGCTGCGCTCCGTGCTGCCGCTCGTCCAGGAGCCTGCCCGCCGCTGAGACGTCCTATCCTGGGCCTCATGGCGGCGGGAGGCGGAGACAGCATGAGCACCCCGTTCTGGGGCCCGGACTTCGACCTGCTGCGGGCCACTGATCCGGAGATCGCCTCGGTCGTGCTCGACGAGCTGAGCCGGCTGCGCGGGGGGCTGCAGCTGATCGCGAGTGAGAACCTCACCTCGCCGGCGGTACTGGCAGCGCTGGGGTCGACGCTGTCGAACAAGTACGCCGAGGGCTATCCGGGGCGCCGGTACTACGGAGGCTGCCAGGTGGTGGACCGGGCGGAGGAGCTCGGGATCGCCCGGGCCCGGGCGCTGTTCGGAGCCGACCACGCGAACCTGCAGCCCCACTCGGGCGCCCAGGCGAACTTCGCCGCCTACGCGGCGCTGCTCACCCCCGGCGACACCGTCCTGGCCATGTCACTGCCGCACGGCGGGCATCTCACCCACGGCAGCCGGGTGAACTTCTCCGGCCGCTGGTTCGACGTGGTGGGCTACGGCGTCCGGGAGGACACCGAGCTGATCGACTACGACGAGGTGCGCCGGCTCGCGCTCCAGCACCGACCCAAAATGATCATCTGCGGTGCGACCGCGTACCCGCGGCGGATCGACTTCGCCGCGTTCCGGGCGATCGCCGACGAGGTGGGCGCCTGGCTGCTGGTGGACGCGGCGCACTTCATCGGCCTGGTCGCCGGCGGGGCGCTGCCCAGCCCGGTGCCCTACGCCGATGTCGTGACCTTCACGACCCACAAGGTCCTCCGCGGCCCCCGGGGCGGCATGATCCTCTGCCGCGCCGAGCTCGCGGCCCGTATCGACAGGGCGGTCTTCCCCTTCAGCCAGGGCGGGCCGCTGATGCACGCGGTCGCGGCCAAGGCGGTCGCGCTGCGGGAGGCCGCGAGCCCCGCGTTCGCCGCGTACGCACGGCAGGTGATCGCCAACGCGCGGGCACTCGCGGATGGTCTGGCCTCCGAGGGGCTGCGGCCGGTCGGTGGCGGCACGGACACCCATCTCGCCCTGCTCGATCTGCGGGAGCTCGGCGTGACCGGGCGCGATGCCGAGGCCCGCTGCGACGCGGCGGGGATCACGCTGAACAAGAACGCGATCCCGTTCGACCCGCAGCCGCCGGCGGTCTCCTCCGGCATTCGGGTGGGCACCCCCGCGGTGACGACCCAGGGCATGCGCGAAGGTGAGATGAAGGAGATCGCCGGGCTGATCTCCCGCGCCGTCCGCGACCCGGGCGCGGTGGGGGAGGTGGCGGCGGCGGTGTCGACACTGGTCGACCGCTACCCGGCCTACCCGGCCTACCCGGCCTACCCGAGATAGCCGGGCACCTGGCGACGGGCTGGAATGCCGGTGATGGTCTGGCCTGTCCAGGTCCGCCCAGGCGAACGATGAACTGCGGGATGGGTTGACATGCGTGAGTACGTGCTCGTCTTCGCGGTCGCGGCCGCGGTCACCTTCCTCACGACCCCGATCGCCCGCTGGATCGCTTTCCGTGTCGGGGCGGTCGCCCGACCGCGCGCCCGGGACGTCCACGCGACGCCGACACCGCGGCTCGGCGGCCTGGCGATGCTCGCCGGGCTTTATGCCGGACTGGAAGTGGCAGACCATCTGCCATTTCTGTCCGTGGTCTCCCAGGACTGGTCGGAGACGCGGGCAGTACTGGTCGCCGGCACGCTGATCTGCCTTCTGGGCGCGGCGGACGACCGCTGGGAGCTGGATTCGCTGACCAAGCTCGCCGGTCAGGTGGCCGCTGCGGGCGTGATGGTTCTGCTGGGTGTGCAGTGGTCCTTCGCCATCGACCGGGACAGCCAGACCACGCTCAGCTTCGGCCCGGAGACCGCCGTACCGCTGTCCATTCTCGCGACGCTCATCCTGGTCAACGCGATGAACTTCATCGACGGTCTGGACGGGCTCGCCGCCGGTGTGGCGGCGATCGCCGCCGGGGCGACGTTCTATTTCGCCTACCAGATAGCGGTGATCAACGGCTTCTACCGTGCGTCGCCCGCGGCCCTGCTGGCGGCGGTCACAGCCGGCGTCTGCGTGGGCTTCCTGCCGCACAACTTCAATCCGGCCCGGCTGTTCATGGGCGACTCGGGATCGATGCTCATCGGCCTGCTGTCGGCCGCCTCGATGATCTCCGTGACGGGGCAGGTCGCGTACGGGGGTTACGCTGGACCCTCCAGGCAGCTACCGTCGCTGATCCCGCTGGCGATTCCGCTGGCGGTGCTGGCTGTTCCGGTGCTTGACCTGGGGCTCGCGGTCATCCGGCGCACGAAGGCCGGCCGCTCGCCGTTCGCGGCCGACAAGATGCACCTCCACCACCGGATTCTCTCCATTGGAAACTCCCATGTCAGGGCGGTTCTACTGATGTACTTCTGGGCCGCGCTCGTCGGATTCGGAGGCGTGGCGGCGTCCTTCTCCGACTCGCCGCTCCCGATCCTCGCCGCCACCGTCGGTATCGGGTTGCTGGCGCTCGTGGCGCTGCTCCTGGGCGGGCAGCGAGCGGCTCGTCGGGCATGATCGCGACGGCGCTCCCGGCGCTGCGGGCCGGCCTGTGCATGATGGCGGCACTGCTGGCGGTCGTGCTCGCAGTGGCCGGCGCGGTGCGCGGCGCCGCCGGCGCGGCCGGGGCGGCACTCGCGGTCGGCCTGGTGGCGGCGTTCTTCGCGCTCGGCAAGCTCGCGCTGGTCGCGGTCGCCCGCCGCGGGGCCACCACGATGCTGCTGCCGGCCGCTCTCGGGGTCTACGCGGCGAAGGTCTGCGTTCTCGGCGTCGTTCTGCTGGCCCTACGTGATGTGACCGCGATCGACCTGCAGAGTTTCGCCTGGTCGATCATGGCCGCGACACTGTGCTGGGTGGGAGCCGAGGTCTGGGTCGCCGCCCGGCTGCGGGTTCCGTTCTACGATCCGGCGACCTTCGACCCGGCGCGGGTCGCGCCGCTGCTCGCCGACCGGGGGGACCCTCCCGGAGCGCCCCGTGGAGCCACGAACGTGCCCTCGACCAGCCCGGCGGCACCGTCCACCCGGCCGAGCCAGGCCGGGCGGCCCGGCCAGTCGGGCCAGATCGGCCCGGCGGACCACCAGACGGACCACCAGACGGACCAGGCGAACGGGACCAGCCGTCAGGGGCAGGCAGGACCGCCGGCAGTGGCCGGCGAGCAGCCGCAGGTGCTGTAGGCACCGCAGGGACTGTCAGGCACCGCGGGCAACGGCAGCCAGCCGCCGGCGGACCGGAGCGGTCGTGGGTGGGGAACCGCCGTCGGCCAGGATTAGGAACAACGTGACGGTGAGCGACACCAACGGGCCCTCTCGCGGCCATTCGGGCAAAAAGGACAATGCGAAAAGGGAGGAAAGACTACGATCAGGCTCGGCCCACTCGCCGAATCCGCCGCCCGGTGAAGCCTGGGGCATCATCGGGACCATCCTCGGTGGTGGGGGGTTCTGGGGGCTGGTGGGCTTCGGGGCTGACCGCCTGCTGGGCTTCGAGGCCCTGTTTTTCCCGATCGGTCTGATCGTCGGCGTCATCGCGGCGCTGTATCTGGTCATCTACCGGTTCGGGGCGCCGCGTTGATGGAGCGTTGAGCGACACTTCGGCAACGTAGTGTGACAAGATGTCCAAAAACCCAACGGATGATGAACGTTCGACTGTCTGTCGGAGATCTTAGTCCCGCAACGAGTGCTCTCCAGCGTCCGGCCGGATAGCATCTGCCCTGTCGAGGAGCGTCGTGTGGATGCGATCGGCACTGGACGCCTCCGCTTCGACCGCGCCGGGTCCGGGACAGTGAGTCCCCTGCCGCCGGAGCTGTGAACGGATCGCATCCAGCGGTCATCCGCTTGTCTTCGATTGCCCGGGGCGGCGGCCCACCCCGTATAGGGTGAGGTCGATCCAGCCCTGGGTGGATCGCGAACTTTGTCAGCATAAATGATCTTGGAGGTATCGGAAGTGCCGAGCGGATCGCTGCTCGCGGTGGCCGACGACGGCTTCCATGGGCCGACGCCCGATGTCTTCAAGCCGAAGAGCTGGTTTGAGTTCGACCTAGGACCGATCGACTTCTACTTCAACAAGTGGTCCGCGCTGACCCTGTTCGTGGCGCTCTTCGTCGGAGTCTTCCTCTGGCTGGGGTTCCGCAAGGCGACGCTCGTACCGCGTGGGCTCCAGAACTTCTGTGAGTCGATCTACGACTTCGTCGACATCTCGATCGCCCGAAACGTGATCGGGGAGCGGGGCAAGACCTTTGCTCCGTACCTGACCATTCTCTTCTGCTTCATCCTGGTGTCGAACGTCATGGCGATCATTCCGGTCGCCCAGTTCCCGACCACGTCGCGGATCGCGCTGCCGCTCATCCTCGCCCTGACGAGCTGGTTGATCTTCAACATCGTCGGTATCCGTGAGCACGGATTCGGCGGCTACTTCAAGGACATGCTCGTCCCGGCGCCGACCGCGCCACTGTTCGTGAAGATCATTCTCGCGCCGATCGAGTTCGTCTCGACCATCGTCGCCCGTCCCGCCACGCTTGCGATCCGGTTGTTCGCCAACATGTTCGCCGGTCACATGCTCCTGCTCGTGTTCGCCCTCGGCGCCGACTACCTGCTGCCCAAACCGCAGTTCATCTTCGGTGTGGTGTCCGGTCTGGTGGCGATCGGCCTCACCGCCTTCGAGTTGATGATCGACGTCCTGCAGGCCTACATCTTCACGGTCCTGACAGCCGCCTATATCGGCGGAGCGATCTCCTCGCACGGCGGCGACCACGACGCGGAGCATTCCCCGAGCCACGGCCACGGGGAGAGCGCTGCGCTCACCCCGGTCGCCGCGGCGGCGCGGGCCTGAAGCCAACCGCCCACGCGCACCGTGGGAGAGCCCCTCGGTGCATCGACCACAAGAAGGACGGATCTGAACGATGTCTCTCTCCGCGGCGTCCTCCGCGTTGCTTGCCGCAGATGACGCCATCAGCGGCAACATCGGGACGGTGGCCTACGGCATCGCCACCCTTGGCCCCGGCATCGGCGTCGGCATCATCTTCGGTCTGGGTGTGCAGGCGATCGCTCGCCAGCCCGAGGCCGAGCAGGTGGCCTTCCGATACATGCTGATCGGCTTCGCCGTCGTCGAGGCGCTGGCCCTCATCGGCTTCGTCGTGCCGTTCGTCTTCACCTGAGCCGGAGCGCCTGGTGCTGCAGAAACTCATTCTCGCCGCCGAAGAAGGCGGGGCGCACGAGGACAGCGTCCTCATGCCGCCGCTCGCCGAGCTGATCGTTGGCCTGCTGGCCTTCGGCCTGCTCGTCGGCTTCTTCTTCTGGAAAATCTATCCCCAGATCCGCAGGACCTATGCGGAGCGGGCCGACCGTATCGAGGGTGGCCTCAACCGCGCCGAAGTTGCGGAGCGTGAGGCCAAGGCCCTGCTTGAGCAGTACCGCTCCCAGCTTGCTGAAGCCCGTACGGAGGCCGCCCGCATCCGAGAGGACGCGCAGGCCCAGGGGCGGCAGATCGTTGAGGAACTGCGCTCGCAGGCACAGCAGGAGGTCGCCGAGATCAAGGAGCGGGCCGACGCCGCACTGGTGGCCGAACGGGCCCAGGTCGTCGCCTCGATCCGTCGTGAGATCGGTGAGATCGCGCTTGAGCTCGCCACCCGCATCGTCGGGCACGAGCTCCAGAGCGACGCGCGCCAGCGTCAGCTCGTCGATGACTTCATCGCGGGCCTCGACGAGGCGCCGCGTCCGGCGGTCGCCCCGGCCGGGCCGGGAGTCTGACGATGGAGGGAGCCAGCCGGCAGTCACTTGCCGCCGCCCGGTCGGTCCTCGACCAGGTGACGGCGGTGCCGACCGGCACCGTGACCAGCCCGGCGGCCTCGCCCGACGCGCGGCGGGTCGCCGATGACCTCGGCGCCGTCGCGGCACTGATCGGCCGTGAACCGACGGTGCGGCGCGCCCTCACCGATCCCGGCGCGCCGCCGCAGTCGCGGGTGAGTCTGGTCGGTCGCCTGTTCGGGACGCAGATCGGCCAGGGGTCCCTCGCCGTGGTGTCGGCGGCGGTCGCAGGCCGCTGGTCGCGGCCGGTCGACCTCCGCCTCGCGCTGGAGGAGCTCGCGGTCGAGGCCACGCTGGCCGAGGCCGAGGCCGCGGACGTCCTCGACGAGGTGGAGGACGAGCTGTTCCGGTTCGGCCGCATCCTGGGCCAGAACCCGCAGCTCTCGCTCGCCCTCACCGACCCGGCCGCGCCGGCGTCGGCGAAGGTCGCGCTGGTGGACCGGCTGCTGTCCGGCCGCGCCCACCCGGTGACCGTCCGGCTGGCTCAGCAGACCACCGCGGACCCCTCCCAGGGGGACATCGAGCGGCGGCTGGAGAGCCTGAGCCGGATCGCGGCCGCCCGCCGTGGGCGGGTGGTCGCCGTCGTCCGGACCGCGACCATGCTCGACGATGACCAGACTGCCAGGCTGAAGGCGGCGATCAGCCGCTTCTTCGGCCGCCAGATCCAGCTTCAGATCGACCTCGACCCGTCCGTTCTCGGTGGTCTGTCCGTGCGGGTGGGTGACGAGGTCGTCGATGGCACGGTCCTGCGCCGGCTCGCCGCGGCCCGCCGCGGGCTGACCCGTTAGGCCCGGACGCACGATGGGTGAGCGCAGGCCGGGCCCGGGGGCAGCACGGGTGCAGGGCACGGCAGTGACGACCGATGACCAGATCCACGCCAGCCATGAAGGACCAACGCGATGACTGAGCTGTCCATCCGGCCGGAGGAGATCCGCGACGCCCTCCGGGAGTACGTCGACTCCTTCCAGGCCACCTCCGGTGACCGGGAGGAGGTCGGCCGCGTCGTCGTGACCGGTGACGGGATCGCCCGGGTCGAGGGCCTTCCGCACACCATGACCAACGAGCTGCTCGAGTTCCACGGCGGCGTGCTGGGCCTGGCCCTCAACCTCGAGGTCGGCGAGATCGGCTGCGTCATCCTCGGCGAGGCCGAGCACATCGAGGAGGGCCAGGAGGTCCGCCGGACCGGCGAGATCCTCGCCGTCCCGGTGGGCGACGGCTTCCTCGGCCGGGTCGTCGACCCGCTGGGGCGTCCGATCGACGGCCTCGGCGAGATCGTCGCCGAGGGCACCCGCGCCCTGGAACTGCAGGCGCCGTCGGTGGTCGAGCGCCAGCCGGTGAAGGAGCCCCTCCAGACCGGCATCAAGGCCATCGACGCGATGACCGCCATCGGCCGGGGTCAGCGTCAGCTGATCATCGGCGACCGGCAGACCGGCAAGACGACGGTCGCGATCGACGCGATCATCAACCAGCGTGACAACTGGCTGTCCGGTGACCCGAAGAAGCAGGTCAAGTGCGTCTACGTCGCCATCGGTCAGAAGAAGTCGACGATCCGCGAGGTTGTCAACACCCTTGAGGAAGCCGGCGCGCTGGCCTACACGACCATCGTCGCGGCCCCGGCGGACGAGCCGGCCGGCTTCAAGTACATCGCCGCCTACACCGGCTCCGCCATCGGGCAGCACTGGATGTACAACGGCCAGCACTCGCTGGTGGTCTTCGACGACCTCTCCAAGCAGGCGGAGGCCTACCGGGCCATCTCGCTGCTGCTGCGCCGCCCGCCGGGCCGTGAGGCCTACCCGGGCGACGTCTTCTACCTGCACTCCCGCCTGCTGGAGCGCTGCGCGAAGCTCTCCGACGAGCTGGGCGGCGGATCGCTGACCGGGCTGCCGATCATCGAGACGAAGGCCAACGACATCTCGGCCTACATCCCGACGAACGTCATCTCGATCACCGACGGCCAGATCTTCCTCGAGTCCGACCTGTTCAACCAGGGTGTCCGGCCGGCGATCAACGTCGGTACCTCGGTCTCCCGGGTCGGCGGCAGCGCCCAGGTCAAGGCGATGAAGTCGGTGGCCGGCCGGCTGCGCCTCGACCTCGCCCAGTACCGCGAGCTGGAGGCCTTCTCGGCCTTCGGTTCCGACCTGGACAAGGCGTCGCGTGACCAGCTCGCCCGCGGTGCCCGGCTGGTCGAGCTGCTCAAGCAGCCGCAGAACAAGCCGTTCGCCGTCGAGCGCCAGGTCGTCTCCATCTGGGCCGGCACCACCGGCAGGCTGGACGACGTCCCGGTCGCGGACATCCGCCGCTTCGAGGCCGAGTTCCTCGACTTCGTCGGGCGGGTCCACGGCGGCGTGTACGACACGATCGTCAACACCGGCAAGCTCGGTGACGACACGATCGGGTCGCTGGAGTCGGCGATCGCCGAGTTCAAGCAGCAGTTCACGCTGTCGGACGGCACCCAGCTGGTGAACGAGGCCACTCCCGAGGCCCTCGACCCGTCCGCGGTCGAGCGCGAGGAGATCGCCGTCCACCGCCAGAAGCCGTCCTCCGAGACCACGGGCCGCTGACCCATGGCGGGCCAGCTTCGCGAGTACCGGCGGCGTATCAAGACGGTCAACTCGACCAAGAAGATCACCAAGGCGATGGAACTGATCGCCGCCTCGCGGATCGCCAAGGCCAGGGCGCGGGTCACCGCGTCCCGGCCGTACGCGGAGGAGATCACGCGAGTGATCACCGCCGTGGCGTCCCAGACGACGATCACCCATCCCCTCACCACCGAGCGCCCGACGCCGACCCGCGCGGCCGTGGTCATCGTCACCAGTGACCGCGGCCTGGCCGGCGGCTACAGCTCCAACGCGCTCAAGCGCGCCGGGGAGCTGGTCGAGCTGCTGCGGGAGGAGGGCAAGGAGCCGCTGCTCTACGCGGTCGGCCGCAAGGCGGTGGGCTACTACCGCTTCCGCGGCCGGACGCTCGCCGGCGAGTACACCGGCTTCACCGAGCAGCCGACGTACGCCAACGCCAAGGAGGTGGCGGACGCTCTGATCCAGGCGTTCACCACTCCGACCGAAGAAGGCGGCGTCGACGAGATCCACCTCGTCTTCACCGAGTACATCAGCGCGATGACCCAGACCCCGGCTGCGCACCGGCTGCTCCCGATGGTGCTGCGTGAGCACAACGAGCCGCCGCCCGGCGGCCCGTTGCCGAACTACGAGTTCGAGCCGTCCGCCGAGGCCGTGCTCGACGCGCTGCTCCCGCGGTACGTCGAGAGCCGGCTCTACGCGGCACTGCTGGAGGCGGCGGCCTCCGAGTCCGCCGCGCGCCAGCGCGCGATGAAGTCGGCGACCGACAACGCCGAGGAACTGGCCAAGACCTACACCCGCGCCGCGAACCGCGCACGCCAGGACGCGATCACCCAGGAGATCTCCGAGATCGTGGGTGGCGCGAACGCTCTGGCGTCCAGCAACTAGGGGCAGGGGTGAGACTCCGGCCCGTCGACACCGCAGAACGTCAAGCCCGAAGCCCGCGGCGGCGGGCAACGACAGTGAAACCGAGGACGCCATGACCGTCACCACCAGCTCGCCGGCCACGGCGGAGGGCCGGACTCCGGGGATCGGCCGAGTCGCCCGAGTCATCGGACCGGTCGTCGACGTCGAGTTCGCCCCCGACGAACTGCCCGAGATCTACACCGCCCTGCACGTCGAGCGCACCATCGACGGCCAGACCGCGGTCCTCACCCTCGAGGTCGCCCAGCACATCGGCGACAACACCATCCGTGCCATCTCCATGCAGCAGACGGACGGCCTCGTGCGGGGTGCCCCGGTCCGCGACACCGGCGCGCCGATCTCGGTGCCGGTCGGGGACGCGACCAAGGGCCACGTGTTCAACGTGCTCGGCAAGCCGCTCGACGTCGAGAGCGTCGACGCCGGCACCTACTGGCCGATCCACCGCTCGGCGCCGACCTTCGACCAGCTCGAGTCGAAGACCGAGATGTTCACCACCGGCATCAAGGTCATCGACCTGCTCGCCCCGTACGTGCGAGGCGGCAAGATCGGTCTGATGGGCGGTGCCGGTGTCGGCAAGACCGTCATCATCCAGGAGATGATCCGCCGGGTCGCCAAGGAGTTCGGCGGTGTGTCCGTGTTCGCCGGTGTCGGCGAGCGCACCCGCGAGGGCAACGACCTGTTCCTGGAGATGACCGAGGCCGGCGTCATCGACGACACCGCGCTGGTCTTCGGCCAGATGGACGAGCCGCCCGGCACCCGGCTGCGGGTCGCCCTCGGCGCCCTCACCATGGCCGAGTACTTCCGGGACGTGCAGAAGCAGGACGTGCTCCTGTTCATCGACAACATCTTCCGGTTCACCCAGGCCGGGTCCGAGGTGTCGACGCTGCTCGGCCGGATGCCCAGCGCCGTCGGTTACCAGCCGACGCTGGCCGACGAGATGGGCGCCCTGCAGGAGCGGATCACCTCGACCCGGGGTCACTCGATCACCTCGCTGCAGGCGATCTACGTCCCCGCCGACGACCTGACCGACCCGGCCCCGGCGACGACGTTCACCCACCTCGACGCCAACACGGTGCTCGACCGCGCGATCTCCGACCTCGGTATCTACCCGGCCGTGAGCCCGCTCGACTCGAACTCCCGAATCCTGGACCCGCGCTACATCGGCCAGGCGCACTACGACACGGCCCGCGAGGTGCAGCGGATCCTGCAGCGCTACAAGGACCTGCAGGACATCATCGCCATCCTCGGCATCGACGAGCTCTCCGAAGAGGACAAGATCCTCGTCAACCGGGCTCGCCGGATCCAGCGGTTCCTGTCCCAGCCGTTCTTCGTGGCGGAGCAGTTCACCGGCATCCCCGGCAAGTTCGTCCCGCTCGAGGAGACGATCGAGTCGTTCCGCCGCCTCACCCAGGGCGACTACGACCACCTGCCCGAGCAGGCGTTCTTCATGTGCGGCGGGATCGAGGACGCCGAGAAGAACGCGGAGAACCTGTAATGCCGATGCGGGTGGCGATCGTCTCGCCCGAGCAGGAGGTGTGGTCCGGCGACGCCGACATGGTCGTCGCCCGGACCGTCGAAGGCGACATCGGCATCCTGCCGGGCCACGTCTCGATGCTGGCGGTGCTGGTCGGTGACCAGACCGTCCGGGTGAAGGTCGGCTCGCAGGAGATCTCCGCCGGTGTCGACGGAGGCTTCCTCTCGGTCACCAAGGAGGGCGTCAGCATCCTCGCCGAAAGCGCGACGATCGCCTGACCCGGTTCGACCTGGTGCTTCTCCCTGGCCCGGTTCCGGTGCCGACAGCCGTGTCTGTCAGCCTCCGGACCGGGCCAGCGTCATGTCAGGACGTCAGGCGCCAGGACTTCAGGACTCGGGCGCCCGGCCTCAGCTGCCGGCGCCCGGCTTCCACAGCACGTCGCCGTCCGGGTTCGCGACCCGGGAGAGAATGAACAGCAGGTCGGACAGCCGGTTCAGATAGCGGGCCGGCAGCGGGTTCGTCGTCTCCGGCTCCGCATCGAGCAGCGCCCAGCAGGACCGCTCGGCCCGCCGCGCCACCGTCCGCGCCACGTGCAGCAGCGCCGCCGCCGGAGTACCGCCGGGCAGGATGAACGAGTTCAGCTTCGGTAGCGCCTCGTTGTACCGGTCGCACGCCTCTTCCAACCGGTCGACATAGACGTCGGTGATCCGCAACGGCGGGTACCGCGGCTCGGCGACCACCGGAGAACACAGATCGGCGCCCACGTCGAACAGGTCGTTCTGCACCTGCGCCAGGGTCTCGCGGACGTCCGCGCCGACCTCGCCCAGCGCGAGCACCACGCCGATCGCCGCGTTCGTCTCGTCGACGTCGGCATAGGCGGCGAGCCGCGCCGAGGTCTTCGGCACCCGTGACATGTCACCCAGGGCCGTCGTTCCGTCGTCGCCGGTCCGCGTGTAGATCCGGGTCAGGTGCACCGCCATGCCGTCACTGTAGGGGGGCGGCTGCGCAGGTGCCTGCGGTTGTGTCCTTCGTCTGGCCGCCTGCCTGGCCGCCTGGGTGACCGACCGGTTCGAGGACGGCGTGCACGACGCTCGCGTCGTCACTGATCCCGAACCGGGGATGCCGGCCCCGGTCGGGGTCCTCGTTGTGAGCCTTCAGTGACCAGCTCCTCGCCACCGTGACGTGCATGCTGAGCAGCCTCCAATGCGGACATCGGCGCTGCCCGCCGGTTAGCGTCCCGACATGCATTCCGTGAGCGTAGCCGGCTTGGCGCAGAGAGATGACAATCATGTTCTCTGCATCCGGCGGCGGGACAACGGGGCGTGGCAGATTCCCGGCGGGGTTCTCGAACAGGGGGAGACCCTTCACGAGGCGCTCATCCGTGAGGTTCGCGAGGAGACGGGAATCGCGGTCGAACCGGTACGCCTCACCGGGATCTATCTGAACCTGCCGCGGGCGGTCGTGGCGCTGGTGTTCCTGTGTCGGGTCGCTGACGCGGAGGCTCGGCCGGCGACAGAGACCGAAGAGGCCACCGCGGTGGAGTGGCTGC
Organism: Parafrankia elaeagni; assembly: GCF_000374165.1. GTDB lineage: Bacteria > Actinomycetota > Actinomycetes > Frankiales > Frankiaceae > Parafrankia > Parafrankia elaeagni. Next base: position 33,644 of record NZ_KB893751.1, read on the forward strand.
CGGTCGACGAGATCGTGCGGCGGTCGGTGCCCGCCTTCGGCGTGCGGGTCACCGACGCGCTGGCCGGTGAGCAGGAGCCTGTGTTGCGCCATCATGACGGCGTTCATCTGGTGACGTCCCGGTTGGGGTGACACCGGCGTCTCGCCGGCCACTGGGCGGCTGGCCGCTGCCGGGCCGCTGACGAGCCGCGGTCCGGGCGTGGTCTGGACCGTCGAATCCCGGGGTTGTTCTGAAGATCCACCCTGGAGCACCTAGCATCGGTGCCCGTGGAGCGCTTCGTCGTGACAGGCGGGACCAGGCTGGTCGGCGAGGTCGCCGTTCCGGGCGCGAAGAACTCGGTGCTCAAGCTGATGGCGGCGAGCCTGCTCGCGCCCGGCCGCACCACCCTGGAGGCGGTGCCGGACATCCTTGACGTGTCCGTGATGGCGGACGTCCTACGTGGCCTCGGTGCCGACACGCGGCATGACCGGGACGAGGGGCAGGTCGTCATCGACGTGCCCGACACGGTCGAGTCGACCGCCGACGCGGACCTGGTGCGCCGGATCCGGGCTTCGGTGGCGATCCTGGGGCCGCTGGTCGCGCGCTGCGGCGAGGCCCGGGTGGCGCTGCCCGGTGGGGACGCGATCGGCGCGCGGGCGCTCGACATCCACATGAACGGCCTGGCGAAGCTGGGTGCGGTCGTGGACGTCGAGGCCGGCGTGCTGGTGGCGCGTTCGTCCGGGCGTCTGCAGGGGGCGTCGATCTGGCTCGACTTCCCGAGCGTGGGGGCGACCGAGAACCTGGTGATGGCCGGTGTGCTGGCCAAGGGCACCACGGTGATCGACAACGCGGCGCAGGAACCGGAGATCGCGGACCTGTGCGCGCTGCTCACGGCGATGGGCGCGCGGATCGACGGTGCCGGCACGTCGACGCTGGTCGTTGACGGGGTCGAAGGGCTGAGTCCGGTGGTGCATCGGACGGTCCCGGACCGGATCGTCGCCGGCACCTGGGCGATCGGCGCGTTGATGACCGGTGGGGACGTGATGATCCGCCACGGCCGCGCCGAGCATCTGGGGATCGTGCTGGAGAAGCTCACCGCCGCCGGTGCGTCGGTGGAGCTCTGCCCGGACGGCTTCCGGGTCAAAGCCCAGGGCCGCCCGCGGTCGATCGACGTCGTCACGCTGCCCTACCCGGGCTTCCCGACGGACCTGCTGCCGCAGGTGATCGCGCTGGAGGCGATCAGCGAGGGCACCTCGCTGATCACCGAGAACGTGTTCGACAGCAGGTTCGTCTTCTGCCGGGAGCTGCACAAACTCGGCGCGGACCTGCGCACCGACGGCCACCATGTGGTCGTCCGGCCCACCCCGCGGCTGGCAGGTGCCTCGGTGCTGGCCTCGGACGTCCGCGCCGGCGCGGCGCTGGTCCTCGCGGGTCTGGTCGCCGAGGGCACGACGGAGGTCCGGGACGTCCACCACATCGACCGGGGCTACGCCCGGTTCGTGGAGACCCTCACCGCGCTGGGCGCCCGGATCCGCCGCGAACCGTCCACTGTCGCCGCCGCCTGACCCCGCCGACCACCCGCTCGGTGCCCGCGCACCCGCTCGGTGCCCGCTCCCGCAGGAGGCCTAGTGCAGCTCCGCGTAAGTCTTGCTGGGGTTGTCGTCAGGCGGCTTTGAGGGGTTCGCCGGTGTAGGTCCAGCGGTAGGGCCTGGCGGTGCGGTCGTGGACCTCGATGAAGTGGAGGATCTTCTCCGCGAGGTCGTCGCGGGAGGTGAAGTCGCCGCGTCGCAGGAGCTGGCGGGTGAGCGTCGAGAAGAAGATCTCGACCATGTTCAACCAGCTGGCGTGTTTCGGGGTGTAGGTCACGACGAACCGGGGGTGGGCCGCGAGCCACGCCCGGGTCGCGCGTGCGGTGTGACTCGACCCGTTGTCCATCACCAGGTAGATCCTCAGCGCGGGATCGATCGCCTCGTCGAGCCTGGTCAGGAACCAGGTGAAGTTCGCCGAGTTGTTCTTCCCGGGGATGATCTCGCCGAGGACCTGCCCGGTGGCGACGTCCATCGCCGCGACCAGCGACACGGTGTCGTGCCGGACGTACTCGAACTCGCGTTTCTCGGGGGAGCCGGAGCAGACCGGGCGGGTCGGGTGGCGCCGCGAGCGGGCCTGGATCGCGGTCTTCTCGTCGACGGAGATCACGACACCGTCCGCGGGCGGGTGCAGGTAGAGGTCACAGACCGCGGCGGCGCGGTCGGTGAAGTCGGGGTCGGCGGGCCGGTTGAGCCAGCCGCGGACCCGGTGGGGCTTGAGGTCGAGGTCGGCCAGCACCCGGCCGATCTGTGCCGGTGACATCCCGACCGTCGGGGCGAGATGCTCGGCGAGTAGCCGGTGCGACCACTGCGACGCCGCCTCCGGTGCGGTCTCGGTGACCGCGGCCAGCACCGCGAGCCGGGCGTCCGCACCGTAGCGGCGCGGCCGGCCGGAGCGAGGCCGGTCGACCAGCGCCGCCTCGCCGTCCACGGCGAACCGGGCGCACAGCCGGCGGACCGTGTCCGCGTGCACGCTGTGACGGCGGCCGAGCGCGGCCGGCCCCCACCGGCCATCAGCCGCGTCCAGCAGGATCCGGGCCCGTCTGACCTGGTCGAACGGGGCACTCACCGTTCCGGCGAGCTTTTTGAACCGCCGCCGCTGCGCGGCCCCGAGAACCACCCGTGGACCACCCGCCCGTCTACTCACCGCTCACCACGCACATCCTGGAAGGGACAGTTCCAGGACGACAGGGAAGAACCGGCCGGGCCCGGACACGGGCCCGACACACCGGGACGGGCAGGATGAAGACGTGGCGAAGATCCCCGAGACGGCCCGGGTAGTGCTGCAACACCGCCTGCACACCCGGCACACCGCCCGCTGGCCCCAGCTGCGTGACCTGACCGTCCGCTACCGCGGCGACTTCGCCTACCTCGACGCGGTCTTCGTCGACGAGCCCGCCGACGCCGACCCCTACCCACTGTGCCGGCTGCGTTACACCGGCCAGCCCGACCGGTGGGGCTTCGCGATCTACCTCGACAGCCGCGGCGCCTACGAGGACTCCTACCTACCGGACGGGCAACCCACCGCCACCCCCGAACAGGCCCTCGACTGCGCCTGCGGGCTCTACGCCAGCGACCCCGCAGCCTGGACCGAATGACCACCAACCAAGCCAGCAAGACTTACGCGCGGCTGCACTAGGCCAGCCGCAGGATGCGCCGGGCGCGGGCGAGGTCGTCGGTGAAGACCAGGACGTGCCTGCGCTGCGGCGCGGGCGGGCGTTGCGGCTGGTCGTCCCCTGAGCCACCGTCGGACGGCACGGGCAGGACGGGGGGAGGGCTGGCCTGTCCCAGGGTGGCACGGACTCCCTGGGCGCCCAGCAATGCCCGCAGCGCGGCGGCCCGGGCCTCCGGCGCCGTGGCGACCGGTACGAGCAGCCCGAAGTCCTCCACGGGACCCGTCAGGTCGGTCGCGCCGGTCAGGTCGGTCGGACCCGTCAGGTCGGTCGCGCCGGTCAGGTCGGCCAGGCCGGTCACGTCGGTTGCGCCCGACACGCTCGCCGGCCACTCCGGCACCTCGTGCGAGTCCTGCCGGCCAGGCCAGTCCGACGCGCGGTACGGGTCCGACCCGCTCTGCCAGTCCGTCCCCCGGTACGAGTCGGACCTCTGGTACGAGTCGGAGCCCTGGTAGGAGTCCGACCTCTGGTAGGAGTCCGGCAGGCTCTGCCGGTTCGGGCTCCGGTACGGGTCCGACCGGTTCGGCCAGTCCGGCAGCTGGTACGTGTCCGATCCGCTCTGCGGGTCGGAGCTTCGGGGCGACTCCGGCCCGGGGTGTGAGTCCGGCCGCCTGCGTCGGTCCGGTCCGGTCGGCCAGGCGGAGCGGCCGGTCCGGTCCGGCCCGTCGGCCCCGTGCCGGTTCGTCCCGCCCGGGGCGTGCGTCCCGGCTGGCCTGCCTGGTCCCTGTCGCCTGCCTGACCCGCCTGGCTCGTCCGGCAGATCATCGACCGCGAGGCCGCTTCCGGCCGGCGCGGAGGCCGACATGAAGCGCGTGGCGATCACGAGTGCGCCGACGGCGAGGAGTACCAGGGTCGGTCCGTAGAGGAATCCGAGCGCAGTGGTCTCCACGAGCATCCCCCTGGGTTGCCGGACCTGCCGCTGGGCCATTCCGCCCAGGACTGAGGTTCGTCGTTGGAGAGCCCATGGTCGCACCGCGGACGCCCAGGGAGCGGGCACTTGGGCCCACATCCGGCGGATGGACCGGTCAAACGGAACATATGGGCGACTTTGGTGAGATCATCCGCCTGGGTGGGCTGCGCGTGGCCCACTCCTGTGATCGGACGTCGGCGTGGTGGCGGGCGTCTCGACCGCAGCTGCAGGTGCCCAACGGCGGGCCCCGACGCGACAGGCCTCGGGCAGCCGACGAAAGGCGGATCGGAGGCCACAGTGGACGTGGTGTCGACGGCACAGGTGACGCGCACGGCGCGACCGGTGCGGAGGCCGGCGCGGGAGCCGCACCCGATGTCAGGCCACACGCCGGGCTCGGAGCCGGACCGGGAGCCGGGCTCGGAGTCGGACCGGGAGCCGGGCCGGGTGCGGGCGGTCGGCGTGGAACCGGCCGAATCCGGTGGGAGCCAGACACTGCGGATCGTCGGCACGGTCGACGTCCGGTCCGTCGGCGAGCTGCGGACCCTTCTCCACGCCGCGATCGACGCGGGCCGGGGCCCGTTGCACGTGAACGTCGGAGGCCTGGAGCTCACGGACCATGCCGGCGTCGGAGTGCTGCTCGGCGGAGCCCGCCGGGCACGGTCGATCGGCCGCTCACTGGTCCTGCTGGACGTCTCCGCGGCGCTGTGGCCACTGCTCGCGGTGGACCGTCTGGGCCGGCTGCTCCGGGTCCGCCCGGCGGCCGACACCGGCGGACCGGCCGGAACGCAGGCGGGGAGCCGGTCACCCGGTCCCGTTCCGGCCGTGGTCGGCGGCGTGGCCTGACCCGTGCGGAGCGGCCGTGAAATTCGTCACCAGGAACGACCGGCGGCGAACATTGAGTGATCGAGGTAAGCCCATCGGCGGACGCCGAAGCGCCATAGGGCATGCTTTCCCGATAATCAGGCCGGGCCGTGGCATGGTGGAGGGCAGACACAGACATGCTGGACGTGGAGGTGCCCGCAGGGGTGAACCCAGCCAGTGGCCGCGTGGCCGGAGCCGGCGCGACATGGGCCCAGCAGAACCGGTCTGTCCTCGTCGCCGGCTCGTTCGTCGTCGCGGTGGTGCTCGGTGTGGTCCTCGGTCTCGCCTGGGCCTCCGACACCTCGGTTCCGGCCGGCCCCACCGTCGCCGAGCAGCCTGACAATCCGACCCTGCGGCTGCCCACTCCGCCGATCATCCCCTGGGACTCCCAGAACCCCCGGGTCGCTGTCGGTGACGCGCTCTCCCTCAGCCTGCAGCCCGCCGAGCGGGAGGCGTTGCGGGAGCCGTTGGGCTGGCTCGTCGCCCACGAGGTCCGCGAGCGCACGGGCGCGGAGACCCCTGTCCCCGCGGACGTCAAGATCACTGAGAACACGCTGTTCTACGGCGCGGTCCGCGGTGCGGACGTCCAGCAGGACGAGTTCTGGGCTGTCGGGATGACCGAGATCAACGGCGTCTCCGGGGCCGAGGCCCCCAACCCGCACGTCTGGATGCGCGTCCGCACCGGTCCCTGGACGCTCGTCGACAACGGCCCCCAGGCGTGCGCGAAGATCCCCGCTGTCCTGCAAACCGTGTGGGGCGGTCCCAGCTCCTGCGCCGCAGCCTGACGAGGCCCGGCCTCTCACAGCGGACAGCCCCGTTCTGATCACGTCGGGCTGAACCGCGTTCCGGTGGGTGTCGCCACTGGGTGTCGCCACCTTGCCGGACGGGCGTCGCGGGGCTGTCCGGCAGGCGTCCTCCCGGTGCCGTACGGGGGTTCACTCCAGGAGCGGGCGGCGTCCGGGCCGTGACCGCCGGACGTCCGAGGGGCGACCGGGGGACGTCCGAGGGGTGACCGGGGGGCGTCCGGCCGGGAGTCGGGACGCTCACATCCCAGGCGCCCGAGGGGCTCCGGCCGTTACTCTGCTCCGGTCGCCGACGGCTGGAGATGCGGCGAACAGTGTCCCTGCCCCCGTCCGGCGAAGGTGACCACCACACGACGATGCGCTGGCGCGGGCCGGCACGTTCGTAACTGCTGGTGCAGCCACCTGTGGTCGCTGGTTCGCGGGCACCCCCGGGCCGCACGGAGCGCGAGGAGACGGCTATGACGGACAGTGTTCTGCCGGAGCGGGATCGGCCGTGGATTATCCGGACGTATGCGGGTCATTCGAGTCCGGTGGAGAGTAACGCGTTGTATCGGCGGAATCTGGCGAAGGGGCAGACGGGGTTGTCGGTGGCTTTTGATCTGCCGACGCAGACGGGGTATGACCCGGATCATGTGCTGGCGCGGGGTGAGGTGGGGAAGGTGGGGGTGCCGGTCGCGCATCTGGGTGATATGCGGGCGTTGTTCGAGGGTATTCCGTTGGGCAGGATGAACACGTCGATGACGATCAATGCGACGGCGATGTGGTTGTTGGCGTTGTATCAGGTGGTGGCGGAGGAGCAGGGGGCCGCGCCGGGGGAGCTGACGGGGACGACGCAGAACGACATTGTGAAGGAGTATCTGTCGCGGGGGACGTATGTGTTTCCGCCGGGGCCGTCGTTGCGTCTGGTGACGGATGTGGTGGCGTACACGGTGACGGAGGTTCCGCGGTGGAACCCGATCAATATCTGTAGTTATCACCTGCAGGAGGCGGGGGCGACGCCGGTGCAGGAGCTGGCGTATTCGTTGTGCACGGTGATCGCGGTGTTGGATGCGGTGGTGGCGTCGGGGCAGGTGCCGGCGGAGCGGATGGGGCAGGTGTGTGCCCGGATGTCGTTCTTCGTGAACGCCGGGGTGCGGTTCGTGGAGGAGCTGTGCAAGATGCGGGCGTTCGTCGAGTTGTGGGATGAGCTGTTGCGGACGCGGTACGGGGTGACGGATCCGGCGCAGCGGCGGTTTCGGTACGGGGTGCAGGTGAACTCGTTGGGGTTGACGGAGGCGCAGCCGGAGAACAACGTGATCCGGATCGTGTTGGAGGCGCTCGGGGTGACGCTGTCGCGGGACGCGCGGTGTCGGGCGTTGCAGTTGCCGGCGTGGAACGAGGCGTTGGGGTTGCCGCGGCCGTGGGATCAGCAGTGGTCGTTGCGGATCCAGCAGGTTTTGGCGTTGGAGACGGATCTGTTGGAGTACCCGGACCTGTTCGAGGGGTCGGTGGTGGTGGAGAAGCGGGTGGGGGAGCTGGTGGCGGCGGCGCGGGAGGAGATCGATCGGGTGCAGGCGATGGGTGGGGCGATCGCGGCGGTGGAGAGCGGCTATATGAAGTCGGCGTTGGTGGCGTCGCAGGCGGTGCGTCGGGCGCGGATCGAGTCGGGGGAGGAGGTGGTGGTGGGGGTGAACCGGTTCACGGAGTCGGAACCGAATCCGTTGCTGGCGGATCTGGACGCGGCGGTGCAGACGATCGA
>NZ_KB893752.1 GCF_000374165.1 Parafrankia elaeagni
GCCCGGGCCGAGCAGGCCACCGACACCTGGAAGACCCGCTACGCCCTACGCGCCGGGATCGAAGGAACCATCAACCAGGCCCTCGACGTCACCGGCCTGCGCAACGCCCGCTACCGCGGCCTGCCCAAGACCCGCCTCCAACACGCCTTCTCCGCCACCGCGGTCAACGTCATCCGCCTCGACGCCCACTGGAACCCCCACCAGCCGCCCTTCACACCCCGCACCAGCAGACTCACCCGCCTCAGCCAGCAGCGCACAACCCCGACCGCGAATTAAGCAGCAGAGTCGTCAGCCAGTCGTTGGACGTCAGCCGGTCGGACGGGCCACGGCGTCCCGGACGGCCTGGTCGCGGGTGGTCGGCGGGCGGCCGATCAGCTTGGCCAGGTCGTCGCTCGTCGTGTGCAGCTCGCCGCGGGACAGGCCGGCGTCGGCGTCGGCCAGCGCCGTGGCCACCTCCGCCTGGAGCCCGGCGCCGGTGAGCAGGGCGGCGTAGTCGTCGACGGGCAGGTCCTGGTAGGCGATCGGGGTTCCGAGGACCTCGCTGAAGGTCGCCGCGAGTTCGGTGAGGGTGAACGCCTCTCCCCCGAGCTCATGAATGGTGTGGACGGATCCGTCGCCGACGGCCCCGCCGCCGGTGAGGACGGCCGCGGCGGCGTCGGCGTAGTCCTGGCGGCTCGCCACGCTGACCCGTCCGTCGCCGGCGCTGCCGGGCAGCACGCCGTGCTGGCGGATCACCGGCAGCTGGTCGGTGTAGTTCTCCAGGTACCAGCCGTTGCGCAGGATCACGTGCGGCGCCCCGCTCGCCTGCAGGTACTCCTCGGTGCGGCGGTGCTCGTCGGCGAGGAGCAGCCGGGAGGTGTCCGCGTTCAGGATGCTGGTGTAGACGATCAGCGTGGCCCCGGCGGCGAGGGCGGCGTCGATGGCCTGGCGGTGCTGGTCGAACCGCTGGCCGACGTCAGTCGTCGAGATCAGGAGGAGCTGTTCCACTCCGGCGAACGCGTCGGCGAGACTGGCGGGGTCGGCGAAGTCGGCCCGGCGGGTCTGCACACCGGTGCGCTGCGCAAGCGCGGCGAGGCGACTGGTGTCACGGCCCGTCGCGACGATCCGTCCGGCGGGCTGGCCGATCTCGATCAGCCGGTCGACGACGAGGCTGCCCAGGTGCCCGGTGGCACCGGTGATGACGACGGACATGGATGTCTCCCGTGGTGGGTGCGGATGGCGGTGGCCAACGGATGGTCTGGCGACCGCCGGCGGCGCTTTTCGACTCAACCGCAGACACTTACCGGAGGGAAGTACCGACCTGAAGGTAAGCTACCCACGGCCCGGTAAGCTGCTGGCCATGGTGGTTACCGAGAACACGGCGGTGGCCGACGAGCCGTGGGACCCGTACGCGCGGGGCTGCCCCTCGCGCGAGCTGCTCGACCGCATCGGCGACAAGTGGAGCGTGCTGCTCCTCGGCGAGCTGGCCGACCAGCAGCCGCACCGCTTCGCCGCACTGCGCGACAGGATCGAGGGCATCAGCGAGAAGATGCTCACCCAGACCCTGCGTTTCCTGGAGCAGGACGGGCTGGTCTCCCGCCGCGCCTTCGCCCAGATCCCACCCCGCGTCGAGTACCAGCTCACCCCGCTCGGCCTCACCCTCTGCGACGTCCTCAACTCACTGCGCGACTGGTCCACGACGCACGCCGACGAGGTCATGGCCGCCCGGAAGCGCTACACCCAAGCAGGGCGGCCGGGACCAGCGCCTGAACCGGGCGGGTGGAGCAGCCGAGGGCTGGATGGCAGCATTTCGCGGCATGGGCAGGGACGACAGTGACGAAACGTATGTGATCGAGCTGTGCAACACGGTGTTGGGTGAGCAGGCCGCGACGCAGCACCGGTTCGAGTGGCTACTGGGTGACCCCTCCGCCAACGGGCGACGAGTGATGTTGCCCGTCGATGGATACTGGCCTGGCCATCAGCTCGTCGTCGAGTATCGCGAGCTGCAGCACGATCAGCCCGTGGCGCATTTCGACAAGCCTGACAGGCTGACCGTCAGCGGAGTTCACCGTGGTGAGCAGCGGGCTCTGTACGACGCACGGCGCGACAGCGAGATCCCTGCACACGGGCTTCGGCTGGTCGTGATCCGTCCCGGCGATCTGGACTCCGACAGCCGTGGCCGCCTGCGCCGCAGGGCGGACGCGGATCTCGAGGTCGTCCGCACGTTGCTCGCTCGCGAGAGCGACGAAGACCGGGTGACGGATGCTTTCCGAGTCTGGTTGATCGCTGAGGGCTGGACACCTGTCACGCCGACCGACCCGTGGACCGATATCGAGGCCGTCCGGGGAGGGGAACGCCTGATCGGGGAGGCGAAGGGGAGGACCAGTGAACCGGGCACCGATGCCGACATCGCCTACGGCCAGCTACTGCGCCGAATGACCGTCGATTCGGCCGACATTCGCTACGCGCTGATAGTGCCGACCACCTCCGTGCGCGCCGCCCGACGGGTTCCCGTCCACGTCCGAGACCGTCTGCGCATCTGCCTGTACGAGGTGACCGCTACTGGTGAGGTGCGGCAGCTTCACTGATCGACGGCGGTTCTGTCGCGACCGCGGTTCAGCGCGGGGAGGCCTCGCGGGCGGCCCAGTCCCGGAAGCGGGTGGCAGACCGGCCGAGGACCTGGGTGACGCCGTCGGAGAGGTAGGCGTCGGCGCCGGAACGGATGCCGCGCAGCATCGCCATCCGCCAGGCGATATACCCCTCAGGGGTACCGGCGGCGCGCAGCCGGGCGAGATGGTCGCCGTCGCTTTCCGGCACGAACACCACGGGCCTCCCGGTGGTCTGCCGGAGCACCGCGGCGGCCTCGGTGAACGTGATCGCCTCCGGTCCGGACAGAGCGACCACCTCGCCGTCGTGGGCGCGGCCGGTCAGGACGACGGCGGCGACCTCGGCGATGTCGTCGACATCGACGAACGGCTCGGCGCCGTCCCCGACCGGGGCGACGATCCGGTCGTTCACGGGGGTGAACATCGCCTCGGTGAAGTTCTGGGCGAAATGGGTCGGACGCAGGATCGTCCAGGCGAGCGGCCCGTCCCGCAGAGCCGTCTCCGCGGTGGCGACAGCACCGTCAGGATGGAACTCGACGCCGCGGGCGGAGAGCAGCACGGCGTGCGCGGCCCCGGCGTCCGCGGCGACGTCGAGCAGGCCGGTCAGGATGGCGCTCCAGTCGGTGGCGGAGCCGGGGCCGACGACGAACATCCCGCTCGCGCCGTCGAGCGCGGCCGGCCAGGTGGTCTCGTCCCGCCAGTCGAACGGAGTCGGGGTGGTGCGGCTGACCGGCCGCGCGTCGTGGCCGTGCGCGGTGAGGATGCGGACGAGGCGGTGGCCGACCTTGCCGGTACCACCGAGAACGACGTAGCTGGACATGCTGCCGACGCTACGAAGACCACGGGCGATGGACAATGTCTGATCTGCGCGAATGTATTTGTGATCGTCTACCGTGGGGCGGGTGGACATCCTCAGCGACGAGCTGTCCCGGGCGCGGGCCCGGGGCGCGGTGTTCTCCGTGCTGCGCCGCGCCGAGCCGTGGGGGCTGCGTTTCGAGGGGGTCCGGCCGCTGACGGCCCACATCCTGCTCGAAGGGTCGGCGTGGATCGAGCGGGATGATCTCGACCCGGCACCGGTCCACGCCCGGGACGTCGTGCTGGCGACCGCCGGCTCGCCGTACTCGCTCGTCAGCGGACCAGGCGTCGCGACGGTGCCGATCGCCGAGGCCCGCAGAACCCCGTCCGCTCCCGGGCCACCGGGCACGCGGGCGCCGGAGGCAACGGTGATGTGCGGGGCGTACGTCCTCTCCGGCAGCGTCGGCGAGTCGCTCATGCAGGGGCTTCCCCCGTTCGCGCTCCTCCCGGCGGCCGAGCAGGAGCCCGCGCACCGCGCCGCGGTCGACCTGCTGGCGGCGGAGGCCGTCCGGGACGTCCCGGGCCAGCAGGCGCTCCTCGACCGGCTGCTGGACGTGACCCTCGTGTATACCCTGCGCTCCTGGTGGCGCACCACCGAGGCGGCCCCCGGCTGGTACCGGGCGCTGCACCATCCGCACATCCGCCGGGTTCTCGAGAACCTGCACGCCCACCCCGAACAGCACTGGACGCTGCCCGTTATGGCGCGGGACGCCGGACTGTCCCGCGCCGCGTTCGCGGCGCAGTTCCACCAGCTGGTGGGGCTTCCGGCCGGCCGGTACCTGACCCGGCTACGCATGAGCCGTGCCCAGGACGCGCTGCTGCGCACCGACCAGCCGCTGGCCGTGATCGCCATGAGCGTCGGGTACCGCAACGAGTTCGCCTTCGCGACGGCGTTCCGCCGCCAGCACGGCCTTTCCCCCGGCCGCTGGCGCGCCGACCGCCGCGGCGACACGGGCCGTGGGTAGGGCCCGGCAGTACCGTCCCGACGTCCGGATCCGTCGCGCCGGCCCGGCCCGTCAGCCGAACCCGCGGAAGGTCCCGTCAGGATCGACGTTGTCGGCGAAGTTCGCGAAATCCAGGTTGGCCAGCGAAAGATTGTTTTCGACACTCCACATCCAGGCCGGTACCACCCGGAACCAGCGTCCCGGCTCGCGCCGAAGATCAATCACCAGAATCGGCATCTCCGAGTCGCGAACCGTCACACCATCGACGACGAAGACGAAGCTTCGACGAGGCGAACCCGCCAGCGCCATCACCTCCTCGATGGTGAGGCCGGCGAATCTCAGCTCGCTGACGAAGGAAAGCCCGGCGGCGAAGCCCTCGGGCGACGGGGCTGAACTCGCCGCGCAGACAGCGTGCCAGGCGGCATCATCAGAGAAATCGGTGCGCAGCACCAGGGAGTTCAGCGTCGCGGGAAGAGTCGACACCGGCATAGTCTCGCAGACGAGTGGTCTCGGCCGGTGCGGGAAGCCGACGCAGGTGACGCGCGAGGGCCGACGGGTGCAGCGAGACCAGGCTGACGGCCGCGCCGAGGGCCACCAGGCCGGCGGCGACCTGCAGGGCGAGTGCGTAGCCGCTGACGAAGGCGTCGGCCGGAACCGCTCCGGCCGCGAGTGCGGACTCCTGACGGGTCAGCAGGATGGCACCGGTCAGCGCGATCCCGAAGACACCCGAGACCTCCCGTGCCGCGCTCACCACCGCCGACGCCGTTCCGGCCTGGCCACCTGCCGTCACCGCGAGCATTCTTTCGGTCAGTGGTGTGGTCAGTGCCGAGCCGGCGCCGATGCAGGCGAGGCCCGGGAGAAGGTCGAGGAAGTCGCTGCCCACCCCTGCCCGGGAGACCAGCACCAGCCCGACCGCGACCACCGCGAGGCCGCCGGCCACCGTCCAGTGGGCACCGGCTGTCGCTGACAGTTTCGCCGCGACGGGAACGGTCAGCACCAGCAGGACGGCGACCGGGACGAACGCCATCCCGGCCCGGGTCGGGCTGAAGCCGAGCACGTCCTGCAGGAACAGCGAGGTGAAGAAGAAGACACCGTTGATGCCGAGCCCCCACAGCACCTGGGCGACCGTGCCGCCGCTGAACACCGGGTGCCGGAACAGCGACATCTCGACCATCGGGTCCGGTACGACCCGTTCGACCAGCACGAACAGCACCGCCGCCGCGACGGCCAGCGCGAGCATTGTCAGGATCAGGAATGAGGTGTACCCGTGCTCCGGCCCCTGCAGCAGCGCGTAGGTGATGGCGAACAGCGCCGCTCCCGAGGTGAGCAGCCCCGGCAGGTCCAGCTTCGACAGGTCCGGCTTCGACAGGTCCGGCTTCGACCGTCCGCCGCGGCTGCGAAGCGGAGGTCGGGTGGCGCGGGGTGCCGGCTGGGTGGGAAGGGCACGCAGGCCGACAGCCAGCGCCGCGAGGCCGACCGGGACGTTCAGGTAGAAGATCCAGCGCCAGTGCCAGTGCTGCGCGACGATGCCGCCCGTCACGGGGCCGAGGGCCAGCGCGAGTGCGACCGCGGCCGTCCACACTCCGGCGCCGAGCTGTCGGCCGCGGTTGTCGACGTCGGTGGCCAGCACCGCGAGGGTGGCCGGCATGATCAGCGCGGCGCCGCCGCCCTGCACCAGGCGGGCCGAGATGAGGAGGTCGCCGGAGTTCGCCGAGCCGGCGACCGCCGACGAGCCGACGAAGACCACCAGGCCCAGCAGGAACATCGGCCGGCGGCCGTGCAGGTCGGTGAGCCGGCCGCCGACCAGCAGGAGCGTCGAGAACGACAGGATGTAGCTGGTCGCCACCCATTCCAGCTCGGAGACGCTAAGCCCCAGTTCGGACTGCAGCGTCGGCAGGGCGACGTTCAGGACCGTGTTGTCCATGGCGACCACGAAGGCGGCGGTCGCCACCGCTGCCAGCACCAGCCGGGACCGTCCCGCGGCCCTCACCGCATGCCCCTGGGACTCCCGTCCGGAGACAGTCACAGCGGAATGTTCCCGTGCTTCTTCGGCGGCATTAGCTCGCGTTTGTTCCGTAATGCCCGTAACGCTCGGGTGACCTCGACCCGGGTTTCGGACGGCGCGATGACGGCGTCGATGTACCCGCGGTCGGCGGCCGGGTAGGGCGAGGCGATGCGGCTTCGGTACTCCGCGGTGAAGGTGGCCGCCGCCTGGTCGCGTTCGGCGCCGGAGAGGGCGGCCAACTGCCGGCGGTGGAGAATGCTCACCGCTCCGGTCGCCCCCATGACGGCGATCTCGGCAGTCGGCCAGGCGAGGTTCACATCGGCGCCCAGATGCTTGGAGCCCATCACCGCGTAGCCGCCGCCGTAGGCCTTGCGTACCACCACCGTCACCAGCGGCACGGTCGCCTCGGCGTAGGCGTAGAAGAGCTTCGCGCCGCGCCGGATGATTCCCAGTTCCTCCTGCTGTCTGCCCGGCATGTAGCCGGGGACGTCGGTGAACGTGAGCAGCGGGATGTTGAACGCGTCGCAGACCCGCACGAACCGGGCCGCCTTCTCGGAGGCGTCGATGTCGATCACGCCGCCGAGCGCCCGTGGCTGGTTCGCGACGACGCCGACGGAGCTTCCTTCGACCCGGCCGAACCCGCAGATGATGTTCGGGGCGAACTCCGCGGACACCTCGAGGAAGTCGCCCTCGTCGACCACCCGCCGGATCACCTCGGCCATGTCGTACGACTGGTGCTGCGCGTCGGGCACCATGGTGTCGAGTTCCCGGTCGCGGTCGGTCACCGTCAGGGGCTCCGGCGGCGCGGCGTAGCTGGGCGGCGGGTCCTCGCAGTTGTCGGGCAGGAAGCCGAGCAGGACCCGAACCCAGTCGAGCGCGTCGAGCTCGTCGGTGGCCAGATAGTGGGTGTTGCCCGCGACCGCGGCGTTGATCCCGCCGCCGCCGAGCTCGTCGAGCGTGGTCCTCTCGCCGGTGACGGCGAACACCACGTCCGGCCCGGTGACGAACATGTGCGAGGTGCCGTCGACCATCACGGTGAAGTCGGTGACGGCCGGCGAGTACGCGGCCCCACCGGCGCAGGTCCCCATGATCAGCGATATCTGTGGCACCCGGCCCGAGGCCAGCACGTTGCGGCGGCCGATCTCGGCGTAGTAGGCCAGCGACGCGACGCCCTCCTGGATGCGTGCCCCACCGGAGTCGTTGATCCCGATGATCGGGCAGCCGGTCCTGATCGCCAGGTCCATCATCTTGCAGATCTTTCGTCCGTGCGCCTCGCCCAGACTGCCGCCGAACACGGTGCGATCCTGTGCGAAGACGCCGACCTGCCGGCCGTGTACCGTCCCGAAACCGGTCACCACGCCGTCGCCGGCCGGCCGGCGGTCGCCGAGGCCGAACTCGTGGCACTGGTGGCGGGCCAGCGCGTCGAACTCGGAGAACGTCCCCGGGTCGAGGAGCAGGTCGATGCGTTCCCGCGCGGTCAGCCGGCCCGGGGTCTGTTGCCGGTCGGCCGTGCCCCGGGGCCCGGCGGGCAGTGGCTGTTCCCCGCGCTGACGCAGCTCCACCAGCCGGGCCACGGCCGTGGTGCGGCCTGCGGAGTCGGCGATCGTCATCGGTCCACTCCCGGCGTGCTGGTGGTGGTCTCGGCGGTCACGGCGGCTGTGGACGGCGCGGCGGGGCGGCGGGAATGGCGGGGACGGCGGGCGAGACGGGCGGCGAGATGGCGGGCCACGGCGTCGACGTCCGGCCGGTCGACGAGCGAGAGATGATCTCCCGGCAGGACCACAACCTCGAGGTCGTCGCAGCATTCGTCCCAGCCCAGCGCCAGGTCGGTGCGGTGGTAGCGCTCGTCCAGCGCTGTCATCACCGCCTCGGGCCGTTCGGCCCGGTAGAGAATCACCGG
This sequence comes from Parafrankia elaeagni, assembly GCF_000374165.1. Classification (GTDB taxonomy): domain Bacteria; phylum Actinomycetota; class Actinomycetes; order Frankiales; family Frankiaceae; genus Parafrankia; species Parafrankia elaeagni. The sequence goes on from NZ_KB893752.1 coordinate 8,290, forward strand.
GCCGGCGTACCGCCGGGGCCGGTACCGTTCGGCGATCCGGGCGTCGAGGTAGGACGTCCGCTGGTGGGCGAGCACGCCGGGGCTCATCCCGAGACCGGCGTCCGCGATCGCCTTCGTCAGCAGGTCGACCTGCTGGTCCTCCGGCATTCCGGCCAGGGCGTCGACGGCGACGTCCAGCGTCGTGTCGTAGGTCTGTTCGATGTAGGACACGAAGCGGGCAAGCCGGGCGGAGACCAGGTCGTGGGCCGACCGGCCGGGCGCGGGTGCGGGCGCCGGCAGCGGCTGGATGCTGTCGATCATCGCGACGAGATCCACCGTCTCGCCCGCGTCGACGAGCTGCACCGCCGCCTCGTAGGCCAGCACGCCACCGAAGGACCAGCCGGCCAGCCGGTAGGGGCCGGCCGGCTGGAACTCCCGTAGCAGCTCGACGTAGCGAGCGGCCTTCCGTTCGACGGTCCGGATCTCGTCCAGCCGCTCGAACCCGACGCAGCCCAGCCGGGCGGGCAGCTGCGACACCAGCGGGTGGTAGACGCTGGACGTCCCGCCCGCGGGGTGGAACAGGAAGAGCGGTGCTCCGTCGCCGAGCGGGCGCAGGAACCGCACCGGCGACCCGGTGTCCCCCTCGAACCGGTCGCGCAGCAGGTCGGCCATCGCCGCCACCGTCGGTTCGGCGAACAGCTCGGTCGTGCTGACCCGCGGCCCCCCGGCCAGGGAGTCGGCCTGCCCGCCGACGCCGGCGGCGGATCGTTCGTCCAGATGCGTCTGGACCGCCTCGACGAGCCGGGCGGCGGCCGCCTCGTCGCCGCCGAGCGCATGGAACGAGTCGGTGACGCCGATCGCGTCAGTGACGCCACTCGCACCGTCCCGGCCGGTCGCGCCGTCCCGGTCATCCCGGCCCAGGGCCTCCCGCCACAGCCCGGCCAGCCACCGCTCGGTGGCGTCGCGCGGCCCGACCCGCGTCGGCCCGGGCGACGCCACCGGGGACGCCTTCGACAGACCGAGCTCGCGGGCCACGTGGTGTTCGAAGTCGCTCAGGCTGGCGCCCTGCAGCAGCATCCGGGCGGGCAGCGCCACGCCGAAGTCCGCCTCGACGGCGTTCTTCGCCCGCATCGCCATCAGCGAGTCGAGACCGAGCTGGGTCAGCGGCACATCCGGGTCCACGTTCCCGGCCCCGTCCCCGTCCCCGTCCCCGAAGCCCATGATCGAGGCGAGTCGGGCCCGGATCCGTTCGGTCGCGGCCGTGCGGGCCTGGTCGGCGGGCAGCGCCAGCAGCGCGGGCACGCCCATCCAGTCGCCACCGTTCGGCCGGCCGCCGCCGGTGTCCGCGGACGGGCTGGTGCCGGCACCGGTGGTCCGGCCCGGTCCTGCCAGCTCGGTGAAGAACGGCATCGTGGCCAGGGCGGGGAACAGCTCGACCGCCGCGGCTACGTTCACCCCGGTCACCCCGGTCACCGGGCGGTCGGTGACCAGCACCGCCTCGAGCGCCTCGAAGCCCTCCGCCGGGCTGATCGGCGCGAGCAGCACGTTGTCGTTGTCGCGGGCGCCACCGATGCCGGACCACGCGCCCCATTCGATGCTCGTCGCGGGCAGCCCGTCGGCGCGCCGCCGCCGGGCGAACGCGTCCAGCCAGGCGTTCGCCGCCGCGTAGGCACCCTGCCCCGGTGAGCCGAACAGCGCCGCCGCCGACGAGAACAGCAGCAGCCAGTCCAGGTCGATGCCCCGGGTGGCCGCGTGCAGCCGCAGCGCACCGTGCACCTTCGGCCGCCAGACCCGGTCGAGGCTGGCCCGCTCCAGCCCGAGCACGACACCGTCGTCGAGCACACCCGCCGCGTGCGCCACACCGTGCAGCGGGACGCTGTCGGCGACAGCGGCCTCGACCAGCCGCCGGGCGACCGCCGGCTCGGCGATGTCGCCGGTCACCACGACGACGTCGGTACCGGCCCGTCGGATGTCGTCGAGTTCCGCGCCGGCCGCCGCGGACGGGCCGGACCGGCCGTTGAGGACGACGCGCCGCGCGCCGCGGTCACCGAGCCACCGCGCCAGCGACAGCCCCAGCCCTGACAGACCCCCCGTCACGACATAGCTGCCGGGACGAACCACCGGCCCCACCGCGTCATCGGAACTCACCGCGTTGCCGGGGCTGGCTGCCCGGACGGCGTCACCGGCGGGATACAGCCGGCCGACCAGGCGGGTAGCGCCGCGCCAGGCGACCTCGTCGTCGGCGGTACCGGCCAGCAGCTCGGCGACCACGGACTCCCCCGCCGTCCCTCGCCGGTCCCGGGCCGTGTCCCCGTCCCCGCTGACGTCCGCGTCGACCACGGTCGCGGCGAGCTCCGGGTGTTCGAAGGCGAGGACCCGGACGATTCCGCGCAGACATCCACCGGCGGGGTCACCCGGCCCGTCGAGCGCCGCCGCGCGCTGGGTCACCACCCACAGTCGGATCGGCCCCCCCGGTCCGGCCGTCGCGGCCCGGACCATCTCGGCCGCGGCGAACACCAGGTCGGCGGCCGCGGCGGCAGTCGGGTCGACGGAGGCTGCATCGGCCTCGAGCGGAACCGCCGGCGGGCAGACGAGCACCAGACCGGTACCCGTCCGATCAGGGTCGTCCGCCGGCCGTTCCAGGACGGCAGCGGCCCGCCCGGTGCCGTGGACGGTGGCCACCCGGTACCCGGCCGCCCGCAGACCGACCTCGACCTCGACCGCGAGCCGGCCGGCGACGACGCTGCCGCCACCGCTGGCTACGTCGACGATCAGCCAGCTGGCAGGCGCGGGGCGCGCCGACTCCGCGGGCAGCGGCGCCGGATCCCACCGGGTCTCGTACAGCCGGCGTGCCAGCGGAACGGGCACCGCGGAATCCGCCAGGGCCCGCAGGTGGACGTCCCGAGCCTCGAGTAGCACCTCCCCGTCCGCGCCGAGGAGCTGCACGGTGCCGCGGAGCACGTCGGCGTCCACCCGACGCAGCCGCGCCCGGCAGCGCCCGCCCCGGCCGGGGTCGGCGAGGACGCGCAGCGAGCCGACGCCGACCGGTACGTACCACCGGCGCGCCTCCTGCCCCTGGCTCGCCGGGAGCGACCGGCCGGCGGCCGCGAAGACCTGCAGGCAGAGATCGAGCAGGGCGGGATGCACGACGAACGCGCCGTCCGCCGGAGCCGCCGGGCCGAGGCCGACCCGGGCGGTCGCCCACCCGCCGTCCTGGTCCGTCGACGCACCGGCCAGGGCCGCGTCGACGCCGGTGAAGGCGGGGCCGTAGGCGTGGCCGATCTCGGCGAACAACCGCGGGACGTCCACCTCGACGGCGTCGACCAGCGGGTCCCAGTCGTCGTCCCACCCGAGGGGGTCGCCGACGGTGACCCGTGCGGTGGCGTGCTTCTCCCACGGCAGCGGCGTCCCGGGTCCCGCCCCCGCCCCCGCACGCGCACCCGCCCCCGCACGCGCACCCGCCCCCGCGCCCGCGCCCGCGCCCGGACCGATGCCGGCGCCGCGGGCGTGGACGTCGACCACCGCGGCGAGCCTGCCGGTGACCGTCACCGACGTCGTCAGCTCCACCCGGCCTTCGACGGACAGCAGTCCGAGCAGGTCGAGGTCGTGCACGCTGACCTGCGCCGGGTCGACGCCGAACGCCTCCGCGGCGGCGGCGAGCACCGTCTCCGCGAACCCCGCGCCCGGCATGACGGCGGCGCCGCGCAGCCGGTGGTCGCCGAGCCACGGCAGCAGATCCGTACCGGTGACGGTGCGCCACAGGTGGCGGCCGCCCTCGGGCAGTTCGACCCGCTGGCCCAGGAACGGGTGCTGGCCGGCGGGTGGGAGGACACCCGCGCCGCGGGCCGGAGCCTGGCCGGCGGGCAGGGGCGGGCTGAACCAGTGGCGTCGGCGGTGCCAGCGGGTCCGCGGCGGCACTGCCGCCGGCGTGGCGGCCCGTGGGCGGACGAGTGGCACCAACCGGTGCCGGTCGACGGCCACACCGTGCAGGTCCAGCTGCGCCACGGCGGCGCGTAACGACACGTGGTCGTCGGTGTCGCGGCGGCCCAGCACCACCGGTGCCGGCTCCCGCACCCCGCTGGCCCGCAGGGTCTCCCGTATCGAGGCCACCGCGACCGGATGCGGCGCGATCTCGGCGACCGTGGTGAAGCCGTCCTCGGCGGCCGCGGCGAGCGCCTGGGTGAACCGCACCGGACGCCGTGCGTTCGCCGCCCAGTACTCGGCGTCGAAGGCGGGCACCGACCTCGGGTCGGTCAACGCGGTGCCGTACAGCGGAATCCGGGGCGCCCGGCCTCGGACGTCGGCGAGCGCGGCGGTGAGTTCGGCGAGCACCGGGTCCACCGCCGGCGAGTGCGCCGCACCCCGGACGTCGAGGGCCCAGGCATCGCGGCCGAGGGCCCCGGCGTGCTCGACGAGCGCCGCCACCCCGGCCGGGTCGCCGGCGACGACACACTGCGTGGGCGAGGAGTACACGGCGACACCGACACCGGGGTAGGCGTCGTCCTCGGCGGTGATCTTCGTGAGCTCGGCGGCGGACAGCCCCACCATCGCCATCGCGCCGATCCCGGTGATCTCCACGGACTCCAGCAGCCGGGAGCGGACGGCCATCACCCGCACGCCGTCGGCCAGGTCCAGAGCTCCGGCGACGACGGCGGCGGCGACCTCGCCCATGGAGTGACCGAGGACCGCGCCCGGCACGACGCCGTAGGAGCGCAGCGTCCCGGCGAGGGCCACCTGCATCGTGAACAGCGTCAGCTGCGTGGCGGCGACGCCCTCGATCGCGGCCGTCGACCCGAGCGCCGCGCGGACCGAGAACCCGGCCTGCCGACGGGTCAGAACGTCGACCGCGGCGACGATCCTGGCGAAGGTCGCGTCCTCGGCCAGCAGGCGGGCGCCCATGCCCCGCCACTGCGAGCCGTAGCCCGAGAACACGAACAACGGGCCTCGGGCCGTCTCCGCTCGTTCTCTGCCTCGGCCGCCTGTCGGTCCCGCCGCCACGACGACGTCGGGTCGTCCACTGCGGTCACCACCGGCGGCGACCGTTCGCAGGCCCGCGACCACGCCGTCGAGGTCGCGGCCGACGACGGCGAACGCGGCCGGCCCGTGGTCCCGGTGATGGGCCAGGATGCCCGCCGCCTCCGCGAGCCGCATCACCGAGTCCGCCACCCCGGAATCCGCCGACGCGGAGTCCGCCGGCCCGGGATCCGCCGGCCCCGGGTACGCCGTCCCCGGGTACGCCGTCGCGGCGAGCCAGTCGGCGAGGTCGCCGGCTGCCACCCGCGCCCGGTCCGCGGTCAGCCCCGACACCGTGAGTACCGGGCCGGCGGTGGGCACGGCCGGGAGGTCACCGGAGGCGCCCGTCAGCCCCGGGCTGTCGTGAGCGCCGTCGGCCGGTCCGGCCTCGGCGAGGACGACGTGCGCGTTCGTCCCGCTGAACCCGAAGGCCGACACTCCGGCCGTCGCCCGTCCGCCGTAGCGCGGCCAGGACTGCGGCGCGGGTCCGGTGACGACGCGGAGCCGGGCGGCGGCGAAGTCGATGAACGGGTTGGGGGCGGTGAAGTTCAGGCTCAGCGGGATGTGCCCGTGGTGCAGTCCGAGCACCACCTTGATCAGCCCGGCGATGCCGGCCGCCGCCTCGAGATGGCCGAGGTTCGTCTTCACCGAGCCGGTCAGCAGCGGCCGGTCGGGCGGGCGGCCCGCGCCGAGCACCTCGCCGAGGGCGCTGGCCTCGATCGGATCGCCCAGCGGCGTGCCGGTGCCGTGCGCCTCCACGTAGTCGACCTGGTCGGAGGCGATCCGGGCTGTCGCGTAGGCCGTCCGCAGCAGGTCGGCCTGAGCCTGCGGACTGGGCGCCGTCAGACCGTTGGACCGGCCGTCGGAGTTGACCGCGCTGCCCCGGATGACGGCCAGCGCCGGCCGACGCGCCTGCCTGGCATCGGCCGCCCTTTCGAGCACGACGACGCCGCAGCCCTCGCCTCTCGCGATGCCGTCCGCGCCGGCGGAGAACGTCTTGCAGCGGCCGTCCGCCGCCAGTGCCCCGCCCAGATCGAAGTTCACGGTCACGGCCGGGGTCAGCAGCAGGTTCACACCGCCGACGATGGCGAGGTCGATCTCCCCGGCCCGCAGGCTCTGGCTCGCCTGGTGTACCGCCACGAGCGACGACGAGCAGGCCGTGTCGACGGCGACACTCGGCCCGCGCAGGTCGAGCAGGTAGGAGATGCGGCCCGCGGCGATGCTCGGCGCCGATCCGGTCGAGGTCCAGGCATCGATCGCGGTCAGGTCGGCGGTGGTCAGGTACGCGTACTCGGCCACGCTGAGCCCGACGAAGACGCCGGTGCGGGTGCCCCGCAGCGACGACGGCCGGATGGCGGCGTGCTCGAGCGCCTCCCAGACGACCTCGAGCAGAAGGCGTTGCTGCGGGTCCATCAGCTCGGCCTCACGCGGCGTGATGCCGAAGAACTCCGCGTCGAAACCCTCGACGTCGGCGAGGAACCCGCCCCAGCGGGTCGTGCGGGCGAGCAGCTCCGCCTGCTCGGGCGCCCTGGCGGCGAACGGCGCCCAGCGCTGCGGCGGCACCTCGCCGACACCGGCCCGCCCGGCGGTCAGGGTCGCCCAGAACTCCTCGGGCCCGTCGCCGCTCGGGAAGCGGCAGCCGACACCGACAACCGCGATCTCCGCCGGCGCGCCGTGCTCCGCCAGCGTGCTGGGCTCCGCGGGAGCGCCGTGCTGTGCGGGAGCGCCGTGCTGTGCCGGCGCTGCCGGGCGGGTCCCCGTCGCCGGCCCGTCCGCGGGCGGCAGTGCCTGGGCGTCGCCCGCGCCGGTCAGCACCCGCGCCAGCAGACGGATGGTCGGGTTCTCCCAGACCAGCGTCGCCGGCAGCACGACGTCCAGGTACTCCTCGATCTCCCCGGTGAGAGCCACCGCGTCCCGCGAGGCGAGGCCCACCTCGTTCAGTGGCTGGTCGGGATCGACGTCGGCCGGGTCGAGCTCCGCGGTGTCGGCGACCTGCGCGACCAGCCAGGCCACCAGCTCGCTCTCGGACGGCCGAGGCCCGGACCCGCTCACAGGTCGTGCCCGATCGAACCCGACCGGATGTCCCACCGGCCGTCGAGATAGGCCTGCCGGCAGGCCCTCCGTGCGATCTTCCCGCTGGAGGTGCGAGGCACCGAGCCCGGCTCCACCAGCAGAAAGTCGTGCAGGGAGACGTTGTGCTCGGACGACACCGCGGCGCGCGCGGCCCGGGCGACCGCGCCGGTCTCGTCCGCCGCGCCGTCCGCCGCGCGATACCGCTCGGCGACGACAACGACACCCTCGCTGCCATCTCCGCCCTCGCCGCCATCTCCGCCCTCGCCGCGGCCCCCGCCGGTGGTCGGCACGGTGAAGGCCGCCGTGCGATGTCGGCCCACGGCCGGATGCGCCTCCTCGACGGTGGATTCGACATCCTGCGGGTAGACGTTGCGACCGTCCACAATGATCATGTCCTTGATGCGGCCGGTCACGAAGAGCCCGCCCTCGTGCCAGATCCCCAGGTCGCCGGTGCGCAGCCAGCTCCCGGTGGCTGTCGTCTCGGCCCGGGCGCCCGCCGCGGTGTCGCGCAGGACCGCCCGGAACACCTCCTCGCTGGTCTGCTCCTGGCGCCAGTAGCCGCGACCGACGTTGTCGCCGCGGATCCAGATCTCGCCCACCGTGCCGTCCGGCAGTGCCCGGCAGGTCACCGGGTCGACGATGCGCAGCTCCTGATCCACCGGGGCGCCGCTGGACACGAGTTCGGTCCGTTTCGCCGCCGGGCCGGCCGGCGGTTCGAGGTGGCCGAGCGCGAGAGCGTCGGAGTCGGCGAACACGGTGGTCGGGCTTTCGTCCATCGGACTCACGCAGACCAGCACGGTCGCCTCGGCCAGACCGTAGGTCGGTCGCAACGCCGTCTCCCGGAGCCCGCACCCGGCGAACGCGGCGTAGAAGCGCCTGAGTGTGTCGGCCCGGACCGGCTCGGCGCCGTTGGCGAAACTCCGCACACGGTCCAGCGACAACTCGGCCTTGTCCGCCTCCCTGACCCGCTTGACGCAGTAGTCGTAGGCGAAGTTCGGCGCCGCGGTGACGACAGCCGGATACCGGGATGTCTGCTGCAGCCACCGCAGCGGCCGCTGCACGAAGGCCAGCGGGTCGAACACCACAGAATGGGCGCCCGCGACGACCGGACCGGCGATCGACAGGATCAGGCCCATGTCGTGGAAAAGCGGAAGCCAGCTGACGGTGGTGTAGTCCGCACTGCGCTGTACCCGGTGTCCCGCCACCGCCTGGTAGGCGTTCACCACCACGTTCCCATGGGTGATCACCACTCCGGCCGGTACCCGGGTCGACCCGGACGTGTACTGCAGATAGGCCACGTCCTCGGCGGTGGGCCGCGGGCGGGTGGCCCAGGCCAGGTCGTCGAAGTTCTCGCCGGTGAAACGGTCGACGGCGACAACCATCACCTCATGGGAGGACGCTCCCTGGGCCGACCATTCCTTGACGAGGGTCTCCACCTGGTCGAGCAGCGGCGCCGAGGTGACGACGCAGCGCGGATCGCTGTCGGCGAGCACCGCCGCGAGCCGGTCGGAACTGACCCCGTACCCGGGCGGGAAGAGCGGCACCGCCACCGCACCGGCCGCGAGCGCACCGAGGAAAGCGACCGCGTAGTCGAGGTTCTGCGGCGTCAGCAGGGCCACCCGGTCACCTGGCTGGACGACCCGACCCAGCCCGACCGCCACCGCCCGCACCCGTTCGTGGAGCTCCCGGTAGGTCAGTGTCGTCTGAACTCCGTCGCGGTCCCGCTCATAGTCGACGAACGTCATCGCGGGCTCGTCCGGTTCGTGTTCCGTCCAGTGCACGAGGTGGTCGACGAGGGTACTCGCCCTCGTCGGAACCACCGGAAGATCGCCGCGGTCGTCGGCGGTCGTGGAAATTCTCATCGAGGCTCCGATCGAGGTGCGAGATGCGAGATGCGAGATGCGAGATGCGAGGGTGCAGATCAGTCCGAGCTCTGACCGGACCCACAGAGGGTCGACGCCGACAGAGGGTCGATCCCTGACACAACCGGACGAACCCGGCAGCTCACAGGACAGCCTGGCGAGCAGCCGGCCACCCGTCCTCGGAGCGCGGCTACGAAATTCCCGGGCGGCTCATGGACTACGAATCCCAGACGCCGGAACAGGGCGACGCCAACACCTGCCCGGAATTTCGTCACACCCCGCCACGAATCTTCACGATCCGATCTCGCGAGCTGGTGCGATGCCTCACCTCAGGCAAACTCGACTACTACATCACCCAGTGCCACACCTGGTCGCGCCACAGCATCTTCTGCGCACCTTGACTACCCTCTCCAACCCGTGTTAGGCGTATGCCAAACACAAAACGAAGACAGCCACATCGGGCGATCGAACTCCCACGATCTCCCGTGGCACCAGACCGCACACATACCCGAGAGAGGCCCACGGCGAGCGACATGAATGAAGTAGCCCCGTTATCCGCGATGCTCGTCGCGACGCCACAGCACGGCGTCGGGCGGTGGGCGGACGGAGGCAGCATGATTTACGACGGTCCGACATTGTTCCCATACAGTTCGCCGCCCGAGCGCCCCGAAGACACTCCGACGAGAACGAAGGACCTCGGCCGGGGTGCCGTCGTCGAAGCGGGCGCGCATGCGCCGGTCTCCTGAGCAGGGTGGCGGCAGTGGCGGCGGGCTCGGACCGGTCGGAGCAGGATGCCGAGGAGGCCCGCAACACCGCGGCGATCGAGGAGCTGCGTCGGGCCGTCCGCGCCCTTTCACAAACAGCCGCTGACGCCTTCGGCTCGGTGCCGTGGTTTCCCAGCCTGCCGGCTCAGACCCGGTCCTGGGCCCGCCTGGTCGTCGGGCGCGAGTTGATGATGATGGCGGCGGACATCGCGACACCGCAGCCCCCACGACTACGGAGCATCTTCTCCGGAGCTCCGCTGGAGGTCACGGGGCAGATCTCTCTCGACCAGATCCTGGAACTCATCCGTCTGACCGTCGATGTCGTTCTGAACGGCCTCGACGACGTGATGGACGATACCTCCGCGTCGCTGGTACGCGGAGCTCTGGAACGTTATGGCCGCGAGGTCGCCTTCGCCGCGGCGGCCGTCTACGCGAAAGTGGCCGAGAACCGCGGCCGGGCGGGCGCCCAACGGCAGATGCTTCTCCTGGACGCTCTGGTCGACGGCGGGGAGGAACAGATCGCGGAGCGGGCCTCCGGCCTGTTCCCGCTCGGTGTTCCAGTCCAGGTGATCGGCCTGCTCCCGAGGCCCGACGCCGGCGTGCACGTTTTGCACGAGGTGACCCGGACCGCGGAACGGCACCGTGTCACGGTGTGCGCCGCCCAGCGCGGGCGGTACGTCCTGGCCATCCTTCCCGACGCCGCCGCGGGCGCCCTCGCCGACCTGGCCTCGCCGAGCAGGTGGAACACCGAGGTGGCCGGCTCCAGCGGTCCGCTCATCACCCACCACACGATTGTCACCAGTGGCATGGTCGGCTCCCTGAGCGCTGCCGGCCCGGCCACCGCGGCGGTGCTGTCCTCGTTACGGGCCGTTCCCGCCTGGCAGGGTTCTCCCGGCCTCCTTCACGTCGACGACCTGCTCCCCGAACGCACGTTGTGCGGCGACCAGCAGGCCGCGGACCAGTTGGTCGCCGAATGCCACGGTCCACTCGCCTCCGCCGGACGAGGACTGGTGGAGACGGTGGATGCTCTGCTCGCCCATGACGGTTCGCCCGACGCCGCCGCGCGCAGCATCCCGGTACATGTGAACACCCTGCGTTACCGCCTGGATCGGGTGATCGCCCTGACCGGGAAGGATCCCCGCCGCGGCCGCGATGCCTTCGCCCTGCGGATGGCCTTCACCCTGGCACGGACCGGGGGGCACGCCTTCCAGTGAGCTGGCCGGACACGCATGCTGCCGGTCAGAAGGCGCCAGGGCGGACGGCGCGCATGACGTCGTCGAGGATCCGGTCCAGGGAATGCTCGCCGTCGCACGCCTTCCAGGCACGGTTCGCCGCCTCCAGGCAGGCCAGCGCGGCCCCGATCATCGCCGCGGGGCGCGCGTCGACGCCGTTGCCCGCCGGGGCGGCGGCGAGGCGGGGCGCGACGTGCGGCAGGAGCTGCTCGTGCCACCGGCACTGCTTCTCCAGGTTGCGTGCCCGCAGGTCGGGGTTGCTGTCGAGCATGCGACGGATGGCGAGCGCGTCCTGCGGGTCACGCGCGTGGTGCGCCAGGAACACGTCGAAGGCACGGCGCAGCGCGGTCCAGGCGTCCTCGCCGGCGGGCCGCTGCGCGAGGGCCTCGGCGAGTTCCTCACCGAGGCTGTCCAGATGCCCGAGCACGACATCTTCCTTCGAGGTGAAGTAGCGGAAGAAGCTCCGCCGGGACATCCCCGCGGCCGCCACGATCTCGTCGATGGTGGTCGTGTCGTAGCCCCTGCGGGTGAACAGGTCCATGGCCACGGCCAGCAGTTCGGCTCGCACGGCCCGGCGGGTGCGCTCGCGAAGCGGGAGCCCTGCCTCCACGTCGCCCGCCATGGCCGCGAGTCTACGCGCTGTTATCGCCCCTTGATATCGCATGTGGCACTCAGTGCCGAACCAGGCGTAACGTGCCGATACGTACGGCCGACGAGGCCGGCCGGCCCGCGGTCACCGCCGCACGCCTCCGCGCGGTCGGCGAGGCGGCTTGTCGAACGGCGGCAGCATGCCGGAGCCTCGCCCCGACCAGCAGGAGAGGAACGCGGCATGAGCCACGCACAGCAGGAAAGGGACTGGGTCCTGTGGTCGGGGACGCTCGGGTTGGACAGCCCGCTCGAGCGACGGATCAACGCCGCCGCCGCGAACGGGTTCCAGCGGCTCTCGATAAGCCCGCTCGACGTGGCGCTGGCCCAGGAGGCGGGCACCAGCCCGCGGGAGCTGGGCCGCAGGCTGCGCGACGCCGGCCTGGGCGTGGTGCTGGACGGATTCATGAACTGGTACGAGGGGGAACCGGTGCCCGCCCGGTCCGTGGCGTTCACGACCGACGAGGTGCTGGGCATGTGCGAGGCGCTGCCGGCCGAGGCGCTGACGGTGTTCTCCCGTCCCACCTGCGATCTGCCGTTCGACGACGTCGCCGCGGCGTTCGGCCGGCTGTGTGATCGCGCGGCCGGGGCCGGTACCCGCGTGCAGCTCGAGTTCCTGGCGATGATGGCGATCCATGACCTGCCGGGCGCGGCGGCCGTCGTGCTGGCCGCCGACCGGGCGAACGGCGGCCTGGTCCTCGACACCTGGCACTTCTTCCGCGGCAATCCCGACTACGAGACGCTCGAGACGGTTCCGGGCGAGCGGATCTTCGCGGTGCAGGTCTCCGACGGCGGATCCGACCTGCGCGGAGACATCGCGCAGGACACCTTCCACCGCCTGCTGCCCGGGGACGGCTGTTTCGACCTCGCCCGGCTGGTCCGCGCACTCGACCGGATCGGCGCGCTGAACTCCGTCGGGCCGGAGGTCATCTCGCCGGCGATGACGGCGATGGCCCCGACCGAGGCGGCCCGGCTGGCCAGAAGCCGGGTGCAGGCCCTGCTATCTCCTATCTCCGCACAGTGAGGGGAACACGGAATGACAGATGATCTGGGCGCGGCCGGCCTTCGTTTCGAGCGTGACGGCGCCATCGGCTGGTGCGTCATCGACCGGCCCGGTGCGCGCAACGCGCTGACACCGGCTATGTACTTCGGTATCCGGCGGGCGGTGAAGCTGGTCAACGCCGATCCCGACCTCGCCGCGCTGATCATCACCGGCACCGGCGACGTGTTCGCACCGGGCGGTGATCTGGGCAGCCGCTCCGAACCCGGCGACGCCCCGCTGCCCGACCTCACCGGAGCGGACGTGCTGCCGTTCCTGACCGTCCGGGACAGCCCGGCACCGGTGATCGCCGCGGTCAACGGCATCTGCCAGGCCGGCGGGCTGCTCATCGCGATGATGGCGGACATCGCGGTCGCCAGCGACCAGGCCACCTTCCGCGTCCCCGAACTGCTGCGGGGTATCCCCGACGCCACCTACGCGGCGGTCCTGCCCGCCCACGTCGGGCTCGCCGTCGCCCGCGACCTGCTGCTGTCGGCCCGTAGGTTCGACGCCGCGGAGGCCCTGCGGCTCGGCGTCATCAGCCGGGTCGTGCCGCACGAGGAGCTGCGTGCCGCCGCGGTCCAGGCAGCCGGGGAGATCCTGCAGACGGCGCCCGAGGCCCGGCTGCACGTCAAGCGCATGCTCCACGAGGCGTACGGGCCCATCGACTACCAGACCATGTTCTGGTCACTGCAGAACTCGCCCGAACCGCGGGAGGGCATGCGCGCCTTCATGGAGAAGCGGGCACCCGGCTGGGTCCCCGACCAGTTCGCCGGCGACGGCACCCGCCGCTGACGCACGGTCGTTCTGGCACGGCAGCCGGTTCCCCCGCCGGCAGGCGAGGCGTGCCCGGATTCCGACGTTGATTCCCTCGAAGGAGGCACTGTGCTTGCGGCACGGCTGCACGGCCATCAGGACATCCGGATCGACGAGATTCCCGAGCCGGAACCGGCGGCCGGCCAGGTGAAGGTAGCCGTCGCCCACAACGGACTGTGCGGCACGGACCTGTCCGAGTTCTTCGCCGGCCCCCGGGCCTGCACGACCGTGCCGCACCCGCTCACCGGCGCCGCGCTGCCCCAGGTGATGGGCCACGAGTTCGCCGGGGTCGTGGCGGCCGTGGGGCCGGAGGTCGACGGCGTCGCGGTCGGTGACCGGGTCTGCGTCGAGCCGCTCTACTCGTGCGGGGAGTGCGACCGCTGTCAGGCCGACCTGCCGCAGCTGTGCCGCCTGGTCATCACCCACGGCATCGCCTCGTCCGGTGGTGGGCTGGCCCAGTACACGGTCGTGCCCCGCGCGATGGTGCACCGCCTGCCGGCGTCGATGTCACTCGCCGAGGGCGCGCTGGTGGAGCCGATGTCGGTCGCGTTCAGCGGGGTGCTGCGGTCCGGTGCCGGGCCCGGTCAGACGGCGCTGCTTTTCGGCGGTGGACCGATAGGGATCGGGGTCATGTTCGGCCTGCGGGCCGTCGGCGTCGACGACATCCTGCTCGTCGAGCCGGCTCCGGCCCGCCGCCAGATCATCGAGGCGCTCGGCGTCGCCGAGGTGCTCGACCCGAATGCCTGTGACGTCGCCGACGAGGTGCGCCGCCGGACGGGCGGCAGGGGTGTCGACGTCGTGCTGGACTGCGCCGGGGCACCCGCCGTCTTCGCGCTCGTCCCGGCCGTGCTGCGCGCGCGGGGGCGGTTCGTGGGGATCGCGGTGACGGACCAGCCGGTGTCCTTCGCGCCCTGGGTGCTGGCGCGCGGGGAGATCGAGCTCACCGGCTCGCTGGGCTACGGACCCGGCGTGTTTCCGCGGGTCATCGACCTGATCGCACAGGGCGCCTATCCGAGCGCGGGGTGGGTCGAGCATGTCGACCTCCACGAGCTGCGTGACGCGCTCGACGACCTGCGCGTGGGGCGCCGCGCGAAGGTCCTCGTCGACCTCCCGACCAGCTGACAGGAGAGAACCTCGTGAAGACAGGACTGGCTGGCCGCACCGTGGTGGTGACCGGTGGCACCGCCAACATCGGTCGGGCGATCGCCCTGGCGTTCGCGGCCGAGGGTGCGGGTGTCGTGATCGTCGGTCGTGACGACGTGCAGGGCCGGCGGGTATGCGAGCAGCTCGCGGCGGAGGGCGCCAGTGGCACCCTCTGGCACGCCGCAGACGTCACCGACCGCGCCGCGGTCGGTGACATGGTCGCCGCGGTACACGCACGCTTCGGCGGGGTCGACGTGCTCGTCAACAATGTCGGCGGCAACGTCGACATGGACGCGTTCGTGGACACCGATCCCAGCACGTGGGAGCAGGACATCGCGCTGAACATCAGGAGCACGCTGAACTGCACCCACGCGGTGCTTCCCGGAATGATCTCGCAGGGCAGCGGCCGGGTCGTCAATATCGGGTCGACATCCGGAATCGTGGGCGATCCTCTGTTGGCGGTCTACTCGGCGATGAAGGGCGCGGTGCACGCGTTCACCAAGGTCCTGGCCAAGGAAGTCGGCGGGCAGGGCATCACCGTCAACGCGATCGCGCCCTACGGCACACTCCCCGAGGACCCCGACAGGGACGTCAGCACGGGTAGCCGGTGGCATCCGAGCGGCGTCTTCGCGCGGCTCGCCGCGACCCGGGCCGAACAGATGCACTCGATCGGCCGCCGAACGCTGCTCCAGCGCCAGACCGCCTACCCCGCCGAGATAGGCGCCGCCGCCGTGTACCTCGCCTCCGACGCAGCCGCCTTCATCACCGGTCAGGTGCTGTCCGTCGACGGCGGAACCCAGATCGCCTGAGATCACCGGTGCGGCGCCGGTCTGGGCGAGGCGCTCCATGTTCGGGCCGGGGACTTCGTAGGCCGCGGCCGATGACGGCGGGTTCGCAGGCCGGCATAGTCAGCGCCGCTGACGTTACTGGCGGGTCACTTGTCCGCCCGGGCCGCCGGCTTCGGCACCTGCGCGTGACGCGGTCGCGGCCAGGTGCGAGACGCCACACGGTCCGGGTGGGGCCTGCCTCGGATGAAAGCGGTTGCCGTCATGAAACTTCACGGATCTGTCCGGGGCGCCTTACCCGGAGACGTCGGTTCGTCTCAGGACGCCGGTGCCCGACCTCGGCGGATGCCCCGCTGGTTCCGGCGGACGACGACTGCCGTCGCCGCCGCCGCGGTGCTGTCGCTGACGGCCTGCCTGCCGCCTGGTGGCGGCGGTGGCCCCGGGCCCACGCCCACGCCCACGCCGACGCCGGTGCCCGGGCCGGCCGCGGACCTGTCGCAGGAGCTGACAGGCGGGAACGGTCCGTTCATCGGCACCGCGATCCCCGTGGACCTGCAGCAGGCGGGCTACGTCCAGCACGAGTACGTCGCGGCCGGTACGGCGACGTCGTACAAGCCGGTCGGCGCCCTCAGCGGGGACGGCAGGTGGAACTTCCAGACCGACGGGACCGCGCCCTACCGCACCCGGGTCCTGGTACGCCAGCCGGCGGACGCGGCGCGGTTCAGCGGCAACGTCGTCGTCGAGTGGCTCAACGTCAGCGGTGGCGTCGACGCCGACCCCGAGTGGGCGACCCTGCACGAGGAGATCATCCGATCCGGTGACATCTGGGTCGGCGTGTCGACCCAGCGGCTCGGCATCCTCGGTGGGCAGGTCCTCGTCCAGGTGCCCGCGCCGGGCGCGGAGAACGCCGGCAAGGGCCTGAAGGCAATCGATCCGGCCCGCTACGGGTCCCTCGACCACCCTGGTGACGGCTTTTCGTACGACATCTTCACCCAGGTGGCACGCAGCCTCCGTGCCGGAGCCGGGATCGGCGGGTTGCAGCCGGAACACGTGATCGCCTCCGGCCAGTCACAGTCGGCGTTCGCGATGGTGACCTACTACAACGGCGTCCAGCCGCTGACCGGCATCTTCGACGGCTTCTACGTGCTCAGCCGGGGCGCGGCCGGTCTGCCGCTCGTCGGCCCCGGGCAGAACGCGGACCTGACCGGTGCGATCCTCGGCGGCACCACGACCACCTTCCGCACCGACGTGGTCGCGCCGGTGATGGACGTGCAGGCCGAATCCGACCTGACCAGCATTCTCGGTTCGGCCAAGGCCCGGCAGCCCGACAGCGACCGTTTCCGGCTGTGGGAGGTCGCCGGCACCGCGCACGCCGACGCGCACCTGCTCGGCTCGTCCGGCGCCGCCATCGACTGCGGCGCGCCGATCAACGACGGTCCGCTGCACGTGGTCGCCAAGGCCGCGCTGCGCGGGCTCACCAGCTGGCTCGACACCGACACGCCGCCCAGCGGCGCGGCCCGCATCGACGTGGCGGACGGGCTGTTCCCGTCAGTCCGCCGCAACGCCGACGCCATCGCCCTCGGGGGGCTCCGCACACCGCCTGTCGACGTTCCCGCCGTCGCGCTGTCCGGTGAACCGGGGCCGACGCTCTCCCCGATCTGCCTCCTGATCGGTTCGAGCAGGCCGCTGCCCGCCGCTCGGCTCGCCGCGCTCTACCCGTCACGGGCGGACTACGTGCAGCGCTACAACACCAGCACAGACGCGGCGATCGCGGCGGGCTTCGTCCTCGCCGAGGACCGCGCCGCGCTCACCGGCTACGCCAGACCGCAGCTCATCGCCGACTGACCGAAGAGCGCCGCTGCCGCTGCCGGCGCAGGTACCCGCCGCGGTGCCTGCGCCGGCTCGCGCCCGTCAGCCGGTCTTCGTCAGCCGGTCTTCGTCGGGTTCACGGCTGACACGCTGCCGGGGTGGCAGACCCTGAAGGGTGCGCCGCTTCCGCCGGACTGCACGACGCGCCCTGACCAGAGCGGGGCGCAGGTGCCGGTGGTCAGCCCCCGCAGCGTCGTTCCGTCATCGACGCCGTTGCGGAAACACCAGTCGTAGTAGACGTAGGCCTCGTGGACCGACCCGCCCGCCGTCAGACGGAGCACGATCGCGGTGTCCCCCCACCTGTCGTGCGCGCAGGTGTCCGGCGTGTCCGGTCCCCCGCCCGCCGGCGCGGTCCTGAGCGCCGCCAGCAGCGCGGTCGCTCCGGTCCCGCCGAGCTCGCGGGAGGCCAGCAGCCCGGGGCTGCCCACCGGGCTGTCCAGGCCGTAGTGGCAGACCGCGATGGTGTCCACGACGTCGAGCCGGGCCAGGTCGAACGGTGCGGGCGGGCGGGCGAACCCACCGGCCTGGATCGGCGAGCTGGCAGCGCAGCCATGGTGGTCGACCTCGGCCCGGCGGGCCGAGGCGATGATCCGCCCGGCCTCCTCGATGTGCGCGTCGTCGGTCAGGACGAACACCTTCGCCGAGCCGACCGTGCGGACGAGCCTGGTCCAGCCGTTCGCGCTGACCTGCCCGTCCGGCACCTCCTCGATCCCGCCGGCGACGGGTGTGGCGGCGAACCGGACGTGCGGCGACCAGTGCTCGCGCGGCACGCCACCGCCATGCAGGTCCGGCTCCTGCCCGCCGCCGGGGCAGGCGATCGTCCTCACGGCCTGGTGGGGGCCTCGGCTGTCGACATAGGGCCTGTCGGGGAACGCCGCCGGCCGGCCCTCGACCGCGGCGCACCAGTCGCCGCCCGGTGCCGGCGCGGGTTCCCAGGATGCCGGGACCTCCACCACCACGTCCCGGAACGACTCCGACCGCCACCCCGACTCGGATGCCTCGGATGCCGCGCGTTCGCCGGGTGCCGCGGCTTCGGGCCCGCGCCCGCCCGGCGCAGCGCCGCCCGCCTGCCCGCAGGCCAGCGCCACACTGCCGATGGCCAGGGCCCACATCATCCCCCGCAGACCATGCTGTCTGCCACGGCGGGCGACATCGACCAGCCGGGCCACAGCAGGCCGACACGATATGCGGACCGGATGAGTTCCCATGGCGGTATCGACGCACAGTCGTGAGCGCCGGTTCCAGCGACCTCCAGAAACTTCGGGAGGATCGGCCGCGCCAACCGCTGGCACGTACGCGGCGAGCCGCCCGGGGCTAGGACCAGGCTGCCCGCCCGACCATCCACCAGAAATCTGCCGTTGGCGCCGCGTTCCGATAACTGTTGATGAGCATTCAGCAGACGGACGGGCCGACGCCAGGGGCTGAGCCCAGGAACAGCAGAAACGTTTTTCGACAACAACGTGACCTGGGGTTTCACAGTATTCTTCCCCTCTTCATCACGCCGCAATCTTTTCCGGCACGCCGGGCGCATGGCGACCGAAGAATACAAAGTGGCAGACCGATCCGACCGCCTGACACCTGCCGCGGTCGACCAGGAGGAAAGGCAGTGCCGAAGAAGAGGAACCGGCTGAGGGTGTCGTTCGTCCTCGGCTGTACCGCAGTGCTGGTCGGCTTCTTCGCCGGCGTCGCGCTGGCGGCTCCCCCGGCCGCGTTGCCCGCCAACGCGGACTCCTTCGAGCAGACGTTCCAGCCAGCCTACGACTACGACACCGACGGTTGCTACTCGACCCCCGCGATCGGTCCCACCGGAACCCTCAACGGCGGTCTCAACCCGTCCGGTGCTCTCAACGGCAACTGCCACGACACGAGCGACCTCGACAACACCAACGGCTACTCCCGCTACAAGTGCAACAACGGCTGGTGCGCGATCCTCTACGGCCTCTACTTCGAGAAGGACCAGGCCACGATCGGCGGGCACCGACACGACTGGGAACATGTCGTCGTCTGGGTGCAGAACAACCAGGCGCAGTACGTCTCCACCTCGACGCACGGGAACTTCAACATCTACCCGAGCAACCAGATCCGCTGGGACGGCACCCACCCCAAAATCGTTTATCACAAGGACGGCGTGAGCACCCACTGCTTCCGGCCGGCGAACTCCGGTGACGAGCCGCCGGAGAACGCCTACCACACCTGGCGGTACCCGCCCCTGGTCGGCTGGGGCGGCTATCCGAGCGGAATCCGGGACATTCTCGCCGCGGCCAACTGGGGCAGCGCCGTCTTCGGCCTGAAGGACGGCAACTTCAACAACCACCTGGCAGCGGCCAAGCCGGCCGGCATCCCCTTCGACCCCAACGCCTGACCGATTCCCGCGCCGGGTCACCCCACCGCACGTTCGCCGCGGGTGACCTGGCGCGTTTCCCAGGCCTCCGCCGCCCCACGGAACGTCTCACCCCGCCGGGCGGGAGGCAGACACTGCGCCGGCTACTCGCTCCGCGGCGGGCGCTGTGGCCGAGGTCGCACCCGCCCCTGTGCAGGGTTGGCGAACTCGAACCTGCCGACGACCGTCCGTCCGTCCTCGGCGTACACAGGCACCGAGATCGTCTCGCCGGCCGCGGCGAGGTCGGCGAGACGGCGGTTCCAGGCGGCTGCTTCCTCGAGAGTGCTGACGGTGCCGCCGGTCGCCGCCTCGCACTCAGCGCGGTTGAGGTAGCCGGTCCGCCCGTTCGTCGCCCGAGCGAGGTAGAGATCCGGCTCGTCGCCCGCCTCGTCCACGTCACTCAACGATCCGTAGGTCTGTCCGGCCGCGTTGGTCGGCCACCGGCGGCCCATGGCGCGCGGGCTCGGGCTACGCCGACACGAGGTCGACGGCGAGCTCGCTGCCGGTGGCGGCGCGGACGTCGTCCACCGTCACACCGGGCGCCGTCTCCCGCAGGACGAGACCGGAGCCGGCCACGACGTCGATG
Source organism: Parafrankia elaeagni (assembly GCF_000374165.1). Lineage (GTDB taxonomy): Bacteria > Actinomycetota > Actinomycetes > Frankiales > Frankiaceae > Parafrankia > Parafrankia elaeagni. The sequence goes on from NZ_KB893752.1 coordinate 28,476, forward strand.
ACCGCCAGGTCGGTGATGATCCGGTGCGCGCAGGCCCGGCCGGTCAGCGGCAGGGTGCACTCGTCCAGAATCTTGTGGCTGCCGTCGCGGGCGACGTGCTCCATCATCACGATCACGTGCCGGGCGCCGTGGACGAGGTCCATCGCCCCGCCCATGCCCTTGACCATCTTGCCGGGGATCATCCAGTTGGCGAGGTCGCCGGCGCGGGAGACCTGCATGGCGCCGAGCACCGCGACGTCGACATGACCGCCGCGGATCATCGCGAACGACGAGGCCGAGTCGAAGAACGAGGCCCCGGGCAGGACGGTGACCGTCTCCTTGCCGGCGTTGATCAGATCCGGATCGACGGCGCTCTCGGCCGGGTACGGCCCGACGCCGAGGATGCCGTTCTCGCTGTGCAGCACCACGGTCACATCGGCGGGCAGGTAGTTGGGAACCAGCGTCGGCAGACCGATGCCGAGGTTGACGTACTGACCGCTCTCCAGCTCGCGGGCGACGCGGGCGGCAAGTTCGGTACGAGTCAGGGCCATGGTCAGCTCACCGTCCGCTTCTCGATCCGCTTCTCCGTGTCGGGGGCGTGCACGACCCGCTGGACGAAGATTCCGGGGGTGTGCACCTGGGCCGGGTCGAGCTCGCCGGGCTCGACCAGCTCCTCGACCTCGGCGATGGTCACCCGGCCGGCGGTCGCGCACAGCGGGTTGAAGTTCGCGGCGCTGGCCCGGTAGACCAGGTTGCCGTGCCGGTCGCCCTTCCAGGCGTGCACGAACGCGAAGTCGCAGACGATGCCACGCTCGAGAACGTAGGTGGCGCCGTCGAACTCCCGGGTCTCCTTCGGCGGCGAGGCGAGGGCGACCCCGCCGTGGCCGTCGTACAGCCAGGGCAGGCCGCCCTCGGCGACCTGGGTGCCGACACCGGCCGGGGTGTAGAACGCCGGGATGCCGGCACCGCCGGCCCGCAGCCGCTCGGCCAGGGTGCCCTGCGGGACGAGCTCGACCTCCAGCTCGCCGGAGAGGAACTGGCGCTCGAACTCCTTGTTCTCACCGACGTAGGAGCCGGTCGTGCGGCGGATCCGGCCCGCGCGCAGCAGCATGCCGAGGCCCCAGTCGTCGACCCCGCAGTTGTTGCTGACCGTCTCCAGGTCCTTCGGACCGGCCTCGAGGAGAGCACGGATGAGAGCACTCGGGATGCCACAGAGCCCGAAGCCGCCCACGGCCAGCGACGCCCCGTCGGGGACGTCCGCCACGGCGAGCGCCGGGCTCGGAATCACCTTGTCCAACCTGTCCACCCCTCCATCGCGCTACTTCGCCGGTCCTCGTCCGCCCGCGGCAGGCTGTGGTGCCTGCGCAGGGTCCGTCCGCGGCCGGCGGGCAACAACCTTCGATCAGCGTGGCCGGTTCCGCCGGTCGAACCGGTTCGACCGGCGGAACCGGCCCGACCGGTGCGCTGGGAGCCACGCTGGGATCATGGCGCCGGGCCACGGCGCGGGGGGCCATGCGGCGCGGGCCCACGGGAGGAAGCCACGGAGGACTGCACGCCGGCCCCTTTCACGCGACGGTTCACGTTAGCAGAGACTCACATCGGTGCAGGCCCATCTCACCTGATCGGGCTCCGGCTGCCCGGCGCCCGGCAGCCGGGCCTCCGCTGGACTGCGTCCAGGTTGCGGCGGTACGTTTGGCAATGTTCCGCCGGCTGATGAGAACGCGATTTCCGCGGGCCGCCGACCTGCGGCTCCCGACGTGAACCGTCCACGGCGGACCCCTCCGAGGCGACCTGGAGGCATCCGACTGATGCTGTCGAAGGCGAGATCCGCTCCGGAGGTCCCGCGGGCGGCCGCCAGCGGATTCCAGGCAGGCTTCCCGACGGGCCGTGCACCCGGGCACGGAAACGATCCGTCCGCGCGCGTCGGGCTCTCCCCGCGAGAACCGTCCTCTCCGCAGGAGCGCTCCCCCGCACGCCCGGCTCTCGCCACGGGCGGGCCCGCTCGGCTGAGCCACTCGTCCCCCTGACCACCGGAGCCGGGCGAAGCCGGGCGGCGCCGGGCACCACCAGCTCACCCCGGCGAGCTCGCCCCGGCCCCCAGCCCGATGACCTGCCCGCCACGGCCCGCTGGCAGGCTCCGCCCAGCGGCACGCCCCGCTCCGACCCGTCCCGAGGCCGCGCTCACGGCTCACGGCTCACGGCTCACGGCTCACGGCCGGAGCGACGGACCACGCCGGCAGGGGGCCGGTGGGCGCCACCGGGCAGCACCGCGGGATCGCTCGGCCGCACACCCACGCAAAGACACAGATCCGGCGGAGACTTCCGCCTTGACCAGGAGAGAGGCGACCGGATGCGACGCACGGTCTACGGTCCCGAACACGAAGCCTTCCGGGCGGCGGTCCGCACCTTTCTCGAGAAGGAGATCGGGGCTCACTACCGGGAGTGGGAGGAGGCCGGGCTCCCCCCGCGCGACTTCTACAACAAGGCCGGTGACCTCGGGATCCTCGGTCTCGGCATCCCCGAGGAGTACGGCGGCGGTGGCGCCGACTTCCTGTTCAACGCCGTCGTCACCGAGGAGGCCGCGCGGGCCGGCTACGCGCTGGGCCCGCTGCGCATCCACGCCGACATCTCCGTTCCGTACTTCGTCGACCACGGCAACGACGAGCAGAAGGCGCAGTGGCTGCCGGGCCTGGCCAGCGGCGAGCTGGTCGCCGCGCTGGCGCTGACGGAGCCGGGCGCGGGCTCGGACCTGGCCGGCCTGTCGACGACGGCGCGCCGCGACGGCGACCACTACGTGGTCAACGGCTCGAAGACGTTCATCACCGGCGGGCTGAACGCCGACCTGTTCCTCACCGCGGTGAAGACGGACCCGACCCAGCGGCACGCCGGGCTGTCCCTGCTGGTCATCCCCGGTGACCTGGCGGGTGTGAGCCGCGGCGCCCCGCTGCACAAGATCGGGCTGCACATCCAGGAAGCGGTCGAGATCTTCTTCGACGACGTCCGTGTCCCGGCCGAGTACCTGCTCGGCGAGGAGGGCCAGGGCTTCACCTACCTGACCTCCCACCTGGTGCAGGAGCGGCTGTCGATCGCGATCAACGCCCAGGGGGCGGCGGCGTCGATCGTCGAGCAGACAGTGGAGTACGTCAACAGCCGCAAGGTGTTCGGCAAGACGCTCAACACCTTCCAGAACACCAAGTTCGTGCTGGCCGGGTGCGCCACCGAGGTCGAGGCCGGGCAGGCGCTGCTGGACCAGGTGCTGCTCGCCCACGTGGCCGGCGAGGCGACGCCGGCGGACGCGGCGAAGGTCAAGCTGTTCTGCACGGAGATGCAGGGCCGGGTGATCGACGCCTGTCTGCAGCTGTTCGGCGGCTACGGCTACATCAACGAGTACCCGGTGGCGCGGGCCTGGGCGGACGCGCGGGTCGGGCGCATCTACGGCGGCTCCAGCGAGGTCATGAAGACGATCATCGCGAAGTCCCTCGGACTGTGACGGCCGGAGTCTGACATGCCCGACCGCCACGATCACTGGATCGACGGCCACGCGGTGGCGCCGGCCGGCGGGGCGTACCTGCCGACGCTCGACCCGTCCACACGCGAGGCCGGCGACGAGATCGCCGCCGGTTCGGCGCCGGACGTCGAGCGTGCCCTGACCGCCGCCGCGGCGGCGCAGCCGGCGTGGGCCCGCGGTTCCGGCGCGCGGCGCAGCGAGATCCTGCTGCGCGTCGCGGACGTGATGGACGCCCACACGTCCGAGCTGATGGAGCTGGAACGGGCCGCCACCGGGAAGGTTCCCGGCCAGCTGCGGGTCGAGGTCGAGATGTCGTCGGCCTACTTCCGTTACTACGCGGGGGTTCTGCGGGCGCAGCACGGTCGCACGATCGACCTCGGCGGGGACAGCCACACCTACACCCGGCTGGAGCCGTACGGGATCATCGCGGTGATCACCCCGTGGAACCTTCCGCTGAACCAGGCCTGCCGGGCGCTGGCCCCGGCGCTGGCGGCCGGGAACGCGGTCGTCGCCAAGCCGTCGGAGCTGACGTCCGTCTCCACGGTGTACCTGGCACGGCTCGCGACCGAGGCCGGGCTGCCGGACGGGCTGCTCAACGTGGTGACCGGCACCGGGCCGGAGGTGGGCACGCCGCTGGTGTCCGACGCCCGGGTCGGGCGGATCACCTTCACCGGTTCGGTCGCCACCGGGCGGCACCTGGCGCGGATCGCCGCCGACCGGCTGGTGCCGACCACCCTGGAGCTCGGGGGCAAGTCCCCGATCCTGGTGTTCGCCGACGCGGATCTCGAGCGGGCCGCCGCGGCGGCGGTCTCGTCGGTGGCGACGAACGCCGGGCAGGTCTGCTCGGCGACGACCCGGCTGCTCGTCGAGGCCCGGGCGCACGACGAGCTGGTGGAGCGGGTCGTCGCCGCCGTCGAGAAGCTCACCCCGGGGGTCGACTTCGGCCCGATCATCACCGAGGCCCAGTACCGCAGGGTGCTGGACTTCTTCGCGGCGACGCGGGCGACCGGCGTGGAGCCGGTGACCGGCGGCGGGCCCTACGAGGACGGCCCCGGCGCGCGCGGGTTCTACATCCGCCCCACCGTCTACGCCGGGGTGGCGCCGCACCTGCCGGTCGCCCGTGAGGAGATCTTCGGCCCGGTCCTCGTCACGATGCCGTTCGACGGCGAGGACGAGGCGCTCGCGCTCGCCAACGACTCCGAGTACGGCCTGGTCGGCAGTGTGTGGAGCGGGGACGTCGCCCGCGGCCTGCGGCTCGCCGAGGGCATCGACGCCGGCCAGGTGGCGGTGAACGGTGGTCCGATGACCATCGAGACGCCGTTCGGTGGTTACAAGGCCAGCGGCTACGGGCGGGAGAAGGGCATCGAGGCGCTGCACGAGTACGCCCGGGTGAAGACCGTCAGCCTGTCCCTCCGCTGACGCCCCCGGGGACCGTTATCCGACACGCATGGAGAGGACCTACCGCAACATGGAACAGAGCGAGCAGCTCCAAGCCGCCTACGCACTGCGCCGGGCCATGCTGGGCGACGCCTACGTGGACAGCGCGACCGGCGACACCGACGAGGTCAGCCAGCAGTTCCAGGACCACATCACCACGCAGGCATGGGGCGTCTGGACGCGGGAGGGCGTGCTGTCCACCCGCGACCGCAGCCTGCTGGTCATGGCGATGACGGCCGCGCTGGGCCGGATGGAGGAGTTCCGGCTGCACGCGAGCTGCTCACCGCGCACCGGGGTGAGCGACGCGGAGATCGACGAGCTGCTGTTCCAGGTGGCGGCCTACTGTGGCGCGCCGGCAGCGATCTCCGCGCGGCGCGCGGTCCGGGCCGTGCGGGCGGAACGCGACGGGGCGTGACGATGACGGACGTGACCTCACCGAGTGTCGGGTTCATCGGGCTGGGGAACATGGGCGGGGCGCTCGCGGCGAACGTGGCCGCCACCGGCGTCGAGCTGGTCGTGCACGACGCCGCCGGGCCGGGCCGGGCACCGGCGGGCACGGTCTTCGCCGACGACGTGGCCGCGGTCGCGCGGGCCGCCGACGTCGTGGTGCTGAGCCTGCCCGACGGCACCGTGTCGGAGGCGGTCGCCGGGCAGCTCGCCGCGGCCGACCAGCGGCGGGTCACCCAGGTCGTCGACACCTCGACGATCGGGGTGACCGCCGCCGGGCGCATCACCGAGCTCCTCGCCGCCCGCGGGATCGGCTACGTCGACGCTCCGGTCTCCGGCGGCGTGGCCGGGGCCCGCGCCCGGACTCTGACAGTGATGTACGCGGGCACGGACGAGGCGTGCGCGCGGGTGGAGCCGGTCCTCGCGGCGCTGTCGGACCGCCGCCGCCGGGTCGGTGACCGGCCGGGGCTGGCCCAGGCGCTGAAGCTGGCGAACAACTTCCTCGCCGCGGTCGCGCTCGCGGCCACCAGTGAGGCTGTCGCGTTCGGTACCGAGGCCGGCCTGGACATGGCGACCATGCTGGACGTCCTGAACACGGCGAGCGGGCAGAACAACGCGACCGCAGAGAAGTTCCCCCGTCAGGTCGTCACCGGCGCCTACGCCGCCGGTTTCGCGAACTCGCTGATGGCGAAGGATCTGCGGCTCTACCTCGGCGAGGTGCGGGAGCGGGGTGGGCCGACGTCGCTCGGCACCGTCACCTCCTCGCTGTGGGAGGCGTTCGCGGCCGCGGAGCCCGGCGTCGACTTCACCAGGATCTATCCGTTCGTGCGGGGTTCCTGAGTTCTCCGGCGCGCCTGCGCCCTCCGGTACGCCCTGCGGGGCGCCTCCTGACACGCCCTGCGGGGCGCGGCCGGTAGGCGCCCCGTTCCCGTGTCGGAGCCTCGGTGGCGCCGCGGCGGAGCCGAGGTGAAGCCGCGACGGGGTTGTGGTGGCGCTCTGGCGGAGCCGTGCTGGAACGCGGCGACCCAGGCTCCGGAGAGCGCCTCCGCAGGTTCTCGAGAGCGGTCGGACAGGTTCCGGAGAGCGCCTCGGCACCTTCACGGGACAAGGTATGACATCCTCCTCTCCACGGCAGGGAGCATCCCTCTCCTGCCTGGAGAACTGGCGACCCCTGGGGAGGTGTCGCGGCGCCGGGGCGCCGCCGGTGGAAGTCCTCATCCGGGGCTGCGGCCACGGCCGGGGGTCGGAAACGGCTCGTCTCGGCCCGTCGCCTCCGCCCCGTCGACGGCGTCGGACGTTGACGCGGACACCCCTCTCATGGAAACCTTATTATCGACCGCGAGAACGTAGTTCTCACCGGAGCGAGGGGAGGCTGGACGGCTGTGTGTGTTCCGTTCCGCTCACCGTCGCCACCGGTCGACCCGAGGACCACGTCGACGGCCGCCAGGGGATGGATCCGCCGCACACCGTCGGTGCCTGTCGCCTGCTCGCCACGGCCCGCACCAGTACCGGCATAGAGCTCGAACACGAGAGGTAGACCTGTGCCCCACTTCACCAAGCCCCCGGCGGGGAGCTGGACCGAGAACTATCCCGAGCTCGGTACAGCGCCCGTCGACTACACCGACTCGATCGACCCCGAGTACTACGAGAAGGAGCGCCAGGCGATCTTCCGGCGCACCTGGCTCAACGTCGGCCGGGTCAACCGTCTCCCCCGCACCGGCAGCTACTTCACCAAGGAACTGCCCTCCGCCGGGACGTCTCTGATCATCGTCAAGGGTGGCGACGGCAAGATCCGCGCCTTCCACAACGTCTGCCGCCACCGCGGCAACAAGCTCGTGTGGGAGGACTTCCCCGGCGAGGAGACCGAGGGCACCTGCCGGCAGTTCATCTGCAAGTACCACGCCTGGCGGTACGACCTCACCGGCAAGCTCACCTTCGTCCAGCAGGAGGAGGAGTTCTTCGACCTGGAGAAGGAGCAGTACGGCCTCAAGGAGGTCGCCTGTGACGTCTGGGAAGGCTTCATCTTCGTCAACCTGGACCCGCAGGAGACCCTCACCGAGTACCTCGGTGACATGGTCAAGGGCCTGGAGGGCTACCCCTTCTCGGAGATGACCGAGGTCTACTCCTACAAGGCCGAGATCGGCGCCAACTGGAAGCTGTTCATCGACGCCTTCGCGGAGTTCTACCACGCTCCCGTCCTGCACCAGAAGCAGGCCGTCAAGGGCGAGGCCGAGAAGCTGATCGGCTACGGGTTCGAGGCGCTGCACTACGAGCTCTTCAGCCCGCACTCGATGGTCTCCTCCTGGGGCGGCATGGCCCCGCCGAAGGACCCGTCGATGGTCAAGCCGATCGAGCGTGTCCTGCGCAGCGGCCTGTTCGGCCCGTGGGACACCCCCGACGTCGACGGCCTCGAGGTCAAGGACCTGCCTGCCGGCATCAACCCGACCAAGCACCGGTCGTGGGGCACCGACTCGTTCGAGATCTTCCCGAACTTCACGCTGCTGTTCTGGAAGCCGGGCTGGTACCTGACCTACCACTACTGGCCGACCGCGGTGAACAAGCACACGTTCGAGGCGAGCCTGTACTTCGTGCCGCCGAAGAACGCCCGCGAGCGCCTCGCGCAGGAACTGGCCGCGGTCACCTTCAAGGAGTACGCGTTGCAGGACGCGAACACCCTGGAGGCCACCCAGACCATGGTCGCCACCCGGACGGTCACCGACTTCCCGCTGTGCGACCAGGAGATCCTGCTCCGGCACCTGCACAAGACCGTCGCCGACCGAGTCAAGGAGTTCAGCGATGCCGCTGCCGTCTGAGTTCGCCGACCTGGAGCCGTACCAGGCCTGGGCCCTGGCCACCGAGCCCGAGCGCTACGCGCTGCGGCTGGCCTCCAGCATGGATGACATGCAGGCCTTCTACGACGCGGCCTTCGCCCGGCTCGAGGACGCGATCACCTACCTCGACAAGTTCCCGCTCGACGACCTGCCCGAGGACGCCCGCACCCTCATGCACCTGATGCAGTCCCTGGTCATGGTGTCCTTCCCGGTCGAGGTCTGGAAGCAGCCGAGGGTTCCCGACAGCGGCGCCGCGTACCTGGATGTGATCGTCGAGCCCGTGGTCTGACGGTGCTCACGCTCAGGGCTGCCGGGCTTGTCGACGTCGACCTCGGCGAGGTCGTCAGGCCCGGCATCGTCAGGGTCGACGGCGAGCGGATCGTCGGGGTCGGCGGCCCCGTCGAGGGCGAGGTCGTCGACCTCGGCGATCTGGTCCTCCTGCCCGGCCTGATGGACATGGAGGTCAACCTCCTGGTCGGCGGCCGTGGGGAGCACCCCCTGGTCTCGCAGGTGCGTGACGACCCGCCGCTGCGGATGATGCGCGCCGTGGAGAACGCCCGCAGGACCCTGCGGGCGGGCTTCACGACCGTCCGCAACCTCGGTCTGCTGGTGAAGACCGGGGGCTACCTGCTCGACGTCGCGCTGAGCAGGGCCATCGACGCGGGCTGGGTGGACGGCCCACGGGTGGTTCCGGCCGGGCACTCGATCACCCCGACCGGCGGCCACCAGGACCCGACGATGTTCGGGGCGTACGCACCGCACGTCCTCGACCTGACGGTCGAGGAGGGCATCGCCAACGGGGTCGACGAGGTCCGCAGGTCGGCCCGCTACCAGATCAAGCACGGCGCGCAGCTGCTCAAGGTGTGCGTGTCGGGCGGGGTCCTGTCGCACACCGGCCTGCCCGGTGCGCAGCACTACTCGACCGAGGAGCTGCGGGTCGTCGTCGACGAGGCGCACCGACGGAGCCTGCGGGTCGCCGCGCACGCGCACGGCGCCGAGGCGGTGCGCTCCGCCGTGCTGGCCGGCGTCGACTGCATCGAGCACGGTTTCCTCGTCGACGACGAGGCGATCGCGCTGATGGTGAAACACGGGACGTTCCTGGTGGCGACCCAGGCCCTCACCGAGGCCATGGACATCTCCCGCGCCACGCCCGCGCTGCGGGAGAAGGCGGCCCTGATCTTCCCCCGGGCCCGCGCCTCCGTCCGGGACGCCATCGACGCCGGGGTGAAGATCGCCGTCGGCACCGACGCCCCGGGCATCCCGCACGGCAGGAACGCGCTCGAACTGGTAACACTGGTCGAACGCGGCATGACGCCGATCGGCGCCATCCGGGCAGCAACCACCACCTCGGCCGAGCTGCTCGATGTCACCGACCGGGGCCGGCTGGCCGGAGGCCTGCTGGCGGACATCATCGCCGTGCCCGGTGATCCGCTGCAGGACATCTCAGTGCTGCAGAACGTGAAGTTCGTGATGAAGGGTGGCAGGACCTTTGTCCACTGACGATGTCATCGAGATCCAGCAACTGCTGGCCAAGTACGCGGTGACCATCACCAAGGGCGATGTCGAGGGGCTGTTGTCGGTCTTCACCCCCGACGGCACCTACAGCGCCTTCGGCGACATCTTCACCCTCGACCTGTTCCCCAAGATGGTCGCGGCCGCCCCCAAGGGCCTGTTCCTGACCGGAACGGCGCTCCTCGAGATCGACGGGGACGACGCGTCCGGTACCCAGCCGCTCTGTTTCATCGAGCACTCCAAGCACGACATGCGGATCGGCTACTACTCGGACACCTACCAGCGCACGGCGGACGGCTGGCGTCTGCGCACGCGGAAGATGACGTTCATCCGCCGCAGCGGAGCCCACGACTCGGGCCGTCCGCACGCGTACGAACCGACTCCGTGAACATCGAGGAATTCCGGTCGGGCGTCCAGGAATGGCTCGCGCAGCATGACCTGACCCCGGGGCCCGACCACTCCCTCGACAGCCAGGTGGCGCAGCTCGCCCGGGTCCGCCGGGAGCTGTACGACGCCGGGTGGATGCGGTACGGCTGGCCCGCCGAGGTCGGGGGGCTCGGCGGCCCGGCGGTGCTGCGCGCGGTGCTCGGCGAGGAGGTCGCCACCCGCGACCTGGCCGAGCCGGGCATCTACTCGATGATCGAGGTCCTGGCACCGACCATGATCTCGTACGCGCCGCCGGAGCTCGCCGCCGAGATGGTGCCGCTGCTGCTCTCCGGCGCCGAGCAGTGGTGCCAGGGGTTCTCCGAGCCCGGCTCGGGCAGCGACCTGGCGTCGCTCGCCACCCGGGCCGAGCCGCGCGGTGACGACTGGGTGGTCAACGGGCAGAAGGTGTGGACGAGCCTGGCCCAGTACTCCCAGCGCTGCGTGCTGCTCACCCGCACCGCGCCGGGCCACGGCGGCATCACGGCGTTCTTCGTCGACATGGACACCCCGGGCATCACCGTCCG
>NZ_KB893753.1 GCF_000374165.1 Parafrankia elaeagni
GGTGAGGGCGGCGCCCATCCCCGCCTCCCACAGGCCCCAGCCGATGGCGGTCGCTGGCACGCCGCTGCCGCGCAGATGGGCGGCGTAGGCGTCGACAAAGGTGTTCGCCGCCGCGTAGTTCGCCTGCCCCGCGTTACCGAACAGGCCGGCGACCGACGAGAACAGGACGAACGCCTGGACGCCGCGGTCGCGCGTGACAGCGTGCAGGTTGACCGCCGCGTCCACCTTCGACCGCAGCACACCGTCCAACCGCTCCGGCGTCAACGACGTGAACACACCGTCATCGGCCAGCACCCGCTCCAGAGCACCCCGATCAGCCACATCACAGGCGACCAGACGCACCGTCGCACCCGCCGCGGTCAGCTCAGCCACCAACGTGTCCGCACCCGGCGCCGCCGAGCCCCGCCGGCTGAGCAACACCAGATCCCGCACCCCGTGCACGGCGACCAGATGCCGCACCAGGACCGCGCCCAACGTCCCCGTCGCCCCCGTCACCACCACCGTCCCAGCACCGAAATCCACACCGCTGGTCTCCCGCCCAGCCGTCACCCGGACCAGCCTCGGCACCAGCACGGACCCGTCCCGGACCGCCGCCTGCCCCACCCCCGACGCCACCACCACCGGCAACACCACACGATCAGCGGCCCCACCCACATCCACCAGCACAATCCGACCCGGATGCTCCGCCTGCGCCGAACGCACCAACCCCCACAACGCAGCGGCCTCCACGCCCGGCACTCCATCGCCCGGCAGTCCGGCATCCGGCGTCACCGCGACGGCTCCGGCGGTCACCACCACCAGCCGGCTCTGCGCCCATCCCGGGTCGGACAACCACGTCTGCAGGACCTCGAGGAGTTCAGCCGCACGTCGGCGTACCAGCACCGGATCGAGCTGTACCCACGTCTGCGCGGTGCCCGCGTCCACCGGGAGCGGGGCGGCGACCCGGGTGCAGTCGACGACAAGCACCTCGGCCGGCTCGGGCAGCGGCTCCCCCAGCTGCACCGTCCGCCAGGCCAGGTCGACGCCGTCGAGAACGGCACCGTCGGGGACGGCGCTGCCGGAGTCGAGGCCGGCTGGGACGAGGCCGGCGACCGGTCGCCACCGCGGCAGGAACAGAAGCCGGTCGGCAAGACCGCGGCCGTCGGCGAGCTGGTCGGCGGACATCGGGCGCAGGGCGAGGGACTCGACGGCTGCCACCGGGAGGCCGTCCCCGTCCGCGAGCGTGAGCCGGACGGAGACCTGCGGGGACGACGGGCTCGTCGCCGGGGCGGCCGCCGGGGCGGCCGCGTTGCGGGCAAGCCGGACGCGCACCGTCAGGCCGGCGAGGCCGTGGACGTGGACGCCCGAGAAGGCGAACGGCAGCGGGACGCCTTCGGTGTCGGGCAGCAGCCCGCCGAGGGCGATCGCGTGCAGCGCGGCGTCGAACACCGCCGGGTGCAACACGTAGCCGTCGGTGGTCTCGGCGCCGGTGACCTCGGCGAACAGATCCTCACCGCGCCGCCAGGCCCGGACGAGGCCGCGGAACGCGGGACCGTAGCCCAGCCCGGCGTCCGCGAGCGCCTCGTAGAGGTGGGCGGTGTCGATCTCGTCCGCACCGGTCGGGGGCCACACTGTTAGGTCCGGATCGGGGTCGGGCACGCCGATCTCGGGCCGCAGGGCACCGGTCGCGTGCACGGTCCAGGTGGTTCCGGCCTCGTCCGGCCGCGCCGAGTCGACGCTCACGGTGCGCCGGCCGTCCTCCTCGGCGGCGGCCACCAGGACGCGCAGCCGGACGCCACCGTTCGCCGGCAGGACCAGCGGGGCCCGCAGGAGTAGCTCGTCGACGGACATTCCACCGACCCGCTCACCGGCGGCGAGCACCAGCTCGACCAGCGCGGTGCCCGGGACGACCGTCGCGCCGTGCACGGCGTGGTCGGCGAGCCACGGATGCGCCTGGACGGAGCACCGGCCGGTGAAGACCATGCCACCGTCGGGCAGCGGTACGGCGGCGCCGAGCAGTGGGTGACCGGTCTCGTCGAGGCCGACAGCCTGGAGATCGGTGCCGTCCGGGGCCGACTCGAGCCAGAACCGGCGGTGCTGGAAGGCGTAGGTCGGCAGGTCGACGTGCCGGGCACCGCTGCCCTCGAACACCCTCGCCCAGTCCACCCGGGCCCCGGTCACGAACAGCTCCGCCACCGCGCCCAGCAACGTGGCGGCCTCCTCCCGACCACGACGCAACGTCGACACCGCCAGCACAGCCCCCGGCTCAGGCAGCACATCACCAACCATCGGCGTCAGCACCGCATCCGGGCCGACCTCCAGAAACCGAGTCACACCCAGCTCTGCCATGGTCTGGACGGCGTCAGCGAAACGCACCGGCCGACGTACCTGGGCCACCCAGTACCCCGGATCCGACCACTCACCCACCCCGACCGCGGCACCGGACACCGTCGAGACCGCCGGCAGGGCCGGCTCGGAGAACGTCAGACCACGCACCACCGTTTCGAACTCGGCCAGCATCGGCTCCATCAACACCGAATGAAACGCATGACTCACCGACAACCGCCGACTCCGCCACCCATGCTCCTCGGCGAGGACCGCCACCTGGTCCAACACGGCATGCGGACCGGAAACGACAAGAGCCGACGGCCCGTTGACCGCCGCCACATCCACGACCAGACCCCGCGCCGACAGCCCGGCAAGTACCTCCACCTCACCGGCGGCGAGAGCGAGCATTCCTCCGCCGGCCGGCAACCCCTGCATCAACCGGCCCCGCGCCGCCACCAACACCGCCGCATCCGCCAGGCTCAACACCCCCGCCGCGTACGCCGCCGACACCTCACCAATCGAATGCCCCGCCACCACCTCAGCCCGCACCCCCCAGTCCCGCACCAGCGCCAGCAACGCCACCTCCACCGCGAACAACGCCGGCTGCGCATAACCGGTCCCCTCCAACACCTCCGGATCGCCCTCAACCACCTCCCGCACCGAACAATCCAGAAGCGGATCCAACAGGCGTACGCCGCCGACACCTCACCAATCGAATGCCCCGCCACCACCTCCGCCCGAACCCCCCACCGCGTACGCCGCCGACACCTCACCAATCGAATGCCCCGCCACCACCTCCGCCCGAACCCCCCAATGCCGCAGCAACCCGAGCAGCGCCACCTCCACCGCGAACAACGCCGGCTGCGCACACCCGGTCCCCTCCAACACCTCCGGATCGCCCTCAACCACCTCCCGCACCGAACAACCCACAAGCGGATCGAGAACCGCGCACACCTCGTCGAACGCCGCCGCAAACACCGGAAACGCCCCGTACAACCCCCGACCCATACCAACCCGCTGCGCACCCTGACCGGTGAACACCAGCCCCAACCGACCCTCGACGGCCACACCGCGCCTGCACGCGACGCCATCGGCCCCGTCGGACAGGTCAGACAGATCGGAAAAGGCCGAAAGGGAGGCAAGGGAGGCCGGCAGGGCCGAGGGGGCGGTGGTCAGCAGTACCGCCCGGTGCTCGAGAACAGGTCTGCGGGCGAGCGACCGGCCGACGTCCGCGAGGAGGAGCCCCTCGGACGACAGTGCTGTTCCCAGCCGCTCGGCCTGCGCGACGAGCGCCGCGTCGGTGCGCGCGGTCAGCACGATCGGAACGACCGGCAGCTTTGCCGCCGTCGGGCCGTCCTGCGCCGAGACCGTGTCCTGCGCCGAGCCTGGGTCGTCCTGCGCCGTGGCTGTGTCCGCCGCCGGGGTGGCGGGGGCCTCCTCGAGGATGACGTGGGCGTTGGTGCCGCTGATCCCGAACGACGACACCCCCGCCCGCCGGGGACGTCCGTCCTGCACCGGCCAGGGACGGGACTCGGTCAGGAGCCGCACCGCGCCCGCCGACCAGTCGACCTGGGGCGAGGGCGCGTCCACGTGCAGGGTCTGCGGCAGCAGGCCGTGCCGCATCGCCATGACCATCTTGATGACGCCCGCGACACCGGCCGCCGCCTGGGTGTGGCCGATGTTCGACTTGACCGATCCCAGCCACAGCGGGCGGTCGTCCGGCCGGTCCCGCCCGTACGTGGCCAGCAGGGCCTGGGCCTCGATCGGGTCGCCCAGCCGGGTGCCGGTGCCGTGGGCCTCGAGTGCGTCGACCTGCGCGGTGGAGAGGCGGGCGCCGGCCAGCGCCTGGCGGATGACCCGCTGCTGGGACGGACCGTTGGGGGCGGTGAGCCCACTGCTCGCGCCGTCCTGGTTGACGGCGCTTCCCCGGATCACCGCGAGGACGGGATGCCCGTGGCGGTGGGCGTCGGAGAGCTTCTCCAGCAGGAGCATGCCGACGCCCTCGCCCCACCCGGTGCCGTCGGCGCCCGCGGCGAACGACTTGCAGCGGCCGTCGGCGGCCAGGCCGCCCTGCCGGCTGAACTCGATGAAGGTGCCGGGCGTCGCCATCACCGTCACGCCACCGGCGAGCGCCAGGTCGCACTCGCCGAGCCGCAGTGCCTGGGCCGCCAGGTGCATGGCGACCAGGGAGGACGAACACGCCGTGTCGATGGTGACGGCCGGGCCCTCGAGGCCGAAGGTGTAGGCGATCCGGCCCGAGGCGACGCTCCCGGAGTTGCCGTTGCCGAGGTAGGCGGCGACCCCTTCGGGCAGCTCCAGCTGCCGGGAACCGTAGTCGTGGTACATGACGCCGGCGAAGACTCCGGTGCGGCTCTCCCGCATGCCGAGCGGGTCGAGGCCGGCCCGTTCGAAGGCCTCCCAGGAGGTCTCCAGCAGCAGCCGCTGCTGCGGGTCCATCGCGAGGGCCTCACGCGGGCTGATACCGAAGAGCCCGGAGTCGAAGCCCGCGGCGTCGTGGAGGAAGCCGCCGGCCAGGTGGGCGCCGGTGTCGAGCCGACCGGTCTCGTGGTCGTAGAGGCCGCCGACGTCCCAGCCGCGGTCGTCGGGGAAGCCGGCGATCGCGTCCCGCCCCTCGGCGACCAGCCGCCACAGGTCCTCCGGGGTGCTCACGCCCCCGGGGTAGCGGCAGCTCATCGCCACGACGGCGATCGGCTCCCGGTCGCGTTCCGTCAGCTCGTGCAGACGCTGCCGGGCGGTGCGCAGGTCGGCCGTGGCCCGCTTGAGGTACGCGAGGTACTTCTCCTCGTTCGTGGACCCGTGCTGGTTCAGGGACCCACGGTCGTTCATGGCCTCTTGCTGGTTCGTGGCCTCTTGCTGGTTCATGGCCTGTTGCCCGTTCCTGTCCCGGCCGGCTGGCACGCTGGCTCTCGCTTCGCTCGTAGGGACGGGTCCCTTCCCGCCGGTCACCGCGCTCTCCCCGTTCCCGTCGCTCACGGCGCACCGAGTTCGCTGTCGAGGAGGTCGAAGATCTCCTCGGCGGTGGCGGACTCGAGGTCGTCCGAGCCGGTGTCCTGGCCGGGACTGGTTCCCGTGCCGGCGAAGCCGACCAGGAGCGCTCTGAGCCGTTCGCCGATCGCCACCCGATCGGCGTCGTCGAAGGCGGCGGTACCGAGCCGGACCGCGAGCCCATCGATCTCGGCGTGCAGATCGCTCGGTGCGCCACCTTCGGCCGGTGCCGGCGTGAGTTCGGCGGCCAGGTGCTTCGCGAGCGCCGTCGGCGACGGGTAGTCGAAGAGCAGCGTCGCCGGCAGCCGCAGTCCGGTCTCGGCGGTGAGCTGGTTGCGCAGTTCGACGGCGGTGAGCGAGTCGAAGCCGAGCTCCAGGAACCCCCGGGCCGGTTCGACGGCGGCCGCCGCGGGATAGCCGAGGATCCGCGCGGCGCATCCCCGGACGATCTCCAGTACCGCCCGCTGCCGCTCGGCCTCGGCCAGGGGTGCGAGCCGCTCCGCAAGCCCCGCGCCGCCCGCGCCGCCCGCGCCGCTCGTGCCACTGCCGTCCGCGGCTCGGCGAGCCACCCGGACCAGTCCGCGCAGCAGCGGTGGGACGGGTTCGCCGCCCGCGGCCCGGGAGCGCATCGCCGCCAGGTCGAGCTGGATGGGCACCAGCAGCGGATGTACGCCACCCAGCGCTGCGTCGAGGACGGCCAGCCCGTCCGGTACGGACAGCGCGCCGAAGCCGGTGCGGGCGAGACGGTCCCGGTCCAGGTCGCCGCCCATCCCACCGCCCGCGTCCCACAGCCCCCAGGCCAGTGCGGTGGCCGGCACGTCCTGCGCTCGCAGGCGGGCCGCGAAGGCGTCCAGGAACGTGTTCGCCGCCGCGTAGTTCGCCTGACCCGCGTTACCGAAGATCCCGGACGCGGACGAGAACAGCACGAAGGCGGCCAGCCGCCGGCCGGCCGTGACCGCATGCAGGTTCAGCGCCGCGTCCACCTTCGACCGGAGCACCGCGTCAAGCCGCCGCGGGGTCAGCGAGGTCAGCATGCCGTCGTCGAGCACGCCCGCCGCGTGCACGACCGCGGAGACGTCGACGCCGGCCAGCACCTCGTCCAGCGCGGCACGGTCGGCCACGTCACAGGCCGCGACCCGGACGGCGGCACCCGCGGCGGTCAGCTCCGCCGCCAGCTCCGCGGCCCCGGGAGCCGCCGGGCCCCGCCGGCTGAGCACCAGCAGATCCCGGACTCCGCGGGCGGTGACCAGATGCCGGGCCAGAACACTGCCCAGCATTCCGGTCCCACCGGTCAGCACCACCGTCCCCGAGCCCAGATCCTGCGCGGATCCGGCCGCGTCCAGCCGCACCCGGCTAAGCCGTGGCACGTACACCGACCCGTCTCGCACCGCCGCCTGCGCGGTCCCGGCGGCCACCACCCGACGCGCCAGGTCGAGCGCGCCCGGATCATCCACATCCACCAGGTGGAAGCGGTCCGGATGCTCCGACTGGGCCGTACGCACCAGGCCCCACAGCGCCGCCTCGGTCAGCCCGGGCACAGTCTCGCCGCCGGGCGCCGCCTCACCGCGGGACGCCGACACCGCCACCGCTCCGCGGGTCAGCACCACCAGCCGGGCCTCGGCCCACCGCGGTTCCTCCACCCACGCCCGCAGCACGCCGAGCAGGGCGACCACCCGCTCCCGCACACGCTCCGCGTCCGGCGCGGCCTCACCCGCCCGCTCCGGATCCATCCGGCCCGGATCCATGCGGTCCGGGTGCATGCAGTCCAGCACCACCACCCGCGCCGGCCCGGCCTCCGCCGGCAGCCCGCCCGCCAACGTCACGGCAGGCCAGTCACCGGGGGTGTCGGGGACATCGCTGGTGGTCACCGGCTGCGGTACCCAGTCGACGGCGAAGACCGGGAGGGCCGGCGTCTCGCCGCGACCGGCGACCTGGTCCGCGGCCACCGGCCGGAACGCCAGCCGCTCGATCGAGATCACCGGAGCACCGGAGCCGTCGAACGCGGCCACGCCCACCGTGTCCGGCCCCAGGCGGGTGAACCGCGCCCGGAGGGCACCTGCGCCGACAGCGTGCAGCCGCGCCCCGCTCACCGCGAACGGCAGCCGGGCCTGGCCCGAGTCGTCGCCGAGCAGGTCGGTGGCGCCGATGGCGTGCAGGGCGGCGTCGAGCAGAGCCGGGTGCACACCGAAACCGGTGGCGCCGTCGGCAGCGGTAGCGATAGCCGCGGCGGGCTCGTCGGCCAGCCGCACGTCGGCGTAGGTCACGTTCTCCTGCCGCCAGGCGCCGGCAAGCCCCCGGAAGGCGGGGCCGTAGCCCAGACCGACGTCGGCCAGGCCGGCGTAGAAGCCGTCGAGGGGTACCTCGAGGGCAGCCGCCGGCGGCCAGGTCGGCTCGCCCGCCGGCTCCTCGTCGACCGCCTCGGCGCTCAGCACACCGCTGGCATGGCCGATCCACCCGGTCGCCTCGTCGACCAGCGAGTAGATGGCCAGCGTCCGGCGCCCGGCGCCGTCGGTGGCGCCGACCGAGACGCGCAGCTGGGCTCCTCCGGTCTCCGGCAGCACGAGCGGGGCCTGCAGGACCAGCTCGTCGACGACCGGTGTGCCGGCGCGGTCCCCGGCCGCCAGCGCGATGTCGAGCAGGGCGGTGCCGGGGACGACGGCGCGGTCGAAGACGAGGTGTTCGGCCAGCCACGGCGGGGTGTCGCGGCCGAGCCGGCCGGTGAACAGCAGCGCGTCGCTGTCCGGCATCGTGACGGCGGCCCCGAGCAGGGGATGCTCGGCGTCCCCGAGGCCGGCGCTCGACAGATCGCCGGCGGGCGTGCCCGTGTCCAGCCAGAACCGCTGGTGCTGGAAGGCGTAGGTGGGCAGCTCGACGACGGAGCCGCCGGTGCCGTCGAGGACCGCGGCCCAGTCGATGTCCGTCCCGTGCACGTGGAGAACAGCCAGGCCGCCGAGCAGTGCGGTGATCTCGTCCCGGTCGCGGCGCAGGGTCGACGCGGTGACCAGGTCGGGCTGGCCGTCGCGGATCATCGCGGTGAGCACCGCGTCCGGGCCGATCTCCAGGACCCGGGTGACGCCGGCGGCGGCCATGGCGGCCATCGCGTCGGCGAACCGGACCGGACGTCGCACCTGGTCCACCCAGTACTCCGGCGTCGCCCAGTCCTCGGGCCGGACGGCGGCGGCCGTCACCGTCGAGATGGCGGGAACGCGCGGGGCGGCGAGGGTGAGGCCGCGCACCACCGCCTCGAACTCGGCGAGCATCGGCTCCATCAGAGCGGAGTGGAACGCGTGGCTGACCCGCAGGCGGTTGCTGCGCCAGCCGTGGGCGGTGGCGAGGTCGGCCGCCCGGTCGAGCGCCTCACGCGAACCGGAGAGCACCACCGACTCCGGGCCGTTGACCGCCGCGATGTCGACGTCGACGTCGAGCCGCGCCTGGGTCAGGGCCTGCGCGAGTGCCGTCTCCGGCGCGCCGACTGCGAGCATGCCGCCGCCCGCCGGCAGGGCCTGCATCAGCCGGCCGCGGGCGGCGACCAGCATCGCGGCATCCGGGAGATCGAGCACCCCGGCGGCGTAGGCGGCGGTGACCTCGCCGATCGAGTGGCCGGCGAGCAGGTCCGGGGTGACGCCCCAGCGGCGGACCAGCGCGAGGAGCGCGACCTCGACCGCGAAGAGCGCCGGCTGCGCGTAGCCGGTCTGGTCGAGCAGGTCGGGGTGCTCGTCGAGGATCGGCCGCAGCGGGCGGTCGAGGTGGCGGTCCAGGTGCTCGCAGGCCTCGTCGAACGCGGCGGCGTAGGCCGGGAACGCCTCGTACAGCCGCCGCCCCATGCGCAGCCGCTGCGCCCCCTGGCCGGTGAAGACCAGGCCGAGCCGGCCCTCGGTCACGACGCCGCGGATCACCTGCGCGCTGGGCTCGTCCCGGGCCAGGGCGGCCAGCGCGGCCGGCAGATCCTGGCCGCCGGCCAGGACGACCGCGCGCTGTGCCAGCGCGGCACGTCGCGTCAGGGACAGCGCCAGATCGGCCCGGTCCAGACCGGAACGATCCAGGTCGGCCCGGTCCAGGTCGGCGGGGCTCAGGCCGGAACGGCCAAGCAGTCGGTCGTGGAGGCGACCCGCCTGGGCGGCGAGGGCCGCGCCGTCGTGGGCGGACAGCACGACCGGGAGCGGGTCGAGCCGGATCCCCCGCTCGGGCGCCGCCGCGGCCGGGGCGGCGGCTGAGGCCGGCGCCTCCTCGATGATGACGTGGGCGTTGGTGCCGCTGATCCCGAAGGACGAGACCGCCGCCCGCCGGGGCCGTTCCCCCGCCGGCCAGTCGCGGGCCTCGGTCAGCAGCGACACCGCGCCCGCCGCCCAGTCGACGTTCGGCGAGGGCGCGTCGACGTGCAGCGTCCGCGGCATGGTGGCGAAGCGCATGGCCTGGACCATCTTGATGACGCCGGCGACCCCGGCGGCGGCCTGCGTGTGCCCGATGTTCGACTTGATCGAACCGAGCCACAGCGGTGTCGGTCGGTCCTGGCCGTACGTCGCCAGCAGTGCCTGGGCCTCGATGGGGTCACCGAGGGTCGTGCCGGTGCCGTGCCCCTCGGCGACGTCGACGTCGGCCCCGGTGAGACCCGCGTCGGCGAGGGCCTGGCGGATGACCCGCTGCTGGGACGGGCCGTTGGGAGCGGTCAGGCCGTTGGAGGCGCCGTCCTGGTTGACGGCCGATCCGCGGACCACCGCGAGGACGGGATGGCCGTTGGCACGGGCGTCGGAGAGCCGCTCCACGAGCAGCAGGCCCACACCCTCGCCCCAGCCGGTGCCGTCGGCGGCGGCGGCGAAGGACTTGCAGCGCCCGTCGGCGGCGAGGCCGCGCTGCCGGGAGAAGCCGACGAACGTGCCCGGCGTCGCCATCACCGTGACACCGCCGGCCAGCGCCATCTCGCACTCGCCGCTGCGCAGGGCCTGGACCGCCAGGTGCAACGCCACCAGCGACGAGGAGCAGGCGGTGTCCACCGTGACCGCGGGCCCTTCGAGGCCGAAGGTGTAGGAGACCCGGCCCGAGAGCACGCTGCCCGAGTTGCCGATGCCCAGGTGCCCCTGGACCTCGTCCGGCACCTCCAGCAGCCGCCCCGCGTAGTCGTGGTACATCAGCCCGGCGAAGACACCGGTGCGGTGGCCGCGCAGCGAGAGCGGGTCGATACCGGCCCGCTCGAACACCTCCCACGCCGCCTCCAGCAGCAGCCGCTGCTGCGGATCCGTCGCCAGGGCCTCCCGCGGGCTGATCCCGAACAGGCCCGGGTCGAAGTCCGCCGCGTCGTGGAGGAAGCCGCCCTCCCGCGCGTACGACGTACCGGGATGGTCCGGGTCCGGGTGGTACAACCCCTCCACGTCCCAGCCGCGGTTGACGGGGAACGTCCCGATGCCGTCCCGGCCGGACGCGACCAGGTCCCACAGCTCGTCGGGTGACGTCACCCCGCCGGGATACCGGCAGGCCATCGCGACGATCGCCATCGGCTCGTCGTTCGGCCGCCGGACCGGGGCCGTGCGGACGGGTACGCCGGCCGGGCCGCCACCGGGTTCACCGATCAGCTCACCGATCAGGAAGTCGGCGAGCGCCGCCGCGTTCGGGTAGTCGAACAGGAGCGTGGCCGGCAGCCGAAGCCCGGTGTCGGCGTTGAGCTGGTTGCGGAGCTCGACGGCGGTGAGCGAGTCGAAGCCCAGTTCCCGGAACGCCCGGTTCGCCGGGACGTCCTCGGGTGCGGCGTAGCCCAGGACCGCGGCGGCATGGCCGCGGACGAGCTGCAGCACCGTCCGCTGCCGTTCGACGTCGTCGAGGCCGGTGAGCCGGGCGCCGAACGCCGTCCCGGCCTCGCTCCCGCCGTTGCCCCCGGCACCGGTACCGGCGGCACGCCGGCGCGACGGCGGCGTCCGGACGAGACCCCGCAGGATGGGCGGCAGCTGACCCGCCTGTGCCGCGGGCCGGAACGCGGCCAGATCAAGCGGCGCCGGGACGAGGAGCGCGCGGTCGCCGGCGACCGCCCGGTCGAACAGGGCCAGGCCTTCGGCGACGGTGAGCGGGATGATCCCGATGCGCGCCATCCGCCGCCGGGCGAGGTCGGAGAGGCCACCCGCCATGCCGGTGTCGGTGTCCCACAGTCCCCAGGCGAGCGACGTCGCCGGAACGCCGAGGTGGCGCAGGTGGGCGGCGTAGGCGTCCAGGAAGGTGTTCGCCGCCGCGTAGTTGCCCTGCCCGCCTCCGCCGAAGATCCCCGACGCCGACGAGAACAGGACGAACGCCGCCAGGTCGTGCCCGGCTGTCGCCGCGCGCAGATTCAGCGCGGCGTCGACCTTCGGCCGCAGCACCGCGTCCATCCGTTCGGGCGTGAGCGAGGTGACCGTGGCGTCGTCGAGGACGCCGGCGGTGTGCACGACCGCGGACACCTCGACCCCGTCGAGCGCGGCACGCACCGCCTCGAGGTCGGCCACGTCGGCCGCGACCAGGTGTGCCCTGGCACCGGCCGCCGCCAGTTCGTCGAGCAGGGCGGCCGCGCCGGGAGCCGCCGTCCCGCTGCGGGACAGCAGCAGCAGATCGCGGATGTCATGGACGGCCACCAGGTGACGGACGAGGTGACGGCCGAGGGTGCCGGTCGCGCCGGTCACGACGACCGTGCCGGTGCCGAAGTTCACCGGCCCCGCCGGCCCCGCCGGCCCCGCCGGCCCCGCCGGCCCCGCCGCGTCTGCCGCGTCTGCCGGGTCTGCCGCGTCTGCCGGGTCCACTGGCGCCGCCGTCGCCCGGGCCAGCAGGGGCACCCGCACGGCGCCCGCCCGGATGGACGCCTGGGGCAGGTCCGCGGCGACCACCCCGGGAAGCACTGTCCAGGCGTCGGGGCCGTCGACGTCGATCAGCTGGATCCGGCCCGGATGTTCTGCCTGGGCGGACCGCACGAGGCCCCAGACGGCGGCACCGGCGAGCCCCGGGACGGCGTCGCCGGGCGCGGCCGCCACCGCACCGGCGGTCACCACGACCAGCCGTCCGTCCACCCAGGACGGATCGGCCAGCCAGGACTGCAGCACGGCCAGCACCCGGGCCGCGCGGTCGCGCACCGTGCCGCCGTCCACCGTGCCGGCGTCCACCACGCGGGCGTCCACCGCGCCACCGGCGACCGTGTCGCCGTCGCGTGCGGGGGGCGCCGGTTCGGTGGCGTCGAGCAGGAGGACCGTAGCTCCGCCCGAGCGGGGCGGGACCGTCGGATCGCTGAGCGACAGGGACTGCCACGCGGGTGTGCCGTCCTGCGCCGGTGGCACCGTCTCGGCGACCCAGTCCACGGTGAGCAGGGACTGTGCCGCGGGGTCGTCGGCCCCGGCGAGCTGGTCGGCGGACACCGGCCGGAACGCGAGCCCGGCGATCGACGCCACCGGCTGGCCGGCCGGGTCCGCGACGTCGATCTGGACGGTCCGCCCGTCCGAGTGGAAGCGGAGACGAGCCCGGACGGCGGTGGCGCCGGCGGTGTGCAGCGTGACGCCGGTGAACGCGAACGGCAGCCGCGTCTCCCCGGTCTCGCCACCGTCGACGCCCTCAGCGCCCTCAGCGCCCTGGGCGCCGAGACCGTGCAGGGTCGCGTCGAGCAGGGCCGGGTGCAGGCCGAAGGCGCCGGCGTCCTCGGTCGCTGTCTCGGGCAGGCCGGCCTCGACGAAGAGGTCGGCACCGTGCCGCCAGAGGGCGGTGAGGCCCTGGAACACGGGCCCGTAGTCATAGCCGCCGGCGGCGAGGAGGTCGTAGACGCCGTCGACCGGGACCGGGACGGCGCCCGGCGGCGGCCACACACCGGCGTCGGCACCGAGGTCGGCACCGTGGTCAGCGCCGAGGGTGGCACCAGCGCCGTCGCCCGGGGCGAGCGTGCCGGTGGCGTGCACCGTCCAGGGCTCGCCGTGGTCGGCGGACTCCAGCCGGGAGTGGATCGTCACGGTGCGCCGGCCGGCGTCGTCCGGCGGGCCGACCGCGACCTGCAGCCACCGGGCGTCGCGCGGGGTCAGGACGAGCGGCTGCCCCAGGACGAGCTCGTCCACGGTCGGCGTGGCGAGCAGGTCCCCGGCGGCCAGGGCCAGTTCCAGCAGCCCGGTGCCGGGCACCAGCACGGTGCCGAGGACGGTGTGGTCGGCCAGCCAGGGATGGGACCGCAGCGACAGCCGTCCGGTGAGGACGCCGCCGTCGTCGCCCGCCAGCGGGACGATCGCGCCGAGCAGCGGGTGCGGGCTGGTGGCCAGCCCCAGGACCGCCGGGTCGGTGTCGGCCCGGTCGTCGGTCGTCGACTGCGGCCAGAACCGCTGCCGTTGGAACGCGTGGGTGGGAAGGTCCACGCCGGTCGCGTCACCGCCGGGGGTCAGCGCCGCCCAGTCCACCCGGACGCCCCGGACGTGCAGCTGGGCGAGGGCGCCGAGCAGCGTGCCGGCTTCGTCGCGGTCCCGGCGCAGGGTCGGTACGGCGGTCGCGTCCGGGACGCCGTCGCTCACCATCGCGGTGAGGACGCCGTCCGGGCCGACCTCCAGGAACCGGGTGGCCCCCAGACCGGTCATCGCCTGGACGGCCGCGGCGAACCGGACCGGCTGACGTACCTGGGCCACCCAGTACCCGGGCTCGGACC
Organism: Parafrankia elaeagni; assembly: GCF_000374165.1. Lineage (GTDB taxonomy): Bacteria > Actinomycetota > Actinomycetes > Frankiales > Frankiaceae > Parafrankia > Parafrankia elaeagni. The sequence goes on from NZ_KB893753.1 coordinate 13,934, forward strand.
ACTCGCCGGGGCGCACCGGTGCGCCGGTGACCGTCGACACCGCGCTCAGGTGCGGTTCGGCGAACGTGAGTCCCCGCACCACGGCCTCGAACTCGCCGAGCATGGGCTCCATCAGTGCCGAGTGGAAGGCGTGGCTGACCCGCAGGCGGTTCGTCTTCCAGCCGCGGCCGGCGGCCAGCCGACCGGCCGCTGTCAGGAGGTCCGCGGGTCCGGACAGGACGGTGGAGGCGGGGCCGTTGACGGCGGCGACGTCGAGGGTCAGCCCGGCGTCGGCCAGCGCGGCGAGCACGTCGTCCTCGGTGGCCTGCACCGCGAGCATGCCGCCGCCGGCCGGCAGCGCCTGCATCAGCCGGCCCCGCACGGTCACCAGGGTGGCCGCGTCGGCGAGGGTGAGGACGCCGGCGGCGTACGCCGCGGTGATCTCGCCGATCGAGTGGCCGGCGACGACGTCGGGGGTGACCCCCCAGTGCCGCAGCAGCGCCAGCAGCGCGACCTCGACGGCGAAGATCGCGGGTTGGGCGTACCCGGTCTGGTCGAGGGCGTCGGGGTCGGCGAAGACCACCATCCGCAGCGACGTCTCGAGATGGCGGTCGACGTGCGCGCAGACCTCGTCGAACGCCGAGGCGAACACGGGGTGGGCGGCGTAGAGCTGCTCGCCCATCGACAGCCGCTGCGCGCCCTGGCCGGTGAACAGCAGCGCCAGCCTGCCGTCGCCGACCGGGCCGACCGCCCCGCTGGTGACCCGGCCGTCCTCGGCGAGGCGGGCCAGGTCGCGCAGGAGCTGGCGGCGGTTCGGGGCCAGCACGACGGCGCGGTGACCGAGGGCGGCGCGGTGGGCCGTCGCCCGGGCGACACCGCCGAGCGGGAGATCGGGGTGCGCGTCGAGGAAGGCGTGGAGCCGGGCCGCCTGGTCGCGCAGCCCCGCCTCGTGGGTGGCGGACAGGAGGTACGGCAGGACCGCGCGGTCGCCAGGTGCCGTCCGCGCCGTCCGCGCCGTCGGCACCGTCGGCGTCTCCTCGGACGCCGACTCCTCGGCCGGCGGCTCCTCGATGATCACGTGGGCGTTGGTGCCGCTGACTCCGAACGACGACACACCGGCCCGCCGCGCGTCACCCGTACCCGGCCAGGGACGGGACTCGGTGAGCAGGGCGACCGCGCCCGCGGCCCAGTCCACCCCGGGAGTCGGCGCGTCGACGTGCAGGGTCCGCGGGAGGGTGGCGTGCCGCATCGCCATGATCATTTTGATCACACCGGCGACGCCGGCCGCGGACTGGACGTGGCCGATGTTCGACTTGACCGAGCCGAGCCACAGGGGGCGGTCGGCCGGCCGGTCCTGCCCGTAGGTGGCGATGATCGCCTGGGCCTCGATCGGGTCGCCGAGCGTGGTGCCGGTGCCGTGGGCCTCGACCGCGTCGACCTCGCCCGGGGCGAGGCCGGCGTTCGCGAGGGCCTGGCGGATGACCCGCTGCTGCGACGGTCCGTTGGGGGCGGTGAGGCCGTTGCTGGCGCCGTCCTGGTTGACCGCCGATCCGCGCACCACGGCGAGGACCGGGTGGCCGAGCCGGCGCGCGGCGGAGAGCCGCTCGACGAGCAGGATGCCGACGCCCTCCGCCCATCCGGTGCCGTCGGCCGCGGCGGCGAACGACTTGCACCGGCCGTCGGCGGCCAGCCCGCGCTGGCGGCTGAAGTCGACGAACGTGTCCGGCGTCGACATGACGGTCACGCCGCCGGCGAGCGCGAGGTCGCACTCGCCCTGGCGCAGTGACTGGGCGGCGAGGTGCAGCGCGACCAGGGAGGAGGAGCAGGCGGTGTCCACCGTGACCGCCGGGCCCTCGAGGCCGAGCGTGTAGGCGATCCGGCCGGACGCGACGCTGCCGGCGCTGCCTATGCCGACGTACCCGCCGAGGTCCTCCGGGCTGCCCTCCAGCAGCGCGGCGTACCCCTGGTAGGTGGTGCCGACGAAGACACCGACGGCGTTGCCGCGCAGCGACTGCGGGTCGATCCCCGCGCGTTCGAGCGCCTCCCAGGACGTCTCGAGGAGCAGCCGCTGCTGCGGGTCCATCGCGAGCGCCTCGCGCGGGCTGATGCCGAACAGGGCGTGGTCGAACAGGTCCGCCTCACGCAGGAAGCCGCCCTCGCGGGTGTACGAGGTGCCGACCCCGTCCGGGTCGGGGTCGTAGAGGGCGTCGAGGTCCCAGCCGCGGTTGGTGGGGAACGGGCCGATCGCGTCGGTGCCCGCGGCGACGAGCTGCCACAGGTCCTCCGGCGATCCGACGTCGCCGGGGAACCGGCAGGCCATCGCCACCACGACGATGGGGTCGTCGTCGACCGGCGCGGTCGCGGCCGCGACGGCGGGGCCGGCGGGCGCGGTGGCTGCGCCGAACGCCGTGTCGTGCAGGTGGCGCGCGAGCCCCTCGGCGGTGGGGTAGTCGAAGACGAGGGTGGGGGGAAGCCGCAACCCGGTCTCGGTGGCCAGCCGGCCGCGCAGTTCGATGGCGGTCAGGGAGTCGAAGCCGAGCTCGCGGAACGGGCGGGCCAGCGCGATGGACTCCGCGGACGGGTAGCCGAGGACCGCGGCGGCGCTGGTGCGGACGAGGTCGAGCAGGGCGTTGTGACGCTCGGCTTCGGGCAGCGCGGCCAGCCGGTCATGCCAGCCGGACGTGGCGGCGGTGGGCGCCTCGACGTCCCGGTCGCGGACCTCGGGCAGGTCGGCGAGCAGCGGCCGGTTGCGCGACGCGGTGAACGCCTCGGCGAAGGTCTCCCAGCGGACGTCGGCGACGACGAGGGTGGCGGCGGCGACACCGGCGCCGGCACCAGCACCGGCAGCCCGCCGGAGCGCGTCGACGGCGAGCTCGGGGCGCAGCGCGACGAGGCCGAGGCGGCGCAGGTCGTCCTCGACGGAACCGACGGTGGCCATACCGGCGTCGGCCCACGGCCCCCAGGCGATGGAGGTGGCGGCGAGCCCACGGGACCGGCGCCGCTGGGCGAGCGCGTCGAGGCCGGCGTTGGCCGCGGCGTAGGCGCCGCCCCAGCCGCTGCCCCAGGTGGCCGCGATGGACGAGAAGACGACGAACGCGTCGAGCGCGGTGTCACCGAGCAGCTCGTCGAGGTGCAGCGCGCCGGCGGTCTTTCCCGCCAGCACCGTGGCGGTGGTGGCGACGTCGAGGTCGCGCAGCGGCGCGGTGTGCGCGATGCCCGCCGCGTGGACGACCGCGGACAGCGACTCTCCGGCGAGGCCGTCGAGGAGGGTGGCCACGGCGGCACGGTCGGCCGTGTCGCAGGCCAGGATCGTGACGCGGGCGCCGTGGGCGGCCAGCTCGGCGGTGAGCTCGGTGGTGTTCGCGGCGGCGGGGCCGCGGCGGCTCACCAGGACGAGGTGTTCGGCGCCGTTCGCGGCGGCCCAGCGGGCGACGTGGGCGCCGAGCGCGCCGGTGCCGCCGGTGACGAGCACCGTCCCGCGTGGCTGCCAGCCCGTGCCGTCGGGCTCGCCGGCCGCGGTGTGGACGATGCGGCGGGCGAGGATCCCATTGTGCCGGATGGCGACCTGGTCCTCGTCGTCCGGCAGACCGGCGAGCACCGCGGCGACCCGGGCGCCCGCCCGGTCGTCGACCGTCTCCGGCAGGTCGATCAGCCCGCCCCACCGCTCGGGGCATTCGAGGCCGACGACCCGCCCGAGCCCCCACACCTCGGCCTGGGCGATGCCGGCGTGCGCCGGGCCGGCGTGGCTCGCGCCGGCGTGGCCAGGGCCACCCGGTGCCGTCGACACCGGGCGGTCGGTCGGGCCGGTGACGACAGCGCCGCGGGTGGTGATCCACAGCGGCGCGTCGATCGCGGTGTCGCCGAGGGCCTGGACGAGGGCGAGGGTGCCACTCAGCCCGCGGGACACCGAGGGGTGTGCCGTCTCGGGCGTCTCGTCGTGGGCCAGCAGGGACAGCACGCCGGTCACGGTGAGCCCGTCGGCCGCCGCCCGCAGGCCCGTGGCCAGCGTCGCCCGGTCGGTGGACGGGGCGACGGCGACGGGTTGCCCGCCGTGCGCCGTGATGAGGTCGGCCAGGGTCGTGGTGTACGGGGCCTCCCGGTCGCCCACCACGAGCCAGGTTCCGGCGAGCGTGGGGACGGCTCGGTCGGGCAAAGGCTTCCAGGTCTCCCGGTAGCAGAGGGTGTCGACCGCCTGCTGCTGACGCCGTCGACGCCGCCAGGAGGAGAGCGCCGGGACGAGGTCGCCGAGGGTGTACTGGTCGGACGCCTCGGCGTCGATCCGCAGCTCGCGGGCGACCGCGCTGAGGTCCTCGCGTTCGATCGCCGCCCAGAGATCGGCGGCGGGGTCGGCGTCGGGATCAGCGGCCCGGACACCGCCCGGCGAACCATGCAGCCAGTACCGCTGGTGCTCGAACGGGTAGGTGGGCAGATCCACCAACGCCCCACCGCCGGTGACGGCTTTCCAGTCGACCGGGACCCCGGCGACGAAGAGCGCGGCCAGCGCGGTGAGGGCGGTGGTGGGCTCGTCCCGGCCCCGCCGCAACGCCGGCACCGCGACCGGACCGTCGACGAGCGGCGTGATGAGCGGGGTGAGGATGCCGTCCGGGCCGGCCTCCAGGAACCGGGTGACGCCGAGATCTGTCATCGCCGCCACGGCATCGGCGAACCGGACCGTGCTCCGCACCTGCCGTACCCAGTAGTCCGGGTCCGCCCACTCTCCGCGCACCACCCCGCCGGTGACCGTGGACACCGCCGCGATCCGGGGTTCACCGAACGCGAGCCCGCGGACGACCTCGGCGAACTCGGCGAGCATCGGCTCCATCAACGCCGAGTGGAAGGCGTGGCTGACCTTGAGCCGGCTGGTCTTCCATCCCCTGGCCACCGCGAGCGCGGCGGCCTGGTCGAGCTGCCCGGACGGCCCCGCCACCACCACCGACGCCGGGCCGTTCACCGCCGCGACGTCCACCGCGATCCCCGCGGTGGTGAGGGCCGCGGTGAGATCGGCCGCGCCGGCCTCGACCGCGAGCATGCCCCCGCCGGCCGGCAACGCCTGCATCAGCCGTCCCCGCGCGGCCACCATCACGGCCGCGTCGGTGAGGCTCAGCACTCCGGCGGCGTAGGCGGCCGTGATCTCCCCGATCGAATGCCCCGCCACCACCTCCGGCGTCACACCCCAGCTGCGCAGCAGCGCCAGCAACGCCACCTCGACCGCGAACAGCGCCGGCTGGGCGTTCCCCGTCTGTTCCAGAACCTCCGCCTCGGTCGGGAACTCCCGGTCGAACAGCGCCCACGCCTCGTCGAACGCCGCCGCGTACACCGGGAACGTCTCGTACAGCTGGCGGCCCATGCCGACCCGCTGGGCACCCTGACCGGTGAACACCACACCGAGGCGGCCCGCGGTCGCCTCCCCGACCGGCCGCTCGCCCGCGGCGACCGCCGCCAGCTCACGGTCACGCTCGTCCGGGTCGGCCGCCAGCACCACGGCCCGGTACGGCAGCGCCGACCGGGTCGCCAACGACGCGCCGAGGTCGGCGACCGCGCAGTCCACCGCGCGCAGACGACCGGCCTGCGCGCGCAGTGCGGCCTGCGACCGTGCGCTCAGCACCAGCGGCGTGACCGGGAGCACCGGCGCGGGCGCCGCCGCGGGAGCCGGCGGCGCCGACGGGGGTGGCTCCTCCACGATCACGTGCGCGTTCGTCCCGCTGACCCCGAACGACGACACCGCCGCCCGCCGCGGCCGGTCGGTCCGCGGCCAGGGGCGGGCCTCGGTGAGCAGCGAGACCGCACCGGCGTCCCAGTCCACCTGCGGTGACGGCGCGTCCACGTGCAACGTCTTCGGCAGCGTGTCGTGCTGGAGCGCCAGCACCATCTTGATCACCCCGGCCACCCCGGCCGCCGCCTGGGTGTGCCCGATGTTCGACTTGAGCGAGCCGAGCCACAGCGGACGGTCCGCCGGCCGGTCCTGCCCGTAGGTGGCGATCAGCGCCCCCGCCTCGATCGGGTCGCCCAGCCGGGTACCGGTACCGTGCGCCTCGACGGCGTCGACGTCCGCGGTGCCGAGGTGGGAGTCGGCGAGAGCCTGGAGGATCACCCGCTGCTGGGCGGAGCCGTTGGGCGCGGTGAGCCCGTTGCTGGCGCCGTCCTGGTTGACGGCGCTTCCCCGGATCACGCCGAGAACGCGGCGGCCGAGACGTTGGGCGTCCGAGAGCCGTTCGAGGAGCAGCACGCCGACGCCCTCGCTCCAGCCGGTGCCGTCGGCCGCGGCGGCGAACGACTTGCACCGGCCGTCGGCGGCGAGCCCGCCCTGCTTGCTGAACTCGCCGAACGCGTCCGGACTGGACATGACGGTCACCCCGCCGGAGAGCGCGATCGAGCACTCCCGGTTCCGCAGGGCCTGGCAGGCGAGGTGGATCGCGACGAGCGACGAGGAGCAGGCCGTGTCGATGGTGACCGCCGGGCCTTCGAGACCGAACGTGTAGGCGAGCCGTCCGGAGATGACCGCCGGTGCCGTGCCGGTCAGCAGGTGGCCCAGCACGCCGTCGGGGAGCTCCTCGATCCCCGAGCTGTACCCCAGGTAGCCGCCGCCCATGAACACGCCGGCCTGGCCGCCGCGGATCGACAGCGGGTCGAGGTGGTTGCCTTCGAACGCCTCCCACGCGACCTCGAGCAGGACGCGCTGCTGCGGGTCCATCGCGAGTGCCTCGCGGGGGCTGATGCCGAAGAAGGCGGCGTCGAAGTCTCCGGCGTCGTAGAGGAAGCCACCGACCCCACCCTCACCGGTGTCTCCCGTGCCGGCCTCCGGCTCGGTGTCCCAACCCCGGTCGGTCGGGAAGCCGCCGATCCCGTCCCGGCCCTCGAGAAGGAGCTGCCAGAGTTCCCCGGGCGAGCGGGCGTCACCGGGAAGGCGACAGCCCATGCCGACGATGGCGATGGGCTCGCGCCGGGCGGCTTCCAGCTCCTGCACCCGCTGACGGCTCTGGTGGAGATCCGCGGCCATCCATTTGAGATAGTCGCGAAGCGTCTCTTCACTCGCCATGAATTCCACTCTCCACAGACCGGTCAGAAAACTCTACGGGCCGGATCAGATCATGATGCTAGGAGAGGGGCTTTTACACGAGCAACCCCTGTCGCGCCCCTAGGGGGGCTTGCCGGTTACCCGAATACCGCCGTTAACCGAAGTCAGGTCCGCCGCTCGGGGTCACGCAACTGTGCGTCGATGAAACTCAGCAGCTCGTCGTCGTCGGCCGCGTCGAGCGGAGTGTCCAGGGCCAGCGCCGGAGGTGCGGTGGCGCCGTCCTCCAGCTTCGAAAGAATAGCCTGCAGCCTGATCCGGACACGGGTCCGGCCAATGTGGTCGAGTCCGGATTCGGTGAATGCCGGTTCCAGCCGGTCGAGTTCGTCGAGCAACGACGTCGTGGCGTTCGCGCCGGGCGCCATCTCGCGCCGGAGGAATCGCGCGAGTTCCATCGGAGTGGGGTGGTCGAATACCAGTGTCGCGGCGCAGCGAAGCCCGGTCGCGGCGCTCAGGCGATTCCGCAGCTCGACGGCGGTCACCGAATCGAAACCGATTTCCCGGAATGCGAGACCGACCGGGATCTGCTCGGTTTCGGGATGACCGAGAACGGCGCGGATGTGTGCCTGGACGAGTTCGACGAGCTCCCGGTCGGCGTCATCCGGGGTCAGCGCGGCAAGCCTCGCACGCAGACCCGACGCGGCGCCGTCCGGAGTCGGCTCGGCGCCGTCCGAAGTCAGCGCGGCGCCGTCCGAAGTCAGGGCGGCGAGCCCCGCCCGCAGACCCGGCTCGTGCGCCGCCGGCCGCGGCTGGTCGTCGGGGCCGGCCTCCAGCCAGTACCGGCGGCGCTGGAACGGGTAGGTCGGCAGGTCGGACCGGTGGGCGGCGCCGGTGTCGGCGAACCACGGTGTCCAGTCCACCGCCGCGCCGGCGGTCCACGCCCGGGCGAGGGCCCGCTGCTGGGCGAGCCGGTCGTCCTCGCCGCGGCGCAGCGTGCCCCAGACGGCGACCTCGCCGCTCTGCGCCTCGGCCACCTGCTCGATCGCGACCGTGAGGACCGGGTGCGGGCTCACCTCGACGAAGTGCCGGAACCCCTCGCGCAGCAGCTTCTCGACCGTCGGGGCGAACCGGACGGGCTGACGCAGGCTCGTGTACCAGTAGCCGCCGTCGGTGCCGGTGGTGACGGATTCGGTGGTCACCGTCGAGTACCACGGCACCCGCGGCGGCTCCCCGACCATCGTGGCTAGCTCCGCCGTCATCCGCGTCTCGACCGGCTCGACCTGCGGGGAGTGGGACGCGTAGTCGATGTTGATGAACCGGGCGCGCACACCGAGCTCATCGCAGCGGTCCGCGAAGAGCTGGAGGACCGCGCGCTCGCCCGCGAGGGCGACCTGGGCGGGGCCGTTCTCCGCCGCCACGGTGAGCGTGGGCAGTGACCACTCGGCCAGCCAGGCCTCGACCTGGCCGGTGGTGGCGCCGACCGAGAGCATCGTGCCCGCACCGGCCAGGCCGGCCAGTTCCCTGCCGCGCAGCGCCACCACCCGCGCACCGTCGCGCAGGGACAACGCGCCGGACACGACCGCCGCCGCGAGCTCGCCCAGCGAGTGGCCGACGACCGCCGCGGGGGGCACCCCCTGCGCGGTCCACCAGTCGGCGAGCGCCACCATGACCGCCCACAGCACCGGCTGCACCATGTCCGACCGGTCGATGTCGGCGGCCTCCCGCAGCAGGTCCACCACGGAGTAGTCGACGAACTCGCGCAGGGCCGTGTCGCACTCGGCCAGGCGCGCGGCGAAGACAGGGGCGGTGTCGAGGAGCCCAGCCGCCATCCCGACCCACTGGGCGCCGTAGCCGGGGAAGACGTAGACCACGCCCTGCGACGGCACCGCGGTACCCGTGACCAGGTCGGCGGCGGGTGTCCCGGCGGCGAGGGACCGCAGGGCCTCCTCGCTCCACGCGACCGCCCGGGACCGCAGACCGGCCCGGGACAGCAGCGACCAGCCCGTGTCGAGCGGGGTCGCGCCGTCCTTCAGGAAGGCCGCGACGTCCGCGGCCCGTGCCCGCAGCGCGGTCTCGCCACGCGCCGACACCACGAGCGGCACGAGCGGTACAAGCGGCCCGGGCGGCACGAGCGCCGGCGGCGGGCCAGCGACCGGGCTCGACGGCTCGTCGGGCGGGGTGGCCGGGGTGATCTCCGGTGCCTGCTCCACGATCACGTGGGCGTTGGTGCCGCTGATACCGAAGGCGGAGACGCCGGCACGGCGCGGCGCGCCGGTCTCGGGCCAGGGGCGGGCCTCGGTCAGCAGCTCGACGGCGCCCGCCGTCCAGTCGACGTGCGGTGACGGCTCCTCGGCGTGGAGGGTCCGCGGCAGGATGCCGTGCCGCATCGCCAGGACCATCTTCATCAGGCCGGCCATCCCCGCGGCGGCCTGGGTGTGACCGATGTTCGACTTCACCGACCCGAGCCACAGGGGGCGGTCGGCGGCCCGGTCCCGGCCGTAGGTCGCGAGGACGGCCTGCGCCTCGATCGGGTCGCCCAGCGTGGTGCCGGTGCCGTGGGCCTCGACCGCGTCGATGTCGTGGGTGGACAGCGCGGCGTTGGCGAGGGCCTGCGCGATCACCCGCTGCTGGGACGGGCCGTTCGGCGCGGTGAGGCCGTTCGACGCGCCGTCCTGGTTGACCGCCGACCCCCGGACGACGGCCAGCACCTGGTGCCCGTTGCGCTGGGCGTCACAGAGGCGCTCGACGACCAGGAACCCGATGCCCTCGGCCCAGCCGGTGCCGTCCGCGCCGGCGGCGAAGGACTTGCACCGGCCGTCGGCGGCGAGCCCGCCCTTGCGGCTGAACTCGACGAACGGGCCGGGGGTGGACATCACGGTGGCTCCGCCGACGAGCGCGAGCTCGCACTCGCCCTGCCGGAGGGACTGCATGGCGAGGTGCAGCGCGACGAGCGACGCGGAGCAGCCGGTGTCGACCGTCATCGCCGGCCCCTCGAGGCCGTAGGTGTACGAGATCCGCCCGGACATGACACTCGCGGCGTTACCGGTGCCGAGATGTCCCTCGAGCTCGAGCGGGTACACCCCGAGCATCCACATGTAGTCCGACCCGTTGCTGCCGGTGAACATGCCGGTCTGGCTGCCCCGCAGGGAGAGCGGGTCGATGCCGGCCCGTTCGAGGGCCTCCCACGAGCATTCGAGCAGGAGCCGCTGCTGCGGGTCCATGGCGAGCGCCTCGCGCGGGGTGATCCCGAACAGGCCCGGATCGAAGTCGGTCACCTTGTCGACGAAGCCGCCCTCGCGGGCGTACGTGCTGCCGGGGACACTCGCGTCGGCGTTGAACAGGTCCTCGAGCTGCCAGCCGCGGTCGGTCGGGAAGGGCGAGATCGCGTCGACGCCGCCGGCGAGGAGCCGCCACAGGTCCTCGGGGTTGCGGACGCCGCCGGGGAAGCGGCAACTCATGCCGATGATCGCGATCGGCTCGTCGAGCGTGGCGGCCGTGGCCGTCGCCGTGGCCGTGGCCGACGCCGTCACGGCGGCGGGGGTGGCACCGATCGCCTGGGCGAGCAGGAAGCGGGCGAGCGCGGTGGCGTTCGGATAGTCGAAGACCAGGGTGGTGGGCAGCCCCAGCCCGGTCTCGGCGCGCAGCCGGTTGCGCAGGTCGACAGCAGTCAGCGAGTCGAAACCGAGCTCCCGGAACGGCCGGCCGGGGTCGATCGACCCGATCGAGTCGTGCCCGAGCACGGCCGCGGCGTTCGACCGGACCACCTCGACCAGGAGCCGTTCCTGTTCGGCGGGCGATCGTCCGGCCAGCCGCGCCCGCAGCCCGGTGGCTTCGCCGGCGGTCCCGGCGCTCCCTGCCGCGCCGGCGGTCCCGGCGGCGGTGGACAACGCCGCCCGCACCTCGGGCAGGTCCGCGATGAGAGGCCGTGCCCGCTCGGCGGTGAACAGCGCCGCGAACCGATCCCAGTCGATGTCACCGACGCAGACGGCGGTGTCGTCCTGGTCGACCGCGCGGCGCATCGCCTCGACGGCGAGGTCCGGTGCCATGGGCACGATCCCGCGGCGGCGCAGCTGGGCGTCGACCTCCTTGCGCACGGCCATGCCGGTGTCGGCCCAGGAACCCCAGGAGATCGCGGTCATCCGGCGGCCGCGGGCGCGGCGTCGCTCGGCGAGCGCGTCGAGGGTGGCGTTCGCCGCGGCGTAGGCGGCGTGTCCCTGGCTGCCCCAGATCCCGGAAAGGGAGGAGAACACCACGAAGGCGTCGAGGTCCGCGTCGGCGAGGATCTCGTCGAGGTGGACGGCGCCCGCCACCTTGCCCGCGAACAGCTCGGTGAACTCCGCCAGGTCGGATTCGGCGAGCGGGGTGATCGCGCCGAGGCCGGCGGTGTGGACCACGGTCGACGGCGGGTGCGCCGCGACGACCGCGGCCACCTGGTCGCGGTCGGCCAGGTCGCACGCGACGACGGTGACGTCCGCGCCGAGCGCGGTGAGCTCGGCGCGCAGCTCGGCCGCGCCGGGGGCGTCCGGGCCACGCCGGCTGGTCAGAACGAGACGCGACGCGCCGTTGCGGGCGGCCCACCGGGCGACCTCACCCCCGAGCGCGCCGGTGCCACCGGTGACCAGCACCGTCCCGCGCGGCCGCCAGCCCCGCTCGGCCGTGCTGTCGGCCGGGGCGTGGGCGATCCTGCGGGCGAGAACGCCGGACGGACGGATCGCGACCTGATCCTCGTCCTGGTAGCCGTGCAGGACGGCGGCGAACCATCGGGCGGTCTGCTGGTCGGGCCGATCCCGCCGATCGGGCAGGTCGACCAGCCCGCCCCACCGGCCGGGGTGTTCCAGACCGACCACGCGGCCCAGGCCCCACACCTGGGCCTGGCCGATGCCGCGTACCGGGTCCGCCGGGCCGGTGGCCACGGCGCCCCTGGTCACCAGCCACAGCGGGGCGTCGATGCCCGCGTCGCCCAACGCCTGTACCGCCGTGAGGGTGATCGCCACCGCGGGCGACACGATGCCGCCGAGGTCGTTGCCAGCGGTAGCGGTGTCATCGGTAGCGGTGTCATCGTTGGCGGTGTCATCGGTAGCGGTGTCATCGGGCAGCGCCAGCAGTGACACGACGCCGCGCACCTCCGGCTGCTCCCGGAGCAGTTCCGTCAGCCCGGCCCGGTCGACGTCACCCGGGACCGGCACCACGATCGGCTCCGCAGCGCCGAACGGGTCCGCGCCGCCGAACACCGCCGCCAGGTCGAGGGCGCCGTCGCCGCCGCCGGGGACAAGCACCAGCCAGCGGCCCGACAACCGGACCCGCGGTGGAGCGGACAGCGCCTTCCAGACCACCCGGTACCGCCAGCCGTCCACGGTGGCCGTGCGACGGCGAGCCGTACGCCAGGCGGCCAGTGCCGGGAGCACCTCTTCGAGGGCGGCACCGTTCACGCCGAGCCGTCCGGTCAGCCCGGCCACGTCACCGCCTTCGACGGCCGCCCAGAAACCGGCCTCCGCCTCGTCGGCGACAGGCCGCGCGGGCTGCTCCGTGCTGGGGTCGAGCCAGAACCGGCGGTGTCGGAAGGCGTAGGTGGGGAGGTCCTCGAGATGCCCGGCGCCGGTGAACCAGGGTGACCAGTCCACCGTGGCACCCGCCACCCACGCCCGGGCCAGGGCCCGCTGCTGCGCCAGCCGGTCGTCCTCGCCGCGGCGCAGCGTCCCCCACACCGCGGTCCGCTCCCCGGCTGTCTGCTCCCCCGCCGGCTGATCCCCGGCCGCCGGTTCGCCGGCGACCTGCTCCACCGCCAGAGCCAGCACCGGATGGGGGCTCACCTCCACGAAGTGCCGGAACCCGTCCGCGATCAGGCGGTGCACCACCGGTGCGAACCGAACCGTCTCCCGCAGGTTCGCGTACCAGTAGGCGCCGTCGATACCTTCGGTGACCGGCTCCTGAGTGAGGGTCGAGTACCACGGGACGGCACCCGGCCCGCCGGTGACGTCGAGGTCGCGCTCCAGCCGCTCCCGGAGCGGCTCGACCTGCGGCGAATGCGACGCATAGTCGACGTCGATCATCCGCGCCCGCACCCCGAGCCGCCCGCACCGGTCCACGAACGACTCCGCCGCCCCCCGCGCACCCGCGACAACCACCTGGGCGGAACCGTTCACCGCCGCGACGCCGAGCTCCGGCAACGCCCACTCGGCCAGCCAGGCCGTCACCTGATCAGCCGAGGCGTTCACCGACGCCATCGCCCCGTCCCCGGCCAGTTCCGCGATCGCCTGGCTGCGCAGGGCGACCACCCGGGCGCCGTCGGCCACCGACAACGCCCCGGCCACCACCGCCGCCGCGATCTCGCCCTGCGAATGCCCCACCACCGCGCCCGGCCGCACCCCGAACGACTCCCACCAGGCGGCCAGCGCCACCATCACCGCCCACAGCACCGGCTGAACCACATCCACCCGGTCCAGCTCCGCGCCGTCGCGCAGCATCCGCTCCACCGAGAAGTCCACGAACTCGCCGAGCGCCGCGTCACACTGCGCCAACCGGGCCGCGAACACCGGCGACGTGTCCAGCAGGCCCGCCGCCATCCCGGCCCACTGGCTCCCCTGCCCGGGGAAGACGAACACCACGCCCGGCGACGGAATCGTCGCGCCGGCGACGACGGCGGCGGACGGAACGCCCTCGGCCAGCGCGGCCAGCCCTTCGCCGTCCCATGCCACCGCCCGCTCGGGCAGCCCGGCCCGGGAGGTCAGGGACCAGCCGAGGTCGAGCGCGGACGGCTCACGATCCGCCAGATACCCGGTCAGACGGTCCGCCTGAGCCCGCAGCGCGCTCTGGTCACGGGCCGACACGAGGAACGGGACGGGTCCTGGTTCGGCAGCCGATCCGACCGCCGCCGCTTCAGCCGCCGCTTCGACCGCCGCCACTTCGACCGTCGCCGCTTCGGCGGGGACTGACTCGGCGGGGACCGGCTCGGCGGGGGCCTCCTCGACGATCACGTGTGCGTTGGTGCCACTCATGCCGAACGACGACACACCGGCGCGTCGGGGCCGGTCGAGATCGGGCCACGGTTGCGGCCGGGTCAGCAGCGACACGGCTCCGGAGGACCAGTCGACGTGCGGCGACGGCGCGTCCACGTGCAGGGTCCTGGCGAGCGTCCCCTGCCGCATGGCCATGACCATCTTGATGACGCCCGCGACGCCGGCGGCGGCCTGGGTGTGGCCGATGTTCGACTTGATTGACCCGAGCCACAGCGGACGGTCGGCGGGCCGTCCCTGGCCGTAGGTCGCCAGCAGTGCCTCTGCCTCGATCGGGTCGCCCAGGACGGTGCCGGTGCCGTGCGCCTCCACCGCGTCGACGTCCGCGGTAGACAGTCCGGCGTCGGCCAGGGCCGCCCGGATCACCCGCTGCTGGGCGGGGCCGTTCGGCGCGGTGAGGCCGTTGCTGGCGCCGTCCTGGTTGACCGCACTGCCCCGGATCACGGCGAGGACCCGGTGTCCGGCGCGCCGTGCTTCGGACAGCCGCTCGACCAGCAGCACGCCGACGCCCTCACCCCAGCCCGTGCCGTCGGCGGCGGCGGCGAAGGACCTGCACCGGCCGTCGGCGGCGAGCCCACGCTGCCGGCTGAACTCGAGGAACGTGCCGGGGGTCGACATCACCAGGACGCCCGCCACCAGCGCCGCGTCGCAGTCGTGCCGCCGCAGCGACTGCACGGCCAGGTGCAGCGCGACGAGGGACGAGGAGCAGGCGGTGTCGACGGTGACCGCGGGGCCTTCGAGGCCGAAGGTGTAGGCCACCCGGCCGGAGATGACGCTCGCCGCGTTGCCGGTGCCGAGGTGCCCTTCCAGGTCACCGGCCGGGCCGTCGAGCAACCACAGGTAGTCCTGCGCGTTGCTGCCGGCGAAGACGCCGGTGCGGCTGCCCCGTACCGACAGCGGATCGATGCCGGCGCGTTCGAAGACCTCCCAGGAGGCCTCGAGCAGCAGCCGCTGCTGCGGGTCCATCGCGCGGGCCTCGCGCGGGCTGATGCCGAACAGGTCGGGGTCGAAGTCCGCGGCGTCGCGCAGGAACCCGCCGGTGCGGACGTACGAGGTCGCGGACACGCCGGGATCGTCGCTGAACAGCGTCACCAGGTCCCATCCGCGGTCGGCGGGGAACTCAGAGACCGCGTCGACACCGTCGGCGACCAGCCGCCAGAGATCCTCCGGGGAGGCGATCCCGCCGGGGTAGCGACAGCTCATGCCGACGATGGCGATCGGCTCGGTGGCGGCGGCGGTGAGCTGGTGGTTCTGCTGCCGGAGCCGTTCGGTCTCCTTGATCGACGCCCGAAGCGCCTCGACGAGTCTCTCGTCCGGATTAGGCATGTCTCGCTCCGTTGGTCAGGACGTCTGGGTTTCGCCGCCGAGCATCAGATTGATCAGGTCGTCGACCGCCATGCCGTCGATCACGGCCGGGTCGATGGCGGGTGCCGGGCCGGTGGCAGGTGCCGGATCGGTGGCAGCTGCGGCAGATCCCCCGGCCGCGCCGGCCTCGCCGGACGGGGCGGACGGGGCGAGCGAGACCAGCTGTGGCAGCAGGCCGCTCGCGCGCAGCCGCGCGACCGGAATCGACGCCAGCAACGCCCGGATCCCGGCCTCGTCGAGGTCTCCGGCGGAGGCGGACGAGAGGGCGGGAGCGGGAGCGGGCACGATCATGTCGAGCAGGTAGCGGGCGAGGCGGCCGGCGTCCGGGTGGTCGAAGACCAGCGTGGCGGGCAGGCGCAGCCCCGTGGCGGCGACCAGCCGGTTACGCAGCTCGACCGTGGTCAGCGAGTCGAAACCCAGCTCCTTGAACGCACTGCCGGGCACGACCGCCGCCGTCGACCGATGGCCCAGCACACCGGCCACCTCCCTGCGGACGAGCTCCAGCACGATCCGCTCGCGCTCGTCGCCCGAAGCCACCGCCAGCCGCTCCCGCAGGCCGCCGTCGCCCTGCGAGCGATCGGCCTCGGCGGACGGCGCCAGCGCCGGCGCCATCGCGTCGAAGAGCGGGCGCGGGCGCGCGGCGGTGAACAGCGGCAGGAACTGCGCCCACCGCACGTCGGCGACGGTCACCACGCCCTCGTCGGCGCCCACCGCCCGGGCCATCGCGACGAGAGCGGGTTGCGGGTCGATCGCGACCAGGCCGCGCCGACGCAGGTGCCCGGCCACCGCCGCGTCGGCGGCCATCCCCGCCTGGGCCCACGGCCCCCACGCGATCGCCGTACCCGGTCGTCCCGCCGCGCGGCGCCGCTGCACCAGCGCGTCCAGCGCCGCGTTGGCGGCCGCGTAGGCACCCTGCGCACCGCTGCCCCACACCCCGGAGATCGACGAGAAGACCACGAACGCGTCCAGTGGAGCGGCGCGCAGCAGTTCGTCCAGGTGCTCGGCACCACGCACCTTGGCGTCGACGACGCGGGCGAGATGCGCCGCGTCGGCCTCGGCGATCGGCCGGTCCTCGGCGACCCCGGCCGCGTGCACGACCGCGTTCACCTCCCCGCCCAACGCCCAGAGCAGCTCGGCGACCTGCTCGCGGTCGGCGACGTCGCAGGCCCGGACCAGCACCTCGACGCCGAGGGCCGCCAGCTCACCGACGAGATCACCCACTCCGTCGGCGGCGGGGCCGCTACGGCTCACCAGCACCAGCCGCTCGGCGCCGCCGGCGGCCGCCCAGCGCGCCACGTGCGCGCCCAGCCCGCCGGTGCCGCCGGTGACGAGCACCGTGCCGCGGGGCCGCCACTCGTCCACCTCGTCGCGGGCCGCGGCCGGCACCAGGCGGCGTACGAGGAGCCCGGTCCGGCGCACCGCCACCTGGTCCTCGCCGGCCGGCAGCCCGGACAGCGCCGTGACGATCCGGGCGGCGGCCCGACCGTCCACAGTCACGGTCTCGGGCAGGTCGAGCAACCCGCCCCACCGGTCCGGATGCTCAAGGCCGACCACCCGGCCGAGCCCCCACACCTGCGCCTGCCCGACCTCCACCGGAGGATCGGTCGGCCCGGTCGACACCCCGCCCGAGGTCACCAGCCACAGCGGCGCCGTGATGCCGGCATCGCCCAGCGCCTGCACGACGGCCAGCGTGTCGGCCAGGACGTCCCGACGCCCGCTGCCGCCGTCCGCGACAGCGGCGAGCGAAAGCACCCCGGACAGGGTCTCCGCCCGCATCGCGGACAGGGCGGCGGCCAGCTCGGCGCGGTCACCGACGGGCAGCGTGCGGACGTCGACACCGGCCTCGGCGAGCACCGCGCCCAGCCCCACGGTCTCCGCGTCGACGGTCTCCGCGTCGACGGTGTCCGCGTCGACGGTGTCCGCGCTGGCAGCGTCCGGGCCGGCGGTGGCGGCGGTGTCCGCGCCGACGAGCAGCCATGTCCCCGACAGCGACGGCGGCCCCGGATCGGCGGGAACCGGCTTCCACGTCACCCGGTAACGCCAGCCGTCGGCCGTCGCCGCCGTCCTCCGACGGGTCCACCACGAGTCGAGTGCCGGCAGCACCGCACCCAGCGCCGCGTCGTCCACGCCGACGGTGGCGGCGAGGCTGGCGGTGTCCTCCTGCCGCACCGCCGTCCAGAAACCGGAGTCGGCGTCGGTGGGCTCCGGCGCCCGCGCGGCGTCCGGCAGCGTGTCAAGCCAGTAGCGCTGCCGGTCGAAGGCGTAGGTCGGCAGCTCGACGCGCCCGGCGCCGGTACCCGCGAAGACCCGCGTCCAGTCGACCGGCATCCCGTCGACGAAGAGCCTCGCCAGGGCGGTGAGCGCCGTCCGGGCCTCGTCGCGCTCGCGGTGCAGCATCGGGACGAAGGCGCCCCCGGGGCGGTCGGGCAGGCACTGCTGGGCGAGAGCGGTGAGCGTGCCGTCCGGGCCGAGCTCGACGAAGCGCGCTGCCGGCAGCTGCGTGAGGGTCGCGACCGCGTCCGCGAAGCGGACCGGCTCCCGGACCTGCCGGACCCAGTACTGCGGATCGGACCACTGGCCGGCCTCGACCTGGCGGCCGGTCACCGTGGACACCGCGACGAGCGCCGGCTCGGACAGCGTCATCCCCCGCAGGACGGCGCCGAAGTCGGCCAGCATCGGATCCATCAGCGCCGAGTGGAACGCGTGACTGGTGCGCAACCGGGTCGTCTTCCAGCCGTTGGTCGCCGCCCGTCCGGCGAGCGCGTCGACCGCCGCGGCGGATCCGGAGACGACCACCGAGGTCGGTCCGTTCACGGCGGCGAGGTCGACCGTGCCCGCCGCCAGCGCGCGGACGTCAGCCTCGCTGGCCTGGACCGCCAGCATCGCGCCGCCGGCCGGCAGCGCCTGCATCAGCCGGCCCCGTGCCGCGACGAGCTTCACCGCGTCCGCGAGGGTGAACACCCCGGCCGCGTACGCGGCGGCCACCTCACCGATCGAATGGCCCGCCACGACGCCCGGCGCCACGCCCCAGTGGCGCAGCAGGGCGAACAGCCCGACCTCCAGGGCGAAGAGCGCCGGCTGGGCGTACTCGGTCCGGTCCAGCAGCTTCGGCCCACCGTCGATCTCGCCGTCGATCTCGCCGTCGATCTCGCCGTCGACGACCGTCCGCAGAGGGCGGTCCAGGTAGGCGTCGAACTCGGCGCAGACCTCGTCGAAGGCCGCCGCGAAGGCGGGGAAACCGGCGCGCAGGCGCCGGCCCATCGCCGTGCGCTGCGCGCCCTGCCCGGCGAACAGGAACGCCTGTCTGCCCGGCGCCCTCGTCAGACCCGAGATCACGTTCTCGTGCGGGGCATCATCCGCAATGGCCGCCAGGGCGTGGTTCAGCGCGGTAGCCCGGTCGGACGCGGTGGCACCGTCGGACGCGGTGGCACCGTCGATGAGGAGGACCGACCGGTACGGCAGGGCGGCGCGCGCCGCCGTCGACAGGCCGATGTCGTGCACATCGACCGGCCCCGAACCAGCGCGGCTCGGGGCCGCAGCGGCGAGGTGGGTACGCAGCCGTGTCGCCTGCCGCCGGAGGCCGGCTGCGTCCCGGGCGGTCACCGGCACCGGCACCACAGGCAGCGCGCCGGCCGAGCCGTCCTCGCCAGCCGCCCCGTCCTCTCCGGCGGACGCGGGCGCGGGGGGCTCCTCGATGATGACGTGCGCGTTGGTGCCGCTGATGCCGAACGACGAGACCGCCGCCCGGCGCGGCCGCTCCCCCGCCGGCCACTCCCGCGGCTCGGTCAGCAGCCTCACCTCACCGGCGGACCAGTCCACCTGCTGCGAGGGCTCGTCCACGTGCAGCGTCCGCGGCATCAGGCCGTATCTCATGGCCTGAGCGATCTTGATGACGCCCGCGACGCCGGCGGCGGCCTGGGTGTGGCCGATGTTCGACTTGATCGATCCCAGCCATAGTGGCCGGCCGGCCGGTCGCCCCTGCCCGTAGGTCGCGATCAGTGCCTGTGCCTCGATCGGGTCACCGAGAGTGGTGCCGGTGCCGTGCCCCTCCACCAGGTCGACGTCGTTCGTGGACAGGCCGGCGTTCGCCAGCGCCTGGCGGATGACACGTTGCTGGGACGGCCCGTTCGGCGCGGTCAGCCCGCTGCTCGCGCCGTCCTGGTTCACGGCGCTGCCCCGCACCAACGCGAGGATGCGACGCCCGTGGCGGCGGGCGTCGGAGAGCTTCTCCAGCAGGAGCATGCCGACGCCCTCGCCCCAGCCCGTGCCGTCGGCCGCGGCGGCGAACGACTTGCACCGGCCGTCCGCGGCGAGACCACGCTGGCGGGAGAAGCCGGTGAAGGTGTCGGGGGTGGCCATCACGGTCGCCCCGCCGGCCAGAGCCAGGTCGCACTCGCCGCTGCGCAGGGCCTGCGCGGCCAGGTGCAGCGCCACCAGCGACGACGAACAGGCGGTGTCGACCGTGACCGCCGGGCCCTCCAGACCGAACGTGTAGGACACCCGGCCCGAGGCGACGCTGCCGGAATTGCCGGTGCCGAGATAGCCCTCGACCTCGTCCGGAACGTCGATCAGACGGGCGGCATAATCGTGGTACATCAGCCCGGCAAATACTCCGGTTCGACTTCCACGCAGCTGGGACGGATCAATTCCGGCGCGTTCGAGGGCCTCCCAGGACGCCTCCAGCAGCAGGCGCTGCTGCGGATCGGTCGCCAATGCCTCCCGCGGGCTGATACCGAACAGCGCGGCGTCGAAGTCCGCGGCGTCGTAGAGGAAGCCGCCTTCCCGCGAATAGGAGGTGCCGGGATGATCGGGATCGGGATGGTAGAGACCCTCGACGTCCCATCCTCTGTCCGCGGGAAACAGGCCGATCCCGTCGCCACCGGCTGCGACCAGGTCCCACAGCTCCTCGGGTGAGGTCACGCCGCCGGGATACCGGCAGGCCATCCCGACGATCGCGATCGGTTCCCGACTGTCCATCTCCAGTTCGGCGAGACGTTGCCGGGCCTGGTGGAGATCCGTGGTAACCCGTTTCAGGTAATCCCGAAGCTTCTGCTCGCCCGACACCTGAGCCACCTCATTCCGGGAAAACCGGTATACGCGGACGGGGTTCCACCCAGCAGAAAGCTGGCTCCAGCGAAAAACCTGCTGGAGCCAGTCCTGCCACTGATCTGAAATTTATGAGCGGTCCGGTTCTCCAACAACCCCTAGCGTTCCCCTAGGGGTTCATTTACATTCCCAGCTCGTTGTCGATGAACGCGAACAGGTCGTCGTCGCTGGCCGCGTCGATGCGTTCGACCACCGCACCGTCCCCGGTGTCCCCGGTGGGTCGGTAACGCTGCAGCAGCGCCTGGAGCCGGCCGGTGACCTGGTCCAGCACCGCGTCCGCGAGGCCGTCCGCGGTGAGGGCGGCCTCCAGCCGGTCCAGTTCGGTGAGCACCCCCGCGGAGCCGGCTGCTGCCGCCGGTACCGGCGGCAGCAGCCGCTGGAACAGGTGGTCGGCGAGCACTTCGGAGGTCGGGTAGTCGAAGAGGAGCGTCGCCGGCAGCCGCAGGCCGGTGGCAGCCGTGAGTCCGTTGCGCAGCTCGACAGCGGTGAGCGAGTCGAAGCCCAGATCGAGGAAACCCCGTTTGGGGTCGACGTCCTGCTCCGTCGCGTGGCCCAGGACCGCAGCGACCTGAGCCTGCACCAGCTGCAGCAGCAGGGCCGGGTGCTCGGCCGCCGGGGTGGCGGCGAGCCGCTGCGCGATCGTGGGACCGCCGGTGGCCACCGGACGCGCCGCGGCCTTCGCGGTTGCCGGGACGAGGCGTCGCAGCAGCGGCGGCACCTCGTCCTGCGCCGCCCGCAGGGCCCGCAGGGCCTGCAGGTCAAGGTGGATGGGCAGCGCGGGCACGACATCCGCCGCCAGAGCGGCATCGAACAACTCAAGCCCCTCCTCCGCGGCCAGCGGCAGCACCCCGGAGCGGGCCATCCGCTGCAGGTCGACCTCGCCGAGGGCGCCTGCCATGCCGCCCTCCGCCCACGGCCCCCAGGCCAGTGCCTGCGCCGGCAGCCCCGCCGCTCGCCGGTGCTGCGCCAGCGCCTCCAGGAACGCGTTCGCGGCGGCGTAGTTCGCCTGACCCGGAGTCCCGAAGATGGCCGACGCGGACGAGAAGACGACGAACGCGTGCAGGCCCATGTCCCGGGTCAGCTCGTGCAGGTTCACCGCCCCGTCCACCTTCGGCCGCAGCACCGGCACGATGCGGTCCGGGGTCATCGACTCGATGATCCCGTCCCGCAGGACACCCGCGGCGTGGATCACGGCGGTGAGCGGGTGCTCGACCGGGATCCCCGCCAGCAGCCGGGCCAGCTGGTCCCGGTCCGCGATGTCGACGGCCGCGACGGTGACCGTCGCGCCGATCCCCTCGAGCTCGGCCACCAGTTCACCGATGCCGGCGGCGTCCGCTCCGCGGCGGCTGGCCAGCAGAAGGTGCCGGACGCCGTGCCGGTGGACCAGGTGCCGGGCGACGTGGCCACCGACGGCGCCGGTGCCACCGGTGATCAGGACGGTGCCCTCCGGACCACCGAAGGTCACGGCCTCGCCAGCGCTGTCGACACGGGCGCGCGCCAGCCGCGGCGCCAGCGCCACGCCCCGCCGGATCGCCACCTGCGGCTCGCCGCCGGCCACGACCCCCGCGAGCATCCGCCACGAAGCCTGGCCACCGTCGAGATCAACTAGCTGAAGACGATCCGGGTTCTCCTGCTGGGCGGAACGGAGCAGCCCCCAGACCCCGGCAGCATGGGCGAGGTCCTCGAGCTCGTCGCCGGGCTCGGCGAGCACCGCCCGCCGGGTGACCACCACGAGTCGGGAGTCGGCGGCCCGCGGCGCGGTCAGCCATTCCCGCACGCGCTCGGCCACCCGGATCGTGGTCGCCCGCACCACCTCCGCCAGATCCCGGTGCTCACCCTGATCCTCCCCGCCGTCGAGGCTTGGCACCGGGTCGAGGCAGGGCAACAGGACGACGGTGGGAGCGGTCGACGCGGCAGCGAGCGACACGACATCCGCGTAGGCGGGAATGCCGGCCAGCCGGGCGGCGTCGGCGCCGAGCCGGGCCGCGAGATCCCCACGGGTGGCCGGATCGGTGAGGACCGCCCAGCCCGCTGTCGTGCCGGAGGCCGGTACGGCGAGCCGGTCCCACTCCAGGCCGAAGACCCGCTGGTGGCGGGCACCGACGTCCAGCCGGCCCGCCGGCAGCGGCCTCAGCACCAGCGAACCCACCGTGAACGCCGGCCGCCCGTCGTCCGTCACCGCCGACAACCGGATCGCGTCGGCCCCGGTCGGACTGAGCCGGACCCGCAGCCGTGCCTCCCCGCGGGCGTGGACCGTCACCCCGTTCCAGACGAACGGCAGACGCGCCACGCCCCCGATGCCAGACCCGGTTCCGTCTCCCGCCGAGGGCACTCCACCGTTCGAAGACGCCGCACCATTGGAGGACCCGGCGTCGCCCGGGCCAGCGGTGAGGGTGAGGGCGTGCAGGGCGGCGTCGAAGAGGGCCGGGTGCACCGCGAACCGGTCCGCGCCGCGCTGTTCCTCCTCCGGCAGTTCGACCTCGACGAAGAGGTCCTCGCCACGCCGCCAGGCCGCGCGCAGCCCTCGGAACGCCGGCCCGTAGTCAAGCCCGAGATCCCCCAGCCGCTCGTACACCCCGTCCATCTCGACCGCCGACGCACCGCTCGGCGGCCACATCGCATCGGCGACCTCGTCGAGGTCACCGATCGGCGCGAGCATGGCGCTGGCATGGTGACGCCACTCGGCGTCCGGCTCGTCGGTCACCCTCGAGTGAATCAGCACCGGCCGCCGGCCCTCGTCATCGGAACGTCCCACGGTGACCTGCAGCTGCAGGGTCTCCCGCTCACCGATGGTCAACGGAAGATGCAGGGCCAGTTCCTCGACGGTTCCGAGATCGACGTGGTCACCGGCCAGCACCGCCAGGTCGACGAAAGCCGTCCCGGGCAGCACCACCGCCCCGGCCACCACGTGGTCGGCGAGCCAGGGATGGGTGCGCAGCGAGATCCTGCCCGTGAGCACGGCGCCGTTCCCGTCGGCCATCGGGACAACGGCGCCGAGCAGCGGATGGCCGGCGACCCCGACCCCGGCCGCGCTCAGGTTCCCAACCTCGGCGGCAGCCGAGAGCCAGTACCGCTGGCGCTGGAACGCATACGTCGGCAGGTCCACCGGCTGTGCCCCGGTGCCGGCGAACACACCCGCCCAGTCGACGTCGACGCCGTGCACGAACAGCGACGCGGCTGCCTTCAGTGCGGTGGCGGGTTCGGGGCGATCTCGGCGCACCACCGGAACAAACACCGCGCCCGAGGTCGCGGCGTCGGGCAGGCACTGCTGCGCCAACGCGGTCAGGATCCCGTCCGGGCCCACCTCCACGAACCGGGTCACGCCCATGCCCGCAAGGGAGGCGATGGCGTCGGCGAACCGGACCGGTTCGCGGACCTGGCGCACCCAGTAACCCGGATCGCTCCACTGCCCGGCCGTGACCGGCTGCCCGGTCACCGTCGACACCACCGGCACCGACGGCTCGGCGAACCGCAGCTGCTCCACGACAGTGGTGAACTCGGCCAGCATCGGTTCCATCAACGCGGAGTGGAACGCATGGCTGGTCCGCAGCCGGCTCGACTTCCATCCGGCTGCCGACACCTTCTCGGCGAACACCTCGACCTGCGCCGCGGGTCCGGAGACCACCACCGCTGCCGGGCCGTTCACCGCAGCCACATCCAACCCGGACTGCTCGCTCAGAAGCGCGACCACCTCGGTCTCCGAGGCCTGCACCGCCAGCATCGCCCCACCCGCGGGCAACGCCTGCATCAACCGGCCCCGCGCGGCCACCAGCCTCGCCGCGTCCGCCAGATCCAGAACCCCGGCCGCGTAGGCGGCGCTCACCTCACCGATCGAATGCCCCACCAGCACATCCGGGCGCACGCCCCACGACTCCAACAGCCCCAACAGCGCCACCTCGAACGCGAACAGCGCCGGCTGCGCAAAACCCGTCTGTTCCAACAGATCCGGCTCACCGTCGATCACCTCCCGCAACGGCCGATCCAGATACCGATCAACCTCCGCGCAGGCGCCGTCGAAGGTATCGGCGAACACCGGGAAGGCCTCATAAAGCTCCCGGCCCATCCCGACCCGCTGCGAACCCTGGCCGGTGAACAGCACCCCCACCCGGCCCGCACCCACGACACCCCGCACCACCTGCGACGCGGGAACACCCCCAGCCAGCGCTGTCAGACCACCACGCAACTCCTCCACATCCCCCGCCAGCACCACCGCCCGATGCGCCAACACCGCCCGACGGATGGCCGCAGCCCCGATGCCCAGCAAGTCCCCATCGGGCACTGCCAGGAGCTGCCCCGCCTGCGCGTGCAACGCCACGTCGTCCGGCCCGGACACCACCACCGGCACCACCGGCAGAACCACCGGAACAGAACCGGCAACCGGCACCTGCTCGACGGGCGCCTGCTCGAGGAATTCGGCGGGTGCCTGCTCGAGAATCACGTGNGCGTTGGTCCCGCTCACCCCGAACGAGGAGATCCCCGCCCGCCGCGGCCGGTCATCCACCNCGGTCCACGGCTGCGNNGANGTNANCAGNGAAANAGNCCCTGACGTCCAGTCGACGTGCGGGCTGGGCTCGTCCACGTGCAGCGTCGCGGGTAGAACCCCGTGCTGCATGGCCTGGACCATCTTGATGATCCC
>NZ_KB893754.1 GCF_000374165.1 Parafrankia elaeagni
CTGGACCGTACCCGCTTCGGTGGACGCCCGACGTAGCTGCCCGATCCGTCGGGAGAGCTGGACATGGGTGCGACACGCCGTAGATTTACCGAGGAGTACAAAGAACAAGCGGTAGCTTTCGTCATCGACGGCGGCCGTCCGGTCGTCGAGGTCGCCCGGAACATCGGCGTCCACGAGATGACGTTGGGAAAATGGGTGAAGAAAGCGAAGGAAGAGGCCGAGCCGTCGTCGCCGGACGCCCCCCTGGACGAGTCCGAACGCGCTGAACTCGTCCGCCTACGCGGCGAAGTCAAAGACGCGAACTCCACCATCAACGAGCTGCAGATGCAGGTCGAGTTCGCAAAAAAAGTAGCGACCTGGTTCGCGAAGGGAAAGCAGTGAAGTTCGCTGCCATCGCGGACTGGGCTGCCTCCGGTGAGTTCCCCGTCGCGTTCATGTGCGCCGAACTCGACGTGTCCCGCTCCGGCTACTACGCCTGGTCCCGGGCCGTGCCCAGCCAGCGTTCCCTCGACGACACCACCTACACCACCCTGATCAGGAAGATCCACGCCGACGGACGCGGCAATCCCGGCGTCCGCCGGATCCGCGCCGGCCTGGCCGCCGCCGGCCACCAGCTCTCCCACAAGCGGGTCTGGCGCCTCATGCAGGCCGCTGGCCTGCAAGGACGCCACCCCAAGGCCTGGAAACGCACCACCGTCGCCGGCGACCAGCCCGTCCCCGCACCCGACCTGATCTCCCGCGACTTCACCGCCACCGCACCCGACACCCGCTGGTGCGGCGACATCACCTACGTCAGGACCTGGGACGGCTGGGCCTACGTCGCCACCGTGATCGACCTCTACTCCCGCGCCGTCGTCGGCTGGGCCACCGCCGACCACATGAGAACCAGCCTCATCACCGACGCGCTCGACAACGCACTCACCCGACGCCAACCACCAGCAGGAGTGATCTTCCACAGCGACCGCGGAACCCAGTACACCTCGCAGGAATTCAACGCCTACTGCAAGAAGAACGAGATCCGCCGATCGCTCGGACGCACGGGAATCTGCTACGACAACGCCGTCTCGGAATCCTTCTTCGCAACCTACAAGAAGGAACTCGTCCACACCCGCCCCTGGCCGTCACTCGCCGACCTGAAGAAAGAGACCGCGGACTGGATCGAAAACTACTTCAACACAACGCGACGCCATTCGACGCTGGAATACTTGACGCCCAAGGAATACGAGATAGGCTACAGGAACATCAGTCAACTGGCAGCCTAAACGGGCGTCCAAAAAAGCGGAAACACTCCAGACCAGCTGATGTTCTGGTGGCTGACCGACGTGCGCGGCCAGTTCGGCGACGACCCCACCGACCCGGACGCGCCGTTGCTGCCCAGCGAACGCTACGACCGGCTGACCGGCCGCTGTACTCGGGTTGGCGACGACGCACTGCGCTCCGGCCTGGCGCAGGCCGTCAAGCGGTGGCTGCCCGCGTGGGCGGGACGGCTGACCCCGCATGGGTTGCGTCACCACTGCGCCTCGGCACTGTATGCCCGAGGCATGGACCTCAAGGCGATCCAGGAACTGCTCGGCCACGAATGGCTGTCCACCACTACCCGGTACATCCACGTTCATAACGATCATGTCGACCGCGCGTGGGCTGCCGCCAACCAGCGCGTCGCCGACCGCTTCGCCGACCAGGGGAGGTAGTCCCGTGCGCTGGAACCTGCGCCTGCACGCCGCCGGGCAGGGCATCTGGAAGTCCACCGAGCTGCGCCGCCGCCTTCTGGACGCGGGCATGGAGATCAGCGCCGGGAAGATGTCCGCGTTGTGGACCGGCACTCCGACCACGATCCGGCTCGACGACCTCGACGTCATCTGCGCGGTCCTCGCCTGCAGCCCCGCGGACCTCCTGATCTGCGAACCGGAGAAGGTCGCCGCCCGCAAACCGGCGGCGCAGGCGCCGGCGTCGCGCACCGCCTCGGGTGAAACCTCGGCGGTCACGTCCGCGGCGGTCACGCCTCGGCCCGGCCGGCGCCGCTCCGCGCCGCCCGCATGACACCACCCAAGCCATGCCCGGTCTGCCGCACCAACCCCGTCGCGTTCACCGACCCGCGCGTCGACTTCTGCTACCAGTGCCTGCCCGGCGGACCGTTCACCCCGCCGCCGTGTCGGGCCTGCGCCGCCACCGACGGCTACTACTCCGCCGGGCTCTGCGACCGTTGCCACCCGGCCGCACCGCAGCGGATCACTTCCTGCAAACACTGCCTCGGCTGGGGCGTCACCCGCCACTCCAAGTACCTGTGCTGGGGCTGCGTCACCTGGCGCACCAAGAACACCTACGGCACCTGCATGTCCTGCCAGCGCCACGTCCCCGTCGACGATCGCCAGGTCTGCCGCCTGTGCTGGCGGCACGCCGCCATGCTCCGTTGGAGCCGCACCGGTCTGTCGCTCGCCGAGGCGAACAAGGACGGCCAGCAGCTGTTCCTCGCGAACACGTTCAGTACACCCCTGCCGGACCGCGGCTCCGCCTCCGGTGCTCCGACCGCCGTGGATGCACGAGCCCGGATCACCGCTTCGCCGGTCCGGCCCGTCGACTACGAGCAGCTCGTCCTGTTCGATACCCGCCGCCGCCTGCGTCCCGGCGTCATCCTGCCCCCGCCACCCGACCCGCAGGCCGCGAACGCACTCACCGAGCTGCTGGAAGAGCACGCCGCCCAGCGCGGTTGGAGCCCGAGCACCCGCAAGAAGGCCCGCAGCGGCCTCAACGCGCTCCTCGGCCTGCAAGACACCCCCGGCGCACGCATCACCACCAGCCTCCTGCGCGACCTCGGCCCCACCAGCCGCGCCACCCGGCTGCTGCGCGAGTTCCTCGCCGGCATCGACATGCTCAACGACGACCTGGCCCCGGCCGTGGAAACCTGGTTCACCGGCAAGGTCACCGACCTGCCCCTCCAGATGCGCGCCGAACTTCGCGTGTGGTTCGACATCCTGTTCCAGGGCCACACGGCCAGCGCACCTCGCAGTCGTGCCCGCAACCACAACACCATCCGCTCCACACTCACCGTCGCCCTGCCTACCCTGCACACCTGGGCCGGTGACGGACACGGGTCGCTGCGCGAGATCACCCGCCGACATGTCCTGGACGTCCTCGCCGCCGCCGAGGAGGGCGGACCCCGCTACCGGATCGGCTCCGCGCTGCGCTCGATCTTCCGCACCCTCAAAGGGCACAAGGTCGTCTTCCGCGACCCCACGCTGCACATCAAGCTCGGCGCCCCACACACCCGCACACCCGAGCCCGCCGATTTCGACGTCATCCGGGAAGCCCTGAACTCCGCGGACCCCACCCGGGCCGCGCTCGCCGGCCTGCTGGCCTTCCACGCGCTGACCCCAGGGCAACTGCGCAACCTGAAGACCACCGATATCCGCGACCGGCGGCTGCACCTCGACGAACGCGTCATCCCCCTCGCCGAACCCGTCCTGATCCGGCTCGCCGCCTACCTCGACCATCGGATGACTACCTGGCCGAACACCGCCAACCCGCACCTGTTCATCCACTTGCGCACCGCACTGGAACTGAAACCGGTCGGGGGACGCTGGCTCGCGCTGCAACTCGGCACCGCCGCCCGCGGCATCCGCACCGATCGCATCCTCCACGAGGTCGCTGCCACCGGCGGCGACATCAAACGCATCTGCGTCCTGTTCGGGCTCACCCCGTCCGGCGCAGCCCTCTACACCGCCACGCTCAGCCACCCCGAGCTCGACCCCGACCCGCGACAGCACTGACCACACGTGAGTCCGCGAACCGAAGCCCTCCGCTACGCTCCCCACATCCACCTACCCTTCAGTTCCCGGCCGACCATGCTTCAGAAATCACGAACCCACGGACTTAGGCCCGTCGCTGCTCAACGGGCCCAGCCGCGTCGGCATCGATCCCGAGCCGAAGCCCAGGGATCACGCTGGCGGCGGTGCCGTGGATGTGGACGGTCGCTGTGTCGCCGTCGCGGGTGACCGTGACCTGCGGACTGGTGAGGCTGGACCGGCCGAGCTGATCGAGAGTGTCCTGTGCCTGCTGCTCGCCGGCGGCGACGCTGCCGCCGTCGGCGCGGGCGGCGACCAGGGCACGGGTGGCGGTGGTTTGCGCGATGTGGCTGGCATGAGCCCAGACCGTGACCTGCGCGAGCAGCAGTACGATCGTCAGTACCAGCGGCAGCACGAAAATCATCTCGACGGTCAGCGCGCCGGCATCCGCCTGACGGCGCGGCACCCCCGCGGAAACGGATCGGCAGGACCGCCGGCCGCGCCCCGGACGG
This sequence comes from Parafrankia elaeagni, assembly GCF_000374165.1. Taxonomy (GTDB): domain Bacteria; phylum Actinomycetota; class Actinomycetes; order Frankiales; family Frankiaceae; genus Parafrankia; species Parafrankia elaeagni. The sequence goes on from NZ_KB893754.1 coordinate 4,295, forward strand.
ACACGGGTACGGCGTGGGCGCCACCTGGCACCACCCGCCCCCGGTGGACGTCCAGCCCCAGGGCGGCCGGAGACCGGGCGGCGTCGCCGGTCATGGACCGGCCGGACAGGCGCTGTCATCGTCGTTCCGCCTACTTGAAAACGACACTTCGGGCAGCTTCCAAGATCTCTGGTCCGAAAATCCCGATCACGGTGAGCGCGAGGGCTGCCAGAAAGGCAATCCAAATCACCTGCTCGGTGGTGTTCCCGGCATCGCGTCCATCGGGCGGCGCCTTGGTCCAGCGGTCGACGGCCTGCAACCACCAGGCGTAGAAACGGGCAAACACGAATTCCTCCGGCAGGCTATAGCGAATTCGATATTTGAGTCAGAGCTGGATAGAAGACAAAGACGATGAAGCCGATGGCGATCAGAACGCCGGGGATACTCATCCGTTCGGTCGCGGCGTTCGCGTCCGCTTCGGCGTCCTGGGCCTGGCGGACCCGCAGCGCGGCGGCTTTGGCTTCCAGGCTTTGGCGGACCCGGGCCCCTTCGGTGCCGGCGAGCGCGACCGCGTCCGCGAGTTCCGTCAGCTCCGAGATCTGAAGATCCGCACCGAGCCGGCCCAGCGCGACCCAGGGACTGACACGGGTCTCGCGGGCGGTCCGGAGCGTTCGGCGGATCGCCACGAACGGCCAGCCGGTGCCGATGGTCGCCGCGTCGGTCAGCGCGGTCTCCACACCCGCGCCGCCAGCGAGGAGAACCTGGATCAGGGACAGGTAGGCCGACAGCGCATGCCGGAAGGCCCGACGCTGACGCGCGGCCTCGGCTTTCACGGTGAGGTCGGGCAGCAAGAATCCGCCGACCGCGAGGAACAAGGCGAGCGCGACCGGCAGCACCGGGGGAAACGGGCGGCCTCCCGCGGCGAAGGCGAGTCCGACGACCGAGGGGAAGAGGAGACCGGCAAGGCCCGCGGTGGCCTTCTCCGCCAGGTGGGCCTCGACGGAGCGGCCGAGCGCCGTCAGGTCCTGGCGCAGCGATGTGGTGGGCAGACCCGCCGCGCGCAGCACACCGACGAACGGCCCGCCCGCCCGCACGGCCCACCCATCCTGCTCGTCCGGCACGACCACCGCAGCGTCGGGCGTCGCCGCGGCGGGAGCCGCCGGGGCGGGATCGAGCCGGGCCAGCACCTCCTCCAGCGACGGCCGCGGCGGGAACAGCCACACCGCCAGCGCCCACAGACCGACCCCGACCCCGGCCGCCAGGAACATCAACAGCACACTCATCACGGCACCCGCCCCATCGCGGGAACCGCTGCCGCTGCCGGCGCGGCCTCATCACCGCGCAAGAACCGGCCCGGGTTCTCAATCTTCGACATGCGCTTCAACCACACGAACCCGGCAACGAAGATCGCCCCGACGGCCAGCAGGACCATCTGACCGGCAGCTGAGCTGTAGGGGGCCAGGAACGCACGGTTGAAAATCACAAGTCCGCCGGCGAACACCAGGGAGGTCACGACGACGACCCGCATCGTGGTGCGCATCCGGGCACGGCCGACCTCGATGCGGCCCAGCATGTCGACCTGGGCGCGGGCCGTGGCCGCGAGCTGGCCGAGCAGCCCGGACAGCTGCCGGGCCTGATGCTCGCTGGCCAGGATCAGCGCGCCGATCACGAGATCGGCCAGCGGATCATCCAGATCGTCCGCGAGTGCCCGCAGCGCCGGACCGAGGCGCTCGCGGCGTTCGACCCGGGCAGCCAGCAGGGCGATCTCGTCGCGGATCGCCGCCGGTGCGGCGGGCGCGGTCGCCACGATCGCCTGCTCCAGCCCGGCCGCGGCGGCGAGGGTGTCACGCAGCTGCTCCGTCCACACCGCGATGCCCTGCGTCCGTGCGACCTGCCGGGCCTGTTCCCGGTCCGGGCCCAGCATCCGCGGCAGCCCATACACGGCCATAGCGATCAGCAGACCGCCGACAACCCAGCCCGTCACCGCGCCCGCGACGATCCCGGCCGCCGCCGCCGCGGCGGCCCACCGGCCGAACCGCGGGTTCGTCCGCCACGGCCGGGGCAGCACCAGCCCGCGACGAGGACGGCCGGCATCGTCGGGTGCCCCCCGCCAGCCATAGATGATCAGCAGCAGACCGGCACCGACACCCAGGCCGAGCAGCCCGAACAGACCGGTCATCCCCACCACCCCTGCGACAGCAGGTCCGGGTCCAACCCGGCGTCGATCAGGTCGTCGAGCAGCTCACCGGTCGGCGGAGCAGCCGGCAGGCCGCGCCTGTCCGGGCCCGGCCGGTACAGCTCGTTGGTGACGACCTGAGTGCCGTCGGCGTCCACGACCTCCCGCACCGACGAGACCACCCGCCGGCCGCGTTCCCCCCGCGGCTCGGCCAGGTGGACCACGACGTGGATCGCCGAGGCGATCAGCAGGTTCGTCGCCTCGACGGGCAGCCGTTCCGGGCCCTGCACGGCGTAGCTGGCCAGCCGGGTGAAAACGCCGCGGCTGGTCGAGCTGTGCAAGGTCGTCATGGAGCCGTCGTTGCCCTGGCTCATGGCGTTGAGCATCGGGATGACCTCGGGTCCGCGGACCTCGCCGACGATCACCCGGTCCGGGGACATCCGCAGCGCGGCCCGGACAAGGTCGGAGGCGGAGATCGCGCCTTCGCCTTCGGTGTTGGGTTCGCGGACCTGCATCGCGACCACGTCCGGGTGGGCCCGCTCGTCGGTGTCCAACCCCAGCTCGAAGACGTCCTCGATCGTGACCAGCCGTTCGCTGGGCGGGATCTGGTCGGCGAGCGCGAGCAGCATCGTCGTCTTCCCGATCGCCGTCCCTCCGGCGACCACGATGTTCTTCCGCGCCCGGACCAGCGCGCCGAGCAGCGCCTCCAGCCCGTAGTCGATCGTCCCGTTGGCGCGCAGTCCGGCCAAGGTCACGTGGCGGAACCGGTGCCGGCGGATCGACACACTCGGCCGTGCCGTCACCGCCATGACCGCGAACACGCGGCTCTTGTCGGCCAGGTGAAAGTTGACCATGGGGGCGCCGCGGTCCCAGCGGCGTTCCTCCACCCCGGCGTGCGCGGCCAGGTCACGGATCAGCCCGACCAGCTGAGTGTCCGAGTCGGTGATCGCCGGCAGCCGCTCCCGGCTACCGTCCGCCCGGCGGATGAACACCCGATCCCCGTTGATGTTGATGTTCTCGATCGATGGATCGGCCAGCAGCGGTTCGAGACCGCCGAGCCCGAGGACCTCGGCGAGGACCTCCGCGATGACGCGCTGCTCATCCTCGGGCGTCAGGACCCCCGCACCGCGGGCCAGCTCGGCACTGGTGTGTGCTTCGGTCAGGTCCACGAGCACGGACCGGGCGAACGCCTCACGCGCGCTTGCGGTCAGCGGCGGGGAGCCTGCGTCCTCGTCCGTACGCAGCCGGCGGGCGAGCGCAGCCCGCAGCCCGTCCCGGAGCCGACCGCGCAGGGCATCAGCCGCCGACCCGGTGGCACGGCCCGGAAGATCAGTCGGCGCAGCCGGACCCCCACCGCCACCGCTCCAGGCCGCGAGCGGACCGGGCCAGCCCGCGCCGTTCACCGACGCCGGACGACGTGGGTCGTAGGGCCAGGACGGGACCGTCATCGCCGCCCCGCCCGGGTGGGGGCCGGTGGCAACGCACCACGGCCATCAATCCCGCCGGGCGCCGCCTCCAGCGCCGGGCGTTCCACGTCGGCCGGCGCGGTGGCGGCGAGGTGGCCGGCGATGTCCGCCACTGTCCGGCCGAGTTTCGACCGGCCGATCCCGGTGCGGGTCTGGCGACGACCAGCGAGCACCTCCGCGGCCGTGGTGTCGTAAGGCACCGGGCCCAGCACCCGCGAACCCAGCACTCGGCCGATCTCCCGAACCCGGTATTCCGGCGCCTGATGGGGCTGGGCGATGACCACGACATACCAGTCCGGTACGTCCCAGCCCTGTACTACGTGCATCCGTGCCGCCAGATGCGCCAGCTCGTCGTCCCGCGCCCGTCCCACGAGCAGAAGCACGTCCGCTGCCCGCAGCACCGGCAGTGTGGGTGAGCGCGGATCGAGCCGGCCGCAGTCCACGATCACCGTCCGCCCGCCCGTCCGCGCTGCCGACCACAGCAGCGACCAGCCTCCGCCGTCCAGCTCGCCGAGTACCTGACTGGCCTGCTCGGCACCGGCGGGGGCCGGGATCACCTGGAGGCCACCAGGCAGTTCATGCACGTGGTCGTCGACCGGCCGGGCGTGCCCGCCGCGGCGACCGGCGGCGGCGAGTGTGACCAGCCCCCGCCCACCCGCCAGCAGCCCGAACCGGGCACCGAGGTCGCCACCCGCCGGGTCGGCCTCCACCACCAGCGGCTCCCCGCCGCCTGCGGGCCAGCGATCCGCCAGCGCCAACGCCAACGTCGTCGCCCCCGGACTGCCTTTCAGTGAACCCACAGCGATGATCAAGGCCAGGTCACCCGCCCGTTCCGTTGACCGTCACGACGCCGATCTGACCGGCCGGTGCCGCCGCCAGCGCGCGGGCATCGGCCTCAGCGAGCTGAAGCGACACCACCGTCGTCTGATCCGTGTCCGTCGCCACCACGGCCACGACCGTCGCCGGCCACGAACGAGCCGCCTCCGCGGACCCGGCGGTCGACACGGCGCTGGTCGCGGGGGCGACGACCACAGCCACCCGCGAGCCGGCCGACAGACCAGTGGGGAACTGGCCGGCCTTCAACGCCACCGCCGCGATCGCCTCACCCCGCGGCGGGACCTGCGCAGCACCCACCGCCGCCCGGCTGAGCACCGTGCCCGCCGGAAGGCTGAAGGCCACCGGCCGGCCCACCACGGTGTCCCTCGACCCCGCCGGGATCGTGTCGAGGCCATCGGCCGAGATCTGAGCCTCCCGCACATCGGCCGCTGCCAGGACATGCCCCACCGCGACGGGACGGGCCAGCACCAGCACCGGCTCCCGCGACCCCACCCGGGCGCCCGCGAGCAGACCCGCGGTGGCGCAGCCGATCACAAGGACGACCCCGAGCAGCAGATACGGCAGCCGGCGCCGCCGCCGTGGACCACCGGTCAGCCGCGCGGCCGGCGCCGCACCCGCATGCCGGGCGCCACGCTCCACGCCCGCGGTACGTGGCGCCGACGACGGGGCGGTCACCACGACACCTCCCCGCCGCGCCCCCCACAGCGTGGGTGCGCCCCAGCGGCTCGCTGGGCCGTATCGATCGTGGTCGTCATCAGCCACCGCCTGCCGTGAGCGAGGGAATGTCGATCACCCGGGCCTGCGTCGTCGACACCGTCGTCAGCCCCGGGAACGCCCCCACCTGGCCGGCGCCGGCCCAGGTCACGTCCCAGCGCACCGTCGCCGTCACCGCGAACGTCCCGCCCGGCGTGTCCAGCGACCGGTGGCGGTAGGTGTAGCCGCAGTCCGGCGACCCGCTCTTCGGATCGGCCCCATCCGGGAACGGCGTGCCCGGACCCAGGCACGTCACGGCTCCGCCGTCCCCGAGCGACCAGGACACCTGCACGGGCTTGGCGACCGCGGTCACCGACACCCCGCCCGCCGCTGCGGTCGCCGCCACCTGATTCCAGCCTGCCGCGTCCAGCCACAGCCACGTCGGCAACCCCACCAGCTGATCCACCGAAGGGTTCATCACGATCTGCGGGCCGGCAAGCCGCAACTGGCTGCGCGCCTGCTCCGCCAACGCCTCCGGGTCCGGCGCAGGCGCCGCTCCCGGACCAGCGTTCGGTATCCACACCGGCGGCCGGTACAGCGCATCCCGCACTCCGGCCGTCGAGCACCGGTAGACATACCAAGCACCCGGCTCCTGCCCCGGCTGGGACGCCACCGGACGCACCGACGGGCCCGACGAGCCGAGCACCGCGGGCCGCACTATCAGGCCGCCAGTTGCCGACGGCTGATAGGAGACGGGCCGCACCCCGCCAGCGGGCGGCTGGTAGTCACTGCGGACATACGCGCAATCCGCGATCGGCAATGCGGGTGGGTCCAAAGCCCTGTCACCCGGAGGGGCAGAACGTGCCTGCCCGCCGCTCCCACCCGCCGGAGGAACGGCGGATGGGGGACCGCTATCCGGCGCTGGGGCCGTAGTGCCGTCGTCCCCGGCGAGGAGGTCGCATCCGGGCTTAGGGTTCTGGCTGCAATCCGTTCTGCCGTAGATTCCACCGGCGGCGGCCGGGGAGGCAAATAGGCAGATGGTTACCACCGCGAGAACGGCGAAGGTGGCGGTTCTTCTCATTGGCACGTTCCGGCGGTGTCGATCCCGTACTTGGTGACCCGCCATTTGCCATCAGCGTGCAGCCGTACCTCGGCGACAATCCGATGCGACGCCCCCGGAGTGTTGTTCAGCAAAGACCCGTCGGTTCTGTATTGCAACCAGTTCCTGTCGTCGCCGCAGTCCTCGATGATCACCGACTTCGGTGCGTCTTCCGGAGTCACCGACGTAACCCGCGGGTTGTTCACCGGTTCGCCCTTGGCGACCAGACCGTTGTAGTGGTCGGCATACAGGTTGCCCGTGATGACCTGCAAAGCGTCACCTGCGGCGTACTGCGACAGGTACGGCGCCTGCCAGTCGGAGGTGTGGCTGGCCTGCGCGTACGCCTTCCACATCCCGAGGTACGCCGCCACCGCGTCCCGTCGCGCGATATCCGCCGGAGAAGTCGGTGTGGGTGACACGGGCGCGGACGGTTGAGTGGAAGCGTTGGCGGCGCTGGGCGTCGGGGCGGGCTGCGAACCATCCCCCGAATCGCAGCCGGCGGCGAGAGTCAGCACCGCAGTGATCAGGGCGCCCGCGCTCGCGAGGCGCAGCCGTGTACCGCGGCGCCGTTCAGACCGACGAGTCCCGTCCACAGTGCTCCACCTCGCAGGCCGTTCCACACAGGGCGATCACCCGCCCGGACGGGTGGCCCTCAGATGACCCTCACCGTCTAGGACTACTCCGGTGGCAGCGATTTGTGGCGTTCTAACTTTTCGGTCTGAGCGGCGTCCCAGCGCGAAATGACTCAGAAGAGCTAGGCTGATTGGTCCGGATGGGCTAGCACAGCGGATCGCTGTGCTAGCCCATCCGGACCAGTAGGAGGCGTGCAGAGATCCTCGTCGAACCGCGGACGAAGGCGGACAGCAACCCGCGCCAACGCGGGCACCGCCAAGACCCGCACCACACCCACAGGAGCCCTTCGGTAGACGGCGAACACGCCAAGACAGGTCGAGCCCGAGGGGCGCGGCGCGGCGGGCCGTACCGGACCGCTTGGGACGATGAGCGTCGAGGGCTACTGTTGGCGCATTCCGACTCGCTGTCCGCCACCAGCTGTGGTGCAGGACGAGGGAGGAGCCCAAGACCTCGTGACGACCAGGCCCAGCCTGCGGGTGGAGCAGGCGGAGCTACGAGCGCGGATGCGCACGGCGGGAATGTCCCACGACGAGATCGCCGTCGAGTTCGCCCGCCGCTACCAGTTGCGCCCCCGCGCCGCCTACCGTGTCGCCCACGGCTGGACCCAGACGCAGGCCGCGAACCACATCAACGCCCACGCCGCCCGTACCGGTCTGGACCCCAAGGGCGCCGCCCCTATGACCGGCCCACGGTTGTCGGAGCTGGAGAACTGGCCGCTGCCGAACAACCGCCGCCGGCCCACCCCTCAAATCCTCGCGCTGCTCGCCGAGGTCTACGGCACCGGCATCCACAACCTGATCGACCTCGACGACCGCGAAAACCTCGCCCCTGCCGACAATCTCCTCATCGGCAAGACCCCGAGAACCCTGCGGGTCAGACCCGAAGAACTACCGAAACCCAGGGATGTGAGCCAGGCTGAGATCGCCGGAAAAGGTATCAGAACGCCCGCTCCGGTGATGGCCTCGTCAGCTGCGGAGGCGACCGCTTCCCTTAGTGGCGGGTTTGACCGGCAGGCGGAACTGTTCGACGTCGGCGTTCGGCTGCGATATTTCGCAGGACTCTCCACGCAAACACCTTTTCTCGACTATCTCGACGTGTTCGTCGAGGACTGTGTCGCCTCCTACGAGGCGCGGGGTCCAGCGCTTCTGATGCCTCTTGTCGTACGCCAGCGGAAGGACGTGCAGACCCTCGTCGAGGGCTGGCAGACGTCCCGGGACCGTATCCGGCTGCTGCGGGCCGCGGGTCGGCTGTCGGGGCTGGCCGGCTATATGGCGGTGAACCTCGGGGATTTCCCGCTCGCGCGTGCCTACTGCGTGGAGGCGTTCACCCTCGCAGTGGCTGTTGAGGACGGCGATCTGGCGGCGTGGGTACGGGGCACCGAAAGCCTGTGCGCCTACTACGCCGGTGACTACCGGCTGGCGTTGGAACGGGCACGCGAGGGGCAGATCCACGCCGCGGGCGGGCCGCAGGCGATCCGGCTGGCGGTCAACGGTGAAGCTCGCGCCCTGGGCCAGCTTGGTGACCGCGACGGCGTGCGGGAAGCCGTCGGCCGCGCGTTCGACCTCGCCGAGGGCACCGAGCTGCCCGAGGGCATGTCGCCGTGCATTTCCTTCGGCGCCTACAGTCTCGCGCGGATCGCGGCGAACGCGGCGACCGCCCATGTCGGCACCGGCGACACCGCCCTGGTGCAGAGCTATGCCCAGACCGCCAGCGGCATGCCGGGCGCCGACCGTTCCCGGTGGAGCGACGTTCTGATCACCCTCGATGTCGCCACCGCGCTGACGGTCGGCGCCGACCCGGACCCGGAACACAGCGCCGCGCTCGGCGTCGAGGCCCTCACCCGTGCCGGTGCCGCTCCGATCGAGTCGATCCGCCAGCGTGGCCGGGAACTGGTCCGCCGCACCGCGCCCTGGCGGACCCTGCCCGCCGTCGCTGAACTCGCCGAGGTGTCCCAGACGCTGCCCCACAGTGCGTCACGGTGAGCGAGCACGACCCGGTCCATGACGACTGGGAACGCTTCCGGGTCCTGCCCTCGATGACCGACCACTGGGACCGGCCCGGCTGGACCCCGGGCCGGAGTAGCTTCCACTGGTTCCTGACGTTCGACAGCGCCGCGCTACGTGACCTCGCTGCGACCTGCCAGCAGCAGCTGCACGACCTCGCCTGTCTCGACCCGGTGCCCGCCGAGGGGCTGCACCTCACCGTGCGCCGGCTCGCGTTCACCGACGAGATCGACCCCGCCACCCTCGTCGCGGTCACCCGCCGGGTCGCCGAACGGTGCCGTGACCAGCCGGCGTTCCGGCTGCGGGTCGGACCGCTGGCAGGATCGAGCGGTGCGGTCCGCTTCACCGTCACCCCCTGGGAGCCCCTGATCAGACTGCGGGGCTCCGTGGACGATGTGTCCTCTGCCTGTGGCCTGCCCGCCGTCGAGCGGCGTTTCCGTCCGCATGTCGGCATCGCCTACTGCAACCGCGACACGCCTGCGGAGCCGATCATCCACCGGGTCGCGGGGCTGCGTGACCTGCCCCCGGCCGAGGTCTCCGTGGCCGATCTACGGCTGGTGCGGCTGTACCGGGAAGGCCGGACCTACCAGTGGGACACCGTGGCTGTCGTCCCTCTGAGCGCCTGACACGTCTTCTCTGGTCGCTCGGGTCGGACGGCGCGGGCTGCATTGGGGAGGCGGGCGTCGACCAAGACATGGCGCCGGTCCCCGCAGCTGCCGGTCGAACGAACGGGAGTCGGACACGATCACATTCCGCGTGTCGAAGATGGCTCATCCTGGCCCACTTCTTCCCTCGTGAACTCGTTCGGGTTGTCACGGCCATCGGGTGCCTGTCATCGGCGGTCCAGCACATCGGCCGATGGAGAGGACGCTGCGGCTTCCCCTGGACCGGTGTGAGTAGCCCCCTGGGGGGCGCACCCCGCGCCACGCGGTGCGGGGGTTGCAACAGGACGGGCAGGGGGCTCGCCGGTCGGGACACCGAGGGCGGTGCGCAGGTGTGGAGCGTTGAGGTCGCTGGCGGTCAGGTGGGCGGCGAGGGCGATGGTCGGGTGTACGGGGACGCCGATGACGTACATGCCGGCGGTGCGGGCGGCGAGGACGCCGGGGGGTGAGTCTTCGATAGCGATGCTTCGCGCTGGCGTGGCGCCGAGTCGGGTGCAGGCGCGGAGGTAGATGTCGGGGTCGGGTTTGGGCTGGTCGGTGTCTTCGGCGCACAGGACGACGGGGAAGGCGTCGGTGAGCCCGGTGGCGGCGAGGTGCTGCTGTACGAGGGTGCGGGGGGCGCTGGAGGCGACGGCGAGGCGGTAGCCGCGGTCAGCGAGGACGTGGACGAGGTGGATGGCGCCGGGACGGGCGGGTGCGCCCGTGGCGAGTTCGGTGAGGGCGAGGTCGAGGATGTCGCCGGCGAGGCGGGCGCTGTGGTGGGTGGGAAAGCCGAGGGCGGTGGCGAGGAGGCGGCCGACGACGGGCATGGGCTGGCCGATGAGGGTGGCGTGGTCGGTGGCGGTGAAGGTGCGGCCGTGGTGGTGGAACAGGGTGGTGTAGGCGCGGTTCCAGCAGATCTCGGTGTCGACGAGGGTTCCGTCGCAGTCGAACACGACGGCGTCGGGAGGTGCGGGTGGCCGTCGTGCCGGTGGGACGCGGCTCATGCGGGGTGCGGAGCCGGTGTGCGCGGCTGGCCGTGGGGCGTGTCGAGCATGCGGGTCCAGGCGACCGGGGCTGGTGAGGTGGGGGTTGTGGCGAGGAAGGCCGCGGCGGTGGCGGCGAGCTGGCTGATGGGCCGGTCGGCGTCGAGGATGAGGCGCCGGTCGTCGGGCAGCATGTCGAGGTAGCGCAGGCTGGCGTGGTCGGTGGCGGCGGTGAAGCGTGGGTCGACGAGGTGGGGTTGCACGGGGCCGCGGTGGCGTTGCCGGGCGAGGACGGTCTCGCGGGGCAGGCGCAGGTACAGGTAGCGGTCGGGCGGCAGGGTTGTGCCCGTGTGCACGGCGTGGGTGAAGATGCCGGCGGCGTAGTGGGGGTCGGCGGGGACATCCAGGTGGGTGACGGCCTGCTGGTAGGCGATGCAGGACAGGGGGCTGCGGTCGAATAGCACGATGCTGGTCCGGAGGCGCCGGGCGAGGTCGGCGCGTTGTTGTTCCAGGCGGCACAGGTGGTCGAGGCCGGCGTGGACGTCGTCGAGGATGCGGGGTGGGTAGGGCGGCAGCGGTGCGAGGTCGGCGTATTCGGGGATGGCGGTGGCGCCGAGCTGGCTGGCCAGCACGGTTGCCAGCGTCGTCTTGCCGGTGAAGCACCCGCCGTCGAGGGCGACCAGTTGCGGGCGGGCGGGGGCCGGGGATGGCGGTGTCATGAGTGTCTCCGGGGCGGGATGAAAGCCGGTGTACGGTGCGGACCGTAGCCAGAGGGACCGACAATTGTGAGGACGGCCAGGGCGGTGACCGCGGATACCGGACGCAGTGAGGCGAGCCGCCGCAGCGGCCCGGGGCTGCCGCTGTCGGTGTCGCGGTTCTGGCCGATCGGGGCGCCGACCGGGGTGCGGTATCTGGCCGAGGGACTGATGAACCGCAACTGGCAGGTCACGACGTCGACCGGGGTGTTCTTCGTCAAGCAGTTCCTTGACATCGACCGGGCGCAGATCGGCTTTCAGCAGGAGGTCACCGGCCGGCTGGCGGCGAGTGGCCTGCCGGTCCCGGCGGCGATGGCGACCGTGGACGGTGCCCGGCTGGTGTGCACCGAGGAGGGCCGTTTCGCGGTCTACCCCTGGATCGCCGGGCGGCATCGGACGGGTCTGGAGCTGACCGCGGGTCAGTGCGGTGAGCTGGGTGAGCTGCTCGGGCGCGTGCACCAGGCGCTGGGAGATCTCCTGCCGCCGGCGCAGGGTGTGGCCTGGAAGCCGGTGGCGGACCCGGCATCGGCGCAGGAGCTGATCGAGACGCTGCTTGGGCGGCTCCCGCCGCCTCGGTCGCGGGACGCGTTCGACGAGCTGGCTGCGCGGGTGCTGGTGGAACGCCGCGCGATGCTTGTCGAGCTGGCCGACCGGCAGCCCCCGGACGGCCGGCCGAGAGCCGGCGGCCACGTCCACGGAGACTTCCACGCGTTGAACCTGCTCTACGACGACGCGGGAACGGTCGTGGCGATCCTGGACTGGGACCGGCTTACGGCCGGGCCGCTGGCCGCGGAGGTGGTCCGCGCGGCGACGTTGCTGTTCGGGTTCGGGGACGAGCGGGGCCTGGACTTGGACCGGGCGGGACGGTTCGTCGCCGGCTACCAGCAGGTGTTCCCCCTGCCGGCAGAGGATCTTGCCGGGGCGGTGTGGCGGTTGTGGTGGGAACGTCTGCACGACTTCTGGATGCTGGAGTGGCGGTATCTGCGCGGCGACCAGTCGTGTGACCATCTGTTTCCCGGGGCGGCGGCGCTGGTGGTCTGGTGGACACGGCACTACGACCAGGTGCTGACAGCGCTGGCGCGCGGCTGAGAGGCCGGGCGCGATCACAGGATGATGCGAGGCCCGCCGACGGCGCGGGTGACGTCGTCGAGCACGGCTGGACATCACCATGCATCGCCTTCGGCGCCGACAGCCTCGCGCGGCTCGCGGCAAACGCCGCGACCGACCACGTCGGCACCGGCGCCGCCGCTCCCGTCCAGAGCTACGCGCAGACCCGCCAGCAGCATGCTGGGCTTCCCAGCGGAGCGACATTTTGATCACCCTCGATGTGGCCACCGCGCTGATGGCCGGCACCAACCCCAACCCGAAATACGGCGCCGCGTTCGGCGTCGAGGCTCTTATCCGTGCCGTGCCGTGCCGTGCCGATCGAGTCGATCCACCATCGTGGCCGGCTACTCGACCGCCGCACCGGGCCCTGGCAGGCCCTGCCCACAGCCGCTAGACCCGACCCCCGGCCCGGTGAGCTTTGGGGTAGTGAAGCCGACGAGGACGGCCGCGCCGCGCGACATGGCTTGCTAGGCGTCGGTAGATGTCCATCCCGAGACGGCGAAGTTCTGCCGCTTCCGGTACAGCTCGATACCTATCCGCGTGTAGGGGTAGGTGTTGTCGGGCAGGGCGTCGAGCGGGAACCAGCCGAGGCGTGCGCATTTGTGCGGCTCGGCGTTGACCGGCTCGCCCTCCCACGACCGCGCGAGGAAGAACAACCCGAGCCGACCCTCGCCGTGCTCGTTGCGGAAATGCACGGTCGAGGCCAGCGACAGCGCCCGACGGTCCAGGCGAAGGCCGATCTCCTCGCGAGCCTCGCGGCAGATCGCGGCGGCGACGTCCTCACCATCTTCCAGCTTGCCCGAAGGCAGGTTGAACCAGCCGTCAGCGAAACCGGTACCGGATCGCTCAGCGAGCAGAACCGCGCCGTCTCGGATGAGCAGAAGCATGACGTCGATGACACTGGTGTACGCCATGGAGGGCAGTCTCCCAGGGAGGCGGGTCAGCGGTTTGTCGGGTCGAGGCCGAGGGCGGTGAGTTGCTCGGCGATCCAGCCGACCCGTGCGCTGGTGGGCATGTTCGGTGGGATGTCGTAGATCCGCTGTCCGACGGTGGCGCAGATGCTGCGCACGACCCGGTCGGCCGCGGGCTGGATGTCGAGGACGCGTGACCGGTAGGGGTCGCCGAGTTGCTGCTGGTCGAACTTGTCGGTGCAGTAGAACACCGCGTCGTAGACGGGCGCCCAGGCCCGGCAGAACGTTTCCATCGCGCGCAGGACAGGCGCGTGGGGTCCTTCGGGGCCGCCCGGTAGGACGAGCCAGGCGTAGGCGAGGACGTTCGCGATCGTCTTGTCCGCGATGACCATGGTGTGTTGGCGTGCGGTGCGCAGGAGGCTGGTCAGCTGGGCGGCGAACAGGTCGACCTCACACTCCACATCGAACTCGCCGCGGCCGTGGACGACGATCTCCTCGATGAAGGGGCTGTTGCGCGCGGGCTCGGGGACGCAGGCGACGTGCACGCCACGCTCGCGGTAGTAGGCGGCGAGGGCGTGGGTGAGGGTGGTCTTGCCCGAGGCGTGGGTACCCTCGACGGCGACGACCAGGCAGTTGCGCAGCATCAGCGAGCTCCTTCCGCGGCTGACATCTGATCGCTGCGGCCGGCCGGTACGGTGTGGCGAGACGAGGGCCGTGCAGATGGGTTCGTCACGTAGCCACTGCCGTCTGGTCCCAGGCGGCGGCCTCGACGACCGTGTCGAGATCGAGCCGGTCCCACTGGTAGTGGCCGGTCCCGCGCGCCGCGAGGAGCGCGATCCCCAGTGCTCGGAGAACGACCTGCCGAAGGGTCTGCGGCGCGGTGGCGGAGGTCATGGGTGCCGCCAAGGCAGGGCCGGCGGCTGGGTCCGAGTCGGCGGGTAGGCCGTGGAGGTGGACGGCGGCACACACGTCGTGCAGCGCGGGCGGTGTGGGGCCGTATGCCGTGTCGCAGAGGCGAGCGAGACCGGGCTGCGCGTTCTGAGCCGGCCAGGCGGCGGCGAGGGCGGCGATTCCCCGTGTGGGTGCGTCGGCGGTGGCGAGCCTCGCCAGAGTGTCGGCGAGCCGGTGGCCGGCGAGGATCGCCGCCTGGCGTCGCGCCTGCACCAGCAGGGCATCGAGCCTGGCAGCAACGGTGGGGGTCTCCGCCGGTTGCTCGGCCGCGATGGCGTGGAAGCCGAACCGCAGCGTCGTGTCGGTCACCGTCAGGGTGCGTCCCCGCGGCAGCCGCAGGTAGACCGCTGCGATGGCGTCCGGCGCCGCAGCGCGGGTCGAGACGGTGAACGAGGCCAACAGCGGGGTGCGTTCGGCGAAAGGCCGCCGTGCGGCGCCGAACGGCGTGTCGGCCCAGCCCAGGTTCGTCGCCTCACGCATGGTTGATGCGCAGCGACGGAGGTTCGGCCGGCGGTTGCTCGGCGCGGGTGAGGGTGCGGATCGAGCGCCCCAGGTATTTGGCATAGTGATTGCGTTGAAAGCGGTACCGCGCCCAGATCGCGGTGATCGGCTCGTCGAGCAGGTTGCCCAGCGGTTCGAGCAGGTCGGGGGCGTCGTAGACCGGCCAGGCACTCGCCAGCCCACGCGGGCTGACCACGATCATGTGGCCTTCGGTGTCCGGGGTCCAGGACGTCAGTCGCAGTGCCGGCCGCCAGTCGTGCACCGTGCGCAGTTCGGCCAGCCGGTCGAATGCCGCTGCGGCTTCCTCCACGGAGATGAACTCGTTGTCGGCGAGGTCGAGCGCGTTGCCTTTCTTCAGCGGCATGATCAGTTTGAGTTTCCCGGCGTCCAGCAGATCGGCGATCTGGTAGGTGTACGGCAACGCGGCCACCGTCGAGCGGTAGACCACCGCCGACAGCGACAGCGGCAGACCCGCGTCCCGGAACGCCCGTACCCCGGCCATCACCGCGTCGTAGTCTCCCCGGACCCGGTTCGTCGTCGCCCGCGGGCCTTCCAGCCCGACGTTGACGAACGCGATTTTGCCGGACAGGCGTGCCGCGTGCTGAAGGCCGCGGGTCGCGTTGGTCGGCACGCCGATCACCGTCCCGGCGAACATGTCGACGATGTCGACGAAATCCCGGCGCAGCAGCGGCTCACCGCCGGACAAGAACACCCGGGGCACCCCAGCGAGGTTGTCCCGTATCCGCTCCAAGGCGGCCAGCGTCGGGTCGGGCTCCTGCAACGTCTCGGAGCAGAACGAGCAGTCGAAATTGCACCGCTTCGTGACCTGAAGGATCACCGACAGCGGCCCAGCCGCCCCGGCTGCGACCGCCTCCAGATCCAGCGGAGCCTTCAGTCTGAAATGGTGCCCATCGGTGAAGACGACAGGTTCGGCAGTAGGCGCGCAGATCTCACCGGGGCCCGGCTGCACCTCGGTATCAACGGTTGGAGGGGGTGGAGAGGAGGTGATCATCAGGTCCTTCTCGTCGTAGGCACCTCGACGACCGGGTCAGCTGGCCGCCGCTATCGTGACGGCGAGCTGACCGCGCCGATGCTGAACGCCCTCAGCTTCCCAACCGGCGGCACGGCAGTCATTCCCCGCAATGCGAACATCCGCTTCGGGTCAGTGCAGGCCACTGACCTGCGACAACAGTGTCGACAAGCGGGAGATGTTCGGCTTGAACGCCATGATCTGTTCGGCTGATTCCACCGAAACCAGGCCCTGATCGCACGTGGCGCAGCCGGAGGCAACCCGGCACTGTCCATGATCGGATCTGCGTCCGCGAGGAACGCGGGCGGTCGGCTACCCGCCGTCCTGAACGGAGCGCCGTTCGCGGAGGAGCAGGGTCGACCGGGGCATGCTCGGTGTCTTTGCGCTTGCGCCGCGTACAGAAATTTCTCCCACGCCGGCAGGCGCAACAGTTGTACGTGAGCCTCCCGCCGTCCGCCGGAATCGTTGAATGCCGTGACCCGTTCGAGAAGTGTGGCAGCATTATCGTTCTACGATTCTTCGGTGATCCCTTGCCGGGGGGACGAGGGCGCTGCCCGATTCTTCCTGGCTCGGGTGCGGCAGCTATGGGAGCCCGGCGCGGCAGCTGATGCTGGTGTCCTAGCCCGCCCTTCGAGGGTCGCCACCGCGATCGGAGGTGCTGGGATGCTCGTCAGCTTGGAAGGTCTTCCCGGGTCGGGGAAGTCGACGCAGGCCCGTCTGCTGGAGGAGCGTCTTCGCGGTGAAGGACTCAGGGTCACCTATCTCCCGGATCTCGCCACCCTCGACACCGGGGATGTCGGGATGGCCCTGTCGGAGATCTTCTCGTCGTCGGATGATCCGTTCCTGCGTCACGGGGACGTGGTGACCGAGTGTCTGTTGGCGGCGGCGGTGCGCGCGGACATCGTGGCGACGCGGATCGAGCCAGCGCTCGATCACCACGATGTGGTGATCGAGGACCGTGGTGTGCACACCATGTTCTCTTACGGGTTGGCGTCCCTGATCCGGCAGCATGCGGCGGAGGTGGACGACGCTGTGTCCTGGCTGGATGGGTTGGGACGCCTTGCCGGGCGGCGCGCGGACGTCGTGCTGTGGCTGTCGGCGCCGGTGGGCGAGACGGTCGCGCGGGCGGAGGCTCGTGACGGGAGGCGGTGGACAGGTGAGCAGCGCGTGTACCTGTCGTTCGTGGATCTTGCCTATCGGGAGCTGGCCGCACGCGACGCCGCCATGGTCAGGGTGCCGACGGCCGGGCAGGCGCCGGAGGCCGTGCACGCGGCCGTCTGGGAGGTGGTCGCCGCACAGCTGAAGCGGCCTGCCCGCAGGGCATCCGCAGGGGGTTGAGCCCGTGCGTGGCGGGTGACCCTCGCCCCGTAGGCTTCGTGTGTTGTGAAGCCGTCACTGTCTGATGCGCCGACGATGGCACCTTCCTCGACGCCTGCGCTGCTAGCGGACGACCTGCGTAGATGTCTTGTGGTCGACGGTCCGGAACGCGTCGAGGGTTTGCACCGCCTCGGTCTTCGCCCGCTGGCGGGTGGCCGGAACAACCACGTCTTCGCCTGGCGGGACCCGCAGGGTGACGAGGTGTGTGTGAAGGCGTACCGGTTTGATGATCGACAGCGGGCGGAGAGGGAATGGCGGGCGCTCTCCTTGCTGGCGAGGCATGGTGTGCCGAACGTGCCGCGACCGTTGTGGCGGGAGCAGCATGAGGACCGGCCTGTCGTCGCGATGACCATGCTGCCAGGTGTGAGCGTCCCTGACCTGGCTGAGCCGGCGGCGCGGGAGGCAGCCCTGGTGGGTTTGGCCGTGACGCTGTGCCCGATCCACGACGTCCCGTGGGAGACCGGCTTCGCGAGGCTGCCCCGCGTCGACTCCGCGGCGCACTACGTGGCGAGATTGACCGAGGTGTGGCCTGGTCAGCTCGGCGCGCGGCCGGACGACCCGCTGACGCGGGACCTGCGACGGCTGCTGGGGGTGTGGCGGGACAGCGGGGACGCGGAGATGCTCGCGCGCCCCGTGGCACGGATCTTCTCGCGGGGTGACGGGAACCTGGTGAACTGGCTGTGGGATAGCGAGGTCTCGCGCTGCGTCGACTTCGAGTTCTGCGGGTGGAGCGATCTGGCGTTCGACGCCGCCGATCTCGTCGAGCACATCAGCGCCCGTGAGTTCGACGATCGGGTCTGGTCGGCCGTGGTCACGGCGCTCGGGATCGAGGGCGAGCTGATGCCGAGGTTCCGCGCGGCGCAGCGGACGTGTGCGTTGCGGTGGCTGGCGGTGCTGTGGAAGCAGCGGGAACGGCGGGCCGGGGAGTTCTCCGCCCAGCTGGACCGTGTACGGGTCCTGCTTCGCGACCAGTGAGGTGGTAGCGCGCTCAGCCGGGCGCGGCGCGGGAGGTGACGCCGAGTCGGTCGAGGCAGCGCGCGACGACGGTCGCCAGCTCGGTGTCCGTGGATAGGACGATCTTCGGTTCGGGGATGGGGACCGCGTTCGCGTGAATCCGCTGGTAGAGGGCGACGGTGCGATCGGCCGCGGGATGGGTGCCCTCGGCCTGGTCGTGGGTGAGACGTGCGTGCGCGACGGCCGGCGGGCAGACGCACTCAATGACGTGCAGAGGGCGTCCGAGGCGGTCGGCGAGGTGGGCGACCCGGCTGATCTGACCGGCGCGGTGGCAGGTTGGGCCGTCGAGCACGACGGCGGGGGCGATTCCCTCGCCGATCAGGTGGGCGGCGGCCTGGTGGGCGACGTCGATGCACAGGTCGTCCTGGGCGGGGCTGTAGGTGAGATAGGGGTCGGCGAACAGGGCGTGGCGGATGTGGTCCTTGCCGAGGACGGCGGCGGGCAGGTGCCGGCCGAGTTCGGCGGCGAGGGTGCTCTTCCCGGTTCCGGGGAGACCAGCCAGCTGCACGATCATCAAGATCCTTCCTTGTGGTGTGGCGTCAGATGCCTGCCGTGGGTGCCCATCCCTCGTCGGCGCGGCACAGGTCCCACAGGCCGTCGAGACCGCGGACACCTTCGGCCGCCGGGATCTGAGTCGCGGGACCGATCTGTGCGCTCGCTGGGGCCAGGCGCAGCGCGTCGGCACGCGTGCGCAAGAAGACTGGCCTGCCCGAATCGTCCTTGCGCCGCGCGGTCAGGAGCACGACGGTGAGGTGATCGAGGGGGGCGAGGACGGGCAGGTCGATGTTCGGGTGGCCGGGCAGGGGTTGGGACCGTCGGCGATCGAGCATGCTCGGCACCAGGTCAGGGAGAACCGGCACGGGCCGGGGCAGGTCGGTGATGATGTCGACGGCCGTGCAGGGAGCGACGAGGTCGTCGTGTAGGCGGGTGTAGGTCGCTGACATCGGGTCGTCGAGAGCGACGCGGTGGGTGGTCGAGTCGTAGCGTCCGGGCTGGTAGCCGAGCAGACGCAGGGCACGGCGGAAGGCGTCGGCCTGGTCCGGGGCGACCAGGACGTCGAGGTCGCTGAACTCGCGGGCGCCACGTCCTCCATACAGCTGGGACTCCAGGGCGATGCCTTTGACAGCCGCGAAGGCGACGTGGTGGCGGGCCGCCGCATCGGTGAGGGCGGCGGCCTGCGCACGGTGGACGGCGGTCTTGTGTCGGCTGGTGCGCAGAACGGAGGTTAGAAAGCGGCGGAACGCCCGGGGGACCTCGTCTACCAGGCCGGTGGTGGTGAGGGTGTCGGCGAGCAGGCACAGCACCTTGTGCTCGATGGCCGTGGCGAGCAGCGTGCCCCAGTGCAGTGCCGGCTCGGTGAGCAGCGGCCGGATCGCGGCGTGCTGCTGCTCGACGGGTGCGGGCAGGCAGGCCGCCTCCAGGACGAGGTGTTCCACCCGTGGCGTCTCCGGTGGACATGCGGGGATGCGCGGGGTCGCTGGTCTCATCGGGTGGCTGCTTCGGTGTCGTGGAGGATCGCGGTGACGGCGTCGGCGAGCGTGGTGGGGTCCGGGCGGGCCACCAGCTCGTAGCAGGGCACGGTCCGGGCGAGGGCGGCGATGACGGCGCGCCGGTTGCTCTCCGTCGTGTGGGCCGGGGGCGCCGGGGCGAGCCAGTGGTTGATGTGGGAGCTGGCGTCCGAGGTGGGGCGGTGCATGAACAGCTGGTTGCTTGTCAGCGTGGCGTGGACGGTCCCCGCAGGGATCCGCTCGTGACGGGCGTTTCCTGCGGTCGGGGACAGCTGCGGCCAGATCATCACGTGGGGGCGGCAGGAGGCGGTGAGCGTGCCCGCGTGCAATAGGCGTGGGATGTCGGGGGGCTCGATGCTGAGTTTCGTGTGCAGGTCGGCCGGGTCCCCGCGTAGACCAGTGGGGACGAGGCCGGTGAGGTTGGGGTAGGCGAGCAGAGTGCCGACGCCGACGCGGATGTGGGCGGGCCAGGCGTAGCCGAGCAGCCCGCCGTTTCTGTCGGGGGTGAGCAGGAGCCGGTCGCTGGTGACGAACTCTCCGCCGAGCCGGCGCAGGACGGCGACGAGGGTGGTGGTCTTGCCGGCGCCGGGATGGCCGGCGATCAGGATGCCGTGGTCGCGGTGGACGAGCGCGGCGGTGTGGGTGTAGACGGCGCCGGCGGCGAGGAGCTGGGCGGTTATGAGTTGGCGGACGAGGCGGGCGGCGTAGTAGGTCGCCGCGTCGTCGGTGGCGCAGTGGACGGTGGTCGTGCGTCGGGTGGGGTCGTGGACGATGAGGGTGCGGTGCTGGTCGATCCAGAAGATCTCGCGTTCGTCCTCGGTGATGTGGTGGGCGGTGAGCTCGCTGGGGCCGATCTCGCGGAGGTCGCCGACGTCGGGCGGGGCGTCGAGGAGGCTGTGGTGGGGGTCGGCGACGGTGATGGTGACGTGCCACGCGGCGTGCGGGTCGGTGGTGGTCCGGTAGGCGTAGAGGGTGTCCTGGGCGGCGCGCGCCGCGGCGGTCACGGTCGTGGTGAGGGTGACCGAGGCGTCGGCGAGGCGGAAGCAGGTGACGTGGCGGGTCCGCGGGCCGGCGGCGGGATTGTGGGTCACGCTGGTCCTCGGAGGATCTCCGTGGCGAGGGCGGCCCGTACCAGCGCGGCCAGGGAGGTCATGGGCGCGTCACGGTGCAGGTCCGGGAGGCGGGTGGCCAGCGGCCAGGACGCCAACCAGGCGGGAACGGGCAGCGCGGTCGGCGGGCCGTACTCACGCTGTGAGTCGGCGGTGACGCTGAGGGGGTGTTCGGTGTCGCCGTCGCGTACAACGACGAGGCCGGGAGCGGCGGCCCGCTGGTATTTGGCGTCGTCCAGGCGGGGGTATGCGTCGTCGGGGTCGAGGTGGATGTCGGTGTAGATGTTGAACACGGCTGCCGGGCCGTCGAGGACGTAGGTCAGGTGCCAGGCCCCGAACGGCACGACGGCGAGGTCCCCGGCCCGGGTGGTCACCTGGTGGGCGTAGCGGGAGCCGTCGGGCCGGTGCCCGGCTACCAGCATCAGGGTGGTGCCGCTCAGGGTCTGGAAGATTTCCAGCTGGGTGGGCGGGTTCCAGTGGCCGATGGACCGGTGGGGTTGCCCGTCGGGCAGTGTGCCGGGCTGGTAGACGACGAGGTCGGCCCGCCAGCCGTGCCGGGTGGATGCGACGTCCCGGTACGCCTCGTACAGCAGCGGGTCCTCGCCGGCCTTCAGCGCCGTCTCGATCTGACGGCGGTCGGCGAAGGCGGTGTGGGGGCGGCTGGCATCGGCGTCGCCGTACAGGAGGTGGGACAGGAATCGGCGGCTGGGCGGACCGGGGGCGGCGCCGAGGAGAGACGCGATACCGGCGGGGAGATCGTCCTCGGTCGTGGTGGCGGTGGTTGCGGGGCGTGGTACGGCAAAGGAGTCCATGCGTTGTCTCCTGTCCGAACGTCGGTCAGGGCTAGTCCGCGGCTCACCGGCCGGCGTCGGCGGCCGACGCCTCAGGTACCGCGGTGGGCGTGGTCTGGGGGGCGAGTCGCTGGACCAGTACGGGAATGTCGACGAGCAGTGCGGCGTCGGGCGCCTCGGGTCGCGACGGCTTGTGCCCGGGGTTGAACCAGACCGCGCGGCAGCCCGCGTCGAGGGCGCCGCGGACGTCGGTGCGCCAGTCGTTGCCGACATGCACGACCTGGTCGATAGAGGTGCCGGTCTGCTCGGCGATGGCGTGGAACATCGCGGCCTGGGGTTTGGCCACGCCGAGTTCGCTGGAGAAGAACAGCCGGTCGAAATGGTCGGTGAGCCGGTGGCGGTCGAGGATCTGCCGGGTGACGGCTCCTGGGGTCGCCAGGGTGTTGGAGGCGAGGACAAGGCGGTAGCCGGCGGCGGACAGTGCGGCGAGGCAGGCGTGCGCGCCGGGGATCAGCTGGGGGCAGGCCCGCAGCACGGCGTGGGTGTGCGCGACCGTGAGTACCTGGACGAGGGCGTCGTCGGCGTCGATGCCGAGCCGGCGGACGATCGTGCGGACCTGCTCGGGGACCGGGATCTGCCGGCCGTGCTGTCGCTGCTCGTCGAGCAGCTCGGCGCGGACCGCTCGGACCGTGGTGTCCAGGTGCTCGGCGGGAAGGGTGTGGCCGAACGCGGTCAGGGCGAGGTGGAACTCGCGGACCCGCCAGGCGGCTTCGGCGTCCCGGTCGCCGTAGCTGATCAGCGTTCCCCACAGGTCCACGCTGACGACCGTGACGCTCACCGCGGGCGCCTGGTTGTGGCCCGCGGCGGGACGTGCTGGTGCAGCCACCGGGTCGTGGCGGTCAGGTCGTCGCTGCCGAACAGCAGCGAGCCGGCGACCACGCCGTCGGCACCGGCGTCGGCGAGGGGGCCGACGGTCGGCTCGCGGATGCCGCCGTCGGCGAGGATCTTCACGGCATGGTCGCGGCCGGTCTCGTGCAGGAGACCGCGCAGGGTTCGGAGGCGGTCGAGCGCGGCCGGGGCAAGTCCGGTGCCTCGGGTGCCGATCGGGGTGCCGACGAGGACGACGACGTCGACCGCGTCGAGGAAGGGGCGGACGGCCGTGACGGGGGTGTCGAGGGTGAGTGCCAGGCCGGCGGCTTTCCCGTGCTGGCGGATCGTGTCGAGGGCCGGGTAGACGTCGTCGCCGGTTTCGACGTGGACGGTGATGAGGTCGGCGCCGGCCTGCGCGAACAGGGCGGCGAGCAGGGCGGGCCGGCGGACCATGAGGTGGGCGTGGAAGGGGACGGTCGTCAGCGGGCGCAGCGCGGCGAGCAGGTCCGGGAAGAACAGCAGGTCGGGCACGAACTGGCTGTCGCCGACGTCGAAGTGGAACAGGTCTGCCACGGGCGAGGCGCGCTCGATCTCGGCGCGCAGGCACGCCAGGTCCGCCGACCAGACGGAGACGTCGACCAGCAGCCGCCCGTCCGGCAGGCCAGCCAGCGGCTGACGCGACGAGGCCGTGCGGGTGCCGCTCATCGGGCGAGCTGTTCTTTGCAGTGGGCGACCGAGCTGGCGATCGTCCGGCGGACCTGGTCGTCGTCGTCCTCGAACCGCGGGTAGACCTCCAGGAGCACCGGCACGTCGTCCAGTCCGGCGTCCCGCAGCGCCGCGCCGACCTCGGCGACGTCCACACGTCCCTGCGGGTGGGGCCAGCCCCAGTGCGGGTCGCCCAGACCGTCGGTGTTGTCGAGGTGCACCAGCCGGATTGCCGGGCCCAGCGGGCTGATCCAGTCCGCCGGTGTGCTGTCCGGGCCGTACAGCGGCTGGTAGAGGGTGTGACCGATGTCGAGCGTCAGGCCGACCGGCACCTCGGTGCGTCCGGCCAGGTCGCGTATCAGCTGTTCGGCCTGGCTGACCGTGGCCGGGATCTCGCGGGCGATCGGCGTCGGTTCGACGAGGAACTCGGCGAGACCGACGGCCGCGGCGTGGTCGGCGACGAACACCAGCGAGTCGAGTAGATCGGCGTAGCGCCGTGCCCGGCTGTCGGGGTCGGCGGCGTCCTGGATGCTCAAGGTGCCCAGCGGTCCCCCGACAGCATGGGCGCCGAGCAGCGCGGTCACGTCGCAGGCCCGCCGCCACCAGGTCAGCGCGACCGCCCGCGCCTGCGGGTCGGGATCGAGCAGCCCGGCGGGTAGGTAGTGTGCCAGGCCGACGTAGGCGCTGTGGATGGTGAGATCCCACGCGGTGGCGGCGTCGGCGATGCGGCGGGTGACCTTGTCGCGTTCCCGCTCCGGCCACCACGGGTCGAGCAGGTCGAAGGTGACCTGCACCGTGTCCAAGCCCAGGTCGGCGCGGACGAACTCGGCCCACCGCTGCGGTTCCAGGTCGCGTTTGACGGCGAAGCACAGGTTGATACCGAGGTTCATGCGGGCTGGCCTCCTGCGGTCGGTGTGCGGGGCTCGGAGTCCGCGGGACCCGAGCCGTCCGCGGTGGTATTCGGCCGCCGGCCATGCAGGTGCGCGGCCAGCGTGGCGGTGAGCTCGTCGAGAGAGCGACTGATGCCACCACCCAGCGCGTAGTCGATCATCAGGTTGTTCGAGTCGGTACCGCCGAAGCGGCGGGAGTCGGTCTGCAACCCGAAACAGGTCTTGCCGGCGGCATACGCGAGGCCGAGCTCGAAGCAGGCGCCCTCGTCGGGCACCCGGCCGTCCAGGATGAGCACGAACAGCTCGCAGCCGCCGACGGCCGTGCAGTCGGCGGTGAACAGCCGGGCCCGGACGGTGTGCTCGTCGGCGCCGGCGCGGATCAGCGGCGCGGCTTCGCCGGCGTCCCGCTGCGGCAGGTAGGTGTCGAGCCCGAGGTCCCGCAGCACACGGTCGACGGTCAGGTTGAACTCTTTCTCCGCCTGGCTGAACAGCGGCGCGGCGATGTAGATCCTCACCGCCGACCGTCCTTCGCCGCGGCCGGGTGGGCGGGCGGCGGGGGGACGAAGCCGACGGCGTCGAGAGCGGCGAAGAACTCCTCGGCCCGATGGTCCGGGTAGGTGCCGTCCCGCATCGCGGAGACGTAGTAGTCGGCGACCCGCGCCCAGGTCCACGGGTCGGTCTCGAACGGCGCGTCGACGCCGTTGTTGACCAGGGAGATCCAGCGGCGCAGGCAGCTGGAGCACTGCCCACAGTGCACCGCCAGGCTGTCGGTGCGCGAGCAGGAGAACGTCAGCAGCAGGTCGCCGGCCGGCAGGCCCTGGCCCAGGTACCAGGCGACGATCTCCGTCTTGGTCATCTGCCAGAACGGGCTGTCAAGCCAGACCGGTCGCCCCGACAGATCTGTGATCATCTGGCTGATCCGGCGAAACGCCTGGGGGCTCTTATCCGCGGTCGCGTCACCCTTGACCCCGACGCACCAGATCCGCTCGGCCCGGTTCGCGGCCAGCATCGCGAGGTAGACGTTGCGCAGCGGGATGATCGCGTCGTCGGCTTCCCACCGCGACAGGTCGAGTTCCCGACTGACACTCACCTCGACGCCGCACCGGTCGACCAGCGCCGTGATCGCGGCCCGTTCCTGGTCGCGGTAGCGGTGGCCGAGGTCGAAGTACAGCGCCGGAGGTTTGTCGAGATAGTGCCAGGCCGGGAACGAGTCGAGCCCGGCGGAGAACAGCAGCACATCAGACACCGGGATCTCCTCCCACGGTGGAAACACCGAGCAAGGCCAGCAGGTCCTGTTCGATCTCGTCGGCGACGTCGTCGGCCTCACGCAGGTCGACGACGACGGGGACCACCACGTCGGGGAAGGCGGCGACCACATGCCGGTAGGCGGCGTCGAACCGCGGCAGGAACAGCAGCCGCTCCACCGAGCCCGGCACACCGCCGCCGCGCCCGCGCAAGATCGCCCGTTCCCGCGCCAGCGGCCACGGGACGTCCAGGAAGTACGCCCGGTCCGGGACACAGAACCACGGGGCGACACACCCCCGGAGCTGATCCAGCAGCGCGCTGCCGGTGACATCAGGGCGCGTTTCGCTGAGGATCGCCAGGCAGTAGGCGAGCTTGGAGTAGACGCCGTGGTCGACCACCACGACGTCGTGCGCCTCCAGCGCCGGCCGGTAGAAGTGGTTGTGGTGCCACGCCTCCCGACACAGCCGCGCGAACACGTCGACCGTGGCGTGATGAGGGTGACGGAACCCGCCGGTGCCCGTCCTGGCCCGCAGCGGCTCACGTTCCAACCAGCGCGACAGCCGACCCACCACGCCCGGCAGCGGCCCGTAGTGCACCACCTCGACGTCGAACCCCTGCCCTGCCAGGCGGCGGCCGAGCTGCCCGGCCATGGTCGTCTTTCCCGCCCCCCACAGCCCCTCGACCGTGACGAGCACACCGCTGCGCGGGCGCAGGCGACCAGCGGTGGACCCGGCCGTGATGAGGGAGCTGGGATGGTCAGCGGCCACGAGCGTTCCCCCACAGCAGCACGTGCAGACGCGGCGAGAGGTTCCAACCCCGTTCCAGGGCGATCTCGGCCAGGCGCCGCATACCGGCCAGCACGCTCGGCTCGTCGCTGCCTTCCGGCATCACCCACACCGGAGACAGGCCGAAACGACCCTCCAGCTCCGCCATCTCGTCGATCTCCCCGTCCCTGGCGACCACGAACTTGAACACGGCCTTGCCGCAGCCTGCGAACGCCGTCAACGCCGCCGGGACGATCCGTCGGCCTGCGGCCACCCGCGAGCCCGACAGCTTCGGCGAGACGGTGAACCGGTCGATGGCCTCGACCATCTCTGTCGTCGGCGCCACGGTGCCGTTCGTCTCGATCTCCACTTGCCGTCCCGCCTGTGCGAGCGCGGCGACCAGCGGAAACAGGGCGGACTGTTGCAGCAGCGGCTCCCCGCCGGTCACGACCACTCGGGTCACCGGCGAGTCCAGCGCCCAGCCGAGCAGCGTGCGCTGGCTCAGCCGCTGGCTGTGTGCGTCCACGTCGAACCGGTTCCTGTCCCACGTATACGGCTCGTCGCACCACGCACAGGACAGGTTGCACGCCGAGAGCCGCAGGAACAGCGCCTGCTGGCCGGCCGTCGGCCCCTCACCCTGAAACGTCGGACCGAACCGCTCCACGACCACAAGTCCACGCGGCGGCGTACCGGGGGAGGCCGGGATCACCGGGACTCCCCGAGCAGGTACTCGGCCCAGCTCCTCGGCGTCTCCGACACCCGCACCGCCACGAGCCGGCCATGCACCCCGGGTTCCACCTCGGCCCGGAACCACCGCGCCAGATGCTGCGCGAGCGCCTCGCTGGTCGGCTCGACGTCCAGCACCTCGTTCAGGTCACGGTGGTCGAACGACTCGGCGAGATAACGACCGGCCACGGCGAGATCACCAAAGTCGGTGACGAACCCCGGCCCGGCCAGCTCCGAGGCTTCCAGCACGAACTCGACCGTGTACGTGTGGCCATGAACGCGGGAGCACTTGTGGTCGGTAGGCAGGCTCGGTAGGTGGTGCGCGGCATCGAAGGTGAACCGTTTCCCAATCCGAAAGGTCGCCGCACCGGATATCCGACTTTCGATCACTGTGCGCTCCATCCTCGCCCTCCAAGAATCCCGGCCGCGACACGGCCGTGCCGCGGGCCAGCACTATCCGAGTGGAGAACTACCGCCGCGTGCGTCAGCTGCTCCACCGCCGGAACCACAGGAAGACCAGCATGGCGATGCACGCCTGCCTCGGTCATTCCCTGGGTTACGAAGAAGTCGTTCCCCGCTCTGCGAGCGCCTGACCAGGCAGAATGGCAAGTCGGCGGTCGATGACTTCGCGGCAAGCGGTGACGATGCAGGCGTCGCTACCGCAGGGGCTGCGGCACACCAGGTGCGACAACACGCAGCGCGGCTGCGTCCTCTGGGCCCGACGGATCGGAATCCTTGTTTCCGCTCCTGCTCGCCGGCGTCGATGCGGCAGCGGCAAGCATTGGAATGATGGCATCCTGGAGAGCGACTGGAGATCGATAATCGAAATTGGTAAGATTCGCGCGCGCCCAGATCGAATGCTGCGTGAGGCTAGTCGGATGACTCGACTGGCGACGGTTTACTTCGCGTAAGAGCGGGTCGATGGCCTGATTTCATCAGAAGAATTCAGGGGACGCTCAATGAATGCGAGAACCTCATTCTCGGCAATGCCGGTCGCCAAGGCACGATCCTGGCAGGTGTCAGAGCGGTTCCGTGCTGTGGGCTTTGGCGATGGCGTTGATGCGCCGCGCGAGATCGAAGTCGGCCGCAGTGAGCCGGTGCCCGGCGTCGTGGGTGGTGATCCCGAATCGGATGCTGTCCCAGCGCAGGTCGATGTCCGCGTGATGGCTGATGAGCCGCTCGATGTCGGCGACGTGCACGATCAGGGCGACTCTGCGGTGGTAGCGGACGCGGAAAATTTTTGGTGATCTCCTGGCCGACGCGGGCCCAGCCGGGTGCTCGCACAGCCGGACCTCGATCTCGTCATCGGCCAGGGTCGCCGGAACATCCGGCACGTCGGGTCTCCTTCAGAGCCCGAAGATCTCGTCGAGGTCGCGGCCGACGGCCATCCCTTCCAGAGCCGTGCAGCTTCCCGCAGGCGGGGACCATCGCACGCTCGACCTGTCGTATGTCAGGCCAGCAACTCCGCTCCGGCATGGCCTGTTCTCTACCCTGCTCCATGTACTGGCGCGATTTCCTGGATGCGCCTGGCGAGCTCGATGTCGTGCTCGGCGACGTAGCCGCCGATGTCGCTGGAGCTGATGGACACGTGCACGGTCTTGTAGCCGAGCGTCGCGTCGGAGTGATGGCCGAACTCGTTCTGAATGGCGGCGAGGTGCATGACAAACGCCGCGCCCTGGACGTGGGGTATCGAGTAGAGCCGTTCGATGCGTCGGCCGTCGGTCGTCCATCCGTCCAGGGTCTTGAGGTGTTCCTCGATCTGTTCGGGTGACAGCGCCTCAGCCATGATCCCTCTCTGGTTCGTCGATGGTGACGGGCGCGAGCGCGTCCGCCAGTTCCTGGCCGATGGAGTGAGCACGCCACGGGGCCATCGCCACGGCGACCGTATCCAGTTCCCGCCGGGCACGTGCGGAGCCGGTCTCCACCGCGAGCGCGCTTGCCTGGCGCGCGAGTTCCACTGCCCGTTCCGGTTCTCCCTGCCGCGCGGCGGCGACCGCGTGGCGTGCTGACCAGACCCCGACGTCGCGGCGGGCTGACGGGGGTGCGGCGGGGATGATCTGCTGCCAGAGACGGTCGGCGTTGTCGGCGAGGCCGAGCCGTCCGTAGCAGGTGGCGCGTTGCACTTCGACGTAGCTGTCGGTGCGGCGGCAGGCCGTTCCCCACTCCTCGACGTCGACCTGGTCCACGAGCCGGCCAGCCTGATCGAGCAGGAGATCGACCTGGCGGCGGTCACCGCGCAGCGAGGCGCCGTGTGCCTGCTGCTGCAAGGCGAACACCTGAACCTCGGGTGCAAGGTGCGGCGCGTCGACCAGCGCGGCCTGGCACAGGTCGATCACAGCTGCTGTGTTGCCCAGGTCGGTGAAGGCCATCGCCCGGTCGACCAGCGCGCAGGCGACGGCGTCACGTTCTCCACAGCGGTGCGCCAGTTCCAGGGCGGCGCCGTGGCAGCGCATCCCTGTCTGTCAGAGTCCCGTGAGACACGAGGATCACTGAGACCTCTGTAGCGCAGGGCGAGATGGGATCTTCAAGACCAGTGACGTTGACCATGGCAGACATGGCCTCCTCGACGCAGGAGGATGGCGAGGTGAGCCCCTCCCGAGGCGGGCCGAGGTCGGACCGGCCGAAGCGCCGGACCTTCACCGCGGCCTACAAGAAGAGAATCCTGAACGAGTACGACGGCCTGACCGAGTCGGGCGAACGAGGCGCCCTGCTCCGCCGGGAAGGCCTGTACCACTCCCACATCCAGAAATGGCGTGAGACACAGGAGCAAGGTGCTCACGACGGCCTCGAAGGAAAGCCCGCCGGCCGGCCCGCGGCCACCGAGACGGACACCGACAACGAGCGGCTACGGCGAGAGAACGAACGGCTCGCCGCCGAGCTGGCACGAACGAAAGCAGCGCTGGAAGTCGTGGGAAAAGCACACGCGCTCTTGGAACTGATCTCCGGGAGCGCGGATTCCGACAGGAAACCCAGCAGATAGTCGACGAGGCGTTCACCTCACTGGCGCCACTGACCTCGGTCAAAGTCGCCTGCGACCTGCTCGGGCTTTCACGGGCGACGGTGTACCGCCGGCGCCACCCCCCACAATCCACCGCCGAAAGCCCGCCACGGGCCCCGGCCGTCCACCCGGCAACGCTCGACGACACAGAACGAGAAAGGCTCCTGGAACTCCTCAACAGCGACCGGTTCGTCGACAAGTCCGCCGCCCAGGTCTGGGCGACCCTGCTCGACGAGGGCGTCTACCTGGCCAGCGTGTCCACCATGTACCGGCTGCTGCGGGCCCGGCACCAGACCGCCGAGCGGCGGGCACAAGCCACCCACCCCGCCCGGAAGAAACCGGAACTACTCGCGACCAGACCCAACGAAATCTGGAGCTGGGATATCACGAAACTCACCGGTCCCGTCCGCGGCGTGTACTTCGACCTGTACGTCATCCTCGACATCTTCTCCCGTAAAGCCGTCCACTTCGAGGTCCATCCCACCGAGAACGGGGAACTCGCGAAGGCTTTCATCGAACACGCCGTCGCCGCGAACGGCGGGGTCGCACCGATCGCTGTCCACGCCGACCGTGGGACCTCGATGACGTCCCAGCCGGTCGCCGCCCTCCTGGCCTACCTGAACATCGACCAGAGCCATTCCCGCCCACACGTCTCCAACGATAACCCCTATAGCGAAGCGCACTTCAAAACACTCAAGTACTGTCCCGCTTTCCCGGGACGTTTCGGATCCCTCCAGGACGCCCGCGTTTTCTGCGACGTCTTCTTCCGCTACTACAACAACGAACACAGGCATTCGGGTATCGCTCTACACACCCCGGCCAGCGTCCACGACGGCACCGCCCACGAGATCCAGGCCCGTCGCGCCCAGGTCCTCGACGCCGCCTACGCGGCCCACCCCGAGCGGTTCCACCGCCGGCCGGCCCCGCCCGCGCTGCCGACCAAGGCGTGGATCAACCAGCCCCCAGCGATCATCGAGACCGAGGAGGCGCTACCCACGAACCAAGCAGCCTGATGTCTCATCGGGATTGACAGGCTCCGCGCCAGCAGCGCCAGCAGAAGTCGGCGTCGGTTCTCATCAGCCAGCGCCGTGCCCACCCGCGCCAGCGCCGCAGCGTCCACGGCGAGGGCGAGACCACTCGAATGACTCGTCTCCACCCCCCGAACGTTACAGTCAACTCTGAATTAAGCAAGGACTGTATCAATACAGTCGGCGTTCTGCCTCCGACCCCTCACACGGACCACGAGCACACCGACCCACCAGCGTCGACGAACTGCGGCCAACGCTGGACGAGCCCGTCGCCGAACCTGGCCCGTACGCGCCGCCACCCTCCGGACTAGCTAGTGGCCACGCGGCGCATACATGATCACAGCCATGCCTGTCAGGCAGACCAGCGTGCCGGTGATGTCGAAGCGGTCGGGCCGGTAGCCGTCGGCGACCGCGCCCCACAGCAGTGAGCCGGCGACGAAGATTCCGCCGTAGGCGGCCAGGATGCGCCCGAAGTGGGCGTCGGGTTGAAAGGTGGCGACGAAGCCATACAGGCCGAGCGCGACGATGCCGGCGCCGACCCAGAGCCAGCCGCGGTGCTCGCGTTCTCCTTCGGGCGATGGGCACGGCGGCGGCTTTCTGACAGGAGCCGTATGGGCCCGGCGGCAAGCGGGGGGGGTGGGCACGTGGGGACGGGGCGGGGGCCTGGTCAGGCGGGTGGGCCGAACAGCTCGGTGAGCAGGCCCGTCCCGTCTGCTGGTGCGCGTATTTCCAGGTGCAGCAGGTGGCCGTCGAGGTGGAGGCGGAAGTCGAAGAACGGGCAGCACCGGTGCTCGTCGGCGGCGAGTGCGGCGAGTTGGGCCGCCCGGTCGGTGGGCAGGGTCAGGCGTACTCCGCCGGGGATCTTCGTCCGGGTGGCGCCCTCGAGTGCCTCACGCCAGGTGGCGGCGCGCTCGGCCATGCCGCTGCCGGTCAGCGAGCAGGCGACGGGCGCCGACCGCCACCGCTCTGTCTCCTGTTCGGTGGCCTGCCGGCGGGGTGCGAGCAGCACGTTGACCGGCCGGGTGGTGGCTGGCGCGGGGGTGGTGAGGAAGGCGCACTCCGGGACGACGGTGGCGAGCCGCGCCATCCGCGCGTAGACGTCGCGGCCGGAGGCGCTCATCGTGCGGATGGCCAGCAGACCGTGCCGTACCCGGAACAGCTCGTCGAGGAGGTGCTCGGGGTCGCAGAGGTGTCCTCCGGTGACCTGTTGCTCCAGGTCCCACACCTGCCGGGTCAGTGATTCGACGAGCTGTTCCTGGCCGCCGATGACGGCGCAGACGATGGCGTGGGACAGCTCGAAACCGGAGGAGGGGTGTAGCCGACCTGTGGTCAACCTGGTGAGGACGGCCTCGGTCTCCCGGTGGGCGACCTTGGGGTCGACTGCCGGATTGACCGGTCCATGGATCGTGACAAGGTAGTGCACCGCGACGAACTGGTCGATCTCGACGAAGTGGACGTGGCCGCCCGCCCCGAGTTCGGGCGCGTGGAGTACGACGAACACGTGGTCGTGGTAGGCGTCGACCCGTGGTACCCGGTTGCGGCGGGCGCAGTCCGCAATCGCGGATGGATGGAAACCGAACATGGCGGAGAGCAGGTCGCCGTTCCCGTCGTCACCGACCGGGATGTCGACCCAGAGGGGATCGTCGCCGGTGGGCGGATGTCCGCGCCACGTCCCGTCGAGGCCGAGGGCCGACAGCGGGTGTTGCTCGATGCCCGTTGTCGTGACTATGCGTACCTCCATGGCTACCTCCTTACGAAGGTCGGCTCTCGCGTGAGACGTCGGAGCCGGTCGTGCCGGCCCGAGGGCGCGGTGACCTTCGGTGTGACGGCGTGGTGGGAGGTCGGACTCACGGCCCGACTGACGGTTCCGGCTCCTGCGCTGTCGGCTGGCTGGAGGCATCCTGCGGTGCCATGACCGGGCTGGGGGCGGCGGGGAGAGACAGGACCATGGTGAGGCCGCCGCCGGGTGTCTCCTCGGGGGTGAGGGTCCCGCCCATGGCTTCGGTGAGGCCGCGGGACAGCGCGAGGCCGAGGCCGACGCCGGTGGTGTTGTCGTGGTCGCCGAGGCGTTGGAAGGGCTGGAAGACGTGGTCGTGCTCGGCGGGGGGGATGCCGGGGCCGCGGTCGATGACGCGCAGCTCGACGCGGTCCCCGAGGGCGCTGGCGGTGATGGTCGGCGGGATGTCGGCGGGAGCGTGCCGCAGGGCGTTGGTGACGAGGTTGACGATGACCCGTTCGAGCAGTGCCGGGTCGGCGTGGACGGCAGGCAGGTCGTCGGGGACCTGTAGGCCGATCTTGCTTGCGGGCGGGCCGATCTCGTCGAGGGCGGGTGGGACGATGTCGTCGAGGCCGACGGGGCGGGGGAAGACGCTGAGGGCGCCTGCCTGCAGGCGGGACATGTCGAGCAGGTTCTCGACCAGGTGGGTGAGCTTGTCCAGGGACTCGTCGGCGGTGGCGAGGAGCTCGGCCTGCTCGTCATCGGTGAGGGTGATGCCCGGTTCGCGGAGGCCGCTGATGGAGGCCTTGGCGGCGGCGAGCGGGGTGCGCAGGTCGTGGCTGACGGCGGTGAGCAGCGCGGTGCGGACCTTGTCGGCCGCGGCGATCGGGGCGGCCTCGGCGGCTGCTTCCCGCAGCCGGTGCTGGTCGAGGGCGACGGCGGCCTGCGCGGCGAAGGCGGTGAGGATCCGCCGGTCGGCGGCGGGCAGTGACCGCCCGGTGAGCGCGAGGCACAGGTTGTCGCGCACGGGAATGTCCACACGCTCGTCGTCGTGGCGGGCACGGTCAGCGGCGGCGTTGTCATCCGCGCCGACGGTCATGACCGGACGCCACCCGTCGCTGGCCTGGTCGTCGTCGGCGCGTTCGAGCAGGGTCACCGAGGTCATCCCGAAGGTCTCCTGGGCACGGCCGAGGAGGGCGGGCAGGGCGTCCTCGCCGCGCAGGACGCTGCCGGCGAGCACGGAGAGGGTGGCGGCTTCGGCGGAGGCCCGCACCGCCTGCCCGTAGCGCCGCGCGGAGGTGGACACGACCCGGCTGACCAGGCCGGCGACCAGGACGAAGCCGAGCAGCGCCAGCGCGTTGTCGCCGTCCGCGACGGTCCAGGTGTGGA
>NZ_KB893755.1 GCF_000374165.1 Parafrankia elaeagni
CGACCGACCTGACGGTCCCGTTCTCGAACAATCTCGCGGAACGCGACGTCCGCCCCGTCAAGATCCAGCAGCGGGTCTCCGGTGGCTGCTGGCGCACGCTCCAAGGCCTCGCTGACTTCGCTGTTGTGCAGTCCTACCTGTCGACCGCCAGCAAATGGGGCGTCGACACCCTCGATGCCCTCACCCGCCTGTTCACCACCGGCGCGTGGCTCCCACCCACCACACACCCGGCCTGAACAGCGCATTCAATCTCGACCTCAGCTGAACAGCTACCCCTGGAGGATGACCACAGTTACCAGGGCTCCACCCGCTCCGGGTACATCGAGGATCCCGACGTGCACGACTTCCCCCGCCCGGCGCCGCCGATCCCCCTGCCGGACCTGGTGGAGTCGGGATTCTGGCGTCACAGCTTCTACCAGCCGGTGGACTATCTGTGGCAGGCCACGATGTTCCAGCCGGTCGGCGGGATGGACCGCATCGTGACCGCCTTCGAGCGGGAACTGAGCAAGAATTTCGGCGACATCGTCGAGCTGAACTCCGAGGTCACCGCGATCCGCCTGGTCGACGGGGGAGTGGTCGTCGAATACGTGCACGGCGGCGAATCACGGACGCTGACCGCCGACTACTGCGTCAGCAGCATCCCGCTGCCGGTACTGCGGCGACTGCCGACGAACTTCTCCACCGACTTCCGCGACGCGATCAAAGCCGTCGACTTCGCGAACACCTGCAAGGTCGGCTGGCAGGCCGAGGAACGCTTCTGGGAGAACGACACCGACCAGATCTACGGCGGGATCAGCTGGACGAATCATCCGATCACCCAGGTCTGGTATCCCAGCAACGACTACTTCTCGGCGACGGGAACCGTCACCGGCGCCTACAACTTCACCGACGTGGCCGAGAAGTTCGGCGACCTCGCGCCGTCGGAGCGCCTGGCGCAGGCTCGAGCCGGTGCTGCGGACCTGCACCCGGGGTTCGCCGACGAGAGCATCGTCCCCACTGCGAAGGGTGTCACCATCGCCTGGCAGAAGGTGCCCCACCAGCTCGGCGGCTGGGCCGGCTGGGATTCGAAGGATCCCGTGCACATGGCGGCCTACAAGCAGCTTCTCCAACCAGAAGGGGACGGACGCTTCTACGTACTGGGCGACCAGAGCTCCCCGCTGCCCGGCTGGCAGGAGGGCGCGATGATGTCGGCCCACTACGTGATCGGGCAGATCCAGGGCATCATCCCGCTCACCGTTCCCGAGGCCGTCCGAGTACCCGACTCGGTCGCCCTCACCCAGGGCTCCCGCTGACGTTCCGCCGTTCCCCCTGATCCGGGCGCCTGGCCGAACACCTGGCCGAGTACCTGGCCGAACGTCGACATCCCGTCGCGGCGCGCATCGTCAGGGACAGAGACCGCGCGCCCCTCGAGGCGGTGCGGTGCGGGTGTCGTCCTCGCCGGCGCGGCTGGGACCTCGAGGCCGGACCTCGACCGAGCGCACGGTCCGGCTGGTGGTCGGGGCCGCAACCAGGCGACTCCGACCACCACGCCACCCGAGTGGACCCGCCCACCCACGCGCCAGGCATGGCCGCCCGAAGGGTGTGCGTGGAGTCCGGACATCCGCGGCCCATCCGCTGGCTCCACTCACCGGTCCGCTCGCGGCACGCTCCTCGGCGGAAGCGCACGTAGCAGACAAATATGCGCCAACAAAGCCATTGAGAGTCATCCCCATCACTTCAGTGAGACGCGGTTCCGGCAACATGGACACCATCTCGGGCTGAAGTTGGACGAGATACCTACGCTGACCCGGTCACAGAAAGTTCGGGGGGAGATACAGAAGTGACCGATTCAGTCATGCCCAGAACCAGCCGGGCGACATGCAACCCGGAACCGTCGAGCGGCGTGGCACCCGCAACGACGTCCCACGGAGACGCACCCGGACCACACTGCGGAAAGCCTCGCGCATCGGGACCCGGCGGACTCCGCAGCCCACGCCGGCGCCCGTCGGCGCCGGGCCCTGGCGCCGGCCGCGGCCGCCTCCTCGGCGCCAGCACCGCCCTCGCCATGCTGCTGATCGCCGCCTGCCAGAACGAGGACTCCACCGGTGCGGTGGACACCAGCCGCCTCGCCGGCGCCGCGGCCGGGCTACCCGCCACCACCACACCCGACCGCGTTCCGGCGACAGCCCCCTCACCGGCCACGACCACACCACCGGCGTCACAGTCACCCGCGACCTCGCCGCCGCTCGCCCCATCGACGGGACCTGCGGTGCGGGCAGGAACAGGCATGGCAGGGAAGTCAGGGCCAGGCGGCGGTGCGGAAGCCCGGGCCGGGGCCCAGACCGGAGCGGTCGGCCCCGGTGCTCCGGCGCCAGCCCCCGCCCAGGGTGCCCAGCCGCCGGCCGCCCAGCCGCCGGCCGCGCCGCCCCCCGCTGCCCAGCAGCCCGCCGGGCCGCCACCCGCCGCACCGGTGACCAGGGCAGCCGCCCCGCCGCCGCCACCCGCCGCGCCGCCGCAGCAGCAGCCGGCCTCCTCGGCGTGCCACCCCTCCTACTCTGGGGCCTGCCTGGATCCGAACGCCTCCGACTATGACTGCGAAGGCGGCAGCGGCAACGGGCCCAAGTACGTGCGGGGCCCGATCGAGGTGCGAGGCTCCGACCCGTACCAGCTCGACAGTGACGACGACGGCGTGGCCTGCGAGTAGCAGCGCGCCGCTGACGGCCGGGCGGAGCCGGGTAAACGTCCTCGCCCCATGCCTGCTGATCATCTGGTGCCGAGCACTTCCGGCCTGGATGATCAGCAGGAGTCGGCCGCCACCCCGCGCGTCAGGTACCTCGCGGAGCTGGTATGGTTGTCCTCGTCGCCGCGGAGACGCGGAGGCAGGCGCCGCTAGCTCAATTGGCAGAGCAGCGGACTCTTAATCCGCGGGTTCGGGGTTCAAGTCCCTGGCGGCGCACCCGGGTATTCATTGCGCGAACCGTTCCCTTCGGGGCTGTTGTCGCTGGTGGGTGGGCTGCGACGGCGGTCAGGGTGGGTGGCTGATCGTCGTCGGGGTCTGGTTGTGGGATGCGGAAGACGGGTATGAGCCGGTCGGGTCCGCTGATCTTGACTTCGGCGATGAGTGCTTCGATGAGTGCCTTGCGTTGCTGGTTGGTGCCGGTCTTGATGACGATCGTGATGTTCACGGCGATGGTGTCGAGGTCGGCGGGGGCGGGTGTGACGGGTTCGCGGGCGATCTGATCGGTGAGTTCGCTGTGGCGCTGGCGGAGCTGTTTCTGCTGGGTGCGGAGTTTCGCGAGGCGTTCCCCGATGGTTTCTTCGTCGATGGTGCCATGTTCGAATGCGGTGAGGTAGCGGTCGATCGCCCGGTCGGTCTGGGTGAGTTCGGTGTCGACGGTGGCGAGTTCGGCGCGTAGGTCACCGCGGGCGTTGCGGTGGGCCTGCTGGGCCGCTTTGACGGCGTCGGCGATGAGGGTGTGCTGCTCGCGGTAGAAGCCGGCGAGGGCTTCGAGGACGGCGTGGTCGATGGCGTCGGCGTCGAGTCGGGGGGCGTCGCAGCGGTCGGAGCCGTAGCGGTTGCGGGTGAAGCAGGTGTAGTAGCGGTATTTGCGGCCATGGCGGCCGGTGGCGCGGGTCCCGAGCATGGTCTTGCCGCAGCGGGGGCAGCGCATCCGGCCGGTGAGGTGGTAGTCGGAGGCGTTGGAGGCCCGGCGGGAGTGGGCTTCGCTGCGAGCGGTGAGCAGCCGCTGGGCTTCGTCGAAGATGGCCCGGTCAATGATCGGCTGGTGCGTGTCGACGACGACGATGTCACGGAACGATGCTTCGCCGAGGTAGACGCGGTTGTCGAGGTAGCGCAGGACCTGGTGGCCGGTCCACTGGTTACCGCTGCGGGTGCGGTGGCCGCGGTCGTTGAGGGTGGTCGCGATCGCGCGGGCGCCGAGCCGGCGGCGGGTGTAGAGCTCGAAGATCGCCCGGATGATCGCGGCTTCGGGTTCGTGCGGGATGAGGGTCCAGGTGGGCTTGTCGACGTGGTAGCCGTAGGGGGCTTGGGTGCTCATCCAGCGGCCTTCGCGGGCTTTGCGTTCCATGCCGGCGACGACGCGGTCGATGATGGTGTCGCGTTCGAACTGGGCGAACATGGCCAGCATCTGCAGGAGCATGCGGCCCATCGGGGTGGAGGTGTCGAACGGCTCCGTGGCGGACCGGAACACGACGCCTGCCTCGTCGAGGTCTTCCAGCAGTTGGACGGTGTCGCGCAGGTTGCGGGAGAGCCGGTCGACTCGGTAGACGAGCAGGACGTCGATGAGTCCGTTGCGGGCGGCGGCCAGGGCGCGGTGGAGGTCTTTGCGGTCGGTGCTGGCGCCGGAGGCGTCGTCGGAGAACCGCAGGGTGATCTCCCAGCCGGGTTGGGAGTCGACGTAGGAGCGGAGCCGGTCTTCCTGGGCGTCGAGGGTGTAGCGCTGGTGGTCGTCGTCGGTGGAGCGGCGTAGGTAGATCCCGACGCGGACGGTGGCGGGCAGGGTGCTGGCGAAGGCGTCGCGGGTGCGGTGGGTGGTGGCGCGGCGGGCGGTGGAACGGGGCATGGTTGGGCGGCTCCAGGGTGAGACGGGTGGGGTCAGGCGTGTGGCCGGGTCGGGTTGTGGACGTCGTCCCGGCGGGGGCCTGTGGCGGGTTGGTCGGGGATGAGGTCCCAGCCGGGGTGGGCGTCGAGGAACGCGCGGATCCGGTCGTGTTGGGCGTCGAGGGAACCCTGTCCGGCGGGGTCGGGCCGGCGCCGCTGGTAGACGGCGACCCGCGGCGGACCGGCGGCGGGCCGACGCCGCCAGGGCAGGTGTGGGCGGGTGAGGGGCATGGCGTGACTCCGGTGGGGTGTTAGGCGGCGTCTTCCTCGGCGGGCGGGGCGGGCCGCTGCTGATGCTGCTTCCAGTAGGTGATGAGCGCGGCGAGCGCGCGGATGGCGGCACGTTCCTGGTCGTCGGTCATCGGTTCGGTCTCGATCCGTTCGATCTCCACGTGGCGGGCCGCGTCGCGGCGGGTGTCCCGCAGCGGCACCACGCCGCTGTCGTCGTCGGAGTCGTGGGGGTGACCAGGGGTGGTGCCAGCCGGCATATCGCCTCCAGGCGTCGGGAAAACGAGGGGTGCGCAGGGCAGGGGTGGGCAGCCGCTGCCGGCGGGGCACGGAGCGGTGTCCGGGGTGGTTCTGGAAAGAGTAACGCCATGCCGGGCCGGATGATGCCCAGGAAAGCACGGGAAGAAACCCGATTCGGGATCGGATCGTGGACAGAGGAACACCCGAGCCGGGTCCGGATTCCCCTCGCTGGGAAAGCCCGTGGTCGGACCGGGAACGGGTCCGGGTCCGGACCCGGACTCACCCCCGGGTGTTCGCGGGGAATCTGACCGCGGCGGCGGGTCGACCGATGCCGCCGGCGACACCGCGGGCAGCACGGGCCGCGGCGGCACGCCGCTGGTCTTCTGTGCTGCAGGTGATGCGGGTGATGCGGGCCGAAGAGCCTGCGGCGAGTGCGGGTCGGGCAGGCCGGTGCGATCGGGATCGGGGTGGGCCGGGTCGAGCACGAGGCGGTCTCCTCCACGGACTGAAAATTGCCGTCGTAGAGGAGACCGGTTTCTGGGCGCGTTTTTGCCACTCACCCCCCGACTTTATTGATAGATCTTTTTTATGGGTCGCGTGCACGATCCCGCTGGACATGCCCAGTGGGACGCTGTGCAGCCCCAGTTTTCGCCGCCGATTAGTTAAGAATGGCGACCACCCACCGGACCGCCAGAGGTAAAGATCGATATGTGCCCTGACGTGCATTCACAGCGATTTCTAGTCTGCATGAACTAGTAGACTGTCGCTGTTTAGTCCTGGTGTGTTTCGTGTCTGGGTGGGAGTGTTGGGTCTGGCAGATCTTGTCGTCCCTGCCGGTCAGGACTGTGTCGTGGGTTCGCAGAAGAAGCGGCCGGTCGTGTTGACCGCGGCTGATCGTGAGGCGTTGGTTCGGGTGACCTCGACGGGGGTTCATCCGGCGTCGATGATCCGGCGGGCGCGGGTCCTGCTGGCGTTGGATACCTCGGTGGGTCCGGTGGCGTCCCAGGAGGAGCTCGTGGTCCGGGTCGGGGTGTCGGGTGAGACGCTGCGGCTGGTCGCGAAGCGGTTCATCGAGTCCGGTGGGGATGTGTGGGCCACGATCGGCCGGAAGGAGCGGGAGCGTCCCCCGGTGCCGTCCCCGGTGACCGGGGAGGTCGAGGCCAGGCTGATCGCGCTGGCCTGCTCGCAGCCACCGGCAGGGTATGCACGCTGGTCGCTGCGGCTGTTGGAGAAGCACGTCGCGCTGGTCGATGACATCCCGGACCTGGACCATTCCACCATCGGCCGGGTTTTAAAAAAACGAGGTTGCGTCCTCATCTGAAGAAGTGCTGGACCATCCCACCGAA
This sequence comes from Parafrankia elaeagni, assembly GCF_000374165.1. GTDB lineage: Bacteria > Actinomycetota > Actinomycetes > Frankiales > Frankiaceae > Parafrankia > Parafrankia elaeagni. The sequence goes on from NZ_KB893755.1 coordinate 6,415, forward strand.
GGCGAACGCGCAGTTCGCCGCACGGATGGAAGACGTCCTGGCGGTCTACGCCCGTCCCCACGACCCGGCGGTGCCCGTGGTCTGCATGGACGAGAAGCCCTACCAGCTGCTGGGGCATGCCCGCGAGCCGATACCGGCCGCCCCGGGCCGAGACGCACGGCAGGACTCCGAGTACGTCCGGCACGGGACCTGTTCGATCTTCTGCTGGGTCGAGCCACTGGCCGGCTGGCGCCGGGTCCAGGCCACCCCCCGGCGCACCAGGATCGACTGGGCCCACCATGTCCGGCGCCTGCTGACCATCGACTATCCCGACGCCGAACGGGTCGTGCTGGTCATGGACAACCTCAATACCCACGACATCGCCTCGCTCTATGAAGCCTTCGCCCCGGACACCGCGTTCGCCCTCGCCAGGCGACTCGAGATCCACCACACCCCCAAACACGGCTCCTGGCTCAACATCGCCGAAATCGAACTCTCCGCCCTGACCCGCCAATGCCTCGACCGCCGCATCGACACCCTCGACACCCTGAACACCGAACTCGACGCCTGGCAGACAGCCACCAACGCCAACCAGCGCCAGGTCACCTGGCAGTTCACCACCGACGACGCCCGCACCAAACTCCGCCACCTATACCCCACACATTAGCAGCGACAGTCTACTAGTCCATACGAACCATGATCGCTGGGCACAGCGATCACGCCTCCGAAGATCGCTGACATGCCCCGACGGCCAGACGCGAACCGGCTCCATCCACAGTGGCAGACCGCACGCCACACCCTGCCGTCGGGCGCCTTCCCGGGGCCATCACTCGGGAGGGACCGACGGCCGCCGGCCTGCCGCGCTGGCGGCGTCGACCGGCATGCCGGTCGGCACCCTACATCAAGACGACCCGCGCACCGCCCCGACCGTCCGGGGGAGCACGAACCCGATCAGCACCACCTCCGTCGTCCGCACGCCGACCCCCGGGGTCCGGGTCCGGGTCCGGACCCCGGGGGGTCGGCCGGCAGACCGGGCCGTATCCCGACCCGCCAGTCTGACAGCAGGCCCACCGGCAAGCCGTCAATCGCGGACCCGCCCGGCCGGACCCGAAGAGGCACCGAGCGCCCGAGCCGGCCGGGAGGGGAACAGCACCAACGCCCCGACGGACCGCGCCAGCGCGACCGACGTCACCGGTGCAATCGGCGGGCACCAGCCGACCGGAGGGTTCACCTCGCCATGCCCTTCACGAACAACTTGGCGGAAGAGGCCGCCAGGCCCATCAACAAGGTCCAGCAGAAACACCTCCGGCAGCGCCCAGCGCACACTGACCCGGCGTCGCCGACTCGCCCTCGTGCAGTCCTACCTGGCAACCGCCACCACATCGGACCGCAACACCCTCGACGTCCTCGTCGACCTGATCGCGACCGGCCCTGGCTCCCACCCGCCGCCCAACCCGGCTGACGACCAGGACTCGACCGAGCCGCCCGCGGACAGCGCACCGATACTCCGCCGACGGCCGCTCTGGCCTGCACAAACACAAGCGCAAGGCATCCCACCCAAGCCGGACAGCTAGCGGCTATACAAATCCTGCCAGGGTGTGTACGTCACCATGTAGAATCCTACGACGAACGGTTGATCGTTGAAGGATTTGACATCGGCCAAACTGCTCGAAGCTGAGCCTCATGGCTCGCCTCTCCAGTGGAGCGTGATGATGCCCGATATGCAACCCTCGCGATGCTATCGGCTGATTGCTGATATTGAAGGTCGGGCTGGCCAGTGCCAGGCTCCGCCAGCAGTATCGGGGATCGCTCGGGATGGCGCGGGCAGGCGGTACCGGGTACTCGCCTGCGGGCAGCACGCAGATGATCTGCTGCGCATCAAGCCCGTTCCCCGCGTCTCGCGGCAGCTATTCCATCCACCCGCAGACGACGATGATCGATAGTCCGCGAATCGCGCCTCCCGTCGCCTGACACGTTCGCTCTCTATCCTGCCCGCAACATGATGCCCATGCTAGCCTAGTGGAAACTGGGCATTCGCGTGATCATGATCGATTCTATTCGGCGCGGCTCGGTGACACTATGGAGATTATAACCCGTCGGAGGAGGCCCATGTCAGAGGCAAAGACTGATCAGTGGTTGGATTGGTTGACCGCAGGACGCGACGCGAAGAGCATCGAGATCCGCCGACGTTCGCTTAATATGCTTTTGCCTATCCGCGACCGCGTGCTCGATGCAGCTCGACTGCAGCCTGATGACATTGTATTGGACATTGGATGCGGGGAAGGTCTACTGGGAATCGGGGCGCTTGAACGACTTGGCGACAAGGGCCAGGTCGTCTTCTCTGATATATCGCTTCCGCTCCTAGAGCACACAGAAAACGCGATCAATGCACTCGGTGCCGATTCGCGATCGACATTCGTGCCCGCTGACATTCGTGACCTGGCGGAAGTGTGCGATGAGTCAGTCACTGTCGCTGTGGCGCGTTCCGTCCTGATCTATGTAGCTCAACGTGAGGCGGCGTTTCGGGCGATCGCCCGGGTTCTGAAGCCGAAGGGGCGTCTATCGATCTATGAGCCCGTTGCCTCCTTTCTCGACGGAGCCGGCGATGATGGATCATTTTTTGGCTGGGACGTTAGAGAGACCAAGGACCTAGCCGCGCTTGTAAAGGCTAGTTTTGGCCCTATAGATCAACCAATCCTCACGCTTGATCCCCGCGACCTGGTGCACGCGGCTGAGTACGCTGGGCTTGACGATGTCCGCGCGTTGGTGACGGCATCGTCAGTCCGGCACTCTCCGGGAGATGAGCTCATTGTTCGCCAGGTGCTCGAGGGGCGTCCGAATCCGAACGCGCCGACGCCTACTGAGGCGGCCAGGAAATGTCTAGGGCCCGACCAGGCCGGGAGATTCCTGGAATCTCTCGCGGCCGCCGTGCGCGAAGGACGTGGCCGCCGCCGCTACACTGATGTGCTCCTGACGGCAACGAAGCCGTGACCAAAGCCAAGATTGCTAGGCACGCAGCGGCCTAGGAGCGCGAAATCTATCGGCCGCAAGCAGCTCCGCGCGACGGCTCGATCATGGTCTGGTGACTTGCAAATCCTCGGCCATGGGCGAAAGGAAGGCGATCGTGGACTACGGATTCGTAGAGAATCCTAGCGGCTCGAACACGGCAGACGGCTGACCTCGGCTGAGGCATCAACCCGGACACGGCGTCCAGCATTCTCAAGGGAATTCTGTGTGAGCGAGAACCTTGACCCAGACAGTGGCGTTCCACTCTACCGCCAGATCGCCGCACGACTAATGGAGGATATCGACAGCGGTGTCTTCAAGCCAGGCGACAAGATCCCGACCGAGACCGAGTTATCCAGACATTACGGTGTATCTACCGCGACGATCAGGTCGGCCATGGGGATCCTCCAGCTCGGCGGGGTGGTGGTGCGCCGGCAAGGAGTCGGAACCTTCGTCGCGCGGCCGGCGCAACCCGCCGACGTAGCCCCCGATGACGATCCCATGCAGTGCTGATGAATTACAGTCCGCCTCAGCCGGATCCCGCAGGGTGGGCATCTGTGGCGACCCGACGTAGAAGCCTTTCAAATGCGGCCGTATGAGCGAACGTGAAATCTTGCGCGGGGGCCTGGAAACTGGAGGCCACGTCGAGCGATACCCGTCGCAAAGCCTCCTCGGCATCAGCCATTTTCTGGTCGACTCGCCCCGTTGGCAACCATTCGTGCAGCGTGCGAAGCTCGCTTGAGGGGCAAATCGCCGAGGCCTGATCGATAAGTAGAGGATAGACACGGTCGGGATAGTGAGCGTTCTTCGCAAGTTTAACCAGGACATCCGATGTCTCCTGCGAAATAATGCCCTCCCGAGCAGCGCGCACCAACGTTATTCTCATATTGACCATCGCCTCGGATGCTAGCCGGTAGCCGCTCGCCGCTGGTCCGTGCATAACAGCGACTTCGTCATCGTCAGACAGTTCCCCAGAGGCAAAGCGGCTATAGATCTCGCCCACGCCGACCATGCCGAATCTGTCGAGTTCCGCGGCGCGCAGCGCACCCATGCTGCTAGCGCCGAAGACTGGGATTCCCTCTTTGAGCGCCCACAGGATTTCCTTGTGCCATATCGCGGGAGCGGACTCAAAGATTCCGTCGATTATGACGATGGCCTGGGGTCGTACTAGTGCAGCTCGCAAGACATCGCCGCAGGCAGCGGGCTGAAGGAATTGCGCGTCGACGATGCGCTTGGCATCGCAACGCCCAAGTGTGGGCCCCAAAAATACCGTGATCATCTCGCGATTCCCCGCTCAAGCATGCGGCGCAGAAGGCGCCGGCCATACCTGTAGTTCGCCTTGTAAGCTATACCTTCCAGGCCCTCAACGACTACCCGCGCGACAGCGAGACCCGACCCCTCGACCGACAGGTCACAGACGGCCGCCGTGGCCATGCCAGCCTTGTCGAGCGCGGCCAACTGGAAGTCGATCCAGTCTGCGAGGGTGACAGTCGGACACTCAGGGATCGATGCGAAGTCCGCCACCTCGGGCGTGATGTCCCGGCGCTGCTCCCGATCGTACGGGCCTTTGTACAGCGCTGCGATCAGGTCGTCCCGTCCGCCTGAGATGATGCCCAGACGGGACTGCGCGGCCTCGGTCAGGGCACGAAGCAGCGCGACTTCTCGAACCGGGTGGCAGCCTGAACCACGGCCCTCCGACGTCCTCCGATAGGGATTGTCGTGGTCCGATATCAGGCACAGAAACGCGGGTACCCGCACGTCGCTTGTGATGTTCCAGACCCGCGCGCTCACACCCGCAGCCTGGTACATGTCCAGCACTTCCCGGCACGATCGGGGAAGACCGCTATCCAGCCGCAGCCTAGTCCTGGTTCGCTCCTCGCGACCGAGGGCGAGCCACTGGGAGAGCGCATCACGTTCGATGAGCTCCGCGAGACCGTGGCATATCGCCTCAGCCAATGATGCGCCGGAGGCGAGACCATTAGTCGAAACCTGGAACGCCGATAGGCCTGCGCCGCTCTGCAGGCGGTAATCGGTGTGTACGAGGTCGTAGGGGACGTAAAGCGTCGACCCTCGCACCAGATCCCGTCCCACAGACCACCATATGGGCACTGCCGTTACCCGGCCCCCAGCTCCCCGCACCCTCGGCAGAAGGAGCGGGTCCAACGCCTGATTCGCAGCCCCAGCTTCGTCATAGCTGAAAAGAGCATCGCGTGGCGCCGTCTCGGCATAAAATGTCTCGGCCGCCTCCATGAGGGCTGACGTCAACGCGGCGTCCAGCGTGACCCCCTTGCCCTGTGCCACGGATATGGACATTGAGTTCGGTCGACACGCCATCGCAACGGGAATACCAATGTGATCAAGGCCCGTAATGTTGCTCACGCGGGTGATTCCCATGCTTGGTGCCAGCGGGAGAAGTCGATCCAGCATGGCGCGCGGCGACTCGCTGCGCCAGCCTCCCGCCTCGCGCGAGAGATCTACCTGTTCGGCGAGCGACCGTATCCAGCTCATCAGAAGATGCCGTCCGGATCGTCCACCAGGGACGGGACGAGGACACCTTCCGCGAGCAGGGCTCGTAGAACCTCATCCGCTAGGCGTGCGGGCATCGCGTTGAGTAGTTCCCGGCGTCGAATCGTCCTGGCAGGCGTCAAAGTGAGCCAGGTCATGTCGGGAAGGGGGAAACGTAGCGGCCGATGGCCAACACGATGGACCGCGCCCCAGCCGTCATTAGCCGGTCGGGAATCAGCGAGGCGGCGCGTCTGGATCACGGTATAGCAGTCGGCTCGCGCCGGCTCCGATATGGCTTCATGACTGTCCACCAGAGGAGATGCTCTCAGTAGAGACTCTGGCTGTAGACTGCCCAGAATGGCCAGTCGAAGACGCTCATTCGGTATCTCGGCAAGCGACCGGGACACAGCGTCAAATACTTCCGATACCGCCTCTTGAAGGCTCGCGGTGACGGTGAAACCGATTGGCAGATGGCCAACTAGCGAGCCGTCTACATCGAGGAGGCGTACGAGTCGGCTGAGCAACTCGCCGATCCGAACGGGGTGGATTGCCACGGTCAAATGGATGGATGGTGTCTGCGTCGTCTGGGCGGCATGCAGCGTGCCCCTGGGTAGATATAGCACGTCGCCCGCAGCCAAGGTTTGCTCACGTGTCGACGACGTGGCTCCATTGATAATCCTCTGACGATCCAAGCTATCCAGTTGCTGCCAGGGTTGGCGATTTTGCACGTTGCTCACACGAGGCCCTAGAATTGTCCATGTCTTTACGCCATCAATCTGGATAATCAACGCGTCATGACTGTCGTAGTGAACACCGAATCCTCTGGAATCGCGCGGACTGACGTAAGCATTGATGCCAACCCTAGCACCTCGGGCGGCCGCCACTGAATGAGCAAGAGCCGTGATGGCAGGCGGCCCGAGGTGCAAAGAGTTGAGGACGATCGTATAGCCGTCCGAAAAGAGGGATGTCCGTTCCACCGCCGCCGCTGAGACGGTGGATATGGGTGCCTCCACGCCGTCACGAACAAATCTTATATCGTTCCGTGGTGCGCTTTCCGATATAATTTTGTCGACTATTGCCCAAGACATTAGTCGACGAATCGTTCGGCCGGGAACCGCTCCCCCGACATATACCACCTCGTCTGCCAAAGATTCGAGCAGTGCATTGTCGAGCAGGTAACCTCCCGCCGGGCGGACGCCGATTGCAGCAGGACCGTTCAATGTGGTGCGCCTAGCGGCGCTTTCCTTCCGAGGCGCAAGCCCGGAGGTTCGTGATATCGAATGTGTCATATCGCCTCCGCCAGCGGCACCGCCCGACGATTGACATGCCCGAAGGCAAATGCGCCGAGATATCCGTGATGTACAGGCTCCAAGCCCAGATCTAGACCGATCTGCTGGTCCGGCCCTCCGCCGATGGCGTACCCTCCGATTCCGAGCGCTTCGGCTTCAAGATATAGAGTCTGGAGAAGGGCGCCGGCGTCACGATGGACGACCGATAGACCGAATTCCTGATATTTCCAAAGGGTGCGGCCGTATACGGCGGTGATTAGCAGGATTCCGGCAGGTGCGACAGCTGGGCTTATACCAGCATCATGTATCGCGGCGAGGACTCCGCGCGAAAAATCTCTTGGGAATCTGTCTCTGCTCTGGTGTCGAACCAAGCTGCCACTCGGGTCAAAATAATACAGCCCACAGTCCAGCTCGGCGCAGCGGACCGAAATCAGGTAAATCTCGAGCGGATGCCGTGCACCACCAGAGGGGTAGGGTCTTCTGCTGACCGCCCGATCGGCACTAAGCCACTGAACTCCCGCCGCGTTGGTGAGAAAAGCGGAAAGCAGCTCGAAGGAGACCTCCTCGAGGAGGAATTCCCGGCGAGAGCGACGTCGTCGAAGTACCTCGCCAAAGGAGATCGCCATCGAGGGATCCCGAGGAGGAGGCCGGAGCGGTAGCCGCGGACCAGACACGTCAAGCGTCGGGGAAGGCATCGTCAGACTGTCGAGATGCTTACGTCGCTTGCCATGGCCGTACCGGCTGCGGGATGTGAGCTCGTTGGTGGTCCACCAGCCGAGCCGGACGTCAGCGCTCGGCCCGACCGGTTCGATGATCCCGGCTGCCAGAAGCCGGCCGGCGATGGGCCGCGGCAGCGTCGAGGTGGGCGAGCGCGAGGAATCTTCCGCACCCGACCCGGAGACGTCTCCGTCACCACCCATCTGGTCGAGCGCGACGGCGACAGCGGCCGAAACAGCACAGCGGCGGCCGGTAATTGCGCTCGTGCAGACCAGGGAGCCATTCTGCCAGCTCAACGACACGTGGGCCGCGCGACGATATCGAGGATGGTCCTGCATCTCCGGCATCCCTTCGTCCTGTCAGGGTCACGCGAACGGCGATGGCTCTTGGCGGATGGGCGTCCGACGGGCGAACTCGCGCGTCCGACCCATCAGACGCGCGGCGTCGTGGCGCGCCTCCATTGCCTGTGCATGCGGCGCCAGCACACGCACGACCTGGACCCGATCGTCATTCCGCAGGCGAAGCACAACGGCATCCGTTAGCGCTTCCGGGCCCGTGTCAAGGGAATCCTCCACCGGGGCAGCGGCGTTCCCGCTGCCAAGAAGCGCGTCCCGGACGAACCGGCAGCCGTCTGGGTGGGCGTAGTACCGGACGTGATCGAGAAAGTCGTTCACCTCCGCCACGGGCATCATCTGGGAGACGCTCGCGAGGAAACGTATCTGGAGCGCCTCAGCGAGAGCGTGTTCCGCCGCACCGTCGAGATCCGTGTCCATGCTGCTTCCGATCCCCAAGAGTGGCCGCGTACTGCTCTCGGTCAGAACCACAACCAAAGGCGGGCGGTTGAGTTGGGGGACCGTATGAAATGTCGTGCGCCATCCGAGAGCTGCATCGCGCTCGCTCATACTGTGCCAGAAATGAGGCGGTTCGCTGGGGGTGAGGAGACCGCCGGTGAACCACATGTGGCGCAGAGTGTCACGCTCGAGAAGCTCGTCAAGGGCATGCTGAAGTGCCTGGTTGTAGTCTTTGCCGGCAGCTGTACCATTAGTCGTGAGCTCGCACAAGACAGGCCCGCTCCGGCTCTGTCCGGGAAAGGTCAAAGCGGCAGGGATGAGCACCTGCCCGCCAGTAGCGAGGTCGGTGGATAGAACCCAATCCAGAACGAGATCGGCATCGTAGCGGATGAATGGCCAAGCGGGTCCTTCGAGTGGCTGCCCGAGATACTCTCCGACCGAGAATACTCGGAACCCGGCGTCGCGTAGATCTGCCTCGCTGCCTTTTGCCTGGACCAGCGGCATGAAACACACCAGGGCAAGCCGCTCCGCAAGTTCCCCGCACAGTTTCATTACGGCTTCGGCCGGATCACGTGCGCATCCGGACGCCCGGACTGAACGATGTTCGGGCACATCCAGTTCCGCGGTAAGCAGAACGAACTCCAAGAGCTCGACTGGCTGTCGATAATGGTAATAGCGAAGCTTGCGCCACGGTTCGGGAAGATTCTTTATTTGCTTCTCAAGCATCGCTGTGATTCGCTGGTGCCAGGCGAGAGGGGCAAAGATTGAAACAGGTATCTCCCGCATCACTGCGTCGCCACCAAGCCCAGTTCCGTCCACGTCATGAGCAGGGCGGATACATCACTGCGGATCCGTTCGGGCTCGCCGTCATACTTCCCCAGAAGTTCCGTCACGAGATCACCGATGGATGCCGGTTCCTCGAGAGAATTCCACACCGCTAGCGCTGTGCGCTCTACCTTCACCCATCGCCGGCCATCGGAACTCAAGAAGTACCCGGTATCGATCTCCTCGACCTCCAATGAGTCGCTTTTTCTGAAGAAGATGTTCGAGTTGATGCTCAATTCATCATCCTTCTACTTTACCGGAGGTGGCCGGCATGGTTCGCCGTATGGCCTCCGTATGTGTGACTACGGCTCCCAGGTGAACGGCGAGAAAGCGTATCGCCTCGGCGGCCAGGGCGCGGAAACGTCGCCCAGCTGTTCGCTCTCTCCACGAGTAGTGTCCGGCGCAGGCTATCATCCGGCCGCAGATCTGAGTTATTCGTCCGCGGTCACTATAGCGCTGTTTACCGGTGGCGAGGCGGACCGAGAGAACCACGGCCAAGACATCATGGTCCGGCAGCCACGTGATCCCGTACGGGCTGCGTGAGGGCTGGTGGTCGGCCGTCTGCAGCACACGCCCTCCCGCGGTGTCCACTCTAATGCAGCGATGTACGGCGAGAAAACTTCCCCAGTTCACCAGGATAAGACAGCCGGGTCGCAGGTTGCCTATTTGATCGGTCCAGCGCACGTTCGCGACGCATAGCCCTTTGAACGTCGGCGACATACTTCCCGAGTCGAGGATGTTTACCTCAGTCATTCGCCCCAATTGGCCATAATGGCGGCGAATTATGCGGCGCGCGTCATTTCGGGACCACGCTTTGGAGGCTGGCACGGCGGGCTGGCTCATCGCCGATTACCCAGCAGATAGGGCGCATCGCCCTGCGAAGCCGTCACCTCGGCGACGCCGCGGTGAGCCCAGACCTCTGGGGGGAAACGATCTCGGATCGATATCGCCGTTCCGAGGGGGAGAAGTCCTCGTAGTTCGGTGGGTATCGGCTGTACAACCCTGCCCGCCACCTCGTCGCGATTAACCGGCCAGTCATCGGTCATTAGTAGTGCGGATGCATCCCCACATTCGATTACAATTCCGCGCTTCCGGAGCCTCTCGTCTTGGAGGAGACGCGCGGCCTGGGATTCGAAAGGGCCCGCTCGGCCGAGAAGCTTCAGCCGAGGTGTGATGCGGCCGCAGTCGCATCGGCCGTATATCACCGCACCGAGATCACCCAGTTCATAGCGCACGAACGGCGTGGCGGTGTTCAGAAGGTCGGTCACGACCAAGTGGCCGACGACTCCTGACTTCTGGGGCTGGCCGGACGTGGAGGAGATCACCTCGACCAGCACGGCATCCACGTTTATATGGAGAAAAGAACAGCCAGCCGGCCGGAACGCGACTGGTGCCGTTAACTCGGCAGCAACGTACAATTCATAGGGTGCCTCCGCCTGCGCGCCCGCACGGCCCTCCAGCAGGCCGCGGGTCGGCTCGGAGACCTCCCACGCGGACGCTAGACGGTTCCGGTTCACCAGGCCGTCCTGGATGAGAGTTCGGCAGATTCGCGGGGATGTGACAACTAGGCCATCCCGCGGGAGGCGCCCGATGTCGTCGAGGCTGAGAACCCGGTACCCAATCCGCCAATCGTAGAGGGTATGCCGGCGGCCGGACGAGCCGCGCCACGGCGTCAGGACCGTCAACTCGAAGAACGACGGCAGGCCGATCGATGAGTAGAGCCGGCGGTCGATAGCGGCGCGTTCGACGACGGCGTCGCGGGGCCGTGCGAGTTGCGTGGGTAGCCCACTGGTCCCTGAGGTGACCCGCACGTCGACCGGACCAGGGTCGCCGGCGACAAGGCGGTGGAGGCTGTTCCGTATCTTTTCCTTGCGAAGAACGCTCACCTGATTGAGAAGGTTTCGCGCCGCTAAGTCAACCGGCTCATCCCGCCCTGGGCGGTCGACAGAACCGGCGTGTTCGAGGAGGGAGAGCAGAGCGGCTTGGTCGTATGCTGAAGCTGTCGCGGCGGCCGCCAGGACTTTCGGTAGTCGGGAATGAATACGGTCCAGCAGAAGGTCCGCCGAGCGCTCGGCCGCGAGCGCCTCGCGTACCCGCTGGGACAGCCCTATCGCCATCCAGCGATGCCCCGGCAAACCGGCGAAAGCTCGGAGCCTAGGACGGGAGACATCTGCCAATCCTCCACCTCTCTCGTGCCAAAAGCGACCGCAAGAGGGTGTGGGGCGCACCGCGGTGCGGCCCGCCCCACACCCCGCCGGACTAGAGGTCCAGCGTCAGATCGCTGCAGAAGCTGGCGAACGCCGTCTCCATGTCGGCGCTCTCTTCGATCTGCTCCACCTCGAGAACATCTGCCCGCGGCTCTTCCCAATGCGGCTTCTCGTTCATACTTCCTCCATCCTGTAGCCAATGTGGCAGCCTCGAAGATAGATATCGAAATTGCGGCCGTCAAGATAGCATGAACACAGGTTATTAGCTGCTGCGAATATTCGATCCTCTGGTCATTCGTATGAATTTCCCCTGGCGGTAGCTTCTGGAAGCCGTGTAGGGGCATGGTTGGCAGGTTGGCACGGCGTGACTGGCGGTCACGCCGTGCCGGCAGTGGGTTGGCCAATCGGTCGGCTACCTAGGGTGCTAGCGAGTTCGCTGATCGTAGCTACCCGTAGGGCGTGGTGAGGGTTTCTGGTGGAGATGAGGTGTGCGGGTGGCTGGGGCTGGGTCCCCAACGAGGACGGACATGACCTTCAACTGATCATGGAGATTCTCGCGCCATACTGATTGCCCCGAGGTGCCATGCCCGCCGCCCCTTATCTCCGTCTGTCCCTGTTCTGGATCGGTTGGCCTTGGCCGCCACCGCCGGTCCGCCGCGGTCAACGTCGCCGGCAGGTTTGCTGGCGGTATTCGCCCAGGTCACCGACCCGCGGAAACGCCGTGGGCGCCGGCATCGGCTACCGGCCCCACTCACGCAGGCGACCTGCGCGGTGCTGGCTGCTCAGCGCCCGGAACCTGCGCAACGTGCCTGGCCGCAAGACCGGTACGGGGGACGCGGCGTGGATCGCCGAGCTGGTCGAGTACGGGCTGGTCCGCCCGTCGTTCGTCCCGCCGCAGCCGATCCGCGAGCTGCATGACCTGACCCGCTACGGGCGGACCCAGATCGACGAGCGGATCCCTGAGAGTCTGCGCAACCTCGCGATCGCGGTCCTGCGCCTGACCGGCGTCACGAACATCGCGGCGGGAATCCGCCACCACGCCCGCCGCCCCGAACGTCCACCACACGAACATGAAGCTTGAGCTGGTGCCCGTTCTTCGGACAGTGATCCCTGTGGGATAATTGATCCGTGAACGGAGGGTATTGATGGCTGAACATCGCAGGCGGTACACGCCCGAGTACAAAGATGAGGCGGTAAAGCTCGTCATTGATTCGGGTCGGCCGATCTCCGCGGTTGCCAAGGACCTGGGTATCAACGAGGGAACTCTCGGCAGCTGGGTCGCGACCTGGCGGCGCGCGCACCGGCATGACGCCGAGGAGGAACCGCTGTCCATGTCGGAGCGGGCACGGTTGCGTGAGCTGGAGAAGGAGAACCGGGAGCTGCGGATGGAGCGTGAGTTCCTCTCAAAAGCCGCAGCCTTCTTCGCGCAGCGCCATCAGTGACCGACAAGTACGAACTGATCGCCGCGGAGAAGGATTCCTACCCGGTGCGGAACATGTGCCGGTGGCTCGCCGTGTCGGCCTCCGGTTTCTACGACTGGTACCGCCGGCCACCCTCGCCGCGTACCCGCCGGCGCACCACCCTGGACACCCAGGTCCGGGCATTGTTCGCCGCATCCCGGCAGACCTACGGCGCCCGCCGGATCGCCGCCGCGCTGCGGGCGTCCGGCACACCGGCGTCGGTCCGCCTGGTCCGCCGCGTCATGCGTCGCGCCGGGCTGCGGGCCTGCCAGCCCAGGGCCTACCGACGCACCACCCTGCCCGGTCAGGCGCCCGCGCCGACCGACCGGCTCCGCCGCGACTTCACCGCGGCCCGGCCCGGCGAGAAGCTCGTCGGCGACATCACCTACATCCGTACCGGTGAGGGATGGCTGTATCTCGCCACCGTCATCGACTGCTATTCAAGAAAGGTAATCGGCTGGTCGATGGCTGACCACATGCGCACCGAACTCATCATCGACGCGTTCACGATGGCCGCGACCCGGACCCGCCTCCAGCCGGGCGCCACGTTCCATTCGGACCGCGGCTCGCAATACCTGTCCGACGCCTACCAGCGGGTCCTGCGGCACCATCAGGTCCACCCCTCGGCCGGTGCGACCGGCGTGTGCTGGGACAATTCCCTCGCCGAGTCTTTCTTCGGCACCCTCAAAAACGAGCTTATCCACCGTGAACACTATCCAACCCGCCGCGTTGCCCGCACCGCCATCGCCGACTACATCGAGATCTTCTACAACCGGCAGCGGCTCCACTCCACCCTCGGATACCGCACCCCCAACCACATCGAAAACCTCTACCACACAGCCACCGCAACCATTGCAGGCGCCGCATAAGCCAGATAGGGTTCCTGCTGCGCAGGTGTCCGAGAAACGGGGCTCACCTCAGCTTGTTTGCTAACCGACAACTATGCCGAGGCCCTGCCCCGAAACCTGACGCGCGGTACACAGCAGACCCCCGCGCTATGGCGCGTCATGCCCAAGGCTTGAGTGTGCCAGTCGCCAGCGCCGGTGCCCGCCTGACAGCACCCGCCCAAGACTGACACAGAGGGGAGATGAGCAATGGTTGAGACCTGTGGATCGGCTGGGGAGGGCGTACCTTCCCGGTGATCGAGGTTGAGGTCTCAGTCAGGCCGACGTTGACGCGTCGGTCGGGAAGGCACGCCTGTGCTCACGGTAGTACCCGAGGACAACACGCCCGAGAACGGCTCGACGGCCAGGCCGTCGCTGATCGATGAGATCGTCCGGGAAGGTGCGCGGCGGATGCTCGCGGCCGCGTTGGAAGCCGAGGTCGACGCCTACATCGCCGAGCTCGCCAGCGATTGTGACGGCCGCGGCCGCCGGCTGGTGGTCCGTAACGGCCATGCCCAGCCCCGGCAGGTGATGACCGCCGCCGGGGCGGTCGAGGTCACCGCACCACGGGTCAACGACCGCAGGATCGACCCGGACACCGGCGAACGGCAGCGGTTCTCCTCGGCGATCCTGCCGCCGTGGTGCCGCCGCTCCCCGAAGATCGCCGAGGTGTTGCCGCTGCTCTACCTGCACGGCCTGTCCAGCGGTGACTTCGTGCCCGCGTTGGAGCAGTTCCTCGGCTCGGGTGCCGGCCTGTCCGCCTCGACAGTGACCCGGCTGACCACCAGCTGGCAGGCGGACTACCAGGCGTTCACCGCCCGGGACCTGGCCGGCGTGGACTACGTCTACCTGTGGGCCGACGGGATCCACGTCAACATCCGCCTGGACGAGGACCGGCTGTGTCTGCTCGTCCTCATCGGGGTCCGCGCCGATGGCCGCAAGGAACTCGTCGCCCTCACCGATGGCTACCGGGAGTCGACCGGGTCGTGGGCGGACCTGCTGCGTGACTGCGCCCGGCGCGGCATGTCCGCCCCGGTGCTCGCGGTCGGGGACGGCGCGCTGGGGTTCTGGGCGGCGCTCCGCGAGGTCTTCCCCGCGACGGCCGAACAGCACTGCTGGGTCCACAAGACCGCGAACGTGCTCGCCGCGCTCCCGAAGTCCGCGCATCCCGGTGCGAAAAAGTACCTTGCGGACATCTACAACGCCGAGGACAAGACCCACGCCACCGCCGCGGCGAAGACGTTCACCGCCGCCTACAAGGCGAAGTTCCCCAAAGCCGCCGCGAAGGTCACCGACGACCTGGAGGTGCTGCTGGCGTTCTACGACTACCCCGCCGAACACTGGGTGCATCTACGGACCACGAACCCGATCGAGTCGACGTTCGCGACCGTGCGCCACCGCACCCGAGTCACCAAAGGGCCGGGATCACGTGCCGCCGGGCTAGCCATGGCATTCAAGCTCATCGAGGCCACCCAGGCCCGCTGGCGAGCGGTCAACGCACCCCACCTCGTCGCCCTCGTCCGCGCCGGCGCCGTCTTCGAAGCAGGCCAGCTCGTCGAACGCCCACAGGCCCGCGCCGCATGAGCAGTCCCCGCCCCGCTCACCCGGGGGCACCGGCCCGCGCCTCGGGAGCACCAACCGGCAGAGTGATCGTGATGACCGGGCCGCCTGGCGCGGGCAAGACCACGATCGCCCGGCAGGTGGCCGACCGGCTCTCGCTCAGCGTGCACCTGCACGCCGACGACTTCTGGCACGTCATCCGCCAGGGCGCCATCGCGCCCTATCTACCCGAAGCACACCACCAGAACACGATCGTCATCGACATCGTGGCTCACACCGCGTTCGGCTACGCCGCCGGCGGCTACGACGTGATCTGCGACGGCATCATCGGCCCCTGGTTCCTCGACGCCTTCCGCGCCATGAGCACGACCAGCGGAATCGAGCTGCACTACCTCGTGCTGCGCCCCGACGAAGCGACGACGCTCCGCCGAGCTACCAGCCGGACCGCCACCGACGCGTTGACCGACCCCGAACCGATCCGCTCGCTGCACCACCAGTTCAGCAGCCTCGACACCCTCGAACCCCACGTGTTGGACTCCAGCCACATGGATCCCGCAGCCACAGCCGAGGTTGCGTTGCACGGCATCACCAACAGCCACTACCAGCTCAGTTGATCTCTATCAGCCCGACACACGATCCACAGGTTTTGACAATTCCTCAGGGGAAAGAGAGACCTGTTCTCCGGAACGGAGCGTGATGAAGTTGGGTCAGACTGACAGGTGGGCGTTCATGGCGCGGGCCTTCTCGGCAAGCTCAGGTAGTTCCGCGACGGTGACGCCGGCCTGAGCGAGGAGTTCGTAGCCTTGGCAGTCGGCGACGAAGAGGCTGGGCTCGCGCCAGGCGATGACCACCCGCGGGATCTTCGCCTCCAGGATGAGCTGGGTGCAGGTGCGTGGCCGGGATTTGCGCTGGGAGCAGGGTTCGAGGGTGCTGTAGATCGTCGCGGTGGCGAGCCGGGGGTCGTCGGGGTCGATCTTCGCGAGGGCGGATTCCTCGGCGTGTACCGCGTCGTCGACCTCACGGGAGTAGCCGAAGGCGATCTCCTCGTTGTTCTCGTCGACGATGACAGCGCCGACCGAGTAGGCGCTGGTGGCGGGTGGGCAGCGGTGGGCGAGTTCGATGGCTCGGGTCATCCAGCGATGGTCGTCGAGCTGGGGCATGGAGCGGCTCGTCCTTCCCTGGGGCCGGTCCCTGGTGGAGTCGGACCGGATAGCCGGTGGCGGGATGGTAGTCAGACGGTGATGGCCGTGGGGACCTGGTCCATCGCTTGGCGGAACTCGCGTACCTGGGGGACAGTCTGCCATCCGGCGACGGCGTCACGCAGGGACCGCAGGCTGGTCATGATGCGTCCGGAGTGCGTGCTGGCGCCGACCGTGAGTGCGTTGAGACCGAGTGTCGCGGCTTGCTCTGGTTCGCGTGCTCCTGCGTGCGCGAGGGCTTCGCGGGCAAGGTAGACACCGCGGTCGCGGTGGAAAGCCGAGGGGAGACCGTCGATCGCTGTCCGGAATCCGGTGGCCGCGGCAGGGTAGTCACCGAGTGCGGCGAGGCTATGCGCCCGCTGGACTTCGATGTAGGCGGGGCTGAAGAACTCGCCCCAGGGGTCCGTGTCGGGCCCGGCCTGGTCGAGGATGTCGTGGGCACGGTCGTAGAGCGTCAGGCAGGTTGTTTTCTCGCCCCGTAGTGCGTGGCCATGCGCGCTGTAGGTCGCGGCGATGGCGGCGAGACGACCGGTTGGCTCCGCGCTGGTCAGGGCTGCGTCGGCGACGTCGACGGCTTCATCTGGGTCGCCACGGTCTGCGGCGAGTTGGCTTTTGCGGGCAAGGATGAACACGGTGGCCTTGGGGTCGCCTGCTCGGTGTGACCATTCCAGCGCTCGGTCGAGCCAGTATCCGGCGGTGGCGTGATCGCCGCTGTCTTGATGGAGCCAGCCGAGGAGATCCGTGAACTGTGTTTGGATGTGGAGCAGGGTCTGCCGTTGTGGACGCGAACTCGTGCCGTGGCGGAGATGGGCGGCGATGAGGCCGGCCTGTTCCTGCGCTGTGGTGATGACCTGCCGCGGTCCGAAGAGGTTGTCGTTCTCCGCGAGCACGGCGCGCAGGCGTGCGAAGTGATCGACGACACGTGGGTCGATGGAGGACGATCTTGGTGGCATCGTGGCGAGCGGGCTGAGGGCTGCGCCGCTGGCGGCGGTGAGGCCCAGGCCTCTCAGGAAACCCCGGCGATCGAGTGGCATGAGGACGATCCTCCCATCCGGGGCGAGTTGCGGAAAAATGATCACGTTGTCTTCGTCTGCGGGACCGGCCGGGTGGGGGGCCGGTGCTTGCCCAGCTCTGGCGGCGCTGAAGGCGACGTCAACTGGTCGTTCGGTGGTCGTTCCCCATCGTTTCCCCGCGAGCGTGATCGAAGAGGCCGTTGATGACGCAGCCACGCCGTCCGGTGGCCGGCGCATGCCGTTGATCAGGAACACGTCTGCCGGAGGGAGGTGTTCGCGGTCGTCCACGTCGACGAGGGCGTGGAGATCGCATCCGTACACCTCGGCAAGCAGGGCGAGGATCTGCGGGGTGGGACGTCGCCGGGCAGGGCGAGGCCAGTTCTCCACCTCCGATAGCCGCGGCGCGGTCATCGGGGCGGTGCCGTCGGGGTCGAGGCCGGCACGGACGGCGTGGGCGTTGATGCGGTCGGCGGCCTGCTGCTGTGTCCAGCCGTGCGCGACACGGTAGGCGGCGCGGGGGCGTAGCCGGTAGCGGCGGGCGAACTCGATCGCGATCTCGTGGTGGCTCATGCCGGTCGCGCGCATCCGAGTCCGCAACTCGTCCTGCTCAACCCTTTGGCTGGGCTTGTTCATGGCGACGTTGCCACCCCTTCCAGGTCAAGGATGCCCACTGATCCAGCGGCTACCGCCACCGATCGATTCCCGATCGGAACCCGCCCACAGTAACCGGTCCCTCACTATCGGGGCCGTAGCGGTCAGGGTGTCAGCTTGCCGCCCTTGGCGATCCCTTTGCTGCCTGTCCGTCCAGACGCCGGCCGATACTGATCAACCTGCCGTGAGATGTCGCGCAGGAGCGCGGGCGACAGGCGTCCCGAACCGGAGCAGGTGCGTACCGCTAGTAGCGCAGTACCAGGCGGTTCTCTGGCTTGGTTATGATCTTGCCTTGCGTCTGGTTCGGGATCGGCGTGCCGGCCGGGAAGGCGAGGATTTTGGGGTCGGCAGTGCGGTCGTGGTCCCAGGCGTCGATCTGGTCGACGATCCGTGAGGCGAGACGGTGACCGAGGGGGCCGTGGCCGATGGCGCCGAGCTGCCAGCGCCCTGGGGTGTCGGCGCGCCGGATGGTGAAGTAGGCCAGTGAGCCGTCTTTGACCAGGGCTGGGCTGCGTGAGGCGATCGCGGGTGTGCACAGCCCGTCGGCGACGGCCTGCTGGTCGGCCTCGATGCGGACCGTGCCGTCTTCCACGGCGCTGAGGTGGAGCCAGACGCGGTCGAAGGGTTCCTGGCCGTGCACGGTGACGTCAGACCAGATTGTGGACTTCTCTCGGTCGAGGACACCGCGCAGGGCGTCGGTGTCGATGGGCTGGTCGAGATCGTGGTGCAGGGCGGCGAGGTCGTTGGGGTGGATGACGCTCCTCCGTTCGCCGGGCTGGCCGAGCATGGGGACGAAGCCGCACAGGAAGACCCAGTCGGACTTCCAGTGGTTTTCCTGTTTGGTGAGTGCGACGGCGCGGGTGGTGCCGCGCCAGCGCAGCGGGAGGACGAGGCGGCCATCGGGGGCGAGTTGCTCCCACCAGGCATGCGGGATGTCCCAGGCGCCGACCGTGACGATGATCCGATCGAAGGGGCCGTCCTCGGCAGCGCCGTCGGCGCCGTCGCGGGTGAGAACGCGGACGTGGGGGAAGCTGGTGTCGTCAAGGTTGCGCCGTGCTGCGGCGGTGACGTCGGCGTTGATGTCGATGGTGGTGACCTGGCCGCCGGCTCCCACAAGGGTGGCGAGGAGGGCCGCGTTGTAGCCGGTGCCGGCGCCGATTTCCAGGATGCGCTGGTCGGGCCGGATGTCGAGGGCGGTGAGCATGGCGGCCACGATGGTGGGGCCAGAGGCGCAGCTGAGGTGGGTGCCGTCGGGGAAGGTGTGGGTGATGACCGCCTTCTCGTCGTAGGCGTCGGCCAGTGGCGTCTCGGGGACGTAGCGGTGGCGTTCGACGGAACGCAGCGCCGTTTCGACCCACGGGGGCAGATCCTGGCTGGTGAGGATGCGGTCGACCATGCGGTCGCGCAGCGTGCCTGGTGATGTGGCTGCGGTGGTGTCCATCAGTCTCCTTCACAGCGGCAGGGGGCATGGTGGTGACAGCGGCCTCGGTCGGGTGACCAACTGCTAGTTGATCAACAGGCAGTGGTCCCAGTCTGGCAGCGTCAGATCGGATGTGATCTTCAGGGCAGCGTGGGCGAGTGCGATGCCGGCCGCGCCGTCTAAGAAACCCGCGGGGGTAGGGTCGCTGTTGCCGCGGAGGTACTGGTGCCTGTGTGTTTCGGCGGCGTGCAGGGCGGCGGAGAGTTCGCCGGTGCTGGTGTCGGCCGTGGCCCGGTGGGCGGTCAGGAGGAGGCCGGCCCAGCCGTGGCAGAGACCCGCGTCGGTGAGCTGCGCGAGCTGGTGGTCGTCGGTGAGATATCCGATGAGGGTCTCGACCGCATCGAAGGCTCTTTGTTGGTCACCGAGGGCGAGGGCCGCGAGGTGTTCGGCTCGGGCGATTCCGGGACTGCCGTAGCACCAGGACGGTCGAGGCGGCCCCGGGGAGGTTGCACTGCCGGTACGCAGCTCGTTGTGGTCGATCACCTCGGGCCACCAGCCTGTCCTCCTCTGCCCTCTGCGCCACTGGTCGAGCCACGCGATGATGGTGTGGAGCGCGTCGACGTGTCCCGCCATGGCGATGCCCCGTCGCTTGGCGATGGCCAGGAGCGCCAGCGGTCCGGCGATGCCGTGGGCCATGCCGAAGCCGGCGTGGCCGGCGTTCCATCGGGCGGAGGCGCGGCGGTCGGGGCTGCCCGTCGCCCACCAGCCGGGCAGGTCCCGGCCGTCGACACGGATGGGTCGCGTGAGTCGCACCAGGTACGCGAGCACGTCCCGGAGAAGAGCGCTTTCGCGGTCGCGGTGTAAGAGGAGTGCGCCGAAGCCGGTGAGTCCGTTGATCAGGTCGTACTCGCCGGCGTAGGGCATCTGCCCGTGATCGATGCGGCGGTGGGCGGCCTCCAGACGGTGTCGGATGACGGTGGCGATAGCGTCGTCGAGGGTGGCGAGCACGGCGTCGTAGGCCCGGTGGCCGGCGGTGTGCAGGGTGTAGGCGACGGCCGGTGCGCCCTGGTACAGGCTGGCGGTGTCCGGATGGGCGTTGAGCGGGCTTCGTGTCATCGCCGTCGCGAGGCGGTGCACCGGTTCCCAGCCGTCGAGGCCGGCGCGGGCACGAGCGATATACGCCAGTGCGATCCCTGGTGCTCCGTCGCCGAGGGACTGGGCCCAGCGCGCCGATTCGGCAGGGATGCGGGGCAGCGTGGTCACGGGCTGTCCGCCGTGGTGCGCGCGCGTCGGGTGAGGGTGATCTGCCGGGCAAGACGCCGGCAGATGGCCTCGTCGGCACGATCGATGAGCCTGGCGCGGTTGTGGTGCATGTGCAGGAGCGCGGACAGAACCTGATCGGCGTCGGCGTTACCGGGGAGCGCGAGCCGATAGCGGGTCAACGCTTCCCGGCGGGCCTGCCACGTCTGGGCGAGGGCGGCGGGCAGGGAGGTGCCGCCCGGCAGGGTCCTTCGGGCTGCCCAGCGGGTGACCTGCTCGGTGACGGTCCGATCCGCGCCGGGCCCGGCTTTGGTGGCGAGATGCGTCAGAAGCCAGGCGTTCGCGTGGACGGGGTCGGCGTGGAAACCGTCGGCGATGTCCACCATGCCGACGGCCGTGAGTGCCATCGGATGGACTGCGAGTGGCGTCGGGAGCTGGAGTGCGGTCGCGACCGCGTGCGAGTCGGCCGCGAACACCGCTTCGGCGGCATCCATCGCGGCCCCGCTGCCGTAACGGCCGATCTCGGGATGGTAGGTCGCCAGGGTCAGCCGGGACGCCGCACCCGCGTCGCAGAGCTGCTGCCCCCACTGGCCGACCGCACAGGCCACCGCAGTGTACTCCTCGGGGCTGGCCGTGCGGATCCGCAGCCGCAGGTGGTCGGTTTCCCGGACGCTGCGGTAGCGGGCGAACCAGTACGGCCGGTCTCCGTCGAGCAGGTCACGTAGCCGGGGCAGGTGCGTGCGGAGGATGTCGTCGAGGCGTTCGGGATGGGTGAAGATCTGCGCGTAGAGCCAGGAGCCATGTGGCGAGGCCGGCCGATGCGCGGCGTTCGCGCTGGTCACGACCGGCAGGTTGCCGGTGACGAGGTTCGGCGCCGCCGGTACCGCGCGGACGAACGGCAGGACGACCTCGTGGACGTGGCCGCCGATCCATCCCGTGTCCTCGACGGAGTCGGTCTCGGTCAGCGTCGCGCGGCCGTGTTTGTCCAGATGCTCACGCAGGATCGCCAGGTGCGCGTCCACGGTGAGGTCCAGGCGCAGTGACCGGTGGTCGTCATGCAGCTCCACGATGTCCGGGTAGGCCCCGCGCTGCCGCCACCGGGCGAAGGCATCCTCCCAGGAGTGACCATCGGCGCGTAGCGCGGTGTGGTCCGCAGTGCTGATCCGCCACGTCGCGGGTGACAGGATCGCGCGCCGGTAACGCACCCGAGGCGTGTAGGGCAGGCAGGCGGCCAGCGGACCCCAGTCGAACTCGGTGAAACGGGCGAGAAAGCCCCGGGTCAGCGTGGCAAGGAACCGCGCCAGCGGCGGCGCCTGCTTGCGCAACGCGAGCGCGTGGAAGACCTGCGGTTCCACGACCTGGCGCCGCGAGATGCTGACCAGGTGCAGCCCGTCGGCCACCGCGACGATCCCGAGATCGTCCAGGCGGATCACGGTCGACTCGTCCGCCCGGTGCTCACCGACCGGCAGCACCCGGGACAGCCAACGGGGAACCCGGGAGACGTTCTCCGAATGCGGAAACAGCGGCGGGAACGACATCTGAACCGGCAGCGCGCCCTCGACAGCCGCCGGCGCGGCGGCGAAGACGGTGTCCAGTCCGGCACGGCCCACGGCGGAGCCGAACCGGCAGGTGAGCGTGCCGAACGCCCACGCAGGATGAACGCCGAACGTGTAGTCCCCCGCCGCCAGCGCCTCGACGCTGGCGGCGTGGACACGGGCGCCCAGCTCGACGTGCGGCGGAATCCACCGTGGGTCCACCGGCCTGTCCGCTGTGATCGCGGCGATGAGGGAGTCGGTCAGCACGAGTTCGTGATGTCCGGCCGTGACCGTCTCCCAGGCCAGGCGCAACAGCTCCTGATCGCGCTGGCTGACCGTGTCCTCGGGTTCGGCCAGCATGCTTCCCGGGAAGCCAGCCGGCCAGCCGATGCCCGTATCGGGATGCACCGCGTCCAGGACCGGGACCAGCGCTCCCGTGCCGTAGCGGTCCCAGAACTCGCGGCACCAGTCGTTCCACCCCTGGTCCGGACGCGGCTGGCGCGTGAGCCGCAGCAAGGCACCCACCGCCTGGGCCATCTCGTCGGCGACGTCGGCGGGGACAGCGATGTCGCAGTCGAGATGTAGGTCGCCAGCCAGTGATGTCCGGCCGGCCGGCGACAGGCGACGCATCCGTTCCGACGCCTCCTCCCGTAGCCGTGCCTGCGCGCCCGGCTCGACGTGGTCGTCGTTGTGTGCCCGGATCAGCTGCTGGGTGGCACGGAGCTCGCCCAGCATGGCGGCCGTCGCCTCACCGTCGCCGACCATGGCACGCTCGACCACCGCAGCCACATGCGCCAGCGGGTCCGTCTCTGTCATAGGCGCACGAAGACCCGTAATCAGGATGCCTTGGGCGACCAGGTCACCGAGCACACGGCGGACAGCCGGGGCAGGGGCGGCAGGAAACGCGAGGGCGACCTGGTCGAGCAGAAGGTGGAACGGGATCGGCTTGGCCGCCAGGTCACGGACGAGACGCATCACCGCCGTGTTGCGCACTGTCACCCGTCCTGGGCCGCGAGGCATCTCGATCCGGTCGCCGCGTTCGACCAACAGGTCGCAGGCCAGGACGTCCAGATGGGCGAGCAGGTCGGGCAGCATCTCCAGCCGCTCGACAACGTCGTCCAACCACAGCGTGTCCGCCCGCAAGACCAGCCGGTGGGCCGATCCCCAGTACACACGTACGTCCTCGCCGATACGGACCCCGGCGACACCGGCGAACAAGCCGAACGGAGTCGGCCGTCCCAGAGAACGCAGCAGGTAGCGGACGACTGCCAACGTCACCCGTCGAACCTGCTTGCCGCCCGCAGCCTGGTCGTCGAGAACAGCTTCGACCTGAGCGGCGAATGATCCGCTCGCGTAGCGGATCGCCTCGGCAAACCCGGGCAGCGCCCATACGGCGCATAGCCACGACCGGCACGAGTCCTGATCGGACAACGTCGGCCAGTCCTCCGGCTGCTGGGACAGCGGAAGGACCGCCGCCCGCAGCATCGCACCGCCAGCATGGCGGTACAGCGGCACCTCCACGTTGACCATCACACCTCCGTCTCACGCTGCGGTCGCCGGCTCGCCGAGCGGGCGCGACCGGCGAGCCGGCGCCGCAGCCGTCACCGGGTCAGTCGCTGGCGCACGCCGAGGCGCAGGTCGAACCACAGGTGTCGCTCGTGTCGCACGCCCGGATCGTGTATCCGGGCGCCGCCTCGACCGTCACCTGCACATCGAGCTGGAACTCGTCCCGCAGGCCGAGCGGTGTCGCCTCGGTCCGCTCCAGAACCGCACTCGCGGAACCACCAAGCGTCATGGTCATCAACCCCTTCGAAGGAGGAAGTAGGGCAACGCCCCGAGGGCGCGCCGTAACGATGCTCCGTCCCGGCCGGTGAACCATTCCCACCAGCCAGAATCTTTGGCTTCGCGCTCCGGGTGGCGCTTGACCTGCGATAACAGCGTCCGCGAGCCCTCCTCGTTCGGCGAAAGACCGGAGATCGACGCCGAAATGTTCGTGAGCCACGAATCGTTAGGGCCCCATCGCGGCACACGCGCCGGCTGTCACCCTCGCGATCCAGGGGAGCCCCCGTTTACCGGCGCCCAGGAGCGATCAGGTTCCCGGTCGTGGGGGCGACGACGCCGTTCGCACTGCGGCGGGCATGGCAGCGCGCGCGTTCCCAGAGCCCGGGAACCGCAAGAACGGGCCGAACGCGCACCCGCGGTGCCTCTCAGGCCGGCCGCTCATCCTGACGCGGACGGTCGGGACCTTCGGCCGCCAGTCCTAAAGGCGAGGGCAGCGCCCGCGGCTTATCGAGTCGGATCAGGAGAGCGCGCTGCCGTGCACGCGGAGCCCGAGGAGCTGGTCGAGAAGGTGATGGTCCTGGGGTGGCGATCCGACAGGTACGCGCCGATGATCGTCGGTCTGCGCGATGGGTGGAACCTGTGCCTGGACGGCCACGGCATCCGATGCCAGGGCTGCTTACGTGGTCGGCCAGGGCAGAGGCTGCGTTCGCGGTGTGCCAGCGGGAACGTGCAGATGCCCAGCATTCGATTCATGCCAGCGATCTTGTGGTTCTTCTGGGCTAGATGGCGGTTCGAAATGACTAGCCGTCTTATGGTTTGAATGTGTCAAATTGCGCTGGCGTGTCGTTCCGACTTGGAAGTTGGAACGGGCCGGCGCGTGTCCGGCAAGGCAGGCTGAAGGGGACGGTCCGTCGTATCGGTGTGACGGACCGGCGCCGGATGTTTGCGAGGTGGGCATGGTGGCTCCTCGTTCGGACTCTCGCGGTCGCCGCTGGCCGGTCCGCGGGGTGGCCGTCGGGTTGCTGGCCGCGGGCGTGCTCGTGGTCTCCTGCAGCTCCGATGACAGCGCCGAACCGGCTCCTGGGCCGGCGACGTCGCTCGGTCGATCCTCGGGGCCGCAGGTGACGGTGTCGCCGTCGCCCACGTCACCAGCTGATGCTGCCGGGCAGCGGGCGGTGGCCGCCTATGTCGGTCTGTGGGAGGCGATGGCCGAGGCGAGTCATACCTCGGACTGGCAGTCACCCGAGCTGGCGCGGTACGCGTCGGGGGATGCGTTGCAGGCGGTCTCCGGCGGCCTGTATGCCGATCATTACAACGGGCTGGTGTCGCGTGGCGCCCCCGTGCTGCATCCGGAGGTCACCTCCGTGGAGCCGGCTGACGCGCCGACGACGGTGATGGTGTTCGACTGCTCCGACAGCACGAACTGGCTGCGCCACCGTGCGGACGGGGCGCCGTTCACCGACGAGCCCGGTGGGCGGCGGGCGGTGACGTCCGAGGTGCGGCTGCATCAGGACGGGTCGTGGAAGGTGACCCGGTTCGCTGTCGAGCCGGTGGGCTCATGCAGCTGACACGCCTCATCCTCACCGGCACCTGCCTACTGGGACTACTTGCTGCGGGAGCGCCGGCGTTCGCTGACAGCTACGCGACCACGGACTGTGCGCAGAATCCGATCCCGGGCTGCGACCTGGCCGCGGGCGGCAACGGCCTCGCGCCCGCAGCCCCTGGCGGGCAGGCGCCGCCACCGCAGGATGGCGGGAGCGGTGGCTCGGGGCGCGGTGGGTCGGCCCGCCCGCCGGGTGACGTGGCGCTCGACCCGGCGGATGTCGCGCGCCGCTCCTACGTCCGCAGCGACTTCCAGCCCACCACAGAGGCGATCCAGCCGGTGCTGTTCCGCGTGGCCCCCGACAGCGGCGGTCTGCGGGTGGTGGCGGCAGTCGACCGGTCCGGCCCGCTCCTCGCGCGGCCGGTCGCGACGGGGCCGGACGGTCGGCCGGGTGCCTGGTACGTCTACCAGTGTCAGACCGACGGGGTGCGGGACGCTCTGTACCGGCCGCCGGTATGGATAGCCGACGGCCAGGGCGGGCCGGTGGCAGGCGGGCCGGATGTGGGTGGGCTGGCGGAGCAGACCCGCAGCCAGCTGCGGCTGCAAGGCCCGGCGATCGCGTTGAGCCCGATCGGCCGGCAGTTGATCCGCTTGCCGACCTGGATGTGGCTGGACCCCGCCGGCTGGCGGCCGGTCTCCGCTACGGCCGCCTCCGGCGGCGTGTCGGTCACCGCGACGGCGACCCCGACGGGGGTTGACTGGGTGATGGGCGACGGCGCCCAAGTCCACTGCACCGGGCCCGGCACCCCCTACCCGGATGGCGGTGACCCGAAGGCGTCGTCGCCTGACTGCGGGCACACCTACCAGACGGTCTCCGAGGATCAGCCCGGCGGCGTGTTCACCGTGACCGCGACGGTCACCTGGAACGTCACCTGGGCCGGCGGTGGCCAGGCTGGGGTGTTCGACGGTCTCACGACCGTCTCCACCGTCCCGGTTGCCGTGATCTCCATTCCCGCGCTCAGCACTGGCGGCGGCTGACCGCCCGCGGCCTCGGTTCGTCGCACGGTGTCCGGCTCGACGAACGTGATGGTGGTCAGGGGTTCGTCGGTGCGAGCAGAGTGCCGAGGGCGGTGGCCGCGTCGAGGAGGTCGAGAACCTGGCGGAGACCGACGTGGACCCGCTGGCCCATCGTCTGGGCGGTGCGCGGGACGCGTGTGAGGTACCGGTCGTCGACGAGGCCGGCGTTGTGGGTCAGGACGTGTCGGACGGCCATGCCCTCGGTCAGGGTCGTCCAGCTGTCCCCGAGAGCGGCAGGCAGGTCGCGGTGGAGGTGGTCCCGGTAGAGGGCGGCGGCGGCGTCGAGGCGTTGGAAGACGTTCCCGGTCTGCTTGGCAGTCTTCAGGACCGCGTCCGGGTTCGGGACATTGCGGTGGAAGACGTCGCGGAGCAGCGTCTCCAGCGCGGCGCACACGTCTTTGATCGCCGATTCGTAGATGCTGGTGAGACCGCCTGCTGCCTCCAGCCTGGCGCGCTGGCCGTCGGGGAGATCCGCCAGGGTGGTGATGACGGCGCGCTGCACGCCGACCAGCTCGGCGAACTGCTCGTCGGGGGCGCGCTGGCCGCAGGTCGGGCAGAACAGTGCGATGCCGAAGACGGCCGTAGTCTCCTGGCACACGCGGCACGTCATCGTGCGCAGCGTCGCTTCTTGGTCGAAGCTGAAGATCCTCCTGCGTGGGGCCGGTCGGGACGCGGGCTTATATTGCAGGGTTCCGCGCGAGCGACGCGCGACGCCGCGGAGCATCGTCGCCAGCTGGTCAGCCGCCCTCTCGTAGGCGACGGCCTCGGCCGCTTCTTGAAGACGCCGACGGGTCTGCGGGCTGAGGAAGCTGTCCGCGCCGGCCTGGTGGCCGCAGTAGGCGCAGTGCACCTGTGAGGATGTGCGCTGGCCAGCTCCGGCGAAGGTGAGTTCGACCGCGAACCGGTGGTCGGCCTCGACGGGGCAGACGAGCATGTGCAGGCCCTCGTGCGCGGGCAGGGCGACGCCGAGAACGAAGCCTTGTCCGTCGTGGCGCTCGATGTGGACTCCGTCAGGAAGCCGCCGCGTCCAGTCCATCCCTGATCTCCGCAGTAGACCCGATTTGGATCATTCTTTCAGGCGGGTCCGCAGCCCGGTCTGTCGGGTCGGTCAGCCGCCGACGGTGACATGCGGGCAGACATCGCGCTGCTGGTAGCCGCCGGGAACACCGGTACCGGCGGCGGTCCAGAACGGCTCGGAATCGCGGAAGTGCCCGCCGAGGGTGTGCCAGGACAGTCCAGGGTGTTCGGCGCGCAGCGCGGCGAGCCCGGCCGCGGCCAGGCCGCAGCGCTGGTAGCGGGGCAGCGTGAAGGGCTGTTCGACCCAGCCGAGGCGGCAGCGGCGGCATACCTCGTAGTCGACGGCGAAGGCGACGTCGCCGTGCAGGTTCGCCGCACGCTCCCGCCAGCCGGCCCGCTCCGCCGAGGGGGTGTCCTGCCACGGCGTGCTCAACCGGAGGACCTCTGGCCGGCCGCGGCGCTGGCCGTACCGGCCGCGACTAATCCACCGCGCGAACTCCCGCCACGGCTGGCGACCGGAAACCCTCCCGAGGTGGTGCGCCTCGCTGGCCAGACGCCGCGCTGCCGCGACGTCGTCCGCAGTCTGATCGGTGGTCACAGCTGGAGATGATCCCATCACCCATGCGCACGGGTCAGGCCGTCGAGCCCGCACGACGCAGTGGACAGCCGTGTGGCGACCCGCGCCGCGCACGAAGGGCGTACCGACAATTGCCGAGCTCGTCCGTCAGGAGGCTCGACGAGATCACTGACGGCGCACAGACAACGACGATGCCGGCGATGCAGAAACAATTCTAAACAGGCCGGTAGGAGGAACCTGGATGCCTGGATGCATCATGCACACTCGCCATCGCTCTCCTGTTTTCGAACGACCTGTTGCGATCGGACACGGCGAGACCTCTATAGAGGTAAACAGCCACGGACGCGCGAGCGTCCCTCATAGCTATCAAGGTCTGGTCGCGAAGGAAATCACCCGCGCCACCGAGTGCGAATTTCCCGCCTGCGCCGCCGCTGCGGCGATACCCAGCGGAATGCCGGCGACGGTGTCCGCGCTGGCCACAAGCCCCATGCCGCTCACGGTGAACTGAAGTCCGCCCAGGGCCAGCGTCGGATGCTGGCACCGCCAAGGCGACGCACAGCGAGCGGCCACAAGGTCGTGACCAGCGGATGCGCTACCCAGGTCGAGCCGCTGGCCCTGCCTTCAGCCGTGAAGGTAGTTCGCCGCCTGAGCCCGGTCGCGGCATCGGCATGCCCCCTTCCCGTGGGGTATCCCCTCTGGTGCGCATAAGGGTTTCCCGATTGATGGGATACCCCCTGGGGCGGGCGGGCGCAGGTCAGGGGCCCGCTGGCACTGCCCAAGAACAGCCCGACTGGGCTACCAGGAGCCCTGGATGATAGTCGGGCTGCTCCAGGTCCACGGGTCCCAACCACGGCACCAGCCGCCGTTCAGATAGACGCATTCGACTAGAATTTCGCGAATACTTGAATGTCTCACGCGACCCTTCCTTTACATTTCTCCCCACTCGCCCATTCGTGCTTCCGTTCTTTTCTTGGCTCACATCTCTATCGTTTCCCGACTCGCGGGAATGAGTTCCTGGCCTGCGGAAACGCGATTGTTGGATCCCCCGGAAAACCCTAGAAATAGTCGCCCGGCGGCATTGATTTCTCGGGCACGCGGAGGGATTATTAGCTATCGGCGCGTTGCGCCCGGCGCGCGGCGCTAAATCCCCCACTCACGTGGAGTCCTCCATGTCGCATGACTTCTTTTCCTCATTCTTTTCCCGGGACATTCCGTCGATCGTTCCCGCCCAGTCCGCCACGACCGAGGACATGGCGCGTGTCACCGAAGCGGACTGGACCGCGATCGTCGACCACGCACACTGCCACTGCCGGAAGGTCGACGCATCCCGCTCCCGCAAGCGCGCCGACGGCAGCGCCACCATCGCCCGGGACGGATTCGGCACCTACGGCAGCGACGACGTGTCCGACGACATCGCCCAGGACGCGGTGCTGATCTACGCCCGTCGGCTCGGGACGATCATCCGGAACTGCGCCGTCGCCTCCCTGAACGTCGCCACCCGGGAACCCGACGGGTGGCAGTACCAGACCCAGGACGGCGAGACCTCCGTCGTGAACCGTGCCGTCATCCGTCGCTGGGCGGTCCACGACGCTGCCCAGCGCAACGGCTACCGTCCCCGTCGCACCACCCCCGACGCCGGTAACCCCGATACGGCCCGGCGGCAGGCCGAGCATCTGGCGTCGGTGACCTTTCTCGCCGGACTCTCCAACGTGATCTTCACGATGGCATGGGAGGACGGACACGACTTCCCCACCCTGCGCCAGCTCCTCCACCTGGCAGGCCAAGCCGAAGATCTTGGACGCGCCGGACTGCTCGCCACCGTCGCCCAACAGACCTACGGCGGCAAGTACGGGTCACGCCGCGCCGTGATCAAAACCCGTGACGCCGCACTCGCGGAAGCACGCGAACTCACCAACCGCTGCGACGACATCCGCCGCAACCTCACCCACCGCGACCGACCCCACCACGAACACCACACCGACGACTAGAGGGAAAATGAGGTGACTGGTGGTCGTGACGGGCCCACGGCGCTGGTGACCACGCTGGAACGGGCAAGGCCAGGTGGTGACCGCGCTGGGACAGGGCGCGTCGGTGCCGGGGCCACGCCGAGTCACCCACTGCCTGGGGCGCGGGGCGTTGGCGGGCGGGCTGACGCCCGCCGTGGGCTGGGCCCGGGCATGGGTGACGCTGTGTTCAGTTCCTTGTCAGGCAGCTCTCGCGGGGCCGGTGGGCGGTGCCGGCCGTTTGGTGAGGACTACGTCGTAGCCGAGCGAGTTCATCT
>NZ_KB893756.1 GCF_000374165.1 Parafrankia elaeagni
GTCGTCTCGCCGGTCAGCTCCGCCTGTTTCCACGACAGCCCCACAAACGAGATCGCGCCCAGGTTGTACACCTCGTCCGGCTGCGAGATCTCCACCGCNCCGATCAACGACGGAAGATCCGTCAGATCACCCTCCAACAGCACCACCCCCGGCACCAGCCGCTCCACCCTCTCCACCTTCGGGTTCGACTGCCCACGCACCAGCCCGAACACCTCGTACCCCCGACCCACCAGTTGCTCGCCCAGATACAGGCCATCCTGGCCGGTGATTCCCGTAATCAGCGCACGAGGCACGATCATCCTCCTGTGAACCGTGGAGTACTGCTGCGGAAGGTTAGCGCCAGGTGAAACGAGCAGGTCAACCGGGGTCTGGGCCCGCCGGGCCTGTCGGGGCCGCCGGGCCGCCGGCGGTGGCCGGCCCGGGCTGCTGCCCCGCGCCCGCCGCGCCACCCGCGGCCGGGCGCAGCAGCTGAAGTAGCTGCGGCACTACGAGTTTTCCGGCCCGCGCGCCACCGCCGTTGCTGATGTGCACGCCGTCGTCGTCGCGTATCTGAACACCGTCGATCTCGCCGCGGTACTCGTTGCCCGGGCTGAGGACCGCAGCCAGATCGATGACAGTGGTCACCCCGGGATGCCGGGCGGCGGCCTGACGGAGCAGAGCATTGAACTTGATCACGCGGTCGGTCCGGGTTTCCGGAAAAATGCTACCGGATGCGCTTTCGCCCGTTTCGAACATGGGTGTGGTCAGCAGTACGACCTTGGCCCCGCGCGCGGACATCGTGGTGATCGCCAGGTCGAGCTCCCGACCCAGGTAGGCGTCGAACTGCGGGTCGCCGATCTGGGTTCGCCGGCCGTTCAGGATCTGGTCGGTGACCTCCCAGCGTCCTACCAGCAGCAGCGCCAGGTCGGGACGGATCTCGTCCACCTTCTGCTGGATCCTCGTGGGCCAGTTGACGCAGGTGTGCGGGGGCGGGAACGGCTCGCCGCCGAGGAAGCGCGTCTCGGCCCGAGACACTCCGCAGCCGAGCTCGGCCGCGTCGTGGACCTCCAGCCCCGCGCCCGCCGCGGTGACCGAGAACTCGCTGAACCCCAGTGTGAGCGCCAGCGAGTCCCCGGCCAGGATCGCCCGCAGGGGGCGGCCGCCCCCCACCGCCTGGGCGTTCACCGTCGGCGGCGCGGCGTTCGCGGCCTGCGCCGCCAGGCGCTCCAGGTCGTCGGCGCCGCGTCCGGCGGACGGGTCCGGGATGGTCGCGACCATGACCACGGCGACGATCGCGAGGATCGCGGCCGGGACGGTCACCCGCGGCACCGGGAAGCGGATCTTCCTGCGCCGGATCGGGTTCTCGACCAGGTGGAACGAGACGAGGGTGATCGCGGCTGTCACGGCGACCCGGGCGGCGAGCAGCGCCACGCCGCTCAGGCCCGTCCGGCCCGCGGTGACGGTCAGAAAGACCGGCCAGTGCCACAGGTACAGGCCGTAGGAGACCCGCCCGATGGCGGGCAGCGGTGGGCAGGAGAGCACCCGGGCAGCCGGCCCTCTCGGCACCTCCACGATCGAGGCGACCAGGAGCATCACGACGACGGCGACTCCGAGGAACCCACCCGAGTACAGGACGCGGCTCTCGCCGTCCACAGTCGCCCAGATGCCGAGCATCGCCGCCCCGGCGAGGGCGCCGACGACCGCGAGGCCCTTCTTCGTCCGGTCGGTGAGCGGGGTCCGGCGCTGGATCCGCCAGACGGCGAGCGCCGCACCGACGAGCAGCGCCTGGGCCCGGCTGTCGGTGCCGTAGTAGATCCGGGACGGGTCGATGTCGAGGACCACCAGCAGCAGCCCGAGCAGGGCCGACGCCTCCGCCCCGAGCACGGCGACGGTCAGGATGAGCGTCTGCGCCTTCCGGCGCTGGGCGCGCCAGCGGGCCGCCGTCCGGCCGCTGTGCCACATGAGCAGGTACACGCACAGCGGCCACAGCACGTAGAACTGCTCCTCCACCGCCAGCGACCAGGTGTGCAGCAGCGGGGACGGCGTGGAGAAATGGTCGAAGTAGCTCTGGTCCGACAGCGCGAACCGCCAGTTGGCGACATAGCCGAGGGTCGCCAGCGCGTCCGTGCGCAGCGTCGTGACCTCGCTGGGTGCGGCCACCCACTGGGCGTACGCGGCCACCCCGACCATCATCGCGAGCAGCGCCGGCATCAGCCGGCGGGTGCGGCGGATCCAGAACGACCGGAGGTCGATGCGCCGGGTGGTGCGGTACTCGGCGACGAGGAGCCCGGTGATCAGGAACCCGGAGAGCACGAAGAACGCGTCGACGCCGAGCAGACCGCCGGGCATCCAGCTCAGGCCCGCGTGGTACGCCATGACCCCGAGCACGGCCAGCGCCCGCAGCCCGTCCAGCGCGGGGGAGTGGCCGAGCGGGGCCAGCACCGGGGCGGTCAGCGGCCCGGTCTCCAGCGGTCCGGTCTCCAGCGGTCCGGTCTCCGGCTCGCTCGGCGCGCGCCGAGCGGCCGGCACCGCCTCCGCCGGGATGCCGCGGCGCGTTCCCGCACGGTCCGCCACGCCGGCCCGATCGCGACCGCCTGGCGGGCCGGGGCGCGGGCCGCCGGGCCGCGGCGACCGGTTGGGGCTGGTCGGCGCGGGGACGACACGGATCCCCGGGCGCCCGCCCTTGGTGCCGCGAGGCTTCTCCCAGGCCTGGTCGGCCCCCATCGCGCGGCGCTCGATCCGCTCGGTCTCGTCGCCCTGGTACCTGCGCGGCTGACGCAGCCGGCCCTCGGGATCGAGGTAGGCGTCGTCCTGGTAGGCGGCGTCGAGGTGGGAGCGGTCCAGGAACAGGCCCGCGAGGTGGTCCTGGGCCTCGTCGCCGTCCGCGCCCGGGTCGAGGGCCTGGCTCTGGTCGCCGGCCCGGCCCGGCCCGGTCCGCGCGGGATCGCGCTCCCGCCGACGCCGGCCGGGTTCGGGGCGGGCCAGCGGGTAGGTGTCGAACTCTCGGCGGCTCAGCCCGGTCCCCTTCCCGAAGTCGTCGTGGACGCCTGACTTCACCTCACAGGCGGCGCTGGCCGATGGCCCTGAATGTCGTCATCCTGATTCGACAACATTTATCTAGTATGTCCGGATCCCCGGTCGGCCCGTCGTCGAGGCTACGACGGAACGACGGGGCCGTGACACCCATGGGGTGTCACGCTACGGCCCCACCGGCCATCCCGCGGCGGGGCCGAAGGCCGTCCCGGCCGGTCGGCGCGGGCCGCTCCCCAGGGACTGCCGGCAACTCCCCGGCGGGACTGCCGGCCGGCACCCGGAAGGTCCCCGGATGTCCGCCAGTTCATGGGATCACAGACCCGCCGGCTCCTCGGGACGGGGGTCGCCCAGCCGGCACCTGCGCCCGGTTCCGCCCGGGGCCGCGCCATCCGCGCACGCCGGCCGCGCCAGCTTGTTCGCGCCGGCGGTCCGGGCGGCCGGGCCGGCGCGAGGAATGTCGGCGCAGTACCACTTCCGATGTATTGGCGCGGAAAATCCGTGCTGCCCCAGCCCCCCGCCGGGGCCCCTGCCGACCAGAACGTTCTGGTCGTTGATCGCACACACTCCGGATGGTCCTGCGATACAGCCGCGGGGGCCGGCGCCGGCCAACGAGGCGGCATATATCACTCTCCGTACTGAATGAATCGAGTTCGGACGTGTCCTCGGATGCCGCCGGCCGGCCCTCGCCCACCGCGGCGGGCCGGGAAGTGCTAGCCGTGGTGAGGGTCTCAAAGCCCCAAGGAAGGGCGTCCGGCCTGCGGTTTCGTGTGGGGAGTGGCGTCCGGCCGCGTCGCCGGGCGGCTCGCCGTCGGGGCCGCGAGCAGCTGGGTGGCGGGTGGGGAGCTGTAGCTTGCGAGCGTGCCTGACATCACCGACAGTGGCGGTCGCGGTAGGTGACCGCCGGCTTCCCTCGCCGGAGCGGGTCGGTGTCCACCCGCCTGCCCGGCGGGCCGGCCGACGCCGCACGCCGCGGGGGCACCGCCGCGGAACCCGCCGAGCGCTCAGCCGGGTCGGCGACGACCGTCGTCTTCCCCGGGTTCGACGGGCTGCGCGCGATCGCGGCGCTGCTCGTGATGGTGGTCCACGTCGCCTTCTACAGCGGTCTGACGCTCACCAGCCCCGTCGGGGTCTACACCGCCCGCGGTGAGGCCGGTGTCGAGGTCTTCTTCCTGATCTCGGGCTTCCTGCTGTACCGGCCGTTCGCCGCGGCGCACCTGAGCGGGCACGCGGCACCGGACGCCCCCGGCTTCTTCGTTCGCCGCCTGCTCCGGATCATCCCGCTGTACTGGCTGGCGCTCGTGGTCGCCCTCAACATCCTGCCGGACGACAGGCTGGGCGTGCAGGGCCTCCCCGGCCTGCTGCAGACAGCCTTCTTCCTGCAGGGCTACCGCAGGGAGACGGCCATCCAGGGCCTGACCCAGGCCTGGACCCTCAACATCGAGTTCGCCTTCTACCTGTCGATCCCCGTCTACGCCTGGCTGCTGGTTCGCCGCCGGCGCGCCCCCCGCGACCAGTTGCGGGTGGAGCTCCTGGCCCTTGGGGTGATCTTCGTTGTCAGCCGGGTCCTGCACTACAGGCTGATCGGCTCGGATGTCTGGTGGGCCGACGGCTGGACGGTCTGGCTGCCGGTCTGGTGGGACCTGTTCGCGATGGGCATGCTGCTGGCGGTCCTGTCGTGCTGGTACGCCCAGAACGGGCGCACTCCGGCGTGGGCGCGGTGGCGATGGTTCGGCGGAGCCTGCTGGCTGGTCGCCGCGTTCTTCTTCTGGGTGGCGAGCACCCGGATCGACCTCCCGCGTGAGCCGATGTTCGTGCCTGACCGGTCCCAGGACATGGGGCGCCACCTCTTCTACGGCCTGTTCGGGTTCTTCCTGCTCCTGCCGGCGGTCTTCGGCCCGCCCCGCCAGGGTCTCGTGCGGCGGTTCCTGTCGTGGCGGCCGATGGCCTACCTCGGACTGATCTCGTACGGCATCTATCTGTGGCACACGACGGTGATCGAGCTGGTCATGGAACACACCGGCCGGCAGGGCGGCGCGCTCGCCTTCGTGCCGTTCCTCCTGGTCGTGATCGTCATCACCTGTGCCCTCTCGACCCTGACCTACTTCCTGGTCGAACGGCCCTGCACGGTGCTGGCCAGGGAGTGGGCGCGCGCTCTCCGGGCCCGCCGGGCCCGCCGGGCCGGTCGGGCCGGTCGGAGCGGGCCGCCCGGCGCCGGCGGGGAGGGCGGGGGCAGCGGGCCCGGTGGTGCCGCGGCCGGGGCGGGGCGACCCGCCACCGACGGGAGGTGGAGCCGGGAGGTCTCCAGCACCGGCCACGGCACCCTGGCCGTGGCCGCCCGCCGCGGCTACCCCCGCCTGGCCGTGACAGGCCCGCGCGACGCCGCGATCGACCACTCCGACGGAGATCCGGCGCGGACCTTCCCGCTGCGCGCGGGCCGCCGGGCGGCCACCTACGGGCGACACACCCACGGGGCGGACCGATGGTCCGTCCGCGGTCGGGCGGGTGGTGTGCCCGCCACCCGGATGCCGCCCGACGCCGGGCCGAGCGTGCCGACGCCGCGGGCGCCGTCCGGCGGCGAGGGGCAGCCCGGGCGGTGGGTCCAGCGGTTCAGCGGGCGTTCAGTCGGCGCCGCCACAGGGCGCCGACTGGGCCACATTCGCTCGCGTCTCCGGGACGAGACCCGGTGACTTTTCGTACTATGAGGGCGCCAAAGGGTGAGTCCCGTGGCGGACTGGCTCCGAGTCTGTGCGCTCTCCCGTTGACCACCCGGGACACCGCTCCCTAGACTTGGGAGTTGCACGAGGGTTCGTGGGTCTCAGACCGAGCGGATCCACTCGAGCAGTCGTTATCGGTTCTGACAGTGTCGTTCTCAGCGCGGTGCCTGTCCCTCCGTCCCGGCGGTTCGACCCGGCCCTCGCGCGACGAGACGATTCCCAGTCGGAGCCGACCCCTTGACGAGCACCACCGACGTACGACCCGTGGAGACCGTGACCACCTCGCACAGCCCGACCACACCACAGGTTGCGGTCAACGACATCGGCTCGGCCGAGGACTTCCTCGCCGCGGTCGACAAGACGATCAAGTTCTTCAACGACGGCGACATCGTCGACGGCATCATCGTCAAGGTGGACCGCGACGAGGTGCTCCTCGACATCGGTTACAAGACCGAGGGTGTCATCCCGTCACGGGAACTCTCGATCAAGCACGATGTCGATCCGCACGAGGTCGTCACGGTCGGCGACCACGTCGAGGCCCTTGTCCTCCAGAAGGAGGACAAGGAAGGCCGTCTGATCCTGTCCAAGAAGCGTGCGCAGTACGAGCGCGCCTGGGGCACGATCGAGAAGCTCAAGGAGGAGGACGGCGTCGTCACCGGCACCGTCATCGAAGTCGTCAAGGGTGGTCTCATCCTCGACATCGGCCTCCGTGGCTTCCTCCCCGCCTCGCTCGTGGAGATGCGCCGCGTCCGCGACCTGCAGCCCTACGTGGGCCGCGAGCTCGAAGCCAAGATCATCGAGCTGGACAAGAACCGCAACAACGTGGTTCTGTCCCGCCGCGCCTGGCTGGAACAGACCCAGAGCGAGGTGCGCTCCGAGTTCCTCGCGCAGCTCGCCAAGGGCCAGATCCGCAAGGGTGTGGTCAGCTCGATCGTCAACTTCGGTGCCTTCGTGGACCTGGGTGGCGTCGACGGCCTGGTGCACGTCTCCGAGCTGTCCTGGAAGCACATCGACCACCCGTCCGAGGTGGTCGAGGTCGGCCAGGAGGTCACGGTCGAGGTCCTCGACGTCGACCTGGACCGCGAGCGGGTCTCCCTGTCGCTGAAGGCGACGCAGGAGGACCCGTGGCGCCAGTTCGCGCGGACCCACGCCATCGGCCAGGTCGTTCCCGGCCGGGTCACCAAGCTCGTTCCGTTCGGTGCGTTCGTCCGGGTGGACGAGGGCATCGAGGGCCTGGTGCACATCTCGGAGCTGGCCGAGCGCCACGTCGAGATCCCCGAGCAGGTCGTGAACGTGGGCGACGAGATCCTGGTCAAGGTCATCGACATCGACCTCGACCGCCGGCGGATCAGCCTGTCGCTCAAGCAGGCCAACGAGGCCTCCGGGCTGGCTGGTGAGGGCGACTCGTTCGACCCGAGCCAGTACGGCATGGAAGCCAAGTACGACGAGCAGGGCAACTACGTCTACCCCGAGGGCTTCGACCCCGAGACCGGCGAGTGGCTGCCGGGCTTCGAGGAGCAGCAGGCCGAGTGGGAGCGGCAGTACGCCGAGGCTCAGACCCGGTTCGAGGCCCACCAGGCCCAGATCCGGGCCGCGCAGGAGGCTGACGCGGCTGCGGCAGCGCCGTCCTCCTACACCTCGTCGCAGCAGTCCGAGCAGCCCGCCTCGGCCATCGACGAGGAGGCGCTGCGGCGCCTGCGGGAGCAGTTCGGCCGCGAGTAGCCGAACAGCCGCACCGGCGCCGGCAGGTACCTCTGCCGGACCGACCGGTCGGTGAGACAGAACCGTCCTTCAGGGCCCGTGGGATCACCCCGCGGGCCCTGAGGCGTTTCCCGGTCGTTGACCCGTGCCCGGCTCACCCGGCCCGGGCCGGGTGAGCCGGGCACGGGTCAACGCCTCGAGGGCCCAGGCCGCCTGCGCGAGCACCTTGTCCGGCGGCTGCGTGCCGTCCAGCTCCACGACGTTGTCCGCCCGGGCCATCACCTGCTCGTAGTCGCCGGCCTGCCTGACGAGCCGGGCCCGCAGCGCGGCCGGGGTCAGGACCCGGGTGCGGCGGTCGCCCCGGGCGATCATCCGCTCGTAGGCGAGTGCCGGGGGGACCCGCAGCCACAGCAGCGGGTCGGGCCGGGGAAGCAGGTCCTCCAGCTGTTCCAACCACCCTCGATGCTGCTCCCCGTATGGCCCGCACCGCACCTCCCAGGACTGCACCCATCCCTCGAAGAGCAGGTCGGGAGGTCCGCCCGGGCCGGAGCGGTAGTGCAGCTGGGCGGACAGCTCGACGAGGTGCGCGAGCCGGCGCACGGGTCCGGGGACGACCGACTGGTAGAGGACGGTGTCGTCTGGTTCGGCGATGGCCCGGAAGATGTCCGCGGTCACGCGCGCCGGCCGGCTGCCCCGCAACGGGCGCAGCAGCGTCTCCAGGCCGCGGATCAGCGTGGTCTTTCCCGCCCCGTCCACACCCTCCACCGCCACGAGAAGTGGATCGCGCCAGGTCATGTCCGGACTGTAGATCGTTTTCAGCGGTTTCGTGGTGGATCCGTCCCTTGCCGTACCGTCCGCAGGGCAGCAGAATCGGGTCTGCCAGGCGCTGGGGGGCAGCCGATCCGGTCGGGATGTGTGTGGCCAGCGAAGCCTTTACTGACGGAACGACACCGGTGCTCCCGTATGCGCTGGTGGCGGTCGAGGGAGCGGCGGGCTGCGGGAAGCGGGCCTTGGCGCGGTGGCTGGCCGCCCGCCCCGGGGCCGTGGGGCTCCGGCTCGCGCCGCGGACGTCCGCCGCACTCGAGGAGCTAGCCAGCCGCCTGACCGGGCCCGGCGGGCAGCGGGGCCGGGTGCCGGCGGACCTGCTGCACACCGCCAGCCTGGTCGAGTGCGCCGTCCAGTTCGAGTACGCGCGGGAGACCTTCGCCGGAGCCGATCTGGTCGTCGCGGACCGCTGGCTGCAGACCTGGGAGGTCTACTGCGGGGACCTCGGCGAGTATGCCGAGTGGTACCTGCAGATAGCCGCGCAGGTACCGGCCCCTGACGTCCTGCTCTACCTGCGGGTGTCGCCGCGGGTCGCCGCCGCGCGGCTGGCCCGCGTGCTGTGCCGCGACGAGGCGGCACTGCTGCACCACACCACCGTGCTCTGCGCCCGGTATGACGAGGTGATGTCAGGCGTCGACTGCGTGGTCGTCGACGCCGATCCGCCCGCGCCGGCGGTGCTGGCGCACGTCGCGGGCGTCCTGCGGGAGGCGGGCCTGGTCGCTCCGGTCACAGCGGAGTGAAGCGCACCGGCAGGGCGGCGAGGCTGCGGACCCAGACCGACGGGCGCCACTGCAGTGCCGCGGGCTCCACGGCGAGTTCCAGGCCTGGCAGGCGGTCGAGAAGCACCTCGACGGCGGTCGTCGCGATGGTCTCGGCGGCCATCTGCGCGGGGAACGGGCACCGGTGCTCGCCGTGCCCGAACGCCAGGTGCGCGTTGTTGCCCGCGGCCCGCCCGGACGGCTGCGGCCGTGCCCGCGGGTCCGCGTTGGCCGCCGAGAGCCCGAAGATCAGCAGGTCCCCGGCCCGGATCCAACGGCCGCCGAGCCGGACGTCCCGGCGCGCCCAGCGGGCGACGAGGTTCTGGATCGGCGGGTCGGCCCACAGCACCTCGGCCATCGCGCTGCCGATGCTGAGCCGGCCCCCGGAGAGATCCACCGCGAACCGGTCGTCGGTCAGCATGAGACGCAGGGTGTTGCCGATCCAGTCGGCGGTCGGGGCGTGGCCCGCGATCAGGGTCGCCATGACGTCCTCGACGATCTCGTCGTCGCCGAGGTCGGCCGGATGGCTGATCAGTGCCGAGACGGCGTCGTCGGCGGGCTGCGCGCGGCGGCGGCGGACGACCCGCATCAGCATCGCGTGCACGTGCCGGCGGGCGTCCCGCGAACCCGTGCCGCCGCTGACGAGCAGCGTGAGGTCCCGGGCCAGCCCGGTCAGGTCGCTGTCCGGCAGGCCCCAGATGCCGGCGGTGACCATCGCCGGCAGCGGGCCGGCGTACTGGGTGATCAGCTCGGCCCGGCCGTTGCCGGCGACCGCGTCGATGAGGGTGTCGGCACCGCGGGTCGCCCGCGTCCGCAGCTCGTGCGGCTCGAACATGCCGAGCACGTCGCCGATCGCCTCCAGCCGGCGGGTGTGCGCCGGCCCGTCCAGGCTGCGCAGGGACGGCCGCTGGCCGACCACCGACTGCAGCGGCCAGCCCGCGGGGACGAGGTCCCAGGCGTTCCAGATCCGGCAGTCCCGCCCGAACAGCGCCGGGGTGCCGGCGACGTAGACCACCTCGCGGTAGCCGAGGACAAGCCAGGCCGGGATGTCCGCCTCCAGCAGGACCGGCGCGACCGGTCCCTGCTGGTCGCGCAGACGCCGGTAGAAGCCGGCGAGGTCGCTGCCGGGCCCGCCGCCCGGCAGCCGCACGGCCGCGCCGTGCGCGGGCCAGCGCTCACCGAAGTCGGACCGGCCGGGTGTCTGGGCCCGTTCCCGGCCCCGGCCATCCTCTCCGGGCGGAGCGACCGGCGGGACCGGCGGGGCCGAGGGGGGGAGAGCCGGGACCGGGCTCCTGGTCACGGAGGGGCCGGCAGCCGGCCCGGCGACCGGTCGGGCCGGTGACCCGGTGCCGGGCCGGGCCGCGGGTCGGACCGCGGAACCCGCGGCGTTTCCCGGCGGGGGCGTCCGGGGCGGCGCCGGTGCACGGGTCGAGGTCGAGGTCGGGGTGGGGGTCGAGGTCGGGGTGGGGGTGGTCGGCGCGTCGGGCGCCGCCGTGCCGCCGCCGCGGCGGGTCGCCGGCTGCGGGCAGATCGCGCCGTACTGGCGTAGTGCGCCGTACTGGCGCGCGGCGCCGAGCGCGCGGGGCATGCCGCTCGCGCACGCCCCGAGCTGGCGGGGATGGGGATGGGTCATGTGCAGTCTCCGGCCTGGGTTCAGCGTGGTGCCGCAGCGGCGCGGCCGGTCGCGGTCGTCAAACGGGGCTGAACCGCACTGGCAGGGCTGTCAGGGCCCGGTTCCAGGCGGTGCGCCGCCAGACCAGCGCCTCGGCCGGGACGGCGAGCCGGATGTTGGGCAGTCGGTCGAGGAGAACTTCGATCGCGGTCCGGGTGATGACCTCGGCGATCTCCTGCGCGGGGTAGGGGCAGCGGTGGGCGCCGTGCCCGAAGGAGAGGTGGGCGCTGTTGGTGCCGGTTCCGGTGACCCGCGGGTCGGAGTTCGCCGCCGCCAGGCCGAGAGCGATCATGTCGCCGGCCTGGATGTGCTGCCCGCCGAGCTGGATGTCGCGGGCGGCCCAGCGGCCCGCGGCCACCTGCACCGGGGTGTCCTCCCAGAGGACCTGGGTGAGTGCCTGCATGACGCTGCGTCGGCCGCCGGACAGCTCCAGGGCGAACGATCCGTCGGTCAGCAGCAGGCGCAGCGAGGTGCCGATCCAGGCCGTCACCGTGCGCATCCCGAGGCCGAGGACGACCGCCAGATCCTCGACGATCTCGTCGTCGGTCAGTTCCTCGGGGTGGTCGACCAGGGTGGAGATGATGTCGTCGGAGGGCTCGTCGATCCGGTCGGCGAGCAGGCCGCGCAGCCGATCGAGAAGCCGGCGGTGGCCGCGGACGGCGTCCGAGCGGTTGTCGACCAGGGCCACCAGATCATCGGCGATCTCGTCG
Organism: Parafrankia elaeagni; assembly: GCF_000374165.1. GTDB lineage: Bacteria > Actinomycetota > Actinomycetes > Frankiales > Frankiaceae > Parafrankia > Parafrankia elaeagni. The sequence goes on from NZ_KB893756.1 coordinate 11,393, forward strand.
GCACCGAGATCGTCCGGCCCGCACAGCGACGCCAGCGCGAGCGCGGGCACCTGATGCGCGAAGGCGGAGATCAGGTCGGCCGAGCCGGTTCCGGCGAACTCGTCGATCACACTGTCCGTGACCGCCTCCGCGCGGGCCCTGAGGAGGAAGACGTCCACGTCGCTGAGGACGTCGTTGATCGCCCGGTACCGGCGCCGGTGCTCGTCGCCGTCGGTGTGCAGCAGCGACGGGCGCCGCCCGGCCCCGGGCAGCGGCGCCCAGTCGGGCGAGACGGGCCCGCGGCGGGCCCGGTGCCGCGGGTCGCAGGTGAAGATCTCCGGGCTGCTCAGCACGAAGTGCAGCTCCCGGTAGCCCAGGACCAGCCAGGCCGGCCGGTTGCCGTCCAGCGACACCTGCACGATCGGGCTGGGCGCGCGCCGCGGGTCGCGGTTCCCGTCCCGCCGGCCGTCCCTGGGCGGGTCGCGGCGTTGCTCGCGAGACTGATCCGGCCGCGCCTGGTCGTGACGGGCCCGGTCGCCGCGGGGCCGGTCCTGACGCGGCTGGTCGTGACGGGGCTGGTCGTGGCGCGGCTGGTCGTGACGGGGCTGGTCCGGCCGCAGGTCGCGCTGCAGGCCCTGCTGCCCGTCGCGCTGGGTGGTGCGCGGCGCCCGGACGGGGCAGCGCCGCGCCTGGGGCACGTCCGCGAGGGCCTGGGTGGTGGCGGGCCCGCCGGTTTCCGGCCGGGCTCGGCCACCCGGGTCGAGCATCGTGCTCATGATGCCTCCTTGCGGGCGGAGGCCTGGTCGTAGAGGTGCCGCACCAGGGTGATCAGCACGTCCTTGCTGGACGAGCGGTGCCGCGCGTCGCAGTCGATGATGGGCACGTCGGGGGAGAGGGAGAGCGCCTCGCGCAGGTCGTCCAGCGAGTGCTCGGGCTCCCCGAAGTTGTTCCGGGCCACGATGAACGGCATCCGGTGGTGTTCCAGCCGGTCGATTGCATACCACGAGTCGGAGACCCGTCTGGTGTCGACCAGGACCACCGCGCCGAGGGTGCCGGCGAACAGGCGGTCCCACAGGAACCAGAAGCGTTCCTGCCCCGGGGCGCCGAACAGGTAGAGCACCATCTGCGCGTCGAGACTGATCCGTCCGAAGTCGAACGCGACGGTGGTGGTGTTCTTCTCCTCCACGGCGCCGGTGTCGTCGATGCCGACGCCGGCCTCGGTCATGACCTCCTCGGTGCTCAGCGGGCGGATCTCACTGACGGAGCGGACCATGGTGGTCTTGCCCACGCCGAATCCGCCGACGATCACGATCTTGACGCCGTCCTTGGCCGTGGTCTGCAGCGGTGGCCGGGCGACAGGCTCAGAGCTTCTGGAGTCCAACGAGCACCTGCTTCAGGAACGCGGGATCGGGAAGTTGCAAGGGGTCGGTCGGGCTGGTCGGGTGGCTCGCGAAGATCAGGCCCCGCTCCAGCAGATCGGAGAGAAGGATCTTCACGATGCTCACGGGGAGCTTGAGGTCCGCCGAGAGCTCCACCACAGCGGTCGGGGCGCGGCACACCCGCAGGATCCGGACATGCTCGGACTGCATGCCGGGTACGGGGTCCGCCCGGCTGGTGACGAGGGTGACGAGGTCGAAAGCGTTGTGGCCGACCCGGCTGCGACCGCCGGTGAGCGTGTAGAGCCGGTCCGGGTCCTCACTGTCGACGAGCCGACGGATCACGGCTGTCGCACGGACTGGACGGGGTCGCGCGGTGCCGCGCTGAGGTACTCGCCGATCTGTTCGACCAGCTCGCTCATGTTGTGGCCGATGATGCCGGCGTCCGCGTCGTCGGTCGCCACCACGGCCAGGTGGGCGCCCTGGCCGGCATCGACGATGAACAGCAGCCCGCCGTGGAACTCGGTCATCGACTGCCGGACGCCCCCGGTGCCGTCGCCGAACTCGATGGACGCTCCGTGCGCCAGGCTCTGGATGCCGGAGGCGATCGCGGAGAGCTGGTCGGCCTGGTCGATGCTCAGGCCCGCCGACCGGCACAGCTTGAGCCCGTCCCGGGAGAGCACCAGGGCGTGGTGGGTCCCGGGGGTACGCGCCAGGAGATTCTCCAGCAGCCAGTCAAGGTCGCTCTCAGTGGTATTCATCGGGATTGCGGGGCGCCGTGCGGTGGGCCCGCCCGGCCTGCCCCTGCCTCCAATCGGGTCGTCCAGTGCTGGTCTGGTCGTTCTGGGAAGCCCTGGTCGTTCGTCCGGCGCCACTACCGGCCTGCCGGGACGTCGTCGCCGTCGTCGCGGCGGGGCCTCCTCGGCCGGCCCGCCCGCGCCGGCCCCGGGCGCGGGACGGCTGCCCGCCCGTCGCGTCCGGTGCCGCGGGAGGTCGGTGCGGCTGCCGGGACCGCCGCGTCCCGCGGTCCGTCCTGCGCCGCGCCGCTGCCCGCGGCCGAGCTCTTTCGGGTGCCCGTGGCCCGGCCGGTGCTGGTGCCCGCGGCCCCGTCCGTTCCTGCGGTGCTGTCGGTCTCCGCGGTGCTGGTGGAGCGCACGGTGCTGGTGGAGCGCACGGTGCTGCCGGAACCCGGCTCGGTGCCGCCCGCGGCCGGTACGGCCTGGGCGGCGGAGGTGCCGTGGCCAGTGGGCTCGACGCCGTCCTCCGGCTCGGCGTGGTTCGGCTCGTCCATGATCGGTGCGGGCTCGGGCGTCGGTGTGGGCGCTGCGGCAGGGGGAGGGGCCAGGGCGAGGGCGGGGGGAGGCGCCAGCGCGAGTGCCCGAACGGTGGATGTCGCGGCTGGCGCTGTGCCGGCGCCGGGTTCGGCTGTGGGCGCGGGTGTGGTGTCGTCCGGGCCGCTGCCGGCTGCTGCCGGCTCGACGGGTGCCGCCTCGACGGGTGCCGCCTTGACGGGTGCGGGCAGGCCGGCGGCCTCGCCGGCTGATGCGGTGAACGGAGTCGTCGGTGCCGGGGTCACGGGCGATGACGCCGTCGGTACCGGGGTCAGGGGCGACGGGGCTGAGGCGGACTCCGCCGACGCGGGAGCCGGGGGGGCGGGCGTTGTCCGGGTGCTGGCGGATCCCGCCGGGCGCATTGCCCGGCGGAACGCCGCGAAGTTCGCGATGGAGCTGCGGCGGGCCCGGTGCGAGCGTGGACGGGTGGTCGTCGGCGCGGCGGCCCGGCTGGTGCTGGCGGTGAGCGACTGGCCGCGGGCCCGCTTGGGCAGGGTGATCCGCGCGGTCACGGCGCCCGCGTCCACGGCACCGAGCCCGCCGACGGCGCGCAGCGTGCCGGTCATCGCGAACGTTCCCGCGGTGCCGAGATCGGCGGTGGTGGAGACGTCCCCGTCCAGAGTGCGGCGGGGCGTGCCCTGGACGTCCGGCGGCAGGTTCCTGGAGGTGCCGCGGTGCTGGAACGCGCCGTGTCCGCGGGCCGGCAGGGATCCCTCGGCCGTCGCGGCGAACGGCCGGTCGGTCCGCTCGGGCTGGTCGAACCGGTTGGGCTGGTCGGTCCGGTCCGCCCGGTCGGAACGCCGTGGCGGGAGGCCGAGGCCGCGCAGGTCGGCTCCGCCCGCCGGCCCTGTGCGCGGGACGAGAGTGCTCGCCGCCGCGGCGGGCGCGGGCGGCAGGGCCCGCGGGGACCTGGCCGTGACGGCGGTGCGCAGGCCGGTGGTGGTCGCGTCGGTCGTGTCCGCGAGCGCGGGCGGGGGCTCCACGGAGCGCGGGGCGGTGATGAGCTGGCGCGGGATCATCAGGATGACCCCGGTGCCGCCCCGGGACGAAGGACGGAAGGACACGGTCAGGCCGTGCTTGCGGGCGAGGACGCCGACCACGGCCAGTCCCAGGCGGGTGCCGGAGAGGGTGGTGAGGTCGAGTGCCTCCGCGGAGACCGCGCGCTCGGCTCGGGCCAGTGCCGCCTGCCCCATGACCAGTCCGCCGTCCTCGATCGTGATGACGACGCCGGTCTGCACCTCCTCGACGTAGACGTGCACTTCCTCGGAGGGCGGGGAGAAACTGGTGGCGTTGTCCATGAGTTCGGCCAGCGCATGCATGACGCCCTCGGCGGCATAGCCGACCACAGCCACCGTGCTGGTCGAGTGCAGCCGGATCCGCTGGTAGGCGCTGATCCGTCCCATCGCCCCGCGCAGGATGCTCTCCATGACGATCGGTTTCGTCCACCGGCGGCCGGAGCGCCCGCCGGTGAGCACCGCGATGCTGTCCGCGAGCCGGCTGGCCTGGGCGGTGAGGTGATCGAGCCGCAGCAGGTCGCCGAGTACCTCCTCGCTGTGCCGCTCCTCCATCGCGCGCAGGTCGGCCAGCATGCTGGTGCTCAGCGCCTGCATGCGTCCGGCGGCGCTCGCGCAGGCCGCCATCGCGGCGGACCGCATGCGTTCGCCGCGGCTGACCTCCTCGGCCACTGTGCGCAGGATGTGCAGGTGGGCCTCGTCCGTGCCGCGCGGCGCCTCGGCGAGGGCTGTCTGGACTGTGGTGCCCTCGCGCAGACGGGTGACGACGAGGGGAAGGACTTCGCGGGAAAGGCGCTCGGTGTGTGCGGACGAGGTCCTGACCCGTGACTCGAGGGTGACGATCCGGTTACGCAGCTCGCGGGCGAGCTGGCGGTTGCGGACGGCCATGACGGTTGCCAGCCCGACGATCATGGCGGCGACGCAGGCGCAGAACAGCACCGGTCCGCGCGCCCCGGCGGGCGAGGAGGCGGCAGTGGCGAGGCCGATGAGCATCACGGCCAGGACCGCCGCGACCGGCGGCCCGATCAGCTCACGCGCGGTCGGTGGCCGCTGCACCTGATGACGAGCGATTGCGTGTTCTGACATCGATCAGGTCCTCGTCGTCGGTGGTCGGTGGCTCAGGCCCGGTCCGCCGCGGTCCGAAAAAGCCGCGGTGAATGCATTCGGCCGCAGCGTGTTCCCGACCTGACCGGTGGCCTCGGAGCCGCTTCCGGGGGTCGCCCCAGAATCCCGATGAAGCGTCCGCGACCGGTCACAGACGCCTTTGTTCCAACGTCTGCCGCCGGCGTGGACGAATATGTCTCCCTGGCCGTTCCGCGGTGCATTCCGGTGCTGGTGAGCACCGGGTTGGAGCCCGTCTTCGGCCGTGCTGACCGCGTCGATCTTCGCCCCCTCGCCGTCGCCCCGATGCGCCGCTGCGTCCGGGCCGGTCCCGAGCCGAAACCGAACCATCAGTGCAGGTCATATGCGCGTTGCACATGCTAGGGACAGGTCGGACGGGTTGCCTGGCGGGCGCTTCGGCCCCCCGACGACCGATAGCCGAAAGTGGTATCAGAGTGTTTCCGTTGTGTTTCTGTAGTGATAGTGGATTGCATCCGTTTTGCTGGAATCCCGTGCGGTCGCCCGGATCGAACGGGTGCGGCCGCGTGCGGAGTTGACAGTCTGGCATTCTTGTCGGCCGCTCTGGCCCGACCGTGTTACCTGACGGCTAATCTGGCGACCTGTTTACGTCTCGACCGGCGGCGCTGGTTATGTGCTAAATTCGTTCTCAGTTTCCGCCGGACGCCCCTCGGGCCGGGCCGGCGCGATGCGGGATTCGCCTGATCCAGGCACAATTCGGGCGCGGTTCCGGCGGGTGGGGTGACCGCGGGCACCTCCGGACGGGGGTACCCGGGCCGGGTCGGGGGAGCCCCGAGCATCCGAGGTCGGAGGGTTCGGCTGCCCCGTGTCAAGCGTCGTGCGTCCGCGCGGCGTGGCGTGTCGCCGGTCGGAACACCACCTGCGGTCGCCCCCCGGTTGGCTCAGGCGGGCGGCGAGGGCGTCCGCGCGCCGGCTCGTGTGCCGGCGCCCGCGTTACCTGGGTGGGCCTTTCGCGCCGATTCGGCGGCGGCGCATAGTCTGACCGGGGGCGTCCTTCGGCGCCCGTCGCCGGCGGGAGGTTGGATGGGTCCGACGGGCGCGAGCCCGAGCGCGTTGCCGGAGCCTCTCGCCGGATCGGTGGCCGTCACCACCCCGGAGTCCGCGCTCGACAACCCGGTCTGGGCATCGCTGTCAGGCGTCCACGCACATGTCGCCATCGCCCACGGGCGGGCGGCGCGCTACCCACCCGAGATGTCGCCGTTCGCGGCGGTGAGCGACGACAAGGACCCCGACGCCTGGGGAGATCTCGCCGCGCTCGTCGGGCCCGGGGCGCTGCTCGGCTTCGCCGGCCTCAAGTCGCTGCCGCCGCCCGGGTGGGACGTGGTGACCGCGGTGCCCGCGGTCCAGCTGCTGGGCGATGATCTGGCGCCCCGGGCCGACCCGGAGGCGGTCCGGCTCGGCGTGGCGGACGTCCCGGAGATGCTCGACCTGGTCGCGCGGACCCAGCCGGGGCCGTTCGGGCAGCGCACCATCGAGCTCGGCACCTACCTCGGCATCCGCCGTGGCGGCCGGCTTGTCGCGATGGCGGGGGAGCGCATGCGCTTCCCCGGCCGGACCGAGATCAGTGCCGTGTGCACCGATCCGGCGTATCGCGGCGAGGGGCTCGCCACCCGGCTCATCCTGGCGACCGCGCTGCGCGTGCACGCCCGCGGCGACCGGCCGTTCCTGCACGTCGTGGTGTCGAACATGGATGCGATCCGGCTGTACGAGACGCTCGGTTTCACCGCGCGGCGGGAGATGTCGTTCGTCCAGATGCGCACGCCGCCGGCCTAGTGCCGGCGGCCCGCAGATTTCGTCACCATGGCGGTGACAGAATCCTGGCGGTGCAGGTAGCGTCCGATGTGTCCGCGCCTGTTCGGCGCCCGCCGCCGGGCCCGCCGCCGGGCCCGCCCATCGAGAGCCAGGTCGATCATGACTGTCCATGACTTCACCGTCGAGGCGACGGACGGCGCCCCCCGCCCGCTGCGTGACTACGCCGGCAAGACGCTGCTCATCGTCAACGTCGCCAGCAAGTGCGGCCTCACTCCGCAGTACGAGGGCCTGGAGGCGCTGTATCGCGAGCTGAACGGGCGCGGCCTGGAGATTCTCGGCTTCCCGTGCAACCAGTTCGCCGGGCAGGAGCCGGGCACCAACGCCGAGATCCAGGACTTCTGCTCGACGAACTTCGGCGTGACCTTCCCGGTCTTCGCCAAGATCGAGGTAAACGGCCCCGGCGCGGACCCGCTGTACACCTATCTGCGGGCGGAGGCCCCCGGCGACTTCGGGCCCGACTCCGGCTTTCTCTTCGAGCACATCAAGCGCTCGCGGCCCGAGACGATCGGCACCGACGAGGTGAAGTGGAACTTCACCAAGTTCCTGGTGGACGGGGACGGCAAGGTCGTCCGCCGCTTCGAGCCGAACGTCACGCCCGAGGAGATCCGCGGAGAGCTCGACTCCGTTCTCGCCTGAGCCGGTTCCTCGGAACCCCGAGCGGGTTCCGAGGAACGGAAACGGACAGGGAACAGACGGGCAGGTAGGTCGCCGCCCGGCTCGGCCGGGCGGCGGACCGCCGGTGCCCGCCGTAGCCCGTCGGCGCAGCCGGGCCACAGCGGGGTCTCGGGGTCTCGGCCGGGCTACGGGCGGGCCCGCACCTCACCGATCCGGGTGACCGTCGTCCTCCCCATGTCCACCTGCTCCCCGCAGTGCGCGCAGACGCACCGGGGGCGCAGCTCCGCGCCGCACTCGTGGGTCCAGACCGTCGGTGGCGGGCCGGTGGTCACGTACCGGTCGCCCCAGTCCATCAGGCCGAGCAGCACCGGCGTCAGTGCCCGGCCGGCCTCGGTGGCCACGTACTCGTGCCGCGGCGGATGCTCGCTGTACTGCCTCTTCTCCAGCACGCCGGCCTCGACCAGGGTGCGCAGCCGCGCTGCCAGGATGTCCCGGCTCGCCCCGGTGTTCTCGACGATCTGGTCGAACCTGCGCACCCCGAGCAGGATCTCCCGCAGGGTGAGCAGGCTCCACCGTTCACCGACGACGGCGAGCGCGTTCGCGATCGAGCACTCCCGCGCGGTTCGCCCCATCGTCGGCCTCCTCGCCCGGCCGCCCCCGGCGCCGGGGGCGGCGTGGGCTGCCCGGTGCCGGATCGGCCGTGGTCCATCCGAAAATCAAACTTACCACCTCCGAGGCCACCTTCCGTTCTCCGGCGCCGCCGATGATGTGGTGCGGGCTCTTCGCGCAATGCCCCGGCGGCGCTTGCCGTAAAGCGGCGGGGGCTTGCCGTAAAGCGGCGGCGCTTGCCGTAAAGCATTGTGCGAGGTCACGGCCTCGATGGCCGACGGAATGCGCTGGAATTTCCAGGTGGCCCGGGGTGATGGTCACCGAAAGCGTTCCGGTGATTCTCGCCACCGCGATGATCGGCACGTGTCGAGTGGGCCCAGAGTCCCCCATACTGATACATGTCGGGCGACCGGAGTGCCGATGGCGCACCGGTCAGCCTGGTCGGCCCTGGGGTGGGGTGGAGTCGGCCGCGCATTTCTCGCGGGATGCGCGGCCGCCTTCGGCAGGGGTTTTCCGCAGCGCAGCGGGCCCGGCCGGCCCTGTCGGCGGCGAAAGGCCGGTACGGGCCGTGCGTCACCGGTGGAAAGGCCGGTCGGCACCGTTCCCACGGCGCCGGAAGGCGCGTATTCGTCCCGGATCCCGTGGTATCTGCGGTATCTGGGAGAAAACCGGAGAACCGGGCCGCCACCATCGGGGACGGGAGGGGACATGGCTCACGTCGAGGACCAGAGCGAGCTGATCACCCGCATTGTCGAGGAGGTGGCCGAGCTTCTGCCGCCGCAGGCCCCCCTCGGGTACTTCTCGCATCACAACCCCCTACACGCCCTGGAGGAGCTCCCGTTCTCGCGCGCGGTCGAGCACGCCTCGGCGATGCTGGGCACGCAGGCCTTCCAGACGGAGGAGTCGTTCGCCGCCCACCTGTCCTCCGGCCGCATCCTGGCCCGTGACCTCGTCGCCGTTCTGGCGCAGCACGACAGCTCCGCCCCGGCGATCGGGGGCACCGGCACCCGTCCCGGAACCGAGATCGTCCCGGGCGGGCCCAGCTGGGACGACTTCCGGCTCGCCCGGCTCGGGCTGTTCGTCGACGTCCCCCGGGCCGCCGGGGTTCCGTGGCGGCTGTCGGACGGCGGGGAGCTGCGTGAGTTCCACCCGCTGGTCTCCGCGGCGCGCCGCGACGAGCTGACCCGGCAGGCCCGGCGGCGCTTCCCGTCCGAGCGGCGGCGCACCCGGCTGGGCCGCACCACCGCACGCGCCGCCCTGCGGGCCCGGCTGCTGACCGAACTGTGGGCCGACCTGGCGCGCCACGCCCCGCCGGCCGTCCCGCCGCCCGCCCTCCCGCGCCGACGCGACCAGCTGCTCGAGCGTTTCGGCGTGGACGTCGACGAGGCCGTCCACCCGGTGCTGACAGCGCTGTGCGCGGCCTTCCTCGACCAGGGGATGGCCGCCTGGGATCTGCCGCATCGCGAGCAGGGCCTGCTCACCGCGTTCCGGCACCTCCACGGCACGATGGGCGCCCCTCGCGACCCGCTCTGGGCCCTGCTCGGCGGTCATCTCCGTCAGCAGCTCCGGGGTGACTGGTCGGCGCCGCGGACGGTCGCCTGGGCGCTGTGGTCGCTGGGCGTGCCGGTGCCTGCCTGGGCGGGCGCGATCCGGGCGACGCTGGTGTCGCTGCGCGGCTGGGCGGGGATGGTCCGCCAGTTCGAGTGCCACCCCGACCGGGCCCCTTCCCAGCCGGCGCCGGCGCGCCTCATGGACTATCTCGCCGTCCAGCTCACGCTCGAGGCGGTCGCCACCCACAACCTGCTGGGACGCCTCGCCGGCCCCGGTGCCGGCCCCGAGGTCCTCGGCCCGCTCGACTCGTTCGACTCGCTCGGCCCCGGCGCGCAGAGCGGGGCGGACCTGGAGCTGGTCTACGAGGCGTTCATCCTCGCCCAGATCATGGACGTCGACACCGAGCTGCTCGGCGACCCGCGGTGGGCGGGGGCCTGGCTCGGCGCCGTCGCCGGGCTCGGGTCGCGGGAGCGGCGCTGGCTGCTGCACCTCGCGTACGAGCGGCGCTACCGCACCCAGATCCTCGACGCCCTCGCCGCGCACGACCAGCGCCTCCCCGATATCGTCCCGCCCGCCGACTTCCAGGCCGTGTTCTGCATGGACGAGCGGGAGGAGTCGCTGCGCCGGCACCTGGAGGAGATCCACCCGCGGGTCCGCACCTTCGGCGCCGCCGGCTACTTCGGTGTCGCGATGGCCTACCAGGGCCTCGACGACGTCCGCCCGCGGGCGCTGTGCCCCGTGGCCATCACGCCCACCACCCTGGTCGTCGAACGTGCCGTGGAGGCCGGCGAGGTGGCGGCCTACGAGCGGTCGCGGCGCCGCGACGCCCATCGCCACCACATCCTCACGGCCGCCCGCGGCAGCTCCGGACGCCCCGCCGGGTACGCCGCGGTGGCCGGGCTCGCCGGGCTGCTTCCGCTGGCGGTCGGCGCCGTCGCGCCGAGAAGCGCCGGTGAGCGGGGCCGGCCGCGGACCGGTGATCACCAGGGTGACGATCACCGGGACGGCGAGCGGCCGCGGACGCGCCTCGCCCTCGAAGCCGCCGAGACGGCCGAAGCCGTGAAAACGGTCGGCCTGGTGCCCGGCGTCGGCACGCGGCCGCTGCGGCCGGGGTTCACCGTCGCGGAGATGACCGAGATCGTCGACACGCTGCTCACGACGATCGGCCTGACCGGCCCGGCGGGGCCCCTCGTCTTCGTGATCGGGCACGGCTCGTCCAGCGTCAACAACCCGCATGCGGCGGCCTACGACTGCAGTGCCACCGGCGGCGGCCGCAGCGGCCCGAACGCGCGGGCGTTCGCCGCCATGGCGAACCACCCGCAGGTCCGTGCAGAGCTGGCACGCCGCGGACGCCCGATCTGGCCGGGAGCCTGGTTCGTCGGCGGCCACCACGACACCTGCGAGGGCTCGCTGACCTGCTACGACACCGACCTTGTGCCCGCCCACCTGCAGACCCCGCTCGCCCGGGCCACCGAGGCGCTGCGGTCAGCCGTCGAGCTCGACGCGCACGAGCGCTGCCGCCGGTTCGAAACGGTCGGACCCGACGTGGCCGCGGGTGCCGCGCACGCCCACGTGCGGGGGCGCTCGACCGACATCGCCCAGTCACGCCCCGAGTACGGGCACAGCACCAACGCCACCTGCGTGATCGGGCGTCGCTCGCGAACCCGCGGGCTGTACCTCGACCGGAGATCCTTCCTGGTCTCCTACGACCCCACCACCGATGCGGACGGGGCGGTGCTCACCCGGCTGCTCCTGTCCGCGGGGCCGGTCGGCGCCGGCATCAGCCTCGAGTACTACTTCAGCCGGGTCGACCCCACCGGGTTCGGCGCCGGGTCGAAGCTCCCGCACAACATCAGCGGTCTGGTGGGCGTCATGGACGGGCACGCCTCCGACCTGCGCACCGGCATGCCCTGGCAGTCGGTGGAGATCCACGAGCCGATGCGGCTGCTGATGATCGTGGAGGCGGAGCCGGAGCTGCTGGCCCGGATCGTGCGGGACAGTCCGCCGCTGCGCAGGCTCGTCGACGGCGGCTGGATCCAGCTCGTCGCCTGGGACCCGTACTCGCCACGGACCTGGGTCCACCGCGACGGCGGTTTCGAGGCGCACGAACCGGAGAACCTCCGCCTGCCCGTGGTGGCCCGTTCGGAGCACTACTACGCGGGCCAGCGTGACCATCTGCCGCCCGCGCACGTCCTCGCCGCCTTCGGCGCTCCGTCCCCCGAGCGGGTTCTCGAGCCGGTTCCGGAACCGGTTCCGGAACCGGAGCCGGAGCCGGAGCCGGGCGCGGGCGGGCGCCGTCAGGCGGCGGTCATCCGGCTGCCCGAGCAGGCCCACGAACCGCGACCGGTCCGGCAGGACAGTTCATGACCGGCGACTCGGCAGGCGGAACCTCCGGTGGGCTCCTGCCCGCGGCGCTGGTGACCGCGGTCGCCGCCCCCGCCGCCGCCGTCACGGTGCTCGCCGGCCTCATGTGGTTCGGCCGGGCCCGGTCGGAGCGGCTGATCAGGGCCATCGTGGCGTCGTCCTTCACCGTCGTGGCCCTCGCCTGCGGGCTGCTCGCCGGTGGCATGGTCCTGCGCGGCCACGAGTCGATCGGCGCCGAGGCCGGTCCGTGGTTCGGCGCCGGGGAACACACGTTCACCTGGCAGCTGAGCGCGGACGCGGTCTCCGTCCCGTTCGCGCTCGTCGCCGCCGTCCTCATCGGGCTGACGGGTGCGGTGTCGGCCCGCTACCTGCACCGGGAGCCCGGCTTCGCCCGGTTCCACCTGCTTCTGCTGCTGTTCGGCGGCAGCGTCGAGCTGACGGTCCTGGCCGGCGACCCGCCGGCGCTGTACTTCGGGTGGGAGCTCGTCGGGCTGACATCCGCGCTGCTCATCGCGTTCTTCGTCGAGCGGCGGGCGCCGGTGCGCCACGGCCTGCGGGCCTTCCTCACCTACCGCGCCGGCGACGCCGGTCTGCTGGTGGCCGCGATCTGGATCGGGCAGCTCGCGAGCTCGCCCGACGGCGGTGACCCCGCGCACGCCGACGGCTGGGACGCCATTCTGGCCGCGCCGGGCGTGGTCGCCCATGCGCCGGCGCTGTGCTTCCTGCTGCTGGCCGCGGTTCTGGCCAAGTCGGCCCTGATCCCCGTCGGCGGCTGGCTCCCGCGGGCGATGGAGGGGCCGACCCCGTCCAGCGCGGTGTTCTACGGGGCGGTGTCCATCCACCTCGGCCCCTACCTGCTGCTGCGCGCCGAGCCGCTGTTCGCGCACGCTCCGGCCGCCCGCGTGGCGGTGGTGTTCGTCGGGGCGCTGACGGCCCTGCACGCCACCGTGGTCAGCCGGGCCCAGAGCGACGTCAAGAGCGGGCTGGCCTACGGGTCGATGACCCAGGTCGGGCTGATCGTGGCCGAGATCGGGCTGGGGCTGCACACGCTTGCGCTCACGCACATCCTCGTCCACGCGACGCTGCGCTGTGCACAGATCCTTCGCTCACCCAGCGCGCTGCGTGACAGCCAGCGCCTGGAGCAGGCACAGAGTGGTGCCCCCACATCCGCATCCCGGCCGGGACGGATCACGCCCGCGCGGTGGCAGCCCCGGCTGTACCGGTACGCGTTCGAGAGGGGAGACGCAGACGTGGTGCTTCGCCAGGTCGGAGGAGCCGCCGCGCGTGCGCTGACGGCGATCGACCGCTGGCAGCGGCAGGCTGCCGGCATCATCAGCGGGGGGAACGGCACCGCCCTCACGCCCGCTCATCCTGCCACCGGGCAGGTCGGCGGCCCGGGTGGTTCCGCCAGTGGGCCGGAACCGGTCCACGGGGACTGGTGGCCGTGGGCGACGACGGACACCGTGGTGGCACCGGCACCGGCTGAGCCGACACCGCGGCCTGAGCAGGCACCGCGGCCTGAGCCGACACCGCGGCCTGAGCAGGCACCGCCGAGGGCCGGCAGCAGGCCGCTGGACGGTGGGTCGCTGGACGGTGGAGCAGCACCGCAGCACTCGGCACCTGTGACGACGTCCCGCCCCGCGGGACGCCGGGCGCAGGAAGGCTCCGGGCCCTACGGCGCGGACTCGTACACCTTCGAAACCACCTCGGAACCATCCCCATCGGCCCTGGCGGCGCACCGGATTCCCGGGCAGCCGGGTCCGCTGGCGGTCTCCCGCCCCGGGGCCGTCTCCCGCCCCGGAGACCCGCCGGGCCTGCCGGAGACCACCCGGCCCTCCGTGCCACCCAGGCTCCCGGTGCCGCGCCCGGCGGTGGACGATGCCGTCGTCGCCTCCCGCCCCGCCGCCGGACCCGCCTCCGCCGAGCCGGTCGAGGCTGATCCCGTGACGGGTGATCCCGTGACGGTCGAGCTGGTGCCGGTCGAGCTGGTGGCGGTCGATCCTGCGGCGGAGGAGCCGATGACGGCCGAAGCCGCGGCCGGCGTCGGTGTCGGCGCCGACACCGACACCGACGCCGCGCCGGGTACCAGTGCCGAGCCGGCCGGCAGGCCGACCGACGCGGACAAGGCGCCGGCGAGGGCGGCGGACGTCCGACCCGCCTGGCCGGACAACGAGCCCCCGCGGCGCCTCACCGCGCATCGTGACTCGGCCGGTGGGGGGACCCGCCCGGCGCTGCCCGCGGAGGACCGGCCGCGCTTCCCGACCGACGTCCGCCCTGTCCGGCCGCGCGCGGGCGGGCCGTGGTGACGCTGGCGGTCGCCCCGCTCGTCGCCACAGCCGCCCTGCTGGCCGGTTCGGCCGCGGCGTGCCGGGCCCCTGACGCCCGGGCCGCCCGGGCGGTCGCGACCGGCTGCGTCGCCGTGACGACCGCCGCCGCTGCCGCCGCGATGGTGGTGGAGCGCGTGGGCACGCCGACCGGCGTGCCCGGGGTGGTGCTGTTCGCGTCCGGTGCCGGGCGCTGGATGCCGCTGGTGACCCTGCTCGCCGGCCTGGCCGCGACGGCGCTCGCTCCCGTGCCGTCCCATGGTCGCCGCACGTTCGCCCGGATTCTGCTCATCCTGGCCTGCGGCGCCGCGGCCACGGCGGTGGCCGCACCCGCGGCGGCTGTCGCGTCCTGGGCACTGTCCGCCTTCGTCGTCTGGCGAGAGCTTCGCGCGGACGGGGGCGGGGCGGGTCGGCGCGGCGCGGCGCGGTTGTTCGGACTGCATCACGCGCTGGGGGTGGGCGCCTGTACGAGCGGCCTGCTGCTGGCCCACCGGCCCGGAACGACCGCGCTGGCCGCATTGCTGGTCACCGTCGGGGTGGGTGTCCGTCAGTGTCTCCTGCCGCTGCACCTGTGGCACGACTCCCTTGCCCGGGCCGCCCCACCGGGGATCCTGGTCGCGTTCACAGCGGGGCCGGCGGGGCTGCTGCTGCTTCCCGAGATCACCGCGGCGCTGCCCGCGAGTGGCCCGGCCGGCTCCGGGGGGTGGGGCTGGGACTGGGGCTGGCCCGCCGTCGCCGCCGCCCTGGCGACCGCGCTCCTGGGAGCCGGGCTCGGGCTCGTCGCGCGTGACATCCGTACCGCGCTGGCCCAGGTCAGCCTTGCCCTGACCGGCATCGTGACCTGTGGTGCGCTGGCCGGGTCCGGGCTGGCGCAGGCCGGAGCGGTCGTCGCCTGGCAGGTCGGCGCGGTCGCCACCGGCGGCGCGGTCATGATCGCGGCGGCGACGGAGGCCCGGCGCGGTCCGATGGCGCTGCCCGGCCAGGGCGGTTGCTTCGCCCGTACCCCGCGGCTGGCCGTGGCGTTCCTGTTGTTCGGGCTCACCGCCGTCGGCTACCCGGCGACGGTCGGCTTCATCTGGGAGGACCTGCTCCTCGACGGTGTCGGGGGCTGGTTCGTCCCGCTGGCCGGCGCCCTCGTGCTGGCCGTCGCCGGCTCCGGCGCAACCATCATGAAGTGGTACTTCGCCGGCTACACCGGACGTCGTGACCATCTCGGCGAACACGACCTGACCACCCGCGAGTTCCGGGCTGTCACCCTGCTGCTTGCCGTGCTGCTGCTGGCCCAGGTGCATCCGGGCCTCATCCTGCCCCGGTACTGAGCCCCGCCGGCAGGGGTACGGCCGGGGACGGCCGGGAACAGGGGAAAGGTGGTTCTGGACGAGACACGGCGGAGCGGGGCCCGCTGATGGACGTCACGGGCTGGCCGCGGTGAGCGCGTCTCGGAGCGCCGGGCGAACCGGCAGGGTGGCGACCTGGCGGGCCGCCCGCAGCGCTGGCAGCCCGGTGGCCGGGCTCGCGCGCCAAGGGGTCGCACTGGCGGCTCCCCTGGTGCTCTTGTGCGCGATCCTCGCGATCCAGCTGGCCAGCACCCACTGGACGATCCTGGAACTCACCGTGCTGTCCCCGCTGCTCGCCGCGACCCTGTCCGGGCCGGTGCTGACCGGCGCCTACGCGATACTGGCCATTCTCGGCAGCGCCCTGGTGGGGCTCGTCGACGGCCTGTTCACCGTGCAGGACGGCGGTCTGGCCGCCCAGCTGGTCCGACTGACCGGCATCCTGCTGGGCGGTGTGATGGCCGTCCTGGTCAGCAGGTACAACACCCGCCGCGAGACCAAGCTGCAGAACGTGACCAGAGTCGCCGAGGTGGCCCAGCGGGCCGTCCTGCCGCTGGCACCGACGGTCTCGGGAGATCTGCGCCTCGCGGTCCGGTACGAGAGCGCCGCCACCGACGCGATGGTCGGCGGCGATCTCTACGAGGTCGTCGACAGCCCGTGGGGAACCCGGCTGCTGGTCGGCGACGTGCGGGGGAAGGGCCTGGACGCGGTCCGGATCGCCAGCCACGTGCTCGGCTGTTTCCGGCTCGTGGCCAAGCACCGGGCCGGTCTCGTCTCCGTCCTCGCCGACCTGGACGAGGAGGTCGCCGACGTCAGCGGTCTCGACGACTTCGTCACCGCCGTCGCCGTGCAGATCCGCGACGGCCGGCTGGACATGGTCAACGCGGGCCACCCCGACCCGCTGCTGGTGCGCGCCGGCATCGCGCGGGCACTCGCCCCGCACGGCCGGAGCTCGCCCCTCGGACTTCTCGCCGGCGACATCGACATCACCTCGTTCACCCTCCAGGCCGGCGACCGCGTGCTGCTGTACACCGACGGCATCGCCGAGGCGCGTAACAGTGAGTCGAGAGCCTTCTTCCCGCTGGCGTCGGCCGTGACGGAGACACTCAGCCAGGACCGTCCCCTCGGTGACTGCCTGGACGACCTCGTCCGCAGGGTGCAGCGGTGGACCAGGTCCGCTCTCGGTGACGACGTCGCGCTGCTCGCCGTCGAGCTGCCCGCAGCGGTGCCGCGGCACCGGCCAGCACCGGCGGCCCGGTCCGACCCGATCGCCGCCGGCGGATCAGGGCCGGACCCGGCCCCCCGACCGGCCGACCACACCCGAACCTGACACCAGCTGGCTCACACCAGCTGGCTCACACCGGGTGGGCCGGCATCGGGCGTCGTCAGTGCTCGTCCACGGTGCCGTCACAGCTGTAGACGAGAATCCGGTCGTCGTCGTTGTCGTCCGTGTGGCTGATCCTCATCGAGCTGGCGCGGACCCAGCCGTAGTTCTCGGTGCCGTCGAGCCGGGCCCACCACCAGACGTCGTCCGACTTGGCGACGACGCTGCACCACAGCCAGAACTTCCGCCCGCGGACGTAGGTCGCGCTGCTGTCGCAGCTGTCGTCGGGGCCGTCCCGCAGCTCCGCAACGCCGGTCAGGACGCCGGTTCCGTCGCTGTTGGCCCGGGTCGCCGGCCTGGCCGGGCAGCCCAGCTGCTGGACGGGGCGAGCGGGAGCGCCGGTCGCCCCGTCCAGCCAGTCGGTGGCGGGACTGCCACTGGCCGGGCCGGGACCGGTCGCGCCGTCGGAGCCGGAGCCGGAGTCGGAGCCGGACGGGGTGGGTGTCGGTGCGGTGCTGGGCACCGCCTCGCGGACACCGCCCGCCACTCCGTTGCCGCGCGACGGTGTGATCACGAGCGCCACCGGCTCGCCGCCGCCCACGGGCTTCGACAGCAGCCAGAAGAACACCGCGCCGACGATGACAAGCACGGCCAGCAGGACAGTCACGAACCGGCGCCGGCGCCCGCGCCCGCGAGTACGGCGCGGGTGCGGCGGCTCGGCCGGCCCGTCGGCGGCCTCGCTGCCGGCGGATGCCGACGGAACGCCGACGGCTGCGACAGCGTCGGTGACCCGGCCGCCGCCGTCCGGCGGCTCCGCTGCGGCGGAACCGCCACCTGCCGCCGCAGCCGTGCCGGTAGGTGCGGGCGGGTCACCTGCGGTGTGCGCCCCGCCCTCAGCCGGTGGGATCCCCGGGGTGCCGCCCTCGGCCGAACGGCCAGCACCACCGGCGTGGCTTCCAGCGCCCGGCCGGCCTGCGCCGGCAGCCGCGAGTGCCCCGACGGCGGCGACAGCGATGTCGGTCGGTGCCCCGGCCTCCAGCGCGCGGGGAGTCGGCGGCGCGCACAGCGCCCGGGGCACCCGCCCCGCGGTGAGCGCCCGGGGGGCGCCGGCCGTGCTGAGCGCCCGGGGGGCCTGGTGAGGCTGGTGGGGCGGCAGAGCGTGGTGGGCCGGGTGTGCCAGGGGTGCTGACTGGGCGAGTGGTGCCGGTACTGCCGGCAGGCCGGGCACACCGGCGCTGACGGGCACGCCGGGACCGCCGGGACCGCCGGGACCGCCCGGCGGGCGGTGCGGGAACGGCGCGGACGACGGGTGCGGTCCCGCGATCGCGTCGGTCGGTGCGGGTTCGCTGGGGAAAGGCGTGCCGAGGGCGTCCATCGCGTCCGGTGCGCCGGTCGGCGCGGACTGGAACGTCGACGGTGGCGCCGGCAGCAGCGTCGTCGTCGGGGAGGGCACGGTGGAGATCCGGTAGCGGGTCACCTCGGCCGCCACTGTCGGCGGCAGCCACCCGCCCCCCGTGGAGAGGAACAGGTCGTCGGTGATCGCGGACCGGCACAGATCGATGACCTGCGTGGACGTCGGGCGCTCCGCGGGATCCTTGGCCAGGCACCGGGCGAGCACCTCCCGGACGTTCTCCGGGCAGTGGTCCCAGTCGGGCTGCTGGTGCTCGATGCGGTGGAACACCGCGGCGTCGGAACCGAACGGCGGCCGTCCGGTCAGTGCGTAATAGGCGGTCGAGCCGAGTGCGAACACGTCGCCCGCCGCGTCGATCTGTTTTCCGCGGACCTGTTCCGGTGACATGAATGCGGGTGTTCCTATGCGTACACCCGTTTGGGTCATTGCCGCGGTTGATGTTTCGATCGCACGCGCCACACCGAAATCAATGACCCGTGGTCCGTCGTCGGCGAGGATGACGTTGCCGGGTTTCAGGTCACGGTGGATCACGCCCGCGCTGTGGATGGACTGCAGTGCCTCGGCGACGCCCGCGATCAGCATGAGCACGGTCGCCGACGGCAGGGCGCCCTGGCGGACGACGGCGACCGCGAGCGAGGGCGCCGCGACGTAGGCGGTGGCGATCCACGGGCGCAGGGCCTCGGGGTCGGCGTCGATGACCGGCACGGTGTAGGGCCCCTGGACCCGCCGGGCGATCGCCACCTCCTTGGCGAACCGGCTGCGGAAATCGGGGTCGGTGGCGAGTTCCGGGCGGGCGACCTTGAGCGCGATCGGACGCCCGCCGGGGGTGTACGAGAGGTACACCGCACCCATGCCACCCTCGCCGATCCGGGCGCGCAGCAGATATCGGCTCACACTGTGCGGATCATGCGGTGTCAGCGGAGTAAACACCGCATCGCGCACGGGCTCGATCCGACCGGCGGGCGCTGCCGGCTCGCCTGGACCTACCCCGACCGCGCTTGGCGGTGTGTTGTTCATCGTCCCCCTCCCGGGGCCGCGCCCAAATCGAATGACCACGTCCTGGAGAACAGCCGTGTCATCGCAAATGGGATTAAGGCAGTCATCGCATCTTATGGGCGTGTACCAGCGCATCCGCCTGTTCGTGCGGGTGGCGTACCTCCGGTTGCCAGCCGCTCCCGGACCGCCGCTCCGGCTGCGCGGGAGATCGCCGGCCGTCCGCGGGCGGCCGTGTCCGGGCCTGCCACCTGCGTCGGACGGTGGTGTCGGGCAGTGGACAGGCAGGGCCGTCCGTGCTGGTCCGGACCCTGGCGGGATGCCCGCGTGCCGTCCGGGCGAGGCGCCCGTCGCCCCGACGGGCCGCCCGGATGGGTGGGAGCGGGCCGCAGGGCCCGACCTGGCGCCGGCCTTCCGGCCCTGGCGTCAGGACCGCGGCTGTGATCCCCGCTACGGTCGGGAAGCAGGCGGCCACGATGGCGATCAGGCGCGGGCCGGCGCACCTCGGCCCGGCCGGCACACCTCGGCCCGGCCGGCTCCCGCGGGCCGCGGGCTGTGAATAGTGCGTCGTAGTGCGTCCGGTCGTCAGTCCGGCCTGATCGCAGTGAGCGCAGGCGGTCGCCCCGTTTGGCGGCGGGCCCGGCGTGCCCATCTGTGGGCGAGAAGGAACAGGGCTGGCACCATGCGTGGCTGAAGTCTCCGCACCGCGCCGTGAGTCGGCGTCCAGGACGATCGTAGGGTGGACCTATGGCAGCGCACTTTGATCTCGTTGTCCTTGGTGGAGGTCCGGGCGGCTACGTCGCGGCGATCCGCGCGGCCCAGCTCGGGATGTCGGTCGCCGTCGTCGAGGAGAAGTACTGGGGCGGGGTCTGCCTCAACGTCGGCTGCATCCCCTCCAAGGCGCTGCTGCGCAACGCCGAGCTCGCCCATCTGTTCGCCCACGATGCCAAGACCTTCGGCATCTCCGGCGAGGTGAGCTTCGACTTCGGCGCCGCCTTCGACCGCAGCCGCCAGGTGGCGGACGGCCGGGTCAAGGGCGTGCACTTCCTGATGAAGAAGAACAAGATCACGGAATACACGGGCCGCGGCACCTTCCGCGACCCCAACACCCTGGACGTGGCGCTCTCCGACGGCGGCAGCGACCAGGTGACGTTCGACAGTGTGATCATCGCGACCGGCTCGCGGGTGCGGCTGCTGCCCGGGGTCGAGCTGTCCGACAACGTCGTCACCTACGAGACCCAGATCCTCACCCGCGACCTGCCGCGCTCGATGGCGATCGTCGGAGCCGGCGCCATCGGCATGGAGTTCGCCTACGTCCTGCGTAACTACGGCGTCGACGTCACGATCATCGAGTTCCTCGACCGCCCGCTGCCGAACGAGGACGCCGACGTCTCCAAGGAGATCCTCCGCCAGTACAAGAAGCTGGGCGTGCCGATCCTGACCTCGACCAAGGTCGAGACGGTGACCGACAACGGCTCCTCGGTGACGGTCGAGTACACCGGCTCCGGCGGCGCGCACGGCTCGCTGCAGGTCGACAAGGTCCTGATGTCCATCGGGTTCGCGCCGAACGTCGAGAACTTCGGCCTGGAGAACACCGGCGTCGCCCTCACCGACCGCGGTGCGATCGCGATCGACGACTACATGCGCACCAACGTCGAGCACATCTACGCGATCGGTGACGTGACCGCCAAGCTGATGCTGGCGCATGTCGCCGAGGCGCAGGGCGTCGTCGCCGCCGAGGCCATCGCCGGCGCCGAGACGAAGACGCTCGGTGACTACCGGATGATGCCCCGGGCCACGTTCTGCCAGCCGCAGGTCGCCAGCTTCGGCCTGACCGAGGCGCAGGCCCGCGAGGAGGGCCACGACATCAGGGTCGCCAAGTTCCCCTTCACCGCGAACGGGAAGGCGCACGGCCTCGGCGACCCGAACGGTTTCGTCAAGCTCATCTCCGACACGAAGTACGGGGAGCTGCTCGGCGGCCACCTGATCGGCCCGGACGTCTCCGAGCTTCTGCCCGAGCTGACTCTCGCGCAGAAGTGGGACCTCACCGCGTTCGAGCTCGCCCGCAACGTGCACACCCACCCGACGCTCAGCGAGGGCCTGCAGGAGGCCATCCACGGCCTCGCCGGCCACATGATCAACCTTTGAGGGTGACGCGCCCCCAGGGCGTCACCGGGGCCGGACGCTAGGCGCCGGCCCCGGTGTCCCCGGTGTTTCCCTTGTCCGCGGACCTGGCCAGCGCCAGGGTGTGCACGACCAGCTCCCGCAGGACCTGCCCGGTCGAGGCTGAATCCCGGGCGTCACAGGTGACGAGCGGGACCTCCGCGCGCAGGCCGAGAGCCTCCCGGACGTCACCGACGTCGTGCCACAGCTTTCCCTCGAAGCGGTTGACGGCGACGATGAACGGAACCGTCGAGTCGTGCTCGAAGTAGTTCAGTGCGGTGAACGACTGCTCGAGCCGCCGGCTGTCCACGAGGACGATGGCGCCCAGCGCACCCCGTGACAGGTCGTCCCAGAGGAACCAGAAGCGCGGCTGCCCCGGGGTGCCGAAAAGATAGAGGATGAGATCCGGGTAGAGGGAGATGCGGCCGAAGTCCATGGTCACGGTGGTCGTGTGCTTCGCCTCGCTCAGCGTGAGGTCATCGATGCCCTCGCCGGCCTCCGTCAACCACGCCTCGGTGTTCAGCGGCGGGATCTCCGACACCGACCGGACCAGTGTCGTCTTGCCCACCCCGAACCCGCCCGCGATGACGATCTTCGCGGAGATCGCGGGCGGGGGGTCGCCGGCGGCTGCCGCCGGATCGCCCTGGCCGGTGGAGCTGGCCACAGCCGCCGCGCTGCCGTTCGGCCTGAATCCGTTCACGGGCGTCCGCCCAGGTGCCGGACCCCGCGGCTGTCAGACCGGGAGTTCACGCAGGCCACTGAGAATCCTCTCCAGAACAGTGCGGTCGTGGTGGTAGGTGTGGGCTGTGGGATGCAGCAGGACGGCCCCCTGCGCGGCGAGATCGCTGATGAGTACACGGACCACTCCGAGCGGAATGGCGAGCATCGCGGACAGCTCGGCTATCGACAGCTGCGACCGTGCCCGCTCGTAGAGCGCCCGGGACTCCGGCATCAGTGTTTCGCTGAGCGTCGGATCGTAGCGCGGGACGGAGACCATGGTTTCCATCAGCAGGTGGTGCCGGGCCCTCGTCCGCCCGCCGGTGAGGGCGTACGGTCGGATCCGCCTGCTGCGCGGGCCCGGTTTCTCCTGCTTCTTCTGCCTCTCCTGGCTCTCCCGCTTCTCCGGTGTGCTCTGCGCGGCGTCTTCGGGCATGGTCATCTGTCTCACGTTCCTGGTCCGTCGCGCCCGGTGTGGTCCGCGGGGGTCTGACGCGCCGCGTCGCCGCATCCGCTCAGCTCAGGCCTGGTAGCTGCGGGCCGACCAGTACGCGGCGCAGGTCGGCCCGACGGTCCGGAGTGAGGGCGTGGCCGGCGTGCAGGACGAACTGCGTCATCTCGTAGGCGACGACCTTCATGTCGCAGTCCGGCCCGGTCAGCACCGCGAGACCGGCCCCGTCGTTGATGCCCATGAACAGGAAGTAGCCCTTGGACATGCGCACGATGATCTGTTCACAGGTCCCCTTGGCGAACAGCTGCGCGCTGTTGCGGGCAAGGCTGATCATCGCGCTCGCGATCGCGGCGAGCTGGTCGCGCTCGGCCGACGAGACGCCGTCGGACGCCGCCAGCGACAGCCCGTCGGCGGAGAGGATCAGGGCGTGGGAGACGCCATGGACCTTGCCCACGAAGTCATTGATCAGCCAGCGGAAGTCGAAGTCCGCGGGGCGATTGCTCTGATCCGTCACTGATTTCCTAGTCCCCTCGCTGGTGCCGGTGGGCAGTCTGTTCGCCTTCGCTGAAGGCATCGAGGTCCGCGAGCAGCCGTGCGTGGTCGGCGGCCCGGTCCTCGTCCGGTGCTGTCGGCTGTGTCCGATGACCGTTCAGTCCGTTGCTGCCGGGCCCGTCTGGACCGGGAGCAGCTGTGTCGTGACCGGCTGAGCCGGTGGGAGCCGACGCCGTCGCGTCGACGTCCTCGGCGTTGACCGGATCCGGCGCCGCGGTCTCGTTGCCGGTGCCAGCCGTAGCCGCGTCACTCGCGGCCGTGTCGGCCGTGTCGGCTGTGTCAGTCGTGTCGGCGGTGTCGGTCGGTGTCCCGGTTTCGCCCGCGTCCGGACCGGGCGTGCCGGCTGTCGTGGGGCTGCCCGCGTTTCCGGGCGGGCCGGGGGGCTGGTCGGCGGCCGTCGTCCGCAGGCTGCGGGAGACCCGGCGGGGGAGGCCCGTCGACGTTGTCCCGCTCGTCAGCGCCGCCGTGGACGGGGGCCCGGAGAGCAGACCGCTCCGTTGGGCGGCATCCGGAGCGGTGTCGGCATCCGGAGCGGTGTCGGCGGGTGGCGCGGTGTCGGCGGGTGGCGCGCCTGGGCCGCCGAACAGCGAGCTCGGTGACCGTCCCGTGGTGCTGTGGGTGGCGTGATCGACGGCCGCGGAGCGGCTGAGGGCCGACAGCCGGAAAGAGCCGTTGTGCGGACCGCCGTTGTGCGGACCGGAGCCAGGTCCCGCGGTGGAACCGGTGCCCGCCGCCGGGGTCGCCGCGGACTCGTCGGTGCCCCCGGCGGCGTCGTGCCGGGCAGCGCTGCCCCGCACCGGGAACCCCCTGCCCGCGGCGGCCGCGGGGTGGGGCTGCACCGTCTGGGCTCCCGACCAGTTGCCCTCGGGTAGCTCGCAGATCAGGCCGGGCGGGATCAGTACCGAGGCGGTCGTGCCGTGCGGCTGGCGGGTGTCCAGCCACGTCCGCAGGCCATGCCGGATCGCCAGTCGGTGGACCACAGCGAGACCCATGTGGCGGACGGCGTCATCGTCCAGGACCGGCTCGCCGGCCAGCCGCTCGTTGATCTGCGCGAGCCGCTCCGGCGGGAAGCCGATGCCGTCGTCCTCGACGCGCAACAGCGCGCTGCCGGTCTCCGTCAGGTGGATGCCGACCCGCACCGGCGCGGTGGGCGGCGACGACCTGGTCGCGTTGTCCAGCAGTTCGGACAGCACGCGCCCGACGTCCTCGGCGGCGAACCCGATGACACCGAGCGAGACCACCCGGCCGATCACCACCCGCGAGTAGTGGTCGATGGACGACATCGCCGCGCGGATGACGTCGACGAGCGCGGTGCTGTCGGCAGTGCCCTCGCCGGCGTCGTGGCCGGCGAGGACGCGCAGGTTCTCGGCGTTGCGGCGCAGCCGCGCGGCGAGGTGGTCGAGACGGTACAGCTCGGCGAGGCGGTCGGCGTCCTCCTCCTTCGCCTCCATCTCCTCGAGCTGGGAGAGCAGCAGGTCGACGAGGTTCAGATCGCGCAGCGCGATGTCCGCGCAGATCGCGGCGAGCGCGTCGGAGCCGCTGCCCGCCGTGCCCTGCGCCGCACCGTTGCTGACCGCGGCGGACGCGGCGCCGGTCCCCTCCCGGTGCGACCTTGTCGTGCGCGAGATCCGTCCCGCGGGCGCCGTCGGCGTGCCCGGCCGCGCGGGCGCGGGCGAGGACGGCCCGCGCTGCGGTGCGCCGGCGGCGGGAACCCCCGGCCGGGTACGGGCTCTGGCAGACGACGGGGTCGGCCGGTCGCCGACGTCGCTGCCGTCACCGTCGTCGCCGTCGCCGGCTGGCTCGGACGCCTGATCGCGTAACTCGACCCCGGCGCCGGGCGGCGGGGACGCGCTGTCGCGGGAGGCTCCCAGGAGCGAGCGTGATCGGTTGAGCAGATCTCGTGCTCGCGGCGTCATCGCGTCCCACTTGCTCTCGTCGGGTATGGGACTCTCCTGACACCGGTAGCCCCGCTGGGGAGCTATGCAACCAGAAGCACTGGTTTGTGTTCAACTGCGACTTTCTCGATCATCTGACTGCGGGCCTCCGGCGGAACGAGCTGTTTCCCGTTTGATTAGCCCCGGCCGCGTGATGGGCATCCGCCGGGTCGGTTCCCAACCAGGGCTGCGCAGAGATCGCACCAGGTTGTGATCAGTGACGTTCCGTAGCCACGTTGTGGGGCGCCTCAAGGTGCCTTGCGCGGAGCGGAGCGAGTTGGATGCGATCCCGCCACGCTCGCCCGGGATGGGCCGCACAAATCAAGGCCACGCACACCCGGATCAAATTCCGAGGAAACGACGCAGAGCTTCACCGGAGAAACTCCGGCAGCCGAATTACCGAAAACGTGGCCAGCCGTAGTGACGGAAGTGGCCTTCCAGTCGGATGATGAAAGCGCGACCAAA
>NZ_KB893757.1 GCF_000374165.1 Parafrankia elaeagni
CAGCGTCGGCGTCCACCTCCGCACGGCCCCTGGCGATCGTTCCCTTCGCGACGCCGGTCGCCCGCGCGACCGCAGCAATGCCCCCATACCCCCAGGAACGCGCCTCCGCCCCCAACGCCAGCCGCCGGTCCCGCTCGTTCAACCGAGGCAACAGCACCTCAAGCCGTGCGGCCATCGCCGCGAACTCCACCGACCGGTCAACCGCCACAGCCCGGACTCTATCCAGGCAATCACACAAGCCGATCACCAACCGAACAAGAAAATCAAATTATTTCATTACAGTTCCTAAGCAGCATCGGACTCTAGTGAGGTGAACTGAGACAATGAAGGGGTCGCGAGTCTCGCTTGTGTGGGGGTAGCATGCGGCATGTGTCCCGGCAGCGACGGCATGCAATGCTGACACCACGGCGTAGCGACGCCCGCCGTAACAGGGAGGCTATTCTTCAGGTGGCTGGTGTAGCGTTCACTGACTGCCCCAGGTCCGTTCCGCTGGACGAGATCGCGCGCCGGGCGGGACTCGCGAGGGCGACCGTGTACCGGCACTTCCCCGACCGGCACGCACTTGCAACCGCAGTCGCGGAGAAGAACCTCGAAGCGTTAAGGTGCGCAGTCGACGCGGCGACAGACGAGGGCCGCTCCTTCCGTGACCTGCTTCACTGGGTGCTGGCTACACAGACCTCCATGCGCCCGCTTGCCACTCTCATGCTGGAGCTACCCAGGCGGGACCAGCAACGGTTTGCTGACGAGGTGATCGGGATACTTGCGCCGCCGTTCCTGCACGCGCAGGTCGAAGGTCAGCTCCGTGACGACCTCAAGCCGGCAGATCTCACACTTATCATGCTGATGGTCAACGCCGCGGTTGAGGCCCTGCCGGTCGGGGATGAGCGTAAGCCGATCATGGATCGGCTTATCTTTGTCATTCTCGACGGCGTTTTCACCCGGTCCGAGGTCTAGTCCTCATGGTGGAGCGAACTGGAGGGCGAGCTCGCATGCCCGACAGCCGGATCCGCACACTGATCGTCGAAGCCGACCCGGTGACCGCCGATGCTTACAGCATCTACGTGGAGAAGCTTGCCGGCTTCACCGTCAGTGGGGTGGCGTACTCCGGCGCCCAATGCCTGAGACAGGTCGCGCACGACGGCCATGATCTTGTCGTCCTGGATCTCTACCTGCCTGACATGACGGGCTTCGACGTCTGCCGCAGGCTGCGGAGCCGTGGTGCCCGGCCGGACATCATCGCCGTCACCGCGGCCCGGGATCTGGCGACGGTACGAGCAGCCGTGGCCTATGGTGCCGTCCAGTACCTGGTGAAGCCGTTCGACTTCGCCGCCTTCCGCAGCAGGCTCGAGTCCTACGCCTCGTACCGCAACCATCTCGCACTGGAGCACACGGGTCTGATCGGCCAACGCGAGGTGGATGCCGCCCTGGCCGCGCTGCGGCCTGGCACAGCACCTTCGCCCGGGCGGCCCAGGGGCAGGTCGGTCAGCACTCTCGACGTGGTCGTCACCTACCTGCGGGCGGCACCCGTGCCCATGTCCGCAGACGAGGTCGCGGGCGCTGTCGGACTGTCCAGGGTGACGGCACGTCGCTACCTGGAGCGCTTGGCCGACCAGCGTCTGGTGGGCCGGACACAGCGATACGGACGGCCTGGCCGGCCCGAGCACCTGTACCGCTGGCTGGTACAGGTAGGTATCGGAACAAATTGAACATTATGACCTAAATCATGACATGTATACAACGCTGTGGAAGAGTTGCCAGGACGGGGTCAAGACCACGCTGGAGACCTGAGTGGATGAAGTGACTGCGCAGTCGTCGGACCGCGGCGCGAGGGACGTTCTCGTCACCGGTATGGGGTTCTGCCTGCCCGGCGAAGACCGCCCGGTGCTGACACCCAAGGAGGTATGGGACGTTGCGTCGAACGGGCGCTCCTGCCTGGTCCGGAACGGTATTTACCACGGCCGGGTGGACCTGGCACCGGAGATGTTCGAGGAGCGGCTGCCCGAGATTCCCAAGCTGTACTCCGAGCAGCTCACCAAATCGCACCGCTTCGGTCTGATCTCCTTCGTCGAGGCATGCTCGGATGCAAAGATAGATTTTCGGGCGGGGGATCTTCGTGACGCCGCGATCCTCACCGGGCGAGGCGGGCTCGACGACAACGTCGACCCCTACCGGGCCCTGTACGAGGCGGAACCCGAGAAGCTCTCCGCGGCTGCCGCGACCGCGTTGTTCATCCGTGCCCAGCTCGGAATCACGTCCTACGACGTCGCACTCCTGCAGGCGTCGATCGCCAGGTCGACGGGCCCGAGCTTCACGGTTTCCTGCGGCTGCTCGTCCTCCACCATCCAGCTCGGCAACGCGCTGCGCATGATCGCCTCCGGCGAGGTCGACATCGCGGTTGTCACGGGTGTCGATGCGTTCAGCATGGACCTGATGCGCAACGCGCAGCGGCTCCTGCTTGCCGCGACGCGCGGTGGCCCGCGGCCCGGCGCGGACACTCTGCCCGAAGCGCTGCCGTCGATGGACCGGCCGATGCGCCCGTATGACGTCCGCGCCGACTGTGTGAACTTCGGCGAGGGCTCGGTCACGGTGGTCCTGGAGAGCCGCAGGCATGCCGAGCAACGCGGGGCGCACGTCTACGGGAGCCTGCTTGCCCAGGCGACGACGCGTGACGGCCTGCCCAGCCCGCTGTCCTTGGACGACTCGGGAGCCTCGCTTGTCAGCGCGGTGCGGAAGTGTCTCGGGGACCGCTGGAGTATCGACCAGATCCCGTACATCAACGGCGGCAGTGACGGCGACGTCAACGTCACGAACACTGAGGCGAACGCCGTTCGTGAACTGTACGGGCCGGCCGTCCCGGCGGTTCTGCTCAGTTCGCAGGAGGCCTGCTTCGGCCACAGCGGGGCCCAGTCCGGAAACCTCGGCCTGGCGTTGACTCTCCTTATGATGGAGAAAGGGCTGGTGTGCCCTACCACGAACTGCGAAAAGCCGATTGACGGCCTGCCGTTCGACCCCATTCCGGGAACACAGCCGCGCGCGTTGCGCTTCGATCACGCGCTGAGCTTCACCTACCAGATCGGCGGGTTGAAGAGCGTGGTTCTGATGAGCTCCGCCAACGTTTCCTGACACCGCGAAGACCTGCCGATTCCGAACCGGTATCCCGGTCGGCTGTCTGGAGCACCGCGGCGCGCTGTCGAGGACGCCGCACAGCCGATTCCACCGTACAACGCAGAGAGGCACGGATCGAGCGAGAATGAGCACCTTTGCTGACCCCGGGCCGAATGGAACGGCAGCCGAGGCGGAGTCCCGCGGCGAGCGGGAGGACATAGCGATCGTGGGGATGGGATGTCGTCTGCCGGGCGGCGTGGGCTCGCCGGCCGCACTGTGGCGGCTGCTGGTCGACGAACGAGACGCGGTCGACGACCCGCCTGCGGGCCGGTGGCGCACTGATTCGTTCATCGACTCCGCACTGGCCACTGCGGGTCGGGCCGTTCCCCTCCAGGGCGGCTACCTCGAGGATGTGGCCGACTTCGACGCCGACTTCTTTGGTGTGTCCCACCGGGAGGCCGCCGTCCTCGACCCGCAGCACAGGCTGCTTCTGGAGGTCGCGTGGGAGGCGCTGGATCACGCGGGTCTCCCGGCCGACAGGCTCGAGGGCACGCCCACCGGCGTCTTCACCGGCCTGAGCTACACCGACTACATGGATCGTCTGGCCGGGCATCCGGACGAGCTCGAGGGCTCCGTTCTCACGAACGGGATCTGTGTCGCGGGCGGGCGGATCTCCTATCTGCTCGGCCTGCGCGGTCCCAGCATGTCGATCGACACCGCATGTTCGTCGTCGCTGGTCGCTGTGCATCTGGCCTGCCAGAGCCTGCAGGCCCGGGAGTGCACGGTGGCGCTTGCTGGTGGGGTGACCCTCATGCTGTGGCCCCGGGTGACCAAGTCCTTCGCCCGGATGGGAATGCTCTCGCCGACGAGTCGCTGCCATGCCTTCGACGCTGCCGCGGACGGGTTCGTCCGCGGGGAGGGATGCGGCGTTGTCGTTCTGAAGCGGCTCGCCGATGCCCTGCGCGACGGCGACCGGGTCCTGGCTGTGATCCGTGGATCTGCCGTGAACCAGGATGGCCGCACCGACGGATTGACCGTTCCTTCCGCGCAGGCCCAGTACGAGGTCGCGACCGCCGCACTGCGTCGCGCCCAGGTTGATCCGGCCGATGTCGGGTTGGTGGAGGCGCACGGCACTGGCACGAAGGTCGGCGATCCCATCGAGTTCGCCGCGCTGACCCGCGCGTACGGCACCGACGGCGCGCGCTGCGCTCTCGGCTCGGTGAAGACGAACCTGGGGCACCTGGAGCCCGCGGCAGGCGTCACTGGTCTCATCAAGGCGGTCCTCTGCCTGCAGCATGGCCAGGTACCGGGGAATCTGCACTTCACGAAGTGGAATCCGGCGATCAACGCCGAGGAGTCGCGGTTCTTCGTGCCCACCGGGTTGACCGACTGGCCCGGTGCCACGCAGACGCGGCTGGCCGCGGTCTCCTCGTTCGGGTTCTCCGGAACGAACGCTCACGTCGTGCTCGAGCATGCAGCGCCTGACATGAGCCGTTCGGGGATTCCGGCTGTGCGCACGCCGGAGCGGGCCGACGGGCACGAGGCCGAGCGGGTGGACGCCCCACGGACAGGCTCCGGTGTCCGCGGGGCGCGCGGCCCGGAGGTCGTTCTGGTTCCCGCCGGGTCGCCTGCGGTGCTGCCCGCGGCGGCGGCGCGGCTCGCGGACTGGCTGGAACGCGAAGGCGGTGCCGACACGACCACCACCGACGGCGGCGTGCCCGCCCGGAGCACCGATCTGCGGGACGTCGCCTACACCCTGGCGCGCAGACGGTCCCCCGGGAACGGCCGGCTCGCCGTCGTCGCGGCCTCATCCGAGGACCTGATCCGGGACCTGCGTGCGTACGCGGACGGCCGGCTGCTCCCGAACGTCGTCTCCGGCAGCGCGGCCCGGGGCGTGCGCCGCGGCGCGGTGTGGGTGTTCTCCGGCCAGGGATCACAGTGGGCCGGCATGGGGGCGGATCTGCTCGACGCCGAACCGGCGTTCGCCGCGGCGCTGGCCGAGGTGGACCCCCTCATCGCCGCCGAGGCCGGCTTCTCCGTGCTGGATGTGCTGCGCGGCCACAAGGCGGTCGCTGGCTGTGGCCGGGTGCAGCCCCTGCTGTTCGCCGTCCAGATCGGACTCGCCGCGCTGTGGCGCGACCACGGCGTCGAGCCTGCCGCGGTCATCGGCCACTCGATGGGGGAGGCAGCCGCGGCGGTCGTCGCCGGAGCACTGACCCTGGACGACGGGGTCCGGGTGATCTGCCGCCGATCCCGCCTGCTCACCCGGGTGGCCGGCCTCGGCGCGATGGCCACCGTCGGCCTCGACCGGGCCGCGGTCGAGGCGGAGCTCGCCGCGGCCGGTGCGACCGGCGAGGTCTCCGTCGCGGTCCTCGCGGCTCCCGGCTCCACCGTCGTCTCCGGGGCCGCGGACAGGATCAGGGATCTCGTCGCAGACTGGACCGCCCGCGGTCTGGCGGCCCACCCGATCGCGGTGGACGTCGCCTCACACTCGCCCCAGGTCGACACGCTGCTCCCGGACCTCGCCGCGGAACTGGCCGAGCTTCGCCCGCAGCCGGCCCAGGTCCGCTTCTACTCGACCGCGGCGGACGATCCACGCGACGCCCCCGGCCTCGATGCTGTCTACTGGTGCGCGAACCTGCGCCGCACCGTGCGTTTCAGCGACGCCGTCACCGCGGCCGCCGCCGACGGGCACCGCGTCTTCGTGGAGATCGCCCCGCATCCGGTCGTCGCCCGCTCGGTCACCGACATCCTCGCCGGGGGCGGGCGTGAACCGCTGGTTCTGCCCACGCTGCGCCGCGATGAGGACGGCCTGGTCGCCTTCCGCACCCACCTTGCGGCCGCGCACTGTGCGGGAGTGCCGGTGGACTGGTCGGTGCTCTACCCGACCGGCAACCTCGTGGACCTGCCAACGATCTTCTTCGACCGCTGGCGTCACTGGGCGGACGACACAGCTCCGGCGTCGACACCGGCGGCAGCTGACGGGCCTCTCGTGCCGACCGAGCTCGGTGACCCGGCGCGTGCGGACTCGCCCCTGCCCGGGGCCCACCTGGTAGTCCCCGGGGAGCCCCCGCGCCACGTCTGGCGGGCCGACACCGGAACCGCGGCCATTCCCTGGCTCGACGACCACCGCGTGCACGACCGGCCGGTCCTGCCCGGCGCCGCCTACTGCGCGCTGGCGCTCACCGCCGCCGCCGAGGCGTTCGGGGTGGGACCGACGCAGGTCCGGCTCACCGGCATCGCCTTCGAGGAGCTCCTGAACCTGAGTGAGCACATCGAGATCACCATGACGGTTGCGGTCACCGGCCCCGGCAGGGGAGAGTGCACCGTCCACGCCCGCGACGGGGACGGCGGCTGGGTCCGTCACATGTCAGCCAGCGTGGCACGCGCCGACGACCCGGCACCGGATGCCGGCGGCGGCCTGGCAGAGCTCGCCGCTGCCCACCTCCGACCGGTCGACCCCGCGGGCCTGTACGAGGCCCTGCGGGAGCGGGGCATCTACCATGGCCCCGCGTTCGCCGCCCTCACCGACCTGCACCTGTCCGAAGACGGTGGGAGCGTCTGGGCGGGCATCGAGATCCCGCCGGAGGCACGCTCCCCCGAGAACACGCTGAGCGTGCATCCCGTCCTGCTGGACGCCAGCGCGCAGGCGGTGCTGACCTGCCTGCCCGGCTTCGCCGCCGGCTCGGCGGACGGCGGCCTGATCCTGCCCGCCGGGACAGACAGCATCCGGATCCTCGGCGACCCGGCGACCGCGCGTTACTGCCACGCCCGCCTCGACACCGCGGGGACGGGCATCCTCACCGGTGAGGTCCGCCTCCTGGACCAGACAGGCGCGCTCGTCGTAGCCATCGACGGCATGCGTTTCGTCCAGCAGGGCAGCACACGCCAGTTCGACGGCCACGGGTCCGCGGGGACGTCCCACGCCTCCGACGGCTGGATCTACGGGCTCAGCTGGGAGCCGTCACCCGACCCGGAGCCGTCCCAGGAGTTGGCCCCGGTGGGCCGGTGGCTGCTGCTCGGCGCCGCGGACAGCTCCGTGGACGCACTCGGCGCGGCCCTGTCCGCCGCCGGGGCCGACGTCGACGTCCAGCCCCTGCCCGATCCCGACGACGCCCGGCGGGCATGGGCGACCTCCCTCACCCGGGGCGGCGGGAACTCCGCCGCCCGGCAGGTGGTCGTCGTCCTCGACGGTCCGACCGCCCCGCGAGAGCGTGGCGCCTCGACGCCGGATCCGGCGCGGGCGCAGCGAGAGACCATGATTGTGTTGGGTGTTGCCGCGGCGCTGGCCGAACTGCCCCGCAAGCCACCAGGCCTCAGTGTGGTGACCCGCGGAGCGCACGCTCTGTCGGGAAGCACGGCTCCTGATCTTGACCATGGTGGGATCCGCGGGCTGCTCCGCGTGCTCGCGCTGGAACATCCGGAGCTGCGCGCCGTTCACATCGACGCCGATCCCGGCCCGGATGTGGCGGCCGTCGCCGCCGAGCTCCTGGCCGGTAACCATCCCGGCCGTCCCGACGACGAGGTCGCGCTGCGCGCCGGCGTCCGCTTCGCAGCCCGCCTGACCCCCACCCCGGTGACCCCGTCCGAGCGCGTCGCCGCCGCCCGGCGCCCGGTGCGGTACGGCCACGACCGGTTCGCGCTGCAGGCGCCCGGCAACGGGAATCTCGACGACCTCCGGCTCGTCGCCACTGACCGGCGCCCACCCGGGCCGGGCGAGGTCGAGGTCCGGGTCCAGGCCGCTGGCCTGAACTTCCGGGATGTGCTCATCTGCCTGGGGGCGCTGCCGCGGACGCCGATCGGTTTCGAGTGCGCAGGCGTCGTCACCGCCGTCGGAGCGGACGTCACCGACCGGCGGCCCGGCGACGCCGTGCTCGCGGTGAACCTGGTCGACGGCGGTGCGTTCGGCTCGTTCCTGACCCTCGACGCGGGCCTGACAATGCCTGTGCCCGCCGGGCTCGATCCGGCGACCGCCGCGGGCATCCCGACCGGCTTTCTCACCGCCTGGTACGCGCTGCGGGACGTCGCCCGGCTGCGGGCCGGCGAGCGCGTGCTGATTCACTCGGGCACCGGCGGGACCGGCCTCGCCGCGATCGCCGTCGCTCGGCTGCTGGGAGCCGAGGTCCTCGCCACCGCCGGCACACCGGAGAAACGCGCCTACCTGCGGGGCATGGGCATCACCCAGGTCATGGACTCACGGTCGGTCGACTTCAGCGCGCAGACCCTGGCGGCAACCGGCGGGCAGGGTGTCGACGTCGTGCTCAACTCGCTGTCAGGGCCGGCGATCCGCGCGGGGATGGAGTGCCTGCGGCCCTTCGGACGTTTCGTCGAACTCGGGCTGCGCGACATCCTCGCGGACTCGGCACTCGGGCTGGCCCCGTTCCGGAACAGCATCACCTTCGCCGGGGTGAACCTGATCGAGCTCTACCGGCACCAGCCGGAGCGGGTCGCCCAGCTCCTGCGGGAGCTGACGGCAGCGTTTGCCGTCGGCGAGCTTGCACCTCTCCCCGTCACGACCTACCCGATCGGGGCCGCCACGGAAGCGTTCCGGCTCATGGCGGGCGCCGCCCACATCGGCAAGGTCGTACTCGACGTCCCCGACGTCGGGCAGACCGAGGCAGTGCTGCCCGACGGGCCGCCGTCGCCCGTCCACGCGGACGGCTCGTACATCGTCACCGGTGGCCTGCGCGGCGTCGGCCTGGAGACCGCCGCCTGGCTGGCCACGAACGGCGCGTCCCGGATCGTGCTCAACGGGCGGTCGGAGCCCGCCGAACCGGTCCGGGAACGCCTCGCCAAGCTGGCCGCGGGCGGCACGGACATCCAGGTGGTGCTCGGCGACATCGCCGAGCCCGGTGTGGCCGAGCGGCTCGTCGCCGCCGCCACCACCGGGGACGGCCGCCTGCGCGGTGTCGTCCACGCGGCGATGGTCCTGGACGACGCGACACTCACCATGGTCACCGCCGAACAGGTGCAGCGGGTCTGGCATCCGAAGACGCTCGGTGCATGGCGGCTGCACGAGGCCACGGTCGGCGTGGGCCTCGACTGGCTCGTGCTCTACTCGTCGATGGCCTCGCTGCTGGGCAACCCCGGTCAGGCCGCCTACGCCGCGGCGAACTCCTGGCTCGACGCCTTCGCCGACTGGCGGAGTGCGCGAGGGCTGGCAACCACGGTCGTCAACTGGGGGCCGTGGGCCGAGGTAGGCGCCGCCACCGACTTCGTTGACCGCGGGTACGCCATGATCCCGGTGGAGGCCGGACTCGCCGCGCTGGAGACGCTGCTCGTCCACCGGCGGCGGCGCGCGGGTGTGCTGCCCGGCGAGCCGGCCTCCTGGATCCCGGCCGCGGGTCGCTCCTCGCCGCTGTTCGCGCGCTTCGTCGACGAGGAACCCACCTCCTCCTGGATCGCGGGCGCGGGTACCA
Source organism: Parafrankia elaeagni (assembly GCF_000374165.1). GTDB lineage: Bacteria > Actinomycetota > Actinomycetes > Frankiales > Frankiaceae > Parafrankia > Parafrankia elaeagni. The sequence goes on from NZ_KB893757.1 coordinate 9,525, forward strand.
CAGACAATGCGGATGCCGCGGGTATCACCGACGGGCCGGGTGGTGTCCTCGCCGGGCTCCGCTCGGTGGCTCCAGGCCTGCCGCGGCGTACGGCCTTCGAGGCATACCTGACCGAGCATCTCAGGGTCGTCCTCCGCTTGGGCCAGTCAGTGCTGGACCCGGACATACCGCTGCGGTCCCTCGGATTCGATTCCCTGCTGGCGCTCGAACTGCGGTCCCGCCTGGAGCCGGGCCTCGGTATCTCCCTGCCCGGCAACTTCATCTGGAAGTACGACACACTCGCGACCCTCGCCGCCGGGCTCGCCGACCACACGAACCTCCCTCTCGACGGCGGGGAGTGAGGTCCGCGGGCCGCCGATCTGGGGATTTTCTGACTGCCGGCTCTGGCGCACTTCCGGTAGCGCCGAAGGAGTACCCCGAGGATAAAGCTCGCACGAGGAGGGGAAGATGAATAGAAGCCAGATCGACGCTGCGGCGGTGGGCCACGGGCGGTGGACCCCGGGGTCGGGGTGACCACGGGCGGTGAGTCGGGCGGGTGTCGGACACTCCCCGCCTACGCCGAACGGTTCGTCCGCACAGTCCGGACCGAGTACTTATCGCGATGCGGGGTGTGGGAGTGCATTTCTACCCGGTTGCGTCCGCCGCGTTTGGCCTGGTAGAGCTCGACGTCGGCGAGCTCGACAAACACCGCCATGGTGTCACCGGGAGTGGGAGTGATCGCTGCGACCCCGATGCTCACGGTGACGATGCGGTCGGTGACCAGCGGATGTGGTTCCGCCAGCGCCGCGACAGCGGAACAGAGATGTCGGGCCAGGCGGACGGCGGTGTCGGAGTTGGTGTCCGGCATGACCACGGCGAACTCCTCGCCCCCGTAGCGGGCCGCCGTGTCGGTGCTACGGACGTTCTCGGCCAGGCAGGCGGCGACCCGCTGGAGGCACCGGTCGCCGGCGGTGTGTCCGAAGTGGTCGTTGTAGAGCTTGAAGTGGTCGATATCGATGATTGCCAGCGCGATGGGTGCGGCGTTGCATTGGGCTTCGTGCCATTCGGCGTCGAGGACTTCGTCGAGGCGTCGCCGGTTGGGTAGTCCGGTGAGCGAATCGGTGCGCGAGAGCTGTTCCAGCCGCCGGTTGGCGGCGGCGAGTTGCTGGGTCCGCTCGGCGACCTTGCGTTCCAGCGACGCGTACACCAGGGCGTTATCGAGCGAGGCCGCCAGTTGCCCGGCGATGAGCATGATCCCTTCGAGGCGTTCGGCGAAGAACGCGCCGCAGATCATCCGGTTCTCCAGCAGCAACATCGCCCGCAGCTCGCCCCGGATCATGATGGGTATAGCCAGTAGCGAGCAGCGGTTCAGGTCGGTGAAGTACGGGTCGTGGCGGAACCGGTCGTCGCGGGTGGGGTCGGCGACGACGACAGGCTCGCGGATGCGTTCGGCATACCGGACGACCGAGGCCGGCAGCATCCGCCGCCGGCCGGCCTCCGGCAGCGGGACCGTGCCGCCGCCGACGGATACCAGCCAGCCGCGGTCCTGCTGGTCACGTAGCAGGAAGTGAACGTCCGTGGCTCCGGTCATGGCTGACAGGATTCCCGCGACCCTGGTCCGGAGGCCGTCGAGGGTGGTCTCGGAGCTGAGCGTCTGGGAGGCCGCGATGATGCCGAGCAGGTCGATGGTGCCGGTTGTGACGGTGGAGCGGCGGGCAGAAGGCTCTGCTGATGGCTGGTCGGCCGGCTCCGCAGCCGTGGGCTCAACTCGTAGCTTCGGGTGGGCCCAGTCGAGCTGGCTGACCTTCGCCGTCGCGCCCCAGGCCAGGTACTGGCGGCGGGCCGCGGCCAGCAGCAGATGGCCGGTTTCCTCCATGCCGTGGGCCAGGTAGAACCGTGCGGCGCGTTCCAGGATCAGCGCCCGGTGCCACGGTCGCGCCCGTATGGATGCCTCTCGCTGTGCCACATCAAACGTGTACGCCGCCTCGCGGAAGTCGCTGGTGGTCCAGGCCCGCTCCGCCTCCACCAGGCGCAGTAGGTGCAGGAAGTTGGCCGGCGCGTCGGCTGCGCGCACGGTCAGCCATTCGATCGCCTCGTCCAGCTCGGCCAGCACCGCGCCACGCTGGCCCGCTTCCGCCGTGCGGGCCTGGCCCGCCAACGCCATGGCTCGCAGCAGGTACGCCACCGCCATCGGATAGAGCGCCTGGATAGACGGCAGCAACGGCATTGCAGCCGCGGTGTGTCGGACCAGCTCGCCCGGCTGATCGAGGATGGCTGCAGCGAGCGCCCGGGTAATGTGCAGGTGGGCAGCGGCGAACGGGTTGGCGGCCAGCCTGCCGAACTGGGCCTCCTCACCGGCCGCCGAGGTGACGACCTCGCCTCGCAGCACTCTCGCCAGCTGGCCATAGGCCCGGAACGTCTCCTCGGCGTTACCGTTGCTGGTGCGTCTGGTGAACGCCAGGGCCTCGTCGATCTCAGCAACGAACGCATCAAGCAGTGGTGCGCAGTCCAGGATGGTGGACATCAGTACGTAGTGGGTCCAGCACGCGTTCTGTAGGTCACCTCCCTGGAGCAGGCCCTCCAGCGCGCGGCGCGCCGCAGCCAGGTTGTCCTCGAGCGGGTCGAACCAGTGGCAGGTACCGGCTGCATACAGGAACCACACCTGCCACACGTCAGGCTCATAGCCGCGCGCCTGACAGACCGCGAGGATCCGCCGCATCACGCGCCACCCGGTGCGGTAGTCCCGTCTGCGGACGACGGTCACAAAGGCGATGTGGCCGGCCGGGCCGAGCAAGGTGGGATCCGGGCCGTGCCGTGCCCATATCTCCAGCGTCGTCACGGTCAGCCAGGCCAGCATCTTCTGGTCGGAGAAGTACGCCGGGGGCATGAGCCGGTTGATGATCCTGGCGGTGTCGAGTTGCGAACGGTCGGTGATTCGCGGTCGCCGTAGATCGTCGGATTCGCTGGTCTGGTCGATCCACTGGTAGAGCGCGTCGAGTCTGCGGTCGATCTCCGCGTCGAGGTGGTCCTGATCCGGGACGGCGAGGCCGAGCTGTCGCAGCTGGTCGAGGCCAAGCCGCATCGCCTCGGCGGCGCGGCCCTGGCTGGTGAGGCTGCTGACCTGAACCAGGGTCGCCGCCGTGCGCTGCGCCGGATCGGTGCACAGCCGGCCGATGGTCTGGTACTCCTCGTCGGTCTCCTCAAGCCGCCCGAGCATGTACAGGGCCGCGTGCCGGCCGGTGTGGACGTCGATCAACTGGTCGGTGTCCGCCGGGTCGACGAGCCTCAACGCCGCGGTCAGGAACCTCTCCACCAAGGGGTGGTTACTCAGCAGCTTCGCCTCGTCGGCAGAGCGCCGGAAGAGACCGGCCACCAGTCGCCGTTCCTCGGGGGCGTGTACGGCGTCGACCACGAGCAGGTACTGCGCCGCCGCCACGGCGAACAGCTCGGGTCGGTCGGCCAGAGCCCGGGCCAGGCACAGTCGCATGGCGCGTTCGGCCTGCGGGGTGAGGCCGCTCAGGACGGACTCCTGGGCCTTGTCGTGACGAAAGCGCACGCTCTGCCGGCCGTCGGATTCCAGCACGAGAAGCCCGTCGGTGAACGCGGGGGCGAGCCGCCGCTCGATCTCATCCGCCGCAAGCCCGGCGGCGGCCTCCAAGAGGTCGAGTTCCACTCGGCCGGCCAGGCACGCCATCATGGCCAGCATCTCTCTGGCGGCCGGCGACAACACGGCCACGCGGGCACGCAGCAGCCCGGTCACGTCCACGCAGTCCAGTCGGCGGCGCAGCATGGCCTGCTCCCATTGCCAACCATCGTCTCCGAGGGCCAACACGCCATCATGGCGCAGCGAGTTGAGTAGCTCCACCGTGTCGTACGGATTGCCCGCGGTCGACGGCGCGATCAGCCGTGCGAGCTCCGCGCCGCGCTCTGGGGACAGGCGCAGTAGGTCGGCGACCATGGCCGTCTGGTCTGCTGGCGGCAGACTACCCAACCGCAGGTGCTGCGGCCCGGCCGGTTGGCGGCTCCAGCGGGCGAGCATCGGCGCCAGCGGGTGGGTGGCGTCCACCTCCCTCTCCCGGTACGCGCCGACCAGCAACAGTCCCTCGATCTGTTCCTCGCCGCCGAGGATCAGGTCGAGGAAGCCCAGCGGCGTCCGCCCGGCCCACTGCAGGTCGTCGACGAAGAACACCACCGCACGTTCCCGGGAGGCGACGGCGCGTAGTGTCTCCGTTGCGACGCGCTGTGCTCGCACCTGTGCAGTCATCGGGTCCCCGAGCGCCGGGGGGACCCTTAGCAGTGCCGCCAGCTCCGGTACGACGGCGGCGGCCAGGCCGGCGTTGGGTCCCAACGCCCGCAGGAGCCGCTCCCGCACCTCGACCAGACAGGCCTCCGGTTCGGCCAGCAGCAGCCGACCCAGCGCCCGCAGCGCCTGGCGGACTGCGTCGTACTCCTGGTCCCGGCGGTACTGGTCGAACTTGCCCGCCACGAACCAGCCGTCGCCACCGGCCACGATCGGCCGCAGCGCGTTGACCAGGGACGTCTTGCCCACCCCCGGCGGGCCGCTGACGAGGACCCCATGGCAGCGGCCCGCCAGCGCGTCGGCGAACGCCGAGCCCAGCTCGGCGATCTCCTCGTCGCGGCCGGCCAGCCGGGACGGCGTCAGCGGCCGCGCCGGAAGATCGTGCTCGCCGGGACGCACCACCGCGGCGCCGCGGTGGACCAGCGCGAGATCGTGCGCCAGCCCGTCCGCGCTCTGGTAGCGATCGTCCGGCTCCTTCTCCAGCAGATGCAGGATGATCCGCGACATGTCGACCGGCAGCGACGGGTTCACCGCCGCCGGCGGTGCCGGCACTCGCGTGAGATGGTCGTGAACGGTCCGCAGGGGGTCGCCCGCGCCGAACGGTGGTGTGCCGGTCGCCAGCTCGTAGAGGGTGGCCCCGAGCGCGTACAGGTCGGCCCGCTGGTCGATGGGGCTGCCCGTCCGGCCGGTCTGCTCCGGCGCCAGGTACGGCACCGTCCCGACGATCTCGTTGTGGTGGAGGAACCCCGGCTCGACCTCCGCGCAGTTCGTAGCCAACGCGAAGTCGATCAGGTGCGGCACGCCGCGATCCCCGCCCAATACGATGTTCGCCGGGCTGATGTCCCGATGCACCACACCCCGCCGGTGCATCGCCGCCACGGTGCGCGCGAGCGATCCGGCCAGATCGGCCAGCTCGGCCGGATCCAGTGGCATGGTCCGCCCGGACAGCGCCGCACCGCCGACGTCGGCCAGCAGGATCGACCCCGGGCAGGTCGACACACCGTCCGCCAGTTGCACGACCCCCCCAACCCCGGCCAGACGCTCGAGGACCTCAACCTCATGACGCAACCGCCGCTGCGAGCCAGGTCCCAGCGGCTCCTTCCGGATCACACTCCCAGCCGGGAACACCAGCCGAGTCACCCGGGTCTGCTCCGTCTCACGCAGCAGCTCCGTCCGCACCACCACCGCCGGCGGATCCCGGCTCGGTGGCGTTCGCTGAGATCTCATCCGCCAACCCCCACACCGAGCAACACGCAGCTCACTCCCAGCCTGCCCAGATCACGATGACGGCAACAGGCGGAGTGCCGAAGTCGGGCTTTGCAGTCGCACGCCGACGACAGCGAACCGCGAACCGCGAACCCATAATGGGCCCCGAAACGGTCATACACATCCATATCGCACCATCACTACCCCCAGGAGGGGGACCCACTGGCAGGGCAGCGCGAGACGACTGGGGTAATACCGCTTTCGAGGTTAGATATCCGCTCCACACCGCACGAGACTTGCGGTTCGCGGCTACTGGCGCGGTGTGGCTAGCCAGCGTGGTCCCGGCCGCGCTGCTGCTGCGTCGCCGCCCGCCGAGCTGGCCGGCGTCCGCGAGTAGGCCAGCCGGCGCGGGCATGATCCCTCGCTGGGGCCGCCTCCGGTCAGATCCAGCCGCGGACGCGGGCGAGCTGGACGGCCTCGTGCCGGTTGACCGCGCCCAGCTTGGCGACCGCCGATGACAGGTAGTTGCGCACGGTGCCCCGCGACAGCGACACCCGTGCCGCGATCTCCTCCACCGGCGCGCCGCCAGCGGCCAGCTCCAGCACCTCCGCCTCGCGCGGCGTCAGCGGGCTGTCCCCGGCCGCGATCGCCTCGGCCGCCAGCTCCGGGTCCACGTACCGGCCGCCGCCGTGCACCACCCGCACCACGTCGGCGAGCACCTGCACGGACACGGTCTTGGGCAGGAAGCCGCGCGCTCCGGCGGCGAGCGCCCGCCTGAGATAGCCGGGCCGCCCGTGGCTGGTCACGATCACGTTGGCGCACGCGGGCAGGTCGGCGCGCAGCGCCTGGGCGACGGCAATGCCGTCCAGGCCGGGCATCTGCAGGTCGAGCAGCGCGACGTCGGGGCGGTGGAGCCGGGCCGTCGCCAGCGCCTCCGGCCCGGATGCCGCCTGCGCGACCACCGTGATGTCGTCCTCCATGGACAGCAGCACCGCCAGCGCGCCGCGGATGAGGTTCTCGTCATCGGCGAGCAGCACCCTGATCATGAGCCTGCTTCCAGCATGATGGCCGCGCCCCGCGCGGGCGGCGGTGTCCCGGCCGGGGCCGTGCCGTGCGTGGCGTCGGCGGGGACCGGGAGCCGCGCCTCCAGGACGAAGGAGCCACCCGGTTCCCGGGCCACGGTGAGAACGCCGCCCAGGCCGGCGAGCCGCTCGTCGAGGCCGGCCAGGCCGCTGCCCGCCCCGGGAGCAGGGGGTGAGCCGCCTGGCCTGGTGGCGCCCGCCGGGACTGGCGGAACGCCGTCGTTGGTGATCCGCAGCACCGCGGTGCGCGCGTGACCGGGGCCGTCTCGTACCTCGAGGTCGATGGCGCAGGTGGTGGCCTCGCTGTGATGGATCACGTTGGTGGTCGCTTCCCGGACGACCCAGCCCAGCGCGGCCTGCGCGGAGGGAGGCAGGGCCTGTTCACGGCCGCCCCGGCTGGCCGCGCCGGTGACCTGGCAGGCCACGCCGGCCGAGCGCAACAGCGACTGGGCGCCCGCGAGCTCCGCGCCGAGGTCGGCCCGGCGGTAGCCGTCGACCACGGCGCGCATCTCGCGCAGCGACTCGTGGGCCACCTGACGGACATCCAGCATCCGGTTCACCGCTTCGGCGTCGCCGCGGCCGGCCAGGCGCGCGGCGAGTTCGCTCTGGACCGCCATCAGTGAGAGGTTGTGGCCGAGGACGTCGTGCAGGTCCCGGGCGAACCGCAGCCGCTCCTCCGCCACGGCCAGGCTGGCGTGGGCCGCCCGCGAGCGGTCGATCTCCCACACCACACCGAGCATCCACGTCGAGACCCGGTAGGTGAGCGCCACCAGCACCACTGTGTACGCGTAGAACATGGCCGCCTCGACCGCCGCCGTTCCCGGCGCGTTCCCGGGCCCCGTCGTTCCGGCCGCCGCGGCCGCAACCAGCCCGCCGGCGCCGGCGGCGCCCAGCGCCACGCAGCCAAGCAGCGCCGGCGTCCGCAGCAACGGCGCTACCGCTCCGGTCAGCGCGCCGCCAGCGATCATCGCCACGGTGAGTGTGATGGGGACGCCACCGCCGCCGGGGTCGGCGGCGAACCCGGGGACGGCGGCGCCCACCACTGCCATCACGATCGCGCCCGCCGCAGCCCCGGCAACCAGCCGAGCCGGCGGACGAGGTCCGCCCAGGTGGGCCGCGAGCCCGGCGCGCAGCAGCGCGACACAGGCCACGGCATGCAGCGCGGACACCGCCAGCAGCCCGGCGGCCGGCGGCCCCCAGGCGCCCGACCGGGAGTTGACCGCGAGCAGCGCCAGGCCTGGCTCGGTGGTGGAGAACAGGTAGAGCGGCCACCGGACCATGGCGTCCATGCGCTCGGCGCTGCTCCGCTCCCGCCACCACCACCACCACCTCCGGGTCATGGGGTCCACAGTGGCATGGCCACGGCGCGCCGGGACGGTTCAGCGCGATCTTCCCGCGTCCCGGCGCGCCGCTCGGTCACTGGCGCGGTTCCCAGCGGAACCACCGCCGTGCCGCGCAGCCGGCCGCGCCCGCCCACACCACCAGTACCAGGATCGGCACCGCCGCCACGCCGAACGAACCGGCGAAGTCCACGACGCGCCCGTCGGTCGTGGTTCCGGTCAGGCCAAGTCGCATCAGGTCGACCACCGGGGAGAGCGGCAGCACCCGGGCGGCGGACTCCCATGGCGCGGCCAGCTCGTCGAGCGGGACGAACAGCCCGCACAGCGCCAGCGGCACCAGCAGCACCGGCATGGTCGTCACCTGCGCCAGCTCGACACTGGGGGTCACGGCAGTGCTGAGCGCGGCCAGCAGCACGAACACGACCGTGCCGAGCCCGATGGCGGCCAGCACGAGCAGCGGGTTCACCGGCGCGGCCAGGTCGAACAGCGTGGCCGTGGCCACGGCCGTCACCGCGATCTGCGCCCAGGCCACCGCGACGGCGGGCGCCGCCGTCGCGGCAAGGATTTCCAGGTCGCCGGCCTCACCGGCTCGCAGCCGCTTGAGCACCAGGTCCTCGCGCCGGGCGACCAGCGTGGTGACGAGGTTGTAGTACACAGCGGCCAGGAGAACGATCGCCGTCAGCGCGGTGAGCGCGGCCGCGCCGAGCCCGGCGAACCGGCCGTCCCCGTCCGAGGCCGACATCATCAGCGGAAGCAGGCTCACCGGAGTCCCGAGCGCGATGAGCAGCGCCACGACGTTACGCCGGAGCAGCACCGCCTCGGCCTTCCCCAGCGACCTGATCCGCCGCGCCGCGCCGGCGCTGACCAGTCCTGACAGCGGACGCGCCAGCCCGGCTCCGCCGCTCACGCCGACATCCTGTCCGGTCGCCGCGCCCGCGTCACCCGCGTCACCCGCGCCGGCCGGGCTGGCCGCGCCGCCCGGTCTGGCCGGCCGAACTCACGGATCTCGTCGGACCGGGCCACGGCGAGAAAGGCCTCCTCCAGCGACGCGGACCGGGCGTTGAGGTTGTGCAGGCGTATCCCATGCCGGTCTGCCCAGGCCAGCAGCACCGCGAGCGTCTGCTGGAGGTCCGCGGTGGTCAGCAGGACGGCGCAGCCGCCCCCTCCGCCGCCACTGCCACCGTCGCCGCCACCATCGCCGTCGCCCCCGCCGCTCCCGTCGCCCCCCTTGCCTCCCTTGCCTCCCTTGCCTTTCCGGCGACCGAGCCACGCCTCGGCCGGGTGCAGCTGTGTGCCGGGCAGTTCCGGAAGCTCGACGGGGAGTTCGGCGTCCAGCTCGAACGAGACGCGGGCGGGTTGCGACGCGACCACCTCGGCCGGCGTCCCGGTGCGCACGACCCGGCCCCGATGCATGATCGCCAGATGGTTCGCCAGCACTTCGGCCTCCTCGAGGTAATGGGTGGTGAGCACGACCGTGGTTCCCGCCGCGAGCAGGTTTCCGATCCCGTCCCAGGTCGCGCGGCGGCTCTCCGGGTCCAGACCGGTTGTCGGCTCGTCGAGGAACAGCACTTCGGGCCGGCCGAGGACGGCCATGGCGAGGTCGAGCCTGCGCCGCTCGCCGCCGGACAGCTGCCGGATGCGAACCGTCGCCCGTTCCTGGACGCCGGCCAGTTCGAGCGCCTCGGCGACCGGGCGCGGTGACGTCAGCGTGCCGGCCCACGCCAGGGCCGCCTCCCTGACCGTCAGGTCGGCGGGAAACGCCCCCGCCTGGAGCATGATGCCGATCCTGGGCCGCACCAGGCGCCGGTCCCGGAACGGGTCGTGCCCGAGCACCCTGACGGTGCCGGCGCTCGGCCTGGCCAGGCCCTCGAGGACCTCCAGGGTGGACGTCTTGCCGGCGCCGTTGGTCCCGAGCAACGCGAACAGCTCGCCTCGACGTACCAAGAACTCCACCCCCTGGACCGCGTCGTAGCCGCGTCCTCCCACCTGGCCATAGCGGCGCCAGAGATCCGTGACGGTGATGACACTGGTGTCTTCGTCCATGGCATTCAGCATCCGGCGCCATCGGCGTCACGAACGGTGACGTCCTCACCGGATTCGGTGAGGCGCGCACGGTTCACCCATGACATACGTCAGCGACTGTCAGGGGCGCCTTTCGCGGGGCGCCGCCGCGAGACGTCCCGGACGTGGGCCGCTGCCCTTGCCGGGTGTCCAGAACATCCGTTGTCATGTGTAACCAAGGGGTGGTACCCATCGTGCTGATACACGCCCGAGGGGTCTGTTGCATTGGGGGATGGCAGGGCATGGTTGACCCTGTCGATCGTGTGATCAGATGGCGAGGGTGAGCTCGGTGAACGCGGCTGTCAGTCGTGTGTGCGGGTCGGTGTCGATCCCGAGTTCGTAGTGGCCGCGGCAGATGTTCTGGACGAATGCATGCCCTGCGCTGATCGTCTGGACGGAGCGCAGCCGTTTCAGTCCGCGCATCGGGCGGAGCCGGGCTTTGAGTCTGCTGTGGTCGGATTCGATTCGGTTGTTCTCCCGCGCGGCGTCGACGTGGCAGGCCTTGGGGAGCAACTCGTCGAGGAGCCGCGGGTAAACGGCGGCCTTGTCGGTGGTGACCTCGACGGGCCGGCGCCCGTGGGACAGCGCCTGGGCGAAGAAGCGGCGGGCCGCGGCCTGGTCGCGTCGTTCGCTGGCAAGGACGTCGATGACCTGCCCGTACTGGTCAACCGCCCGGTACAGGTACGTCCACCGTCCGGCGACCTTGACATAGGTCTCGTCGACGAACCACCTGTCCCCAGGGCTGTGCCGACACGGCCGCGCGGCGTCGACGAGCAAGGGCGTGAAGCGTTGGACCCACCGGTGCACAGTTACGTGATCAATGTCGAGGCCGCGTTCGGCCAGAAGTTCCTCGACGTCCCGGTACGACAGGGCGAACCGTAGGTACCAGCGGACCGCCAGCATGATCACCTCAGGTGGGAACCGGAACCCGACGAACTCCGACGTCGGAACCGGTGGACGGACACGACGTCGACGCATCCTTCGATCATGACTGACCCGTGGTCGAGATGGCGGACTTCGCCGATGCAACAGTGCCGCTCGGGCACCGCCACGTCAGCATGACCAAGGACCGGTACTACGGCCGTCAGGTCGCCGAGACCGGCGCAGCAGCAATACTGGAAATTCTGGACAGCTGAAACGTCAGGTCGGCACCGGTATATATCTAGTTTGCCGACGCCGTCCCGATGACACCGATCGCGCTACACTGCGCCCATGACGCTCTCGCCGTTTGCGGGTCTGCAGATAGTCGAACCCTCCCAGGGGTCGACTTGGCCAGTTTCCGTGCTGCGACGCACCGATGGCCTTGTCGCCGGGCTCGTACCTGGCGGATTCGATTCCTATCTGCGCATCCTCAACCCGTTTTACGACCACAGATCGCCCGTGGTCCGATGGCGCGATGTCGCGGAAGATGTTGGACGGAAGTTCGATGCCGAAACAAGCTATACCGACCTAATCGGTCCGACCCAGGTATCGGCGCAGCTGTACGGCGCCCCCATCAGAGGAAGCCTGAGCGAGAACGACACCGCCCTACTCGCATCTGTCCTCGACTCGCACACTGCCGACCCGAACGACTGTCTTTTCGCTGTGTGGGACGGATATGGCTGGTTCAACGTGGCCGCAGCGGATGCCGGCGGACCGCAACGGCTCGTCGGGCCATATCTCCCTTATCTGCTGTTCGCTGGCCACCTGGCGGCTGCCACATCGGTCCGCGCCGGGACCTACTTCCAGTCGCCCACCCTGTGGTGGCCAGCGGAGAGGACATGGTGCGTCGCGACCGACCCGGATACGTATTCCACCTACATCGGAGGAAACGGAGATCTAATCCGTCATCTGGAATCCGAAAGCAGCCTGGAAAACATCCGCGTGCAATTAACAGACGCGAGCTGCAGAGGACCTTACCCGCCGAGGCAGCCCAGATGAAATAGCGATTTCCTGAAACACCCCGCACCCACGCGGTCGTTTCCTGTGGAAATCAGGTCAATTGGCGCGCCAACCTGGACGGTTCGCGTCCAGCCATGCTTCGACATCGGTCCGACGCCAGAGCCGCAGTCGCGGGTGGTCGATCAGGGGATCGGGGAAGCCTTTTCGGCTGGCCACCGCTGTGGCATAGCTCCGGCTGACGCGCTCCCGGCGGGCGGTGCCCGCGCCGAGCAGCGAGCGAAGGCCGTCGATGTCGACCAAGGTGCGGAGTTCCGCGCGGCTGATCATCTCGTCATCGCTCTGCCCGGACACTCAACTGACGCTAGAAGCGTACCCGCGTCTACAACGTGGGCGCTGTACTTACGCTACGAGAATGACTAACGTGCGGTGTGTCAGGAACAGGTCGGGCCGGCCCGGTGTGTCACCACCGGAACCGGCCCTCGGCACCGACCGACTTGGGAAGGTCGACACCGTGTCCGACATGCTGTCAGCTCCACCGCACACCAGCACCGAGACAAGCACCAGGGACGACGATCCCGTCATCCGCGAGGAGGGCACCGGGCCGTTCCGGTGCTTCGCGGTGTCAGTGCCGGCGGGAGTTCATCCGGCGACGATCGCGACGACGCTCCGCAGGCTTCCGCTCGGGTGCGTGCTCACGTCGATGACCGACGGCGAGATGAGGTTCAAGCCGGCGGAGCCCCACCACGGTTCGGGATGGAACTCCGGGCCGGCGACGCTCGAAGCCCCACCGGATCAGTCGTGACGTAGGCCGGCCGGGTTCTCCGGCGGGAAGGCGACGGCGCCGTCCTGCTGGGCCCCCACTGGTCGGCGTGCGGCACGGCATGAGCGGGCCGGTCCCGGGGCATCGTCCTCGGGACCGGCCTTCGTCATGTGTCAGGACCGTGGTTCCGGCGGGTAGGTGCGGCACCGTCGGCGCAGCGTCGAACTCCACCACAATGTCACGGATGGTTACGAAATCCTGGGCTGTCTCTCGGCGAGAGTGCCGCTGGACCTAGCAACCCCATCCGCTAGTTCTAGCAACACCTCTAGCGAGGAAACATGCCCCTGACCTGGGATCTAAACACCTAGCAAGGTTGTGCGGCACACCGGTGAAACGCGCCGAAACGCGCCTCTCGGACCCTTCCGCCAGCCACTAGGCACGCCGGAGCAGCCAACACATAGCGTTACATCCGCACCGCCGTACCGCGCCACCACTCCCCGTCCCGCCCGCCTGCTGGACGCGCCGTTACTGCGCCCGGCAACCCGGTTCAGGCGGGAAGAACGACAGCCCACGAAGATCGAAGATGGTCACTAAAAGTGATGAAAAGCGTGGGGTAAGCGTGGGGTTTGAGATCTTGTTCAACTGGCCCGATCGGCGAAAGTGCCTGTGCTACAGCCACTTTTGGAGCCGGCGAGGGGACTCGAACCCCTAACCGCTCGATTACAAGACGGATCACCGCGTATCCGAACATACCGGAACGTGCCGCCCCGTGCCGCAAAATCCGAGGTCAGGGCGATTTCGATGCCGGAACGTGCCGGCCGATGCCGCGACGGAGCATCCGCGCACACAATGCGCACACACCGCTGGGGTGCGATCGATGACGCCCCGGCGTGACAGGCATTCCCAGACTTCCTGGGCAGAGACGCGCTCTGGCTACGATATGTAGCCAACGGAGCCCGGTGCCGGATCTGCACTCAGACTGCGGGCCAGATCGGGGGCAGCAGTGCTCAACGGAGCGGGAGTCGACGGACCCGCACGTGGGTGGTGCTGAGCGAAACGACGACGCCCTGTTCGAGATCGTCTTCCAGCGCGGGCAGGTTCGCCAGCAACAGGGCGGCTTGCGCGTCGGGCTTGAGCTGATCGCCGGACCGGAGCAGGACCAGCGAGGGAGCGGTGCCGCGACTGAGCGCGAGCAGAGTGGTGAAGTCGCTGTCGGCGGAAATGATCGCACGTCTCTCGGTGACGGCGAACGTGCTGACCTCGGTGTCAGGGGAACCGCCGAGCCCGTGCTCGAGGACGTGCGTCGTGTCGATGCCCTTGTCACGCAGCAGTTCGGCGACCCGCGGTGAGAGGTTCTCGTCGACGAGAAACTTCATGCGGCGATGAACGGGCGCTCTTGCGGCATCGTCTCCGCAGCGAACGCGAGAGCGGCGAGCACGTCGTCGCGGGTGAGCGACGGGTAGTCGGCGAGCAGCTCCTCGACCGTCGAGCCAGCCGCGAGCTGACCCAGCACCACGGACACGGTGACCCGGGTACCGCGAATCGCCGGCGCGCCCGCCATGATGGCCGGGTCAGCCGTGATGCGGCTGGCGGTGCTCATGGCCACGAGTCTACCGGCGGACCCTCGCCAGGGACGCTGTTGCCTCCGGCGGAGGCGGGGCGGGCAGTACGTCGCCGGGCTCTCGGGTGTGGGCGGGACCATGGCCAGGCAGACTGTTGCATCGGCGGAGTCCGGCATCGCGGATCCTGACCGGTCATGATCGAGTGATGCGTCGAGGTCGTGCCTGTCCACCGGTCCGGCGTCGGGGGTCTGTTGCGTTGCGGGCTCTGCGCCACATTCGGTAGTGACGGTGTGTAGCCGACGCGGGTGGGGTGACGATAGCTGATGAATCCGCCCAGTCTGGGCAGCTGTCCGTGATTCCGTGTCCGCGGCCACGAGTTGGACCCGCCGATCGCCCTCGGAGGCGCCGCCCGGAATGCCCGAATTATTAGCTTTCGCTGCGCCCGGCAAGTCGCCGCTGATCCCGACACCGTCCGGGACGTCATCCACGCGTTCAACGGCGGTGTTGCGTTCGTAGGAGGCAGAGCATGCCAGCGGCCATGGTGACCTTCGGTCAGATCGCGGCGGCGAGTTCCATGAATGCGGCTGCCAGCCGGAGCTGTGGGTCGGTGTCGGTGGCGAGTTCGTAGTGGCCGCGGCGGATGTTCTGGACCAGAGCATGCCCGGAACTGATCGTCTGGACCGAGCGGAGGCGTTTCAGCCCGCGCATCGGCCGGAGCCGCGCTTTCAACCGGCCGTGGTCGGCCTCGATCCGGTTGTTCTCCCGCGCGGCGTCGACGTGGCAGGCCCCGGGAAACAGCTCGTCGAGGACCCGCGGATAGACCGAGGCCTTGTCGGTGGTGACCTCGGCTGGCCGGCGCCCCTGCGCCAGGGCCCGAACGAAGAAGCGCCGGGCAGCGAGCTGGTCGCGTCGTTCGCTGGCGAGAACGTCGATGACCTGCCCGTGCTGGTCAACGGCCCGGTACAGATACGTCCACCGGCCCGCGACCTTCACGTACGTCTCATCGACGAACCACCCATCCCCAGGCCGGTGCCGACACGGACGAGCCGCCTCAACCAGCAAGGGCGTGAAGCGCTGCACCCACCGGTAGACGGTGACGTGGTCAACGTCGATGCCGCGTTCGGCCAGAAGTTCCTCGACGTCCCGGTACGACAGGGCGAACCGTAGGTACCAGCGGACCGCCAGCACAATCACCTCAGGTGGGAACCGGAACCCGACGAACTCCGACGTCGGAACCGGTGGACGGACACGACGTCGACGCATCCTTCGATCATGACTGCTCGGTGGTCGAGATGGCGGACTTCGCCGATGCAACAGTGCCCTTTCGAGGTAGTCAGCAATCCTGTCACGGACCAGAACGGCGTTCTGCGCGGAGAAGGCACGATCTCCCTCGGCATCGCCACGGCCTCGGTCATCTCACGTCCCCTCTCACACCTGGTATCCGGCTCACTCCTGCGCTCACGAGAGGCCGTACTCCTTCCAGCGCGAGGTCACCAGGGTCCGGGTGGCCTCGTCCATGACACACTCGTCGGGCCAGCCGCCGGCCCGGCGGTAGCCCTCGGTGGCCAGCTTGCGGGTCGCGTCGATGCCCGCCTTGCCGCCATAGAACTGCTCGTACGACGAGTGGTCGAGGTGGTCGACCAGGCCGATGGTCGTGACCAGGTCGTGGGCGTAGTCGACGTTGCCGAACGCCCGCCAGGCGACCTCGGAGTAGTCGTGCACGTCGCAGTCCGCGTCGACGACGATCACGAGCTTGCACGACGAGAGCTGCCCAGCGCCCCAGACGGCGTGCATCACCTTCTGTGCCTGCTTGGGGTAGCGCTTATCGATCGACACGATCGCGCAGTTGTGGAAGACGCCGGCCTCCGGCAGGTCGTAGTCCACGATCTCGGGGATCAGCATCCTGATCAACGGCAGGAAGATGCGCTCGGTGGCCTTGCCCATCGGCCCGTCCTCCTGGGGCGGCCGGCCGACGACGATCGTCTGGTAGATCGGGTCGCGCTGCATCGTCATCACATTGACGTGCAGCGCCGGGAAGGGCTCGACCGGCGTGTAGAAGCCGGTGTGGTCGCCGAAGGGACCCTCCGGGAGGCGTTCCCCCGGCTCCAGCCAGCCTTCCAGCACGATCTGGGCGTTCGCCGGTACCTGCAGCGGGACGGTCAGGCAGTCGACCAGCTCGACGCGCTCACTGCGCAGGAAGCCCGCGAACAGGTACTCGTCGATGTCCGCCGGCAGCGGGGCGCTCGCCGCGTAGGTGACCACCGGGTCGCAGCCGAACGCGATCGCGACCGGCAGCCGCTCACCTCGCCGCTCGGCGACGGCGTGGTGCGCGTTCGAGTCCTTGTGGATCTGCCAGTGCATCCCGACGGTCCGGGCGTCGTGGCGCTGTAGCCGGTACATGCCGAGGTTGCGGGCACCGGTCTCCGGATGACGGGTGTGGGTCAGGCCCAGGTTCAGGAACGCGCCGCCGTCGTCCGGCCAGGACAGGATGCCCGGCAGCCGGAACAGGTCAACCTCGTCGCCCTTGTAGACGACGTCCTGGCACGGCGCGGTACGGACCTTCTTCGGCGGCATGTTCGTCAGCCGTGCGGCCTTGCCGAGAGCGTCCCGCATCCCGGAGAAACCATGCGGCAGCTCCGGGCGCAGCATGTCCGCGAGCCGGGCGCCCAGATCGTCCAGCTTCTCCACGCCGAGCGCCCGGGCCATCCGCTTCTCGGTGCCGAAGACGTTGATCGCCAACGGCAGGTCCGAGCCCACCGGGTTCTCGAACAGCAACGCCGGGCCACCCGCCCGCACCACGCGCTGCACGATCTCCGTCACCTCCAGGCGCGGGTCGACCGGAGCCTTGATGCGGCGCAGCTCACCGTGCTTCTCGAGGTCACCCAGAAACGCGCGCAGATCCGCCCAAGCCATGTCACCCATCCTCGCAGCGACCAGGCCTCCGGCGCCGCCGCCTCCCCGGACCGTGGCGGTCCGCGCGTCGCGGCCGGCCCGCCGCCCGACCGGCAACCCGACCGACCGGGCGTTTCATCTCGCGCGGGTCTGCGCTAAATTGACCACCACGATCAGCCAACGATCTGCGCAACGCCTCACCCGCCTGCTGTCGCTGCCCGACGCTGCGCCGACCGACGGGCTGGACACCTGAGGAGTGAATTACTGGACCACGGAGGGGCTGGGTCGGGGCGTGCGGGATCGCGCGGGGACCCGGTGCTGGTTGGTCCGCGCATGCGGAATGCTGACCCGGGGGGCTGGGGTCAGGCTGCGGGTTCGATGGTGACGGTGTAGCCGAGCTTCTCCAGTTCGCCGACGAGGGTGTTCTTTCGTTTCTCCGGGTTCCGGCGGCGGCGGGTGTGCCAGTCGCCACCGAGGTCGTGATATTCGGTGTTACCCGCGACGATGTGCCAGTAGGCGATGAGAATGTCGTGGCGGGTCGTCCCGATCGCTTTCTGGATCCCGCGGCGGCCCCGGACCTGGGCATGGTGCGACGCCAGGTAGGTGTTCTTGCTCCTGGCGGCGGCCCACGCTGCCTCGGTCAACGCGGTACGTAACCACTTGTTCCCGTGGCGGGTACGGCCGGAGAGGCGTTTCCCGCCCGAGGTGTGGTTCCCTGGGCAGATCCCCGCCCAGGACGCCAGATGCCCGGCGGTCGGGAACCGGGACATGTCGATCCCGACCTCGGCGAGCAGCACGATCGCGGTGACCCTACCCACCCCCGGGATCGTCGTCACCCGGTCCACCGTCTCGACAAAAGGGGCGATCATCACCTCGATCCGACGGTCGAGCTCGGTGATCTGCTCGTCACACAGATCGATGCGTTCCAACAGTTGCGCTGCGAGGAACCCGTGGTGACCCGAGCGGAACGTTCCCGCCAACGCCTCGGCGAGCTGGGGGATCTTCCCCCGTAGCCGGCCGCGGGCCAGGTCGGCCAGGTACTGCGGGTTCTGTTCTCCGTCGATCATCTTCTCCAGGATCGCCCGGCCGGAGACGCCCAGCAGCTGGGACGCGACGCTGGTGAATTTCACGCCGGCGTCCTGCATCAGCTTCTCCAGCCGCTGGACCTCGCGGGTCTTCTCCTCCACGACCGTGCGCCGGGCCCGGGTAAGATCGCGTGGGTCCCGGAACGGTTTCGGGGGGACGAACGACGGGCGGACCAGGCCGTGCGCGACGAGGTCCGCCAGCCACACGGCGTCCGCCACATCTGTTTTCCGGCCTGGTACGTTACGCACATGCGCGGCGTTGAGAAGCCAGCACTCGAACTGGTCCTCCAACATGTGGAAGACGGGTTTCCAGTAAACCCCTGTTGATTCCATTCCCACGATCGTGACCTTGTTCTGGGCCAGCCAGTCCGCGAGGAGCCCCAGCGAACCGCCGGTCGTGGTGAACGTGCGGACCTCGACTTTCGCGGGTCCTTTCGCGGGCTGGATCCGTACCGCCGCGGCCACCGTGTCCCGATGGACGTCGAGCCCCGCACAGCGCGGGAACACCACTTCCACCCCTGCCCCCTTCCCAACCAGGAACACTCTCCAAAGCGCGTTACCCGGGGAGGCCTGAACACGGAAACTGAGGAACGCGCTCACGGCAGCAGGAACAAGTGCCCCAGGCCTCAGCCGCCATACTCAAACACGGGCTCGTCCGCACCAGAGACAGCCGACGTCGACCGGGTAACGCCCCACCATCATCCCAGCCACACCGCGGCACGCTACCAACAGGTCACCGCAGCCCCACGAGATTCTCATTCGACCAGGTGGCGGCTTCGCCGCCAGGAATGCTCAAACTGGAACTGTCCCGCGAGAAGAAGCTGATCACCCATGCCCAGACCGGGCGGGCGCGTTTCCTCGGTTACCATATCGTAGCCCAGCACTCCGACACGAAGATTACCCGGGGACGCCGAGCGGTCAACGGCGCGATCGGGCTACGAATACCCCCCGACATGATCAGGCAGAAGTGTGCCCTGTACTACAGGCGCGGTGAACCCGCGCAACGGCCCCAGATGCTGCACGACGATGACTACACGATCGCGTCGAAGTATCAGGCCGAGTACCGGGGCGTCGTCCAGTACTATTTGCTCGCCGGTGACGTCTACCGGCTTCAGAAGCTGCGCCGGGTCATGGAAACCTCCATGTTGAAGACCCTGGCAAGTAAGCACCGGTCCAACGTCAACACGATGGCCCGCAAATACAAGGCCACCGTGCGAACCGACCGCGGGCCGAGAACCTGCTTCCAGGTCACGGTCCAGCGCGACGATGGCAAGAAGCCACTGGTCGCACGTTTCGGCGGTATTCCGCTACACCGACAGCCCACCGCGACCCTCACCGACCGAGCGCCGACCCTGGGAACCGTCCGTGGCAACGAGCTGATCCACCGGCTCCTCGCGGGCGGCTGCGAGATGTGCGGAGCAACGGACCGCGTGGAAGTCCACCACGTCCGGCACCTCGCGGACCTCAACAAACCAGGACGGCGCGAGAAACCAGCGTGGGCTCGACTCATGGCGATGCGACGGCGCACAACCCTCGTGGTCTGCCGTCCCTGCCACGAAGCGATCCACGCCGGTCGGTCCACCACGCAACCCACGGCACAACCACTGGAGAGCGATATGCACTGAAAGGCGCACGTATCGTTCGGCGGGAGGCCGACGGAAAAGGACCCGCTTCAAGCGGGCACCTCGCCGGCGGCCTACCCGACTCTGTGGGAGCCCGGGGGTGCGATCCCCCCGGGCCACCCGACCACGGTCCAGAACATCCGCCGCGGCTACTACGAACTCGCCGTCGACACCCACCCGCAGCTGCGGCTGTCCGTCGCATTCACCGAGCTCGCCGCAGCCGTCTGAAGCACCGGGCCGGCCGGGGCCCGGCATGCGCTGCCTTCCCGCAACGCAACAGCGCCGGTTCAACAAAGCACGGGTAGCGGCTGGTGTGGTCATCGAGCCGGAGCCGGGGATCTTCACTCTTGTTGATGGCCGGGATACCGTGTTCGGGTGACCCTGCGGCGCGGCAGGTGGCCAATAGGTGGGTCTTCGGCGGATTGGTCGGTTAACCCGCCGAACCAAGCCCGGAGAAGACCCGATGGCACCTTATCCGACGCCCGCGCCCGTAACCGACGCTTTCGCGCTTCCCGAGTACGATCCCGTCGTGCGATACACGGCCAGGAGCGGCAGGAAGAAATGCATGTTCGGTCACCGCCGGGGCCGGGGCGGACGTGCTGCCGACCGGGGACAGGCGGCGGAGCCCGACCAGCCCGTACTCTGCCAGGATCGAGGGCATCCGGCGACGTCGCCGCGGAGGAGGTCGGGATGGTCACCGTGATCGATGCGGAGCAGTGGCCCACGGCCGACCGGTCGGCACATTGGCAGGACGTGCTCTGCGACCTTTACGCCCCCCTCCGGTTCACCCCGTTGCGGACGGACGTGCGCGGACGGATCACGGTCGGTGAGATCGACAGGCTCCGGGTCACCCACACGGCCATGGCGGCCTCGGTGCTGCACTCCCGGCCCGAGCGCGGTCGCGTGGCCGCGCCGGTGACCGTGATCGTCGCCCTCTCCGGGACCACGACCCTGCGCCAGAGCGGGCGGGAGGCGCACCTGATGCCCGGCGACCTCGCCCTGATCGACCCCGGCCGCGCATGCACGGCCCTGTTCGCCGAGGACACCCGGACAACCACGGTGTCCTTGCCGGCTGGTCTACTCGGCCTGACCCCCGAGCGCGTCTCCGCCGTGTCCGCCACCCGTATCGCCGGGTCCGATCCGGCGGCAGCGACGACCGTGGGCATGCTGGGACCGCTGGTCGACGGGCTGGGCATGCTCACCCGACGGCAGGAGGAGCGGGTCGCCGACGCGCTGGCCCATCTGCTCGGTGCGTCGCTGATGGCTCTGGTGGAGCAGCTCCCGCATCCGGACCGGGTGACCGGGCTGCGTCACAGCGCCCTGGACTATGTCGAGCGCCATCTCGGCGACCCGGACCTAGGACCGGTCACCGTCGCCGCCGCCCACCACGTGTCCGTCCGGCAGCTGCAGCGCGCTTTCGAGGAGGCCGGCCAGACGCTGACCGCCGTGATCCGCTCGCGCAGGCTGGCCGCCGCGCGGGCCGCCCTCGCCGATCCGGCGCGGGCCGAGGAGACGATCACCGAGATCGCCGTCCAGTACGGGATGACCGACTCCGCCGGGTTCAGCAGGCGCTTCCACTCCGCGTTCGGCGTCGCACCCCGCGAATACCGTCGACAGAGCCTGGGCCCTTCTCCGAACGCCGCCGCGAGCTGACTGTCGCGAACTGACAAGCCGCGCGACGCGTGCGGACAAGACCCCCGTCGCCGCAGTCCGGACACTTGTCGGCAGGTCGCGCGCCACCAGCGCGCACGCTCGACGAGGAGGCACGCGCGTGCAGACTGAGCTGCTGGCGGACCCGCAGTGGTCCGGACGGATCTTCTCGGGCGGCTGGGTCCGCGGGAGCGGCGAGGACATCGCCGTGGTCGAACCTGCCACCGGCACCCTCCTGGATCGGGTCGGATCGGCGACGCCCGCGGACGTCGCGAAGGCCGCGGAGCGCGCGGCGCAGGCCCAGCGGGAGTGGGCCGCCCAGCCGCACACCGACCGTGCCGCGGTCCTGCGTCGCGCTGCGGCGCTGTTCGAGCGGCACCAGGAGGAGATCGAGACCTGGCTCGTACGCGAGCCCGCTTATCCTGGCGATGCGCGCCGTCGCTCCGGCGCTCGCGCTGGGCAACGCGGTGCTCCTCAAGCCGGATCCGCGGACCGCCGTGTCCGGCGGCGTCGTGTTCGCCCGGATCTTCGAAGAGGCCGGGCTGCCTGACGGGCTGCTGCACGTGCTGCCCGGAGGCGCTGAGGTCGGGGCCGCCCTGGTCGAGGATCCGCAGATCCCGGTCATCGCGTTCACCGGTTCCACCCGGGCAGGACGGGCCGTCGCCGCGGCGGCGGCCACCCGGCTGAAGCGGGTGCACCTGGAGCTCGCCGGAATCGACGCCATCGTGCGGGACACCGTCGACACGGGTGCGCGCATCGCGGCCGGCGGCACCTACGAAGGGCTCTTCTACCGTCCGACCGTGCTTGCCGACGTCCCGGTGACCTCCCGGGCCTACACCGAGGAGATCTTCGGCCCCGTCGCGCCCGCCGATCTCGACGAGGCCGTCCGGCTGGCTGCGGACTCCGTGTACGGGCTCTCGCTCGGCCTCCTGACACGCGACGTCATGGAGGGGCTCGAACTCGCCGGACGCATCCCGTCCGGACTGGTGCACATCAACGACCAGACGGTGAACGACGAGGCCATCGCCCC
This sequence comes from Parafrankia elaeagni, assembly GCF_000374165.1. Taxonomy (GTDB): domain Bacteria; phylum Actinomycetota; class Actinomycetes; order Frankiales; family Frankiaceae; genus Parafrankia; species Parafrankia elaeagni. The sequence continues at coordinate 31,975 of NZ_KB893757.1, forward strand.
GTTCGGCGGGGTCGGCGACTCCGGGACCGGATCCCGGCACGGCGGCGCCGCGGCCAATCTCGATGCGTTCACCGAGCAGCAGTGGGTCACCGTGCGCGGGGACCTGCCGGACTACCCGTTCTGACCCCCCGATCCGGTTCACCCCACGACAAAGGAGTCCTGGTGCCTGGAACCAAGCGCGGATACAAGTGGGTCGACCGGGCCATGCGCGAGCTGGACCCGGAGACCGACCACGAGCAGATCATCCGGCTGATGGGTGATTACCAGCTCAACGCCACCGTCCTCGACCTGGTTGTGTCGGCCAGCACCATTCACAACGTCGTCCATCCCCGCGGGTCGGAGACCCTCGCTCACACCGGGAAGATCGTCTCCCGGCGGGACAAACGCGCCGAGGACGGTTACGAGTTCTTCTGGACCTGGTTCTCGGGCGGCCCGTCCAGCGAAGCGGTCAAGGAGTCCGTCGCCAAGCTCAACCGGCTCCATCTGGGTATCGCCCGCCAGCTGCCGGGCAACTTCTCCTACAACGAGGACTTCGTCTTCACGCTCTGCCAGCTCGGGGTGTTCAACCACCGACTGCAGAAGCTGCTGGGCATGCCCGGCATGCCCGACCACCTGAAGATCGCGTTCCACCACTGGATGCGGGACATGTCCACGCTCTTCGTCGGCGAGCACGGCCCGGTCACCGGCTTCCCCGAGGACTTCGACGCCATGCTCGCGTTCGTCGAGGACTACGAGTCGCAGCCCTACGAGCACAGCGAGAACGGCCTGATCGTCTCCGAGGGCATCATCCAGGGCTTCGTCGAGCGCAACTTCCCCAAGCGGCTGTGGCCCTTCGGCCGGGCGATGGTCCTCACCACCGTGCCGGAGCGCATCCGCCGGCTGCACCACCTGCCCGACCCGGACCGCCGCCTCGCCGCGCTGACCCGCTTCCTGCTGAAGACCCAGATTCGGCTACAGAAGGTACTGCCCGATCCGCGCGAGGCGGCATCGGAGAAGTACTTCCGCGAACGGGCCGCGCTGATCGAAAAGCGCAAGGCCGAACGACTGGCGGCGCACGGCATGGCCGGCACGGAGCTGAGCGAAGAGTGCCCGTCGGGCGGCGGGCCGTGCCCCGTCCCGCACACCGATCGCACAGCGTCCAGACCACCACCGCAGTCGAGAAGGAGACCACGATGGACTACGACGGCTACATCAAGACCTACAACGAGGGTGACGACGTGGTCACAGCGCAGCAGTACTACACCGAGGACATCACGCTCACCATGCCGCTCGGCACGCTGAGCGGCCGGGACGAGGTGATCGGCTTCCTCACCCGCGGGCACGCCGGGATCCCGGAGGAGCTCAAGCCGCGGATCGTGCTGCGGTCCGAGGACCACATCCTCGCCGAGCTGGACATCGTGCTGCGCCCCGAGCGGGACGTCCCGGACCACTTCCTCACCCCGCTCGTCACCGGTCAGGAGGCCACCGCGCGCTTCTTCGCCTCCTACGACCTGCGCGGTGACCGCATCGCGGCCTTCCGGCTCGCCTGGTGGCCGCCCGCCTGACCGCCGTACGCCCGGCCGCCACTGCGCTGCTCGCGGTGGCAGGGCCGGGGCGGTAGGGAACGCCCCCCAAGAAAATGAACCCCTGCCTCCCTGGAGGCAGGACGAACTCGTAAAGGTCACGCAATGAAGGTCATGAAGAAGTCGCACGCCTGTATCCGCCTGGAGAAGGACGGACAGACCCTCGTCCTCGACCCCGGGGTCTTCAGCGAGGAGGACGCCGCGATCGGCGCGCACGCGATCCTCGTCACGCACGAGCATCCCGACCACTTCGACGAGGAGCAGCTGCGGGCGGCCCTGAAGGCCAACCCGGCCGTCGAGATCTGGACCCTCAAGTCGGTCGCCGAGCAGATCTCCGCGGCCTTCCCTGGCCGGGTGCACACCGTCGGCCACGGCGACACCTTCACCGCCGCCGGCTTCGACGTCCAGGTCCACGGCGAGTGGCACGCGGAGATCCACCCCGACGTCCCGCCCATGACCAACGTCGGCTACCTCGTCGACGGCGGCAAGGTCTTCCACCCCGGCGATGCCCTCACCGTCCCCGACCACGCCGTTGAGACGCTGATGCTCCCCGTCATGCCACCCTGGAGCAAGATCTCCGAGGTCATCGACTACGTCCGCGAAGTCAAGCCGCAGCGCGCCTTCGACATCCACGACGCCTTCGTCACCGACCTCGCCCGCCCGATCTACGACAGCACGCTCGCCGCCCTCGTCAGCGCGGAGCACCTGCGGCTCGCGTCGGGGGAAAGTACGACTCTGTGAGTGTCAGTCTCGGCGCGTCACCCGCTTGATGCACGCGGCCCGGACGCTGTAGGCACGTTGCACCGCCGTCCGCCGGTGCGGTCACACGATCTCCATCGCGTCGGCGTAGAAGTCGCCGGCGGCGGCGTGGGTGTGTAAGAACAACGGTCGGGTAGCCCGGGGGGCACTGTTGCATCGGCGAAGTCCACCATCTCGACCACCGAGCAGTCATGATCGAAGGATGCGTCGACGTCGTGTCCGTCCACCGGTACCGACCTCGGAGTTCACCGGGTTCCGGTTCCCACCCGAGGTGATCGTGCTGGCGGTCCGCTGGTACCTACGGTTCGCCCTGTCGTACCGGGACGTCGAGGAACTTCTGGCCGAACGCGGCATCGACGTTGACCACGTCACCGTCTACCGGTGGGTGCAGCGCTTCACGCCCTTGCTCGTCGACGCCGCGCGGCCCTGCCGGCACCGTCCTGGGGACAGGTGGTTCGTCGACGAGACCTACGTCAAGGTCGTCGGCCACTGGACCTACCTGTACAGGGCGGTTGACCAGCACGGGCAGGTCATCGACGTCCTCGCCAGCACCCGCCGCGACCAGGCTGCGGCACGCCGGTTCTTCACCGCCGCGCTGTCCCACGGCCGCCGGCCTGTCGAGGTCACCACCGACGAGGCCCCCGTCTACCCACGGCTCCTCGACGAGTTGCTCCCCGAGGCCTGTCACGTCGACGCCGCACGGGAGAACAACCGGATCGAAGTCGATCACGGCCGCCTGAAAGCCCGGCTACGCCCGATGCGCGGCCTGAAACGGCTGCGCTCGGTCCAGACGATCAGCGCCGGCCACGCCCTGGTCCAGAACATCCGCCGCGGCCACTACGAACTCGGGATCGACACCGACCCGCACACACGGCTGACAGCCGCGTTCACCGAACTCACCCTCACGATCTGATCACCCGCCCGGCGGGGCCAACCATGCCCTGCCATCCCACAACGCAACAGACCCACCCCGCGGTGGCCATGGGGGTGGAACGGCGGACCGGCCACCGTCAACCGGCGCGCGCCATTCTTGCCACAGTCCAGCAACCCGGGACCGCCGATAGTAACGGAACGTAACCGCTTTAAGGGTGGTGTCGCGACCGCAGATCCCGGCCCAGCCACCCAAAGAGGACGCCCCACCGATGATCGTTCTGAGCACAAACCCGCCGAATGCGCACACAATGCGCACACAAACCCGGTCTGATCTTGTCAAAATGATCTTTGACTTTGTAAAACCGCAGGTCAGGGCCTATTTTTCTGGAGCCGGCGAGGGGACTCGAACCCCTAGCCGCTCGATTACAAGACGGATCACCGCATATCCGAACATACCAGGGCTGCGCGAAGATCGCCTAGTGTGACGATCCATTGCCCTATGTAGCCAGGTAGTGGAGTGCCCGGTAGCGGTCGCCGGCGATGCGCTCGAGGGTTTCCTTGACCTTTCGGACTCCGTGGAGGCGGAGGAGACTCAGCGCGAGGTTGCGGATGGTGGCGAGGTTTCTGGGCCCGTTTCCTCGGGAGGCGTGGCAGGCGTCCTCGCGCCAGGCGGTGTCGCGGATGTAGTGGAGGCGGTTCTCGATTCCCCAGTGCAGGCGGACGTGGGTGTGGATGGCT
>NZ_KB893758.1 GCF_000374165.1 Parafrankia elaeagni
CGACGACACCGGCAGGCCGGTGACGGTCTCCTCGACCAGGATCGAGACGTGGTACTGGCCGCGGGCGTTGCGCGACACCGTCACCTGCGACGGCACGGCCCCCTCCGGCAGGGGACGCGACCAGACGATGTCCAACGGCTCGTCCTGCTTCGCCAGCCTTACCTGCCCGTCGCGGAAGGTGAAGCAGTTACGGAAATAGGTCGCCGCGTCGAGCGCCCTGCCTTTCTTCTTGAACGACGGATGGCCGGACCGTTTCTCCCAGAAGTTCACGAACGCCCTCTGCAGATGCCGCAACGCCGCCTGCAACGGGCCCTTCGACGGCTCGGCGAGCCCCACCGTCGAAGGGTCGCGTTTCCACCCGGTGAGCATCCTGTCCGTCTCGGCGTGGCTGATCCGACGCCCTTCCTGAACCCACGCCCGGCACCGCTCAAACAACGCCCGATTGTACACGTAACGCACACAACCAAACGTTTTCGCTAACTGTTCCACCTGATCGGGGGTCGGGTAGAAACGGTACCGATACGCCCGCTTCACCACCCGACTCCCCACGACCGGCAGAATACACCTATCCACCGCCACCCTGATATCGAAGTTGACGCGCTATCCCTGCCCTGAAGGACGGGGCCTGCGCGCTACATTTCACGGTCAGTCCCCTCGCCGGGTGCTCCGGCTGGCATGCCCCCGGACCGGTCCCTACCCCGGAGTCCGCCGGATCCTCCTCCGCCGGCGAAGGCGCGGGCGCACCGCGGGCGCGCAGGCGCGCACGCACCGATCGGCACCCCCTGCTGCCGCCGACCATCGTTTCACCAGCACGGGGCCGATGCGTGGCGGTTATCGTTGCCGGAGTGGAAACGGTCCGTGTCTTCCTCCTCGACGATCACGAGATCGTGCGTCGGGGGATACGCGAGGTGCTCGCCGACGCCGGCGGCATCGAGGTGGTCGGCGAGGCCTCGACCTGCGCGGAGGCGGTCTGCCTGGTGCCACGCCTGCGTCCGGACGTCGCCGTGCTCGACGCCCGGTTGGAGGACGGCAGCGGCATCGACGTGTGCCGTGACATCCGCGCGGCCTGCCCGGAGGTCGGCTGCCTGATCCTCACCTCGTTCGACGACGACGACGCGCTCTTCGCGTCGATCATGGCCGGGGCCGCAGGCTATCTGCTCAAGCAGATCCGGGGCACGGATCTGGTCGGTGCGGTCCGCACCGTGGCCGCCGGGCGCTCACTTCTGGACCCCGCCGTCACCGACCGGGTGCTGCGCCGCCTGCGCGAGGGCTCCGGGGCCGACCGGGCCCGGAGCGCGCTCGGCGGGCGGGAGCAGGAGATCCTCCTGCTGATCGCCGAGGGGCTGACCAACCGGCAGATCGCCGGGCGGGTCCAGCTCTCCGAGAAGACGGTCAAGAACTACGTCTCGTCCATCCTGGACAAGCTGGGCCTGACCAGCCGCACCCAGGCTGCCGTCTACGTGACCCGCCACCACTCCTGATCCCTCCTCGGCGCGGCAGGTCCTGCCCGGCGCGGCACCGGATTCGGCGCCGCCCGCGCGTCGGCGGCGACACTCAGACCACGCAGCGCTCGGCGGCGTGAAACGCCTCGCCCTCCGGGACCGTCGTCTGGATCACCCGCGCCGTCGGCCACGGCTCGGCCCAGGAACTCATCGCCCGGTGGACGGCTGCCGTCGCGCCGGCCTGGTCCGACTGGGTCGCCCCCGGGCGACCGGCCGCGTCGCGGCGCACCAGACGCGCCGCCGCCACCTCGGGCGAGGTGACGCACCGCAGCTCGATCAGCTCCGCGGAGGTGTCCCGTGCGAGGCGGGCGGCCGCCGCCCGGTGGCGCCCGTCCGACCAGGATGCGTCGATGACCACCGTCTCGCCGTCGTCCAGCGCGCGGCGGGCCTGGGCCAGCAGCTGCTCGTAGGTCCGCGCCGTGGTCTCCGACGCCAGCGGCCAGACGTACGACTCCGTGGCGTCGTCCGGGCCGTCGAGAGTCAGCCCTGCCCGCACCAGGTCGGAGCGCAGCAGCACCCGGCCCTCGTCACCGGCGGCGAGCCGGCCGGCCAGCGTCGTCTTCCCGGTACCGGGCAGGCCACCGACCAGGACCAGCCGCACCCGGGCCCGGCGCAGATGCCGGTAGGCGATGTCGGCGAGCCGCCGTGCCTGCTCCCCCTCGTGCGGGTCGCCCGCGTACGTCGCCGCCGCCTCCTGCAGGGCACGACAGGCCAGGTGGAGGTGCTCCAGCGAGCGGGGGTGGGGCGCCCCGGCGTACTCGCGGTACCGGCGCAGGAGGGTGTCGGCGTCCTCGGGAGCACCGAGTCGCTCCAGGTCCACCGCGAGCAGGGCGATGTCAGCCAGGATGTCCCCCGCCCGCCGCCCGCGGACGGGACGGCCCAGGATGCGCGGGCCGTCGTCGAGGCAGTAGACGGTGTCGGCCCGCAGGGCGCCGTGGCCGTCACGGATCCATCCGCCACGATCACGCCGGGCCAGCAGCCCACGCCGGCCGGCCAGGTAGGCCTGGGCGAGCCGGCCGATCTCGTCGACCAGATCGGCGTCGAGGACGGTGCCGCGCAGGGCCTGCGCGGCGGCGAACGCCTCCCGCCACTGCCGCTCCGCTCCGCTCTCCCCCGGCCCCACCACCGCGGTCGACACCCCGACCACGTTCGGGCCGCCCGCAGCGGCGGGGAGCGGGAGGGCGGCGGTGCCGGGGCTGACGGTGCCGGGGCTGACGGTGCCGGGGCTGACGGTGCCGGGGCTGACGGTGCCGGGGCTGACGATGGCCGGGCAGATCGTGGCCGAGGTGATGCTGGCCGGGGTGATGACGGCCGGGGCGCACCGCTCGTGGAACGAGGCGATGGCACGGGCGACGTGCCGCAGCTGCTCGTTCAGCGGGGCACCGGCCCGGACCAGCGCGGTCAGCTGCCGGCTGGCCGGCAGGCGCCGCATGACCACCGCGTGGTCGCACAGGGCACCTCTGCCGTCGACGACGTCCGCCACGCCTGCGTAGACGCCCGGCGCGAGCGGCTGGTTCAGCCGCACCTCGGCCCGACAGGCAGCCAGCCGGGCCAGCCGACCGTGGAACGCCGGTGCCTCGGCTCCCGCCGTAGCGGGGCCGGCCGGCGGACCGGCCGGCGGGCCGGCGGGCCGGTGCCGCTTGAGGACGCGATCGGCGTCCAGGTAGAGCAGCGCGGTACCGGTCTCGACGACCCGCCCCGCGCTGCGCGGCCGGAGCCACAGATCCGCCGGAACGGACGTCGCAGTCACCTGCTCGACCGGCATCGCACCTCCCCGTGCACGCCTGGCGCCAGGTACTCATCGTGGCGCTCCGACGTCCCGGCGGAGGCCTCTCCCGGGCACGGGTCGGGGGGCCTTTCGGACCCCCGTAGGGCGGCCGTCCGGCCTGGTCAGCTCAGGGGAACCGACCAGCGCAGGCAGGTCCCACCGGCCGGCCCCGAGGCGATGCCGAACGTCCCGCCGAGCTCCTCGGCCCGGCTACGCAGGTTCTGCAGGCCGCTACGCCGACCGGTGTCACCCAGACCCACCCCGTCGTCGGTGACCTCGACCTGGAGCCGGCCGTCCCGGACCGACACCGACAGCTCGACCGCACTGGCCCGCGCGTGCCGGGCGACGTTGGACAGGCTCTCCCGCACGACGGCGAGGAGGTGGTCGACGACACCGCCCTCGAGGAGGGTGTCGAGCGGGCCGTCGATCCGCAGCCGCGGGCTGAACCCGAGCGCCTCGCCGACCTCCTCGACGATCTCGACGAGACGGGAACGGACGCCCGGGCCCCCGGCGGTCCGCCGCCCGCGAAGCTCGAAGACCGTCGAGCGAATCTCCCGGATGGTCGCGTCGAGGTCGTCGACGTAGGTGGTGAGCCGCCCGGCCGACTGCGGGCGGTCCTCCGCAGCGGCCATCCCCTGCAGGCCGAGCGCGACCGCGTAGAGGCGTTGCATGACGTGGTCGTGCAGGTCACGGGCGATGCGGTCGCGGTCCTCGAGGACGAGCAGCCGGTCCCGGGTGGCACGGGAGGTGGCCAGGCCGAGAGCGACCTGGACGTGCCCGGCGAACGTCGCCGCCATGTCGAGGTCGCTGTCCGCGAACGGCCGGCTGCCCGGGCCGCGGGCCAGTACCACCGCACCGGTCCGGGCCTGCGCCCCCACCAGCGGGATGACCATGAGCGGACCGGTGGCGGCCGGGCCGACGCCCGAGGTGCCCGCCTCGGCCGCCGCGTCGTCGACGAGCAGCGGCCGCCCCTGGGCGACCGCCCGGCCGGCGAGGGTCCCGGCGAACGGGACGGCGGCGCCGATCAGGGCGTCGGCGACCGCGGTGTCGACCGCGGCGGCGGCGTCCACCAGGAGCTCCCCGGTGACCTCGTCCGCCAGCAGGACACAGGCCAGTTCGGCGTCCGCGACCTCGCGGGCCCGGGCGACGATGAGGGAGAGCGGCTCGACGCCGTCCGCCAGCAGGTGGCGCATGATGTCCGCGGACGCCTGCAGCCACTGCTGCCGGCGCTGCGCGGCACCGAACAGGCGGGCGTTCTCGATCGCCACCCCGGCACTGGCGGCCAGGGCCAGCACCAGCTCCTCGTCCTGCGCGGTGAAGAGGCGCCCACCCCGCTTCTCGGTCAGGTAGAGGTTGCCGAAGACCTCGCTACGCACCTTGATCGGGACGCCGAGAAAGGTGCGCATCGGCGGATGCCCCGCCGGGAAGCCGACAGCGTGGCCGTGCGCGGCGATGTCGTCGAGCCGCACGGGCCGCGGCTCGGCTGTCAGCAGCCCGAGCACGCCGTCACCCCGGGGCAGGTGTCCGATGTCGCGGACCAGGTCGGCGTCCATGCCGACGTGGATGAACTGTTCCAGCCGGCCGTCCCGGGCGATCACACCGAGGGCACCGTAGCGCGCGTCGACGAGCTCGCAGGCGGCTTCGGCGATCCGCCGCAGCACGACCTCCAGGCTCAGGTCGGCGGCCACCGCGCGGTGCGCCCGCAGCAGGCCCCTCAGCCGGCCCTGCGTGGTCATCACCTCGTGGGCGCGCTCGACCAGCTGCGCCATCAGCTCGTCCAGTTCGAGACGCCCGGGCCGGGGCGCGGCGACGTCGCCGAGCAGGTCCGGGACGTCCAGGAGCTTCGCACTCTCGATCATCCCCCTGTCCTCCTGACCGTCCAGAAGCTCCGCGGACGGTGGACTGCTCCGCGGCTCCGGCGGCCCGCCGCCGGAGCCCTCACCGAGCCCGGCCGCGGCGGTGCCAGGGGCGGCTCCGGAACCGGCTGCGGGGCCGGCGCCGCCACCACCGCGATGATCACCGCCCGCACGCTCGGGCCACGGGTCCATGGTCCAGACGCTATCGAACATCAGAGCGGGATCACCGCACTCCGCAGCGACCCGCGGCACTCCCGCGGCCGCTCCGGCCCGCCCGCGGGCAGGAGGCGGCTCCCGGCAACCGGTGGAGCCGCTGGTCATCACCGCCGCCCCCCGGGATACCGAGACAGGGACCACAGGGACCGTTTCCTTGGGCCTTCCGGCACCCCCGGCGACAGCGGCACCACTCACGGCACCACTCACGGCGGCACGACCGTGCGCTTGCACGTGCACGGCGAAACCCGTGATGATCTGTCGTCGGGCCGAACCGTGACGGCGCCGATCGACCTGGAGGAAGCCTTGTCCCCTGATCGCCACCCGGCCCACCGTGCCGCCGCACGGCCCGGGCCCCGCCGGTAGGCGGCCTTGTATCCGTCTCGCTCGCACTGTCTCCCCGTCGACCTGCGACTGATCATCATCCGGGATGGCGCCGTGCTGCTCACTCCTGGCCGCACCGGCCCACCGGAGCGACCCGCGCAGGCCTGGCGGCTGCCCGGCGCGCCGCTGCGGCTGGGGGAACCGGCCCGCGAGACGGCGCTGCGGCTGGCCGCCGAGGTGGCCGGGATCAGGGCGAACGAGTCGGAGCTGATGCTGGCGCATGCGGCGCATCACCAGCTCGGCGGCGGCGAGCAGGTCTCGCTGTACTTCCTTCCACCGACGTGCGGCCTGCCGCAGCCGACCGAAAGGCCCGCGGACGGCGCCCGGGAGCACTGGCGGCCACTCGGCGATCTCCCCACCGGGCTGGACCCGCTGGACCAGGCCGTCCTCGCCTGCTGGCAGCGGGCCGAGTCCTATTCCGAGCCCGGTTGGAACCCCGTCCGGCCACCGTCGCCCGGCGGCCTCTCCCCGTTGCCGGCGCTGCGCGCCCGCTGACCCCACCGGCGGCGCCGGACGCTCCGCCGACCCCGACCCCGACCCCGACATCGGCGGAGCGCCGGTCGCACACGTACAGTTCGCCCGTACGCACCATGAGCGAAACAACTACGGAAAGATGCCCTCCCAGGCGCCCCGTATGGTGGACCGGCCAGTGAAATCGTTACGGTCGATGCCGCATATACGGCCCGGACCTGGCAGCAGGCGTAAAGAATCGGCTCGACGGCGACCGGTCCGTCGGAACGCGGGTTCGTCCGTGAACAACGAGGGGGGGCGGCTCTTGCCCGGCCGCGACATCGACTATGACCGCCCGACACTCATCGGGTGCGGTCGCTGCGATGTACGTTGGACGGCGCTCACCGCGGCGCACTGCCCAACCTGCCATGAGACCTTCGTCGGGTGCACCGGCTTCGACGCCCACCGGGACAGCGGGCACTGCCTGCCCCCCGGGGACGCGGGCCTCTGCGCGGACGGCGGCTACTGGCGCCGCCCGGACGAACGGGCCCCGGGCCGTCTGCTCACCATCCCGCGGCAGATCGCGAACGCCCCGTTCGTCCGGCCTGCCTGACCGCGGCGCGACGCGTCACCGGCAGGATTGCGAACGGCTGAAGCCGCTCGTCTCGACCGAGCCCCCGGACGGGTGCAATGCCCACCGCTTCCGTGGGCACGGGTGACACCATTGTCGCCGCCTTCCGGCGGGCGCGGAAATCAGTCGTCCGGCGCGTTCAGGGCCGCGGTCCGGCGGGCGGCGGCGGCGAGGGCCGCCCGCAGGGAATCCGGGGCGAGCACACGAACATGGGGCCCGAATGCCCAGAGCTGGGACTCGGCGACCTGCGGCCCTTCGAACCACACCTGGACCTCGCGCCAGCCGTCGGCGTCCGGCTCACCGGCCGCCGCCAGCGCCCGCCGGACGGCCAGCGGCTCGAGCACCTGCGGGAGGATCCGCATCCCGCGCGGTGACAGCGACAGCCGTGCCGGCCAGCGCAGCAGCGAGCGGGCGAACTCCTCGTTCGACGCCGCCCACCAGCGCGCCAGACGAAAACCGTCAGGCCGGGTGAAGCGGTCGGACGGCCCCGCACCGGCGCTGGCCGCGCTGATCCGGGCGACCCGGTAGCTGCGGATGTCGTCGCCGTGGCGGGCGACGAGGTACCAGACACCCGCCTTGAGGACGAGGCCGAGCGGGTCGACCCGACGCTGCACCACCCGGTCGGGCCGTCCGTACCGGAGGTCCAGCCGGTACCCGGACCAGACAGCGCCCGCGACCACTGCCAGCCACGGCGTCTCGTCCGCACCGGTGAACCAGCCGGGGGCGTCGAGGTGGAACCGCTCCTGGACCCGCCCCGCCCGGGACCGAAGCTCAGGCGGGAGGGTGGCCAGCACCTTGCTCTGGGCGGCCGCGGCGACCGCATCGAGGCCCAGCCCGGCCAGGGCGTCACCGCCGGCGCCGGCGAGCAGCAGTGCGGACGCCTCGTCGCCGGTCAGGCCGTCCAGCCGGGTACGCCACCCCGCGACGAGCCGGATCCCGCCGCGCGGCCCCGGCTCCGACCACACCGGGACCCCGGCCGCGGCCAGGGCGGCGACGTCACGCCGCACCGTGCGGACGGAAACCTCGAACCGGGCGGCGAGGTCGGTGGCTGTCGCCCCGCCGTGGGCCTGCAGATGGAGCAGGAGTGCCATCAGGCGACTGGAGCGCACCTGGCGAACGTAGCCGCCGACCCTGACGGAAGATGTCAGGGTCAGCGGCGAGGCTGGGCGCATGACGACGACCGGGAACACTGCGACCCCGACATCTGCGACCCCGACGTCTGCGACCCCGACGCCCTGGAGCGCGTTCGAGGCGGCCGAGCCGGCCTTCGCCCGCGGTCTGGGCGAGCGGTTCGCCGCCTTCCGCCACCACGTCCTCGCGACCGTGCGGGCGGACGGCGCACCGCGGGCAAGCGGCATCGAGGCGATCTTCTCCCTGGGCGAGCTCTGGCTCGGCGGCATGCCGGGCGCACGGAAGTCGGCCGACCTGGTCCGCGACCCGCGGTTCGCGCTGCACGCGAATCCCGGTCCGGGCACCGACATGCACGGCGGCGACGCACGGGTCGCCGGCCGCGCCCTGCTGGTCGACGATCCGGACGTCCGGCGCCGGTTCGCCGAGGAGGTGGATCCTCCGACACCGTTCGACCTTTTCCGCGTCGAGCTCACCGAGGCCGTCCGGGTGCGGGTCGAGGACGAGGAGATGGTGCTGGAGCTCTGGCGGCCCGACGGCCGTGGCCTGCGGGTCCTGCGGCGCGGCAACGACGACGCGCCCGCCCGGGAGGAGCCGGCCACGCCGGGGGGCGCCGGGGGCATTTCTTGACCCTGCGCCGGGCCGCTCATACGTTTCTGCTGAGCGAGCGCTAGAAAAGTTTTGTGTTGGCGTCCGGTGAGGGAGTGCCATGGAGAACGCAGTCATCGTCGACGTCGTGCGTACCGCGTCCGGTCGAGGCAAGCCGGGCGGTGCGCTGTCCGAGACGCACCCCGTGGAGCTTCTCGCGGCGACGCTGAAGGCTCTCGTCAGCCGCAACGACTTCGACCCGGCGATCGTCGACGACGTGATCGCCGGGTGTGTCAGCCAGGCGGGTGAGCAGACCGCGAACATCGCCCGCAACGCCGTGCTCTCCGCCGGCTACCCGGAGTCCGTGCCGGGGACGACCATCGACCGGCAGTGCGGATCGAGCCAGCAGGCGATGCACTTCGCCGCCCAGGGCGTCATCGCCGGCGCGTACGACGTGGCGATCGCCTGCGGCGTCGAGTCGATGAGCCGGGTACCGATGCGGTTCGCCGCGGTCGGCCGGGACGCCACCGGGCCGGGTGTCCGCGCCCGCTACCCCGAGGGCCTGGCGAACCAGGGTGTCGGCGCCGAGCTGATCGCGGCGAAGTGGAAGCTGAGCCGCGAGGAGCTCGACGAGTTCTCCGCCCGGTCGCACCAGCTCGCGGCGGCGACCGCGGCGGCGGGTGGCTTCGACAACGAGATCATCCCGATCGAGGTGCTCGCGCCGGACGGCAGCACGATCGTCCACACCGTCGACGAGACCGTCCGCCCGTCGACCACGCCGCAGGGCCTGGCCGGGCTGAAGCCGTCCTTCCACACCGAGGAGTTCGCCCAGCGGTTCCCGCAGATCGGCTGGCACATCACTCCGGGCAACTCCTCCCCGCTGACCGACGGGGCGTCCGCCGCGCTGATCATGAGCGAGTCGAAGGCCTCGGAGCTGGGGCTGCGTCCGCGGGCCCGCTTCCACGCGTTCTCCCTGGCCGGCGACGACCCGCTGTACATGCTGACCGCCCCGGCGCCGGCGACGCGCAAGATCCTCGCGCGCACCGGCCTGACGATCGACGACATCGACGCCTACGAGGTCAACGAGGCGTTCGCGTCCGTGCCGCTGTTCTGGGCGAAGGAGCTGGACGCCGACCCCGCGAAGCTCAACCCGCGCGGTGGCGCGATCGCGCTCGGCCACCCGCTCGGGGGTTCCGGGGTGAAGCTGATGGCCACGCTCGTCAACCACCTCGAGGCCACCGGCGGGCGCTTCGGCCTGCAGACGATGTGCGAGGGTGGCGGCATGGCCAACGCCACCATCATCGAGCGGCTCTGAACCATCGAACAGTGCTGGACCATCGAACAGTGCTGGACCGTCGAACAGTGCTGGACAGGGAGGGCAGTGTGACCGGTCCGCTCAGCGGGCTGCGTGTCGTCGAGCTCGCGGGCATCGGCCCCGGCCCGCACGGAGCGATGATCCTCGCCGACCTCGGCGCGGACGTCGTGCGGATCCAGCGGCCGAAGCTCGGAGACGGGCCGGACGACTGGCTGCTGCGCGGCCGGCGCCTGCTGGAGGTCGACCTGCGCGACCCGGACGGGCTCGCCCGGGCCCTGGACCTGATCGCGCGGGCCGACGTCCTCATCGAGGGCTACCGGCCCGGGGTCGCCGAGCGGCTCGGGCTCGGCCCCGACGAGTGCCTGGCCCGCAACCCCCGTCTGGTCTACGCCCGGATGACCGGATGGGGCCAGACGGGCCCGCTGGCCCCCCGCGCCGGGCACGACATCAACTACATCTCGCTGACCGGCGCGCTGCACGCCATGGGCGGCGCGGACGAGCGACCGCCCCCGCCGCTGAACCTCGTCGGCGACTACGGCGGCGGCTCGATGTTCCTGCTGGTGGGGATCCTCTCCGCACTGCTGGAGCGGGAGCGGTCCGGCCAGGGTCAGGTCATCGACGCGGCGATCGTGGACGGCACCAGCGTCCTGCTGCAGATGATGTTCGCCTGGCGCGGCATGGGTGACTGGCACGGCTACGGCCCCTGGACCGACGAGCGCGGCACCAACCTGCTCGACGGCAGTCGGCCGTTCTACGACACCTACACCTGCTCCGACGGCCGTCATGTGGCCGTGGGCCCGCTGGAGCCGCAGTTCTACGCCCAGCTCCTGAAGGGCCTCGGCCTGGCCGAGGCGGGCCTGCCCGACCAGTTCGACCCCGCCGGCTGGCCAGTGCTGCGGGAGGCCTTCACCGCCGCGTTCGCCGCACGCACCCGCGACGAGTGGGCGGCGTTGTTCGACGGAACCGACGCCTGCGTCACCCCGGTTCTCACCCTCTCCGAGGCCGGCGAGCACCCGCACCTGGCCGCCCGGGGCGCGATCGTCGACGCCGACGGGGTGCCGCAGGCCGCTCCGGCACCGCGGTTCTCCCGCAGCGGCACGCCGCTGCCCGGCCCCGCGGTGTTCAGCGACGCCGGTGCCGTCCTGTCCGAATGGTCCGCCGCGCCGTGAACCCACGCACCCCGGTTCCCCTGCCCGCGCCGCCGGGCCGGGCTGGTCGGCCCTGGGCCGCCCGGCCGTACCGGCACGCCTGACGGGCGGAAGATCACAGCATGGGGGCGGGCCCGCGCGCGAATCCGGAGCTCACCGCGAAACCGGAGCTCGTAGGCATGGTCCCGACGGACTGGCGCAGCTATGACCCGCTCGACCTGCACCCCATTCTCACCGGCGCGCTGGCCGCCTTCCACGAGCACGGCTACCACGGCACCACCGTCCGCGACATCGCCCGGCGGGCCGGGGTGACGGTGCCCGCGCTGTACTACCACTACGAGAACAAGCAGGGCATCCTCGTCGCGCTCCTCGAGATCACGATCGCCGAGGTGCACGGGCGCGCCTGTGCCGCCGTAGCCGAGGCCGAGGCCGACGACGGCCCGGTGCCCCGGCTGACCCGGCTGGTCGAGGCGGTCGTCCTGTTCATGTCGAACCGCTTCGACCTGGCCTACCTCGACACCGAGCTGCGCTACCTGGAGCCGCCGAACCGCCGTCGCTACGCGGCGCTGCGCAAGCGCCTGGAGAGCCTACTGCTGGACATCGTGGAGGACGGCGCCGCCAGCGGCCAGATGGCGGTCACCAGCCCGCGGGACACCGCCCGGGCGTTGCTGGGCATGTGTCAGGCCGTCGCCGGCTGGTACAAGCCGTCCGGCGAGCTCACACCCGCGCAGATCGCCGCCCGCTACGTCGACATCGCGCTGCGCACCGTCGGCGCGGCAGGCTCAGCAGGTTCGGTGGGTTCGGCAGGTTCGGTGGGTTCGGTGGGTTCGGTGGGTCGCTGAGCGCGGCGGAGTTCCTGCTGCTGGTCGGCGCCGGCGTGCTCGCCGGAATCACCAGCACGGTGGCGGGTCTCGCCTCCCTCGTCTCCTACCCTGCGCTGCTCGCCGTCGGCCTGGAGCCGCGGACCGCGAACATGACGAACTCCGCCGCGCTGCTGTTCGTCGCCGTCGGCGCCGCGGTCGGCTCGCGGCCCGAGCTCGTCGGCCAGGGCGGACGGGTGGCCCGTTTCGGCGCGGCGACACTCGCCGGCGGGGCGGTCGGCGCGGTCCTGCTGCTGACGACCCCGGGCCGCACCTTCGAACTGGTCGTGCCCTGGCTGATCGTCGCCGCGGCCGCGCTCCTGCTGCTGTCGCCGCGGATCGTGCCGGCGGCGGGCGGGGCGGCGTCCGCACCCAGCCCACTGCTGCTGGTCGCGGTCTTCGCGGTCGCGATCTACACCGGATACTTCGGTGCCGGCGCGGGCGTCGCGCTGCTGGCCGTGATGGCGGTGATGATCCCGGAGCCGCTGGCACGGGTGAACGCGGTGAAGAACGTCGCCTCGGGCTTCTCGAACGCCATGGCCGCCGCCCTGTTCACCCTGATGGGCTCGGTCGCCTGGGACGCCGCGGCCCCCCTCGCCGCCGGCCTGCTGGTCGGCGGCGCCGTCGGGCCCCGGATCGTCCGCGTGCTGCCGGCCAGGCTGGTGCGCTGGATCATCGCGGCCGCGGCGGTCGGCCTGGCGGCCTCGCTCGCCCTCGACGCCTACCGCTGACCCGGCTGGCTGGACATCCCGCCGGAGCCCCGAACGGCAGGTGGCGGGGCCCGGAACGGACCGGATCCACGCCAGAAGATTAAGGCCGGCACATGCGGGTATTCGCCGGTTCAGCGGATAAATACCCTTTCGAAAAGGAGCTCCCGATGGCGACCCGGGTACGCACTCGGACCTACAGCAGCATCAGTCTCGGATTTCTTCTCTACCTGGCCATCGGACTCATCATCACGATCAGCCAGGACTACTGGGATGTCACCGACTGGGACGGCGCGACCCTGCGCCACTTCTTCACCGCGGTGGTGGCGACCCTGGGCTGGCCGCTCGCGATCTTCTACACCTTCGGTCTGGCTCCGCGGTAGACACCGGCGCCCCCCGCAGATCGACGACCGGTCCCGCCGGTGCGCCCGGGCGCACCGGCGGGACCAGGTATGAGAGCACACACCGCAGGCCGGTCCCGGGGGGCTCGGGATCCCGGCCCCCGGAGGTCACCCGGCGGCGAGGGCGGTGACCCGCATCATGATCGGCTCGGGCTCGGCGCAGCCGCGGCCGGGCCCGGCATTCGGCGCCCCGGCCTCCGGCGCACCACCGGAGATGTCCGTGCGGGCCGACGATCCCTCTGATGCCGGATTCTTCCCACCCGGCGTGGACCAGTCCGCCGGCAGGACGTCGACGAAGCCCGCCACCGCCAGGGCCGTCCGGCCCCCGGGCGGGATGGTCTGCAGGCCGGCCACGTCGGCCGCCGGGCCGTCGTCCCCACACCCCGGGAAGAGCCCCGCGGCGCTCAGTGTCAGCCCCGCGACGGCCCGCCCGCCTGCCGCCAGCAGCACCGGGAAGCCGTCCGGCCCGTCGACCGCCGCCGGTGCCCCCAGCCGGCGGCCGGCCGCGTCGACCCGGAACACGGCGGGGTGCCCAGCCACCGTGCAGGACCGCCCGCTCATGTTGACCAGGACCAGTTCCGCGTGGGTCTGGCCCGCTCCGTGCTGCGCCGCGGTCAGCTCCGCCCGCAGGTCGCCGGAGGCGCAGGACGTCTCCGAGGTGGTCCGGTAGGCGGACGACGTGTGGGTGGGCGGGATTTTCGCGGAACCCGCACCGGCGGACTCCGCACCGAACAGCGAAAAGGCGGCGAAGGCGGCCAGCGCGGTTCCGGCCGCGGTACGCCCGGGCCTTCTGCGCGGCATTTCCGCCGGAGAAATCAGAAACAGGTCGAGGGTGCGCGGAGAAAGACGCATGTCGCCCTCCCGGATCCCCCGATCTGGGCTCCGCCCCGGAATTCCGGGGTGCCGATCACTTTCCCCGCCCGGGCCCGCGCCACACCTGACGGACGTCCCGTCTTCCGGCCGGGACCGTCGACCGCACGGACGCCGCGGCGCCGGCAGGCCGATTCGGGCGGATACGGACAGGCACCGAGTGGCTGGCCACGCGCCGTTCCGTGCCGATCCGCCCCGCCACGCTCAGGCCCTCTGGACCGATACACATCCCACAGGTCATCGTGAAACGGTCCGCTCCCGGCGAGCGTTGAACCTGCGCGACGGGGGTAGTCAGAATGCTGGGCGACTGGGCGGGCCCGACGGCCGTCCCACCCGACGGAAGGGATCATGAACAGTTCCGACGACGCCGGATGTAGTTCCGGCCGACCCACGCGTAGGGAAGCGCCCGCGGGGGTCGATCGGTGACAGAGGCGCTTCTACTGCTCCTGGGTCTTCTGCTGGTCGCCACCTGCGGCATCTTCGTGGCGGCGGAGTTCGCGTTCGTGACGGTCGACCGGCCCACGGTCGAGCGGGCTGCCGCCGGCGGGGACAAAGCCGCCGCCGGGGTCCTGAGCGGGCTGCGAACCCTCTCCACCCAGCTCTCCGGGGCACAGCTCGGCATCACCGTCACCAACCTGGCCATCGGTTTCCTCGCCGAGCCGGCCATCGCGGACCTCATCGAGGGGCCGATCATCGACCTGGGCGCGTCCCGGGGTGTGGCCGGTGGTCTCTCGGTGGCACTGGCCCTCGTCCTCGCGACCGGCTTCACGATGCTTTACGGGGAGCTCGTCCCGAAGAATCTCGCGATCGCG
Organism: Parafrankia elaeagni; assembly: GCF_000374165.1. Classification (GTDB taxonomy): domain Bacteria; phylum Actinomycetota; class Actinomycetes; order Frankiales; family Frankiaceae; genus Parafrankia; species Parafrankia elaeagni. The sequence continues at coordinate 14,634 of NZ_KB893758.1, forward strand.
AAGCCACTGGGCACGGCACGGGCCGTCCAACGCCCGCAGCGCCTGTTCACCCGGGTCACCGGGCCGGCGATCCGCTCGCTGAACAGCACGGCGAACTCGCTGCTGCGGCGGGTCAACATCGAGCCGCAGGAGGAGCTCGCGTCGGCGCGGTCGCCCCAGGAGCTGTTCTCGCTGCTCGGGCGGTCAGCCGAGCACGGCACCCTGCCGCGGGAGACCGCGACGCTCATGCAACGTTCCCTGACCTTCGGTGACCGTGTCGCCGAGGATGTCATGACCCCGCGGATGCGCATGCAGTCGATCGACGCGAACGCCCCGGTCGCCGAGGTGATCAGAGCGGTCCGGCGCACCGGCCACGCCCGGTTCCCGGTCATCGGGGACGGCAGCGACGACGTCGTCGGGCTCGTCCACGTCAAGCATGCGGTGAGCGTTCCCGAGGAGGCGCGTGACAGCACGGCGGTGCACAGCGTGATGGTGCCCGCGGCCACGGTGCCGTCCTCGATGGCGCTCGAGCCACTGCTGGAGACCCTCCGTTCGGGCGGTCTGCAGATGGCCATCGTCGTCGACGAGTTCGGCGGTACGGACGGGCTGGTCACCGCGGAGGACCTGATCGAGGAGATCGTCGGCGACGTCATCGACGAGCACGACCGGGTCAGCCCTCGTGCCCTGCGCCGCCGGGACGGCAGCTGGCTGCTGTCCGGCCTGCTGCGGCCCGAGGAGGCCAGCGAGGTCACCGGCCTGCCCATCCCCGGCGACGACGCCTACCAGACCCTGGGCGGGCTGATGTCGAGCATGCTGGGGCGCATCCCGCGCGTGGGCGACACGACCACGGTGGACGGCATCCGTTACGAGGTCGAGCGGATGGACGGCCGGCGGGTCGACCGCGTCCGGCTCGCGGACGGGACCGGGACGGCGCCGGGAGGCGGAGAGCTCCCCGCACAGGGCCCCGACGCCGAGGGCGCCGAGGGCGCCGGCTCCACTTCCCCGGGCACACCACCGGGCGGGGCCGACGCACCGGCGTCCGACGGCGTACGGCCCACGACGGACGCACCGGCGGCGGGCACCGCGCCCGCGGCCGACCACACGCCCACCGTGCCCACCGCGCCCACCGCGCCCACCGCGGGCAGCGCACCGGTGGCCGGCGGCGACGACGCGCGGGCGGGCGAAGGAGCACCGCGCCCGGCCGACGGCGACGCGGCCGACGGCGACGCGGCCGACGGCGACGCGGGCGCGGTGCACGCCGGCACCCGCGGAGCGCGCCGATGAGCGACCTCCTGGCGCTGGCCATCACCGTCCTGCTGCTGGCGGGCAACGCCTTCTTCGTCGGGGCGGAGTTCGCCCTCATCTCCGCGCGCCGCGACACCATCGAGCCGCGCGCGGAGGCCGGTTCCCGCGCGGCCAAGGTGACCCTGCACGCGATGGAGAACGTGTCGCTGATGCTGGCGGGCGCGCAGCTCGGCATCACCATCTGCACGCTCGGCCTCGGCGCGCTCAGCGAGCCCGCCATCGCGCACCTGCTGGAGGGCCCGTTCGAGGCGGTCGGACTGCCGTCCTCGCTGCGCCACCCGATCGCGTTCGCCATCGCGCTCAGTCTGGTGACGTACCTGCATGTGGTGATCGGCGAGATGGTGCCGAAGAACCTCGCCCTGGCGCTGCCGGACCGGGCGGTCCTGTTCCTCACTCCGCTGCTGGTCGCCGTCGTCCGGGTGGTGAAGCCGGTGATCTCGATCCTGAACCTGATCGCGAACCTCACGTTGCGGGCGGTGCGGGTCGAGCCGAAGGACGAGGTGACCAACGTCTACACGCGGGACGAGGTGGCCGGGCTGATCGAGGAGTCGCACCGGGAGGGCCTGCTCGCCGCGGACGAGCGCGACCTGCTCAACGGTGCGCTGTCGTTCGACGAGCGCACCGCGCGCAGTGTCCTGCTGCGCCCGGACGGGCTGGTCACCGTGCCGCCCACCATCACCCCCCGGGAGGTGGAGCAGCTCGCCGCCGAGACGGGGTTCACCCGGTTCCCCGTCCGCGGGGAGGGCGACGACCTCGTCGGCTACCTGCATCTCAAGGACGTCCTGGAGAACCGGGAGGACCGGCGGTCCGCACCGGTGGCCGCCAAGTGGATCCGGCCGCTGGTCCGGGTGGGGGCGGACGACAGCCTGCGCACCGCGCTGGCGACGATCCAGCGCTCGGGCTCGCACCTGGCGCGCCTGTCGGACCCGTCCGGACGCATCCTCGGCCTGGTGGCTCTGGAGGACATCCTGGAGGAGCTGGTGGGTGAGATCCGCGACGAGTCGACCCGCCACCACGCCTGACGACTGACGACTGACGTCCAAGCCTGACGACTGACGTCACGCCGACGCCCCGCCCGGTTCGCCGGGCGGGGCTGGCGGGGCCCCCGGAGCCGGGCGGAGGCTAGCGGACGGTCTCTCCGCACAGGGCCATCGGCATCTGGACCTGGAAGGAGTCCCCGCCCTGGGACACCCGCACCATGCTGACGCAGGCCTTCGGCGCGGACTTGTCCGCGAGGTTCACCCCGCTGGGCAGCAGCCCGTCCGCGGCGTAGTCGCGCACGGCCCGCAGGCCGGCGATGTAGCCGGCCCGGGTCGGGCAGGGGCCGGCCTCGTCCAGGCCGCGCAGGAACAGATCGGCGGTCATCCAGCCGACCAGGCCGGTGGTCTGCTCGGGCTGTTCGATCTGGGGCGCGTAGCGGGCCATCGCCTCGAGGTAGCGGCGGTGCGCCGGGGTGCCCGCCTCGAACGGCACGAAGTCGACCAGGAAGAAGCTGCCGGCGAGCTCGGGCCGGGGCTTCGTCAGCAGGACGGGGTCGTAGCCGATCGGCTGCATGGCCACCTTGATCGTCGCGCCGGCCTGGCGCGCCGCGGCGAGCACGTCGGTGAAGGCCCGGACCGGCACCACTCCGGTGATCATGTCGGCGCCGGCGGCCTGGACGCGGGCGGCCGCAGCGCCCAGGTCGAAGCCTGCCGGCGTCCAGTCGATCGTGTCGACGACCTCGACCGAGCCGGCGCGCAGGCTGCGACCGAGGCGCTCGGCGATCTGCCCGGAGGCCGGGATCACCTCGGTACGCAGGATCACCGCGCGGGTGGCACCGTGGGAACGGCCGAACGCGCCGAAGACCGAGGTGCCGAGGTCGCCGCCGAGCACGTTCGAGTAGCCGAAGGTGTTCTCCCCGCCGGCGGTCAGGTCCTGGCCGATGGTCGGGACACCCCGCTCGGCCAGATAACTGGCGGCATCGGCCGCGATGCCGCTGGTGCCGACGATCGCGAACGAGTGCGAGTGGTCCACCAGCATGCGCGCGGCGAGCAGGGCGCCGTCCGGAGTCGACTCGTCGTCGCGCCAGTCGTAGTGGACCTGCCGCCCGTGGATGCCGCCGGCCGCGTTCGCCGCGCCCAGCCGGGAGTCGACGCCGGCCCGGAACGCCCGGGAGACCCCCGCCCCGGACCCGGTGTCCGGGTAGAGCGCGCCGAAGCGGACCTCCGACGGCGTCACACCCTCCTCGGCGGCGCAGGTCGGTGCGGGCTGGGCCGCCGAACTGTCGGCCGCGGAGTCCCCCACGCATCCGCTGACCAGGAGCGCGAGGGCCGCCCCCAGCGCCACCACGACGCCGGCCGGCCGGCGCGAGGCGGGTAGGCCGCGCCCGCCGGCGCCGCTGCCGCCGCGGTCCGGCGAAGCGGGGGGCGCTCCGGGGGTCATCGGCGTCTCCTGATGTCCGGGCACCGCGGCGCGGCGCTCACAAGCCTCCTGCGGACCGGGCCCAGCCCTGCAGCTTAAGGACAAAAAGGACTATTTGTACTTTAGCCCTAATCAGGGGTCAAACCGGTGCGGCAACCGTACAACATCACGCGTATGGCGCACACCGTCCACCGCGCCGCGGCCCGCGGGCCCGCGGGCCCGCGGAGGTCATCAGTCCTGCCACCGGCCCCCCGGTCCCCCGCCTCGGCGGGGGTGGCGGGTCACCGGCGCGGACCCGAGGCCACGATCACCGCCATCGACGGAGCCCACCAGTAGCTGCAGTCCGCCGGGGGCCGCAGGCCGTCCACCACCCGCACGGAGAACGTCTCGAAATGCCGCAGCAGTGAACGCTGGTGGCGGCGGGAGACCGAGTCGATCTCGTTCGAGTAGTAGGTGAAGGACCCGCTGTCGGTCAGGTGAGCGGCGGCGTGCGGGAAGAAGTGCTCGGCGAAGGTGGCGTCACGCACCACGTAGTCGTCCACCTCGCGTTCGTCCAGCGGGTAGGTGTCGAACAGGATCCCGTCGAACCTGCCGAGGCCGGGCAGCACGTCCTGCCAGCGGCCGACGGCGATCTCGGCCCCGGCCCGCCCCGCCGCCCACTCCCGCGCGGTCACGGCGACGTCCGGGTTCGCCTCGATGACCGTGTGACCGGACGGACCGTGCTCCTGGACGAACCCCGCCGAGATCCCGAGGCCGAAGCCGACCTCGCACACGGTTCCGCCGGGCCGGGTGACGGCGCCGGCGAGGGCCCGCATCAGCGGCTCCTCCCAGGTCTGCATCACCTCCTGGCCGGAGACCAGCAGCGTGCCGCCGGTGACCGCCGGCACCGCCTCGTCCACGGCGACGTCGATCTTCGGACGGGTCCCCCCGGGGACCATCTGCCCGGCGACCTCGTCGAGCGCACCGACATCGGCGGCGAACTCGTCCAGCGCCCTGCCCAGCAGCCACTGCCGCGGCTCGTCGGCCACCGGTGACAGCAGGGACTCGGACGTCGGGGTGAGACTGACCTCGAACTTCGCCGCACGGCGGAGCACGTGACCTCCCAGATTCGACACGGGCGAACCGGCCAGGGGAATCCGGCGGAACCGGAGGCCGGCCGGATGCACGGTATATGGCGCGCGGGGGGAATCCAGCCCGTTCAGGAATGACGTTCACGGATCACTTCTCCGGCCCGGCACGCGCCCGTCCGGGAGCCCGCCGGGCCGTCGAACGGAGGGCGAAGGATCATGCCGTAGGATCGGCCACGGTGTGATGTGCGCAGGCGTTCGCGCCGACCACCAGTACCGGCCGCCACCAGTACCGGCCGCATGAGTGCCAGACCGAACGAGTACCAGATCGCGCGGGTACCGGATCGGTCATGCTCAACGGCCCGGGCCCGGTCGTCGGTCCCGGTAATCTGAGGGCAACCGTGACGAACGCAGGAGTGGGGCCGCGTGACCGGGTATACGCCACCACCGGTGTCCGGCAACACCGCGCGACCGCTGCGTGCGGAGGACCCCGTCCAGCTCGGCGCCTACCGCGTCGTGGGCCGCCTCGGCCAGGGCGGGATGGGTGCGGTCTTCCTCGGTCAGGCGCCGGACGGCACCGCGGTCGCCATCAAGGTCATCCGGCCTGAGCTGGCGTCCCGCCCGGAGTTCCGGGCCCGGTTCGCCCGGGAGGCCGAAAGCGCGCGCCGGGTGCGGCGGTTCACCACCGCGGCCGTCCTCGACGCCGATCCTGACGGCCCCCAGCCGTATCTGGTGACGGAGTTCGTCGAGGGCCCGACATTGTCTCGGCATATCTCGGCCCGCGGGCCGATGCGCCCCGCCGATCTCGAACAGCTCGCGGTCAGCGTCGCCACCGCGCTGTCGGCGATCCACGCGGCCGGTATCGTCCACCGGGATCTCACCCCGGCGAACGTCCTGCTTTCCCCGGTCGGCCCGAAGGTGATCGATTTCGGGCTCGCCCGGGAATACGACACCGTCAGCGACCTGTCCCGCAACGTGAAGCAGGCGATCGGCACCCCCGGGTACATGTCGCCGGAACAGATTCTCGATCAGCCGATCACCGCCGCGGTCGACATCTTCGCCTGGGGCTCGATCATGATCTTCGCGGCGACCGGGCAGCCGCCGTTCGGGCAGGGCCGGGTGGAGGCCGTCCTCTACCGCATCGTGAACGAGCAGCCCCGGCTGGACGGCGTGACCGGCGAGCTGCGGGAACTCGTCGAGCTGGCGATGCGCAAGGAGTTCGCGACCCGTCCGACCGCCGAGGAGCTGCGCGCGGCCCTGATCGGCGGCGTGCCGATCCCCGACCGGGCAGCGGGCCCGGCGGCTGCCGAAGGTGCCGAGAGCACGGGTGGCGCCAGCCCGGGACGCGGGCGCCGGTGGTCGCTGGGCGGCCGCAGGGCCGCGGCGGCAGCGCCCTCGTCCACCGCCGCCGGTGTGGCCGGAGCAGCCGGAGTCGCCGGAGCAGCCGGAGTCGCCGGAGCGGCCGATGGCGGTTCAGTTGCGCCGCTCTCCCCCGCCCCGCAGGCGCACCCGGCCCCGCCTTCACCGGTCTCCCGGGCTGGCACTCCGCCGCCCTCGGCGGCATCCTTCCCCTCGCTCCCCTCGTTCCCCTCCGTCCCGCCGTCGCAGGTTCCGCCGGTGTCCCGGCCGCCGGCACCCCCCCATCCGGGTGTATCGCCGTACTCGCCCGCGCCCCAGACCTCATGGGCACCGCAGCACTCGCCAGCACCGCAGCACTCGCCAGCACCGCAGCACTCGTCGGCGCCCGGGGTTTCCGGTGCCTCCGGCGGTAGCCGGGGCGGGCCGGAGCAGCCGCCTCCGGACGCCGCCGGCCGCCACCGGACCGGCCGAACGGTCGCCCTGGCCGGCTTCGCGGCGGCACTGGCGGCGGCCGTCGCCATCCCGCTGCTCACCCTCGGCGGCGACGACACCCCGTCGAGCGCCGACCGGGCGGCCATCGCGGACCGGCTCGCCGACGAGGCGGCGGGCAGCCGCGCCACCGATCCGGCCCTGGCCGCGCGGCTGAGTCTCGCGGCCTACCGCATCGCGCCGGCCGGCACCGCCCGGGATGCGCTGATCGCCTCGTTCGGCGCGAGCACCGCGACGCGGACACCGGCGGCGGGCAGCCCCGCCCGGGATGTCGCGTTCAGCCCGGCCGGCCCGGTGCTCGCCACGGCCGGGCCGGACGGTGTCCTGCGGCTCTACCGGCTGGCCGACGGCGCCGAGCCGACGCTGCTCAGCGAGCAGCCGACCGAGGACCCGGCCGTGGCCCTCGCCTTCGACGAGGACGGTGACCGGCTGGCCGTCAGCGGCACCGCGGACCCGGCGCGGCTGTGGGACGTCCGCGACCCGGCGCGCCCGCAGCGACTGGCCGTGCTGGCCGGGCTGGGCACGCCGCTCCAGGTGGCGCTGTCCGCGGACGGCACACTGCTCGCCGCGGCGACCGACGACGGTACGTTCGCCCTCTGGCGGCTCACCGACCCGGCCACGCCCGACCCGCCGCGGCTGCAGCGCACCATGTCCGTCCGGACGGACATGGCGCTGAGCCCCGCCGGCGACCTGCTCGCGGTGGCGGGCATCGGCGGCGAGGTCCAGCTCTGGAACATCACCGACCCGGAGCGCCCGGTCCGCGCCGGGGTCGCCAGCGGTGCGCTGGGCGCGGTCAACGCGGTCGCCTTCAGCGCCGACGGGAAGCGCCTGGCCACCGGCGGCGACGACCGGACCGTTCGGGTCTGGGATGTCGGCAACCCCCGGGAGAGCCGTGTCACCGCCGAGCTGACGGGGCACGACACGCCTGTCACCGCGGTCGCGTTCGGCGCGGCCGGCCAGATCGTGAGCGGTGACCAGGCCGGTGTCGTCACCTACTGGAGCGGCTCCGGGCCGGCCGCGATGGCACGGGTCGACGATGTCGGCAGCTCGGTCCTGGCCCTGGCGGTCGACCAGGCCGGTGACCGGCTGGCGACGACCACCGAGGACGGCCGAACCACGGTGTGGTCGGTCAACCCCGATCGGCTCACCGCCGCCGCCTGCGCGGACCCGGCGGCGCGGATCAGCCGGGACGAGTGGGACGAGCGCATTCCGGAGCTCCCGTACACCGATCCCTGCCGCGTCTGATCCCTTGCCCGCCGCGGCTGATCCCTTGCCCGCCGCGGCTGACCGCTCGACCCAGCCCGCCGCGGCCCGCGGCCCGTGACCGCCCTCTGGAACGACGTCCGGCCGCCACGCCGTGGAGCTGCGTGACGGCCGGACGAGGATGGCGAAGATCCCGGCAGGGGATGACGGGCGGCGGCGCTGCCGCCGGATGCTCTGCCGGTCAGGCGGTGACGGCGGGTACGCCCTGGGTCAGCTCGTCGACGCGGGCGACGTTCTCGTTGATCGTGCTGTCGGCCCGTGGGACGTAGTGCGCGTCGAACGCGATGTCCTTGCCGTTCTCCATGTAGTAGCGCATGAAAGCGGCGGTGCCGGGCTCGCGCAGCGCGTCCTTGCGGGCGTAGACGAACACCGGCTTGCACAGTGGCAGGTAGTAGCCCGTTCCGGCGGTCACGGCGTTCGGCTCGACGCAGCCGTCACCGTTGTCGATCTCCAGGCCGCGCAGGCGCGGCCCGAACGTCTCGTAGGTCGGGAAGTCGAGGAAGCCCATCGCCAGGCGGTCGCCCGCCACGTCGTTCGCCACGCCGCTGAGGTCGGTCTCCTGATACTGGCGGGAGCGGTCGCTGGCATCGTTCACGGTGGCGTTGAACACCTGGGCCTGCACGGTGTCGCGCGACGGCCCGACGAAGGTGATCGGCTCGTCCGGGAAGGAGGAGTCGATGTCACTCCACCGGGTGACGCTCGAACCGGCGTCCCAGATCTGACGGACCTGGTCGAGGGTCATGCACTGGGCCCAGGTGTTCTCCGGGTTCACCACGATCGGCAGGGTGTGGTGGGCGACCTCGAAGCCGACGATCTGGTCCGCGCACCCCACGTCCTGCGAGAAGCTGGGATCGAACTCGAAAGACGCACCGGCGACGTCGACGTCACCCGCGCACAGCTTCGCGAAACCGTCCTCGGTGGTCGAGGCGTTGACGCTGACCGTCACGTTCGGCTGTACCTGGCGGAAGCCGGCGTAGGCGGTCTCGCTGATCGGCGCGACCTCGGCGGAACCGGCGACCAGCACCGTGTTCGGCCCCCGGGTGGCCGGGACGGGCGCCGCGCTCGCCGGCGGCGCCTGCGTGACCCGCGGCGCGGCGACGGGCAGCACGCTGCTCGGCGACTCGTCGTCGTCGCCACCGGCCAGGACCAGGCCGAAGGTCGTGGCCGCGGCGACGAACACGACCGCGGCCGCCGCGGCGGCGACCGTCGTCCGTGACCAGCCGGCGAACGGGCCGCCACGGGCGGCCGACGACCGCCGCGCGGCCCTGCCCCCGGGGCCCCCGGGGCCCTCGGGACCCCCGGCACCGGCGGCACCGGCGGCCGTGCTACCAGGCCCTGCGCCGGTCCAGGACGCCCCGGGGGGAACCGGCCCCGACCCGGTACCGGCACCGGTCGGGTGGCCACCCGACGGGGCGACGACCTCCATGCCGCCGAGCACCGTGGCCATGCTCGTGTCGTAGGCGCCGGCGGACGTCGCCGCCGGATCGCCGGACCCCCACGGATCTCCGGAGCTGCCCCCGGGAGTGCCCGCGCCGGCGGCCTGCCCGGAGCGGTCGCCACCGATCATCGTCGCGTCGGGATCGGATCCCTGGTCGACGGGCACCGGCCCGCTCGACGGATAGGACCCGGCCGGCGGGACGGACGTCACCGGCGGAAGCGAGAACACGGGCGGCACGGAACCCGCGGGCGGGTAGGCGCCCGGCTGCGACACCGGACCCCACGGCGGCACGGAGGAGGGTGCCGGCGCGTTGCCGGGCGGCCGGATGATCGAGGTGATGTCCTCGCCCGACGCGCGTTCGGCGAGCCCGGCGGCGATCAGCGCGGCGCCGGTGGCGATGTCGTCGTCCGAGCCGTACTGCCAGCGGCCGACGGCGGGGAACGCCGCCCGCATCTGGGCTCCGACCAGCGGCATCCGCGCGGTGCCGCCGTAGAGGATGACGGTCGACAGGTCGGCCGCGTCGGCCTGGCCGCTGCGCAGCGCCTGCCGGAACGCCCGCACCGTGTCCTCCACGACCGGGGCGACGAGCATCTCCAGGTCGGCCCGCCGCAGGGTGGCCGAGGTCCCCGCGACACCGGGAACCGCGAACGCGACCTCGACCTCGTCGTCCTCGGCGAGGTACTCCTTGGCCTGCGCGCACTCGGCCCGCAACCGGCCGAGCGCCACCGCGACAGCGGTGTCGGCGAGGTCGAGCCGGTCGCGGCTGCTGCCCGCCTGGGCCAGTACCCGGTCAACCAGCAGGTCGTCGATCGCGGTGCCGCCGGCGCGGCTGCCGGCCGGGGACCCGAGCTTGTCGAACCCGAAGGGGCTGAAGGACAGCACCGCCGTGTCGAGATGGCCGGCGCCGAAGTCGTAGAAGCCGACCAGGTCGACGGTCCGGGCCGATCGGCGGCTCAGCAGCAGCGTGCCGATCGCGTCCGCCGAGGCGCAGGTCGTGACGGGTGCGGAGACGTCCGACAGCTGGCTGACCGCCTCGGCGAACGCCTCGCGGCGGTGCTCGGGCCAGAAGGTCGGGTGCGCGATGACGATGTGGTCGGGCTCCTCGCCGCGGGCCGCGACGACCTGGCCGACCAGATGTCCGACGAGCCGGGCCAGCAGGCCCTCCGGGCTGTAGGCCGCGCCGCCGACCAGGGTGTGGCCGGTCTCCCCGACCCGGTGCAGGAAGCCGCTCGCGGCCCGGTCGGGGTCGGCGGTGGCCCGCCGTGCGGCGGACCGGCCGACCAGCACACCTCCCGTCGGGGGCATGTAGAGCACGGACGGGACCTCCCGCCCACCACCCACGGTGAGCACAGTGGGCCAGCCCCCGTCGGCGACCGCGAGAACCGTCGTCGCCGACCCGACATCGATACCTAGTTGGTAGCCCACTGGATCCTCCGGCTTTCATTCGTCCGCCGTCCGCCGTGGCTGATGCGGACGGACGCCGCGTGGTCCCCCCGGTTCCCCTCGGTGCATCCGACGCCTTCGGCATCCGATCGGGTCGTTCACACAACGACGAAAGATCCGGCGGCCACATCGTAGGCCTTCCGACCAGGTGCGCCATATCCGGTAGCGGACATCCGTATCAGAAGGCGGACACCATCAGGATCCCCGCGCCCGACCGGCCACGCGGGCTCGGTGTATGTCGTCGGCCGGAAACGACGCCGGAGAAATGCCGCAGGCCGGCAGCGACACGATGAAGCAGAGACACGGCGCGGAGTACCGGGTGCCCAGCCGCGCCGATCAGTCCCGTTCGCGGCGATCAGGGTGCGCAAACGGGGTGCGTAAACGAAAAGACCTCCGTGTCGGCCCGGATCTTTTCCGTGTTCCGGCGCCGACCGGTGTCCGGATCGACATCAGCAAATGGGCGACGCTTCGACACACCTCGATACCCACATCCGACTTCCCACTCCCGCCCGCGACCACACGGGCACGGAAGGTGCCTACGCGTCGAACGCCTCGAGGATGGCGTCGGCGGCGAGGCTGGGAGTCAGCGCGCCGTCGCGGACCCGGCGCTCGATGTCGGCGGTCACCGCCTGGACGCCGGGGTGGTCGCGCAGCCGGGTCAGCAGGCGGTCCTGGACCATCGCCCACGTCCAGTCGACCTGCTGGCGGCGGCGGCGGGCGGCGAGCTCGCCGGAGGCGTCCAGGGTGTCCTGATGCTTGATGACCTGCGCCCACACCGTGTCCAGGCCGGTCCGCTCCGCGGCGCTGCAGGTCAGCACGGGTGTCTGCCAGTCGCGGGCGCCGCCCTGCAGGAGCCGGATCGCGCCGGCGAGCTCGCGGGCGGCCCGGCGGGCGTCCAGCTCGTGCGGCCCGTCCGCCTTGTTCACGGCGATGACGTCCGCCAGCTCCAGGACGCCCTTCTTGATGCCCTGGAGCTGGTCGCCGGTCCGGGCCAGGGTGAGGAACAGGAACGTGTCGACCATGTCGGCGACCGTGGTCTCGGACTGGCCGACCCCGACCGTCTCGACGAGAACCACGTCGTAGCCGGCCGCCTCCATGATGACCATGGCCTCACGGGTGGCCTTCGCGACACCGCCCAGCGTTCCCGCGGTCGGTGACGGGCGGATGAAGGCCGCCGGGTCGGCCGACAGGTCCGCCATCCGCGTCTTGTCACCGAGGATGCTGCCGCCGGTGCGGGTGGAGGACGGGTCGACCGCGAGCACCGCCACCTGGTGGCCCTTCGCGGTGAGCGTCGTGCCGAGCGCGTCGATGAAGGTCGACTTGCCCACCCCGGGCACGCCGGTGATCCCCACCCGCCGCGCCTTGCCGGCGTGCGGCAGAAGTGCCACCAGCAGCTTCTGCGCGGCCTCGCGGTGGTCGGGCCGGGTGGACTCGACCAGCGTGACGGCCCGCGCGATCCACATCCTGGACGACGCGAGGACGCCGTCGGCGTACTCGGCGACGTCGACGACCCGCCGCGCCATCGCGGTCAGGACGCCTCTACGGGCCCGGCCGCCCCGGCCGGGCCCACCGGCTCGTTGTGGCCGAGCTGCTCGGACAGGGTCGTCAGCAGTTCGAGCGCCGCCTCCGCGATGACCGTCCCCGGAGGGAAGATCGCGGCCGCGCCGGCGGCGCGCAGCGCGTCGAAGTCCTGCGGTGGGATGACCCCGCCGACGACGACGAGGATGTCGCCCCGGTCGAGAGCGGCCAGTTCCTCCTTGAGCGCGGGGACGAGGGTGAGGTGCCCGGCGGCCAGCGAGGACACCCCGATGATCTGCACGTCCGCCTCGACGGCCTGGCGGGCCACCTCGGCGGGCGTCTGGAACAGCGGGCCGACGTCCACGTCGAAGCCGATGTCGGCGAAGGCCGTGGCGATCACCTTCTGGCCGCGGTCGTGCCCGTCCTGCCCCATCTTGGCGACGAGGATGCGGGGACGCCGGCCCTCGGCACGCTCGAAGGCGGCGGCGGCTTCGCGGGCCGCCACGATGTTCCCGGCCGGCCCGGCTTCGTCCCGGTACACACCGGAGATCGTACGGATCTGGCCGGAGTGGCGCCCGTAGACCTTCTCGAGGGCGTCGGAGATCTCCCCGACCGTGGCCTTGGCCCGGGCGGCGTCGACGGCGAGCGCGAGCAGGTTGTGGGACAGGTCGGCCGGCCGGCCGCCGCCCCGGGCCGCGTCGGCGGCGGCGGTGAGCGCGTGCAGCGCGGCCTCGACGGCGGCCGTGTCACGCTCCTCCCGCAGGCGGCGCAGCTTCTCGATCTGGCCGGTCCGCACGGCGGAGTTGTCGACCTTGAGGACGTCGATGGCCTCGTCGGCGTCCACCCGGTACTTGTTGACGCCGACCAGCGGCTGGCGACCGGCGTCGATGCGGGCCTGGGTGCGGGCCGCGGCCTCCTCGATGCGCATCTTGGGGATGCCGGCGTCGATCGCCTGCGCCATGCCGCCGGTGGACTCGACCTCGCTGATGTGCGCCCAGGCCTTGTGGGCCAGGTCGTAGGTCAGCCGCTCGACGTAGTGGCTGCCGCCCCACGGGTCGACCACCCGGGTGGTGCCGGACTCCTGCTGCAGCAGCAGCTGGGTGTTGCGGGCGATGCGCGCGGAGAAGTCGGTGGGCAGCGCCAGCGCCTCGTCGAGGGCGTTGGTGTGCAGGGACTGGGTGTGCCCCTGGGTGGCCGCCATCGCCTCGACGCAGGTGCGCACCACGTTGTTGAAGACGTCCTGCGCGGTCAGCGACCAGCCGGAGGTCTGTGAGTGGGTGCGCAGGGACGTCGAGCGCGGGTTCTCCGGCTCGAACTGGTTGACGAGGCGCGCCCACAGCAGCCGGGCGGCGCGCATCTTGGCGACTTCCATGAAGAAGTTCATGCCGATCGCCCAGAAGAACGACAGCCGCGGCGCGAAGGCGTCGATCGCGAGCCCGGCGCCCAGGCCGGCGCGGATGTACTCGACGCCGTCGGCGAGGGTGTAGGCGAGCTCCAGGTCGGCGGTCGCTCCCGCCTCCTGCATGTGGTAGCCGGAGATGGAGATCGAGTTGAACTTCGGCATCCGCTGCGAGGTGTACGCGAAGATGTCCGAGATGATCTGCATCGACGGCTGCGGCGGGTAGATGTAGGTGTTGCGGACCATGAACTCCTTGAGGATGTCGTTCTGGATGGTCCCGGCGAGCTGCTCCGGTGCCACCCCCTGCTCCTCCGCCGCCACGATGTAGAGCGCCAGCACGGGCAGCACGGCACCGTTCATGGTCATCGAGACGCTCATCCGGTCCAGCGGGATGCCCTCGAAGAGCTGACGCATGTCGTAGATCGAGTCGATGGCGACGCCGGCCATGCCCACGTCGCCGGTGACCCGCGGGTGGTCGCTGTCGTAGCCGCGGTGCGTCGGCAGGTCGAAGGCCACCGACAGGCCCTTCTGGCCGGCGGCCAGGTTGCGCCGGTAGAAGGCGTTCGACTCGGACGCGGTGGAGAAGCCGGCGTACTGGCGGATCGTCCACGGCTGGGTGACGTACATCGCCGGGTAGGGCCCGCGCAGGTACGGCGCGACACCCGGGTAGGTGTTCAGGAAGTCCAGGCCCGCGGTGTCGGCCGCCGTGTAGAGCGGCTTGACCGCGATGCCCTCGGGGGTGTCCCAGGTCAGGGCGTCGACGTCCTTGCCGGTGGCCTCCTCCAGCGCGGCCCGCCAGCGGGCCTCGTCAGCGTCGGCCCCGGCCGGCGCGCCGAGGGCCACCTCCGAGAAGTCGGGGATCCCGGAGAAGTCGGAGATCGAGGACATCAGGCCACTCCCGCCTCTGCCAGTGTCGTGCGCAGCACCTCGACGGCGTTGCAGCCGGCGAAGACGTACCCGGTCACCCCGGCGGCGGCATCGGTCTCCGCCCGGGCTCCGGCCCTGCCGGCCAGCCAGACCCGCGCGGCCCCCGCCGCGCGCAGCGCCTCGGCGACCGGCGCCGCGTGCTCGGCGTACGCCTTGTCCGTCGAGCACAGGCAGGCGACCTTCGCGCCGGAGGCGGCGAAGGCGGCGGCGATCACCGCCGGGTCCGTGCCCGGCCCGGCGGCGGGGGTCTCCAGGCCGCCGGCCTGGAACAGGTTCGCCGCGAACGTCGACCGGCCGGTGAAGGCCGACACGCTGCCGATCGTCGCCAGGAAGACCACGGGACGGGCACCAGTCGCCGCGAGGTGGGCGTCGGAGCGGGCCCGCAGCTCCTCGTAGTCCTGGTCATAGGTGATCGTCGGCAGGCCACCGGCCGCCACCGGTTCCGCCGGGGCGACCGTGCGGCCGGGAAGAGACTCGGCCAGGTTCGGGAACTCGCTCACCCCGGTCAGCGGATCCCGGCGATGCGCAAGCGCGTCCGCGCGGGCCGCCCAGGTGGCCGCGAGGCGGCCCCGCAGCGACCCGTCGGCCAGCGCGGCCGTGATGCCGCCGGCCCGCTCGATCTCGGTGAAGACGGCCCAGGCCGCCGCCGCGAGCTGGTCGGTGAGCGTCTCGACGTACCAGGACCCGCCGGCCGGGTCGACCACCCGGATCAGACTCGACTCCTCCTGGAGCAGCGTCTGGGTGTTGCGGGCGATCCGCCGGGAGAAGTCGTCGGCGAGCCCGAGGCGGGCGTCGAACGGCAGGACCGTCACCGCGTCAGCGCCACCGACTCCGGCACCGAAGCACGCCACCGTCGTGCGCAGCATGTTCACCCAGGGATCGCGGCGCGTCATCATCGCCGACGAGGTGACCGCGTGCTGGCGCTGCGCCCGCAACTCGGGCGCCGCCCCGCAGACCTCCGCCACCCGCGCCCACAGCCGCCGCGCGGCCCGCAGCTTCGCGATCGTGAGGAACTGGTCGGCGTTCGCCGCGTAACGGAACTCCAGCTGGCCCAGCGCCTCGGCCAGCCCCAGCCCGGCGCCGGTCAGCTCACGCAGGTAGGCCACCCCGGCGGCGATCGAGGCGCCGAGCTCCTCGGCGTCGCTGCCACCGGCATCGTGGTACGCGCGGGCGTCGACGACCACCGTGCGCAGCCGCGGGTACTCGGCCGCCACCCGCGGCGCCAGCGCCCGGACCACCGCGAAGTCGGGTACGGCGCCCGTGCGCGCCGTCAGCCCCAGCGGGTCCGCACCGAGCACACCGCTCAGCTGGGACGCCGGGACGCCCCGCTCGCCGGCCAACGCCAGGAACGCCTCCGCGGCCGGCCCGGTGAGCGGGCCGGCGTCCAGGACGACCGGGGCCAGGTCGAGGTAGACCTCGCGCAGCACCTCGGCGAGCCCGTCCACCGCCACGCCCGCCGGGCCGAGCCGCAGCCACAGGGAGGTCACGCCGTTCTCCAGGTCGGCGAGAACCGCCTGGGCCGTGACCTTCGGATCGGGATGCACGTGCAGGGCACGGACGTCCCAGCCGTCGGTGTTGGCGCCCTGCGGTCGCCCGCCGCGCACGAACGGGGCCAGCCCCGGCAGGCCGGGCGGATCCAGCCCCGCAGCGTCGGCCGCGTCGTAGAGCGGGCGGATGCTGATCCCCTCGTAGGTCGAGGTCGCGATCAGGTCCTCAGCCTCGCCCGGGCCGGTGTCCTCACCCGCGATCCCGGACTTACGCAGCACGCCGAGGACGAGGCGGCGCCACTCGTCCCTGGTCGCGCCCGGGAAATCGGCGGCGAACTCCAGCTCCACCGGTGGAACGGTCATGGGACGGAATCGTAGGGGCCCAGGGCCCCACGAGCCCGGAATGTTCTTCCCGTCACAACCCGTCGGGCCCGGTCAGCGATCCGCCGGACGGCGGGAGGAAGCAGGTCGCGGCGCACGGGACGCCGCGCCGCACCCAGGCGTCACCACCAGCGTCCCGGCGAGCGCCCAGGAAGCCTGCGCGGTCACCGGGATCACCACGACAGCGATCGGCGCTCGCACCGGACGACAGCAGCCGTCTTGAGCCCGCTCGCCCCGCTGGTCCTTCCGCAGCGACAGTCCTCCTATCCGGGGTTGCGATCCACGCGATGGACAGCCAGTTCCAGGTCGATGAAGGCCGAGATCATCGCACGGTAGATGCGGTCGACGACCTCCGGGGAGGCACCTGCCTCCTTCGCCAGACCGCGGACACGTTGGACGACCTGTTCCACCCGGTCGGGCGCCCGGACCGCCGCGGTGTCCGACTTGAGCCGGCCGGCCGCCCGGACCAGCTCCTCGCGCGCGGCGAGCAGCTGGACGATCTGTTGGTCAAGGAGGTCTATACGCGAGCGGATGTCACGGAGCACGTTGTCGGAATCGGTCACCGTGACATCCTCGTAGCCCACTTCACGACGACGGCAACAGGCCCTCTCCTTCAACCACCGCCCGGGCCCACGCTCGCTACCTGACCCGTTCCCGACTCGGGCGCCATGACCCGCTCTGCGCCAGTTGGCGGGAGGAGCCGCCGAGTCGCCGCGATCGCCTCAGTAACTGATCGGCAGACCATGTGTCACCATGAAGGACCGCAGTATGCGAATTCCCTGCTCGGTCATGATGCTCTCCGGATGGAACTGTACGGACTCGACCGGAAGACTACGGTGACGAAGACCCATGATGTAACCATCATCCTCACTCCTGGCGCTCACAGTGAGAACAGACGGGACGGACGCGTCCTCGACAATCAGCGAGTGATACCGCGTCGCAGTGAACGGGCCCGTGTAACAGCTCATGGCACCGAGCCCGTCATGAACGATACGACTCACTTTTCCATGCATCAGATGTCGAGCCGGACTGACCACCCCACCATACGCCATAGCGATCGCCTGGTGCCCCAGACAGACGCCAAAGATGGGTATCTCACCCTGAAGCTCCCGCACTAGATCGACATGCCCGGAATCCCGGGGGTGGCCAGGCCCTGGCCCGAGCAGGACGAGCTGCGGAGCCAGTTTTCTGATCAGCGAGGACGACACTTCCCCGGACCGGATGACGACGGGGTTCGCACCCAGCTCCATCAAGTACTGGTAGATTATATGACTAAAACTGTCATAGGCATCGACGATAACCGACCTCACAGTAGCCCATCACCCGTGACAGCCCAGTAGCCAGCGTTCATCTTGGCGAGCGTCTCCCGCCATTCAGCCGCCGGCTTCGAGTCCGCCACCACACCAGCCGAGGCGCGCAGCTTCCAGGTATCTTCATCGATCCTGAAAAGCGTCCGTATGGCAAGGCCAAGGTTGACATAGCCGCCGAACCCGATTAGACCGAAGGCACCGGCATAACAGCCGCGGCGACGCCTCTCGATATCTTCGATGATCTCTATTGATCGAATCTTTGGAGCGCCGGTCATGGTCCCGGCTGGGAAAGCAGCCTGAATGACATCGAAGACGTCGACGGATTCGGTCAGCCGACCACTGACCTCAGATACCAGGTGAAAGACATGAGAGAAGTTCTCCACCGCCATCATCTCGTGGACGTCCACGGTCCCGGCGAGGGACACCTTCCCCAGGTCATTGCGGCACAGATCGACGAGCATCACATGCTCGGCGCATTCCTTCTCGTCGGAGGCCAGCTCCGCGACCCGACGGGCGTCCGCATCCTCGTCACCAGACCTCGGGGCTGTGCCCGCGATAGGTCGCATGACCGCCGAATCTCCCTCGACACGCAGGAAGAGCTCCGGACTCGCCCCCACCGCTGTCCAGCGGGAGAGCGGTAGCAAGCACATATAGGGCGACGGGTTCCGCGCGCGGAGCCGAAGGTAGACGTCGAGTTCGTCGACGTTGGAGATGACCGTGAGCTCATGTCCGATCTGGACCTGATAGATATCGCCCACAGCGATGTGCTCGAGGCATCTCTGAACGTTTGCGGTGTACTGCTGTTCATCGGTGTCGTCCACCACCTCCCGAGGGGGTGGGACCGACGGTATCGTCATTGGCGCGAAGGCGGGCTCGGCGAGCGCCGCGAGCAGCGGAGCCGAATCGAGATCTGGCCACGCCTCGCTGTTCGCCACGAGAACAGTCGCGGACGCGGACTCGAGGTCGAAGACGACGGTGCCGTTGTACAGCCTGAGCGTGACATCCGCGAAGGCGTCAGTCTCACTCGGAATCTGACGACGCAGATCCTCGATGTAATGAATGGCATCGTAGCCCAATACTGCCACAAAGCCGAAGTCCCACTCGGTGGCGGACTGTTCAGGGATCGCGAAGAGGCGTTGCAGCTCGCGCGCGGCCGACCACAGCGCCCCCGGCTCCAGCAGCAGCATGCCGTCCTCACTGGTCACGGCCAGCCCGGTGGCGAGGAGCTCCGTCTGTGCCGCGGCGACGAGGCGCTCGTTCCCGGCCAGGCGAATACGAGAGCGGTGCACGACGAACTCGAAAAGCGGGCCAAAACCCACGACTGCGGATCGACGGTCGTTCGCCGGGCCCGCCAGGGACTCGAAGAGGAACACGTTGGACGGGCCCATCTCCTCACGCAGCCGCAGAAATACCTGCAGCGGATCACCGCCCTGCACGACCTTGCGCATGAGCCTCGTTCGTAGCGGCGCCGGTGCCAGATCACGGTTGTTCACGCACTCTCCCCTGCTTCACACTGACAGTCGAGACATTGCTTTCGCCTCGGACGGCGGCGGTCTAGCTTCACACCAGCGGACACGGCGCGCTCATCGCCCTCGATTTCTCTCCTGAAACATGCCCAACGGACCCAGCAGCATACCTCAGAGCCGATCAGGCGGGATACCCGCGAGACGCGTTCTCCGGGTCGTACATGTCTCGCCGAAATCTCGCGCTACAACCACTCGCGGACGCACCTTCCTGACCGATACCGCCATGCGAGCCAACTCTGGAAACGGAAGGCCTGCAGTCCTCAATCATGTGTGACCAGCGAGGAAATCCAGTGGTCGAGCTACCCGAACAATCCTCCCGGGATCCGACCCGAAGATTTCCACGAGGCCGCCCGCACGCGTTCAGATGCGTACCACGACGCGCGATGCCAGGCCGTTCTTCCGGCCACCCGTAGGCATCCACAACAGCTTGCCCGCCATATATCGACCGACTCGCCGCGCCTTATCGGAGGCACCAGCACCAGTCACTCGCGACGGCCTGTCCAGAGTGCCAGGATGTGCGGGGAACGCAAGTGTCAGGTACCCGACACCAGATTCTCGGCAAGCCGCCGTGCCCACCCCGCACGGTGGCCACCGACGCACCGGAACATCCAACTGCGCTTGGCGCGACTGCCATCCACCTACTCTGACCTGCGTAGGCCCGTACTATGTTGCAGCTCGAACTACTTTCCCACGTCAAAATTCACCTAAGCGCTTGGCAGTAATCCTCGAATGAGCTAGCGTAATCGGCGCGCTGGACCCTTCATCCGGGGTCAAAGTTCGGGATTTCAGGGGGACGAGCTGAAGACGCAAAAGGTTGCCCTCGTCACTGGCGCCGCCGGCGGGATCGGGGCTGCCGTCACTGCAATGCTCTGCGCACAGTCCTATGTTGTCGCAGCGGTGGACCGGCACCCGATCGACCCGGTATCCGCGGCAGGGCTGCGCGAAGATCGCCTAGTGTGACGATCCATTGCCCTATGTAGCCAGGTAGTGGAGTGCCCGGTAGCGGTCGCCGGCGATGCGCTCGAGGGTTTCCTTGACCTTTCGGACTCCGTGGAGGCGGAGGAGACTCAGCGCGAGGTTGCGGATGGTGGCGAGGTTTCTGGGCCCGTTTCCTCGGGAGGCGTGGCAGGCGTCCTCGCGCCAGGCGGTGTCGCGGATGTAGTGGAGGCGGTTCTCGATTCCCCAGTGCAGGCGGAC
>NZ_KB893759.1 GCF_000374165.1 Parafrankia elaeagni
CGTCCCCCGCGGGAACGCCGCCCGCGCGACCGCCACCGTCTGCGCCGGGATCTCCGGCAGCCCCTTCGGCTGCAACGACATGTGCCCCACCTCCCGCGGCCCACGAGGCGACCCGGACCGCACAGGAGATCATGCCGCACCCACGACACCCAGCCGAATTAAGCAGCAGAGTCATCGCCGCGGCGACCGTCTCCGCCGCCGCCTGCCCGGTCGACCGCAGCAGATGCGCGTACGTGTTCCCGGTCATCGACGTCGAAGAGTGACCAAGGATCTTGGACACGGTCGTGATGTCGATGCCCTCGCCCAGCATGATCGACGCCGACCCGTGTCGAAGGTCGTGTAGCCGCTTGGGGGAGAGCAGCCGCTCGCCGATCTCGTCTCCCACCTCCAGGTCGAAAGGCAGAGGCTCGGCCAGGCGCAGTACCGACCGGGCGCCCTGGGCGGCGATGCCGAGTACGGTCACCTGTCCGACCGGCAGCCGGTTCCGGTACAGGGTCCACACGCCCGCCGCCGGCTGGTAGCGGGTGCCGATGACGACCATGTCGTCGCCGGACTCCGTAGCCACCCGCACCGTGCCGAGCAGGCCGACCCGCCGCGCGATTCGCTGCATCTGCCGGGTGAGGTACTCCGGCGCCAGGTGCCGGCCCGACGGATGGGTGAAGATCAGATCCCGGAGTTGGACCGGGCGGCCGTGCTCGTCGGGAAGAACGCCGTTGTCCCACGCTGGCCCGACGGCCTCGCGTTCGTCGTCCTGGCGGAGCCGGTGCACGCCGAGAGACCCAACCGTGACCTTCGCCAGGTCGACCTTCCGGCGGCCGGACTTCGTCTTCGGCGCCCACACCCCGAGCGATGCACCGGACCGAGTGATCTGCTGGCGGACCACGAGTACTCCGGCGTCCTCGTCCAGTCCGGGCCAGGTCGCCCCGCACACCTCACCCCGGCGCAGGCCATGCAACGCGATCAGCTCGTACGCCGCGGCGAGCCGGTCGCCGGCCGCCTCGTCGAGGAACCGGCCGACCTCTTCGGCCTCCCACGGCTCCACCTCGGGCGTCGAGTACGACGCCAGCTCAACACCGTTCGCCGGATTGAAGTCGAGCTTCCGCTGTCGGACCGCGTCGTTCAGCGCGGTCCGCAGCATCTCCAGTACGTCCTTCACCGTCGCCGGGCCGACCGGCCGCCCGGGGCGCTCCTGAGACGCCTTCACCGCGAGCTTCAGCGCCGTGTCGATGTGTTCGGAGCGCAGACCCGCCAACGGCATCTCTCCGAGGAACGGCACCAGGTGCAGCCGGATGAACTGCTCGTAGCGGGCCCGAGTGGTCGGCCGCAGCGCGTTCTTCCTGCCCAACCAGTCGTCCAGATAGACGCTCACCGTGAGCTTGCCGATGTGCTGCTGACCGGCGCGGATCGCCGCCCACTTCGCCTCTCCATCGGCCTCGGCTTCCTTGCGGGTCGCGCCCTTGAACCGGACCCGGTCCGTGCCTGCCAGGGCGACGAGCTCTTTCGGCACGCGGAACTCGCCGGAGTAGAAGCCGTGTCCACGCTTGGTGCGGTCGGGGCAGGTCCCGGCCGGGTACTTCTGCTTGGTCTCCGGGTGGCGGCACCCGCACCTGTGCTTAGCGGTGATCTTCACTGGTGTCCTCGGTGGTCGGGTCGATGTCGCTCGTGTCGGGTGCGTCCGCCGCACCGAGTGGTTCGCTGGCAGCGGCCACCTGTGCCAGCGCGCTCACGTCCGGGTCCAGGTTCGGGAAACCGTCCGGCAGGGCCGGTAGGGGCAAGCCGAGTTCGCGGAACTGTTCACGGACGTCGGCAACGGAACGCTCCGCAACGTCCATCTCGCTGCGGCTGGTGTTGGTCAGCCACTCATCGATCGAGCCCGGGCTGTCCGTGTCGACCCGGTACTGATGAAGCTCCGGGTCGGACGTGGCCGACACGGCGTGGTACTTGTCGCGCATCCGCAACCAATGCTGGACGTGGCGTGCGTGCTCGGCGTACAGGTCGCCATGGGCCTCTCGCCGTCCGATTTCCGCTGTCATCTCGTCGATCAGTTGTCGGGTGACCCGGCCCCGTAGTGCACGCAGACGTGCCGGGTCGTCTCCGGCGTCGGCGCGTTCCGAGACCAGCCGGTCTCGCTGTTCGCCGAGCGGGCGACCCCACAGGATGCGCGACAGGTAGGCCACAACCAGGGGGCGTTCACCGATCCGGCGGGCGGTTCTTTCCTCGGTCAGACCGACGGTTGCCGAGGCCACTAGGGCGTGCAGGTCGAAGTGGTCGGAGTTGTCGGCGATGGCGCCGAGTCGCATGAGCCTGTCTCTGTCATCCCAAGCTCGCGTGACCTCGACGTTGCGTCGGACCCAGTCGTCGCGGTTCGTTTGCGCAGCCTGTGCCCTGAGAGCACCTTGCCCGGCGTAGATCTTGATGAGGTCGGACCCCGGCATGACCCGGTCTCCGACCTGAACCCAAACGTCCGGGTCGATCAGGTCCGGCAGCTTCACCAGGCGGACGCACGCGATCGAGAGGATGTCGGGCAGAAGCGCAAGCTCCTCTGCGCTGATCGCTTTCTCGCCGCGTTCGAGTGCGGCTACCCGGGAGTAGTCCCAGCTCAGGCCATAGGAGCGTGCGGCTTTGGCGACATCTTCCTGTCGGACGCCCTTCCTCGCGGTCCGTACTCGGCGCACGCCCTCACCGATCACCGTGCGCAGTGAGCGTGAGTCGGTGTGATCCGGTGTCATGTGACCGGACGATACCCCACACGTAGGCAAAGATCCCCCTACTTGACAGGAGGTGGATCACGCGGGTTCACTCTGTCGCGTTGATGCAGATGCATCAATGAGAGGGAGGTGGCCCTGTGGACGATGCCGTGAGCGCGGACGCGCGAGAGCAGCGACAGGAGTTCCTGACCACGGAGGATCTCGCGGCCAAGCTGCACAGGCCGATCGGGACGATCAGGAACTGGCGGCTCCGCAGTTACGGACCGCGCGGATTCCGGGTCGGCAACGCTGTCCTCTATCGGCGTGAGGTGGTGGATGCCTGGATCGCCGGGCAGGAGCAGGCGGAGGCCGATCGGCAGCCGTCGGCATGACACCGCAGATCCAGCCAAAACGTGGCCAGTGGACCTCCCGGCAGCTCCGGGCCTTGCCCGCGACGACCGATGTCAAGACGGCGGGCAGTGCCCTCGGCATGGGGCTGTGGAAGGCCCGTGCGCTGATCCGCGACGGCCAGTTCCCCGTGCCCGTGATCCGTCACGGGTCGCGGTACATCGTCCCGACCCGGCCGATCCTGGCCTTGCTGGACGTCGAGCCCGCAGGCGTGGACGGGGCGGTGAGCGCCGGGTGAGCCCTCGTCGCCGACCACGACCGTGCCGACGATTCCAAGGGCAGACCGAGTGAACTCCCAGAACGAAAGAGGCCACCTCCGGCGGGAAGGTGGCTCTCGCGCAGATCAGCAGGCGGGCGGCCGAGTAGATCCCGTACAGCGTACGACGGGCCGTGCCCGTGTCGAGGTCGAGGGCGACGTGATGCGGGTGACCGCCCCGTTCGGCGCGGACCTTCGGGACAGCCTGCGGACCCTGCCGGGTGCCCGGTGGGTACCCGGGCACTGGGCGGTGCCGGTCGAACATCTGTCCGAAACGATGGACATCGTGGCTGATGTGTTCGGCCCGCCGGTCATCGACACGGCCCGTGGTGTTCGCCGGTGAGCCGCCACGACCACGCCGTCGAGCTCCTGACCGCGCTGGTCTGCGAGGGCGGGACCCGTCGGGCGGGCGTCCTGTCCACGCCGCACCGGGTCCCCGGTCGAGACGGGTTCGTGCCCCGGTTCGCCTGCCCGGATGCCGACCTGGACGCCGTCGCCGCGCGCTGTCTGCGGATCGGTGACGCCGGGGCCGACGTGTACGCCGGCGTCCAGCTCCTCCGGGGAGTCCCTGCCCGCGGCCGGGGCGGTGCCGCAGACACGTCCGGCCTGGTCGCTCTCGCCGGCGACCTCGACGTCCAGGGCGGCGCGCACGCCACCACCACGGATACTGGCCTTCCCCTGCCCCCGACTCGTGCCGAGGCGCTCGGCATCCTCGCCGGCCTGCCCGACCCGACGTTCACCGTGTGGACCGGCGGCGGCATCCACCCGTGGTGGGTTCTGCGTCGGCATGAGCACCTGGACGTCGACGAGGCGCGCGGCATCGTCCGCGGGTGGGGTGACCTGCTCCGCGACCGGGGCCGGGCGCGCGGATGGCACGTGGACCAGACCGGTGATCTCGCCCGTGTGCTCCGGCTCCCCGGGACGGTCAACCACAAGTACTCGGACCGGCCGGTCGTCGAGATCATCGCGACCGGGCCGCGGTACGGCCTCGACGAGCTCGCCGCCCTGATCCCGCCACCCCCGGCGCGGACCGCGGCGGGGCCCGTGGTGCCTGCCTCCGGCGGCGGTGACGCGGCGGAGGTCACCGCCCGCTGGTCGGCGGAGACGGACTGGTCCGTGCTGCTGGAACCGGCCGGGTGGCGCTGCTGCCGCGACGACGGCCACGGGGAGCGGCACTGGACCCGGCCGGGCAAGACGGCCGGGACAAGCGCGCAGTCCCACGACGATCCGCCGGTGCTGTGGGTCCACACGACCGGTTCGACCCTGCCCGCCGCCGAGGCGCTGACCAAGCTCGACGTCTACGCCCACCTGGTCCACGGCGGGGATGTCCGCGCCGCATGGCACGCGATCGCCCCACCGCTGGACATGTCGGTACCTGACGTTGATCGGCTCGCCCGGTTCGTCGCTGACGGCGGCCCCGTCGACCGGCTCGGAGGCCGCCTTGTCTGGGCTGCCCGTCAGATCGCCTACGAGGCCGACCGGGATGTCCTCGTCGTCCCGCTGATCCGCGCGGCCCATGCCCGCGGCCTGTCCCTCGCCGCCGCCGCCCGCGCTGTTGCCTGCGGCCTACAGACCCCCGGAAGGACCCCGTGCTGAACAACGACGACGGTGTCAGCGACGAGGAGATCCTCGACGCCGTCCAGGACGCACAGCAGCCTTCCGCGCCCCCGGTGGAACCGGTCGACGTTGACGCCCTGGCCGCCGCCCTGACCGCGATCGACGACGTGAACGAGCGGTCGGAGCGGGTGCGCGCCGAGATCTACGAGCTCGGCCTGAACGGCACGGACTTCGGTGTCGTCGGGCGTCTCCGTGACCGGCTCACCGCCGGCGGCCCGAAGGATCGCCTGATCACCAAGGGCGAGTTCGACCGGGCGCACCAGCGGGGCGCGAAGGAACGAGACCAGCAGGAACGGGACCGCGCCGAGGCGGACCGGCGGGACCGCGCCGAGGCGCGCGGCCTGCGCCGGGTGGAGATGGCGTGGGCCAAGGGCCTCGGTCTGCCCGACGGGTTCACGGTGCCCGACGAGTGGGATGTCAGCCACGACGGGGTGCTGTTCTTCCCGGCTGAAGGTGCGGTGCTGCGCGCCGCCTACGCCCCGCTGGTGCCCGTCCGGGTCCTCCTCGACCCGGACGGTGCGCAGAGCGTCGAGCTGGCGTGGCGTACCGGCGGCCGGTGGGTCCGGCGCACCATCCCGAAGTCGACGATGAAGTCCGGCCGCAGGCTGGTGCAGGCTCTCGGCGACGCTGGCATCCCGATCATCGAGGCCGACGCCAGGACGGCGGAGCGCTGGTTGGCCACCGTGGAGGCCGCGAACGAGGCGGTCATGCCACCGCAGGATCTCGCCCGCTGGTTGGGCTGGCAGCCCGACGGGTCCTTCCTCTCCGCCGCGGACGGCTCGCGCCCTCTGGAACCGAAGTACCCCGAGCAGGCCCCGTACGTGGCCGCGCACCATCCCGCGGGCACCCTCGCGGACTGGCAGGCCGCCATCAAGTCGGTGGAGTCCTTCCCGGCGGTGCGGGCGGTGCTGGCCGCCGGCTTCGCCGCCGCCCTGCTCCGAGTCCTCAACGTCGACTCGTTCGTGCTCGACGTCGCCGGAGCCAGCAGCAGGGGCAAGACCACCGCGGCCCGTGTCGGGCTGTCTCCGTGGGCGGACCCGGGGGAGAAGGCCGACGGCATGTACACGTGGAAGACAAAGATGCTCGCCGCCGAGTACCGGCTGAACATTGTCCGCGGCATCCCCGTCCCGTTCGACGAGTCACAGCTCGTCGAAGACCCCGGCGTTGTCGACACGCTTCTGTACCAGGTCCCGAAGAACCACGGGCAGCACCGCGGCGGCGGTTGGCCCTCCGGTCTGCCCTGGGAAACCGTCGTCATCTCGACCGGGGAACGGCCCGCGCTCTCGTTCACCAGCAGTCAGGGTGCCGCGGCCCGGGTGTTGTCGCTGCGCACCGCGCCGATGGGCGAGAACACGCCGGACAACGGGCAGGCCGCCCGGGACATCGTCACCGGGGTCACCAGCAACTACGGCACCGCCGGCCCGGAGTTCGCCGCCCGCCTGGTCGCCGAACTCGCCAGCGAAGATGCCGCCGACCGCATCCGGGCCCGACATGAGGAGCTGTCCGGCCAGCTCGCCGGTACCACGGGCATGTCCGGGCGCCGCGCACCAATGGTCGCCGCACTGGTGCTGGCGGACCGGTGCGCCTGCGGATGGGGCATCGTCCCGTTCGGTCCTCTTCCCCTGGAGATCTGGCGGGACCTGCTGGTTGCGGACGATCCCGCGGACAATCGGCCCGAGATGGCGTTGGACGCCGTCCGCGAGTTCGTCGCGGCCAACCCGAACGGCCTGTGGTGGCCGAAGACCAACCGCATACAGCCCCCCGCGGGGTGGATCGGCCGGGTGACGGTCGAGGCGGGCAGAGAGTGCGTCGCTCTGTTCGCGGGACGGCTGCGGGAAGCGCTCGAGCGGCGCGGCATCGAACTGGACGCGGTCGCCCCCGGATGGGTCGAGGTCGAAGCCCTGGTCAAAGACGAGAAGTTCCGGCCGGCGCACGTCCCTAACCGATACGTCAACGGCACCCGCAGCAGGGTCTACATCTTCGCCCCCGGCATCGTCGACGTCCCGTTCTACGAGGACACCCCCACACCGGATGGTGACGGTACGTGATGGCCTGTCGCCCCAGCGGGTTTATCTCTTCCGGCGTCCCCGTATGTACCTCCCTCTCTTGCCCGGGGGTGCGTACCACAGCCGATAAGGCCTTTGACCTGGGAAAACCGGTGGTACGCAGGATTCGGCTGGTCTGCGTACCACCGGCATCCCCACGTCCGCGTGGTACGCGCCGCAGCGGGGGGCTGCGTACCACGCACCACGGGCCCCCGACAGCAGCCCTGACCTGGACTTTCTTGCTGACGGTCCGTCGGAGCGTCAGTGGTACGCACCCGCCGGAAAGACAGGGACGTACTTGCGCGGCGCTCCGAGGACATATCTCGCTGCATGTCACTCGCGGTTATCGACGTGGGGCTGTCGAATGATCACCACGTCTGCCGCCACCATCACCGCCGAGTCCCTCGACCGCGTCCAGGCCGCCATCGACGCCGCCCGCCGTCGCGCCGCCAACCAGACCAAGAGGGCCCGCCGCGCCGTCGGCGTTGACGCCCGCAACCGCCGCAAGCTCCGCCGGCTCGACGGCGAGAACCAGGAGACATCCCGATGACCACCACGATCTCCGAGCCGGCCGTCTGCCGGCGGTGCGGGCGGCCGCTCACCGACCCGCGTAGCCGCGCGCTCGGCCTGGGCAGTGGCTGCGCCACCCACCTACGCCCGGCCGCCCTCGAGGTGCTCGCGGACGCCGCGGCGGCGGCAACCGCACAGCTCACCCTGACCTACGCCGACAAGGACGACGAATGACCCGCCTCCATCCCCCTCACCCCGGACCGCGCGGAACTCGGCTCACAGCACGACACCACGCCCCGGGAACAGGCGTCCGCGTCCTGCCGGTGCGGCGCCCGATGGCCCCTCACCGCCGCGCCGGGGTCGCGCACTGCGCCGGATGCCACCTCACGTTCACCTCGACCCACTCGTTCGACCAGCACCGCACCGGCCACTCCGACCACCGCCGGTGCCTCACCCACGACGAGCTCACCGCCGCCGGATGGTCCGCCAACGAGTACGACCGCTGGCGGATCCCCTGGACCCGGACGCCGCCGCCCGCCTCACCGGCCTTCCGGAACCCGCCGACCGACCGAACACCTCGACCCCATGAGTCGAACACCCGGTCGACCAGAACGACCCGCCCTCGGGTTGCGCCGCCCGGGATGACGTAGGAGGTGAAACACCCATGGACCACATGCCCCCCACCCCCCGGCCCCGCGGCGGCCCCATCCCGCACCTGCGCCGCCAGACCCCGGACATCGTGAAGCTCGACGAGGGCGACGCCGTCATCCGCGCGATGCTCCGCGGCCTGTCGCTACGTGCCGCCGCCGGCGCACTGGGCCTGTCCACCACCACCGCATGGCGCCGGTACTGGCTGGTCATGGACTGGACATTGCCCGCCCGTGAAGGCCGTCCCCGCGGGCCCATCCCGCCGCAGCGCGGAACCCGGGCCTGCCCGTCCAGCCGCCCGTGGCTGCCAACCCTTGACACCCCACCCCTGAGAAAGCCGGTGGTCGACCGGGCCGGCGGCCTGGACGTCGTCCGCTACCCCGACGGCCGGCGCCGCATCGTCTGGACCACGGGAGCGATCGCCCGGCGCATGGGCCTGTCCCGGGAACGGGTCCGCCAGCTCACCCACACCGACGGGTGGCCGGCCCCGGTGGGCAAGGTCGGGTCGGCCCGCTGCTGGGATGCCGACGACATCGACGAGTGGATCGACCAGCATCGGCCCGACCTCGTCGACGGACCCATCGACCAACTGCATCACGCCCGACCCATCGATCAACCGGTTGATGAAACGGCACAGCCCGTCGAACGGGCGACCCCATGAGTCAGCCCGACCCCATGGACGCCCCGGCCGGGCCTGCCGGCGGCCGGACGGCGGCAGGGGCCATGAGTCAGGGCTACCCCATGGCCCCCAGCTCTGGACGGAACGGCACAACTGGACCCGCAAACCATCCTCGTTGGGGCGGGCAGTTCGATGCTCCTATGGATGTCAAGCAGCTGGGTGCCCGTTGGTGGCACATACGGATAGCGGGAACGAGGCCATGGCAGCAACACTCGTAGAAGCCTGCATTGTTAACCACAACAGTTCCGAGTTCACCGAGCTCGCGCTGCGCACCCTGGCCGCGACGCACGACAGCCGCATCAAGGGCGGGGAACTGCGGATCACCGTTCTCGACAACCACTCCACCGACGACGGGCTCGCTGATCTCCGGGCCGCGGCACAGGATCTCGCCGTGGCGTGGGAACTCTCACCGTGGCCGGCGGCCGAGTCGGCGGTCAACAGCCACGGTGATGTCCTGCGTGCCTTCGTGCTGGCACACGAGGACGCATCGCACCTGTGGTTCCTGGACTGCGACGTGACCTTCACCCAGCCTGACTGCCTGGGCGTCATGCTCGCCGACCTGGCCGCGGAACCGGACCTGTGGGCGGTCCAGGCCCGGTTTCACTGGCTCGAACAGCACCAGGGGGCGGGGGCCAGTCTCGACATCTGGGCGGGACGCCGTCACGAACTGTGGGCAAGTGTCGGACTACCACCGGCACGGTCGTTTCCCGGGGTGCACAAGCGGCGATGCCACCCGGCGTGCACCCTCGTTGCCAACACCCCGGTCTTCCGCCGAGTCGCCGACATCATCGGCCTGTCGGCCGGTTTGATCCTCAGCGTGGACGAGCGGTTCGCCGGCTTCGCTGACACGCTCGGCCCCGCCTCCCTCGCTCTGGAAACCCACGGGCTGCGCTATGCGCTTTCCGACGCCGTCGTCGGCCACCACCACGGCGTGACCTACCACGACCCCGCAAACCCCGTCGACGCCAAACGTGCCGAATGCCGACAGCGCCTCACGGCGCTGCGGGCAGGAAGCGACAGCAGAGGTCACCCGCCCGCCCGGTGAGTGCACACAAGCCCCGCACCGACACGGCCGGCAGATCGATCGCAGGACACCACAGTCAGTCACGTGACGGGCCGGTGCGGGGCTCGCCTACATCCTCACTGTCACGTCCCGGGCCAGCGGCCCATCGAGGCCGGCAGGTCTTTCTCCCAGACGAGCAGGTGGTCCAGGGCGTCACCCTCGCACGTCCGCGTCCACATCAGCCGCCCGTCGGCCGGAACCCGGTCCAGAATCGCTGCCAGCAGCGCGTCTCGAGAGATGCCCGCGGACAGCCGCAGGTCGATCACCCGGGCAGGCCCGATCACCGTCATCATGCCGGGCGCGCGGCGTGGGGTCGGATCGTCGGCACGTGGGCTGCGAGTACGAGCGCTCGGCGGGCCTCTCGGAGCAGGCCGCCGAGCTCGTCGGCCAGGCCATCGGGGAGCTGGGGGCCGGTCGCCTTCAGGAAGGTGCGCAGGTACGGGACGAGCAGCAGGAACGGGCGCCGCGCCGCCCAGTAGGCGCGGATGTCCGGCGCCTGGCGGGCGTTCCCGAGGACGTAGGTCAGGCTGATCACCTTGTCCGCGGCGAGCGCCGCCGCGATGTCCGGGCGCAGCTGGGACAGGCGGTGGACGGCGCCGTCAGGGTCGTGCCGGTGCTGCTCCATCGCGATGTGTTCGCCGTGGATCAGCCATAGGGCGATCAGCGTGTCGGTGCCGCAGCGGTCGCTGACCTCGGCGCCGAACTGTTCGGGGCCGGTGTAGTCGGGGACGTCGTGCAGCAGCACCGCAGCGACGAGCGCGGGAGGCGCGTCGGGTAGGTGCTGGCCGAGGAGGTCAGCGACGCGGACGGCGTGTGTGATCGCGGGTGCGCCGTCGATCTCGTGGCCGTCGCACCAGCGGCGCGCGATCGTGAGGGCCTCGACGACGATCGGATGCCGCGGGGGCGCAAGGACGGACCTGCGGGTGGGATCCCGCCCTGGTTCGGTGGCTGGCAATGATGGGCTGGTGACGTCCGGCGACACTGACATTGATCGTCCCTGGGATGAGGATGCGCTGTGTGCGGTGTGCCCCGGGCAGGTGCACGACCGGGGCCGGTTCGACATTGCGGACGGGCCGGGCCCGGGCAGCAGGTACGACACCAGCCGCGGCTACCGGCGCGATCTGGCCACCGGGGTGCCGGTCTGCGTCCACCCCGAGAAGATCGGACACCCGCCCGGCCGGTACGCATCCGCCGGCGAACGGTGGCCCGTGGAAGCGCCTGCGGGACCTGCCCCGGGCCCGATGCCGGCCGCGGCGGGGGAGCTCGCCGCGTGGATGACGGCGGTGGTCCGCCACGCCAGCGCGGGCACGGGGCAGGTCGATCAGGTGCTCGCCGACGCCGAGCGGGCCGCGGCGAACCGGTTCCCGGCGGAGGTGGTGGTGGAGGCGCTGCGGGCGGCGCTGGCCGCGGTCGGCTAGGAGCCCGTCGGGATGCTGTGGCCGAAGGTGAAGTAGTGGGCTCGGCCGCCCTGCTGCACGCCGATGGACTCGTAGTGCTCGAACAGGACGCGCAGGCGGCGCTGGGTCTCCTGCTGGCCGATCCAGTACCGGCGGGGCATGACGCCCCAGTTCGCCGCGGCGTACACCTGGTCGGTGTAGCCGTCCGTGTCGTACTGGAACCGCTCGTTGTCGGTGCTGTGGATGAACACGACGTCCAGCTCGGTCTGTATCCGAGACAGGATCGTGAACTGGGCAGTCAGCGCGTGGACCATCTCGTCGACGGGGGCGGACACGTCGAGCTCGGCGAGCCGCTCGTCTCCGGTCTGCTCGTACACCGCGGCCTTCATCGCCATGACCTTCAGTGCCTCGTCGAACAGGTGCTCGCCGTCTTGGTCGAGGTCCCATTCGGCGATGATCGGGTAGCCGGTGAAGGTCGCCCAGCAGTCGGGGTACTTCAGCGTGGACGCGCGGAGCCGGTCGAACTCGCCGCTGTCCCGGATCGCGTCGAAGATCTCGACCGCGCGCGGGGCGACCGCGAACGGGTCGGGCATGTCCTCCCGGCCGTCCGAGTCCTGCTCCAGGGTGGCGATGGCGGTGCTGGTGTCCATGGGAGCCTCCAGGCTCGACGAGGGGGTCGGGTCGTGCCCACCGCGGGTCACGTAAATGGAGCGTTCCGTCTCACCTCCGCCGCCCCGGCGTCGCCGGTGTAGGCCGTGAGATAGGCGTGCACGTGAACTACTCGGCGAGCGCCTAGACCACGTGAGGGCCTATTCACACCCCGCACCAGCCCGGCTACTTTCAGGGCTGGAGGTGCCATGCAGGACAACGCATTCGGGCGCGAACTTCGGCGCCGCCGGGAAGCAGCTGGCCTCAATCAGCGCCAGCTGGCAGAGGCCCTCTCGGCCCTTGCATGGGACGAGCTACGGGTGCGCGTCGGCGCCGATGGCAACCTCGTCAGCAGGTGGGAACGAGGAACTGCCGCCCCGCGGCCGCCCTACCCGGACCTGCTTGCCCGCCTATTCCGAGCCACCCCTGAAGAGCTTGGTCTGCGGCCCGGCCTACCTCCGGGCGCCGACAGCAGGGCCGCCGGTGAACCGATCTTCGAACCGACGATGAAGATCCTCGACCGGATGCGCAGAGCCGGCTCCACCAACGTCTCCGACAGCGTCCTCGACCAGCTGGAACGCATGACCAAGGACGCCGTTGGCGAGTACGAGCGGCTCGGCCCGCTGGTGCTGGTGCCGCGGCTGGTGAAGAAACGGGAATGGGTCGACGGGCTGTGTGACGGACGCCAGACCCTCCGCCAGCGTGCCCGCCTGTACGGGGTCGCTGCCCGCCTGTCTGGCCTGCTCGGCTCGCTGGCCGTCGACCGCGGCGACATGGCCGCCGCGCGGGCGTACTGCGACGAGGCATTCCAACTCGCCGACCTCGTCGAAGATGACAACCTGCGCGCGTGGGTGCGCGGCACACAGGCCCTCGCCGAGTACTACGCCGGCGAGTACCGCACCTGCCTCGACCTAGCCGTCGACGGGCTGGAGTACGGCCGTGGAGGGCCACAGGAAGCCCGGCTCCTCGTCCAGGGCCAGGCACGGGCCGCCGGCCGGCTCGGTGACACCCGCACGGTCCTGGCCGCCGTCGACCGGGCGCGGGAGCTGGCCGCCGACTACCCGCCCGGCGCTGTGAGCCCCTGCCTGGCGCTGGACGGCTACTGCTCGGCCCGCATCGACGGGAACGCGGCCACCGCGCTGCTGTCGGCCGGTGATGTGGAGGGCTCCCGCCGGTTCGCGTTCTCCGCGCTCGCCCGGTTCGACGCCGCGGGAATGGCCGGGCCGCGGTCCCTGACCCGGATCGACATCGCCATGACGTTCCTGTCCGCCGGCGAGCCGGACCGGGCCGCCGAGCTCGTCGGACAGGCCCTCACCATCTCCGCGGCACGGCCCATCGCCACCGTGGCGGTGCGCACCGGCCAGTTTCTCGAGGAGGGCCGCCGGTACCTGCCCGCCGCGTCGATGCGCGGCCTGGTCGAGTTGGCCGCCGACTGGGAGAACCCGCCCCGCCCGGCCCTTGCCCGGAGCTAGCGTGCCGCCCATGGCCACACCTGAGCAGGAACATGTCGCGGCGCGCCGTGAGGCGTTCGCCCGCCTGGACCGGATGCGTGATCACTGGTGGTGGCGGCCGGGATGGCAGGTGGGCCGCTCCTTCTACACCTTCCACGTCACCTTCGATGACGCGCCGGAGGTCGCAGAGCTGGCCGGCTACTACCGGGCGGCGCTCGACCTGCCGACCCTCGACCCGGTGCCCGACGAGGGCCTGCACCTGACAATGCAGGGCATCGGCTTCGCCGACGAGGTCGCCGACGGCGATGTGAGCGCCATCGTGGAGGCGGCGCGGTCCCGCGTGGGCGACTTGGCGCCGTTCGACCTGGTGCTCGGCCCGGCGGACGCGGACCCGGAGGCCGTCATGCTCCAGGTCGCGCCCTGGGCTCCGCTCGAGATCCTGCGGGCCGCGGTCCGATCGGCGATCGGTGATGTGTGGGGGGCCGCCCGGGTGCCGGAGCGAGCCGACGGGTTCACGCCCCACGTGTCGGTCGCCTACTCCGGCGCTGATGCCCCCACGGAGCCTCTCCGCCAGCTACTCGCCGGGGCCAAGCCGAGAACGGCGCGGACGAGGGTCACGGCGGTGGAGCTGATCGACCTGAACCGGGACGAGCAGGTGTACCGCTGGTCGACGGTCGCGGCGTTGCCTCTTGGCGTGGGCAGGTGAGCGAGACGACCAGGCCGATGATGCCGGCCGGCTGACCGGCGCAGGCCTGGGTGGCGAGACGGCGGTTGATGCTGCGGTCTGCAACATGACCTGGTTGTCCAACAACCTGGTCAAGAAAGGTCTGGCCGAAGAAGGTTGACCAGGTTGTTGGACAACCAGGTCAAGAAGACTCCGACTCAACGCGCGCCGGGCGCGCCGGGCGCGCTGGGACATGGGACGGGGCCGGCGGATTGGGTGGTTCGACGCCCGCCGGCCCCTGCACATTCCAACCCCACAGAGGGATCAGCACACCCTATCGGCGCCGGTCCGGGGCATGGCGAGGCTAGGCCCCAACGACAGCCGCCGGACTCCGGAGAGGCTGTCTCGGGAGTCCGGCGGGCGGGTGCCCTAGGTGCCTAGGGCGCAGGTCAGGGGCGGTTTCCGGCCCTAGGGGGCCCTAGACCTAGGTCGGTCAGGCCCTAGCGGCGACCGCCTCTCGGAGGGCATCGCGGGTCACGCCGACAGCGTTGGTCGGCTTGCCGCGGATGCCGGGCGCCCACACCTGGTCGTCGACCTGGACGCCGGCCGCGCGTAGGTGCGCGCCGAGCTGCTGCGCCGCCCACGGTGCCGGACCGTCGGGG
Organism: Parafrankia elaeagni; assembly: GCF_000374165.1. Lineage (GTDB taxonomy): Bacteria > Actinomycetota > Actinomycetes > Frankiales > Frankiaceae > Parafrankia > Parafrankia elaeagni. The sequence goes on from NZ_KB893759.1 coordinate 14,736, forward strand.
CCGTCGAGGGTGTACCGGCCGGGCCAGGTCTCGGCGAGCCGGGCCGCCAGAACGGCCAGGTGAACCTTGTCGTCGCGGGCGACCTCGAGAGCGTGACCGAGCAGGACCACCGGGCCGTGGTCGTCGACCTCGACCACCTCTCCGGCTGCCTGGCCGGACAGGGTGCCGGCCGCGGCCCGGAGTGCCCGTGCCCGGTCGGCGACCCGCTCGGCGGCGGGTGCGTCGACGTAGGCGCCGCGGGCGACGAGCGGTCATCCTCGACGCCGGTCAGTAGGCCGGACGTTGCCCTGGAAGAGTTCCTGGCCTAGGCCCTCGTCTGGACCGCGGTGACCCCGACCGCTACCAGCAGCAGAAAGGAGGGCATTCCGGACCCCGCCCAACCCGGACAGGTCAATCCGTGCGTTCCGTACCCAGCTCCTGGGTTACCCCGAGAGAGTCCATCCGTGGCGCGATACCGATACCGCATCGTTACAGGGCGTCCCGGGAAGCTGAAGGACTTGGAGAAGGAGCTCGACGACCTTGGTGAGCAGGGTTGGCGCGTGGTCGGGATGACCGGCCGTTGGCGACCGGTGATCCTCCTGACCCTAAATCTCGACCAGCATGAAAAGGACATGGCGAAGGCCCGACAGGCTGCCGAGAAGGTTCTCCAGGGATCAGATGCGGCGGCAGCTCCGGTCCGCGGGGACGAGTCGGAACCGGAGGCAGAGCCACCGGAACTGACCCCCAAACGGCACCGAGGACTCCGCGAGGCACGAAAAGACCAGGCCAGGATCAGGAAGGTACCCAAGCTGCGCGGGGAGTCGCCCCGCTGGCTTCGACTCGGCGACGTGCTGGACGTCGAACTACAACGGCCCTACGCCGACGAGGACCGGGCGAAGCTGGAGCAGGCCGCCGACATGCTCTTCAACTCCGCTCCCGACCGGTCTGCCGAGGAAACGCCCTCTCGGGTCGACTTCGACCTGACCGGAACACGGCGCCACTACACCGACTCGGCCTTGTGGGTCGCAGCCTGGATACGAGAGGACCTGTCCACCTACGGTGACGCGCAGCAAGCGATCCTCATGGGCGCCATCGAGGCCCTAGAGGCGTACCCGGGGCCTGCCGCGGCACCCGAAGAGACCGACAGGTAGACGGACTCGGACGCCACCAGTTCTGGCACCGCATCCGGCGGAATGCCCGTCTTCCTCACCGGCGAGCACGAGGTGACCGGGTCCCACGCCCGACGCATCGTGTCCGGCCGGCTCGACGCAGGTCACGCCGTGTCACACCGTCATGCCGCCGCCCGGTGCGGGCACTGGTGCGGACATGGTGCGGACACCCGGCCCACTTTCAGGCCCTCGACTACCATCGTCCGCACCCGTCCGTGACCAGAAACCCCATACGTTGCAGGCACTTTCGCCTACTCGCATTCTCGGCCACTCGGCTGGTCGAAGGGTTCGATTCCCGCCACCTCCACCACGATGAGTAACAATGCCCTGACCTGGGCAAATAGGTAAAATCTATGAGATCCGATGCTTGATCGAATAGGAGATGTCCAGGTCGGGGCATTGATCGTTTGGTTCGATTCCCCGAACGTGCCGCAGATCTTGGTTGCGGAGCGTAGTTGCGCGGAGGATTGGTCGGTCAATGGCCGCCGGACTTGTTCTGCGGGGGGACTCTCCGGTTTCGGTGCCGTGATGGAGCTGCTGACTACGGCAGCTGTTTGCCCGCCGCCGTCGCGCTGGTCGCCTTGGATGAAGCGGGGCAGGTAAATGCCGAGGTGCGCCGGGCGAACGAGAACACCTACGTCCGCGAGCTCTACGCGGAGGCCGTCAAGATCCTCAACGACGCCGACTGCGGGATCCATCCGTCTCGCCGGCATCTATGCCTTGGAACGCATCGCCACCGACAGCCCGGCCGACCAGCGCACGGTGGTGGAGGTGCTGTCCGCTCGTCCGCGACCGCAGCACCAACCCGTTACTGCGTCTTCCGGCGCCTGCTGACAGTGATCCTTCAGTTCCGGCCGAGCGTCCCGCGGCGGACATCCGCGCTGCCGTTCAAGTCTTCATACGCCTTCCGGTGGACACGACCATCCCTCGCTCTGACCTTGCTGGTGCGGACCTTACCGGGCCGGTAGTTCTAGACGAGGCGGAGCCGCGGTCGGGTGTCCGTGTCGGTATGGCCGAGTAGCAGGCGGAGTCTGGGAAGGGTGCAGGCGAGTTCCTTGGCGAGGATGGCCTGGGTGAGGCCGTGCTCTTCGGCGAGGGCGTAGGCGCGGTTGAGGAGGATCGGGATCTCACCGGGGTATCCGGCGACGGGGCCGCGGGTGAAGAGGCCGAGTTGCCGGAGTTGGTTGAGGCGCTGGTAGGCGCGCCGGTAGGCCGCGTCCGAGACTGCGCCGACTTCCCGGCAGCGGTAGACCAGGGAGTCGACGGAGACGCCCCACTGTTTGCTGAGCTGGTCGAGAGCGTGCAGGTCGATGCGTGCGGGTAGTTGCGGTGTGATCTCTGCGCTCGGGGTGAGGAGTTCGGCGGCGAACGCGTCGGCTTCCTTCTCCTGGATGGCGTCGCCGGGTGCGGTGTCCGGGTGCAGGAGGAGGTGGCCGAGTTCGTGGGCTGCGGTGAACCGGTGACGGTAGACGTCGTTGGCGCGGTCCGGGGTGAGGACAACGACGGGGCGGGGCAGGTGGGAGGTGGAGAAGGCGTCGACGGTGGCCGTCGCGGTGCCGGCGAACGGGACGAGGGTGACGATCAGGCCGTGGTTCTCCATCGTCCGGACCAGGTGCGAGATCGGTCCGGTGCCTAGGTTCCACGCCTGTCGAAGTGCCCGCGCGGCTCCGGCCGGATCGGTCCCGGCGACGTCGGTGACGACTTCTCCTGCGGAGAAGCCTGGCAGGTCGACCGGGGGTAGCTGGATCCGCTTCTCCAGGGCGTAGGTCAGTTCCCACACCTGTTCGGTGAAGGCGATCGCCTTGTTGCGCTGGCTCACCGGTGTTCGGCGCAGGCTCCGGAAGTGCGCCGCTGAGCTCTCCAGGCGGGCGTAGGGGCGACCGGCGGCGAGGAAGGTGGGCGGCACGTCGAGCACCTCGGCGAGCCGGCCGACGTGGTCCGGGCGCGGCGCGTGGGTTCCCGCTTCCCATTGGCCCACCGCAACCGGGGAGACTCCCATCTGGATGTTGGTGCGGCGGTGCCGCGGCGGCGGGCCCGAGCGGGCCTGCGTCGTCCCCGAACACGCGGTTTTCTGCCTCGGAGGTCGCGGTAGAACCATGTAATTTCCGCTTCCAAGGTTCGAAGTCCTCGCCGCCTTCGTTCGCGATCACACTTGACCGCAGGGCCTGCGCCCCGCCGGTACGCCAGGTCTGCTGCCACGCGTAGGCGGACTTCCTCGAGACCCGCAGCCGCACAGCGATCTGCGGCGGGGACAGACCATCGGCGAACACCGCCGCGGCCCGCAGGGGGACCTGCGCACGGCGGGCAAGTCCGAAGCCGTCAACCCGCCACCATCGGAATACCTCGTATCCCGGGGCTACCCCACGCCCCCAAGGTCACCCCACGGATTCACGGTCGTTAACTTCGCACTCCGCATCCAGTTGTCCGATCAGCAGATCACTTTTCCATCAGGACTGATGGTTGTCGATTATAGTAAGAAAAAATAAAAGCCGTCGCGGAGATGTTTGATGATTTGCGATTTCAGGGCGGCGATGTTCTCGGGGGAAAGTGGTGCGATGGTATCTGGCGAATCCCGTGAGACTTGAGGAAGATATCGCTCGATCCAGAAAACTTCCTCTCCGTCGCGTTTCTTCCAATTTTTTATCATGATGGTGCGTGCTTCAGAGAGTGCGTCAGGGCGCTCTCGGGAATGCTGTGCGATGTAGTTCAATTCGTACTCGATGAGTCGAGTATCGGGGTTCGATTTACGTGCAGCATCGACTCTCAAGCGCTCGAGAATTTGATCTACCGCCCGTGCGTCGCCGACCGACCCCAAAGCCTTGATAACAGCTTCACGAGTGAAGCCATCCGGTCGTATTAGTGCTTCTAGGAGATTCGGCGTGCAGGTAGGGTCGCCACGCATCCCAAGAATACCTAGAGCGCCGCTTCTGACAAACTTATTGGGATGGTTGGTGTACTTACCTACGGTCGCAGCGTCGACGGGACCGGATCCGAACCTCAGCGCACCGATGCAGGTAGCGAGAGTATTGCCTCGGAGCTTCGAAAGCTCAAGTATCAGAGCTCGCTCCCCGGCCTGCCCCCCCAAAACCAGGAGGCCTGATGCCAGTTCAGAGACGCTCGGATGCTGTACGGAGGCTAGCTTGACCAGTATATCAATTGGACAACTTAGGCACGAGCCTACGATCATAGCCCGCATGAGTTCTATCCGTCGAGTGTCGGACTGCTCCACGCTCAGCCTTTGGTAAAGAAGTTCACATGCCCAGGGAGAGCGTGATTTCGCGCTCTGAGCGATCCGGTCGACGAGCATTGCGAATTCTTCGTTTGAGAGTCGCTCCGCAAAGCGCCGCTCGTACCGGGATTTCTCTTCTGGGTCGCTACTCCCAAGCATGGTTACGTGGTCTCCTTTGCATTCCCTGCAGGCATCCCATTACCCTAGAATCGCCCTTTGTCGGGTAATGGGATGCCTACGAAATACGGAAGCTCGGTGGTGCTAGATTACGGCATTAGGATACCATCCGTCTCCGACCTTGTATCGCCACAGTATCCGCGTCCAGCCGTATGTTGCCGCGAGATAATTATCGGCGGCTTGCTGAGAGCGGGTATAGGATGAATTGTTTGCCTTTACTTCAATGATGTAGACCTTTTTAGTCTTGAGATCAACTACCAATAGATCTACAATGCGAAGGGCCCTCTGGCCCCCTCCGATCGGAATATTTTTATAGTGCACCTGCTCTTGCAGTCTGTGAGACGGCCACCTCTTCTTGACGTCCTGGCGGGCGTAAACCATCGCAATGTTTTCTTTTTCCTTGATCGTATATTTGTGATAACCGTTACGATCTTTTATCCATAGAAACCTAAATGCGGGGCATGATACGGAAATTATGAAGCATTTTCCGTTTAGATCGAAGACGTTGTAGGGATCTTGACCTGCGTATTCGTATGGGTTGTTAGAGCCGCCGAAGATGGGGTCGACGGAGAGGAATCGGCCAGTGTGGGGGTTGTAGAGGCGGACTCCCATGAGAACGATGCCGGAGAGCGTGTCGTGGGAGCGTTGTTGGCTACCGAGCCAGCCGTAGCGGGCGTAAGTAGTGGCAGGGGTGTAAGGCTGGCCGAATTCCTGGGTTTCTTGGAAGGTGGCCGGGGCGGTGGCGGCGGTGTCGTCGCCGACGGTGGCGACGATGTCGCCGTGCAGGTTGGTGAGCTGGAGGGTGACGGTTCCGCTGCTGTCCTGGATCGCGGCGAGGCCTCCGCTAAGGCCTTGGACGTTCCTGGTCCAGGTGCCGCCGGTTTGGCCGATCCAGGCCGGGCTGTCCCCGGAGGCAGAGATGTAGTGGTTGGTCCAGGTGGTGGTGCCCTGGGTCCAGGTGCGGATGCGGCGGGCAGTGTCGAGGGTGTAGGTACGGGTGGTGGTGCCCTGGGTTTCGGACGCGATCATGTCGTCGGCGTAGTAGCCGACGGTGAGGGCGCTACCACCGGCGTGGGTAGCGGGCACGGCAGTGGTGCGGCCGAGCAGATCGTAGGTGTAGCCGCTGTCGGTGATGCGGTCGGCTTGGTCGTAGCTGGAACTCAACGAGTAGGTGGGGGTGGTGGAGGTGGAGCAAGTGGGGTTGGGGGCATTGGTGCCGGCGTCGGGGTAGGAGATGTGCTGGGTGCGGTTGTAATCGGCGTCGTAGACGTGGCGGCGGGAGGTGCACAGCAGACTGCCGGTGTCGTTTCGAATGTCGCGGGCTACTCCGAGTCGCCCGGCAGCGTCGTACAGATATTCACGGGCGCCGCTGGGGGATTCGATGACACGACCCTGGCCATAGATGTTGTCGATCTGGGTGAAGGTGAGCCAGGTCGAGGCACCCTTGGTATAGGTGAGGCTGGTGGGGCGGCCAGTGCTGTTGTAGCGGGTGGTGGCGACGATCCCGTTCGGGTATGTCTGGGAAGTCGGTTTCCCGTCGCCGTCGTGAGTGGCGGTGAAGACGGAGGGGGCGGTTCCTGCGCCGATGTCGAGGCTGGTGACGAGACCGCGGTGTTCGGTGGCATTGTCGTAGGTATAGGTGTAGGTGCCCTTGCCGTCGTTGACCGTGGAGACCTTGCCATCGGTGTTGTAGGTGGTGCTGGTGGTGTTGCCGTCAGCGTCGGTCTGCGAGGTGATCTGCCCCCAGGTGTCATAACCGGTGGTCAGGGTGATGCTGTCCGCAGTCGCTGTGGTCTGCAAGCCTGTGGTGGTGCTGTAGCCGTAGGTGGTCGTGGGAACCGCGGCGCCGCCGTTGGCGGCGGGGCTGACCGCGAGTGCCAGCGAGGTCTTCCGTCCGGCTGCGTCGTAGGTGTAGTTGGTGGTGCGGGTGGTGGTGCCACCGGAGGTGACGGTCTCGGCCTTGGTGAGGGGCTGGTTGAGGTTGTCGTAGGTGTAGGTGATGACCGGCAGCGGGTTTCCGGAAGTGGGCTGGGCGGCGGGGCCGGTCGAGCAGGTCAGCCCGGCCCATGAGGCGTTGATGCAGCCGCCGGAGCCGTTAGGGGTGAAGTAGGAGAAGACAGTGGTGAACGCGTCGGTGCCGGCGGTGTTTGCCTTCGGCTGGCGAACTTCGAGGGGCTGGCCGGCGGTGTTGTAGTAGATGGCGCGGACAATATCGGGAGAGGCCCCGCCGCCCATCCAGGTCGTGACAGTGGTGGGCTTACGCAGGGTCCAGCCGGAGGTGGCGATATCCGCGCCGGTCTTCGCGGCGTAGCCGTTGATGGTTTTACGGGGGTCCACCTCAGCGCTGCCGGTGTAGGCAGTGGTCGTCACAGTGGTGGGTAGCCAGTACGGATCCGCCGAGGGCGGAGCACCCTGGTCATAATCAGTATGGACGTGCTGGCGCACTGAGGACCGGACACCGTCGTTGCTAATGTAGCGGTGTTTGGGTCCGTAAGCATCGACAGGCGCGATGCCTTCCGCACTGTAGATGGTGTCGGTATCGAGGAGTTGAGCACGGGCGGCAGAGTCGGTGAGGGCGGCGACGGTGGGGTCGGTGTCGGCAGTGGGGGTCAGTGCCTGGTTCCGGTTCTCCGCGGGCAGTTCACGGATGACGTTGCCGAACGTGTCGTATTCGGTGGTGGTGACCTGCCAGGCGCCGGCGCCGTAGGCAGCGGTGTTAACGGCCCGGCCGTCGCTGTTCAGATAGGTGATGTCGGCGTAGGGCCAGTCGGTGGCGGTCGGCGGGCTGGCGGGGGCGTGGCTGGCGGGAAACACTGCGGTGCCCCAAGCCGGCAGATCCTGCTGGCCCCAGTCGTCAACCCGACCCGGGGACATGTCGACGGGTGCCGAGGAGCCCGACAACGGCACACCGTAGGCGATCCTGCTTGTGGCGGTTCCCGCCCCGACGGGGCGGGGCCGGCTGACAGTGATGAGTCGACCGAAACTGTCATAGTCAAACCCCCAGGTCTCCTGGCCGGGGGGAATGTAGCCCTGGATGCGGCCTTGAGCGTTATACCAGTAGAGGGTGGCGAGGTGTTTTCCACCCGAGGTGTCGAGGCGGGGGTCCCACTCGGCGCGGAGATGGCCGGTGGTGTCGTAGCTGTAGCGGGCGACCTCGACAGGGGCGGCGCCGTTTAGGCTCATGGAGATGGAGGTGAGCTGGCCGGTGTAGTTACCCCAGTCAGTCGAACTTCCACCGCTGCCAGTGGCTGTGGTGCTGGCAGCGTAGGTGAGGGCGAGGGCGCGACAGCCGGAGCCGAGGGTGCCGGAGCAGTCAACGCCCTCGGGGACGGGGCCGAGGATGCGGGTGACCCGACCCTGAGCGTCAGTGGTGAAGGTGGAGGTGGTGTTGGAGCCGAGTTCTTCGATGCGGTCGACGACCCAGAGGGTGGAGCCACTGACGGTCTTGGCATACCAGATGGTCTTGGTGCCGCTGGCATCGGTATGGGTGAATTTGGTGGCGGAGTCCTTGATGAGTGTGGAGCCGTCGGCGGCGGTGTCGGTGACGCCGGTGTATTGGTAGGGGTAGCCGCCGGTGCCGCTGCGGGTGTAGACGGAGGGGGCGCCTTCTGGTGAGGTAAGGCTGACGTAGCCGCTGGTAGCAGTGTTGTCTTTCAGTGTGCGTTCGGCGGCGCCAGTGTCAGGGCCGGCAATGTTTGAGGTCCACCCGGGGCCGAAGATGCCGGTGGGGTCGGTGGTGGCGGCTGGTGGGGTGAGGGTGGTCAGGGTGCGGCCGACGGTGAGGGAACCGGTATAGGTCGGTATGGAGGCGTCGGTGGCAGACAGTGCGTAGTCGCCTGTGAGGAGAGCGACGGAGCCTGGGCCGACTGCGCTGACCTCATGGGTGTCGCTGAATGCATTGCGGGTGAACTGGATGGTGGTCGCGTCCGTGCAGGTGACGATAGCTGCGGTGGTGCGGAAGCAGGCCTGGATCTGGATGGGTCCGTCGGAGCCGCCGCCAAGGGTGCCCGCGATGTTCCAGATCTGGTTGTCGAAGGTGCCTGCGCCGTTGCGGGGGACGGGCCAGGTGGGGTGGTTGGTGGTGCCCTGGGTGGTGGTTTCGGCAGTGGGGACGTCGGTCCAGGCGGTGGAGGGGTTGGCGCCGACCCGGTAACGGTAGGTCACCGAGACCTGTGATGAGGGTGCTTCGCCGCGGAGGGTCGCGAATCGTTGGGTGCGGGACTGCTCCTCGGGGGACGCCAGTGCGGCGTTGCCGACGCCGAAGGGGTAGGAGATGACGGGGGAGAGGTTGCCGGCGGTGTCGAGGGTGCGCAGGTAGAAGGTGTGCAGGCCCTCGTCGGTGGTCAGCGACGCGCTGGTGGTGGCGGTCGTCGAGGTCGTGGGTGAGGGTTCGTCGAGGCCGTAGAGGAAGCCTGCGGTATCACCGCCGGGTGAGGTCCAGGTGAAGGTGCCTGAGGTGGCGCTGGCCCAGCCGCCGGAGGGCCAGGCGGTGGAGGCGAGGGCGGTGGGGGTGGCGGGGGCGGTGGTGTCGATGGTGAAGGGGATCCAGGTGGACCAGTTCTGGGAGTAGTCGGTGCCGTCGTAGGCGCGGACTCGCCACTGGTAGCTGGTGCCGTTCGTCAGCAGCCCGGAGGGGACGGTCCAGGTCGCTTCGCTGTTCTGGGCGACGAACCCGCTGGAGCCCTGGGTGATTTTGGTGGTGCCGGCGGAGTTCCACACCTCGAAGTCCAGCCGCAGGGTGCCGCCGTCCGCGTCGGTCGCGGAGCCGGCGAGCCGTGGGGTGGTCGAGTTCGTCAGCACCGTGGGTGGGGTGCCGCCGCACTGGGTTGAGCAGGGTGAGGTCGACCGGGTGCCGACGGTGGAGGGGTAGGAGTTGTAGGTGGTCTCGATCCGGGGCGGGGTGGTGGTGTCCCCGGAGGCGAAGAACTTGTACGGCTCCCACAGCACCTCGTCCGGAGCGCGCAAGGTCAACGTCTCCGGGGAGGGTGTGCTGTTGGTGGCCCAGGCCTGCGCGAGGCCGGTGATGTCCAACGAGACGTCGCCGGAGCCGCAGAAGCCGCCGGCGTTGAAGGTGGTGTCGGACCAGTTGATCCCGTCGGCGGTGGGCTGGGTGTTCCAGGTGGTGCCGGAGGACAGGGCGGCGGAGCCCTGGACGACCATGCGTTGGGGGGTGCAGGTGTAGGAGCCGGCCTGGGTGAGTTTGAGGGCGGCGGCGGTGACGTGCTTGCCGTCGATGCCTGTGGTGTCGAACCGCAGGAACGACCGGTGCACCGGCCCGATCCCGTTGCCGACGCGCAGGTATTCATAGGTGTCGTAGTTCGTGGTGGCCGAGGTGCTGACGACGTCGGTGTCGAGGTTGTCGGGCAGGACCGCGGCCGGGTCGATGGTGACCGGGTACTGCCGGTCCTTGGCGGTCAGCCAGGCCTTGTCCGGGCGCAGGGTCAGCGCCGGGGTGGCGGTGGTGGGGCGTTCGAGGGTGGCGTCGACGGTGCGGGTCCGGTCGGGCAGGCCGGTCTTGGGGTCGACGTGGGCGTCCCACATCAGCGGGGTGGGGGACCGGGCGGCGAGCTTTCCATCGGCGGACAGCCGTAGTTCACCGCCCGGGGTGCGTTCGGCGGTCACGCCTTTGAGTCGTAGGGGCAGGTTGAGGGCGGCCTGGGCGGCGGCGGGGGTGTGGGCGACGATCTGGACGTCGTAGCCGGTCGGGGTGACCTTGACCCGCAGGTCGGTGTCCTTCGCCACCCCCTTGTACAGGGCGACGTTGTTCTTCAGGTCCGGTGCGGGCAGAGCGGTCGGCCAGGTGAACGCGACGTCGCGGTCGCCGTCGGTCAGCGTGGCGACGTCCGCGCCTGGCTTCCCGCCGCCGGCGGACAGGGCGATGGTCGCCTTGATGGCCTTGGGGAGGACCTTGCCGTCGACCACGGTGAGGGTGGTGTCGACGGGCTGCCAGTGGCCGTCGCGCTGGACCCGTACCACCCCGGAGGCCGACTCGACGGTGATGGAGCCGTTCGGGTTGACCAGGGTGCGGGTCGTCTCGGTGGTCAGGGAGGTGACTTCGATGCGGCGCTGTTCCGCGCGTGCGGCGAGCTGCGCGGTGACCAGGTCGGGACGTTCGGCCGGTCCGACCGGTGCCTGCGGCGCGTCCCTCTCGGTGTCGGCCGGTGCGGCGGACGCCGGTCTCACCGTGGGGAGGAACTGGGTGATGGTGGCCGCCAGCAGCGCGACCAGCAGAACGGACAGAGAACGGATGATTGACCTGCGACGACGTACGGGGAGCACCCGCATAACGCCAACTCCGATCCACCAGGAGGCCCTTCTCAGGGCGCGCGGAACTGGCGCGGCCCTGTAGGGAAATAGGGGCCGCGCCAGATCGTCGAAAATGGCAGAACCGAAACCTTGGACGCAAACGAAGACCAACGATCAACAGCCCAAAGCCACTACACGCTGTAACTGGAGGGTTGATGTGACGGCAGCTTCGACTACTTTGCGTGATAGAACTTGGGGGCCCGTAACGGGACATACTTGCACCGAACCCGCGAGATCCGTCGGCGAGATGTGGGTCTTCTGTAGTGAAACCTGATGCACTTCGTAGGCGATGTCGGATCGGACACACACAAGTGCGTTACCTTGTGGAAACAAAACGAGAGTATTTCCAGAGGCCTGATCCGCCTGCGAAGAGGTCGGGTACGTCGCGCAACTCCGATCTCAGGCACGCCGTACCCCCACTGTCCTGGATCCACACCGTCAGCGAGAGGTGTGGCGGAGCGCCACCATGCTGGGGGCACCCGGCTGCGGCTGGCAGTTGCGTAGCGTCACCCCCGTCGGTCTGCCGGCCGGCGAACCGCAGCTGCGGGCAGTAGGGAACTTTCTTTCGCCGATTGGCTGACGTGCCATTCGGTTCGTGCCATAGTCCTATCTTGGATCTTTGCGGGGGCGATCCTTCTTTTCGGCCTGCGGAATGTACCGCTGCCGCCTTCGCGATCTGCGCAGTGTCGCGCGCCCAAGGAAGAGTCATGAATGGCGGCGACGCCGTCCTTTCACCTCGACGTCGAGGCAGATCTGGTGTTTTTCGAAGCCCGGCGCTTCCGCGCGCCGTCGACCGCTCAACAGCCCGCCGACAGCGCACAGGAGCAGATCGCCGTGATCCGTCCGACCAGGTACCCGCCGCCGTTCCGAGCCCGCGCGATCGCCTACGTCGCCCACATCAGAGACGACCACCGGTCCACCTGGCAGGCCATCAAGACCGTCTCCGCGGCGCTCGGCGTCAGCACCGAAACGCTCCGCAGGTGGGTCCGCCACGCGGACACGGCACCAGACCGGCAGGGGCAGACACGCCGCCAACACGCCGACCTCAGACACCTGCAGGAACAGAACACCCGACTACGCCGCGAGCTACACCTGCTGCGGACCACCGGCACCAGCCCCGCACCACACCTGGCAGCCGACCCGACCACGCAGGCCACACCACCAGCACCTGCGCCAACACCCCCACAGCCGACGAGGGTGCGCCGACCCGGACCCACCGTCACCATTCCGGAGCAGCAACCAGCTGAGCCGCCAGCGGTCAGCATCCCCCGCCCGGCCACACCGCAGACCGCCGGCGACAGCCAGACATGAGCAGGACGGCAACCCGACACCAGCGCCCCCGAACGGCACCGGCCACGCTCTCCTACACCCAGCCCCTCCCACCAGCCTGCACCCCTCCCGCGACACACGGCCGACACCGGCGAACCTCCCACGCCACCTCCCGGCACCGCCGCCGTAGCCGCCGGCCCGCCCACCGGAGGCGAAGCACCGGCCTCGTCCGCCGCGGGTTGATCCGCACCGCGCTCCTGCCAGCGGTGCTTGCCACGGGCCTGCTGCTGTTCTGCACCGCGGCCGGCCCCCGCACCCTCACCGAGCAGTCCGACACAGGCGGCACTAGGCCGGTCCGGCCCGGCAGCTGAACGATGCCCGCGCTCGTGCCCGCCGACAGCGGGGACACCTCAGCAGCTACTACCGTCCCCACCCTCCAGGTCCTAGCCGACAGCGCCGTCTCACCCGCGACCACCACGGCCAGCACGATCACCCTGACCGCCACCGACCGCGGAATCCCCGCACGCATGCTGGCCGCCTACCAGCAGACCGCCGACGATCTCGCCCGCGACGTTCCCGGCTGCCACCTACCCTGGGAACTCCTCGCCGCCATCGGCAAAGTCGAATCCGGCCACGCCCACGGCCACCCGATCACCGCCGACGGCACCATCACCCGCCCCATCCTCGGCCCCGCCCTCAACGGCACCGCCGGTGTCGCCCTCATCCGCGACACCGACCACGGCACCCTCGACCACGACACGGTCTACGACCGGGCCGTCGGCCCCCTGCAGTTCATCCCCACCACCTGGACCAGCGCCGGCCGCGACGGCAACCATGACGGACGCCGCGACCCCCACAACATCCACGACGCCACCCTCGCCGCCGGCCACTACCTGTGCGCCCACGGCCGCGACCTCACCCACCCCGACCAGCTCCGCGCCGCGATCCTCGCCTACAACCCCTCGAACAGCTACCTGCGCACCGTCCTCACCTGGATGAACGGCTACCAGCAGAACAGCCCCACCGCCGTACCCGACACCCCTACCCCGTCGACATCCCCAACCACCGACCCGCCCGCCGCGTCCACCTCACCCGCGCACCCGCCGACGACAGAACCGGCACGTTCCCCGGATCCCGACCTGCCAGCGCCGGCTTTTTCTCCCACCCCGAGGGTCGTTCCCGGGGTCACAATCATTCCGCTCACCCCACGGACACCAGACCCGACACCACCAACCACGCCGTCGGCAGCGCCAACCACTCCCACCCCACCCGTCGCACCGAGCCCGCCGGCCACCCCGCCGTCGGTTACATCGCAGTCACCTTCCCCATCGGCCCCCGAGGTGTCACCGTCGACGACCGGCAACGGACTCGACGAGCCGCCGCCGCCGATCGAGGGCCAAGACGGCGAGCCAACCGCCACAGAGTTGACCGGGTGACCGCGGAGACACCTACCGCCGCGCCACGCGGGGGATCCGACTGACTGGACCGGGTCGGCGCTCCGCAGATGTGGATCGTGGGCGGCCGGCGCGGTCCGACTGCCGACGTTCAGCGCGACCCAGTGCACAGTGCCAGACCGAGGAGATGTCGAGGCTGCGCCGACTGTAGGCCGAGATCCTCAACCGGGTCCAGCCTGCGCGCGCCGTCCAGCCGGCGCCGACAGGGGCACCCGCCTCACGGCCAGCGGCCCAGTCTGCGCGGCTGATCGCATCAGCCGAGGCATCTCCTCCGCTACGACCGCGACCACACCGACGCGGCCCGGTCGACCAGCGAACCGCGTAAATGGCCCTTGCGCGGTTCGGAGCCCTGCTCGCACCGTGGGGCGCTCGCCAGCCATCCTGCGGCTCCCGAGCCGATGCGCCTACTCGGTGTCGATGGTGGGCGGCTGACTGTCGACGGCGGCCCCGGTGTCTCGGCGTATATGCGTGACCAGGGTGCGCGCGGTGCCCGTGCCGATGTGAAGTCGTTTGCGGAGCGTCTCGGCGGAGATGGGGCGCTGGTAGTGCTGCCAGTGGAGGACGTCTTCGGCGCGTGCGCGGTGGAGGAGGTCTTGCCGGCGTGCTTCCCGTTCGGTCTGACGTGATGTGGAGTCTGCTGTCTTCTGTCGGTGTTGGGTCGGCGGGGGTGGTGTTTCTGATGCCCGCGAGGGGTCTGTCCTCGTCGTTTCGATCGATGGGTGAAGGGCGACGGGTGAGGAGGTGGTCTGGATGGCTTGGAGGAGACCGGGCCCGACCTCTGCCCATCCGATAAGTAGAAGGGGGCCGACGGCGTCGAAGGCTGCTCTGCCGTAGTGGCCGGAGATGAGGGGTTCGGCGATGTTGAGGGCGAGGGTTACAACGCTGGCGAAGATCAGTAGGCGTCGGGCGGTGCGAATGACGTCGGCAGGCCCGCCGTGCAGGGTGAGGTGGCGCGCGCCGAGGAGGAGTCCGATGACGGAGAGATCGACTGCGGGTGCCACGAGGATCGCGACGTAGGTCGGGACCCCGAGGCGGATGCCGAGTGTGGCGACGTTGCCCAGCCCGAAGAGGAAGGTGAGCCCGACGACGGTTCCGACGATCACTGTGACCATGCGGGCGGTGCCGTTCGGACCCACCAGGTCTATGGAACGTGTGTTCGATCCGGCTGGCGAGGTTGCTGGCCGGGCGCTCACTGGGCATCGTCCCTGGTCAGGAACCTCGTGGAGACCGGTCGGACGGTGATCTCGGGACCCTGAACCAAGATCAGGCGGTTCTTATTGTGTTGCGTCAGGTCCACCACGATGCGTAACGATGCCCTGACCTGGGTAAATAGGTAAGATCTATGAGATCTGATGGTTGATCGAATAGAAGACGCCCAGGTCGGGGCATTGATCGTCTGGTTCGATTCCCCGAACGTGCCGGCGGACCCCGATTGCGGAGCGTAGTTGCGGAGGGCCGTGCGGAGGAGCCGGAACTCGCGCGGTCATGATCCAGAAGATCCCGAGATGACGGTGCGCGAGTTGTTTCGGGGCTTGCCTTCATCTCGCGGGACGTGTGACGGCCTACACCCAGGGCGGGGCTCTGTCTGCACTGCCGTCTGGCGCGGTGCTACCCCGCCGGGTTGCCGTGCGGTGTGTCCGGCTGGCACGTAGGTGCCCCGTAGCTTCTTGGGAGGCGAGGGGAGTGTCGGCTCTCTGCTGGGGTAGGCGGTGCTCGTGACTGACTTCGGCCTATTTCTGTCCGGGGAGGAGCTGAGCCCTCCGGAGATCGTCCGTTACGCCCAGGCGGCCGAGACAGCCGGGTTCGACCGGGTCTGGGTGTCCGACCACTACCATCCGTGGCAGTCGAGTCAGGGCGAGAGCCCGTTTGTCTGGGCGGTGCTCGGCGCGATCGCATCCACTACTGGCCTGCGTATGACTACGGCCGTGACCTGCCCGACGTTCCGGATCCATCCTGCGGTGCTGGCTCAGGCGACGGCGACGGTGACCGCACTCGCCCCCGGTCGGTTCACGTTCGGTGTGGGCTCGGGCGAGGCGCTCAACGAGCACATTCTGGGTGATGCGTGGCCGCCGGTCAGTGTCCGCCTCGAGCGGCTGGAGGAGGCGATCGAGGTCATCCGCCGTTTGTGGACCGGTGAGACCGTGACGCATCAGGGTCGGTACTTCACCGTGCACAACGCCCGGATCTGGAGCCTTCCCGAAACGCCGCCGCCGATCTTCATCAGCGGGTTCGGCGTGGAGTCGACCGAGCTCGCCGCTCGCGTCGGGGACGGGTGGATCACCGTCCAGCCCGACGCGGACGGGCTCCGGCGCTACCGGAAGAGCGGGGGAGCGGGCCGTACCCAGGCGGGTGCCAAGATCTGCTGGGCGCCGACCGAGAAGGAGGCTGCTGAGACGGCCTACCGCCTGTGGGGGTTCGAAGGTGTCGGCGGCCAAGCCGCCCAGGACCTGCCAATGTGGCACACCTTCGAGGCCCTCACCGAAGCGGGCAGCCCGGAGAAGACCGCGAGCGCGGTGGCCTGTGGGCCAAACGCCCAGCGCGCCGCCGAATCGATCCAGGCCTACGTCGACGCCGGATTCGACGAGGTCTACATCTCCCAGATGGGCCCGGATCAGGAAGGCGGCATCCGCTTCCTGGCCGAGGAGGTCCTCCCTCTGCTCCGATAGGCCGCCACAGGGCGCGAGCCGGCAGCCGCGCCTTCTCGCCCGAATGATCTGGTCGGAGAGGCCGGATCGCCGCACGGCGACTCCTATGCGGCGGTTCTGCGGTCACGGCTGCCTATCGCCGGATCAAGGTCAGCGGTTCAGCCAGCTCCCAGTCGCATGTGCCGGGCGTCGTGGTGCCGGGGCTCTGTCTGTCGGCAACGTGCACGGTCACGTTTACGGCTCCGGCTTCTGAACAGACCTCGGTCAGATCTGGTTCCGTCCGGGCCCTGATCCGGCAGGCCGATGTGGGAGCAGGACGAGGAGTTCTTGATGAAGACGCAGATCCGGAACAGGCCCGACTCGGGGCGTCGCAAGGGTCGGGTGCGCCGGTCGGCGCTGCTGCTCAGCGCAGGGGTCGGGCTCGGGATCGCGGGCAAGCGCCTCGCGGACCGGCGTGACTCCGGTCAGGGGCCAG
Organism: Parafrankia elaeagni; assembly: GCF_000374165.1. GTDB lineage: Bacteria > Actinomycetota > Actinomycetes > Frankiales > Frankiaceae > Parafrankia > Parafrankia elaeagni. The sequence continues at coordinate 31,439 of NZ_KB893759.1, forward strand.
GCGGCGAACCGTCCCTCACGGAAGCGAACGCCCCAGCCCCGGGCGCCCCCGCCGACCCCGGCGACGCACCCGCCAGGGCGGTGGGAACCAACCCGACCGCCGTTTCGGCTGAGGAGTGGACCGTGGCCGCCGTCAGCACCAGCGACCCGGTGTCGGCACTGCGGTTCGGTGAGCAGCCGGGCCTGCTTGCGACCGAGGATGCCGCCAGCGCACCCGACGAGCGCCTTTCCGCAAACACCAGTTTCGCGAACGAGGTCATGGGGCGGGACCGCCCCGGCCGGCTCGACAACGAACGGGACGACCCACCGCGGCACCCCCTGAAAGGCCAATGATCATCAGTGTGCCCGGATGCGGGGCTGTCTGGCGCCGGTACCTGGTGAGAAGGATGAGTGAGGAATACGAACGAGACCGTTGGACGAGCAGGTCGTGGTGGTCGTCGGGGCGTCCAGCGGCATCGGTCGGGCGGCCGCGCTCACCTTCGCCCGTCGCGCGGGGCGCGGGTGGTATGCGCGCGGCCCGCGGCATCGCTGCCCTGCATGCCCTGACCGGCGAGATCGCCGGCGAGGTCGGTACCGGGCGCGCTCTCGCCGTGCCGACCGACATCGCGAACCCGGAGGGCGCCCGTGCGCTCGCCGCCAGCGCCGAGCGGACCTTCGGCCGTGTCGATACGTGGGTGAACGCCGCCGCCGTCAGTGTCTGGGGCCGGGTCGAGGAGATCACCGACGCCGAGTTCGAGCAGGTCCTGCGCATCAACGTGCTGGGGCAGATCTACGGGGCGAAGGCGGCGCTGCCCGCGCTGCGGCGGGCCGGTGGTGGCGTCCTGATCGGCATCTCCTCGCGCGATGCCGCTGCACAGCGGCTATGCGGCCAGCAAGTGGGCGGTGCGCGGCTTCTACGACAGCCTGCGGGTGGAACTCGCCCAGGAAGGCACTCCGATCGCGATCACCACCGTGCTGCCCCCTCCGTCGACACGCCCTTCTCTGCTCACGCCCGCAGCCGGATCGGTGGACGTCCCAAGCCGCCACCGCCGGTGTACGCGCCGGAGGTCGTCGCCGACGCGATCGTGCGGGCGGCCGTGAGGCCAAGCCGAGAGGTGCTCGTCGGCGGGGCCGCGATGGCCGCATCGCTGAGCGTCCGGCTGTCACCGGCACTCAGCGATGCGGCTGCTCTCGCTGCGCCGGACCGGCGTCGAATCGCTGCGGGAGGAGCGCCCGGCCGAGCCGTCCGACATCGTCGACCAGCCCGGCCCCGGCCCGGGACGGATCGACGGCGGCTATCCGGGCAGGGTGCTGCGCCACAGCCTCCTCACCTCGCTGCTCGGCGTGCCCCGCCGCCCCGTCGAGCTGCTGACAACCGTCGTCGGCCGCCTCCATCGCGGGCCGCATTGACCATCATCGGCCACATCGTGATCGCGAAGAGGGTCATGAGTCGCACTGTTCATCCACCGGACGTTTCACCCGGAGACGTGTGGGGATCTGCGTCCCTAGCACCCGTTCCCGCCAGTCGTCATCGGCGGCGCTCGGGGCGGACGACCGGAGAGGAAGGGCGGGGGACGGCCGCGCGAAGCTCACCTCGTCGAGATTCGGAGGATCTGAAATGTCGACGGACGCCATCGTGCTCCTGAAGGAAGATCACAGAGAGATTAAGGCTGCGTTCAGGCGTTTCCAGGAGACGGGGAAGAATGCCCACGCCACGAAGGGCAGGCTTGTCGAGAAAATCATCGAGCTGCTCACGGTGCACACCTACACCGAGAACGAGGTCATGTATCCGGAGGTGCGTGGCCTGCTGCCGGCGCTGGAGGGCGACATCCTCGAATCGTACGAGGAGCATCATGTCGTAGACCTCCTTGTCATGGAGCTGGCCGCGCTCCCGCCGGAGGCAGAGCGTTTCGATGCCAAGACGGCAGTTCTGATTGAGAACGTGGAACACCACATCGACGAGGAAGAGCAGGAGTGGTTTCC
>NZ_KB893760.1 GCF_000374165.1 Parafrankia elaeagni
TCACCGCGAACTGGCGTGGCCGGCCGCTGACCACTTTCCAGACCATCGTCAGTCTCATCGCCAACACGACGACCACCACCGGCCTCACAGTCCGCTGCGAGCTCGATCCCGGCGACTATCCCACCAAGGTCAAAGTCACCACACAGGACAGGGAGAGAATCCCGATCAACAGACATGACTTCCACGGAGACTGGAACTACACGATCAACCAGCCAGACGATTAACTTATATCAATCCGAACCCTATGTCGGCCTGCTGCAGGTGAGCCGGGCCTTTGTTCCGGTGCTGACGGCGAACGCGCCCGGCGCGATCGTCAATGTGCTGACCCTGATCGCCCTGGCGCCGGTGGGAGGCATGGCGGGCTACTGCGCCTCGAAGGCGGCCGCCCACTCGGCCACCCAGTCGATGCGGGCGGAGCTGCGTGGGCGCGGCATCGAGGTCATCGGCGCCTACCCCGGCGGCATCGACACCGACATGCTCGCCGGAGTCGATGCCGACAAGGCCGCCCCCGAGGTCGTCGCCGAGCGGATCATCACCGGCGTTGCCGCCGGAAGGGCGGTGATCTGGCCGGACGACGCGTCGGCGGGCGCCGGTTCCGTCTACTCGACCGATCCGCTCGCCCTCGAGGTCATGCTCGCCGGCTGACCGACGGCGGCCCTGATGATCGCCTGCGAGGAATCCGTCACCCGTCGTCGTGCGCCGCCCGTCGTCGTGCGCCGTGGCCGACGCGGGAAACCCGACCCCTCGTCAGGGCGGTTCCAGACCTGGATGATCCGCGTGTGAGCTGCCGCGGCGCACGGGGGCACCGAGCGAGGGTCCACCGATGAGCGTCGGGGCGATCGCGACGTTCGCGAGCATCAGCATGGTGTGGGCCGGGGCGCTTTTCCTCCTGCTCGGCCTCCACACCCTGCTTCGGATCATCCAGCGGCTGCGGTTGCGGTTCGCCGGGAACGTCGCCGTCGCCACGATCGTCGACGTCGAGGTGATCGAACGCGGCGTCGACGACGGCGGCCCGATCTACACCCCGATCGTCGACTACACGACCCGGGCCGGGGAACGGGTCCGCCGCGCGACGCTGCGGGACCCGGACCTTTCCTTTCCCGGCATCGGCGCCACAGTCCGGGTGGTGTACCGACCGCACGACCCGGACTGGGTGACGAGGACGGACTGGTTCGGCGCGGTCCTTTCGGCGCTCTTCCTGCTTCCGGTCTACCTCACCGCCGGCCCCTTCTGCCTCTGCTTCGGAATCAAAATGATCATTTCGTGATCCGTGATGTACATGGTCGGCGGCGTCAGGAGATCTTTTCGATCGCGGGCGGATGCCAGCTGTTGGCCAGCGCGGAGTCCGTCGGGATGTAGGCGCGGATCATCAGGTTGAACGGTCCGTCCGGCGCGGGCAGCCAGTTGCTCAGGTGCCCGGCCGGTGCGGTCGCCGACAGATAGAGGTCAATGGAGCCGTCCGGGTTCACCGCGAGGTCGCTGCGGTCGCCCAGCGCATAACGCCGCAGCGAGTTCGGCACCAGGAACATGTCCTCGTCGTACATCGTCACCGACCAGAATCCGTCGGCCTCGACCGGCGGCAGCTCGCCGGCGGCGAAACGCATCCGGTAGGTGTGTCCACCGGTCAGCGGCTCACCGTCGACGTCCGGGCCGGACCAGTAGTACAGCGACTCCTGCGGCACGTTCGCACCGAGACCGACCACGCCGACCCCCGACCGCAGCAGATAGTCGGTGCCGTAGACGCCACCGTTGAAACTTCCCAACCAGGTGCCGGACGGAACGAGGACGCCCTCGGCGGCGGCCTGGACCTCGGTCTCCCCGGCCGTGACTCCCGCGGCCAGCGCCGCGACCGTCGCCGGGTCACCCGTCGACGGGGTCGAGCCCGGAACGACGCCGACGCTCGCGAGCGAGGCGATCGCGGGATCGTCCGCGGCCGGCGGCGGGTCGGCGGCGAGCACCGCGGCCAGCTCGTCGAAGAACGCCGCACCGGCGTCGTCGGGGGTCTGCGGGTCGGGCGGGCTCGCGCAGTCGACCGCCGGCAGCGCGGGCGGCACCGGCCCGGTCACTCCGAGGTCGGTCGCCGCCACGGTGTACTGGCGCTGCACCGCACGCGCGGCGGGCAGATCGTCGTCACCGCTCACCAGGGTGCGGCCGAGAGCCCAGACATCCCAGCTCGGAGCGGCGATCGCGGTGGTGTCGGCCGGCACCGTCCCGCTCCATCCCGGCGGAGTGATCAGATAGGTGCCCGGCTGCGAGCCGTTGAGCCGGGTGCCGACGTTGGCGAAGACGTTCGAGTAGATGTCCAGCATCTCGAACACGACGTACCGGTCGGTGGTGTCGGGCAACGTCAGTCGCACCGGTCCGCCGCGCAGGTCCAGCCAGGCGACCGAGTAGAGGGTGTCGACGTTCGGCGCCACCACGCTGCGGCTTGCCGGGGTGGACAGGAGAGGCACGTTGAGCAGGCTGTTCGTGCCACCCCTGCAGACGTGGCCGGCGCGGGTGCGGGCCATGGCCACCGGGCTGTAGCCGTACACGTAGCCGTCCGCGGCGATCTCCTCCGCCGAGCCCACCGATCCCGGCGCTGCCGGCGCTGCCGGCGCAACCGCCGGCCCCGCCGACCCCGCCGACGCGCCGGCCGACACGGCCGCGGTGGTAGAGGCCACGACACCCGTCACCACCAGGGCGACGGCACCCGCCCGACAAGCGCGGCGTGCCCGCCGCGATGCCCGGCTCCGCGGCCGAGCCTGCCCCTGATCTGACATCCCGCACTCCCGTCCTCGGCGAACTCGACATCGTCAGTGTTCGGTCCGAACGTGTGAGCCGTATGTGGGCGCGATGCGAGGAAGGGAATCAGGCCAGGTCAGCGAAGACGATGACGTTGTCGCGGTAACTGGAGCGGGCCTGGTCGAACGTCCCACCGCACGTGATCAGGCGCAGGGCGGGTCGGCCCGTGGGCCCGTAGACCTCCTCGGAGGGCAGTTCGTCCTTCGGGTAGCTTGCCAGCCGGCTGACCACGAACTCGGCTGACGAGCCGTCCGTGCGGTCGACCTGGACGCGGTCGCCGGGCGCCAGCTCGCGGAGGCGGAAGAACACCGCCGGCCCGGTGTGCGAGTCGACATGGCCGGCGATCACCGCGGTCCCGTTCTCGCCCGGTTCGGGTCCCTCGACGTTCCAGCCGGTCTCCGCGAACACCCTTGGCGCCGCCAGCCTCCCGTCCGCGGCGAGCGCCAGCGGGACGACGGGCGCCGAGACACCGATGGCCGGGATGCGGATCCGAGCCGGATCGGCGACCTGCCCCACCGCAGCTCCGGCCACAGGTCCGGTCTCGCCGCCTGCGCCGGCTCCGCCGGTGGTTCGTGCCGGCGCATCGGACGCCGACCCCGTGCCGGTGGACCGGTCGGATGCCGGCCCTGATGCCGACCCGGACGTCCCGCATCCCATCACCGTGCTCAGGAGCAGCGCGGGCAGGACAGCGGCGCAGCACCGTCGGACCACGGCCGAGACGAGGGCCGGAGCCGAGGCGGGGACCGGAGCCGAGGCGGGGACCGTCATCTCAGATCTCGGCCCGTGCCCTGCGCCGCCGGACACCCAGTCCGGCGATCAGGCCCAGGCCGGCGCCGGCGGCCGCGAGGGGGGCCAGCGGGCCGCCGTTCTCGGTAGCGGTGGTCCCGATCGTGGCGGTACCGCCGGCGCCGGTGTCGATCCCACCGACGGGCAGTGAGCCGTCCCGCCCCGCCGCGGCCGCCCGTTCGCAGCGCAGCCGCTGCTGCTCCGGCGAAACCGCGGGATCCTCGACCGCGCAGGCGGCTGTTCGCGACGGAACAGGCGCCGGGGACGGCGCGCCCCCCGGTGCGGTGCCCGCCGATGTCTCCGCCGGAACCGGTGTGGGTGCCGCGGGCGCCCCCGGAGGGGTCGCGGCAGGTAGCGCCGGAGCGGGCGCCGACGTGGTGGCCGCGGCGGCGGACGTCGACGTCGCGATGCCGGCGCCCAGCAGTGTGAGCGCCAGCCCCGCGATGCCCACCAGCTTTCGGGTACGCGGCAGGTTCTGGGTGGATGCCATCGTCGAACCTCGGTTCGGTCATGCCGCGGCCAGTCCGCGGCGGCGCGGAGTGACACTCGTCGCCGAGCGTGGGTGTGCCATGAAACGGGGATGAGAGCTCTCTCATCGATTCGATAAGCCAGGCCGGGCCGCCGGGCCGCCGGGCCGGCCAGGCCCGGCTCCAGAGCGTGGCGGGACCGCCGTTCGAACCACTTCTGGCGGATGGGGCCCGATCCCGCCGGCGACGGTTCCCTGTCCCGCCCTAGCCTTGGTGTCCATGAGGCGCTTCCGGCGGGACCAGCGGGATCAACCGGAACGTCGGGCCGCGCGCGGGCGGCACCCCCGCCGCCGTACCGACAGCCGACGCCGGCCCGGGCGCCCCTGGCTGGTGCTGCTGCCCGGGGCCGTGTTGTCCCTGGTCGTCGTGAGTGCGCTCGTGGCTCCCGGGTTCGGCGTGGTCGTCACCGGCCGCGGCCAGCCACGGCCGCCGGACCTCGGCGGTCCCATCCTCGTGCCGACGGTGACGAGGACCGCGACCCCGGTTCCCAGCCCGACGGCTGAGGAGCCGGCACCGATCGGGGCGCCGGCCGAAGTGTCGGCCGAGCAGACGCGGCAGCGGTACCTGCGGGAACTGGCTGCTCGCATGTCCGGGCAGGAGACACCGCAGCGGCTCGCCGTCCGGCCGGACGATGCGCCCGCGGTGACGTACCGCCCGTTGCCGGCCGCCACCGCGGAAACCGGTGCGGCGCCCTCACCCGTGCCGTCAGAGCCCGGAGTGACCCCGGTGCCCAGCGCCCCGCCACGTGCACCGGGGCGCGCGCTGCCCCCCGCAACACCGTGATGCGGGGCGCCGCGGCTCTCTCGCCGTCCCTGCCGGCGCCCTGTTCGGCGCCATCCCGGTCGTCGCCGCGGCACGGCCGGTAGCCGGTAGCCGGTAAAGATGAGAACGTTCTCATCCCGGTCTCACCAATCCGGTGGGACTTCTCCGTCAGGCTGGCGGTTGTGCCGGTTCCGAAAAGGCCGAGGAGGAACGCGGACGGCCTGGCGATGAGGCTGACCACCGAACGCCCGGCGTCACAAAGGCTGGCGCCGAAACCGCCTCTGCTGAAACGGCTGGCACTGCGACGGCTGGCACTGCGACGGCTGGCACTGCGACGGCTCGTGCCCGGGTGGATGCGTCGGGCCGCGCGCTACCTCGCGAGCTCCGCCCGCCTGCACATCCTCGGCTGGCAGCTGCTCCTCGTTGCGGTGGCGCTCGCCGGCTCGGTTCTCGTCTCCCGGGAGGTGCTGCTCCAGCGGGTGGACGAACGCGTCGACCGGGGGCTGGCACTGGAGGTCGCGGAGCTTCGACGTCTCGCCGTCCGCAGCGTCGACCCACGGACGTCGCAACCTTTCACCGACGTCCGGCAGCTCCTGGAGGTGCACCTGGAACGCAACATTCCAGAGCCCAGCGAGACCATGCTGGCGCTGGTCGACGGCGTGCCCTACCGGCGCAGCGCCGAGGAGCCGATCTACCGGCTCGACACGGACCCGGCCGTGGTCGCCGCCCTGCTCGCCGGCTCGCAGGCCCGGTACGGCACGATCATGACGCCCGCCGGCGAGGTGCGGTACGCGACGGTGCCCGTACGGGTGGCGAGCAGCCCTGCCCGCGGTGTCTTCGCCGTGGCCGTCTTCGCGGATCAGGAACGGGCCGAGGTCGACGAGGTCGTCCGCGTGCTCGCGATCGTGGGTTTCGTGGCGCTGGGGCTGGCCGGAGCCGGTGGCTGGCTCGTCGCCGGCCGCGTCCTCGCGCCGGTCCGTGAGCTGCGCCGCACAGCGCAGACCATCACCGACACGGATTTCTCCCGCCGCATCCCCGTCGCCGGCCGGGACGAGATCTCCGAACTGGCCCGCACCTTCAACGGGATGCTCGACCGGCTGGAGGAGGCGTTCAGCACCCAGCGGTCGTTCGTCGACGACGCCGGCCACGAGCTCCGCACCCCCATCACGATCATCCGCGGGCACCTGGAGCTGCTCGGGGACGACCCCGCCGAGCGCGCCGACACGGTCGCGCTGGTCACCGACGAGCTCGACCGGATGAGCAGAATGGTGGACGACCTGCTCACGCTGGCCAAGGCGGAGCGGCCCGACTTCCTGCGTCTCGAACCGGTCGAGCTGGCCGGGTTCACCGAGGATCTGATGTCCCGGGCCGGGGCGCTGGCACCGCGCCGGTGGCGGTCGGCGGGTTCCGGTACCGGAATGGTCGTCATGGACCGGCACCGCGTCACCCAGGCACTCGTGCAGCTCGCGCAGAACGCGACGCAGCACACCGACGTCGGCGACGAGGTGCGGATCGGCTCCCGGCTGCGGGACGACGCCGTGACCTTCTGGGTGACGGACACCGGGCCGGGTGTCGCGCCGGAACACCGGGCCCGGATCTTCGAACGGTTCGCCCGCGGCCCGGCCGGACGTCGTTCGTCGTCCGAGGGCGCGGGCCTCGGTCTCGCCATCGTGCGCGCGATCGCGGTGGCGCACGGCGGGCATGTGCGGGTGCGGAGCGGGCCGGGCCTCGGCGCGACCTTCGAGATCACGCTGCCGCGCTCCGGCCCCGGCCCCGTCCTTCTCCCCGCCCCGCCGAGCAGTTGAGGAGAGCGACCGTGAGCAGCAGCGTTCTGATCGTGGAAGACGAACGCAGAATCGCCTCGTTCATCGAGAAGGGGCTGCGGGCCAACGGTTTCGTCCCGCTCTGCGTCAGCGACGGTGCCACCGCGCTGGACGTCGCGATGACAGCGGACTTCGACCTGATCGTCCTGGATCTCGGGCTGCCTGACATGGACGGCTTCACCGTGCTGCGCCGGCTGCGTCACGCCGGTGTGCGGGTTCCCGTCGTCGTGTTGACCGCCCGTGACGGCGTGCGTGACACCGTCGCCGCCCTCGAAGGGGGTGCCGACGACTACATGAGCAAGCCCTTCCGCTTCGAGGAGCTCCTCGCCCGCGTGCGGCTGCGGCTGCGGCTGCGCACCGAACGAGCGACGGAGGAGGTGACGGTGCTGTCCGTCGGCCACATCAGCCTTGATCTGCGGACCCGGCGGGCCCGGGTGGGGCCCCGCACCATCGATCTCACGGCCCGCGAGTTCCTCCTCGCCGAGACCTTCCTGCGCCATCCCGGCCAGGTACTCGCCCGGGAGCAGCTGCTGTCCGCCGTCTGGGGGTACGACTACGACCCGGGAAGCAACATCGTCGACGTCTACGTCGGCTATCTCCGCCGCAAGCTGGGCGCGGGAACCATCACGACGGTACGAGGAATGGGATACCGCCTGGAACCCGAACCCCCCTTTGCATAACGGAGCTGGACGGGAGAAAGGTTCAGGCTATTCGTCGTCACCATCTCGTTCGATCCGCCTGCCTGCGACGTCCGGAGACTGGGGCGGCGGGTCGGCGCCGGTTTCGGCAGTTCTGCAGATCGCCGGAGCGCCGGAGCGCCATGCGGCCGCTCGGCCGGGACCGGGCGAGCCGGGACAGCCGGGACAGCCGCAGGCGGCGAGCGTGTTGGTACCCGCCCGACAGGTGGGCAGAAACCTTGGTGACCAATCAATCACCTGGTATGCATCTACATCGAGGTCTCGTCATGAAACTTCTCGAGCGGCACCATCCGCCACCCGCCACCCCAGCCCCACCTGCCACCCCGGCCCCACCCGGCGCGGCCCGGGCCGTCGCGCGTTCCGCGGCCGTGTCCGTGTCCGTCGGCGACTTCGGGCTCCTGCTCCTGCGCATGGCCTTCGGCCTGCTGCTCGCCGGGCATGGCGCCCAGAAGCTCTTCGGCCTGTTCGGCGGCGAGGGCCTCACCGCGACCGGCAGAGGGTTCACCCAGCTCGGCTACCACCCCGGCACCTTCTTCGCCGGGCTGGCCGGAGCAGGCGAGCTCCTCGGCGGCCTGGGCCTGGCCGCGGGCCTGCTGACTCCGTTGGCGGCCGCGGCAGTGATCGGCGTGATGATCAATGCGATGATTGTGACTGTGCCGCAGGGTCTGTGGGCAACCGACGGCGGCATGGAGTACCCGCTGTGCATCGCGGTGGTCGCGACCGCGGTGGCGGCGATCGGCGCCGGGCGGCTCGCGCTCGACCGCCTCTTCCGGCGGCGCGACGGCGGGTTGCCCGAGATGGCGTTCGCCGTCGGCCTCGGCAGCCTCGGCGCCGCCGTCGTCCTGGCGGTCAGCTGACGTCCTCGACCGGCCGGATCTCGGCACAGCGCCGACCAGCAGTGAAACGCGACACGAAGAAATAGGGAACACCTAGGGCAATAACGACAGTTCGTCAAATTAATACTTCCACCAGATCACGCCGGCCACCATGCTCCTGGGGATCACCTTCCCTTAGGAGCAGAGCACCTTGGCAAATCTCAGCGCACGCCGCTGGACCACGGCGGCGAGTCTGTCGTTCGTGGTCGCGGCCAGCCTGACGGCCCTCCCGGCTCCCGCGAACGCGCTGTCGGCCGACGTCGTCATCTCCGCCGTCTACGGCGGAGGCGGCAACTCGGGGGCGGCCTTCAAGAACGACTTCGTCGAGCTGGCGAACCTCACGGCCAGCCCGGTCAGCGTCGACGGCTGGACCGTTCAGTACGCCTCAGCGGCGGGTGTCGTCTTCCAGACGACGGCCCTGTCCGGCTCGATCCCGGCCAACGGCCGTTACCTGATCCGGCAGGCCGCCGGCGCGGCCGGCACGCTCGACCTGCCGACACCCGACGCCACGGGCACCGTCCCGATGTCGGCCACCTCCGGCGTCGTCGCCCTGGTCACCGCCACCTACTCGCTGGTCGGCTGTGGCACCACCTGCGCCACCGCGCCGAACGTCAAGGACCTCGTCGGCTACGGTGCCACCGCCAACGTCGAGACCCTCGCCGCTCCCGGGCTGACCAACACCACGGCCATCGCCCGCGGCGGCGACCTGGTCGACACCGACAACAACTCGGTCGACTTCACCTCGGGCGTGCCGAGCGCCACCAACGCGGCCGGTGTCACCGTGAACGCCGGCGACGGCCCGGGCAACCCGACCGACCCGACTCCCGGCACCACCCGGATCCACGACATCCAGGGCTCGGGCCGGATCTCCCCGATCGTCGGCCAGAGCGTCACGAACGTGCCCGGTATCGTCACCGCCGTCCGCACCACGGGCAGTTCCCGCGGCTACTGGATGCAGGACCCGTCGGCTGACGCCGATCCGCTGACCAGCGAAGGCCTCTTCGTCTTCACCGGCTCCACCACCCCCGCGGTCGCCATCGGCGACTCGGTGCTGGCGACCGGCCGGGTCACGGAGTACCGCCCCACCACCGGCGCGCAGACGCTCACCGAGCTCGGCGGCCCGATCAACACCATCAGGCTGACCGGCGGCAACGCCCTTCCCACGCCGGTCCCCGTCAGCCTCGCCGACGCGTTCACCAAGACGGGCAGCCTCGAGGCCCAGCCGCTCGAGCCGGGCTCGTACGCGCTCGACTGGCTGGAGGTCCACGAGGGCATGCGGGTCACCGTCGCCCAGGACACCCGTCTCATCAGCCCGGTGAACACCGAGTTCGGCGAGCTCTGGGTCACCCTGAAGCCGGCCCAGAACCCGACCCCGCGCGGTGGTTCGGCGTACGTCTCCTACGACGACCCCAACAGCGGCCGGCTGATGCTCCAGGCCCTGGACGGCGCCCCCGCCGCCAACGTCGGCTCCACGCTCGCGGGTGGTTCGGTCGGCGTCGTCGACTACCAGTCGTTCGGTGGGTACGTCATCCAGACCACCGCCCTCGGCGCCATCACCGAGGGCAGCCTCAGGCCGCAGAAGGTCACCCCGCCGAAGAAGGCCGGCGACCTGTCCATCGTCACCTACAACGTCGAGAACCTCACCGCCGCCGACTCCGACGCCAAGTACGCGCGGCTGGCCCAGGCCGTCGTCGTGAACCTCGGCAAGCCCGACGTTCTCGCCCTGGAGGAGATCCAGGACAACAACGGCACCGCCGGCGGCGGCGTCGTCGCCGCCGACCAGACCATCGCCAGGTTCGTCGCGGCGATCGAGGCGGCCGGCGGCCCGACCTACCAGGCGCGTTCGATCGACCCCAACGACGGCACCGACGGTGGCGCCCCCGGCGGCAACATCCGCCAGGTGTTCCTGTTCAACCCGGCCCGGACGACCTTCGTCGACCGGCCCGGCGGCGACGCCGACACGGCCGTGACCGTGCAGAAGGTGCGCCCGACCAGCAACCAGATCATGCTGTCGGCCTCCCCCGGCCGCATCAACCCGGCCAGCTCCGCCTGGAACGCCAGCCGCAAGCCCCTGGTCGGCGAGTTCCGGTACGACGGTGACAAGCAGCTGTTCGTCATCGCCAACCACTTCAACAGCAAGGGCGGCGACCACCCGCTCACCGCCGCGGTGCAGCCGCCGGTCCGGACCTCCGAGGTCCAGCGCGTCAGCCAGGCGACCGAGGTCCGCGACTTCGTGGCCGACCTCGCGGCCAAGAGCGGCAACACCGCTCGCGTGGTCGTGCTGGGTGACATCAACGACTACCAGTTCAGCCCGACCCTGGCGACGCTGACCGACAACGGCGCGCTGCTGAGGACGCTGATCAACGACCTGCCCGCGAACGAGCGGTACAGCTACGTGTTCGACGGGAACTCGCAGACGCTGGACCACATTCTGATCAGCCCGACCATCAAGGGCTACTCGTACGGTGTGGTGCACATCAACGCCGAGTTCTCCGACCAGGCCAGCGACCACGACCCGCAGATTCTCCGGATTCTGACGGGGTGCGGTTCCGAGCCGCTGCCCGTGCGCTGCCGCCCCGGCAGCCCCGTGGTGGATGTCGAGTAATCCCCGCTCGCGGTAAGAAAGCGCCCGTCCCCCATCTCGGGGACGGGCGCTTTCTGTTTCGTCGCGACAGGCCGACCTGGACCCCGCTCCACCCCTCTGGATGCGCTGGCCGAAGTGGGCACGCGCGATCGGGGTCCCGGCCGCGGCGTGTGGAGTACATCTCGCGAGACCCGCTTCTCCGACAGCCTGTCGTACATCTATCGTCGCCCTGGCGGCGGCCATCCACTCTCCTGGCCGCCACTGCCGTGGGCTTTGACCCACGGCATCAGAACGGCTCGGTCTTCGGTGAATCGGCGGCCGGTCCGGAGATGTGGTTCCTCGCGCGTCTTTTCGGTGACGGGACACGAGGTCGGTTCCTCGTGCCCCGCGGCCCTTCTCGGACGAACGCGAAACGGCAGAACAGGGCGGTGGGTTTCTTGGGCTTCCGGTGCGGCCGTCCACGGCGGGGCCTGGGTGTGGCCCACCGTGCCGCGGCGGTGTTCTCGGGCGTACTCGTCGTGGCCGTGATGCTGGTCGCCGGTGCGGCTCCGGCCTCGGCGCACAGTCAGTTGCTGTCGAGCAGTCCCGTCGACGGGGAACACCTCCCGACGGCACCCGCCGCGGTCACCCTGCATTTCTCCGCCGACGTTCTCACCATCGGCGCCGTCGTGGTCGTCGCGGACGATACCGGGACGGACTGGACGCGGGGTTCGGCTGTCACACAGGGCACGGCCGTCACCGCCACGCTGCGCGACGGGGCGCCCGACGGCACCTACCAGGTCCGCTGGCGCGTGGTGTCCGCGGACGGCCATCCGATCAGTGGCCTGATCCCTTTCGCCGTGGGCGCGACAGCGCTGGCGCCCGCCTCCGCGCCGGCGCCCTCTCCGACCACCTCCGCGCGCACCACCACTACCGCGGCGCCCGCGCCGACCTCCGACACCGCAGACACCGCGGACGCCGCTGGAGCGACGTGGGTACGTGCCTTCGTCGTCGGCGCGGTGGGGGCGGGCGCGGCCCTCGCGCTGTTCTGGGGCTACGGCGCGGCGCGGCGACGCGGAGACCGGCCGGCACCACCGCGGCCATGACCACGACCTCATCTCACAGCCTCATCGCACAGAAGGAGTCCAGACGGACATGGTTGGTCTGACCGCTCGCCTCGGCGTGTTCGCCGGCGCGGCGCTGCTGTTCCTGGCCGGATGCGGGTCGGACGGCGAGCCACCCGCCGCCGGGCCCACCACCCGTCCGGCGGGTGCGACCATGGCGATCGAGGACGCCTGGGTGAAGGCCGCACCGGACGGCATGTCCGCCGCTTTCGGCGAGCTCCGTAACAACGGCTCCCAGGACGTCACCGTCGTCTCGGCGACCAGCCCGTCGTCACCGGAGATGGAGCTGCACGAGACGGTCGAGAACCCGGCCGGAGAAATGATCATGCAGCCCCGCGAGGGTGGCTTCGTGGTACCGGCCGGCGGCACGCTGACCCTCGAGCCCGGCGGCAACCACCTCATGCTGATGGACCTCACGGAGCCGATCAGCGCGGGCGACGAGGTCGCGTTCACCATCACGTTCTCCGACCGCTCGACGTTCGCGTTCACGGCGCCGGCGAAGGACTACTCGGGTGCCAACGAGACCTACGAGGGCGGTGACATGCCCATGGGCGGGATGAGCGGCGCGACGCCGGAACCGACCGGGGCCCCGGCGGAGAACACCCGCTGATGGCGGCCGACCAGGGGGCCGGGCCTGGTCGGGGGACCGGGCCTGGTCGGCGGCGGGCGGGGCCGAGCCGGCGGCTGCTGGTGAGCGGGGGCGTCGCCGCCGGCGGCGCGTTCGCCGCGATCGGCACGGACCAGATGCTGGGCCGGGGCGAGGACACCCCGGCCGCGGCGCCGGGCCCGGCGCCGCTTCACGGCGGGCGGACCGAGCCGTTCCACGGCACGCGTCAGGCCGGGATCGCGTCGGCACCGCAGGCACACGCGACGTTCCTCGCCCTGGACCTGCGCGACGGGGTCGACAGGGACGGGATCCGCCGCATGCTGCGGATCCTCAGCGACGACACCGACCGGCTCACCCGGGGCGAGCCGGCGCTGGCCGACTCCGAGCCGGAACTCGGGCTCGTGCCGGCCCGGCTGACGGTCACCTTCGGCTTCGGCCCCGGTCTGGTCGCGCGGGCGGCCGGTGACGCGGCGGTGCCGTCGTGGCTTCGCGGGCTGCCCGCGTTCGCCGTCGACCGCCTGGATCCGGCCTGGACCGGCGGTGACCTGCTGCTCCACATCGGCGCCGACGACCCGGTCACGGTCGCCCACGCCACGCGGATGCTGCTGAAGGACTGCCGCGGCTTCGCCGCCCTGCGCTGGCGGCAGTCCGGGTTCCGCCGCAGTCACGGCGCCGAACCCGCGGGCACCACGATGCGCAACCTGTTCGGGCAGATCGACGGGTCCGCCAACCCGACGCCGGGCACCGCCGAGTTCGACCGGCTCGTCTGGTGCGGCGATGATCACGGCTGGCTCGCCGGCGGCAGCACTCTGGTGGTGCGCCGCATCACGATGGACCTGGACAGGTGGGATCGCCTGGATCGCTCGGGACGTGAGCAGGCCGTCGGCCGGTCGCTGTCGAACGGAGCCCCGCTGACCGGCTCCCGGGAGCACGACGAACCCGACTTCACCGCGACGACGGCGATCGGTTTCCCGGTCATCCCCGAGTTCTCCCACGTGCGACGCGCCCGTTCCGACAACCCGACGGAACGGATCTTCCGCCGCTCCTACAACTACGACGACGGCCCGACGGACGGGCGGGTCTCGAACTCCGGCCTGGTGTTCGCCTCGTATCAGGCCGATGTGACCGGCCAGTTCGTGCCCATCCAGCGCCGGTTGGACGAGCTCGACCTGCTCAACGAGTGGATCACCCCGGTGGGCTCGGCCGTGTTCGCGCTGCCGCCGGGGTGCGCGCCGGGTGGGTTCGTCGGCGAGACCCTCCTCGCCTGAGCGGATCAGTGCCTGAGCGGATCAGCGGATGGATCCGCCGGTGTGCCGCCGCGCGTCGTGGCCCGCGGCGGCACACCCGGTCGTGGGTGCGATCGGTCGTGGGTGCGGCTGTCAGCCAGCGAGGCTCAGCCAGTGGCGGTCAGCGCGGCACGGAGCACCTCCCGGTAGCCGGGCGGGAGTTCGCTGGCGAAGTGACGGAGCACGTCGTCGGGCCGGTCCCCGCGGCGCAGGAAGTCGATCATCTGGACGGCGGCGTGCTGCTCCGCGCGCAGCAACGGCCGGTAGGCGAAACCCTTGCCGTGCGGTGCGCGGTCGGCCAGGCCTTTGGCGACCAGCCTGAGCAGGGTGGTCGCGATGGTGCTCTGGGCCAGTCCGCCGCCCAGGCGGTGCTGGACCGCGGCCGGCATCAGCGGTTCACCGGCGGACCAGAGCAGGGCGAGGACAGCCCGTT
Organism: Parafrankia elaeagni; assembly: GCF_000374165.1. Taxonomy (GTDB): domain Bacteria; phylum Actinomycetota; class Actinomycetes; order Frankiales; family Frankiaceae; genus Parafrankia; species Parafrankia elaeagni. Next base: position 14,269 of record NZ_KB893760.1, read on the forward strand.
CCAGTTCACCCGCGGCACGCCTGGTCGTGGATGCCGCGGGCACCGGCGGGGCAGCTGATGGACGGCCGAGGCCGCCGGGCCCGGTCGCGGACGGAGGTCTGGGGCTCACGTTGTCTCCAGGGTGGAATGGTCCCGCGCACGGCGGCCTCGTCGCCTCGACCGACCAGGGGTCGCGTGGAGCACTGACGTGACCGGCGGCTGCCGGAGCCAGCGGCTGCCGGAGCCAGCGGACGGCGGACGGCCCTGTGTCGCGGCTCCGGTGACGGGCGTGCGGTCAGCCGGCTCCGATGCGTGGACGGGCCCGGTCACGGGCCGAGGATCGCCTGCGTGGGTGATGCGTCGACCGCACAGGCCGACGCGCCGCGGAGAGGTTCCCGGGGCGTGCGGCCGCGGCTGATGCGACGCGGAGTGGGACGTACGTAAAAAGCTTGAGGGGCGCAGGGGGCGGCCTCCGCCCGGGCCCGTGCGCGGACGGCGTCAGACCTGCGCCGTGCGGGGCGGTCCCCGCCTCGCGATCGCATGGCGCAGTGGCAGGAGCCGTGCCGCCGGTGGATGCGGGGACACCGCGGGCGGAGGGCGGAAGGCCGAGGGAGGGAAGGCCGCCGTGCGGCGACGCAGCCGCCGGGCCGCCCGCCGGGCGACTGACGCGGCACCGCGCGCGGCCCGCCACAGCAACCGTTCCCCCGTGGCCAGCCAACCGGCCAGGAAGAGCGCGGCCAGGACATGGCCCGCGATCATCGGCAGTCCGCCGTGGAGGAGCTCCACCCGCCCGTGCCCCGAGACGAGCGCGGCCCCGGCGGCCGGCGGCGGGTAGTGGTGGGCACCTCCGGACGCACTCATCGCGAAGGCGACGTGCAGGCACACCTGAATGGCCAGCACCAGTCCGACCAGCCGTGCCGGTGAGACCTGGCGGGCGGTGACCCCCCAGCCCACCCGGCACGTCAGCAGAAAACCGACGGCGGTGACGGGCAGGGACGGCCCCGTTCCGGTGGACACGCCATGTGCCCCGACCGCGAGGCCGACCGTGAGGCCGGCCAGCACCGCGCCCCGCGATGCCCGGCCGACCGGTGTGCCTGCCCATGTAGGAAGACCCCGGCCGGATCTCGCCAGCGCCGGATCCGGGTGTTCGGGCCGAGCCGGATCCGGGCTCCTGAGTTCCCGCGTCACGGACCCGACCACGACGATCTACTCTAGATGGCCGGACTGGCCAGCGACACGGGTAGGACGCGGCAAGGTCCGGATCCGTCAGGTCGCCCCTACGGCGCAGCCAGTCGACCGAGCACGACTCTCCTGGCATTTCTCGTCGCCGACACGGCCCCACACCATCGTTTCGCCCGATGTTTGCAACTGCATAAGAGTGGCAACTACTGTTCAGTCGCTGGCCGATCGAGGGGAGCAGACCATGGGCAGCGTCCCTGACGGCCCGGCGGCGTGCCTGCCGGTAGCAATCGAGATCATGACCGCCTACACCGACTCCGCCACCGACCCCGCGTTCTTCTGGACCACCGTCCAGCGCGTGATGGCGGACGGAGCCGACCGTGCCGACCCCGCGGGGGCGATGGCGGAACTCGTCCTCGGCCTCGCGACCCTGTGCGGGATCGCCCTCGACCACCTCGCGGACCGCTCCGGCCCCGAGACCGGGCCACGCGACCTCCTCGCCGCGATCCGCAACGCCTACGTCACCGACCCCGTCTGACCCGCCCGCCCGCCGGACGTCCCAACCACACCAGGACGTCCCCACCACTCACAGCGAAGGACACCCACGTGGCCGTCTACACGTTGCCGGACCTGCAGTACGACTACGCCGCCCTCGAGCCGGCGATCTCCGGCCAGATCATCGAACTGCACCACGACAAGCACCACGCGGCCTACGTCGCCGGCGCCAACACCACCCTCGACAAACTCGCCGAAGCGCGCGACAAGGGCGACTTCGGCGCGATCGTCGGCCTGGAGAAGACCCTCGCGTTCAACGTCTCCGGGCACATCCTGCACTCGATCTACTGGCAGAACCTCTCCCCCGACGGCGGCGACAAGCCCGACGGCGCCCTCGCCGACGCCATCGCCGAGTCCTTCGGCTCCTTCGACAACTTCAAGGCCCAGCTCACCGCCGTCACCACCACCGTGCAGGGCTCCGGCTGGGGCATCCTCGCCTACGACCAGCTCTCCGGGCGCCTCCTCGTCGAGCAGGTCCACGACCACCAGAGCAACGTCGGCATCGGCAACACCACGCTGCTCGCCTTCGACGCCTGGGAACACGCCTGGTACCTGCAGTACAAGAACGTCAAGGCCGACTACGTGACCGCCCTGTGGGACATCGTCAACTGGGCCGACGTCGCCGCCCGCTACGCGACCGCCAGGCAGATCACCTCGGTCTGACCGGCCGGGGCTGTCCGCTGGCCAGCGGTTCGTCCGCTGGCCAGCGGACTTCGACCGACTGACCGCCACCCGGGGAGGTCGCATGACGCTGTTGCCCATCCGCACTCTCGGTGACCCGATCCTGCGCACCCCCGCCGAACCGGTCACCGCCTTCGACGCGGCGCTACGACGCCTCGTCGCCAACATGATCGAGACCATGTACGCGGCCCCGGGGGTCGGCCTCGCGGCACCCCAGATCGGCGTCGGCCTGCGCCTGTTCGTCTTCGACACCGGCTACGACACCGAGGAGCCCACGACCCGCCGGCCGCTCGTCGTCGTGAACCCGCAGCTGGAACGCGGCGAGGGAGAACAGCACGGTTCTGAGGGCTGCCTGTCCGTACCCAGGCTGGGCTACCCGACGACCCGGTCCGCCAGCGCCACTGTCCGCGGGTTCGACGAGACCGGCAGCCCCGTCGAGTACAGCGGCTCCGGCCTGCTCGCCCGCTGCCTCCAGCACGAGACCGACCACCTCGACGGCACCCTCTACATCGACCGTCTCACCGGCGAGTACCGCCAGGCCGCCCGGGTGGCACTGCGTGACGGTGTCCCCGCCACCGCCCCGGCCCCTTCGCTGTTCCGTCGGGCACACAGACACGCCGGCTGACGGGCAGGCCGGGACGAGGCGAAGATGGGCTGGAACGCGCAACCGACACGCCAGGTCGTCCTCGACAGGGCGCGGGTACCGGCCGCGAACCTGCTCGGCACCGAGGGTGACGGCTTCCGCATCGCGAGGGCCGCGCTCGACGGGCGGCCGGCTGAACATCGTCGCCTGCCCGCTCGGCGGAGCCTTACGGACTGGAGGAGATCGTGCGCGACCTGCGGGTGCACCAGATCCCTGAGGAGACGAACAAGATCATGTGCGTCATCGTCGCCCGCTCGACGCTGGAGGCGGCCCGATGACGGCGGCTCCCAGGCCTTCCCGGGAGCCCGAGATCCTACGCTCCGTCGAGGGACGGGTCGGCCGCCTCACGCTCAACCGCCCGAAGGCCATCAACGCGCTCAACCACGACATGGTCCGCGCGATGGACGCGGCGCTGCGCGACTGGGAGCACGACGACCGGGTCGACGCCGTTCTCGTCGACGGCGCGGGCCACCGCGGGCTGTGCGCGGGCGGCGACATCCGCGCGTTCCACCACGACGCCCGCTCCGGCGGCACCGGGTCGCTGGACTTCTGGGCCGACGAGTACCGCCTCAACGCGCGGATCAGCACCTACCCGAAGCCCTACATCGTCCTCATGGACGGCCTCGTCATGGGCGGCGGCGTCGGGATCTCCGCGCACGGCGACGTCAGGATCGTGACGGAGCGCACCAGACTGGCGATGCCCGAGGTCGGCATCGGCTTCGTGCCGGACGTCGGCGGCACGTGGCTGCTCTCCCGCCTGCCCGGCGAGTCGGGCACCCATGTCGCGCTGACGACCGCCCCGATGTCCGGGGCGGACGTCCTGCACGCGGGCCTGGCGGACCACCTCGTGCCCGGCGACCGGCTCCCCGACCTGATAGCGGCCCTCGTCGGGGCGGCGGATGCCAGCAACCCGGCGAAGATCGTCGAGGAGTTCGCGTTCATCCCCCCGGCCGGCGGGCTGACGGGCGGGCTGGCCGAGGCGGCTGACTGGATCGACGCCTGCTACAGCGCGCCGACCGTCGAAACGATCATCGCCCGGCTGCGCGCACACGGCGACCCGGCCGCCGCCGCGGCGGCCGACGAGATCGAGACGAAGTCACCCACGGCGCTCAAGGTCACGCTGCGCGCCCTGCGCGCCGCCGCGGACCTCCCCGATCTGTGGGCCGCGCTCGTCGCGGAGTTCCGCGTCTCCAGCGCCGCGCTGCGCTCGCACGACCTGCGCGAGGGCATCCGTGCCCAGATCATCGACAAGGACCGGTCACCCCGGTGGGATCCCCCCGCCCTGGCCGACGTCGACGACGACCTCGTCGCCGCGTTCTTCGCCGTGCCCCCGGCCGGTGACCTGACGCCGGCGGGCGAACTGGAAGAGGGCGCCAGCGCATGATCGACCACCAGGTCCGTGTGCACCGCAGCGCGGAGCGACTCGCACGGGAGGACCAGCTCGCGTGGAAGATCGCGGCGGTGGCCGCCGACCCGGTGGTCATCGAGGCCGAGGTGACCGACATGGTGATCAACCGGGTCATCGACAACGCGGGAGTCGCCGCCGCCTCGCTGGCGCGGCGGCCGGTGGTCGCCGCCCGGGACCAGGCACTGCGGCACCTCCCCGCCCCCGCCCCCGGCCGGGACGGGGCGACGGTCTTCGGCCTGGCGGCGGACACCCGCGTCTGTCCCGAGTGGGCGGCCTGGGCGAACGGCGTGGCCGTGCGCGAGCTGGACTTCCACGACACCTACCTGGCCGCGGACTACTCCCATCCCGGCGACAACATCCCACCGGTGCTGGCCGTGGCCCAGCACCTCGGTCTGGACGGCCACGCGCTCGTGCGCGGGATCGTCACCGGCTACGAGATCCAGGTCGCCCTCGTCCGGGGGATCTGCCTGCACGAGCACAGGATCGACCACATCGCGCACCTCGGCCCCTCCGCGGCGGCCGGCCTCGGCGCCCTGCTCGGGCTGCCGACCGAGACCATCTACCAGGCGGTCGGGCAGGCGCTGCACACCACGACGACCACCCGGCAGTCCCGCAAGGGCACCATCTCCAGCTGGAAGGCCCACGCTCCCGCCTTCGCCGGGAAGCTGGCCGTGGAGGCCGTCGACCGGGCGATGCGCGGCGAGGGTGCTCCCTCGCCCGCCTACGAGGGCGAGGACGGGTTCATCGCCTGGCTGCTCAGCGGGCCCGAAGCCCGTTACACGGTCGCACTGCCCGCGGCGGGCGAGGCCAGGCGCGGCATCCTGGAGACGTACACGAAGGAACACTCGGCCGAGTACCAGAGCCAGGCACTGATCGACCTGGCCCGCCGCCTCGGCCCCCGCATCGGCGACTTCGGCCGGGTCAGCTCGATCGTCCTGCACACCAGCCACCACACCCACCACGTGATCGGCTCCGGCGCCGGCGACCCGCAGAAGTACGACCCGACGGCCAGCCGCGAGACCCTCGACCACTCTGTTCCCTACATCTTCGCCGTCGCCCTGCAGGACGGTGACTGGCACCACGAGCGCTCCTACGCCCCGGACCGGGCCGCCCGGCCCGACACCGTCGACCTCTGGCAGAAGATCACCACGGTCGAGGACGAGGAGTGGACCCGGCGCTACCACTCCACCGACCCGGCCGAGAAGGCGTTCGGCGCGCGCGTCGTCGTCGAACTGGCGGACGGGACCACGCTGACGGACGAGATCGCCGTCGCCGACGCCCACCCGCTCGGCGCGCGCCCCTTCGCCCGCGGCGAGTACATCGCCAAGTTCCGCCGCCTCGCCGACGGCGTTCTCCCCGCCGAGGAGCAGGACCGCTTCCTCGACGCCGCCATCCGCCTGCCCGAGCTGCGACCCGAGGAGCTCGCCGGGCTCACCATCGCCCCGCAGCCGCCGCTGACCGCCAGCGGCACCCGGGGGATCTTCTAGAGGCGAGGGGACGTCCGACCGATGCTGCACGCGAGAACACCCGCCCACGCCCGCCGCGCCGCGTTCCGCGACGCACTGCGCGACGCTTTGCGCACAGGCCGGCCGCTGCGCTTCCCCGGCGCGTTCAACCCGCTGTCCGCTGTTCTCATCACTGAGCTCGGCTTCGACGGCGTGTACATCTCCGGCGCGGTGCTCTCCGCCGACCTGGCGCTGCCCGACATCGGCCTCACCACGCTCACCGAGGTGGCGGGCCGGGCCGGGCAGATCGCCCGGGTCACCGACCTGCCCGCCCTCGTCGACGCCGACACCGGCTTCGGCGAGCCGATGAACGTCGCCCGCACCATCCAGACCCTGGAGGACGCCGGCCTCGCCGGCTGCCACCTCGAGGACCAGGTCAACCCGAAGCGGTGCGGGCACCTCGACGGCAAGTCCGTGGTCGGTACCGACGAGATGGTCCGACGGATCGTCGCGGCCGTCGCCGCCCGCCGCGACGACAACTTCGTCGTCTGCGCACGCACCGACGCCCGCGCGCCGGAAGGGCTGGAAGGCGCCCTCGAACGGGCCCGCGCCTACGCCGACGCCGGCGCGGACATGATCTTCCCGGAGGCGCTGGCCGACGCGTCCGAGTTCGAGGCCGTCCGCAGGGCCGTCGACGTGCCGATCCTGGCCAACATGACCGAGTTCGGGAAAGGCGAGCTCCTCACGGCGGAAACGTTGGCCTCCGCCGGCGTGAACCTGGTCATCTACCCGGTCACCCTGCTGCGTCTGGCGATGGGAGCGGTCGAGGACGGCCTGCGCCGCATTCTCGCCGACGGCACCCAGGCCGGTCTGGTCGACCGGATGCAGACCCGCTCCCGGCTCTACGAGCTCCTCGACTACCCCGCCTACAACGCGTTCGACACCACGATCTTCAACTTCCGGACCTGAACGTCCGGTCTTCCCCGATGTCAGGCCGATGACGTCGTCGTCGAGCTATCACGGCGCCGCGCGCCGGGTGGGCAGGCGGGGGCGGACCTCGGGAACGCCGTCGCGGACGTCGACCTCCACCGGCAGGCCGTAGACCTGCTCCAGCAGGTCGGCCCGGTAGACGCCCGCCGGCGTCCCGGCAGTCACGATCCGTCCACCGTGCAACAGGGCGACCCGATGGCAGAAGCGAGCCGCGAGGTTCAGGTCGTGGATGGCCATCAGCACGTACAGGTCCCGCTCGACGGCCAGGGTGTGGACGAGGTGCAGGGTCTCGACCTGGTGGCGCAGGTCGAGAGCACTGGTGGGCTCGTCCAGAAGCAGCACCTCGGGCTGCTGCGCGAGCGCGCGGGCGATGACGACCCGCTGGGCCTGCCCGCCGGAGAGCTCGTCGACATGCCGGTCGCCCAGCGCGGTCAGGTCCAGCAACTCCATCGCCTCGCGGACGTGCCGCTCGTCCGCACGGGACGGCCGCAGCCGGACGTGGGGGGTGCGGCCGAGCATGACCGCTTCGGTGACGGTGAGGGAGAACGGGCCGGGCGAGCCCTGCGGCACGTAGGCGGCGGTGCGGGCGAGCTCCCGCGGAGCCAGCCGATGCAGGTCGATGTCGCCGAGGCGGAAGGTGCCGGCCTTCGGGCGGTGGATACGGCAGATGCCGCGGATGAGGGTCGACTTGCCGCTGCCGTTCGGGCCGAGCAGACCGACGACCGTCCCGCGGTCGACCGTGAGGTCCAGGTCGGCGAGCACGGTCCGCCGCCCGTAGGCGAACCGTGCGCCGCGGATGTCAAGTGCCGGCAGCCGGGCCGGCCGGACGTCCGGCTGCGGCTGCGGCTGCGGCGCCGACGCCGACGCCGACTGTGTCTGCGGCTGTGGCTTCACAGGAACTGCCTCCGCCGCGTGAGGATCAGGTTGATGAACAGCGGCGCGCCGAGGAAGGCGACGACGATCCCGACCGGGATGACAGCCGGGGAGAACAGGGTGCGCCCGGCGGTGTCGGCGGCGAGCACGAGCAGGGCGCCCGCGAGCGCGGCGAACGGCAGCAGGAACCGGTGGTCGGCGCCGATGAGCAGCCGGGCGATGTGCGGAGCGACCAGCCCGACGAAGCCGATCACACCGGTGAAGCTGACGATGACCGCGGCGAGCATCACCGCCAGCAGGCTGCAGATCAGCCTCGTCCGGGGGACGTGCACGCCCAGGCTGCGCGCGGCGTCGTCGCCGGCGAACGCGATCGCGTTGAGGTTGCCGGCCTGCCCGATGAGCAGCGCCGTGGCGACGAGTACGGGTACGCCGACCGCGACGACCTCGGCCCAGGTCGCCGCGTTGACGCTGCCGAAGCTCCACCGGACGATCTCGGCGAGCTGGTTCTCGCTGGCGATGTACTGCATCGTCGAGGTGAGGGCCTGGAACAGGTAGGTCAGCGCCGTCCCGACCAGGATCAGGGTGACGGGGGAGGCCTGTCGCAGCCAGGAGAGGCCGAGCAGCAGACCCGCGCAGAGCAGCGCCATCCCGAGCGCGCTGGCGACCATTCCCACGCTGCCGCGTCCGGCCGGGTCGCCGAACAGGATCGTCAGCGACGCCCCGAAGGCCGCCGCGGAGGAGATCCCGAGGGTGAACGGGCTGACCATCGGGTTGCGCAGGAGGCCCTGCAGCACCACCCCGGCGACGGCGAGACCCGCCCCGGCCGCCACGGCCAGCCCGACCCGCGGCAGGCGCAGCTCCCAGACCACTGTCTGGGTCGCGAGCTCGTCCGTGCTGATCGTGATGCCGAGCGCCCGGGTCCACAGCGCCCAGCCGACGTCGCGTAGCGAGATGCCGCTCGCGCCCACCGCGACCGCCGTGACACTGGTCGCCGCGAGCAGCAGAGCCGCGGCGGCCAGGATCGCGATCTTGCGACGGTTGCGGCGTCCGGCCAGGCGGAACGGGTCTCCCCGCCCCGCCTCGCCGGCGTCCGCCGCGCCGTCGTGGGTTGTGCCACTGCTGGTCATCTCAGTGGGGTCAGGCGCTCGCGTGCAGGCGGTAGGCAGCCGGGTCCGGCAGCGACACGCCCTGGTAGGTCTCGATCCACTCCTTCATCACCGCGTCGGGGTCGACTCCGGCCATCTCCTCGGGATGCAGCCAGCTCGCCACGTACAGCGATCCGATGATCTTCGAGCAGGCGTTCATCGGGAAGGAGCTCGTGGTGTACACCTGCCCGTCGCGGACGGCGGTGAGGCCGTCCCAGCCGGGCCGGCCGAGCAGGTTGGCGCGCTCGGCGGAGAGGTCTCCGGCCGATTCCAGGGCGTACCCGCCACCGGTGTTGCGAATGATCAGTTCCGGATCGCGGTCGAGGACGGCCTCGGGGTCGATGTCGAGCTGGTGCACCGAACCGCGGGCGGAATCGGCGGCGGTGAACTGGATGTCACCGAAGATGTTCGTGCCGCCGGCCAGCGTCACCATGTCATGCCAGCCGGAGCCGGGGACGGGTGAGGCGAAGTCCTTGTCGTTCTCCAGGTAGACCCGCTTCGGCGTCACTCCGGCAAGGCGCTCGGCGAGCAGATCCCGGTATTCGGTGTAGAAGGCGTTGAGTTCCGACGCCTGCTCCTGCCGGTCGAAGATCTGCCCGATGAGCTCGACGTTGAAGACGTGGTCGTTCTGGTCCCAGCCGGTGATGACCAGCGTCTTGATGCCGAAGGCGGCGAGTTTTCCCTCCGCCTCCTCCCAGGCGCCGTTGCGGGGGAAGATGACGACCTCGGGCTTCAGTGCGGCGAGCTGCTCGTAGTTGGGCTCGGCCTGCCCCTTGCCGGCGGTCTTCGCGATGTCGAAATCATCCCAGTAGCCGGCGTAGTTCTCCCCGGCCGAGCCCTCGTCCAGGCCGACCACCGCATCGAAGGCCCCGACCGCGCGGATGAACTCCACGTTGAACGTGTTGAACGCGACGACCCGGCGGACCGGGACGGTGATCTCGACCTTCCGGTCGGCGTCGTCGACCACCGTGATCTCGTGCCGGGCTGCCTGCGTTCCGCTCGCCGACGCCGACGCCGGCTCCCCGGTGGTCGGGCTCGGGCTGCAGCCGACCAGTGCGGCCAGGAGCAGCAACGCTGCCACCACCACGGGCAGGATGCCGCGACGCGCAGCGCCGCGCCGGGGGTTGGGAGACGTCCCCGCGCGGGTGGGCCGCGGATCGCAGGTCTCGGTCAGGGGTCGCCGCTGAAGCTTCGCTGGAAGCCGGCGGAACGCTGACCGGCGCTCGGAGGAGCGGCCCTCGGTCAGACGGATGGGCATGAAGCCACTTCGCAGCCTCCCTGGATGACGCGTCCTGAGCCGTTAAACGGAGAACGGACAACGTCGGGTCTGGCTCACGGTGACCGTCGAGGACGGGCACCGTTCACAGTGGCGCGACCGCGCCGGATTCACACCGGCTTCCGATCATTGTCCTGAAGCTCCGCCAGCGTACGGGTCGCCCACCTGCACGTCAATGCGGATACGCAAACAGCAGGGGCGGTGTGAACTTCACGATTCGCCCACGACAGGTGCCACCCGACATGTGTAACGAGACGACACGCCTCATGCATGATCTACTTGCGTGGAGTCACCACGGCTGGCGCAGTGGAGGCCAGGTTCAGCGGGCGTGTGCCGCGGGACCGTGATGCAGCACCGGCTCGGGGCGTACCCGGGTCAGCAGATCGCCGACGACGGGATCGACGAGCCGGTATCGGATCACCCGCCCGTCCCGCTCGGCGACGACGGCCTGCTGGTGGCGCAGCAGCCGCAGCGCCTGCGAGACCGCCGCGTCGTTCATACCGACCGCGGCGGCCAGGTCGGAGACCGAGATCGGGCCGGCGTAGTGGATGGCCAGCAGAATCGCCAGCCGGCCCGGTTCGCCGAGCATGGCGAAGACGCCGGCCCAGCGGGCGACGTCGGCCCGGTCGCCGATCGCGGCCACCGCGTCGCACGCCCGATCGCCGTCGATGAGCCGGTGCTGGGCCCGGGCGTCCAACCGGTGCATGGGGCGATTCTCGCACCCGCGCCACCGGCCGGACACCCGCCCCACGGCGCTCTCACCTCGGGACAGCCAGGCCTCCGGTCTCGGCGGCGATGTTCTCCCAGCCGGCCGCGGTAGCCGATCTGATCAGGACGGCTGTCAAAGCGGTGTCCGCGGCCCGCGCGTCCTGAGCGGAACGAGACCCGCAAGCCTGAGCGAAGCGCGGTGTCATCAGATTGTGCCGTGGGCCCGCAGCCGGGCCAGCTCCTCGTCGCTGACCCCGGCCGCGCGAAGCACGTCGTCGGTGTCGCCGCCCAGCACCGGCGGTCCGGCAGGCGGCGGCGCGGCGGGTGCCGGTGCGGCGGGTGCCTGTGCGGCGGGTGCCGGTGCCGGCAACCGTCGCCCTTCGCCGTCACCGAAACGGAACGGTGCCGCGGGGACCAGCGTCCCCGCGACGTCCACGAGCGTGCCGCGGGCCGCGGCGTGCGGGTCGTCCACCAGATCCGGCCCCTCGTTCACCGCCCCGATCGTCGCCTCGGGATCCGAGGCGACCCAGGCCGCCGCCGGCCTCGTCACGAACACCTTCTCGAACCGCTCCGCCATCGCCACCTGCTCGTCCGCACCGGCCCGCAACCGTTCGACCAGGTCCTCGGCACCGAGCACCCGGCACAGTGCCTGCCAGGTCCGGGGCTCCGCGGCGGCGACCGTCACCCACCGGCCGTCGGCGCACCGGTAGAGCCGGCGGCCCGCCGCCCAGCCCATGCCGGACTCGACGCCCGAGAACCGGCCCGGCATACCGGACAGCATCCAGGTCGCGACGTCGTCGAGCGAGACGTCGACGAAGGAGCCGACGCCGGTGTGCGCCACCCGGGCGAGCGAGGCGGAGACGGCCATCGCCGCGACCGCTCCCGCCAGCGGTGCGGCGATCGGCGTCTGCGGCATCCACGGAAGCTGCTCCGCGATCGCGGCCAGGGCTCCGGAGTGGCCGAGGAAGGTGATCTCGTGCCCGGCACGGCCGGCGTACGGGCCGTCGAGGCCGAACGACGACAGACTCGCCCAGACCAGCCGCGGGTTCACCTCGGCCGCCTGCGCGTACGCGAAGCCCGCCGCCTCCCGGGCACCCGGCCGAGCGCTGTCGACGACGGCGTCCGCCGAGGCGACGAGCTTGCGCAGCACCTCGATCCCAGCCTCGCCTCGGGTGTCGAGCGTGATGGATTTCTTGGCGTGGTTCAGCCCGACGTGGGTCGGCGAGGTCCCGGCCGGGCCCCGCAACGGGTCGCCGACACCCGGCGCCTCGACCTTGACCACCTCGGCCCCGAGGTCGGCGAGCAACCGTGTGCAGTAACCACCGGGGAAGGAACGAGAAAGGTCGAGGACGCGGATCCCGCGCAGGGGGAACGGCACCGGTCGAACCTATCCAGCTGTCCAGCTGTCCAGCCTGGCTCAGGGCCCCGCGGACACGCGGTCCAGATCGAGGTTCAGCGCGAGGACGTTGACGCTCGGTTCGCCGATGAAGCCCAGGGCCCGTCCGGTGGTGTTCTCGTCGACGAGGGCCGAGACCTGGTCGACGGGCAGCCCGCGTTCACGGGCGACCCGGGGGATCTGCAGCTCGGCGTAGGCCGGGCTGATGCCGGGGTCGAGGCCGCTGCCGCTGGCGGTCACGGCGTCGGCGGGCACGGCCGGGTTGTCGGGAGCGCCGCCGCGGACGACGATCCGCTCACCGGCGGCGATGTCGTCACCGGGCTCCCGGCAGGTGACCGCGACCCCCTGGTAGGTGGCGAGGAACGGGGTGGTGGGGCAGGCCTCGTTGACGCTGACCACCCGGGTGACCGGGCCGTCGAAACCAGGGCCGGCGTGGTGGACGGCGAGGACGGCCCCGACGCCCGAGGCGGTGCAGTACTTGCGTCCGCCGTCGACTCCTTCCCGCTCGCCGATCGCCAGGCTGCGTGCGCAGACCTGGGTGAGCAGGCTCTGCCCGCTCTCGTCCTCGTCGGGGGTGGCCGGATCGTCGAAGGTGTCGACGACGTCCTCGGGGCCCAGGTTGGACGCCGAGGTGGAGGTCGGGTCGTAGCCCTCCCCGGCGGCCGAGGGCCGGCTCTGGAAGTACCGGGCCAGCGCGTTGCCGTCGGTGTCGGTGAACGACTGGCCGATCAGGGACGAGCCGACCCGCCGGCCCTCGGCGCTGGTGACGAAGGACCCGTCCGCGTTGTCCTTCAGGCCGGGGAGCTGGGCGAGGGCGAGGATCGCCAGCGGGTAGGCGAGGCCGAGCAGGACGGTGAGGACGAGCAGGGTGCGCAGCGCCGCGAGGTGCTGGCGCAGCCAGGACGGAAACCGTGTCGGCATGGTTCAGCCCACTCCCGGGACGAACTGGACGAGAAGATCGATGGCCTTGATACCGATGAAGGGGACGACGATCCCGCCCAGGCCGTAGAGGTAGAGGTTGCGGCTGAGCAGCTTCGAGGCGCTGGCCGGGGTGTAGCGCACGCCCCGCAGCGCGAGCGGGATCAGCGCGACGATGACGAGGGCGTTGAAGATGACCGCGGAGAGGATCGCCGACTCGGGGCTGGCCAGCCGCATGACGTTGAGCGTGTCCAGGCCGGAGTGGACGCCGGCGAACATCGCCGGGATGATCGCGAAGTACTTGGCGACGTCGTTGGCGATGGAGAAGGTCGTCAGCGCCCCGCGGGTGATGAGCAGCTGCTTGCCGATCTCGACGATCTCGATCAGCTTCGTCGGNTTGCTGTCGAGGTCGACCATGTTGCCGGCCTCCTTCGCGGCCGACGTGCCGGTGTTCATCGCCACCCCGACGTCGGCCTGCGCGAGCGCGGGCGCGTCGTTGGTGCCGTCGCCGGTCATCGCGACCAGCTTGCCGTCGGCCTGCTCCCGGCGGATCAGCGCGAGCTTGTCCTCCGGGGTGGCCTCGGCGAGGAAGTCGTCGACTCCCGCCTCCTCGGCGATCGCCTTCGCGGTGAGCGGGTTGTCCCCGGTGATCATGACGGTGCGGATGCCCATCCGGCGCATGGCGTCGAACCGTTCCCGCATGCCGGACTTCACGACGTCCTTGAGCTGGATGACGCCGAGCACCCGCGCGGACGGGCCCGACGGGGCGTCGATGACCTCACCGACGACGAGCGGGGTGCCCCCCGAGGCGGAGATGCCGTCGACCACCTCGCCGAGCTCCGCCGGAACCTGGCCGCCGTGCTCCCGCACCCACCGGGTGACCGCGCTCGCCGCACCCTTGCGGACCCGCCGCACCCCCGCCTCGGGGCTCGGCCCCACGCCGTCCGCGGGCCCGGCGGCGAGGTCGACGCCGGACATCCTGGTCTGGGCGGTGAAGTGCACGAACGTCGCGTGCCGCAACTCGCCGGGGACGCGTTCGCGCAGGCCGTACCGCTCCTTGGCGAACACGACCACCGAACGGCCCTCGGGGGTTTCGTCCGCGAGCGAGGAGAGCTGGGCGGCGTCCGCCAGTTCGGTCTCGCTCACGCCCTCGACGGCGATGAACGCACTGGCCTGCCGGTTACCAAGGGTAATGGTTCCGGTCTTGTCGAGCAGCAGGGTGTTGACGTCACCGGCGGCCTCGACCGCCCGGCCGCTCATCGCGAGCACGTTGCGCTGGACGAGCCGGTCCATCCCGGCTATTCCGATCGCGGAGAGCAGCGCACCGATGGTGGTCGGGATCAGGCAGACCAGCAGCGACGCCAGCACGATCCCGGTGATCCCGTCACCGGTCAGGGTGGAGCTGTCCGGCAGCGCCGGCTGCTGCGCCTTCGCGTAGATCGCCAGCGGCTGCAGGGTGGCAACAGCCAACAGGAAGATGACGGTGAGTGCGGCCAGCAGGATGTTGAGCGCGATCTCGTTCGGGGTCTTCCGCCGGTTCGCCCCCTCGACCAGGGCGATCATCCGGTCGATGAAGCTCTCGCCCGGCTTCTGGGTGATCCGCACGACGATCTGGTCGGAAAGCACCCTCGTTCCGCCGGTCACCGACGAGCGGTCACCACCCGACTCGCGGATCACCGGCGCCGACTCGCCGGTGATCGCCGACTCGTCCACACTGGCGATACCCTCGACGATGTCCCCGTCGCCGGGGATGAGCTCCCCCGCCTCGACCACGACAAGGTCGTACTGGGCCAGTCGCGGCGCGGGCACGCTCTCGACCGTGGCGCTCCCGACGGCCTGGCCCGCACGCCAGCCGACGAGCCGGCGGGCGACCGTCTCGGTTTTGGCCAGGCGCAGGGCCTGTGCCTGTGCCTTGCCGCGGCCCTCCGCGACGGCCTCGGCGAGGTTGGCGAAGATCACGGTCAGCCACAGCCAGGTCGTGATCAGCCAGCCGAACGTCGACGGGTCGGTGATCGCGAGAACAGTGGTGAACACGGCGCCGACCTCGACGATCAGCATCACCGGGTTGTGCCACAGGGTGCGCGGGTCGAGCTTGCGCACCGCGCTCGGCAGCGACTTCCAGAGCTGCTTCGGGTCGAGCAGGCCGCCCCCGACCCGGCGCGGCACAGCCGGCGGCGCCTGCCGCCCGCTCCGCGAGGCGTCCGTGTGCGAGGCGTCCGTGTGCGCGGCGATGGCGGTGGTACTCATGGTCAGTGAATCCCTTCCGCGAGGGGCCCGAGAGCCAGCGCGGGAAAGAAGGTGAGCGCCACGATGATCAGAGTGACGCCGGCGAGCATCCCGACGAACTGAGGCCGGTGCGTCGGCAGCGTTCCGGCGGTGGCGGGTAGCGGCGCCTGCCGGGCCAGCGCGCCCGCCAGCCCCAGCACGAAAATCATCGGCAGGAACCGGCCGAACATCATCGCCAGGCCGAGCGCGGTGTTGTACCAGGTGGTGTTCACGGTGATTCCGGCGAAGGCCGATCCGTTGTTGTTCCCGGCGGAGGTGAAGGCGTAGAGGACCTCGGACAGGCCGTGCGCGCCGGAGTTGAGCATGGCGGCCCGCTGGCCGGGCAGCGCCATCGCGGTCCCGGTTCCGAGCAGCACGATGATCGGTGTGGTCAGGAAGTACAGCGACGCGAACTTCATCTCCCGCGCACCGATCTTCTTCCCGACGTACTCCGGGGTACGACCGATCATCAGTCCGGCGACGAACACCGTGACCACGGCCAGTACCAGCATTCCGTACAGACCTGAGCCGACACCGCCCGGCGCGACCTCGCCCAGCATCATGTTGAACAGCAGCGAGGCACCGCCGAGGCTTGTGTAGGAGTCATGGAAGGAGTTCACCGCGCCGGTGGAGGTCAGCGTGGTGGCGGTGGCGAAAAGCGCCGAGTTCGCGACACCGAAACGGGCCTCCGTGCCCTCCGTGGCCGCACCGACGGCCTCGGGAACAGTGCCGTGGTGCGCGCCCTGGAAGGCCAGGTTCACCGTGAGGCTGCCCAGTGCGATCAGCGCCATCGCCGCGACGATCGCCAGCCCCTGCCGTCTGTCACCCACGATCCGGCCGAAGGTGCGCGGCAGCGAGAAGGCGATCATCAACAGGAGGTAGATCTCGAACAGGCTCGTCCACGCCGCCGGGTTCTCGAACGGATGCGCCGAGTTGACGTTGTAGAAGCCGCCGCCGTTGGTGCCGAGCTCCTTGATGACCTCCTGGCTGGCCACCGGCCCACCCGTGATCGCCTGCTCGCCGCCGGCCAGCGTCGTCACGAGCTGGTTGCCGTGCAGGTTCTGGACCACCCCGCCGGCGAGCAGCACGACCGCGCCGACGACAGAGATCGGCAGCAGGATCCGCACGATCGTCCTGGTCAGATCGACCCAGAAGTTACCGATCTCGTCACCGGAGCCCACGGCCTCGTCCATGCTGCCCGGCCCGGACGCCACCGGCGCCCGGCGGCGCGCGAAACCGCGCACGACCGCGATCGCCACCGAGATGCCGACAGCGGCCGAGGCGAAGTTCTGCACCGCCAGGCCGGTCATCTGGGTGAGGTGCGACATCGTCGACTCGCCGGAGTACGCCTGCCAGTTCGTGTTCGTCGTGAAACTCACGGCGGTGTTCCAGGCCAGCGCGGGCGAGACCCCCGAGAAGCCCAGATCCCAGGGCAGCCGACCCTGGACCCGCTGCATCAGGTACAGGAACAGCACGGACACCAGCGAGAAGGCGAGCACGCTGCGGGCGTAGACGGTCCACCGCTGACCTGCATTCGGATTCACCCCGGTCAGCCGGTAGACCGCCCGTTCCACCGGCAGGTGCTTCTCGCTCGTGTACACCCGGTACATGTAGTCGCCGAACGGCCGGTACGTCGCCGCCAGTGCGGCGACCAGCAGCAGGACAACCAGAACACCCGCGATCGAAGTGGACACTAGAAACGCTCCGGGAACAGCAGGGCCGCGATCATGAGGATCGCCAGCCCTGTCGCCAGGACGAGACCGGCTATGTTCTCCGCGGTCACAGCCGCTCGACCCCCCGCAGAACAAGCGCCAGCAGCGCGAAACACCCCAGTGTCAGCGCTACGTACACCACGTCGAGCACGTGTCCTCCCTCGCCAGCGACGAAAGCCGGGCCCGTCTGGACCGCCGTAAACGGATGGTCGAGCGGGCAGCGTCGCCAGTAAAGCGCGGTCGATCCCGGTTCCGGCGATCTCTCACAGGTTTCTAACAGCGACGCGGCACTTTCTAACGGAACACTAACGGCGATCAGCAAAATTGCCGGATGAGACGGCTGCGGGGCCTTCCGGCAGAGTGTCGCCGACCGCACGATGGGCGGGTGACACGAGGAACCCTGCGGATCTACCTGGGCGCCGCACCGGGCGTCGGCAAGACCTACGCCGCGCTCGACGAGGCCCACCGCCGCGCCGGCCGGGGCACCGACGTCGTCATCGGCTTCGTCGAGACCCACGGCCGGCCACGCACCGCCGCGATGCTCGACGGCCTGGAGATCATCCCCCGGCAGATCCTCGAACACCGGGGCGGATCGTTCACCGAGATGGACCTCGACGCGATCCTCGCGCGCCGCCCCGAGGTCGCGTTCGTCGACGAGCTGGCGCACACCAACATCCCCGGCAGCCGTCACACCAAACGGTGGCTCGACGTCCAGGAGCTGCTCGCCGCCGGCATCGACGTCATCTCCACCGTCAACGTCCAGCACCTGGAGTCACTCAACGACGTCGTCGAGACCATCACCGGCGTCCCACAGCGCGAGACCGTTCCCGACCACGTCGTCCGCCGCGCCGACCAGGTCGAACTCGTCGACATGGCCCCGGAGGCACTACGCCGCCGGATGGCGCACGGCAACGTCTACGGGCCGGAGAAGGTGGACGCCGCCCTGGCCAACTACTTCCGCGTCGGCAACCTCACCGCGCTGCGCGAACTCGCCCTGCTCTGGCTCGCCGGCAAGGTCGACGACCAGCTCGACCGCTACCGCGCCGACCACGGCATCGGCGGCACCTGGGAGACCCGCGAACGGGTCGTCGTGGCGCTCACCGGCGGGCCCGA
>NZ_KB893761.1:0-188799 GCF_000374165.1 Parafrankia elaeagni
GGCCGAATCGTTCTTCGCAACCCTGAAAAACGAACGTGTTCACCGCACCGTCTACCCCACCCGCGAACACGCCCGACGCGACATTGCCCGATACATCGAACTCCGTTACAATACGACACGCCGCCACTCGGCCCTCGACTACCGAACCCCACAGCAAGTCCACGATGAGTACTTGAAAAGACAGTCTGCTGCGTAGATCAGCTTAATAACGCCTGTCCGGAATTAACGGGGCACACCAAAGTCCTCCAACAGGCCGAAATCGTAGGTCTGCTTCAGGTAAGGATCAGGCTCGCTGCGAGCCAGCCATGCGGTGAGGTCGACCGCCTCCTGTTCGTAGCCAAGGGTGACCTCCAACGTCGATTCCTCGCCCGGAATCAACCAGTTCACGGCTTTCTGCTGCTGCTGCTCGATGCGGCGGATCTCCGCAAGCGCGGACTTCACCTCCGGAACGTCGGTGTGTCGGGCGAACTGGTGACTGAACAGCACCGCCTCGACCTCGATGCCGTTCATCGCGATCACCCGGCACCGGGTGTACGGGTCGACCGCCGTCTTGTCATACGGCTCGACATTGAGCTCCGACCAGTTCCGTATCTGGTCGCAGAGGGGCACACCCTTCTCTTCGAGCGGATTGAAACTCACGTTGCCTCCCTGGCTGGCCGATCAGGCACCAGGAACCTCCCGGATTCGACCGGCTCTCCTCCGGTCTGTTCGGAGACCGCGGAGGCAAACCGGGTCTTCGAAGTTAAGCGGGGTTGAAACATCCGCGGGCTCGGCGGGTGGTTGCGCAGCGTGTCCGTAGCCGCTGGTTGGTGGGGTTGCGGTATCCGAAGGCGTTGCGGGCGTCGAGCTTGACGACCCGGTTGTGGCCCTCGCTGCCGGCGTTGGTGAGCCCGGTGAGCAGGAATGCCTCGATGCACGGCCACCAGGTGCTGACCGTGGAGGCGAGGCGTTCGAGTTCGGGGATGCCGGCGTCGGCGCACCAGAGGTAGAACCTCGTCAGCCGGTGGGCGATCATGGTGCGGTCGGGGTGGGTGCCGGCGAGGGCGAGCAGGGCGCGCAGTTCCTCCTTGCCGATCCAGGCAGCGAGGATGGTCTGTCCGGGTTCGTCGAGGTCGACCAGGGTGTTCCACAGCTTCGTGAGCTGGCGGTCGGTGAGGTTCTCCCGGTTGTGGCCCAGCAGGTTACGGATTTTCCACTCGGGGTCGCTGTCGCGTCCGCGCCGGCCGCGCAGCAGGGTCGTGACGCGGCGGCGGACCTCTGCGACGACGTTGTTCGCGAGCTGCACGATGTGGAAATGATCGACGATGAGGGTGGCGAGGGGCAGGTAGCGGCGGACGGCCGCGAGAAACACGGTGCACATGTCGATCACCACGTAGCGGATCCGGTCACGCCAGGTGGCGGGCTGGCTGGCCAGCCAGTACGCGACGTCGTCGGCGGTGCGGCCCTCGACCTGGCCGAGCACGCCCTGCCCGCCGCCGAGGTCGGCGAATCCGACGTGCCACCGGTCGGCCAGCACCCGGGCTCTCGCCGGCTCCCCGCGCGCTGACGCATCCTCGCCGGCGGGGTCCGCGGGCCGCCAGCGCGGCCGGCCGCGGCGTGTCTCGTCGATCCCGAGCACGTCCACCGGCGGTGGGGCGGTGTCGGTCAACGGCGTGGCCACGTCGCGCACCGCGTCCATGACTGTCGGCCATGACAGCTCCAGCTGGCGCGCACTGGCCACGACCGTCGCGTAGATCCCATCGACCACCAGCCGCCCGGCCTGCTCGCGCAACCGGGTCGTCAGCCGCGCCCGCGTCGGCACTGCAGGCAGTGACTCGGTGAACGACCGTCTGCCGCACCCAGGCTCCTGGCAGTACCACCGGCGCTTGACCCACACCAGTCGCACAGGGGTGGAGCCGCAGGGCAGGTCACGCGGCCGGGTGGTCACGACGCCCTTGACCCGATGCGCGAACACTCCGCAGTCCGGACATGCCCGCGCCGTCTCGTCCGCGGTCGCAAGCCATGCCAGCCGTGATCCGTCAGCCTGCCGCTCGACGCGCTGCACCACCAGTCCGTCCAGCTCCAACAGCAACGTCGCCGCACTACTATGATCGTCCAAGCCCGTAACCCCGTGGCGTCTGGATTGCGTGAGAACAATCAAGATCGCCCGGGTTGCGGGTCTTTTCGTGTCACGACATGCCAGCGTCCCACGCACGGCACACAAAGCCACGACGAGCCAACATCACGCACGGTCACCAGCCCTGGTCGGGCCACCGTGCCCCACCCCGGTTAACTTCGAAGACCCCCATTTCAGCCAACAGCCGCGCGAAGATCCTCGCGACGGTCGTCTTGCCGGTGCCTGGCGGGCCGGCGAACACCAGATGCTGCGCCTCGAAGGAGACTTTCTGACCACGCTCGGCCATCATTCGGTAATAGTTGATCATCGCCAGGATCGATCGAACCTCGAGTTTCACTCCGTCAAGGCCGATCAGTGCGTCCAACTCGTTGTAACTTTTCAGCTGGTTCAGACCCTGCGGCATGCCCACCTGCCCGCGGTCCGGGCATGCTGACGACTGTTACCCACCTGCGCCCCCGAGTTTCGTCTTCCGTTCCAGGTGTCCGCGTGACGGGCTCAGACTAGCCGCGGCCCACCCCGCAGACTCAGGTTTTCGACGACTTTGCGTCGCCCTCGCGCCTCGCCCGATCGACTCACCGTGGTGATGGTGCCGCGTGTGGAGAGCCTGCCGACTGGGCAGCCTGTCGGCGACCGCGCAGATGCGGAGAATTGATTCCGGCCCTCAGGGGCGGACGCAAACAAGGTCGCAACCGGAGATCCTCCTGCCCGTCGTCCTCCCGGTCGGACGGCTACGAACGGGGAGCATACACAGCGATCCGTCGTCGATCGGGACACGGCGACGTGGACAGGCCGCCGATCCGCCTCAATGCCGCCTTTTCGCGGGGTTGCTGGCTGGCGAGAAGCGTCTGGACCCTGTCTTGCCGAGTCGCGGGGAAAGGCGCTGGTGGATGCCCGGGAACAGGAACACAGCTTTTTGTGCCGGGCCTCCGAGCCGACTCAGCGGTTCTGCTATGTCCGATCCGGTCAGATGAGCTTATGTGGATGATGTGAGAGTGACCGAACCAATCGTGCTCGATCCGGCTGTGGCGCGTGAGGTGGTGGAGCTGGTCAGGGCGGCCGGTGGTCCGTTCGCCGACACCGGGATGATGCACATGCGGTCGGGACCGGTGCTCCTGGACGAGGCCATCCACCTCGCCGCGGCGTTCCAGCCCGCCGGATACCGCCACGTTGTCGGCACGCTCTGGTCGGTGTCGGACGCCGTGTCAGTCTCGATCGCGGACGCTGTCTACACCGCGGTGGAATCCACCCGCGGCGACGTCGCCCTCGCCGTGCACACTGCTGTGCGTGCCGCCCGGTCGCGGGGTATCGAGTCGTCATGGTGGGCGGCCTACATCCACAATGGCGGCTGACGATGGAGGAGTCGGTGCTCCGCGCGGATCTGACCGGCCGGGAGCTGGTGGTTCATCTGTTCGCCCCGCTGGACGGACCGGACGCGGCCGCCGCGGCCGACCACTTGGCGCAGGTGTGGCGCCGATGCCAGCGTGGCCTTGGAATAAGCCACGAGGTCATCGGCTTGGGCCTGCCTGCCGCCCTTCCCGATGGGTGGTTCGCGCCGGGGCCCGGGCACCCCGACCACGTGGCGCTCGCCGCCTGTGCCCGGCGCGGCACCGGGGTTTTTCAGGCAATCCTGCGCAGGCACCATGACGTGGCCAACCTGTCGGTCGTCCTGGCACCGGCTCCGGGCGCCTCGGACGAGGAGACGTCCTGGACCAGCCTGGACGAGTTGTGGGCCCAGGCAGCCGGCGAGGCAACGGCCGCACAGCCGCCAGCGGCCAGGCCGTCGATGACCGAGCCAGCAGTGGCCGAGTCGGCCATGCCTGGGCCGATGGCGGCCGGGCTGCTCGGAGTTGTGCGGATCTATGTCGGTCGGCTGCGCGGCGGGAGTCCCGCC
Organism: Parafrankia elaeagni; assembly: GCF_000374165.1. Taxonomy (GTDB): domain Bacteria; phylum Actinomycetota; class Actinomycetes; order Frankiales; family Frankiaceae; genus Parafrankia; species Parafrankia elaeagni. Next base: position 4,008 of record NZ_KB893761.1, read on the forward strand.
GCACTCGCGGCGCGATCGGGCACTGCGCAGCTACTCGCGGGCCTACTGCCCTGCGCTGTTGCGAGCAATGTCGATCGCAACCGGGCGTCCATCCCCTTGAACTCCCCGGCAACGATGTCCGGACCGGCAGTGATGTCTGGACTGGCCATGTGGGAGGCCGACCTCCTCCCGGACGGCCGGTCGCAGCGCCGGATCGCGCTGCTGGGCGCTGAGGAGGACGACGCTCGTTTGAGCGCCTGGGCCTGGTCGAGAGGAACCCCGGAGATGCCGCCATTTGCCCGGTATCTCCTGCACGCCGCCAAGGTGCGCTACCACCTAAGGGTGTGGGGGGACGGGCGGGCCGTCCGCGGGCTGCGGGACGACGTTGAGGCCCTGACGACCGCGCTGGCTCGAACGCTCGACGCAGATCCCGTCGACGACCAGGCGGGAGGGATCCCGGGCCAGCTCGCGCGGCTGCGGGCCGGGCAGGCACATCTGATCAACACCTCGAGCGCGCTGGAACGGATGCGACGCGCCGTCGACGTCGCCAGATGGAACATGAGCGAAGCTCTAGGCGGTGCCCAGGGCGTCGGGGCCGTCGATGGGTTGTTCCGTGAAGACGCGCGGCTGGTCGAATGGTTCGTTCAGCAGCTTGTCGACGATCAGGCTCTGCTTGAGGCCTCCACACGGCGCGCCCGCGGCATCACCGATCTTGCTCGGGAACACGCCCAGGCGCTGACCGAACGGCTTCCCGGCATCGGCCATGACGCCCGGGCCGGCTGGGAGGACTCGACGCACCCGCACTGGGCAGCCGATGTCCCCCTGACCTGGGAGGATCGCGAGCTTCTGCAGCGGGAGTTGGCGGCGGTCTTTCCCAGCGAGGCTGCCGCGGCTGCGATGCTTGACCGCGTCGGACTCGCTCGCGACCTGCGTCCCACCTTCACGGGCAGCACACCGCGGGATGTCTGGCGCGCAATCGTGATCGACCTGGAGAACGGGCGCGTCGACGCCCCGCACCGTCGGCTCATCGCCGCCGCCCTCGTCGACTTCCCCTTCAACAGGGTGTTCCTGGATCTCGCCCTCCGAACCAATGCGTCGGCCTAAACGGTTTCCGGCGGGAGCGTGGCGGCCCGGGCATCCATCCCGGTTCGACGGCCTCGGTGGAGCGCGCGATCAGGCCCGGGTAGCCTCAGCACTGTGGGGAACGAGATTACGCCGGAGAGTGCGTCCGGCAGGCCGGCCGGCGGCGCCGCCCTCGGCCCGCGGCAGCAGCAGTCGATGGTGATCTCGTTACGCTTGGCCGAGTCCTGGGCGCTGCCGACCCGGCGATGGCAGGAACTTGACAGGGCTCTTGACCGGCTTTCCATCGCGCTCGCGGACGGCGCCGCCGAGGCGATTGACCTTGTCTGGGCAGACCTGATCGATCTCGCGCCGAAGCGGGCCACGCCGCTCGGCGACGAACCCGTCCTTCCCGCACCCGAGCCCGTGCGCGAACGGATCAACGAAATGATCCACCGCCTTGTTGACGCGCCCGTGACCAGCCGACATCCCGCGGATTCCCCGGCCGGTTCTGTCGAGGATTCGTCATCAGGGATTCGCCGGCCCTGACACGCGCTGCCGAGCGCGAGGAACGTCGTCCCGGCCCCAACCGTCGGGCTGGAGCACTGGGCTGCCAGCACGGGCGGGAGTGCGCGTCGGCGGCAGGGCTGCCGGGACCACGGCGCGGTGGCGGACGAGCGCACGGGGCCCAAACCCCTTTGGCGTAGGCGGTTCGTAGTGGGCTTGCAGGATCGACTTGAGGCGGTGGCGGGTTGACCCGAGGAGCACGGGAGCGGGGCATCCGGGAGCAGGCGTTGGCCCGACTTCGAGAGCGGCTGGCGCTCTTCTCGATGCACCAGGATCCCGAGGTGATCCTTGATCCGGCTGCGCTGGTCGACGTCGAGATGCTCACGGACGAGGTGCCAGACCTCGTTGGAGACCTTGAGGTCCTCAGCGCAATCGGCTTGTTGCATTGGTGCCGCTACCTGACACTCGACGCAGGGCAGGACCGAGCGGATCTCACCCGGGCGCTCGCCCTGCTCGCGCCGCTGTACTGGATCGATCGGGCCAGCCTTCCTGGCGTGGTACTCGCCTTCTTCGAGGAGCATCAACCCCCGCGTCCGGACAGTCCCGAGAGCATCGCGGATCGCGCGATCAAGCTGCTGGAGCATAGTCAGACCACAGGCGATTTGGCGTTACTTGATGACGCACTTCCATTGCTTCGGTCGGCTGTAGCGGCGCTGCCGCCAGACAGTCGCTTCCGTACCGCGCATCTGGCCAACCTGACGACGGCGCTGGCTAACCGGTTCGAGCGGACCGGGGATCTGGCCGATCTCGACGAGGCGACGGCAGTGGGACGCGAAGCTCTGGGGGTACTGAACCGAGACGATCCCACCTCGTCAGTCGTGCTTACTAATCTTTGCGCTGTGCTGCTGCAGCGCTTCTCCCAGACTCAAGATCACACCGATCTCGACGCCTCGATCACCATGAGCCGTGACGCTGCCAGCTGTTCGTCGGACAGCGCGTCGCTCGCGTCGTCGTTGTCGACGCTCAGCGCCGGCCTCCTGCTGCGTTTCACGCTTCGTGGGGACCTCGCCGATCTGGAGGAGTCCATCGAGTCCGGTTGTGAGGGGACACGCCTCAGCTCGCCCGACGACGGGCACCACTCCGCCCGTTTGGCGACGCTCGGCAACGCATTCGCCGAGCGTTTCGAACGCCTGGGGGAGACTGGCGATCTCGATGCTGCTGTTGCCGTCTTTCGAGAGTCGGTTTCGGCAGCTCGGGCGGCCTATCCAGATAGCGTCGGCTTCCTGGCCGGACTCGCGCGAGTACTTACCCTCCGGTTCAGCCGCCTCGGGCGGATGGCCGACATCGACCAGGCGGTCGCCCTAGGGCGCAAAGTCGTCGCGACGACTCCACTCGGCCATTCCAAGCGCGCCGTGCGGCTGGCGGCTCTGGGTAATGCTCTCCAAGCCCGCTTCGTACGGTCGGGAGATCTCGCCGATCTCGACGCCGCGATAGGCGTCGGCTGGGACGCGGCGAAGGACTTGGGGGCTGATCACCAGCACCGCGCCGCCACCGTGGCCAACCTCGGCATCGCACTGCAGAGCCGCTTCGAACAGACCGGGAGCGGTGCCGATCTCGACGCGGCCATCAGCAACTACGAGCAGGCGGTCGTGGTGACTCCGCCAGGTCATCCGGACCACGCGGGATACCTCATCGCTCTGGGCCAGAGCCTCCGCCTTCGATTCCAACGAACCGAGAACATCGCCGACATTGACGCCGCTGTCGCAGCCTGCCGGGAAGCTGTCGCTGTCACCCCGCATGACCACCCCGACCGTCTGGCGATGCTGTCGAATCTGAGCGTCGTGGCGCAGTTCCGCTTCGCCGAGACCGAGGACATGGGGGACATCGACGAAGTGATCGCCGTGGGCACGGAGGTCGTGAGGGCATGCCCTTCTGATCATCCGCTGATGTCCCGGTACCAGGCCAATCTTTCAGGGGCCATCAGTGCGCGCGCTTTGCGAAGCGGCGACACTCAGGACTTCGACGCGGCCGTGAAGGCCGGCCGAGCCGCGATCGGCAGCAGCCCTGCCGACCATCCGGAGCGTGTAAGACACCTCATCAACCTTGGCGAGAGTCTACGTTCCCGAGCCGAGCCTCTTGGCGTCGGCGGCCGCACCGGGGACACCGACAGCTGGGAAGCGGACCTCCGAGAGGCAATCGAGTGCGGGCGACAGGCGGCTGCTATCGCGAACGCCCCGCCCCGGGAACGTGTCGTCGCTGCGCGGCTGTGGGCCCGGGCCGCGGCCCAGGCGGGCCGGTGGCGGGAAGCCGCCGAAGGCCTTGACGTGGCAGTGAGCCTCGCAGGTTTGGTGGCGCCGCGAAGTCTGGACCGCTCCGATCAGGAACATCAGATTGAGGAGCTCGGCCGACTAGGCTCGGACGCGGCCGCCTGCTGCGTGCGTGCGGGCCAGGTCGACCGGGCAGTCGAGCTTTTCGAGCAGGGAAGGGGAATCCTGCTCGGGCAGGCGCTGGAGAGCCGCACGGACCTGACCGTCCTCACTGAACGCCATCCGAACCTCGCTCGGCGATTCATCGCGGCGCGCGACGCACTCGACCAACCGAGCGCCGGTGCTGCGACGCCCATCCTTTCTCCGGCCGACACAGCCTCGGACTCGATGCACGCCAGGCATCGACGTCCCGACGACAGCGCGCGCACGCAACGGCGACGGGACGCCGCGACCGCATTTACCGGCGTGCTGGCGGACATCCGAGCAATGCCTGGCTTCGAGAGATTCCTCAGCCCACCGCTGATCCGTGACCTTACCGCGGTGAGCGTCGACGGTCCCGTTGTAGTAGTGACCGTCTCGACCTACGGCAGCTACGCGCTGATAGTGACCGGCGGTGGCGTCGACACGCCGATTCCTTTGACGACGCTCACACCCGAAATCGTCACCAGCCAGGTCACTGCCTTCATCACGGCTCTGGACGAGGGAACGAACTCGCCTGCGGCGGGCGCACCGGCCGAGCGAGTACTCGCCGAGATCCTGGGCTGGCTGTGGGACGAACTCGCCGGTCCCGTCTTTGCTCGACTCGGCATCACAGGTCCGCCGGCACCCGGCGAGCCATGGCCGCGAGTGTGGTGGTGCCTGTCCGGTCTGCTCTCGTTCCTGCCCGTCCACGCCGCCGGCCACCACACCGGTCGGGACGACCCAGAGCCGGCCACGGTGATGGACAGAGCCGTGTCTTCCTACACCCCGACGATCCGCGCTCTCGGTCACGCCCGTCGGCACGACACGGCCGCAGCCGGTGCGAGTATCCAGGACCGAGGCCTGATTGTGGCCATGCCGCGGACACCTGGCGCATCCGACCTGCCAGGCGCGACTGCGGAGGCTGCCGCCGTGAGCCGACATCACACGGGGCACCTCGAGGTGATAGTTGGCGCAGAGGCGACCCGCCGCTCAGTGCTGGCGGCGATGAAAAGGGCCCAGTGGGCACATTTCGCTTGTCACGGCGACGCGGACTTCACTCATCCGTCGGCGAGCCATCTACTCCTTAATGATCATCAAGAATCACCCCTGACTGTCATCGACGTCTCCCGCCTGCGGTTGGATGCCCGGCTCGCTTTCCTGTCCGCCTGCTCCACCGCCCAGTCAAGTGGTCGCCTTCTCGATGAGGCGATCCATCTCGCCTCCGCCTTCCATCTCGCCGGCTACCGCCATGTCGTCGGCACGCTCTGGCCTATCAACGACGCACTGGCGGTCTCGATCACCGATGACATCTACGCCCGACTCGTAGGCTCGGCCCCGACCGATGTCGCGGGTGCCCTGCATGCCGTAGCTCGGCAGCAGCGCGCCCGACTGGTCAACCGTCCGTCGACCTGGGCCTCCCATGTTCACATCGGCGTCTAACCTGACTTGGGCCACGATCTGATCGTCTCGCTGTTCTCAGACAGGTGACCTGCGGGTTTGGTCTGAGCGGCACGCACGGGCCTGTCTGGCGGATCATGTCGTGAGCCAGATCATGACCGAGGCGATGACGACCTCGGACCGGTGGTACTGATGATTAATGCGTGGTGTCAATATGCCTGGTGATGGCTGATGGTGTGTGGGTAAACCTTTTGCATGAGGTATGCGACGGGTGGCGGGTTGACGCCCGTCGAGCAGGTGGAACGGGAACGGATCCGGATGGCCGCGGCTGACCGGTTCGATCAGGGCGCGACCCGGGCGGAGGTGGCCCGGGAATTCAAAGTCACCCCGAAAACAGCGGGCCGCTGGTACCAGGCCTGGGAATCGGGGGGTGCGGCCGCGTTGCGGTCGACTGGCCCGTTGTCGACGTGCCGGTTGGATGATCGACAGCTGGCCCGGTTGGAGGCGATCCTGCGCCGGGGTCCGGGACCGTACGGCTGGGATGATCAGCGGTGGACGTTGGCCCGGGTCGCGGACGTGATCAGACGGGAGTTCGGACTCACGTACACGCTGCCCGGGGTGTGGATGCTGCTGGACCGCAACGGCTGGTCGTGTCAGCTCCCGGCGCGCCGGGCGATCGAACGTGACGACACCGCCGTCCGGGAGTGGCGCGATGAGCGGTGGCCGGCGGTAAAACCACCGCGGCGGCCCAGGCCGCCTGGGTCTGTTTCCTCGATGAGACAGGGCAGGGCCTGAGGCCGCCACGTGGTCGGACGTGGGCACGCCGTGGGGTGACGCCGATGGTGCGGGTGCCAGGACGGGGCGGGTCCGGGCGGGTCAGTGTGGTCGGGATGGTCTGCTACCGGGCGGGATGGCGGCCACGGCTGCTTTACCGGGCCCGGACCTGGCGCGGTGGTGACGGGCGCAAGGGCATCGGCTGGGAGGACTGTCGGGATCTGCTGGCCGCCGCGCACGCGCAGCTTCCCGGGGGCCGGCTGGTGCTGGTCTGGGACCGGGTGAACATCCACCGGCAGGGGGAGATGACCGGGTTCCTGCGAGAGCACGCCGGCTGGGTGAGCGTGGTGTGGCTACCGGCCTACGCCCCGGAGGTGAACCCAGCCGAGGGGGTGTGGTCCCAGCTCAAACGCACCGCGCTGGTGAACCTGGCCGCCCGCAGCCTCGACGAGGTCTGCCAGGCGGCCAAGCACGGGCTGAAACGGATGCAGTACCGGCCCTCGCTGCTGTTGGGGTTCCTCGCCGAAACCGGCCTGGCCTGGGAAGAGCTGTGGTCAACATGAATCTACGCATTAAAGCTTGGTAGTGCCCGCGTTTGCCGTAGCGGGTCGCCAGCTCGCGGTACTGCGAGTCGGTTGAAGCAGCGTTCCACCACGTTGCGCTGCTTATAGAGCTGCGCGTCGAACGCGGGCGGGCGTCCGCCCGCGGACCCGCGACGGCGCCGGTCCGCTTTCTGGTCCTTCTTTTCCGGGATCTTGTGGTATTTACCCTGCGTCCGCAGCGACTTTCGGATTTTCTTTGCTGGTGTAGGCCCTGTCGGCCAGGAGATGGCCGGGGATCAACGGAGCAGGAGGGACTCCCCGCACTCGCAGGCCAGCGTGGCCTCCACCGCCAGTGCGCTCTGGTGGCGCAGCATGTCGGTGAGTTCCGAGGCGCTCCCGGGTGACAGAGCCAGGTTTCCCTCACAAACCACGAGCGAGCGCCCGGCCTCCCCGGGCCAGAGTGAGAGTTTGTACCGGTTCTCGGCGTGCAGCGTCAGCAGTCGGGCTGCCACCAGCCGAACGATCTGGTCGTCGATCTCCCGCACGTGCCAGACCACGTCGAGGAGTACGGGACTCCACTGTGTGTCGGCATCAGTCTTCGTCTGGGGGCCCTGAACGACATCGACGGAGACATCGAACTGGAGCGGACAATCGAAAGGGTCCGGGACTGTCACCCAGGCCCCGTATCCTTCGCTGTCCCGGATTGGTTTAAAGTCGAACTCGGTGTTCCTGAATCCTTCCTCAATGATGTCGAACACGTCCACGGGATCGCTCCTGGAAGTCGGCGAGATGCTGCCACGCGGGGAGTGCTGGTCGGATCTGCACGCGCGGCAGCGGCGGACGCGCCACAGCGGGTGATGCCGGCACGCTCGCGCTGGTTGGGACCGTGCCCACCGTGTCCGTTCTTCCAGTCGGGAGAACGCGGCAGGGCGCCAGCCCGAGGGGATCGACGAGCACGGTGGGGTTGTCGACGTACGTCCGTGGGTTCGGAGCGGGTGCCAGACCGAGGGGGTCGGCGCTGAGATAGCGGCCGCATTCCGGATCGTAGTAGCGGTGCCGGTTGTACGACAGACCGCTTTCACGATCAAAGTACTGACCAGCGAAGCGAAGCGGGTGATCGTCCCTGCAGCCGTCCGCGATGTCCGGCCCGTGCAGCGGGAGCCCCCACAGCGTGGAACGCGCCAGCCAGGCAGCCTCGCCGTCGCGCACGTCCACGAGCGCAGTGGGCGTACCAATCTGGTCGGTCACCATCCCGAAGACCTCGACGGTGGTCTCCGCCCCAGCGGAGTCTGCGATGGAGCGCGTGGAGGTCTGCATGACCGGGGTGACGGTGGAGGGCAGGTAGTCCCACGTGGTCGTTTCGCGTCGCGGGTTTACGGAGGACGACCTGCACGTCTCCACCATCGTCTCGCCGTCCCATGCGAACAGCGTCCGTTCGACGGTGCCGTCGGCGAGCTCCACGGCTTTCTCGATCCGGCGCCCGAGTGGGTCGTACCAGTAGCGGCACCGGGTACCGTCCGAACTTTCGAAGCCGACGAGGCGGTCCTCGCCGTCCCACTCGTACCGCGCCAACAGCTCGTCGTCTTGGCCTGAGTGCTCCCGCCGGCCGACTCGCCGGCCGCGTTCGTCGTGCCAGTAAGCCACGAGGTCGTCGCCGTCTCCGGCGCTCACCAGGAGCGTGCCGGCGTAGGTCCGGCCACCTCCACCGCCGCGGCGGCCAGCCGCGGTGGCAGTGGGCCAGTGGGCGGCCGCGATGTTGCCGGCCGTGTCGTAGGCGTACCGCTCCATCCCGCTGTCGCCCTGGACGAGGGTCACCCGTCCGGCGGCGTCCAGTTCGTAATGCCACCAGCCCGACACCGAGTCGTGGACGCCCACGAGCAGTCCGTCCTCACGGTATGTGTAGTCGCGTTCCCACGTGGTCGGCTGGCGCGTGCCGAGCGGGTCGGGGGACGGGCGAGTGACCAGTCGCTGGGACGCCAAACTCGTGCCGTTCGCCCAGCCCTGGTGCAGCGTGGCCACCTCACCGAAGTCGACCCGCGTCGGTGCGCCCGAGCCGTCGTGGCGCAGCGCCGTCACCTCTCCGTCCGAGGCGGTGAGCTCCGTCAGCCGGCGCCGCGCGTCGTAGGACCAGGTGCTGCGAACACCGGACGGCGTCCGTCGGTGGAGCCGGCGGCCCAGCGGATCCCAACGGGAGACGACGGCACGCCCATCCTGGCTCTCCGACAGCACCCGGCCCAGCCGGTCGCGGGTGATGTCCAGCCGCGACGTGGGCGACACCGCGGCGATCAACCGACCCGCCGCGTCGTGGACGAACGTGACGCGCTCGCCGTTCGTGATCTTCGCGACCACGTTGCCGGCCAGGTCCCGGCGGTACTCGACGCGGACAGCGCCCTCACGCGCGACGACAGCACCGGCGGCGTCACGTTCGTAGCGGACGGTCCGACCGTCGAAGTCGGTTTCACGGATGAGATGGCCGGCCGCGTCGTACTCGTAGGTCCAGACCTGACCTGCATAGTTGGTCACGCTGCGTAGCCGCAACTCGGTGTCGTACCCGTAGGTGACCCTGTTCCCGTCTGGGCCGACGCGTGCGGTCGTCATGTCGAAGTGCCCGATCTCGAAGCGGGTCAGACGCCCGGCCCGGTCCGTGTGGGAGACGAGATTGCCCTCACCATCGTAGGTCCAGCGGTCGCATACGCCGTCCGAGGTCGTCCGGCGGACCATGCGGCCCTCCAACGACCAGTGGAACCGGACCGTGTGGCCCGTGGGGTCAACGACGCGCACCACACGACCGAGCTCGTCGTAGCTCAGGCGAGACTGGCCGCCGGCGGGGTCGATCAGGACCGTCGGAAGACCGGCCCGGTTGTTAACCATGCGGTGAACGTCTCCGACGGCGTCCACGACACTCGTGACCGCGCCGGCGGGACCGCACATGTACGCGGTGGTCGCGCCCTCGGCGTCGACGACGGTCCTGAGGGCGCCCCGTTCGTCGTAGGAATAGGTCCAGTGGGCGCCATCCGGGGTGAGGACACCTGTGGGAAGTGGACTGTCGTCGTACTGGTACCGGGTCACGGCATTGTCCGGGCGTTCGACGGAGAGCAGGTTGCCGAGGGCGTCGTAGCGGTTTCGAATCACCCGGCCGATGGGGTCCGTCCGCGCCAGCAGCTGGTCATGGCGATTCCACTCGTAGGTGGTGCTATGGCCGTTCCCGTCAATCTCGCGCACAAGCTGGCCGAGCGCGTTGGCGACGTACGTCGTGACGTGCCCGAACGAGTCGGTGACCGAGGTGCGGTGCGCATCGGCGTCGTAGGCGAGCTCCGAATCGAGGAAACCCTCCGGTCCCCGCGTCCGCACACACCGACCGGCCTCGTCGTATTCGTAGGTGTACTGGTCGCCGTTGCGATCTGTCCAGCCGGAGATGCGTCCGTGCTCATCGTGTACGAATGTCGTGGGAACTCCGGACGAGTTGGTGACGGACCGCAGCCGGCCGAGGGAGTCGTAACCGTACCGGATCAGGACCTGCCGCCGACCGTCGACCTTCGCACACAGCGCGGTCACGCGGGTGCCCTCCGACACGACATCGACCCGGTAGCCGCCGCTGTGTCGGACCGCCCTGGCCAGGCCTGCCCCGTCACGGTCGATGCGAACCCAGTTCTCGTGCCGGTCGGTGATCTTGAATAGCGGCAGCTCGACCGACCCGTCCTCGCGGACGGGGTCGGCGTCGCCGCCGGGAGGCGCGCAGAAGGAGCGGAACCTACCGTCGTGCCGGTTCATGACCGTGTAACCGGCTCCGGCCTGGGTCAGCGCCAGCTGGCGATCCGCGCTCGCGACGACGACCTCGCCGGTGGCCGGGGCCGGGAACCACAGCAGCTCGCCGTCCTCGGCTACGTAACCGACGCGAGAGCCGGTGACGACGAGCCGTACGTCGAACAGCGAGCACCACCCCGGTCCGAAGTGCCAGCCCACCGGATTGGCCGACCCGTAGGAGCGGCCCAGCGTCAGGGCGAGCGTGCCCGGTAGGTCCACGTCGACGACCTGCATGAACATCTCGCCCGTGACCACGTCGATCGGGTCCCTGCACGGTTTCTGTCGGCTGCTGCCGGGTCGACCGGAAGCGAAGACCAGCCCTTCCCGTTTCATCTCCTTCGCGAGTCTGAGCGCCGAGCGGACGGGCTTGGGCTTCGACTGCGAACCCTTGCGCTGGGACGTACGCGGCCTCGGCGACGGCGCCGGCCGACTCGGCCGCTGGCCCCGGCGGCGCTCCTTCTGCAGCCGGGCCCGCGCGATGGCGCTGACCTCGTCCCGCTGCTTGGTGATGTGCTTGTCGATCATTCTGGCCAACCGCCGTTTCGGCGTGTGTCGCGGCTTCTTCGTCGAGTTCCGCGAACGCCCGCCCTTGAGCGGCTTCGTGCCGTGCCTCGGGTTGTCACGGCCGGGAAGCACGCCCGTCCGGCTCGTCAGGCGGCCTCCCTCCACCCGTTGCGACGACGGGCGCCGTACTGCGCTCACCGCGGCGTTCGGCTTTCTCTCCCGCGAGGTCGACGGCGTCCGCTGGCTGCCGGCCGGACTCCGCGCCGGAGATCTTCCTGCGGTCGTGGCGGTTGTGGAGCCGGGACGTCCGCTGTGCGCCCTGCCCGTGCGAGCACGCCGGAGCCGGCGCGGGACCTCGGCCGGGTTATGACGCGTCGCCCGCGTCAGCCCGCCGCGGGAACGGCGTGCCGCCGAGACGTCAGCGGTCGAGGCGCGGGACGTCGTGCCACGTCTACGATCGACGATCGCCTGCCTGGGGCGCGGCTGGCGGGCGAGGGACCCGCGCTTCGCGGCCTGCGGGCTGGGCCGGACCCGGGACGGCTGGGTGCCGCGTACGCGTCGGGGATGGACCGGCGCCGGGGTCGCGGCCGACCGCTGGCGCCGGGATGCGGGACCGCCGAATCCGGACCGAGCCGCCTGACTCCGTGGGACCCGAGTGGACGCGCCGCCACCGGTCAGCCCCGAGCGGCGCCGGCCCGACTGCTCGCCCCGGCGCGTGTTGGTGCGGACCCTGGCCGCGCGCAGTGGCTTGGCTCGGACCGGCGGCGGGTCCGGCAACGCGCGACGCCGGCGCGGGTTCGCCGGCGCGGACCTGCTGGCCCGGGTCTGCCTTCGCTGCTTCGCGCGTTCGTGCACCTGCCTGCCCGAGCGCCGCGGTGTGGACGCGCGCTCTCCGGCCGGCACGGCCTCACGACGTCGGCGAAGTGCGCCGGCCACCACGGCACGGGCTCGCTTTGACGTCGGCGCGGCGGTGCGTGGAGAACCACTTCGGAACAGACCGGTGCCAGCCTCGACCGAGGCCGTGGCGTCGACCGTGGCGGGCGGGCGTGTGGCGGCCGACCGGGGCGGGTGCGGTGCTTCGGTGGGTCGGGGTCGCGGGCGCCTCCTGACGCGCTCGCCAGGCGGGCCGGCCGCGGCGGGGACCGTGGCGGCGACCGGAGCAGGAGCCGGCCTGACGGTCCAGCTCGGACGGCGCGGGCGCGTCGAGTTCGGATCTGTCGGCCGGGCGGACTCGACGGTGGGCGGGTCCGGGGCCGGCCGACGTGGTCGACGCGCGTGCCGCCGCGGCACGTCCTGCTGCGCCGCGACCACCCGCGCGGCGCCCAGCGGCGGGATCACGCCGTCAGACGGCGGTTGAGCGAGCGGCCGCCGGCGGGCGCGAGACCTGGTCGGTGGGGAATCGTCGGTCGAGGCCGTGACGGTGGCGTCCGGCCCAAGAATGCCCGTATTGTGCCGATTGGCGCGGATCATGGCCTCGCCCCGTTCGAGTCAGTCTTCGCCTGGATTCTGTCATCCGCCGGGTACTCGCGGCGGCGAATACTCGTGGTTCCCGTCGTCGTGTGGTCGGGGCGCCGCATGGAACCGATAGATACCGCAAACTCCTCCGGCCGTGGCGTCCACGGCTTATAGTCACGTCATACGCTGGGCAGTCGTCCGCGGCGCCAGGACATGGGAGCCTGGTCTGCTGGTGGCCAAGCAGGCGAAACGGGGGCGTGGCGCCGTGTGCTGAAGTTTTTTTTGCTTTCGGTCATACCGGCTGTCGTCATACCGGCGGCGATGATCTTAATTTTTCGCGTTCTTCGGAACACGCCGTTGGTGATGGTCGGGCCCGATGAGGTGTCGCCGACACCGACGTCCAGCTCGGCTCTGGTCCCACGTGCCCGCGGGCACCTCGTACAGAGTCGCGACGCACCGAGGGAGAACGCGATGCCCATCGACGACATCATCGTGAGAAGGCCGTGGCAGGCACGATCACTGACAGTCGAAGCCGAGCGCAAGGCGGTGCTGTTCCGCAACGAGATCCCGGTCAAGGTCCTGACCGCGGGCCGCCGTTACTCTCCCGCGCGGGGCCTCCCGTTCTCCGCCGACATGTACGTGATCGAGTTCGACATGCGCAAGACCTGGCACCAGGAGGTACTGCGCGGCCTGCGGCTCGAGGACGGTGACAGCGTCGACGTCGCGGTCGAGGCGTGGGTGGGCCTCCAGACGGCGAACGAGCAGCAGCTCAGCGAGTGGGTGACGAGCTACAACCTGCTCAGCATGCCGAAGGATACGTTGCTGCGGAGGGAGTTCCGCCGCCGTTTCCAGGAGGTGTTCGGGCGCCTCGACCGGAGCCAGGTCATGCGCCATGCCTACGATCGCGAGGACCTGTGGAGCAGCGTCCGCCCCGGCGGGTCGAGCTTCCTGTGTATCCACGAGATCGTCGACGTCACCGTCCTGGATGACGCCGTGGCACTGGCCGACCGGGAGGGCCAGGTGGAGCGGACCCGGCTGCGCCACGAGCTCGCCCGCAAGGCCGAGCGGCTGCGCGTCCTCATCGAGCTGGCACGGGAGCAGAACCTGCCGCTGCACATGGTGGACGAGGAGCTCGCGAAGCGTTTCCGAGCGGCCGTCGAAACCCTCCGCGATCTCTACTCCGTAGGCTCCAACGCCTTTGTCGGAGCTTTCCGGGAGCTCGTCGCCCACTCCAGCGGTATCGGCGACCTCGCGACCGAGCACCGCCAGCTCGTCCCGTGGCTGATGAGCCGGGTCGAGGACCTGGTACCCAACAACATCCTTGCCTCCGTCGTAGGTTCGATGGCTTCGGGGGAGGACCGTGGGCACCCGCCGCCTCCGGCCGCCGCGGCCGCCGCGGGTGGCGCGGGTGGCGCGGGTGGGCGGCGGGAGGCCGAGCCCGCGATGCTCTCACCGCGCTCGACAGCCTGGCGCCCACCCAACGAACTTCGGATGACGCCGCCCGAGGCCCGCCTCATGGTGCGCGGCCTCGCGCTGCCCCACGTCGTCGGATGCTGCGTCGCGTCGCCTCCCACCGCTGAGGCGACGCTGTACCTCGTGAGCGACGATCCCGATTTCCTGGCGGAACGGATCCGCTCGGTCCGTGAGCACCTCCTCCGCGACCTCGCCGTCACCGACGTCGTCGTCCTCGCATGGTGCGCCGACCCCGACGAACGGCTGCCCGAGTGGTGCCGGGGGACGAGCCGCGTGGCGGCCCGGGCTGTGTCGGGCCGCCGGGACGCGGACGGCTCGGTCGTGCTGTCCGCCTACGACGGGAACGGCCGATCGATCAGCGACGAGCTGAGTCTGCTCCGCCTACGGACGTTCACCGAGGTGGTGCGTCTGCTCTCCGGCGAGGACGTGGTTCGCATAGACACCGCGGCTGCGGCGTAACCGGGCACCTGTCAGTTGTGACCGACGATCTGTGGCGGGAACCGGACGACTGGTGGATGTTCGGCTTGTCGGTGCCGTGGCTGTCGAACCAGGAGTCCGCTCGCCGTGGTGACGACCCGAGCCGCTCCTTCGCCGACCAGGTCCTGTTCCTGCGCACCATGGCCTCACGCGTCGACCAGGCCCCGCTGGACCCGTCGGACGGGGACGAGGACCGGAACTGGCGCGTCCAGCTCCGCTACTGGACGGAGGGCTGGGGTGGCAAGACGCTGCGCTGCGCGCTGTTCGGCGCAGCGCGAGGGAGATACGGAGCGGAGGACCTGCTCGCCCATCTGCTCGGGGCGTTGCCGCGCTCGCTCCCGCTCGAGCAGCTGGGCCAGGACGACGCCCGGTCGATGCTGCGCATGGACACGCCGGACCTGCGGGCCGTGGAGATCCGCCGGGCGATCCGCCGAGGCGATCCGCGGGCGACGCGGTCGGAGGTTCAGGCCGACGGCGACCACCTGACGGTCCCGCAGCCGCCGGCTGGTGAGCTTCTGCGGCCGACGGGTCGTACGGTCGGCGGCGCCGACTCGGCCCGGGTGCCGCCCGAGCTCGATCCCCTCGGCGTGCCGGTCGAGGAGCGACGAGACCTGCGGGTGGTCCCCTGGATCTGGTCGGCCAACACCCTCGAGGCGACGCTGTACGCACTCGTGCAGAGACAGGTGCCGACCGCGCTGGCCGTCGTCCTGTCGCCCGCGCGCCTGACACAGCGGGAGCGGGATCATCTGTCGGTCGGCAGCACTCGCCAGGACCTGCACGCCAGCCGACGCGACGACCCGCTGGCGGAAACGCTCTACAAGGCGTACCGAGGTTACAGCCGTGAGATGCGCGAAAGCTGCGTCGAGATGCACGTCTTCCTCGCGTCCGCCGGTGAGCTGGGACTGTGGTTCCCGAAACTGGTCGGAAACGATCTAAGCGCCGGCGGCGGTGAAGTCTCGGGCCTGTGCGTCTTCGAGGCGGCACCCGTCCGGACGCGGCACGACCAGACGTTGGTCGCCGATGCGATCGCGCTGCGCCGCCACGGCGGTCTGCACCGGTCCGAGGCTGGCGCGGTCGCCGGGCTCGCCGACAAGTTCCCGGCCTGGGAGGCGAATGTCGCGTTCCGATTCCCGGTCCTGGCGAACGACCTGTTCATCGCGGACTGGTAGCCGTGCGGGCCACGACGAGGGGGAGGGCACCTGCGCGTGACCGACATGCGTGAGCCGGACGGAGCCGACGAGGCGATCGACGAGTCGGCGACGATGGCGCGCGAGGACGGCGGCACGACTGTCGCCGTCGCCGTCGCGGAGATCCCGTTCCTGCCAGAACCCGCTGACACCCCTCGTGCGGACGCCGAGCGCCGCCAGTTCACCGAGTCGATGGGACACATGGCGCGTGCCCTGCACGTGCTCGGCGGTACGAGTCGAATACGCCGGACCTTCGAGCTGCGCTTGGTCGCCCCGCGCGAGAGCTCAGCGGAGATCGCGATGTTCTTCCTGGTCCACAGTTCGGTCCCGAACGACGGGCAGCTGTCGTCCAGCCGTGAGACGGACGCGCGTCGCGACGCCGCCCGGACGCTGCGCCTCGTCCTGTCGCTGGCACCCACCCGGCTGACCTGCTCCAAGGTGAGCTGGGACGCCACCTCCGGTGCGGCCAAGGATATGATCCGTAAGCGCGCGGGCGTGGACACCCGGTTCGGCTGGCGAGCGGACCTGCGGAAGTTCGATCTGCTGACCTGGGCGACGGAACTCGACCCGCTGTCGCGTGGCGAACGACTCGAGCGCAATCGTCGCAGTCCCCACAACCCCCGTCCTCGGCGGCGCCACGTCTTCCCGGCGTCCTTTCCCCGCGCGCGGGGCGACCTGCTGCCCGTCGTGTCGGCCATGACGGGCGCACCCGGCGAGTTGATGATCCGGATCCTGCTGACGCCTACGAAACTCGCTCAGAACGAGTATCGCGCCGCGGGCCTGATCCAGCGGGACCTCGCTGTTCGGCTGAAGGAGAACGCCCCGGACGCGGTGCTTGCGGTGCGGGCGAGTTCGGCGATTCAAGCGCTGCTGGACGCCCACGAGGTGTTCGCCTACCAGGCCGCTGTCTACGGCGAGGACGTGGAGTCGGTGCGGTCGGTGACGGCGGCGTGGCGCATGGAATTCGACGGGGCCCGCGGCAGGTCGGACGCGGATCTCCCCGTCGCCACCGAACCAGTCGCGCTGTCCGACACCACGCGCGGCCGGCTCGCGTTCGTCGACCAGCCGCAGCACCAGAGGCCTACCGGCCCCGAGGACGTGGCGGGGGTGTTCGACTGGCCATCGCCCCAGGCCGAGGAGCCTGGCCGGGAGCGGGAACACGATCAGCAGACAGACCCTGGGCTGCTGCGGGTGGGAAGCCTGATGTCCGCCGCCGAGGCGGCCGCCCTGTGGCGCCTTCCCGCAGTGCGGCCCGGCGGCCAGTCGGGGTTGCCGAGCCGGCCAATCAACCCGTTCGAGCAGTTGCCGCGAATGACCGACCACAACTTCCGCGAGCACGCGGGACAGTGCATCCCCATCGGGCGGGTTCGGCACCGGGGTTACAGCCTCGCCGCTGATTTCGTGCTGCCGGTGAGTGACGGCAATCCCGCTGGTGTCAACATCCTCGACCGCGTGATGCTCGTGGTAGGGGCCCCGGGTTCCGGAAAGACGAACTTCGCCTGCACGGTCCTCGACCAGATCGACGCTCGCGGCACGCCGTTCCTGGTGATCGACCCGACGCTGGGAGGCGAGTTTCGCGGACTGTCACCTGGCAGGCTCGTCGTCTACACCGTGGGCGAGCGCCACAACCCGCTGAGGTTCAACCCGTTCGCCGTTCCATCGAACGTCAACCTCCAGACGCACATCACCCGGCTCATGACGTGCTTTCGGTCCGCCTTCTGGATGTGGGACCCGCTGCCGGCGATTTTCGAGCAGGCGATCACCGAGGCATACTCGCGCAGGCTGTTTCCCGGCGGTCGACCGCCGGGGTGGCGCGCGGCCGACGTCAAGGGCGCGGACCTCGCCGGCCGCGCTCCGACGCTGCGAGATGTCGCGCGCGCGATGGGAACCGGCGCGGCGGACGAAAAGGACACCGTGCTCGCGGGTATCGGCCGGATGTGGTCCGCAGGTGGAAACGCCACCGAGAACCAGTCCACAATCCTCGCGTCGACCTCGATGCGGCTAAGCAGCCTGGAACGCAACTACGGCCACATCATAGGTGACAGCGGCCCGTACACCGACGTCGCGAGGCTCCTCGACACCCCTACGGTGCTCGAGTTCGGTGCGATCGGGGACGGCCAGGCGCTCGCCCTCATCGCCTCGTTCCTGCTGGTGAGCGTGGTCGGCGAGATCGAGACCGCCGACCGCCGCGGCTACCACGTGCTCGTGCTGGAGGAGGCGCACCGCCTGCTGGCCGGCACGGCATCCTCCACCGCCCGCGCCGAGTCCGCCGATTCCTCCGCCCAGGCCGCTGCGGACCTCAACAATCTGCTCGCCGAGGTGCGCAAGTACCACCAGGGAGTCATGATCCTTGACCAGCGGCCCGGCTCCCTGGTCGGCGGCGTCATCGACAACGCCTACCTGGTGGCGATGCACCGGCTCGGCGAACGAACCGGGTTCGAACACCTGTCTGACATGCTCAACCTGAACGCCGAACAGCGCCGCTTCGCTCGGGTCGGGCTGGACGTCGGTGAAGCCGTCGTGCTGGACCGGCTGCTGGGGGCGCCGGTGCTGATTCGGCCGGAGGTGCGCGAGCCGCCGCCCGAGGCCGACTGGGAGGTATGGCGGGCACGTGCTCGGCGGTTGCTCAGCGACGGTGGTCGAGCTGCGGTCGACGGCGACCGGGCGCGCTCGGTGCTCGCGAAGCTGCGCGCCGATCCCGACGACACCCGCCGGCTGGCGGCGCTGGGCCGGCGGCTGCGCGCCGACGTCGTCGGCTCGGTGACGGTCGCGAGGGTGCTGTCCGCGCTCACCGGCCAGCCTGATCTGGACGAAGAGCTGCTCCAAGCGGTCATCGACATCCTGCGCGAGGAGGCGCATTGACCGGGCGGCTGCCCGCCGGGGTCGGACCGACGCGTCGGGTGAGGCCGTGAGCAACGCGCTCGCACGACTGCGGGACAGGCTCGACCGGTTTCGCGCGAGCGGCGATCCTACGGTGGTGCTGGCTGCGGCGGCTCTGATCGACGCCGCCGCCGCGTGGTGGGAAAGAGGAGCGAAACCGGACGTCGCGATCTTGCGCGACGTCGGCTGGCTGCACTGGTACCGCTACGTCTCGCTCGACCCCGAGGCGGACCTCCCCTCGGATCTCATGATCGCACATGGCCTCTTCGAGATCGTCTACCAGCACGACCCGCGTGCGGTGCCGACCGACCTTCGAGACCACTTCCGTGCCACTCCGTCCGTCCGCGACGACGGCTTCCTCGAGGCGTTGACGAGCAGTTACGGCGCACAACTGCTGGAGGAGGCGTTGCGCGACGACGATCCGGCCGGGCTGGACGCGGCAGTCGATCACCTGAAGCGCATCGTCGCCACGGCCCCGAGGGGCCAGCCCGACTGGGCCGGGGCACAGTCGAACCTCTGCTATGCCCTGCGGGTCCGCTTCGAACGCGCGGGCTCGCTGGTCGACCTCGACGCGGCTGTGGCCGCCGGCGAACAGGCTGCGGTGGCCTTCTCCGCTCACCATCCCGGACGGGCCGACGTGCTGTCCAACCTCGGGAACGCGCTGAGTACGCGATTCGAGCGATTCGGCGTACCGGCGGACATCGACGCCGCCGTCACTGCCGGACGGGCGGCGGTCGCGGCGGCCGCGGGTGTGAAATACCCGGACCCGGGTAGACACCTGTCCGGGCTCGGCTCCTCCCTCGCGATCCGACACGCGCGCGCCGGGTCTTGGACGGATCTCGACGAGGCCGTCGCCACGACCCGGGCCGCTGTGGTGGCCACTCCCGTCGGTCGTCCCGAGCGTGCCGCGAGACTGTCCAATCTGGCCGTCGTCCTGCGAAGGCGCTTCCAGCGCAGCGGGCAGACGGACGACCTGGACGCCGCCGTGTCCGCTGGCCGGGAGGCGCTGGCAGGGCTCGCACCTCACCGGCCGGAGCGGGCCGGAGCCTTGGCGAACCTGGGCAACGCTCTGTTCGCCAGGTACGAGCGGTCCGGTGCCATGGGCGACCTCGACGGGACCGTCGAGGTTGGTCGGGAGGCGCTGGCGACGATCCCGCCGGAACATCTTAGCTGGACCGCGATTTCGTCGAACCTCTCCCAGGCACTGCTCGCTCGTTCTCGTCGTCGCGACTCGTTGGCGGACTTGGACGCCGCCGTTTCGGTCGGTCGAGACGCACTGGCGAGAACCCCGCCCGACCATTCCGGCCGTGCTGCGCTCTTGACCGGCCTCGGGCTCGCGCTGCGCGCCCGCCACGACCGGACCGGCTCTCCGGCCGACCTCGACGCCGCCGTGGACGTCAGCCGCGAGGCCGCTGGCCGTCTTCCCGACGGGGACCCGACCCGCGTCCACGCCCTGTCGAGCCTGTCCAATGCCCTGCGGGCGCGGTTCGAACGCGGTGGCGCGATGACCGATCTCGACGAGGCTGTCACTGTCGCGCGGGCGACGGTTGCCGCTGTGCCGGACGCTCACGTCGACCGCTGCGCACACCTTTTCAACCTGGGCGGCGCAGTTAGCCTCCGGTTCGAACGCACGGGCGCCTCGGGCGACCTCGACGAGGCACTGTCGGCCTTCCGCCGGGTCGTCGATCTCACACCGGGCGACCACCCGGCCCGCGCCGGTCGGCTGTCGAGCTTCGGTAATGCCTTGACGGCCCGCTTCGGTCGGCGCCACGAGCAGGCCGACATCGACGAGGCCGTGGTGGTCGGCCGCGAGGCGGTGGCGGCGACACCCACGGATCACCCCGATCTAGCGAGCCGATGGTCGAATCTGGCAGTCGCCCTCGCCTACCGGCATCAGTGCACCGGCGATCTCGCCGACCTAGACGAGGCCGTCGACACGGAACGCGCCGCTCTCTCCGTCACCGGGCCGGACCATCCCGACAGGGCGGTCCGGCTGTCCAATCTCGCTCTCAGCCTGCACACGCGCTTCGAGCGCACCGGCGAGTCGTCTGACCTCAACGACGCGATCGCCGCCGGCCGCGAGGCGCTCGCGCTCGCCCACCTCGACCATCCCCTCCGGGCCGTCATGCTGTCGGGTTTCGGCAATGCGCTCAGCGAGAGGTTCGCGCGGACCGGAGACTCCACCGACCTCGCAGAAGCCGTCGCGGCGGGCCGGATGGGGTACACCCTGACAATCGCCAGCCCGACCGACCGGCTGCGGGCGGCACGAGTGTGGGGCAAGGCATCCGCCGCCGGTCGCCTGTGGAGCCAGGCGGCCGCGGGATACGCTGCCGCGACAGACCTGATCGGCATGGTGGCACCCCGAAACCTGGCCCGGCCCGACCAGGAACACCGCATCGGTGAGCTCGACACCCTGGGCTCGGACGCGGCCGCGTGCCACATACGGGCGGGCATGCCAGAACGCGCCCTCGAGGTCCTCGAACAGGGACGGGGCGTGCTGCTGGGACAGGCCCTGGATACCCGTACCGACCTGACAGCCCTCGCCGAGAGCCACCCCGACCTCGCTGCCCGATTCGTCGCTCTCCGCGAAGCGTCTGACCATGACGGCCGCGGCCAACCCGGGAGCACCGAGGCATTCGCCGAACTGACCGCGCGGATTCGCGGACTGCCAGGCTTCGAGGGCTTCCTTCGTCCACCACCCGCCCGTGAGCTGATCGAGGCCGCCGGCGAGGGCACCGTCGTCGTCGTCAACGTGTCTACCCACGGCTCGCACGCGCTGCTGCTCGCCCGATCGGGTATCGACGTCGTCGAACTCGACGGCCTGACACCGTCGAAGGTCCGTGAGCGGGTAGCGGCGTTCGTCCGGGCCGTTTCGCCCCTACCCGGGTCGCACGAGTTGGGGGGCGAGGCCCGACCACCCCATGATCCGGAAGTGACAGTGAACGAGACCCTGTCGTGGTTGTGGGACGTGGCTGCGGAACCCGTACTCGCCGCGATGGGTGCGACTGGCCGACCTGCCCCCGGCGCGCCGTGGCCGCGTATGTGGTGGTGCCTGTCGGGCCTGCTGTCGTTTCTCCCGATCCATACCGCTGGTCGCCACGAGACTCGCCGGACACCGAGCCCCGCTACGGTGATCGACCGAGTCACATCGTCCTACACGCCGACGGTGCGCTCGCTGGCCCGAGCCGCGCACGGGGCCGGGATGCTCGGTTCCGGCGTCGTCGACGGACCCGGTCTGGTCGTATCCATGCCCCGCACCCCCGGTCATCCCGACCTTCCGGGCGCCGAGGCGGAGGCCGAACTGCTGCGTCGCTGTCACGTCGGTGGTGCGCGCGTCCTCACGGGTCCCGACGCGACTCGGGAGCGAGTCCTCGACGCGATGCGTGCGGCCCGGTGGTCGCACTTCGCCTGTCACGGTCACAGCGACCCCACCGACCCGTCCAACGGCCGCCTTCTCCTGCACGATCACGACACCGCGCCGCTGACCGTCGTGGACGTCGCTCGCTTGCGACTCGGTGACGCCCGGCTCGCGGTGCTGTCCGCGTGCACTACCGCCCGGCCGGGCGACCGGCTGGCCGACGAAGCCATCCATCTGGCCTCGGCGTTCCAGCTTGCTGGCTACCGCCACGTCCTGGGCACGCTGTGGCCGATCAGCGACACGCTCGCGACGACCGTGAGCCATGACATCCACCAGCGGCTCAGCGGGTCGGAGCCCGACGTCGCCGGGGCCCTGCACGCCGTCGTCCGAGCTCTGCGTGACGCGCTGCCCGACCACCCGTCGCTGTGGGCGTCCCACGTGCACATCGGGCCGTGACGCGAGCTAGCAGAGCACCGGAACGCCACCGTGGGGATCTCGACCAGCCAGCCGGGAGCGCCCGGGGCGGCGACCGCCCGGCCCACCGCGAGCGCGTCCTGCCCGAACACCACCGCGAGACGGTCCTGGGTCGTCGCTGATGACGGCATCGTCCATCCGTCGACCCGCTCGCCGTAGCGGTGCGCCAACTCATCGATGTTCAGGGCGTCGGCCAGCCAGTCCGGAGCCGCGACCACGAGGGCCTCCAATGCCGGGGCTCGGTGATGTTCAGGGCGAACGTGACCGTGCTGGCGAAGATCAGTAGACGTCGTGCAGCGTGGATGACTTCCGCGGGGCCGCCGTGCAGGTTGAGGTGGCGGGCGCCGAGGAGGAGGTGTCCGATGACGGAGAGATCGACTGCGGGTGCCACGAGGATCGCGACGTAGGTCGGGACTCCCAGGCGGATGCCGAGGGTGGCGACGTTGCCCAGTCCGAAGAGGAAGGTGAGCCCGACGACGGTTCCCGCGATCACTGTCACCATGCGGGCGGTGCCGTTCGGACCCACCAGGTCTGTGGAACGTGTGTTCGACTCGATGGGTGAGGTTGCCGGCTGGGTGCTCACTGGGCATCGCCCCTGGCCAGGAGCCTTGTGGTGACTGGCCGGACGGTGATTTCGGGGCCCTGAACCATGATCGAACGGTTCTTATTGTGTTGCGTTAGGTCCACTCGACTTGGACGCCCCTTGCCTTGGTAGAAGGCAAGGGGCGTCTTCGTTATGTCTGCCCGGGGGCCGAGCCCCCGGACCCCCACGGGCGCGATGTCTGGCGGGGTCGGTGGGATCATGGCGTCATCTGGTTCATGACAGGATGCCGTGAGGAGATCTCGGAGCCGTGTTCGGTCTCGATCTTTCTCGGCGGTTCTACGAGCAGGCGGTCCGGCCGCTGGTCCCAGGTGTGCCTCATGCTGCGGCGTTGCTTGGTGAGGGGTCCGAGGTACTCGGCTTCGACGACGAGGTCTCCACGGACCACGATTTCGGCCCCCGCGTGCAGCTGCTCGTCCCACCCGACTTTGACACCACGCCGGTCGACCTTGCCATGGAGAGGTTGCCTGTTCGGTTCGACGGTCTCCCGGTCGCCTATCCGGACAGTGATCGACACGGCGGGTGGTCACACCATCAGGTGGAGGTGACGACCGCGCGGGCGTTCTTCGTCGATCGGCTCGGCGTCGACCCCGCCGACGGGATGGATCTGGCGGGCTGGCTGCTGGCCCCGACCCAGATCCTGGCGGGCCTCACGGGTGGCGTGATCCTGCATGACCCGCTCGATCTGCTCACCGTGCGGCGTCGGGCGCTGGCCTGGTACCCGGACGATGTCTGGCGCTATGTCCTGGCGGCCGGCTGGCTGCGGGTCAGCCAGGAGGAACCGTTCGTAGGCCGCACCGGTGGCCGCGGCGACGACATCGGCTCACGCATGGTCGCTGCCCGGGTGGCCCGTGACCTTGCCCGGATCGGCTTTCTCCTCGAACGCCGGTGGGCCCCGTACAGCAAATGGCTGATGACCGCGTTCACGCGGTTGACCCTCGCGGACCAGGTCGGTCGGCACCTGCGCCACGCGATCAGCGCGACGCAGTGGCGGGCGCGCGAAGCGGCGTTGTGCGCC
This sequence comes from Parafrankia elaeagni, assembly GCF_000374165.1. Lineage (GTDB taxonomy): Bacteria > Actinomycetota > Actinomycetes > Frankiales > Frankiaceae > Parafrankia > Parafrankia elaeagni. Next base: position 27,945 of record NZ_KB893761.1, read on the forward strand.
GCGGCCAGTCACCTCGCCGACGCCACGAACCGGCTTGGTCTGGCTGAACCGGTCGACCCCGCGCCGCGCCGCTTTCACACCCGGGACATCCAGGTACTCGGCGCCGAACGCCTCACCCGTGCGTTGACCGATGCGATCAACGATCCCAGTTGCGAGCCCTCCTCGCCCGGCTCGGCCACCGACCCGACGGCCCGCTCGGCCATCTCCCCGGCGCGATCGACCAGGCCGTCGACAGCGTAGAAGTCCTCACCCAACCGAACCGCCGCCGGGACTACGCACCCCTCCTCGGTCTCCGGGCCTGAGCGTTGCGGCTACGCGCGAACGCGCCCTCTGCCTCGCCTGTCGAGAACCTGGCAGTCCGGTGGGGCTGCGAGGTTCACCGCGCCGCTGGACAGAGATCTTTCGACTGCTCGGGCCGCCTGGCGGCAGGGCTCATGTCGAGGTCACGGCGTATGGGCCGGCGAACAGATCAAAAGACGAGTAGCGTATCTCATCGGATACGCTTAACGTCGTGATGGAGGGGGCCCGACGGAGGAGGAATGGCGGATTCGCTGGCAGGCCGGCTGATCGAATCGGCGCGAGTGGAGGCGGGCCTGTCCGGGGCCGAGCTCGCGCGGCGGGCGCGCACGTCGCGGCCGACGTTGGCTGCCTATGAGCACGGGGTGAAGTCACCGACGTTGGAGACCGCGACGCGCCTGCTGGCAGCGGCGGGCTTCCGGCTCGACGCCGTGCCGGTGCCCTCGTTCGAGGTCGTGGTGGACAGGCGGGGACGACCGTTCACCGTGCCGGATCGGCTGCCCCGGCTCCCGCTCCGGCAGGCGTTGGCACGGGTGCGCCTGCCGGTTCATCTGAACTGGTCCGACCCCGATCGGACCTACGACCTTACGGATCGCCGACAGCGCCACCGCCTGTACGAGATCGTCTTGCGCGAAGGGACGGCGGAGGACATCCTCGCCTACGTCGATGGGGCACTGCTCGTCGATGCCTGGCCGGAGCTTGTCCTTCCCGCCCAGATTCGGCGCGCCTGGGAACGGACCGCCTTGAGGTGATCACATCGTTGCAGCGGGCGGTTGCGCGGATCTTCTTCGGGCTGCCCGAAAGCGTGGGCTTCGCGGTCGCGGGCGGCGCCGCGCTCATCGCGCATGATCTCGTCGACCGCGAGACCCGCGACGTCGACCTGTTCACCGCCCTCCCGCCCACCGCATCGATCCCCGACACGGCAGCGGCGTTCGAACGCGCGGCTGCTTCGCAGGGCTGGGCCACCCGGCGGGTCCAGCTCACGGACAGCTTCGCCAGACTTGTCGTCGAGGCAGGCAGCGAGGCGTTGATCGTAGATCGCGTCGCCGACAGCGCCGCGTGGTGAATCCAGCAGGCGGGTGAGGGCCTGCTGCTGGGTCTTCCAACGATGGTGGATCAGGGTAACGAGCAGCCGGTCGGACAGCGACAGGGGCCCGCGCCGCAGGACGCGGTGACGTGCGCGTTTGTGGTGCAGGCTGATCGGCGGGTGGTCGAGGATGTACTGCTCGGCGGCGGCGAGCAGGGCGGTGAACTCGCCCGGGTCCATACCGGTGATGGTCGGATGGTGCAGCCAGTCCGGGGCCCGGTCGTCGGGCTGGCCGGTCTCGACGTACCGGGACGCCGGCGTCGAGACGGTGCGGGGTGGCGCCGGGACGAGGGTGTAGTTCCACTGGCCGTGCCAGTCATGGGCGGTCAGCGCCAAGGCGTCCATGACCTCGTCGGGCACGGTCAGCCCGGTCGGGTAGACGCCGGGGTCGAGCTCGGCGTGGACGCTCAGCCCGGTGCGCGTCGTCGTCGCGCCGATCGTGTTGACCACGACCTCGTGGCTGGTCAGCGGCCGGCCGCGCCAGTTCGTGCTGATCCGCGAGAACAGCCGGTGCTCGATCTTGTTCCATTTCGAGGTGCCCGGTGGGTAGTGGCAGACGGTGATCTGTAGGCCGGTGTCGGCGGCGAGTTTCGCGAGTTCGTGTTTCCAGAGCCAGGGGCGGTTCCCGTTGGAACCCCCGCAGTCCGCGGTGATGAGCAGCCGGCGCGCGTTCGGGTACTTGTCCCGGCCCATCTCCTGCCACCATTTCCTGATGGTGGCGACCGCGAACGCGGAGGTGTCGTGGTCGATACCGACAGAGACCCAGGCGGAGTTGTCCGCGAGGTCGTAGACGCCGTAGGGCACCGCCTTCTGGGCGTTCTTCTCGGGGAAGTCATGGGCGCGGACCCGCACCGGCTGCCCGGCGCGGTGCCATTCTCGGCCGGCGACGGCGTAGTCGCCGAGGACTTCCTTCTTCTTCGTGTCGACGCTGACGACCGGCTGCCCGGCCGCGGTGAACTCCTTGACTCGCTCGTTGATGTAGCGGAACTGGCCGTCGCGGTCAGGGTGCCGGGCGCCCTCGGTCGTGCGTGAAGTGCCCTGCAGGCTGAACCCCTCCGCGCGCAGCAACGCGCCGACCGTGTCCGCGCCGACCGGATGCCCGCCGGCGGTCAGCTGTCCGGCGAGCCGGCGGGTGGACTTCACCGTCCACCGCAACGGTGACTCCGGATCCCCCCGCTGGTCGGGCTCGACCAGCGCCAGCAGCGCCGCCACCAGCTCCGGATCCTTCTCCCGCAGCGCTTTGCGGCCCGCGCCCGGCGCGCGTACCCGACCCGCCGGGACGGCGCCGGACTCCAGCTCGGCCACGCCACGCGAGACCGTGTCCTGCGACACCCCGGCCGCCCGGGCCACCAGACGGATCCCGCCATGCCCGAACACCCGTGCGTCCGCTCCCAGCACCAGCCGGCGTTGCCGCTCGTCCAGATGCGGCAACAGCACCGCGAACTTCTCCGCGAGCACCACCTCGTCAACCTGCTCCACGCGCCGGACCATCCCACGATCAACCATGTAGATCAAAGACCGGAGTTATTTTCCGGCAGCTCCCTGCGTCCTCCGCCAGTGGCCGCGACCTCCTGAAGCGTCGGCGGGTCATCCGATGACCGCCAACGACTCCTGCCCTGCATGGTGTTATCGGAAAAAGACTCGTCAAGGGCACCTCGCCGACGTCCTACCTCGCGGTCGCGGTCTACCTGACCTACGCCGCTCCGACCGGGCGCGCGTTCCTCGACAATGCCCTGTACCCGTCGAAGTCGTGGATGGCGGACCCGGACCGACGCCGGGCCGCGGGCATTCCCGACGACCTGGAGTTCGCGACCAAACCCGCCCTCGCCAGCCGCCTGGTCGCCACCGCAACGACCCCGCGCTGCGCACCGCGCTGGCGCAGCGTGGCCTAGACTACGTCCTCGCGGTCGCGAAGACCCACCAGATCGACACGAAAGCCGGCAGGAAGAAAGCGATCGACCTCGTCGTCACCCCGCCCGCCACCGCCTGGAACCGGCTCTCCGCAGGTCACGGAGCCAGCCACTACCGCTGCCAGGCCGCAGCACTCCAACTCAACTGATCACAGAAGTCGGGCTGGACTATACATGGCCGCGAGCCGGGTCAACATCTGCACCTCGCCGGCAACGGTGACGGTCTCGTCGACTCCATCAGGAAACGACTGGTGGACTTCGGCGTCGATGCCGACCGAGGCGATGCCCAGTGAGCTCGTGACCACCGCGGCGCGATACCCGTTGCAATGCATGAGGCTTGCCCACCACTCCGTCGGGCCAGATGGGTTCGCGATTCTTCCCCGCCAGGACCGGCACGGCCGGATGTTCGAGCCGGGACAACGCCTGCCTTCCGCAACAGCGAACCGTCGCGAATTCCGCGCGTCGCGTCGGTACGGCGCGCGCGATCGCCGCGTATTACTGCGGCATCAGCGCATCGAGGGGTATGCCGCTGGTCCGTTCGTCGACCTCGACGTCTTCGGGTAGCAGCGCCGCGATCACGGTTCGGCCGGTCACGTGATTGATCGACACTGTGCGCGTCTCCTGGCGGACCGGATCCAGCACCGCTAATCGTGGAGATGTTAGGGTAGGCTAACCTCTCCGGGCTGGGAGGCGGCTCCTCGAAGGGAAACCAATTGATCATCGAACCGCTGACCCTTGACGGGGTCGTTCCGTTTCCGTCCGAGACGGCAGCCAGGTACGTCGCCGAGGGATACTGGCGCGATCAGACACTGCCGGAGCTGCTGTTCGCCACCGCGGAGCGCTGTCCCGACAAACTCGCTGTCATCGACCGCAAAGCCGAGTTGAGCTATGCACAGCTCACGGACGAGGTTCTGCGCCTCGCTGCCGGCCTGCAGGATCTGGGGCTGAGCCGTGGCGACCGGGTGGTGGTACACCTGCCCAACATCTATGAGTACATTGCCCTCGTCTTCGCCTTGTGGGAGCTCGGGGCGGTTCCCGTCGTCGCTCCCATCGCGCACCGTCGTGCCGAGATCGAGCACTTCATCGAGATCACCGAGGCGCGTGCCTACATCACAGTCGCCTCGGACAGCGGCACCGATCTCGCTGCGATGGCTGCCGACCTGAAGCAGCGATGGCTTCATCTGGAGCACACCGTAGTACTCGAACGTGATGGCGGCGGGGCTGAGTACAAGGCGTTGCAGTCGAAAGGATCGCTCGAGCACGCGCGACGGTGCAGCCCGCAGGACGTCGCTCTGTTGCAGATGTCAGGCGGCACGACGGGCGTTCCGAAGCTGATGCCGCATACTCATCAGACGTACGGCTACGCACTGCGGCGAAGCGTTGGGGAACGAGGCATCACCGAGCGCACCGTGCATCTGCTGGTCATACCGATCTGCCACAGTATGTCGACGCGTTCGCCCGGATTTCTCGGTGCGTTCAGCGTGGGAGCCACCATTGTGATCGCACCGAACGGCAGCCCCGATGCGGCGTTCCCGCTGATCGAGAAGCACGGGGTGACCCGCGTTTCGCTGGTACCTCCGATCCTGCTGGCCTGGCTGAACTCCTCGCTCCGCAAGTCCTATGACATCTCCAGCTTGAAGGTGCTCATGTGCGGCGGCGCGAAGCTGAGCGAATCAGTGGCGGATCGGGTCGAGCCGGAGTTCGGCGTGCAACTGTCGCAGAGCTTCGGGATGGGAGAGGGCCTCGTCGTCAGCAATCCTGCCGACGTCGATCGGGCCACCAGCGTGCGATACCAGGGTCGGCCGGCCTCAGCGGCCGACGAGATCCTGGTCATCGATGACGAGGGCGACGAAGTGCCACCCGGCGCACCCGGTCACTTGCTGACCCGAGGACCGTCGGTGATTCGCGGATACTACCGCAACCCCGAGCAGAACGCGCTGGCGTTCACCAGCGATGGTTTCTACCGCACCGGTGACATCGTCGAGCGGGACGAGCGCGGGTTCATCAGAGTCGTGGGACGGTCGAAGGACCAGATCAACCGGGGCGGCGAGAAGATCGCGCCCGAGGAGCTGGAGAACGCGCTGCTCACTCATGCCGGCGTCCACAATGTCTCCGTCGTCGGCGTCGATGACGAGGTCCTCGGCGAACGTATCAAGGTGTACCTGATTCCCCGGATGCCGGAGAGCGCGACCGAGCTCACTCTGGGCAAGCTGCGCCAGTTCCTGCGCGACAAGGGTCTCGCCACGTTCAAGCTCCCCGATGTCGTGGAGGTCGTCGACGAGTTCCCGTACACAGCGGTCGGCAAGGTCAGCAAGCGTCTGCAGCGCGAGCAGAACTAGACGCATGTCGAACAAGACCACACGTGTCCTCGTCGTGGGTGCGGGCCCTGTCGGAATGGTCTGCGCGCTGGCGCTGAATCGGCGCGGTATCCCGGTGACCGTTCTCGAGTCCGAGCCGGCACCGGTGCAGGACCAGCGCGCGGCGACCATCCACCCGAGCACACTGGAGATGCTCGACGAGCTGGGCATAACCGAGAAGGTCCGGGCGCACAGTCTGCTCTCGAGCACCTATCGCTTCCACGACCGGCCGACCGGAGACGTCGTGGCGGAGTTCGATCTCGGCCGGCTGAAGGACGAGCTCCGGTTCCCGTACGTAATGCAGTACGAGCAGTACAAGCTGACCGCTTCGATCGCCGAGGAATACGCCAACGAATCCGACTTTGACGTACGGTTCTCCCACACGCTGACCGGTCTGACCGAAACCGCAGACGGCATCGAGGCGGAGTACACCTCACCTGCCGGCACAGAACGTATGCCGGTGGCCTATGTCGTCGGCTGCGACGGTGGCCGATCGACGGTTCGCAAGCTCGCCGGCATCGAATTCGAAGGATTCACCTATCCGGAGCGGTTCATCAAGATCGCGACCAGCTTCGACCTGAGGACCGTCAAGCCGGATCTGGCGCTGCGCAACTACTTCTCCGACCCCAATGAGTGGGCCAACGTGTTCAAGGTGCGCGGAGAAACGCCCGAGGGGCTCTGGCGAGTGATTCTGCCGATCGGTCACGACGAGGACGATGACACCGCGTTGTCGCCGGCGCGCGTCGAGGAGCGGCTGCAGAAGTTTCTCCCGAAGGCCGGCCGATACCACGTCGAGTACCGCAACGTCTACGGAGTCAATCAGCGCGTGGCCGCGACCTTCCGTAAGGGGCGCATCCTGCTCGCCGGCGACAGCGCGCACGTCAACAACCCGATCGGCGGCATGGGCATGAACGGCGGCATCCATGACGCCGTCAACCTGACGGAGAAGCTTGCGAAGGTGATCGCCGGTGAGGCCGGCGACGACCTGCTCGACCTTTACAGCCGCCAGCGTCGCCATGCGGCGGTGAACTATGTGCAGGCCCAAACGATCGCCAACAAACGGCTGTTGGAAGAACGCGACCCCGAGGTGCGTCGGCACAACCTCGACGAACTGCGCCGCACCGCCGAGAAGTTCGACACCGCGCGGGCCTACATGCGCCGCGCGGCCCTGTTCGACAGCCTGCAAGACGCCGCAGCCATCGCCTGAGGAACTCGATCTCGGGTTCGCCGAGTCTGGTGCAGCACGACGCTCCGTGCTGCACCAGACAACGAAATTCGATCAGATGGTCAACAAGTTCGTCAGCAGCGGACCCCATTTCAGCAGACCGGAGTCGGGCTCGATGATGGACTGGTGGTCTTCGTCTTCAGCGACGAAGAACGAAAAGTTGGTCAGGTGATTTTCCCATCCCAGCGCATCCTCGCGGCCCAGCTCCGCCACTCGGGGCACGTGAGTCGCGGATGACGCGATCACGAGCGTCTCGATGTCGAGAATGCCCTGTGCCGGCACGGACGTCAGGACATCACAACGACGGCCGGCCGTCTCGACAGCCTTGAGTTGCTTTGCGTCGGCGAGCAACTCGTTGAACGCCTCCTCGCCGAAGGCTTTCAGCATCTCGTCACGCATCGACTCGGCAGATCCCGGTCGTACGACGAGCTCCGTCGAGTTTTCCGAACCGGCCGGCATGGCATCCACGATCACCAGGGGGCCGACGCGTTCCCCTCGGGAGAGAAGCTGGCGCGCCACGGCAAACATGATGTGTGCGCCGTATGACCAGCCCAGCAGTTCGTACGGTCCGGCTGGCTGCAGCCCCTGGATGACGTCGGCATAGGTCGAGGCAAGGTCGTCGATATCATCGAACTCGATCTCCAGGCCGATCATCGCCGGATCATCGATCCCGACCAGCCCGACCCCGTCCGGGAGGTATCTCGACAGTTCCGCGTACATGAACGAGGCGCCGAACTTCGGGTGCGCGCAGAACAGCGTGCGGCTGTTCAGGGACTGAGTCAATCGGGTCGCAATCGCGGTGATATCGACCTCGGGATCGGCGCCCGGCTGCATCTTCAGGTCGACCACCGCACTCAGCTCGCCGATCGTCGAAGCGGTGATGACGTCTCGCATCGCTATGGTCACGGAGAACGCGCGATTCATCTGTGACGCAAGCCGCATGGCCGCAAGCGAATGCCCGCCCAGTCGGAAGAAGTCGTTTGCGGCGCCCAGGACCAGTTCCTCGTCGAGGTCGAGCACAGTACGGAAGATCGCGGCCACCGCCAGCTCCGTCTCCGACTCGAGTGCCCGACCCGAGCTGACTCCGGACGCGGCCACGTCAGCCGCGGGCAACGCCCGGCGATCCAGCTTCCCGGTCGGAGTGAGGGGGAAGGACTCCACCGGGACAAGGGCTGCCGGGACCATGTAGTCGGGCAGGTGCCTGGCCAGATGGTCACGCAGCGACTCACTGATGTCGAGGTCCGCGGTCGTGCTGTAGTAGGCAGCCAGTTGTAGCCCCGTGGCATGCTCGAAGGCGACCACTTCGGCGCGTGTTACCTCGGGGAACTTCTGCGCCACGTCCCGGATCTCGTCCGGTTCGATGCGATAACCGCGAATCTTGATCTGCTCGTCGGCGCGGCCGAGGTAGTCAATCATGCCGGCTTCGTTCCACCGGGCGAGATCTCCGGTGCGGTACATGCGTTCTGCGGGTTCCCACGGGCAGGCGACAAAACGTTCGGCGGTCAGCGCGGACTGGCCCCAGTATCCGCGTGCGGTTCCTTCGCCGGCCAGGTAGAGCTCGCCGGCGACACCGGGAAGGGTAGGTTGCAGGTTCTCGTCGAGGATGTAGGCCCGGGTGTTGAAGATCGGCGTCCCGACGCTCGAGTTGGTGCTGTCGGCCAGGTCGGCGCCGAGGGCGTTGATGGTGTACTCGGTAGGTCCGTACAGGTTGTACGACTCGACTCCGGGGGCGCCGCGCAGCTGTTGCCAGAGCCGGTCGGGGACAGCCTCGCCACCGAGGGAGACGAAGACGACACCGGGCGCATCGGAAGACACGGATTGGCCGGCCGGCCGGTCTCGCTCGAGCAGCCCTTCTTCGACCAGCAGTTGCCCGTAGGACGGGGTCACATCGAACCCGTCCATACGCACCTCGTCGTAGTGGGCCAGCAGCCGCTGATGGTCGCGTCGCATCTCCTCGTCAATGACGTGAACCTCATGCCCGTTCAGGAGCCAGAACAGTTGCTCCCACGAGGCATCAAAGGAGAAGGACGTCGTGTGCGCGATCTTCAACCGGCGCCCGCGCTGGTGGTCCACCACCCGATCGAAGATCTTCTCGACGTGATTGAAGTACATATTTGTCAGTCCGCGGTAGCCGACGGCAACTCCCTTGGGCCGTCCGGTGGTCCCCGAGGTGAAGATGATGTACGCGAGGTTGTCGAGCGAGATCTGCCCACCTCGTTCCGCTGCCGTGACCGGAGCTACGGCAAGCTGTGCGAGGCGGTCCACCGTCGTTGCGGAATCCAGGTTGATCACCTTGCCGACGGTGCCGGCGAGCCGATCCACGTCACGGCCGGTCACCAGAGTGACGGTCGGTTCAGCGACCTCGAGCATGTAGCCGATCCGTTGGTCCGGCAGTTCAGTGTCCACCGGGACGTAGGCAGCTCCGATGACGAACACCGCGAACATCGCGATGACCGTGCGCTCGTCGCGCGGCAGCAGCAGTGCGACCCGATGTTCTGGGCACACTCCCTCTGCAAGGAGCAGGCGGGCGTAGCTGTTCACCTCGGCGAAGAACTCCGCAAAGGTGAACTGGCGATCGCCGGCGACAAGCGCCGTCTCCGACCCGGACAGCAGCACCTGCCGGTGCAGCAGCTCGGCGACCGTGACCGGTTCGATGTCGCGGATGAGATCAGCGGCGATACCCGTGTGCGGGGCAGTCTCGTCCGGCAACAGGGCGGACAACATACCAACGGGCTCGTCGAGCCGGCGAACAAGAGAAGCGAGTATCTGGACGTAGCGCTTGAGCAACAGCTCCGCGGCCGGGGCATCGAACATGTCCCGGCGGTAGGACAGGCGCACATGCACGGTCGCCGCGCCGTCGCGTTCTTCTGGGTCGACCGCGAACGTCACTGGGTAGTGCGTCGCGTCATCGACCTTTGCGTCGACGACCTGCAACCCGGTTGTGTCCTGCCCCGCGGCCTCGCCGAGCGGCATGTTCTGCACCACGAACAGCGTGTCGAACAGAACAGGAACGCCTGCATTGATCTGGATCTGTGTCAGAGCGGCCTGCGGATGGTCGATGACGAGCAGCTGCTCGGACTGGACCTGGGCGAGCACCTGCCGAGTCGTTTCGAACGGGGGCAGAACCACCCGCATCGGGACCGTGTTGAACAGCAGCCCGATGATTCGGTCAGCGTCGGGCAACGACGGCGGCCGACCGGAAACCGTGTTACCGAACACAACGTCGTTGCTGCCGATGAGCCGGCTGAGCACGATCCCCCAGGCAGTCTGCAGCAGGGTACCCACCGTGACCTTGGCGTCCCGTGCGGCACCGAACACCATCGCGGCCTCTGCCGGGCTGAGGTCGAGGTGAAGTTCACCGGTCTCGCTCTGCGCATCACCGAGGTCGACGAAGCCAGGGCACAGCAACGTCGGACCAGTCAGTTCCGCAAGGTAGCCGTCCCAGGCACGATAGGCGGCAGCGGGATCCTGGTCGTCGACCCAGTCCAGGTAGGAGCGGAAAGACGCCGGTCGCACGCGATCGACGTATCCGTCATCGGCGTAGATGCTGAGGATTTCGGCGAGCAACGCGTTGATGGACCAGCCATCCAGCAGGATGTGCTCAAAACTCATGACCAGTGTCCACGCCCGGTGGCCGTGTTCGAGCAGTGTGAACCGGATCAGCGGCGGGACCTCGAAGTCGAACGGCTCACCTCGCTCGGCCGCCAGGAACTGCTCCACATCGACCCCGAGGCCACCCCACTCGTCCAGTCGGATGACCCGCACCGGGACTTCGACACCGGCCGGGATCACCTGTACGTCCCCGGGAGGGACGAACGCTGCCTGGAGGTTGGGGTACCTCTCCATGGCACTGGCGATGGCGGTCGTCATCCGCTCGGGGTCGAGATCTCCCGCAATCTGTCGGGTGATCTGCGCGACGTAGGTGTTGTGGTCGTCGGATTCCTGGGACCGCAGTAGATGGTAGAACAACCCGCGCTGCAGGGGGGAAAGCGGAAGGATCTGGGCGTCGTGCCCGTAGCGAGCTCGGATGGATTCCTCTTCGCCGGGCGTCAACGTGACCCGGTCGGCGCGACGCAGCGTGAATGGCTCTCGACGCTCGCGGCCGGCGGCAGGAACTCCAGCTCCGGCAATCTCTTCGGAGATGACGGCGGCCAGTGCCTCGGCGTTGACATCAACGGTGTCCGCCGACTCCACCCAGACGCGGACGACGCAGTCATCGGGCCCACGACCCGCGATGAGGACATGGATGTCGAGTCCATCCCCCGGTACGCCGACACCCGCAGCAGGCTCGGTGATCAGCTCCGCGTTGCTGCGGAACACACCTACACGGATCCGTGGGATCGGAAGATCATCGAAGAAGCGGCTGAACCGGGGGTGCCCGGCCAGCGCGGCATATTCGGCCGCTCGCTCCGGGCTCAGTCCGATGACATCACCATCATCAAGCAGCACGGGGAATCTACGCGCCATCAGGGGACCGTCGGACTCGTGGAGCTCCACGAGCAGATCACCTTCAGCGATCTCGGTCAGGGCCTTGGCCACGGCCGCCAGGACAACGGACCGCAGCGAGGTCTGGTCTGCGGCGGGAGCCGCTCGTCCAGCTGTGGTGCCTGATGCTCCTGAAGCTACCGAGTCACCTCGCTGCCGCAGCACAGTGGCGGTCGCATCAGCGAGCTGATCTACCCAGTCCTCCCAGAACGGATCGTCAAGGACAGCCGCCAGTTCGTCGTCCTTGTATCCAGACGCGGCCCGAGTGGACGTGACGACGACCATCGGAATTTTTGCCTGATATGCGGCGACCAGCTCGGTGAGCTTCTCCCTGACCGCATCCAGCATCGCAGGATTGCCGGTCTCGGCGACCAGTTCACCGGCGCCGCTGTCGCGGATCGCCAACCGCAAGGCGAGGCTTGATCCCGACAGGGCGTGACTGACGTGGTCGATCGCCGCCCGCCAGAGCGGAGCCACGCTGATGTCGAAATCTTCAAGCGGCAGCTGGAAGCGGCGAATGTCACCGACGTTGTTGTCGGCTTTGATCCGGCCCTCGTCACCGGCACGAACGATCTGGGCAAGTTGCCTGACCGTCAGATCCGGATACTTGGATCCAAGTACGAGGAAGCGTGCCGTGCTCCGCAACAGTCGTGATGTGGTTTCCGCCGAGAACAACTCACGGGCCGCGTTCAGATTCATTCCGAACGCGCCGCTGTCAAGTCTTTCGATACTCGACACGAGATCGAACAGCGCAGGTTGGGATGCCAGCGGGCCATCCGCAGTGGTCGAGGCGTAGTTGGTGAGCGGTGACTCCGCGCCCGAATCTCCACCGCGATCCACGTAGGCGGCCATCACCTGGAAAAGCGGACTGATCCCAACCCGCCGCAGCGGGTTCACCGCCTCGACGACGTGCTCGAACGGAACGAGCTTGTGGTCAGCAGCTTCGAGCATGCGATCGCGGCAACGGAGCAGCGTCTGCGCGAACCCGGTTGCGGCATCGATGTCGACGCGCACCACGACGGTGTTCACGAAATACCCGATGAGGTCCTGCAACTCGGGCTGGTCGCGCAGACTGGCCGGGGTGCCGACAGGTACCGTGTCGTCGGCACCTTCATTCCAGAGCGCCAGGGAAAATGCCGCGATCAACGCCTGCAGTGGTGTTGCCCTGTGCTCGACCATGAATTCGTCGACCGTGGCTGTCTCATGGCTGGTGAGGGACGTGGTGGCAGGTCGTATGGTTCGTTTTTCGGATTTTTCGCGTGGCTGGTCGAGGGGTAGGACGGTTTCCGTCGGGAGATCTGACAGTGTGTCCTGCCAGTACCGCAGGTCCGCCTGATAGCGAGACTCCGGATCTTTACGGCTGCCCAGCACATGTCGCTGCCAGACCGCGAAGTCGGCATACTGAATCGACAATGGTGCGACTTCTGTGGAATTGCCGGAAGCCGATTCGAGATAGAACTTGTTCAGCTCGTCAACGAGAATCACAAAGGAATCTGCATCGATAACCATGTGATGCCCGTAGGCTACCAGCACATCGCCATCGGAATGACGCAACAAATGAAACTTCAGTCCGAACTCGGAGGTGAAGTCAAGCGGCAGTGCGGCAACCCGAGCGATCTCGTCGCCGAGCGGCTCGGGGCCGACGTGTTCGACCTCCAGGACCTTGGTGTCGTCGTCGGGTTTCGCGCAGATGACCTGGCGGAGCGATGAGGTCTCCTCGTCCGGCACGAGGATCGTATGCAAGATCTCGTGACGAGCGACTACCCGGCGTACCGCCGTTGCCAATGCATCCAGATCGAGCCGCACGCCTGCTTGCAGCACGATTTCAGTGCGATAGATCGAACGCCCTGCGATCTGCTCTGTGAACCAGAGTGCTTGTTGTCCGTATGAGACTGGTAGGGCGGTGGGGCGTGGTAGGTCGCCGATGCGTGTGCTGGATGTCTTGGTGGTGGTGGTGGTGGCGGTGGTGGTGTCGGCGATGTGGGCGAGGTCGCTGATGCGGGGGTGGTCGAAGACGTCGCGGAGTGTGAGTGCGGTGCCGAGTTGTGCGTTGGCGCGTGCGACGACGCGTGTGGCGAGTAGTGAGTGTCCGCCGAGGCGGAGGAAGTTGCTGTCTACGCCGAGATCGGTGTCGTCGGTGAGGTGTAGTACGTCGCGGAAGATGGCGGCGAGGGTGATCTCGGTGTTGGTTTCTGGTGGCCGGCCGTGGGCTGTTTCCGTGCCGAGGTCTGGTTGTGGGAGGGCGTGGCGGTCTAGTTTCCCGTTGGCGGTGACGGGGAGTCGGTCCAGGTGTGTGAACGTTGCGGGGATCATGTAGTCCGGCAGTGATTGTGTCAGGTGTTCGCGGAGTGCGTCGATCGGTATTGTGTCGGTGGTGCTGGTGGTGGTGATGTATGCGGCGAGGTATTTTCCGCCGGCGGGGTGGTCCAGGGCGGTGATGACGGCGCCTGATACTGCTGGGTGTTGTTCGAGGACGGCGCGGATTGCGCCGGGTTCGATCCGGTATCCGCGTATTTTCACCTGGTCGTCGTTGCGGCCGAGGTATTCCAGCTGTCCTTGGGAGTTCCATCGCACGACATCGCCGGTGCGATACAGCCGTGTGCCGTTGTTACTGAACGGATCAGCCACGAACCGGTCGGCGGTCAGGCCCGCGCGTGCGACGTATCCGTGGGCGAGTTGCACTCCGCCCAGGTAGAGCTCACCTGCGACACCGGCCGGTACTGGGCGCAGCCACGCGTCGAGGACGTGCGCTGTGGTGTTCGTGACCGGTGTGCCGATGGGGGTGTTGTCGGTGATGATGGCTGCCGTGCCATCGCCGGTGACTTCGGTTGAGCCGTAGAAGTTGTGGAGTGCTGCCTGTGGCGTGGTGGTCCGCAGGGTGGTTGCGGTGCCGGGGGTGAGTGCTTCGCCGGAGGAGACCCAGGACCGGATCGTGGTGAGCGATGTGGGTGCGTCGTCGTGGCGGACGAGGACGTCGGCCAGGCTGGGCACGGTCAGGAGATGGGTGACGTGGTGTCGGGCGATGGTGTCGAGCAGGCCGGCTGGGTCCTGCGCGGTTTCTGGGGGCACGACCACGGTTCGGGCACCGGCGATCATCGGCCCGAACAGCTCGGTCACGGCGTCGACGAAACCGACACCACTTTTCGAGAGCGCCACACTGTCCGGTGTGTAGTCCAGTACCTGTTGACCCCAGGTGAGGCGGTTCACCAGGCCGCGGTGCGAAACGGTGACGCCTTTCGGGTTGCCTGTCGTTCCTGAGGTGAAGATCACGACGGCTGCGTCAAGGTCGTTCAATGGCCGTGTCAGAGCAGGGGCGGCTTCCTGGCCGGTGGCCAGCCGTCGCTGTACTTCGTGGTCGTGGATCCGCAGTGCTGGTGTGCGGTGTTCACCCAGTACGTGTCGATGCGTTTCTGCGGTGTGCTGGTCGATGATGACCAGCGCGGGTGTGGCGTTGTCGATGATGTGTTTGACGTGTTCTGTGGGGTATCCCGGATCGATCGGTACGTAGGCCGCTCCCACGCGGATCACTCCGGTGAGTGCCACGACCAGGTCGACCGAGCGCTTCATCGCGATCGCGACGCGGTCCCCGACCCGCACGCCCTCATCGATCAGGAGGTGAGCGACAGCGTTGACCTGTGCATCGAACTGGCTGTAGGTGAGTTCGGTGCCGTCGTCGGCGACGACCGCGACCGCGTCCGGATCGGCCGCGACCCGGCGGCGCACCAGCGCGTCCACCGTTACCGACGCGCCTACCGTCGCCGGCGCGATATCAAATGTCTCGCCTTGCGCCCACGACGGATCCGGGCCGTCGGTATCGGGTGTGAATCCGGCGCTCAGGTCGTGCAGGGTTCGGGCCGGGGACCCGTCGAGGACGGCGTTGAGGAAACGGCTGAAGTGTTCGGCGTGCAGGAACGGATCGCTCGTGGCGGATCCTGTGGATAGCTCTAGCCGGATTCCGGTGTCGGGGTGGCGGTAGATCGCGAGGTCGAGTGATCCGACCGGGCCGGTGCTGATCGTTTCGGAGACCGCGGCGGTGTCGCCGAGGTGCGGTGTTGAGTCGAAGAGCCTGATGTTGATTGTTGGGAGTGTGAGGTAGGAGGCTTGGCCATCTGGCCAGAGGCGGGCGATCTGGTGGTCTTCGACGGTCGTGTGGCGCCGGGACGTCTTCAGCTGGTTCGCGACGGTCTCGAGGATGTGTTCGAAGGTGTGGTACGGGCGGATCTCGGTGACGACCGGGATCGCCCGTGAGATCGCGCTTGGTGTTTTCAGTGATTCGCGGTCGTCGCGCATCATCAGAGGAACCCGGACCGCTACACAGTCACGACCGTCGACCAGAGCGGTGTAGACGCCCCACAGCGCGATCAGGGAATCGGTCCAGGAGACCCGTGCGGTGCGGGCGACCTGCTGAACCTTCGAGTAGGTGTCGTCGGGTATCGGGACGACCACGGGCCGACTGGAGGACACGAAGACCTCGGACAGGTCTTCCGCGTTCCCGTGGCCGGTCTGCTCGATGCCGAGGATGCCACTCCAGTAGGCGACACCTTCTTCGGTCCTGGAACCGCTGGAGTTCCTGGCGTCTGTGACGGTCTTCAGGCTGCCGAACCAGCGGTCCGGGACCGCGTCGCCGGCGTGCGTCGCGGAGTAGACCTCGGCGACGCGGCGGATGAACAGAGAAATGCTGTAGCCGTCAACGAGCAGGATGTTGGTGATCAGGATCCATGCCCAGGTGCCGCTCTCGCGGCGTATCAGGGTCGAGCAGGTCGTCGGTTCTCCGGTGGTGGCCGGTGGTCCGGTGAGTTGTTCGCGGGCCAGGACTCGGATCTGGTCGTCGCCGTGCCCGGCGTCGATGATCTCTGTGGTGATTGTCGTGGTGGTGTCGACGTACTGGAAAGGGACACCGTCGTCGTCACTGAAACGTACCCGCAGCGCGTCGGTCTCGGTAAATACAGCACTGACCGAGGACGCGAACAGCGTCGGATCGACCGGGCCGTCCAGCCACATCAACTGGCCCGCGCAGAACACCGATGAGTCGGGGGCGAGCCTCCGAGCCACCCAGTTGCCTCGCTGGCTCGCAGTCAACTCCACACGATCGGAAGCTGTCAACGGAAGCACACCCACCCCTCTTGAGACCAGATCGAGCCGACCGAGGCAACGATCACTACACCCTCAACGAAGGGTAGGTTAACCTTGCCTCATGCCACCACCCATACCGCCGCCCGACCGAGGAGAGGTCTTCATCAGGTACGACAAGCGTCTCGCGACGACGGCCTGTCGGTGTTCGATCCCGGGCAGGTCGTTCCAGGATGAGGAACTCTCCGGAGCCCGGCAGCGGCGAGCGTGGGTGGCTGCGGCGCTCACGCAGCGCACTGACATCCTGCTGCTGGGCACGGACCGGGGGCGGCCATGAGGAACGCCTCACACTCCGACCCGTCGGGGCTGGGGCGGGCACCTCTGGCCCGTCGGTTGCCTGTGCTCTGGCAGGCACCCACCGATCCGCCCGAGGTCCAGCCGTTCGAGGTCGGCCCGGGGACCACGGCCGGTCGATTCCTGTTGCACGCGATCCTCTCGGTGCCGCGGGTCTCCGTTCCCGCGGCGCTGACCTCGGCCCTGTGGCAGGTGGGCGAAGCCGCGGTCCCAGTGGTGATGGGCCTTGCGATCGACCGGGCGTTGGCAACCGGGAACGCGGGGCAGTTGGCGCTGTGGCTTGGCGTACTGGTGGCCTTGTACATCGTGTTGACGGTGGCGGCGAAGTTCGCCGTCCAGCTGACCGCGTATGCGATACAGCTGCTGCAGCACCGACTCCGGAGCACCCTCTCGACCGGCGTACTGCATCCGGTCGGCGGCAGCGTCCACGCGCCGGGCGGCGGCGTCGTCTCGGTGATGACCAACGACGTCGCCCGCATGGGGAACGGGGTCCAGCTCGTGATCATGCCGATCGCGAGGATCACGACCATCGGATTCATCGCTGTGTCGCTGTTGACGACGCACTGGCTACTCGGGCTTGCGGTGCTGGTGGGGGCGCCGGCGGCGGTGTGGTTGATGGGCATCCTCAGCGAGCGGCTGTCCCGGGACACCCGCGAGTACCAGGGACTGCTGGCCACCACAGTCGGACTGGCCACGGATGTCGTGGCCGGCTACCGGGTGGTCAAGGGGATACGCGCCGAGGACGAGGCGACCAGAAGGTACCGGCAGGCAAGCCAGGAGACGCTGGTCGGCGCCAAGCGCAATGCCGGACTGCTGGGGGGCTTCCTGATGGGCTCCGGTGTGGTCACCGGCACATTCGTCGCAGGGGTGATGGGGCTGGCGGGCTGGTTCGCCGTGGACGGGCGGCTGAGCATCGGCGAGCTGATCGCCACCGTCGGCCTTGCTCAGGCGCTGCTGCCGCAGATCCAGTCGATCGCATACGACTCCATCCCCAACCTCGCCGGATCCCGCGCCGCGTCCGCGCACATTCTCGACGTGCTCAGAACCGACGTCGCCGTGACGCCCGAGCCTGACGAGGTGGCGCGGCCGGTGGTTCTTCAGCAGCTGCCGGTGCTGGAGGTGTCGACGCCCAGCGCGACGATCCGGGTAAAGCCCGGCGAACTCGTGGGAGTGCGCACCGACGACCTGACTGCTGCCCGCGTCGCCGAGGCGCTGCTGGATCCGCGTGGGTCTGGCAGCGAGGTGGAGGTGCGGCTGGACGGGATCGCCGCGCGGGAGTTGACCGCGCAGGAGTACCGTTCCTGGGTCACGCTCACGCCACACCGAGTCATGCTGTTCAGCGGAACGATCCGCGACAATCTCACCACCACTGCGGCCGCCCCCGAGCTGGTGGCAGCTGCGGTGCGGGCTGCGGCATGCGGTGATTTCGCCACCGATCTCGACCTCCCGGTCGGCGAGGACGGCAATCGCTTCTCCGGCGGCCAGCTCCAGCGACTCGCGCTTGCCCGCGCCCTGGCCAGCGACGCGCCGGTGCTCGTGCTGCATGACCCGACCACGGCGGTCGACTCGGTCACCGAACACACGATCGCGAAGCGGCTGCGCGACGTCCGCGCGGGCCGCTCGACCCTGCTGATCACCTCGTCACCCGCGTTGCTGGGCAGCTGCGACCGCGTCGTCGACCTGCTCGCGGAGGCAGCGGAGGCACCAGTGCACGCAAGGACAACATCATGAGCGGGGCATCTGCGGCAACCGGGCACGCGCTGCCGGTCGCGGGCGGCGGGGAGACAGCCAGAGAGGTGTGGCGGCTCAGCCGCGGGCACCGGCTCCGGCTCGTCGCTGTCGGAGTGCTGGGGATAGTCAGCACCGGCATCAACGTGATCCCGGCCTTGATCGTCGGTTACCTCGTCGACCGAGTGCAGGACGGTACCGCTGACTCCGGCACCGTGCTGACGGTCACGGCCGTCATGGTGCTCTCGGCAGTTCTCGGCGCGGTCGGCACCGCGGTGACGATCGTCATGGCCACCCGCGTCTACCACACCATCCTCGCCGCGCTGCGTGAACAGCTCGTGGGCCGCGCCATGACGCTCCCGCAGCACATCGTCGAACGCGCCGGGACCGGGGACCTGATCTCCCGGACCAGCGACGACGTCACCGCCGTAGCCGATGCCGCACCCGCCGTGATCCCCGCGCTCACTGTCAGCGGGTTCTCCATCGTCGCGTCGCTGGGCGGGCTTGCGGCACTGGAATGGCCGTACGCCGTCGCGTTCGCCGTCGTACTGCCCGTCTACCTACTCGTCATGCGCTGGTATCTCCGCGTCGCTCCGCAGGTATATGGCGCCGAACGTGCGGCGATGAGCGCGCGGGCACAGCAGATCCTCGAGTCCCAGCGGGGCTACGCGACCGTACTCGGGCTCGGGCTCACCGAGCAGCGGCACCACACGGTGATGGCCACGTCCTGGGTTGTCGCGGTGCGCACACTCCGCGCGCGCACCGTGATGGCCATGCTCAGCCTCCGCCTGAACCTCGGGGAATGTCTGAGTCTGGCCACCGTCCTCATCGTCGGCTTCGTCCTGATCGATGCGGACGCATCCACCGTCGGCGGCGCCACCGCCGCGACGTTGATCGTCCTGCGTCTGCTCGGACCGCTCAACGAGCTGCTGTACGTCGTTGACGACCTCCAGTCGGCCCTCGCATCGCTCAGCCGCATTATCGGGGTCGCCACCATCCCGGAGGAAGCGGGCGAGCTGACAGCGACAGCGGGCACGGGCATCGCCGTGCGGCTTCACGAGGTCGCATTCAGCTATGACGGCGGCCCCCGTGTGCTTGACAACCTCACCTTTGACGTCCCCGCCGGTCAGCGCGTCGCTGTGGTCGGCGCCTCCGGGGCCGGCAAGACGACGCTCGCCGGCGTCATCGCCGGCATCCACCTACCCGACACCGGGGCGGTGGCCCAGCCCGTCCGAACTACGTTGATCACCCAAGAGACGTACGTGTTCGCCGGCACCCTGCGGGACAATCTGACGCTCGGCGCCCCCAGCGCCACCGACCACGACATCCGTGCAGCGCTGGACGCCACCGGGGCGGCCGGTCTGCTCGACCTGCTGCCGGACGATCTCAACACGATCATCGGGACCGGCGGGCATCCGCTCACCGATGCACAGGCTCAACAGCTCGCCCTCGCCCGACTACTGCTCGCCGACCCGGAACTGGCGATCCTCGACGAGGCGACCGCCGAGGCCGGCTCCACCCATGCGGGGTTGTTGGACCGTGCCGCCGAGGCGGTTCTGCGTGGTCGCACCGGGTTGGTGATCGCGCATCGCCTCTCCCAGGCCGCCACCTGTGACCGGATCATCGTCATGGAGCACGGCCGGATCATCGAGACCGGAACACATGACGAGCTGGTCGCCGCTGGTGGCGTGTACGGCGGGCTGTGGAGCGCGTGGGAGGCCGGGCGGAGTATGAACAACAAGTCCGGGAAGGACTACTCATGACGGGAAATATTGTCGGCACGCCGGACAACACAGCGGTACGGACCGCATTGTGGCGCGCCCTGCACACACAGGTGGACGAGCCGCCGCACGTCCTTGAGGACGTGCTGGGTGCCCGGCTGGCGCAGGACGACGACGGATGGCGCGAGCGCAAGGACATGGTCCCCGGCGACTCGCGAGGAAAGCGCGCCACGGTCGTCGGGCGGGCGCGGTTGACCGAGGAGCTGGTGGCGCAGGCCGCGAGCCGCGGCGTGGGTCAGTACGTGATTCTCGGCGCAGGCCTGGACACCTACGCCCAGCGTCATCCCGATGCGGGGTCGACCATGACCGTCTTCGAGATCGACCAGCCGGAGACGCAGGGATGGAAGCGGAGCCGGCTGATCGAACTCGGATATGACATCCCTGACTGGTTGCGCCTGGTCCCGGTCGATTTCGAAGCGAATGACGACTGGTGGGATCGGCTGCAGGCGGCGGGATTCGATACCTCACGTCCCGCGGTGGTGTCCTGGCTGGGGGTCACCATGTATCTGACCGAACAGGCCACGATGGCGACCCTCAAGCGGGTGGCGAGTCTGCCATCCGGCTCCTCGCTGATCCTCACGTTCTTCCGTCATATCGAAGATCTCGCACCCGAGGACGTACAGATTCGGCGAGCCTCCAGGGAGGGTGCTCGGCGGGCCGGTACGCCGTTCATCAGCTTTTACACTCCCGACCAGATCATCGAACTGGCACGACAGGCAGGTTTCGCCGATGCCGAACACGTCTCGGCGGCCGACCTGGCCGATCGCTACTTCGCGGGCCGGGCCGACGGCCTGCGGCCGTACAGCGGCGAGGAAGCGCTGATCGCCACCGTGTGACACAGCCGGCTGGAACTGTCAGAAGAGGTTGGGCAAGCAATGAACGAGGAGTCCCGATGAGCCTGAACACCGAGCAGTTGATCGCCGATGTCGCCGACGTGTTGTACCTCGAACCCGCGGAGATCGACTACGAGTTGAGCCTCCGCGACCAGGGGATGGACTCGGTGCGCCTCATGGATCTGGTGGAGCGGTGGCGCACCGCGGGGGTGGACCGGATCGACTTCATCACCCTGGCCGAGGACTCGCGACTGGGTCACTGGATCGAGGTCATGGAGAAACTCCAAGCTGGTGACGAAGTGGCTTCATGACCCTGCGGTAGGGGCGGTCGCCGGGCTCGTCGTGGACGACCCGGCCGGACCGCTCGGTGGGCCCATCATCCTCAGGTCACGGCGCCAGCACTCGCAACGTGTTACCCCACCCCACGAGCGACGTCGCGATCACTTTCAATCCGGCGTCGGCGATGACCGCCTCCAGTTCGTCCTCGGTGCGGTATCCAGACCCGTGGAGCGTCAGGCGCAGAATATCGAGTTCTGCGTCATGTTCATCCAACTCGTCGAGATCGAAGGTGTCCTCCACCAGTAGCACCCGACCACCGGGGCCCAGGCTCGCGGCGGCCCGCTGAAGAATGAGCTTCGCCTCCGCGTCACGATGTTGTCCGAGCGTGTCGATGATCAGCACGGCGTCCGCGGATTCGGTCTTTTCGAACACCGACTGCTCGACAATCCGTATACGGTCGCGTCGCGTCGCATCTGCAATGCTCATCGGAATGTCCCTGCGGAACCAGTCCGCCGCGGTGGGGAGCGCCACGATGGTCACCGTCGCCTCCAGATGCCCCGCGGTGAGGTAGTCGGCGTGGACCACTGCGCTATCTGCGTGGACAACCATCTTGCCGACGCCCTCGAGCACGGGTGACTTCGCGAGCGGCTCGGCGAGTACCTGCGCGAACCGGGACCTGTTCTCCAGATGCTTGTTCTCAAAGGTCGCATCGCTGCGGAGGGCGTCCCAGTCCTTGCCGGTCACCGACTCCAACACCGGATGATCGTGGCGGACCGCCGCTTCAAGACCGTAGAACGCCTGCGACATGCGGAATTCGACCCCGCCGGAAACCAGGTGATCGAGCGCGGACTCGTCGGTCAGAAACTCGCCGGTCTCACTGAGCCTGTATTCATCGCCTTCTTGTTCCAGGAGTCCGATCGCCTGCAGGTACCGCAGGAACTTCGCCAGGGAGCGTTCGTTCGCGCCGGTGTGCAGTGCGAGCGCCGGTATGGTGCGCACCCCGCGGCTGATGCAGTCGGCGATGCCGAGATTCGCGGCCGCCCGAATCGCCAACGGCGGAAGCAACTCGGACATCTCGTGGAACTTCCCGAAGGCCTCGTCGTTGCGCTCGGGGTCCGGCATGGCGGGGTCGTCGTCCAACGCCACAACCTCTGCGCGCCGCCAGTAGCCGGTGAAGTCGATGTCGGACCTGTCGACACCGCGTTCCTCGATGAGATGCCGCCGCAGATCGCGTACGACGGACTGTTCCCCGGCGAGCCAGGCGAACATCGAGCCCTCTCGCCAGCGGGCCTCGCGTACCGCCTGTAGCAGCAATGGCCTGGATCCCGCTGCCAGGCCGTCCCGCACGACCCAGGTCACCTCGACACCGGGACGTGCCGGGAAGTCGATCCGGTGCGACTCCTCGGCCACCTCGATGTAGACGTCGGCCTGTGCTTCGTCGGGCAGTTCCCCGAGCAACCGGCCGATCGCCGGGATGGCCGTGTCGTCGCCGACAACGAGGTACCAGTCGTAACCTTCGGGCCACCTGGTGGAGGTCGAAGGCCCCCCGACGTGGAGGCGATCACCGGGGTTCGCCCGGTACGCCCACGTCGTCGCGACGCCCACACCGTGTTTCACGAAGTCGATGTCGAGTTCGCGAGCCTGCGCGTCGTGACGTCGTACCGTGTAGACCCGCCACAGCGCCGGAGGGGCGGCCGGCCACCTGTACTTGCCGTCCTTGTGGACCGGGAGCACCGGCTCGCTTTCGCCAGGGTACGGAAAGATCAACCGAACATTGTCGTCGAAACCCTCGCTGGCAAACTCGGGGAAGATCGTGTCGTCGCTTCCGGTAAACGATCCCAGCTGATCACCGGTCAGGGTCACACGGCGCAGCCCGGGAGTGATATCGACAACCCGCGCCACCTCCAACTCCCGCAGGACAATGGTGTGTACGACGGTCGGGCGGGCGTGACGCGGCACGGCGACTCCTCTTCGAGCAGGTGGCGTACCGAAACTCGGTGTGCCAGTAGTCAGATGTCAAAGCTTAGCATTGCCTAACATAAGAGCGTGTCTTGTGCGGCTGCTCTGGGTGCATATTGATCGAGAATATGATGGAGAGCAGCCCTGCCGGGCGGCTGGTCCCGGGCGAGTTCGGGGTGCCGATGCCGACGGCGACGGCGACGGCATACCGCCCGGTTCCAGGAGTGGACCCGGGCAGGTGCCCGGCCCCGGCTCGGCTCCACCGCAGGATCCTGGACATGCATGGTGCGGCCGGGAAAGAAACTTCCGCACCTGATACGAGAGACGCTCCAACGACATTCCTCACCTCGACCCGAGGGGTTGAGGGGAGAGCTGACGTTCGACGGCGGCCCGACGGAGTTGGTCTGTCAGAGTTGCTCGAAGATCGGCGGCCACTTTTTCCGCGAAGCCCAGGAAAGTGATCGTTGTCGTGTCCGGGTCGATGTGATAACGGACAGTCGCGCGATACAACTGCTCGGTGCCCTCTGGGGTTGGTGACCCGCGGTCCGGCCCATAGACCCGCGTGAGGAGCACCGCGGGAGAGGGGGCACGCCGCAGTGCTCGGCGTCCGGCCTTGTTGTGGTAGCGCAGCAGTGCCAGCTCGGCGGTACCGGTCGACTCGGTCTCGTCGAGAGCGATGGTGGCGGCCGCGGTGAACGGACCGACTGACATCGTGTTGTCATCGGGAGTCAGTGGGACGTCTTCGTCGACCACGCCGCCGATCAGCGATGCGATTCCTGTTGAGTGGAAGGCGTTGCGGATGGCTTTGCTGACGACTCCTTCGGTGAGGGAGCTGTCCCAGCGGAAGGTGGCGACGGTGGCAGGGGCAAAGGTGGGTATGTCGATCGTCCGGGCTCGGGCGAGAAGGCCCTTCCAGCGATCGAGGCTGTCCGTGGCGACCGCGTCGCCGGCTGCTTCGATGGCTTCGAGGGCAGGGGCGAGCGATGGTGGGCGGAACACTTCCACTACGCCGGACACTGCCTGCTGAAGTGCCTCCGCAAGACGGTGCAGCGAGGCTCGGTCGACGGTTGCCGCGTGGACGGCGAGCACGGCAACCGTCTGTTCGGGGTTGTGTGTGAACACGAGGGCAGCCGGGCGGCCGGTCGAGATGTCAACGAGATCAACGGCGGCCGCCCTGATCGCGTCCACGTCCACGTCCACGTCGACGTTCGTGTCGGCGGTCAACTCCACGGTCTGGGGCTGGACTGTTTCCGGAGGTAGGAGGTAGGTGAACCAGAGCCGCCGGCCGGTAGCGTCAACTGACAGGCGAAGCGCGTCCGTGTTGGCGACGAGTGAGCGGAAAGACGAGGTGACCGATTCGCTCGTCGACCGCGCGGGCAAGTTGACGATCTCGGTGAAGACGTACTCATCGGGCGCGGGGTCCGCCTCGCGCAGCCGCTCGAGGGCAGCAGAAGTCGGTACAAGAACCGGCTCGGCCACAGTGGTGCCGTGTGTCGACGGTGCAAGCAGCGCGGCGAGGGCGCCAATAGTCCGTCGGACGAACACCTCAGACAGTTTGAACGTCAGATCGTGCTCACGAGCGCAGGCAACGAGTCGTGCCGCGGAAATACTGTCGCCGCCCAGGCGGAAGAAGTCGTTGTCCACACCGAGGTCGACGTCGTCGCTGAGGTGCAGTACGTCGCGGAAGATGCCGGCGAGGGCGATCTCGACGTCGGTTTCCGGTGGCCGGCCGTCGGCTGTGCCGGCAGCCAGGGTCGGTTGCGGCAACGCGCGGCGATCCAGTTTCCCGTTCGCCGTGACCGGGAATCGGTCCAGGCGCAGGAACGCCGTGGGCACCATGTAGTCCGGCAGCGACTGTGCGAGATGCTCGCGTAGCGCGTCGAACAGCACCGCGTCCTCGGCTGTCGTGGCACTGGCCGTGGTCACGTATGCCGCGAGGTACTTTCCACCGGCCGGGTGATCCAAGGTGGCGATCGCCGCACCCGACACTTCTGGATGCTGTTCGAGGACGGCGCTGATTTCGCCGGGTTCGATCCGGTATCCGCGTATTTTCACCTGATCATCGCTGCGGCCAAGGTATTCCAGCTGCCCTTGGGAGGTCCACCGCACCACATCACCCGTGCGATACAACCGTGCGCCCTTGTCGCTGAACGGATCGGCCACGAAGCGGCCAGCGGTCAGGCCCGTGCGAGCCACATATCCATCCGCGAGTTGTACCCCGCCCAGGTAGAGCTCACCTGCCACACCGATCGGCACCGGACGCAACCAGGTGTCAAGAACACGCGCTGTTGTGTTCGCCACCGGAACACCGATCGGTACCCCTACCGCATCGACGAGATCGGCCTGAACCACCGGGTGAGCGGTCACATCCACGGCCGCCTCCGTCGGCCCGTAGAGATTGTGCAGGTGCGCGTTCTCGAACAGCGCAACGGCACCGGTGGCAGAAGACACGGGCAATGCCTCGCCGGAGCAGAAAATTCGTCGTACCGAACGCACCGACGCCCGGTTCGGATCCGAGGTGAGGAAGGCCTGCAGCATCGACGGAACAAAATGAGTGACCGTCACCGCGTGGCGGTCAATCACTTCCAGCAGATATTGTGGATCCTTGTGTCCGCCCTCCTGTGCCACGATTACCGCTGCACCGGTGACCAGCGGCAGGAAGAACTCCCACACCGACACGTCAAACGTGAACGGGGTCTTCAGAAGCACCCGATCCGGCGCATCGATCTGGTAGAGATCGCGCATCCACCACAGTCGGTTGACTATTGCTCGGTGGGTGATCTGAACGCCTTTGGGGCGTCCGGAGGTGCCGGAAGTGAAGATCACGTACGCGGGATCCGCCGGGAGCAGTGGACGCGAGACCTGCGGTGGGTCGATCATGCTGGTACTGAGGTGTTGCCGCACCAGTTCGTCGTCGATGAACAGGAGGCGCACAGGGTGCTCGGTGAACACGTGATGATGAGCAGCGGCGGTGTGCCGGTCTGTGATCACCGTTCCTGGTTCGGCGTCCGCAAGAATGTGCCTGACGCGTTCGGCAGGGTAGTCGGGGTCGATCGGCACATACGCCGCCCCGGCACGGATCACCCCGGCCAAAGCGACCACCAGATCGGCCGAGCGCGGCAGTGCGACCGCGACCCGATCCCCGACCCGCACGCCCTCCTCAACGAGAAGGTGGGCGAGAACGTTGACCCGCCTATCAAGGTCGCCATAGGTAAGTTCAGTGCTGTCATCGGCGATGACCGCGGCCGCGGCCGGGCTCGCCGCGACCTGCCGGCGCATCAACTCGTCAAGAGTCGTCCCGGGAACCTCGGGCGTCTCACCACACGACCACGCATCGATTTGTCGCGACTCCGGTGCGGGCAACAGGTCCATGCCACCGACCCGCGCCTCTGGACCGGCAGCGATCGTCTCCAACACCGACTTGAAGACGGCGACAAACCGCTCGGCAGTATCACCATCGAACAGATCGGTCGCGTAGGCGAGTTTCCCCTTCAGCTTGTTGAGTGAATCCAAGATGTCAAGGTCGAGATCGGTCTTGACCGCGCCCACCGCCGCGGGACTCGGTGTTGTCGTGACATTCCCGATGCGCAGGCCGTTCGCACGGCGGCGGTCAGCGACGCGGTGGGTGAGCATGATCTGGAAGAGCGGGTTACGACCAGCGGATCGCTCGGTGCCTAGCGCACGGGTGATTTCCTCGAAGGGTGCAGCCTGGTGCTCGAACCCGCCGAGTACCGTTCGTCTGGTGTTCTGCAGAACATCGGTGATCGAGTCACCGGCGTGGAGCCGATGGCGGATCGGCAGTGTGTTCACGAAGTATCCGACCAGATCTTCCAGGCCGTCCTCGGTGCGTCCACCGACCGGTGAACCGATCACCACATCCGTACCGGCGCCCAGCGCCGAAACGGTCAACGCGGTCGCGGACTGGAGCATCATGAACATGCTCACGCCCTGCTCATCCGCGACCCGACGCAGGCCGGTCACGACCTGTGGATCAATGGTGAACCACAGATCCGCGCCGAGATGGGTCGGTGTCACCGGTCGGGCCCGGTCCAGCGTGATCGTGGACTCCTCGGGCGCATCCGCGAGGACGTCACGCCAATAAGCAAGATGCCTGGAAAGCAGTGAACGCGAATCCGACGCCTCACCCAGGACGTTGCGTTGCCAGATCGCGTAGTCCGCGTACTGGGCCCGCAACGGGGCCCATCCGGGCTCCTGCCCTGCGGCCCGCGCCTGATAAGCGGTCGACAGGTCGCTCAGCAGCGACGGGAACGACCATTCATCCACTGCGTGGTGGTGTACCGCGACAACGAACACCCAGTCGTCGGCGCCGGCGCGTAGCAGCGCGACACGGATCGGGATGTCGACCGCGAGATCAAACCTGGCCTGCACCACCGCGCCCACCCGCGCATCCACGCCGGCAGCATCCGCACCCGTGGCATCCTCAACGAGCAGAGTGAGCCTGTCGGCCGTTTCGCTCGCTGGAACGATGACCTGACGTAGCGTGCCGTCTTTCTCCGCCAGGAGCGTGCGCAGTGCCTCGTGACGAGACACCACATCCCGTATCGCCATGATCAGAACATCAGGATCAAGATCGCTGCCCAGACGCAGCACCACCGGAACCACATACCGCCCACCCGGCCCACCCAGCTGATCAATCAGCCAGAGTGCTTGTTGTCCGTATGAGACTGGTAGGACGGTGGGGTGTGGCAGGTCGCCGATGCGTGTGCTGGGGGTCTTGGTGATGGCGGTTGTGGTGGTGGTGTCGGCGATGCGGGCGAGTTCGCTGATGCGGGGGTGGTCGAAGACGTCGCGGAGTGTGAGTGCGGTGCCGAGTTGTGCGTTGGCGCGTGCGACGACGCGTGTGGCGAGTAGTGAGTGTCCGCCGAGGCGGAGGAAGTTGCTGTCCACGCCGAGGTTGGTGTCGTCGGTGAGGTGTAGTACGTCGCGGAAGATGGCGGCGAGGGTGATTTCGGTGTTGGTTTCTGGTGGCCGGCCGTCGGCTGTTTCCGTGCCGAGGTCTGGTTGTGGCAGGGCGTGGCGGTCCAGTTTCCCGTTGGCGGTGAGGGGGAATCGTTCCAGGTGTGTGAAGGTGGTGGGGACCATGTAGTCCGGCAGTGCTTGTGTCAGGTGTTCGCGGAGTGCTTCGATCGGCATGGCACCGCTGCCGTTGGTGGTGATGTATGCGGCGAGGTATTTTCCGCCGGCGGGGTGGTCCAGGGTGGTGATGGCGGCGCCTGATACTGCTGGGTGTTGTTCGAGGGTGGCGCGGATTTCGCCGGGTTCGATGCGGTAGCCGCGTATTTTCACCTGGTCGTCGTTGCGGCCGAGGTATTCCAGTTGTCCTTGGGGGTTCCAGCGGGCGACGTCGCCGGTGCGGTACAGCCGTGTGCCGTTGTCGCTGAAGGGGTTGGCGACGAATCGGTCGGCGGTCAGGCCTGCGCGTGCGACGTAGCCGTGGGCGAGTTGTGCTCCGCCGAGGTAGAGCTCGCCTGCGACGCCGGCGGGTACTGGGCGCAGCCATGTGTCGAGGACGTGCGCTGTGGTGTTCGGGACCGGTGTGCCGATGGGGGTGCTGGTCGGGGTGCCGGTCGTGGTGATGGTGGCTGCTGTGCCGTCGCCGGTGACTTCGGTGGAGCCGTAGAAGTTGTGGAGTGTTGCCTGGGGTGTGGTCGTTCGCAGGGTGGTCGCGGTGCTGGGGGTGAGTGCTTCTCCGGAGGAGATCCAGGACCGGATCGTGGTGAGTGAGGTGGGTGCGTTGTCGTGGCGGACGAGGGCGTCGGCCAGGCTGGGCACGGTGAGGAGGTGGGTGACGTGGTGTCGGGTGATGGTGTCGAGTAGGCGGGCTGGGTCCTGCGCGGTTTCTGGGGGCACGACCACGATGCGGGTGCCGGCGATCATTGGTCCGAGCAGTTCGGTGACGGCGTCGACGAAACCGACGCCGCTTTTCGAGAGCGCCACGCTGTCTGGTGTGTAGTTCAGTACCTGTTGGCCCCAGGTGAGGCGGTTCACCAGGCTGCGGTGTGAAACGGTGACGCCTTTCGGGGTGCCTGTCGTTCCCGAGGTGAAGATGACGACGGCTGTGTCGAGGTCGTTCAGTGGCCGTGTCAGGGTGGGGGCGGTTTCCTGGCTGGTGGCCAGTCGTCGCTGTACTTCGTGGTCGTTGATCTGCAGTGCTGGTGTGCGGTGTTCACCCAGGGCGTGGTGATGTGTTTCTGCGGTGTGCTGGTCGATGATGACCAGTGCGGGTGCGGCGTTGTCGATGATGTGTGTGACGCGTTCTGTGGGGTGTTCCGGGTCGATCGGTACGTAGGCTGCTCCGGCGCGGATCACTCCGGTGAGTGTCACGACCAGGTCGACTGAGCGTTTCATGGCGATCGCGACGCGGTCCCCGACGTGGATGCCTTTGTCGATCAGGAGGTGAGCGATGGCGTTGACCTGTGCGTCGAACTGGCTGTAGGTGAGTTCGACGCCGTCGTTGTCGGCGACGACCGCGACCGCGTCCGGATCGGCCGCGACCCGGCGGCGCACCAGTGTGTCCACCGTTACCGACGTGTCTGCTGTCGCCGGTGCGATGTCGGGTGTGTCGCTGTGCGCCGATGACGGATCCGGGTTGTCGGTATCGGGTGTGAGTCCGGTGCTCAGGTCGTGCAGGGTTCGGGTGGGGGGCCCGTTGAGGGCGGTGTTGAGGAAACGGCTGAAGTGTTCGGCGTGCTGGAGCGGATCGTTGGTGGTGGATCCTGTGGAGAGTTCCAGTCGGATTCCGGTGGCGGGGTGGCGGTAGATCGCGAGGTCGAGTGATCCGACCGGGCCGGTGCTGATTGTTTCGGAGACCGTGGGGGTGTCGCCCAGGTGTGGTGTTGAGTCGAAGAGTCTGATGTTGATGGTCGGGAGCGTGAGGTACGAGGCCTGGCCGTCTGGCCAGAGGCGGGCGATCTGGTGGTCTTCGGCGGTGGTGTGGCGCCGGGACGTCCTGAGTTGGTGTGCGACGGTCTCGAGGATGTGTTCGAAGGTGTGGTAGGGGCGGATCTCGGTGACGACCGGGATCGCCCGTGAGATCGCGCTGGGTGTTTTCAGTGATGCGGGGTCGTCGCGCAGCATCAGGGGAACCCGGACCGCTACACAGTCACGGCCGTCGGCCAGGGCGGTGTAGACGCCCCACAGTGCGATCAGGGAGTCGGTCCAGGAGACCCGTGTCGTGCGGGCGAGCTGCTGGACCTTCGAGTAGGTGTCGTCGGGTGTCGGGACGACCACTGGCCGGCTGGAGGACACGAAGACCTCGGACAGGTCTCCCGTGTTCCCGTGGCCGGTCTGTTCGATGCCGAGGATGCCACTCCAGTAGGCGGTACTTTCCTCGGTGCTGGAACCGTTGGGGTTCCTGGTGTCCGTGACGGTTTTCAGGTTGCCGAACCAGGGGTCCGGGACCGTGTCGCCGGCGTGTGTCGCGGAGTAGACCTCGGTGACGCGGCGGATGAACAGGGAAATGCTGTAGCCGTCGACGAGCAGGATGTTGGTGATCAGGATCCAGGCCCAGGTGCCGCTCTCACGACGGATCAGGGTCGAGCAGGTCGTCGGTTCTCCGGTGGTGGCTGTCGGTCCGGTGAGTTGTTCGCGGGCCAGTACCCGGATCTGATCATCGTCGTGGCCCGTGTCGACGATCTCTGTGGTGATCGTCGTGGTGGTGTCGACGTACTGAAAGGGAACACCGTCGTCGTCGCCGAAACGTACTCGCAGTGCGTCGGTCTCCGCGGCAACGGTACTGACCGAGGACGCGAACAGGGCCGGGTCGACCGGGCCGTTCAGCCACATCAACTGGCCCGCGCAGAACACCGAGGACTCAGGGGCAAGCCTCCGCGCCACCCAGTTGCCTCGCTGGCTCGCACTCAACTCCACGCGCTCGGAAGCCGTCAACGGAAGCACACCCACTTCTCTTGAGACCAGATCGAGCCGGCCGAGGCAACGATCACTGCAACCCTAATGAAGGTTAGGCTAACCTCGCAAGGAGGTGTCGCCCCTAGGTACTGTCGAAGCCCTGTCCAGGAAACGCGAGGCACGGTGGGTCGGGGGTTTGCGTTGGGGGACACGTGGTGGCCGTTTCTTGATCGTGACTGTGGGGTGTGGATGATCTGGTGGTGGGACTCCGACGCCAGGGCTGGTCTGGTAAGCGTCGATCAGCTCACGGTCGTCGGAGGCGATCGACGCCACCGGCGTCCTCGACGGGTTCACCGGCTACCTGACCCGCGACGACTACGCCGGCTGGCACCAGGACGACCGACCCTCGCCGGGGTGCAGCTGTGCTGCGCGGCTGCGCGCACCTCGTCTCCGCCCGCGACCCCGGCCTGGCCGCCGCCTGACCGCGATCGACGCGATCCGCCGTGCTCTCGCGGGCGACCCCTGGATGCCGGCCCGCCAGGCGACCCGTCCCGCGCCTGCCCTCACCGCCTAAGCCAACATCAAACAGGTTTGTCCAAGCCGCCACCCGTGAATGGATGGACACACCCGAACCCTACGGTCCAATCAATCGCTTTACACCAACACCCCGGGACCGTCAAGCTATCAAAGAGTCCCAGTCGGCCGGGGAACCAACCGTGGGAGATCTACGAGATCTGACCAGTTACCATTGCTGCAGGCTGAGCTGCGGATCAAGGACCGGCTGCGGCTCGCACGGATAGTGCCGCCGCTCGGCCTGGCCACGGTCGATGCCGGCTGGTCGGGTTATCGGTGGCAATTCAT
Organism: Parafrankia elaeagni; assembly: GCF_000374165.1. Taxonomy (GTDB): domain Bacteria; phylum Actinomycetota; class Actinomycetes; order Frankiales; family Frankiaceae; genus Parafrankia; species Parafrankia elaeagni. The sequence continues at coordinate 60,040 of NZ_KB893761.1, forward strand.
CTGGGTTGACGAGGCAGCTTGACTGCCGAAGAAATGTGGCTGTCGCTGGGGAGGCGGACATGCGCGATCCGGAGATTGTTGTGGTGGGCGGAGGAAACGCCGGTTACTGCGCGGCTCACGCGGCGGCCGAGCGTGGGCGACGCGTAGTGCTGCTGGAGAAGGCGCCGCGGGCGCATGCCGGTGGGAACAGCTACTACACCCTGGGTTCGACCCGGATGGTGCACGACGGGCTCGGCGATCTGCTCGAGGTCCTGGCGCCTGATGAGCGTCACGCGCGTACTGAGGTCCCGCCGTATCCGGCGGCGGAGTTCCTGGCCGATCTGGAGCGGGTCACCGAAGGGCGGGGCGACAAGGAACTCGCCGAGGCAGTCGTCGAAGGCTCGCGTGACGCTGTCCGCTGGCTGCATACATTGGGGCTGCGATTCCAGCTGATGTACGAGCGGCAGGCTCACGAGCATCCCGACGGGACCTTCGTGTTCTGGGGTGGATCGCACGTGTGTAACGTCGACGGCGGACCTGGGCTGATGTCGTTCCATGAGCGCGCCGCATCACGACTCGGAGTCGAGGTGCACTACAACTGCTCGGTCACGGGGCTGATGACTGATGGTGGTTCGGTCGTTGGCGTTCGGATAGGCGATCAGGAGCTTCCAGCGGAGTCGGTGGTGATCGCCAGCGGCGGTTTCGAGGCGAATGCGCAATGGCGTCAGCGATATCTGGGAGACGGCTGGCAGCACGCGAAGGTGCGTGGCACGCCGTACAACACCGGGGACCTGATCGGCGCGGCGCTGGAGATAGGTGCAGACCGTGGAGGCGACTGGTCGACCTGCCATAGTGTTCCGTGGGACGCGTCATTTCCCGGGAACGAGAGCAATCGTGCCCTGACGAACCGGCTCAGCCGGTACGGCTATCCGCTCGGCATCGTTGTCAACCGCCGGGGTCGACGGTTCTTCGATGAAGGCGCGGACTTTCGCAACTATACGTACGCGAAGTACGGCAAGGTGATCCTCGAACAGCCGGGTTCGGTGGCGTTTCAGATATTCGATGCGAAGTCGCGCCCGATGCTGGCGGGGTACGAGTACGAGATGCCCGGGATCGTCCCGTTTGTCGCCGACAGTCTCGAAGAGCTCGCCGCGGCCATGGATGTCGACGTCGACGGATTCGTTCAGACGGTTCGGGAGTTCAATTCATCGATCGACACCACCCATCCGTTCGATCCGACGATCAAGGATGGCCGCAGCGCAGCGGTGGAGCCCGTCAAGAGCAATTGGGCATCGGCGATCGAGGCCCCGCCGTACTACGCGTATCCGGTGACTTGTGGAATCAGTTTCACCTTCGGTGGCCTTCGCGGTGACGTTGATGGCCGGGTGCTTGATCGGTCGGGTAAGCCCATCCCCGGACTCTTCGTGTGCGGTGAATCGCTCGGCGGGCTCTTCAGCGCGAACTACCCGACAGGTGCTGGCCTGATCGCGGGAATGGTGATCGGGCGACGTGCCGGCTCGCTCGCCTGAGCCGCTGCCCAGGACGCGTGCGCACGTGCCGTCGGAAGCCGCCGTGCGGCCCGCATGCCTCGGGGTGAGCGGTCGGCCGCCGAGCGGACTGGCGATCTCCTCAGTTTGATTTTTAACCCTTTCCTTGCTGGTGGGTGGTCACGGTCAGGTCCCGTCGGGTGATTTTTCCGACGTCGCGGTGGGGCGCGGGTCTGCAGTTGTGGGAGCCGGGAGGGCGTCCGGGGCCGGGTCTGGTGGGTTTCGATGCGCTGGCGGGCAGGAGATGATCGCGCGGAGGTTTCGGAATCCTCGTCGGATGCGGGCGGGGGTGAGTCGTCCTGATGGGGCTGGTTGCTCCCAGGGCTGCGTAGGTCGTGGGCGAGTGGTCGGGCGAGGCGGAGCTGGGTGCGGACGGTGATGATCAGCCAGGTCCAGCGGTCGGTGGCCTGCGGGGTGCGGATCTTCGGGCGGGTCCAGCCGAGGGTCTGTTTGAACAGTCGGCAGGCGTGCGCCAGGTCGAAGCGGCGCAGGAACGCCTGCCAGGCGCGGTCGATGTTGGTGGCGGTGGCGCCGGTGGCCGACGACCACAGCCAGACGGGCTTGGGATCGCGGTCGCCGGGCAGGTGGTCGATCTGTAGGCGGATGAGGGTCCCTTCGATGGTCGGGAGGTCGCCGGGGTGGTCGAGCCAGCAGGTGCGGTGGGTCAGCCGGGGATGGAGCCGGTCCCAGTGGGCGGCGGTGGCCTGCCGGTAGCGGGTTGGTGTTGGTGGTCGTGGTGTGCCCCGGTTCGGGTGTCAACGGCCAGGTCGTGGGCCTGTCGAGGGCGAACTCGGGGCCGTGCTGGGTGGACGGTCGTGGACATGGCAGAACAGCCGCTGCGCGCTGGTCGGCGCGTCCGAGCGCAGCCATTCCGCTGACATCGACGGCCAGCACGAGCCGTCCATCGGCCGCTGTGGGCGGCGGAAGATCCGTGAGGGCACGCCGCGGCCGGGTGATCTCTATCTGGCTGCTGTTCAGCCCGTCGTGCGTAACTGGTCCCATTAGGCCTCGTAGATTGTTTGTTTTCGTTTCCTGGCCGGCTGGGACGCTGTGGTGGCCATGCGGTCCCGGAGTGTTGGCATAGTGTGGTTCATCGGCCCGTAGGGTCCGGGTGTGTCCGATGACCCGCCCGCGCCGCCCGTGGCGTCGTATGACGAGCTCACGGCGCTGGTGGTGGAGCAGGCGGCCTGATCACACAGTTGCGGGCCGAGCCGGAACAGGCCCGGGCGCGGATCGCCGAGCTGGAAGCCCAGGTCGCGAAGACGCCACGGAACTCCTCGAAGCCCCAGAGTTCGGACGGGCTGGCGAAGCCGGCCCCGAAGTCGTTGCGGACGAAGACCGGTCGGCGGCCTGGCGGGCAGGCCGGCCATCCCGGGGCGACGCTGCGGATGGTCGACGATCCTGATGTGCGTGTCACACACGAGCCCGGGCCGTGTGGCGGGCGCGGGACGTCGCTTGCGGGCCGGCCGGTGACCCGCCTCGAACGCCGGCAGGTGTTCGACCTGCCCGAACTACGCCCCCACGTCACCGAACATCAGCTCGTCGAGCGGGAATGCGGCTGCAGGACACGCACAAAGGCGACCGTACCGGCGATCTACCTGTACTCCGGGCAGTTCCTGTCGACCGAGCGGACCGCGATCGCGCTCGCGCTCGCGCTCGCCGAGCTGGTTGGGATACCGCTGTCCGCGGGCACGGTCGCGGCGATGACCGCCCGGACAGCCGCCGGGATCGACGCGTTGGGGGTGCTGACCGGCTTCACCGGGGTCGTGGTCCACGACGCCTGGGCGCCGTACGACACCTACACCTACACCTGCGCCACCCACCAACTGTGCGTCGCCCACCTGCTCCGCGAGCTGCAGGCCGTGAGTGACACCGCCCCGGCCGGCACCTGGTGCTGGGCGGCCCAGGCCGCCGACGCCCTCGTCGCTCTGCACCGCCTCACCGTCGACGCCACCACCACCGGCAATCCCGGCCGACCCGAAGACGCTGGCAGCCCACACCCAGGCGCTGCGTCACGCCGCCCACATCGGGATCAGCCAGACCTCACCGCGGGGCACGAAACTCATGGCCGCCCGCCACGCCCTGGCCTGCCGGCTCGTCGACCGCGAAGCCGACTACCTGCGGGTTCACCCACGACCTGCGGGTCCCCGCGGACAACAACGGCTGTGACCGCGACATCCGCATGATCAAACTACGGCAGAAAGTCTCCGGGTGCCTCCGCACCCTCACCGGCGCCCGCCAGTTCTGCGCGATCCGAAGCTACCTGTCCACCGCCACCAAACACGGCATCAGCCAGTTCGACGCCCTCCGCCGCCTGGCCGAGGGCCGCCCCTGGATGCCCGCAACCACCTGACCCAAGATCAAAAAAGTACTTGACTGGTTACGTTAGGTTTACCTAAGTTCTTGGTGCTATGGTTGGCCTTCGATGGGGGATGACCGGCCCTTGCGCCGTTCGTTCGTGACCTGTGGCAAAAGGGGCCATTGCTGGATGACGAAGGATGAGTTGATCAATTGCGGTGACCGTCGTCTCGGATCGGGAGATTGTGTCGGCGGCGAGGTCGACATTCTTGGTATCGGTTTCAGGTCGTCGGATCTGAGCCTGGCGAGCGCGATTGAGGAACTCAATGGTGGTCGTCGTACGGGCTGGCGGCTGACGGCGAGTTTTGTCGATGTCCGGCGGCGGTTCGGGTGGCATGGCGGGATGTTGTTTCCGGGCACGACCATGCAGATCGGTTTCCTGAAAGATCTCATCTCGCTGCGGAACCCGACCAGTCTGTCCACGTTTCTGAACTATCTGCATGAGCAGGGGCGGGTGTACGACTTCATCAATCTCAAGACGTTCTTCCCGACGAGACGTGAGTTCCACGGGTACCTGAGCTGGGCCGCGAGTCGGATCGACCTTCCGGCCTCTTACGGTACGAGGACGACCTGTATCGACTGGAGTGGCGGGAGGTTCGAGGTCGCGCTCGAGTCCGTAGGCGACGGCTCGGAGGTGACGAGGGTCGCGGCACGTCATGTGGTGATCGGCTCCGGTGGCCGGCCGGTGCTACCGGAGGGGATCGTGCCGGGAGCCAGGGTGTTCCACAACCATCACTTGCTGAACAGGCTCGCCGAGTTGCCCTCGCGGCCGCACGGCCGTTTCCTTGTCGTAGGGTCCGGGCAAAGTGCGGCGGAGGTCGCTGCGTACCTGCACGATTCGTATCCCGATGCCGAAATACACGCGTCCTTCCGCCGGTACGGCTATACTCCGTCCGATGGCACGCCCTACACCAACCGCATCTTCGATCCGGGGGCGGTTGACGCGTTCTACACGGCACCGCCGGAGCTCAGGCAGCAATTGCTGGACTATCACTGGCAGACCAACTACTCCGCCGTCGATGCCGACCTCATCAAGGATCTCTACCGGCGTGAGTACGCCGAAAGCACGCGTGGTGTGCGTCGGCTGATCGTGCACCGGGTCACCGGGATCGAGCATCTGAGCGAGGGCTCCGACGGGGTTACAGTGACGATCCGTGACCTGGGAAACCGGGGCAGCGCCACGCTCGAGGTCGACGCTGCCATCTTCGCCACCGGGTTCCGTCCCGCGGACACCCGCAGCATGCTTGGGCCGAGCATTGACGGGTCATCCTCGTCCGAGGGGGATCTCCCGATCGTCGAGCGTGACTACCGGCTGCGTCTGCGCAGCGTTCTCGAACGGATCTTCCTCAACGGAGGGTTCCTGCGCAGTCACGGGTTGACCTCGTCCCTGCCGTCCAACGTCGCGATCCGCGCCGCCGACATTCTGCGTGCGATCACCAGCGAGCAGCCCGGTCACCCCTCCGCCCAGCAACGATTGCCTGCTGCGATCCGGACCGACTCCCGATAGTAACAACGAGGAGCAACACTCATGGCCCAGAATCCGTTCGACGACGACAACGGTTCCTTCTACGCGCTGATCAACCGCGAGGAGCAGCACTCGTTGTGGCCGACGTTCAAGCCGGTGCCGGCCGGTTGGAGCATCGCGTACGGCGAACCCGGCGGCAGACCGCGCCAGGAAGTACTCGACTGGATCCACGAGCACTGGACCGACATCCGCCCGAAGTCGTTGCGCGATCACATTTTCCGGTACGAGACACACAACGCCAACAAGGCCGCTGGCGCATCCGACGCCGCCCTTGCGTAGCAAGGCGGCCCGAAGATCATCGACTGATCCACAGAACCCACCCCGCACAACTCATAGAGGAAGAGGAGCCGGACATGCTTCGCGAAGTCCTGGCCGGAAAAATCCACCGCGCCACCGTCACTCAGGCCGACTTGCACTACGTGGGTTCGCTGACACTCGATGAAGACCTCGCGCGTGCCGCGGGCCTGACCGAAGGTGAGAAAGTTCAAGTCGTCGACATCACCAACGGAGCCCGTCTCGAGACCTACATCATTGTCGGGCCCGCTGGAAGTGGCGACATCTGTATTAACGGCGCGGCGGCACATCTCGTCCACCCCGGCGACCTCGTGATCATCATGTCTTTCGTGCTGGCCGAGGAGTTCGAACTGGCCGGCTTCCAGCCCAAGGTCGTACACGTCGACGCCACCAACCGCATCATCGCCTTGGGTAACGACCTCGCCGAGCCGGTCCCAGGGGCGGACGATCAGGTTTCTTCTCGCATGAGATGAGCCTTCGACACCAAGCTGGTGATATCGCGAACGGGTGCTTGTGGACGGCATGATTCTCCACCGGCAACTGCAGTGGCCCACTGAACTTGAGCCGGCCACCGGCACCCGACTCGACCAGTGTGGTTTCGCAGGCGAGTCCCGACACCACCGGTTGGTGGCAGGCTCCTTCGGGTCTGTCGGTGGAGGCGGGTATGTCGCCGGTTCTGAAGGTCGATCTCTACGCCGCGATCCGTCGTGAGCTCGTGCTGGGCTGACGAATCGGGCGTGGCGGCGTGAGTACGGGGTGGGCTACTGCGCGGCCGCTTCGGCGTTGAAGCCGGTGTGGCCTTCGCCACGCAAGCAGTGTCAAGCTGGCCAGCACGCAGGTCACACGCTACAGATCTTGAATGGTCGGGGTCTGTTTGATCATGTCCGGGAAACGGGTAGCACCTCGTATGACACCCAATGGCCGTAGGTCAAGTGATCGTTGTGTTGGTAGGTTTGGCCGGTGGGGCATGACGGAAGTGAGGGGCTGTCGCCGGAGGGCTGGTTGCCGGACCGGGTGACGGTGAGCACACCGTCGGGTTGGCCGAGAGTCTCGGTGACATAGTCACGGAGATCGTGACGAAGGGCGTCGTCGTCCCACACGGCCTTCGTCAGGAAGTGCTGCATCGGTCCTGGCCGGTCCTCGCCCATGTCTTCGGCGAGTGTGCGGCAGTTGATTCTTTGCAGCTCGCTCATCATGCCGCGCAGGAAACGTCGCAGGCGCATCCGCGACTCGATCCGGGGGAACCGGCGATCAGGTCGGGCCGCGAGGGCCTCGAACTCGTCGCTCCATCGGTCCGGGTCGACACTGGGGCACGAAGCCATCGGTTGGTCTTTGCCGGTCGTCACAAACCGTAATGATCGCCGATGGCTTTTTCGTGCCCTGACCTGCACCGGAACGCGCCAGCCCGATCGCCTACCGTCAGCCCGCAGGACACGGTTGATCACAAAGGTCGAGTTGGAGTACTGACCGAACGCCCTTGCTGTGCTGGGACAACCTGGGCACCCACCGCAGCGCCGCCATGCGCGTGTTCCTCGCCCGCCGCGCCCACTGGCTCACCGTCGTGTCCCTGCCCGCCTACGCCCCCGACCTCAACCCCGTCGAGGCATGTGGGCCCACGTCGAACGCGGCCTGGGCAACCACTTCCGCGTCACCGTCGACCAGCTCACCGTAACGATCAAGGCCCTGCTCAAACACATCCAGTACCGGCCCGGCCTCATCACCGGGTTCCTCGGCCAGACCGACCTGCCCCTGGATCCTCGGCCCCCGTAACCAGGCCCCGACCGTTCAAGCTCTGGTAGCGCCTGCGCCGCTGAAGCAGCTTGCGGCATCCAGATCCGCCCCGCTCGCAGATCCCGTCCGTGTGACTCAGGCACTGGAGCTGGGCGGTCAACATAGGTTAGGCTAACCATATGAATCGAGTTGCTGTGTTGGGGGCCCGTGGGCGGATGGGCGTGGCGTCGGTCCGCGCAATCGAGGCCAGCTCCGACTTGACCGTGGTTGCCGAGATCGATGTTGAGGACGACGTGCAGGACATCGTCGACCGCAACGCTGATGTCGTGCTCGTGTTCTCGCCACCGGACGTTGCTCACGAGCAGGTCCAGTGGTGCATCAAGCAAGGGATTCATGTGGTGGTGGGGACGTCCGGCTTCGACGAGCGGGCTGTGGAGCAGATCCGCGCCGCGCTGGTCGACCATGGTGACGTCAGCGTGTTCGTCGTTCCGAACTTCTCGGTCGGTGCGGTGCTGATGACCAAGTTCGCCGCAAAGGCAGCCCCGTTCTTCGAGTCTGTCGAGATCATCGAGATGCATCATCCTGGCAAGGTGGACGCGCCATCGGGAACGGCGCTGCACACGGCCGAACTGATCGGTCGCGCTCGCGCCGAAGCGGGCTGCGCCCCATCACCCGATGCCACCTACCTTGACCCACATGGCGTGCGGGGCGGGCGGATCGAGGGAGTCTCCGTACACTCGGTCCGAGTCCGTGGCTTCATGTCGTCGCAAGAGGTGCTGTTCGGCGTCGACGGCGAAATTCTCAAGCTGCGATACGACTCCGTAACACGCGAGTCCCTCATGCCCGGAGTGCTCACCGCACTACGCGCCGTCCCAAATCTCACCGGAGTGACGGTCGGGCTCGACGTCGTACTGGGCCTGGACTGAAACGAAGCAACGACAGGGCAACGTATGGACCTTGCACCCGGTCCTGGCTCTGGTCGGCGCCGGATACCGGGTGACGACCTTCGATGCCCGCGGGATTAGCCCGATGCCTCGGCAGGCAGATTCCGACTTTCGCCGCATGACGATCAACGACCTGGCCGACGATGTCGCGAAACTGATACAGATCTTGAGGTGGACCGGGTGCTGGCCACCGCCGTGCCAGCGGTGCCAAGGACCGCCGAGACCATCATGACCGCCCTGAGCACCAGGCCCAGCAGATCGTCGAGTCCCAGCGCGGCTACGCCACCGTGCTCGGCTTCGGACTCGCAGAGCAGCGACACCACGCCGTGATGACCGCCGCGCGTTCGGCGCGATACACCGCCGGTCCGGTGCGCAGTACCACCGCCTCCTGGAGCGTCGCGGTGCAGGCGCTGAAGGCCCGCACCGTGCAGAGCATGTTCAACCGCCGGCTGAACCTCGGTGAATGCTTGAGCGAGTTCACCGGGCTCGACCTGGACGCGCATGCCCCCACCGACGACGTCCAGCGTGGGTACCGCTGACGTGGACGCCGGGGGTCGACCACTCGGTAGCCGGCGACCAGGTCAGTCGCTTGCCCGACCGTGGCGGCGAGCAGGGCCTGGTACTCGCGGTTGTCCCGGGACAGTCGCTCGCTGAGCATGCCCATCAGCCAGACCGCGACCGGCGCCCCGAACAGCACCACGAGTCCGAGCAGCCAGTGCGTCGCCAGCAGCGAGGCGGCGATGAACCCGATGGCGGCGATCCTCGCGATCGGCATGATCGCGAGGATCGCCGCGTTGGACAGGCGTCCGACGTCGCCCGGTCATGAGCGACACGACGTCGCCGTCCGGTGCGTACGTGTCTGGGACGACCCGCCGCACCGGCATCCTCCACGCCCGTCACGGCTGTCCCGCGGGCCGGTCCCTGCCCAGGGGCACCACGTGTGGTGTGCCGGTAACCGGGTCGGGGACGACGAGGCAGCGCAGCCCGAAGACGTCCTCGACGAGCTCGGCTGTCACGATCTGGGACGGCGCCCCCTCGGCGACCACGGCGCCGTCCTTCATCGCGATCAGGTGTGTGCCGTAGCGGGCGGCCTGGTTCAGGTCGTGCAGCACGGCGACCAGGGTGTGGCCGGCGTGGTGCAGGTCGGTGAACAGCTCCATCAGTTCGATCTGATGGGTGATGTCGAGGAAGGTGGTCGGCTCGTCCAGCAGCAGGATGCTGGTGTGCTGCGCGAGCGCCATCGCCACCCACACCCGCTGCCGCTGGCCACCCGACAGCTCGTCCACCAGGCGGCCGGACAGGTCGGTGACCGCGGTCTGGTCCATCGCCCTGGCCACAGCCTGCTCGTCGGCCTCGGTCCACTGCCGGATGAACCCCTGATACGGGTACCGGCCCCGGGCCACCAGGTCCGCCACGGTGATCCCGTCTGGCGCGATCGAAGTCTGTGGCAGCAGCCCGACTCGCTGCGCCACCTCCTTGGTCTTGAAGGAGCTGATGTCGGCGCCGTCGAGGAGGACCTGCCCGGCCAGTGGTTTCAACAGTCGCGACAGCCCGCGTAGCAGGGTGGACTTGCCGCACGCGTTCGGGCCGACGATGACCGTGAACGACTCGTCGGGGATCACCACGGACAGGTCGCGGGAGATGACCCTCCTGTCGTACCCGATCGTCGCCGCCTCCACGCGCAGGCGTGCGCCGCGCGCTGGCGGAGCGCACAGATGCGGGTCGCTCTCGGCTGCGTCGGCCGCGGGACCGGCGATGAGGCCGGTATGGGTGTTCACAAGCGCCTCCTGGCTTCGGTGAACAGCAGGTAGCCGAGGTAGCCGCCGCCGAGCATGACGGTGACGATCCCCACCGGCAGGGGCCTGGGTGCGGCGTGCTGGGCGACGTAGTCCGCCGACAGGCACAGCAGCGCGCCGACGAACGCGGCGGGCGCGAGGGTGATCCCAGCGGTGCGGGCGAGCCGGCGGGCGATCTGCGGCGCGACCAGGGAGATGAACGTGATGGGCCCGGACGCGGCGGTGACGGTCGCCGTCAGCGCCACGCCCACCACGATCAGGCCGAGGCGTACGGGCGAGGCCCGTACGCCCTGGGAGGCGGCAGCGTCGTCGCCGAGCTCCAGCTGTCGCATCGGCCGGCCCAGCATCGCCGCCGCCAGCAGCAGCACAGCGATGCAGGCGCCGCCGATGACGACCTGATGCCAGGCAATCGCGTTGAGTGACCCGGCGCGCCACGCGGCGGCGGCCATCGCCTCGTCCAGGTCGGCTTTGAGGATCAGCCAGGTGTTCAGCGAGTCCAGCATCGCCGAGACGCCGATGCCGATGACGATCAGCCGGAATCCCTGCACGCCTCGCCGGTAGGCGAGCACGTACACGAGCAGGGCGGTGGCCATCCCGCCGAGCAGCGCCCCGCCGACCAGTTGCAGGTAGCTTCCGTGGATGACCAGGACCACGATCAGCGCGCCGGTGTAGGAGCCCTGGGAGAAACCGATGATGCCGGGGTCCGCGAGCGGGTTGCGCAGCAGGGACTGGAACACCGCGCCGCTCACCCCGAGCGCGGCACCGAACACCACTGCCGCGGCCACCCGGGGCAGCCGCCACTCGACCACGATGTCGCGCACCAGCCCGGTCTCACCGCCGGCCAGCGCGGAGATCACCTGCCCGGGGCCCAGCGAGTAGGAGCCGGTCATCAGCGCGAGCACCGCCAGGCAGGCGATGACGAGCGCGAGAACGGCGCAGACGATGACCGAACGCCAGGCGAGCCGCACCGCGACCCGCCGGCGCCGCAGCGTCAACACCCGCCACCCGAAGTCCACCCGCTCTCCGAGGACCGGGCCGGTCGGGCGAGTACCAGCCGCCCGTGACCCGGACGAGACGTCGATGCTCATAGTTTGCTCGCCTTGTTGCGGCGGACGAGGACTATGAGAACGGGGGCACCGATGAAGGCTGTCACGATGCCCACGGGAATCTCACCGGGCCGCATCACGACCCTCCCGAGGATGTCGGCGGCCAGCAGCAGGATCGGGGCGAGCAGGATGCTGTAGGCGAAGATCCAGCGCTGGTGCGGGCCGACGAGCCAGCGGGCCACGTGCGGCACCATGAGCCCCACGAACGTGATGGGTCCGGCGACGGCCGTCGCCCCTCCGGTGAGCAGCGTCAGCGCGATCACCGCAAGCAGGCGGGTGCGTACCAGGCGAACCCCCTGGGTGACAGCCAGCTCGTCGCCCAGGGCCATGGCGTCGAGCGAACCCGACACCGCGAAGGCCACGATAACGGCCACTCCGAGGAACGGCAGGATCGGCCACACCACGTCGAGCGGGCGGCCCGCGATCGAACCGGCGTCCCAGGATCGGATCGCGTCGAAGGCGTCCGGGTTGGTCAGCTGGAGCGCGTCCCGGACGCCCCCGAGCACCGCGCCGACGCAGATCCCGGCGAGCACCATCACCACCGGTGACTGGCCCTGGCGCGTCGACCCGAGGGCGAGCACCATGAGCGTGACGACCAGTGCTCCCACGAAGGCGAACCACATGTAGCCCCGGACGTCGCGGATGCCGAACAGCCCCACGGCGACGGTCACCGCGAGGGACGCGCCGGCGTGGACGCCGAGAAGGCCCGGATCGGCCAGCGGGTTGCGGACAAGCGCCTGGATCAGCGCGCCCGACAGGCCGAGCGCGACGCCGACGACGAGACCCACGACCGTGCGCGGCAGCCGGAAGTCGCGGATCGCGAACTGGTCGATGCCGGCCGACGAGTGGACCAGCGCGTCCCACACCACGGACGGCGCGATCGCCGTCGATCCGATCATCACGCTCAGCACCAGCAGGACCAGCAGGACCACCAGCGCCACGATTAGGCCGAGCAGACGACGACGCGGTCCGGGCACCGTGACGGTGCCCGGACCGGTTCGCCGCAGGGCGAGGACTGTCACGCCCCGTCTGGGAGGGTCGCCAGCGCCTTGTCGAGCGAGTCCAGGTATCGGATGACGGATCCGTAGGAGTTGTTGCCGGGGCAGAAGACTCCGAGCGCATGACCGGAGGTCACGGCCGGCAGCGCCTTCCAGGTGTTGGTCTCGACCACCGGCTTGAAGGGCTCTGTCGGCTGGCCCTCGGCGTCGACGGGGTACGTGATCACGTCGTACTGGGACAGCTCGCCGAGCTGCTCGAACGGCAGCGACGTCCAGGCCAGGGGGTCGGCACCGGCGGCCGCCTCCGGAAGGTCCAGGCCGACCTCGTCCCTGGCGATCTCGGAGCAGCCGATGTCGGCGATGGCGAACGTGCCGGCATCGGACGACGACCAGCGGATGACGTCGACGAACGAGGTGCCCTCGATGGCCGCGCCGCGCTCCTCCTTGATGGCGGCAAGGCGCGTGTCGAACTCCGCCTTCTGCTCGCCCAGCCTGTCCGTCAGGCCACCGGCCGCCGCCACTCCGTCGGCAAGGGCCTTCCACTCGGTGTCAAGCCCGAAGAACGCCGTCGGGGCGATCGCCTCCAGCCGCGCCTTGAGCGGCTCGAACTCGGAATCGGGTATCTGGACCAGGATGAGGTCCGGGTTCAGGCCGGCGAGTTCCTCCAGGTCGACCTCGTCGGCACTGGCCGCGAGGATCGTGGCCGACTCGTACGTCGCCTGCTGGTCCTCGGGCAACTGCCCGACGTCGGAGGCCGATTCCTCCGTGACGCCGATCGGCTTCCCGCCGAGGTCGATGAACGGCAGAGTCGTGTTGCCGATCGTGGCCACGCGCTGCGGGTCGGCGGGGACCTCGATCGTGCCGTTGTCGGCCTGGATGCTGCGCGTCCCGCCGGCTGCGCCGCCGGTGTCGTCGCCGTCACCGTCGTCACCGCCGCAGGCGGAAAGAACGAGTGCGGCACTCAACAGGCCGGCCGCCAGGGCCGCGCCGCGTCGCCTCAGCGATGTCATGATCATGGATATCTTCTTCTTTCGTATCGTCGTCGGGGTGAAGGTCAGTGGGTGTCCACGGGTGTGAGTTCGTGGACGGTGGTGCCCCAGCCGACGGTGTGGGCGGCGCTCTGTTCGAGGCCGGCTCGGGTGATGACGGCGTCGAGCTCGGCGGCGGTGCGCAGACCGGAGCCGTGCACGGTGAGGGCGAGCAGGTCGGCTTCGCCGTCGTGTTCGTCGAGGGCGTCGGTGTCGAAGAGGTCTTCGACCAGGAGGACCCGGCCGTGGGGGAGGAGGTTCTCGGCTGCTCGGCGCAGCGCGTGGGCGGCATCCGCGTCGGCGAGGCTCTTGAAGGCGCGGATGACGAACACGGCGTCGGCGGCGGGGCTGGGCTCGAAGACCGACTGTTCGACCACGCTGACCCGGTCGCGCTGCCGCTCGTCGGGGATGGTGGCGGGCAGGTCGCGGCGCAGCCAGTCCGCCTGTGCGGGCAGCGCGCAGATCGTGATCCGCAGGTCGGGGTGGGCGGCGACGAACTCGCGGGCCTGGGCGCCGGCGCCGCCGGAGTGGAGCACCAGGTGCCGGACTCCGGCGAGCAGGTCGGACTTGGCGATCGGCTCGGCCAGCGTGGCCTGGAACGGCGCCAGGCGTTCCAGGTAGCGATCCTCGTAGTCCTGGTCGGCCCGCACCTCGGTGAAGGTCTGGCCCGTGACCGAGGGGTACGAGGCGCGGCCGGTGCGGATCGACTCGGTGAGCCCGTAGATGCCGAGCATCTCGCGCCCCGTCACCGCGGCGGAGTGCAGAGCCCCCGCGACGAACTCGACGGTCAGAACCTCACCGACCGGCGTCAGGCCGTAGTGGCCCGGTGCGGTCTCGGTCAGGACGTCGAGGGTGTGCAGGTAGCGCAGCAGCTTGCCCAGCGCCCGTTCGTCGGTGTCCGTTCTGCCGGCCAGCTCCGCGACGCCGGTGACGCCGCGGGAGACCAGCTCGGGAACGTCCAGCTCGACGGCGGTGCGGATCGCGATCGGTGCGATCAGCTCGGTCAGCTGGTGGAGTTTCTCGAACGGGGTCTTCGTCTTCTCGAGGTCGGGCACCGCCTCATCGGCCTCCAGCGCGACGACCTCGCCGCGACGCCAGTACCCGGTGAAGTCGATGTCCTCCTTGGGCACTGCGCGGTCCTCCACCAGATGGCGCCGGAGGTCCCGCACCGCCGTCTGCTCCCCGGCGAGCCACGCGAACGGCCGGCCTTCCCACCAGCCGCAGTTCCTGACCGCATCCACCAGGTGGGCGGTCGTGCCGGCCGCGGCGCCGTCGCGCACGAGCCAGGTGACCTCGACGCCGGGCAGCGCACGCAGCTCCTGGCGGTGTTCCTTCTCGGCGACCTCGATGAACACCTGTGCCCTCGTGCCCTCGGGCAGCTCGTCGAGTAAGCGGCCGATCGCGGGGATCGCCGTGTCGTCGCCGGCGACCAGCAGCCAGTCCGCGTCCTGCGGGAGCGTCCGCGACGAGGCCGGGCCGGAGAAATGGACGCGGTCGCCGACCTGGGCGCGGTGCGCCCAGGTGGTGCCGACGCCGATGCCGTGCCGGACGAAGTCGATGTCCAGCTCGCCGGTCGCGGGCGCCCAGCGACGCACGGAGTAGGCCCTCGACAGCCGTCGCGGATCTCTGGGCAGGTCCAGGCCCGTCGCCGTCTGCACCGGCAGCACCGGCTCGGACTCGCCGGGGTAGGCGAACGCCAGCCGGATGTAGTCGTCGAAGCCCGTCGAGTCGAACGCCGGCTGAGCGAAACCGTTCGCCGAGGTGAACGCGCCCAGCTGCGCACCGGCCAACGTGATCCGCCGCATCCCCGGCGTCAGGTCCCGCACACATACGACCTCGGCCTCACGCAAGGTCAACGGGCGCACGGTGATCCGGCGTGAGGTCTTCGGCATGCTGAGCCACAGCCCTTCCCGATCGTTACGAGGGTGACGAGGCCGCGCTCCACCATCGGCAGGAGGGCCGGTGCTAATGTTAGGCGAACCTAATCTTTATTGGTGTGCGTAAATCGCCACATGGTTAGGACGGGATGGGTGTGGATCTACCGCCACCGGGCACGGGCCGACCGCCGCCGATTCCTCGAGTGCGATCAAGCGGCTCCTGGGACCAGCCCGAGCATCTCCTGCTCTGGGTCCGGACGGGTGCGGTGTGCGTCCGGATCGAAGACGATCCGGAGGTTCGGCTCACCGCAGGCGAGGGGGTCTGGATTCCGGCGGCCCCCGGCAACCACTGGACGGTCGTCACCGAGCCAGGCACGGTCGCCTTCCCGCTGCTGACACATCCGAGCATCGCGGCCGAGAGCTCGTCCAGGCCGCGGCGTTTCGTGGTTCCCCATGGCTGGCAGGACTGGCTGATCCAGCACTTCAACCTCATGGTCACGCCGCTGACCGGCCACGGGTACTCCCAGGACGCGCTCGTCGGTCTTCTCCACGGCTCCGGTCGGCGACCACCCGCGCGAAGCGGGGACGTCCAGCCGTACGCGGTCGATCCGCCGGTCAGGCCGAAAGCCAGCGGAGCCCGAGAAGTGGCCGACGAACTGCTTCGGAACCCCGCGCTCGACCGCACCGTCGCCGAATGGGCGGCCCAGGTGCTGTCCAGCCCGCGCACCCTGCTCCGCGACTTCCGCGCCGACACCGGGCTCACCTTCGAGCAGTGGCGGCTGCGCTGCCGACTGCACGCGGCCCTCGAACTCCTGGCCGCCGGCTGTGGCGTCGACCAGATGGCGGCACGAGTGGGTTTCGCCACGCACAACGGTTTCACCCGCGCGTTCAAGCAGCAGTTCGGGCTGACCCCGCACGAGTTCGGCCGGAACCTCTCCGCCCGGCCTGTCGCATGTGAGCCGACGCAACGCGCGGCGGCACGCCAGGCCGACGACCTGCTGCGCATGATGCACGCGCAGAACACCCCCGCCATGCCCGGCCTGCTGGCCGCGGCTCGCACACCGTTGCACACGAACAACGTCCACGTGCTCATCTGGACGTATCGCGGCAGCGGATACCTGGAAATCGGCGATCACCGTTACGAACAGGAACGAGGCGTCGCGACCTGGATCCCCGCGGGCTCGGAGCACACCACGGGTGTGCGCGAGAACTCGATCTCCCTGCCGCTCGGGGACGCCAGCGCCGGCGACCTCCAGCTGACCGAGCCGCTGCAGGCCGAGTTCTCGCCCGCCTGGGACGACTACCTGATGTTCTGCTCCATCAGCGCCCGCACCCCACTGCGTCCGGACGACTACGACCCCGGCCATATCCTCGACCTGTTCGCCGATCAGGTCGCCGCGCAGCGAGCGCTGTCGGTACCGATGCCGACCGACTCCCGTGCCCGGGGAGTGGCGATGGACTACTTGCGCCGCATCGGTACTTCCGGCGGGTCAGGGCTCGACGTGCCCGCCGACATCCACCGAGCGTTCCGTGACGAGACGGGCATGACCTTCGCCCGGTGGTGCTACGCCGCCCGCATGCGCATAGCCCGCGACCTGCTCACCGGCGGTGCCAAACCCAGCGCCGTCGCCCGCCGCGTCGGCTACGCCCACCTACCCACCTTCAGCGCCGCCTTCACCCGCTTCCACGGACTCTCACCACGGGACTACCGGGAACGCGAATCCGGCTAACGGGCGGCCGCCAGCCGGGGGACTGTCTCTTTCAAGGCGAGCGGACTCCGTCCGAGCACATACGCCGAACGCCGGGGCCGCTCGGTCCGTGCCGGGTGCCCCCGTGAATCTTGGTTGCGGAGCGTAGTTTCGGGGATTGGTCGGCGGCGGCTGCGGCGCTGACGCGTGGGTGCCAGGTGAGGGGGCCGTGGCCGAGGTCGTGTTCGAACCGGTCGCCGAGGTCTCCGGGGCCTGTGAAGGCAGCTTCGAGGATCGTGCCGTTTTAGGTCAGGGTGGGGTGAGGCCGCGGAAGGCGGCACGGACCAGAGAGCGGCCCCGCGCCGGGGATATCGCGCGACTCTGGCCGGCCATGGTTTCGGCCCGGTAGGTGGTGATGCCTTTCAGTTCGCCGTTGGGGCCGAACGGCACAGCTTCGACCACCAGGTCGACGAGCGCGCCGTCGGGCAGGTGCACCAGCGTGTCGGGATCGCCGGTCAGTGGCCTGCCGTCAACGTTCAGCCGGTAACGGAAGCGGAAGCCGAAGCGGCCGTCGGCGCCGACTTGCTCGTCGGGCAGCGAGAGTTCGTCGCGGATGCACCGAAGAAGCTGCCAGACGGTCACGGCCGGGGGCACTGGAAGCACGATCGCGAAACCCAGGTCGCGGTTGCGGACCCGCATGGTGTGGGCCGCCACGAGGCGACCGATGTCACCGCTGGCACCCATACCGGAGGGGCCGATCGTGATCATGGTGGCGGCGTGGCGGGGTGGTGAAACAGCCCCGGCGGGCGGATCCCAGCCGCCCCGCGCAATCGCGGCCAGTTCGTTCGCCACATCGTCCCAGCGGCCATGGCATGCGTCCAGGTTCCGGTACGGCGCCATCAGCGGCGGCAGTGGGCTGTCGTCGAGCCGGATGACGAGTAGTGACAGGCTGCGGTCGTTCAGCTCGCGGGCCAGCGCCGCGGACCATTCGGCCCGGGCCAGTCCCGGATCGAGGCTCGCCGATGCCGACCACAGCAGTGCGTAGCAGTCGAACTGGGTTAACGCATCGTTGATCCACAGCACCCAGTTGGTTCCGGCCGGGATCTGTCGGTTCTGCCGGGCATCGATACCCTCCCGCAGAAGCTGCGCGGTCAGGTAGTCACCGACCTTCTGGTCGGCGTCGACGCAGCTGAGATACACCATGGGCGCACCGGTGGACGTGCCCGGCATCCGGTCATCTCCGTTCTTTTCGATCACTGCCGTCTGTGCCGCTCGTGGCTCGGCGTATCCTGCGCCGGACAGGGCCGGCGGTGGTCTGCCAGCCGGCATCGCCGAACAGAGTCCAGCAGGCCCAGCGCGCGGGATGACCGGGAGCCGCCACCTCTCCCCCCTCGCGGCGCACCGTACCTGCCCCTGCATCCGTGGGTACACCGGCGTGGATCTCACGCTGGGCCTGGCGCAGCGCGAGGTCGCGGGGCAGGTGGCGCAGATGGTGGCAGAAGCGGTCGAGGAGCACGGCCGCGACCGGGTCAGCCGCCACCCACCGGGCAGCCACCACCGCGGCGGCGCCGGCGTGCAGGCCGGCCCGCACGAAGCCGGTCCGCTCGTCCCGGCCGACCCGGGTGGCCATGCCGGACTCGCAGGCGCCGAGCACCAGTGTCCCGCAGCCGCTGAGATCCATCGCCTGCAGGTTCTCGGGCGACAGCCGGCCGGCCGGGCCGGCGGGTGCGAGCTGCAGCCAGGCGTCCCGCGGGCCGTACTCACCGTGGCAGTCGAGGCGGACCAGCCGGTGTCGGCGTTGGCCAAGCGTCGCCCGCAGCCGGTCCGGCGTCGCCGCGGCACCGTCGAGCACACTGCTGTGACGCCCGCGGGCTGGTGTGAGCCCCTCGGCGGGTGGGCTGACCAACAGGTCCCGTTCGCCGCGCACCGCGAGGGAGCGCCGGGCGAGCGGTCGACGCGCGGACAGGCAGGGCAGATCGGACAGCGCGATCCGAAGCCCCAGCGGCAGTGCCGGGTCGGGGTGGGTGTCGACGGCTCGGTGGCCGCCGGCCCGGAACCCGCCGGACACGGATCCGGCAGCCGTGGGCAGAGCGGCGAAGGGTATGTCGGCGAGGACATCACCGGCGACGAGCGTGAGTCTGCGCACCCGCGGCGGCAGCCGCCACAGGACGTCGGCGAGCCCGATCAGTCCGGCGATCCGCGCGGTGGCGGCGTCGAACATGTCCCGCCCGACCGGCGACTCCAACACCTCCCCGCTCCAACAGCCGGTCAGCTCGTCGACAGCCTCAGTCAGCTCGTCGCGTCGGCAGTCGACGCCGACGTGGTACAGCTGACGCCGGCCGAGCACGGCGTGGTGCAGCCGGAAGGGCGTCGCGTGCATCAGCCACACCGCCTGGTCACGGGGCAGGTGGTTCGCGGTCGCCCGGATCCACTCCCAGGCGGACGCGTCGTCGTCGGGGGCGGGCAGCTGACGTAGCCGGCCTTCCTCGGCGGGCAGGATCCGCCCGAGGAGCGCGGCGCCGCGCGCGGCCTCCATGGCGACGACGAGCGAGGCCACCGCGGCGGCACCCCGCTCATCACCCTGTTCACCCGGACCGCCGCGTGGGACGGCCCGTTCGGCGGCGAGACGGATGCGTTCGTCGTGCTCGTCGGCGACGGACTGCAGCATGCCGACCCGGACCGCGTCGCTGATCTGCCGGCCGGCGATCTGTTCCTCGATGTCATGGGCTTCGGCCCAGCAACGGACCGCCTGGTCGTACTCGGTCAACCGGTGCCGGGCCTCGCCGAGCAGCCGCAGCGCACGGGCTCTGATCCCGGCCAGCCCGGGCCGCCGCGCGTGTCGCACCGCTCGCTCGAACTCCGCGACGGCGGCATGAGCATGCCGCGGTTGCCGGTTCTGCCGGCACCTGGCCAGGTGCAGCTCGCCGGTGGTCAGGTGCCACAGTGCGAGGTCCCGGTCCGCGGCCGCCCGCAGCGTCTCGGCGCCGATTCCATCGATTCCACCGGCCCCACCGATCCCACCGGCCTGCAGCCGGTTGAGCGCGGTCTGGGCCTCGTCCAGGAGCCCATCGGCGATCAGTGCCTGGACATGGCGCACCGCTCGGTCGAACGCCACCACGGTGCCTGCCCGCGGCCCGGTGGTCGGGCCGGCTGTGCTGCCGGTTCGATCGAGGTCCTCGGGGACGGTCGCGTAGGCACGCGCGATCCACCGAGTGGCCTCGGCTGGGTCCGGCCATCGGGTCGCCGCCTCGTCCAGCCGCGGACGCAGCGCCAGAGCGTCCCTGTCCCGGCGCATCGCCAACAGCAGGGTGGTGAGCTCGACGTACACCGGAAGCCGAAGTGCCTCGTCGAGGTCGGGGTTGCGGACGAGAGCCAGCATGACCTGGGCGGCGGCCTCGTAGTGCAGCTGTCGGCGCAGGGCGAGCGCCAGCTGGAACTGGCCGGCGACGGTGTTCGGGCGTGGGGCGGCGAGGACGCCCGCGATCTCCGTCTCGACCCCTGCCCGCACCGCGAGCAGCATGCGGTCCTGCTCGATGATCGAGAAGGTGGGATCGCCGGCCGCACGCAGGTCCCGCTCGGCCTCGTCAAGCAGGTGGATGGCGGTGGCGCGGTCGCCGGCGTCCGCCGCGGCCAGCGCCTCCATCCGTCGCAGCCGGCCACGGGCCGCCACGGACAGCGGCGTGCGGAGGCCGGCCGCACGCACGGCTGCCGCGTCCGCGCCGGCCCCGCGCAGGTCGCCGGTCGCCGCCCGCAGCTGTGCCCGTTCCAGCAGCAGCTGGCGAGGGTCAACGCCGGTCGCGCTGGCCTGCGCGAGGTAACGCTCGGCGTGTTGCAGGCCCCGGCTCAGCGCGCCTACCTGCCGCAGGGCGGCGAGATGATCGGCGGTGAGCAGCACCCACAGGTCCGCCTCGCGGGCGTCGGCGGAGCCCGCGGCGGCGTCCGCACCGGCAGCCGCTGCCAGGCCGACGGCGGTCAGGTAGGCGGTATCGATCCCGGCCGTGTTGCCTTCGCGCAGCGCGTGGGCGCCGGCTTCGACCGCCCGGCTGAGCGGTGTTCCCCGCGGAATCCTCAGCACGTCGGCCATCGGTACCGCCGGGTGGAAGGCCGGCCTGGGCTCGGCCGGCCCAGTGCGTCACAGCAGCTCCGCCGGTTCACGTCGGGTCGCAGTCGTCAGCGTGTTCGCCGGTGGCCGGGCAGACCAGCACCACCGTGCTGACGGGCTGGTCGACCGGCCCGGTCGTAGCCGGGCTCGGGCGGGCCGGCGCGGCCGAAGCGAGCGTCTGGAGTGGTCTGAGCGGCGGAGTCGACCCGGGTGAGGCGGACGGCGTCGATGTCTGCAGGGATGTCTGCAGGGCTTGGGGGGGCACCATCACTGTTCGTGTCCAACTTGCGCCTCCATGTGCCAGGACGTCGGGGCGGGCAGCCGCGTTGTGGGTAGCCGCGGTCACGGCGGTCACGGCGGTCACCGTCACCCGCATGCCCTGCGCCTGGCTGTCGGCGATGAACAGGCCGTCCTGCGCGGTGACCGACGAACGCAGGCCCTCGTGCAGGTAGACGGCGACTTCGTCACCCGCGTCGGTGAGCACTTCGCCCAGGGTGCGGTCACGCTGAACCGAGCCGGCCAGCACCGACAGTGGACCGGCGTCGACGTACACGATGGCCTCGCCGTCCAGACGCAGGGTTGGGGCCGTGGACCGGGGGGCGGCGGCGACGATGCGGTGCACCCGGGCGGCCCGGGGATCGTCCGCGGCGAGCAGCCGAACCTCGTGCTCGTCGACGAGCGCGGCTGCGCCGTCCGGCAGCGCGAGCCCGCGTAGGAGGCCGTCATGTGCCTTCACCGCCTCGGCCATCACCGGGATGACCTGGTCGAGGTGGGCCAGCAGCGCCGCGCCCTCAGCACTGCCGTCGGGCCCGAAGGTCCGGTCACCGGCAGGCACCCACGACTCGCCGGTCGACGCGGTGCCGGCAAGGACGACCTCGGTGGTGCGACCGTCCGGATCGATCACCGTGATGGTTCGGTCCCGGTTCGTCGGTGGGGGGGTGAAGCTGGACGTCGCGTCGTTGTGGTCCGAGGCGGCCACCGTATGCCACCAGGTGTGGCCGTCGTCGGGTGGCTTCGGGGCCGCGGTCAGGGTCGCCTCGGCGAACGCGGTCTGCTCATATGTCAGGTTGCCGCGGGTCACGGAGGTCGGCCCGCCGATACGGAACGCCAGGTCCGCCCCCGGCGGGTGGTTGCCGGTGCCGTAGGTGAGCCAGGGCTCGCCCGGGCCGCCCACCTTGATGAACAGCTGGCCGGCGGAATCACGGTAGGTGGTCAGCGTGGTGTCGGGCCCGGGGGCGGGCGGCGCCGGCCCGGGCTTCGCGTTCCAGCGATCCTGCGCCGACTGGAGCACTCGGCGGGCTTGATCGACGAGGCTCCACCGCCAGTGGATGTCCACGGTGTCGACGGTGGCCCAGGCATCGAGCCTGCCGAGCTCGTGGCCCGCGTAGGTGACGTGCTGGGAGACCCGTCCGTCACCGGCGGTCACGGTGCTGGACATCGCCCGGGGCGTGGTGCCGGAACGCCAGATCCTGACCCCGCCCATCGGGATGACCTCGCGGGGCGAGGCGTCGATCCGGATCTCGGTCTGGTCGCCGTGCGTGGTGAGCGTGCGGGTGACTTTCTCGCTGACCGTGGCCGGTTTGCCGTCGCGCTGCTGGGTACCGATGCTGACCTCGGTGATGTGGCCGTCGCCGTGCTCGTCGATCTTCGAATCAGGATCGAGCAGTCCGGCGCGGCGCAGCGGAGACGGCAGATCCGCCTGGTAGTCGGCGTTCCCGATACGTGCGTTGAGATCGCCGAGCGAGACCCCCCCTCTGATCAGCAGCTGGCTGCAGGAGCTGTAGGTCTTCGTCGGGGTCTGGACCAGGGCCTGAGCCTCGCCGGTCGAGCCCGGGGCGAGGAAGGGGATCGGTGCCCGTTCTCGAAGCTGGTTGTTCGTGCGGTACCAGTCGGGGAAGGTCGGGCTCGCCGACCGCGTCTGGTCCGCGGGCAGCGTGGGCAGGGAGCCACCCTGATCGCGCAGCCATTCCAGTGCGCCGCTCCAGCGCATGATCTGCTCGAGCCGGGCGTACTGCGGCTCGTAGTCGGCGATCGCCTGGTAGTTCTGGTCCCAGAAGTGCAGTCCGCGGCTGGATGCGTAGCTCGGCTCGACCTCGCTGCCGTTCTCACCATCGGTGCGTGTGAACAGCCGGGTGGCCTGGGCACCGAGATCGATCCGGTCGTCGGACCTGGCGAAGGCCCGGTCGTTCTGCCCGAACCACAGCCGGCCGCTCTTCGCGCTCGCATCGGTCGTCGGCTCGCACTGGCTCCACGGAATGGACGCCTGGACGTCCGGGACGAATCCACCGACCGCCGCGGTCGGTATGCCGCTGCCGGTGCCGACCACCCAGCTTTTGGCGACGTAGTCGGTGTAGAAGAGCGTCATCCCGATGTCCGTGTTCTCGAGCCCGCCGTCATAGCGGGCCTGGCTGTAGACGGGTCCGCCGTCGACCAGGCGGCTCACCGACCACAGCTGGGTTCGGTCCTTCGGCAGGCCCTGCCTGGTCAGATCCGCGTCCGAGCGCGCATTCCGGAAAAGCGCCGCGTCCAGCTCGCCGCGGATCCTTTGCCGCGCGGCCGGATCATCGATGATCTTCATGGTGAGGTCGCGGTCCAGGTCGGGGATCGCCGCGTGCAGCGCGCTGAGGCCCGGGGGGTCCGCGGTCGGCAGGGGCCCCGGGTCAAGGGAGAATCCGGGCGGGACGGCCCCGCCTGCGGCCGGGTAGGCCCTCTGCAGTACGGAGACATCTGCCGGGGTCACCGGTGCCTGAGGTGGGCCCGGCCACTGCCAGCCGCTCGCCCAGACCTGTGATCCCCGCAGGGTCAACTGCGAGAGATCCTGAGTGGTGGCGAGGAATTTGGCCAGCTCATCCGGACTGTCCACGCGCATGGTGCGGTAACCGAAGTCGGATCGCACATCAGAGGTCGGGCGCGGCGAGCCGTCGATCATCTCGATCGTGTCCAGCTCTGGCCGCAACCAGTAGTGGTCGATGGTGACCCGGGCAGGGTCCGCGCCGTGGTCCGCGCGGTACTGGTCGAGCAGCAGGCCAACGGTCCGCGCCTCGTTCGGATCCTCCGTCGGCACCAGAACGTGCACGACTCCCTGGCCGTCGGTCAACAGTCGGCCCGGGCCGACCTGCTGGCGGGCGAGGTCCGCGAAGCCCGGATCCCGGACCGGCAGTGTGTCGTAGGCCGTGTGGACGAACGTCGCCGTGTCCAGGTTCAGATGCGCGGCCAGTCCGATCAACGCCCAGTCGCGTAGCTGCTCGTCGGAGTCGGAACGGCCGAGCCCGTCGAGCCGACCGGCAGCCCCGGCGTAGGAGATGTCGTAGCGTGCCAGCGCCGCCGCATGATCGATGGGTGGCGGCGGGTGGTGACTATCGCAGGCCGCCAGCGGCAGAGCCAGAGCAGAGACACAGCCGAGGACCGCCACCAACCTCGCCCGGCCCGCTCCACCCCCGTCCGGCGGGGCACCCGCGGTAACCCGCTGTCGCCTCCGACCCGAACTGAACGTCCACAGTCTCCCGTACCTGCTTCCGGCCAAGTTCCCTTTCCTGTCTGCGTTCTCGCCAACAAACGTCTGTGTCGTTGCCGACAAATGTCTGTGTCTTCGCCGACAAACTCCCCGAGTTTGCCGCCCCGCCCTCGGATCCCAGTCACGGTCGACAGCCGGGGCAGTACGACCATCGTCAACGGTCGACCGGGCCGGATACACACCGGGTGCGTCGCAAACAGCTGTGGAAGACTGGTGTTGAGAGGTTGCTGAGCCTTGACCTCGATCTTTCATGTGACGGGGTCGGCTGATCGCAGGTGTCTCCCCGGCCTCGTTGGCATGGGGTTGGGTTGGGCTGGGTCGGGCCGTGGTCTGGGTGCCCCGACAGGCCGACGGTGGAGACCTCGCCGTTCAGTCGTTCCTGCGGGTTGGATGACCAGACCTGCTTCCAGATCTGCCGCGGGTAGCCGGTGAACGCGAGCAGGTCGGCTTTCGCGTCAGAGAGATGATCCGCCGCCTTGGGAAGTTTCTCGGTGAGGGGTCCGAGGTTCTCGGCTTCGGTGTCGAGATTTCCACGGATCACGATTTCGGCCCCCGCGTGCAGCTGTTCGTCCCGCCAGGTTTCGACGCCACGCCGATCGACGCCGCTCTGGGGGTACCCGCGCGGTTCGATGGTTTCCCGGTCGTCTACCCCGACAGCGATCGACACGGCGGCCGGCCACACCATCAGGTGGAGGTGACCACCGCGCAGGCGTTCTTCGTCGACCGGATCGGCGTCGACCCCGCCGACGGGATGAAACTGACGGACTGGCTGCTGGCCCCGACCCAGATCCTGGCCGGCCTCACCGGCGGCGTGGTCCTGCATGACCCGCTCGATCTGCTCACCAAGCGGCGACGGCCTCGGCTCGCGGATGCTCGTGGCCCGCGTGGCCCGTGACCTCGTTCGGAGCGGATTTCTCCTCGAACGCCGCTGGGCTCCCTACGGCGAATGGCCGACCGCCGCGTTCGCGCAGCTGACCCTCGCCGACCAGATCGGTGAGCACCTGCACCACGCGCTGCGCGCGACGCGGTGGCGGGAACGCGATGCGGCACTGTGTGCCGCGGCCAGTCATCTCGCCGCCGCCACGAACCGGCCTGGTCTGGCCGAGCCCGTCGACCCCGCGCGAGCCTTCCTCGTCGACCGGGTTGGCATCGACCCCGCCGACGGGACTTCAGAGGCACGGACCGGCAGTTCCCAATCGCGCTGGCCCGCACATCATCCGGCCGCGGAGTGGCACCACACGACATCTACCGCGGAGGGCATCCGCAGCTGCGGTTAGACCGGATTTGGCCACCGTCGGTTTGGGATTGGCCCCGCGGGACGACCACGACACGCCATATGCCCATGCGGCCTGACACCTCGGGAGGCGCGTGGCTCGGGTCCGCGTCGCTGCGTAAGGATTTCCCTCGTACGAATCGAACCGATCTCTCCCATGTCCCAAGGAGGCTCCCTTGACCGACACGAACACCTACGCGTACGTCGACGCTGACACCCTCGACGTCCGGATCATCCGTGGTGAGGCTGACACGGAAGGCACCATCGTCGGCCGCCTCGACGCCGCCGACCTCCCCGCCCTCAGCGAGGCCGCCGACAAGCTGCTCGCGACCCTCGGCATCCGCCCCGTCAGCGACTGGCGTGATGTTGAGGGTGGCCTGTTCACCGTCGTCGAGGAGACCGCGGCGGTGCCGACGGCCGGCTGACCGGCGACCACGAGCGCCCCGGTCTGGGTCCAGGCCGGGGTTTCTCTTCGCCAGCTACCTGTTCCGCCGCCGCCGCCGACGGCCGCCCGGTCGGTGCCATCGCCCGGCTCGGCTCGATCGGCGTGCACATCGACCGTGCCGTCCCGGGCCGAGGTCGACAACGACGACGACGACAACGGCGGGGGGCGATAAGCGAGGTCAGCCGTAGCGGCGGGCCAGGTCGGTGAACGTCTCGTTGTGGGGGTAGCGGTCGAGAGCGGCGGCCAGGAGGCGGCGGTACGGGTGGGCGACGAGGCCGTTGTCGAGATCGTTGAGGATCTCGGTCCAGACGAGGTCCGGGGCGGCACGGTCGATGTTGCGGCGCAGCTCGACCGGGAAGCCGACGGCGTCCAGCACCGCTGAGGCAGCGGATTCCGAGCCAAAGGCTCGGGCCAGCGCGCGGCGGAACAGCGACCGGTCGGGCTCCGCGAAGGCGATGTCCGCCCGGTCCCGCTCCGGTCCGGGAGTGACCGGCAAAGGGGCGGGGATGCCGCCGAACACCGACTGGCCGAGGCGGCTGTATGCGGCGGCGCGATCCCGGGCCGTACGCAGGTAGCCGATGTCCTCGGCGAGTTGGCGTGTGAACCACGCGCAGAGCTCGCGGTCGTCGGCGAACAGGCCGCCGGCGTCCCGCCAGCGGACGGACTGCTCGGCCCACGCGGCCAGGTTCTGGACGGAGCCACGAACGGAGCGATGTATGTCCTGGACGTCGGCCAGGACGCGGGACACTCGGCCGCGGGCGACGTCCAGCGCCAGCAGCCGTTCCCGGAGAACGGCCAGATCGCCGAGCGGGGCGGAGCCGCCGCCGGACGGGACGACGGAGTCGGCGGCGTCGACGGCGGCGTCGAGATGGCGGCGCAGGTCCTGGGTCGGCTGGCCGTCTGCCCACAGCCGCAGGTGATGGCGGACCTTCGCCGCGTGCATGAGGTAGCGGGCCAGCGGGGTGAGGACGGAGTCGCCGCGGGACCAGGTCCAGGCGCTGAGCTCGGCGTCCTGATCGAGGCCGCCGATGACGACGATTTGCCGTTCGGCACGGGTGTCGGGCGCGGGGCCGGGCTCCCAGACCATGAACCCGGCGTCCGTTGTCACGAACCGGTCAGCCGGCTCGGCCATGACCGGGACGAGCGGTGGCCGGGCGCTGACACCACCGGTCGAGCCGACGTCAGCCCGCCCCAGGTAAAGGCGGGCGCCGCCAAGCAACGCGCCGGCCTGGCCGTCACCGACAATCCCGGTCCAGGCGTCGTCGAGCTGCCGCCAGTCACCTTCGCCGGCCGGCGGCGCGAGCATCGCCGAGAAGCACAGCACGTCCCGCACTCGGCGGAGCAATGCCTGGTAGACACCCGGCCGCCGGCATTCCTGGGCGGCGATCAGACCAGATTCCATCGCGGGTGAAGCGGTGGGCGGCAGGGCGGCGGGAACTCCGAAGGCGCGGATCGGCTCATCCATCATGAACTCACGGCGCAGCCCCGCCCAAAGGTTCCGGATCGTGTCGTAGCCGGCGGACGCCCGCGCGCCATGGACCGGGGCGTAGACATGGGCGACGAACTCCTGGCCGGTCAGGTCCGGCGACGCGATCCCCGAGCTGATATCCGCCCCGACGACCATGAAACGATAATAGGTATGGCCACCGGGCCTCGTCGGGGACGACGCGGAAACCGTGCGCTGGCCGCCAGCGTTACCCAGGCCCAGGACAGGACCAACCAGGGAGGCTCCGGTGCACCTGCCCGCTGTCCATGAGGAGTTCCGCGATGATGCCGCCGACCTGCTCGACCACGTCCCGTTCTGGGAGCTGACGCCGGAGGGGTGGGGCAGGGCGGAGAACGCGGTTCTAGCGATCGCCGCCGCCGGCGACGACACAGAGGCGCTGCGGGACGCGGTGGCGTCGCTGGACGTCCTGGACCCCAGACGGGGCACGAAGGCGGGCACCGAACCGGAGGTCCCGATCCCCAAGCGGGTCCGCGAGACCGTCACCGAGACCAAGGACAAGCTGGGCCACTGACCAGGCCGGCGGCGAAACTCCAGGCGCCGCGGTGGATGTGGGCGGCCCAGGCGGACGACATGTCCCACCGCCGCAGCCGGCGAATCCGCCGGGTGGCCGGATGCGGGGCCTCGGCCGTGTGGGCCCCGGAACCGGCCCCGGAACCGGAGCCAGCAGTTCGTCACGCCGGGCAGTCACCATGCCGCCCGATCACCATGCCGCCCGATCACCATGCCGTCGGGTCACGGACCGAGGTGGACGTGGGCGGCCCACCGTGACGGCTGCCGGCGATAGCGAGAGCGTAGTCGGACAGTGGCCGCGTGCACCGCCTGCGCCGGGCCCCGGCCGGCGATCTCCGGATACGTCCAGCCGGCGGCCTGCCTGCCGGCCCGGTCGCGGATCTCCCACAGTGTCCCGACCACATGCGGATAGCCGGCGATCTGGAAGGCCGACGACACGTGGATCGCCTCGTCGACCAGACCAGTGCCGCCGAATGCCGTGGTGCACGCGGACAGAAATGCGAACGTGGCCGTCCGCCCCGGCAACGCGGTGATCTCGCGGACGGTCAGCCGGCCGTCGACCAGGACCAGGTGGCTGTCGAACGGGTCGGTGGCGTCCGTCGTCGCGTGGCAGGCGAAGTGGGCCCAGTCTGCGGTGGCCAGCCCGGCGAGCACTCGGTCGCGGCCGGCGTGAGGGCCGTCGAGAAGCGTCGCGGCGTCGGTGAGGTCGCGGACGGTGGTGCCCTCCCGGTCCGCGCCGGGCAGCGGCCGGTAGCCCGGCGCCGTCGGGACGGCGACGACCAGGCCTCGCTCGCCCAGGCCGGAGCGGTTGTCGCGGCCACGAGCGTGAGCGAGGGTGCGCAGGGTCGGGGCGTAGGACGACACCGCGCGGTCCAGCGCGGCCGGCGGGTCGTCGCCGGTCTCCGTCGGACGCGGGCCGGCGCAGTGCAGGGGCAGGACGGCCAGCGGACCGGTCGGGATCCACCAGACGCGGGGCGGACCGGCGTCGGGGTCGGCGCCGGGCGGGGGCGGCGCCGGTAGGCCGAGCTCGTCGAGGACGTCGGCGACGAACGTCGTCCACATCCACTCCAGTACGCCTTCCAGGGCCTTCTCGGCGTCCGGGCCGCCCTCGTCAGCCGTGGCGAGCAGGATGTTCGCCTGCCGCGTCGCCTCGGCGTGGGTGAGCCGGGGCAGCTCGACCGAGCGGACGCCGGCCGGGGTGACCAGCAGCGCGTCGCAGCGGTGGGCCGCGAGGTTCAGCACGGCGACCGGGCCGTCGACCGGGCAGCGGGTCAGATCCTGCTCCTCTTCGGGCGGGAGCTGGAACCGCCGGAAACCGGGCTCGGCGCGGATCCTGGTAAGCAGCCGCGCCCGCTCGGTCAGCAACCGGGCCCGGCGGGCCGCGCGGGCGGACGTCCACGGCTGGTCGGGCGAGGCGCCCCGGTCGAGCTCGCGTCCGGTCCGGACGACGGCGGCGGCCAGGTCCGGGTGGCTCGCCGCGAGGGCTGTCAGCTCGTCACGGGAGTTCAGTAGCTGGGCGAGCAGCACCCCCCGGCCGCGTTCGAGCAGGTCGAGCGCGCGTAACGCCCCCGGGCCGGACAGCGCCTCCGGGCCGGACAGCGCGGCCGCCGCGGCCGCGCTGCCCAGGTTGGCCAGCTCCAGAAGGTGCCGGCCTTGGTCCCGGCTGGACAGACGGATGTCGGTGACGGCGTGCAGCAGGGCGATGGCCTGCTCGAACGCGTCGACCGCCGCGTCAGTCTGGCCCAGCTCCGCGAGGATGCCGCCGCTCTGGTGCGCGCTGATCGCCCGGACCAGTGGCGGGGCGGACGTCGTCCCGGCCGCGTCCCGGTAGACCGCGGCGGCTCGCTCCCGGTCGCCGGGTCCGTCCCGGCGCAGCAGGGCCAGCGCGGCGTTGGCCAGGATCGCCGCCCGGCCGGGGTCGTCGGGGCGGACGAGCCGAGCCGCCGTCTGGCCGGCCTCGACCGCCGCGTCCCGGTTCGACGCCTGGTCCGGGCCGGTGGCGTCCGCGCCCGTGTCGGCGCACAGGTCGGCGCGGCGGGACAGCGCGGCGCACAGGTTGGACTGGTAGCGCGCCGCCGCCGGTCCGTCCGCCGAGACAAGGCTGATCGCCTGACGCGACGCGTCCACCGCCTCGTCCAGGTCGCGCCGGGCCGGCTCCGGCGCGCCGGCCAGCGGGTGGCTCGACGCCCGTACCCGCAGCGCTGACGCCAGGTTCGACAGGTGGCCCGCGCGTTCCACCGGTACCGCGGCCGGATCGCCGGCGGCGTCGCGGAGCAGGTCGACGGCCTCGTCGAGGTCAGCGCGGCTCGGATCCCGCTGGTGGCGGGACCGCAGTGCCAGGGCCAGGTTGTTGCGCATGACGTGACCGTTGGCCGGGTCGTCCCCGGCGATCCGCACGGCCTCGCGGGCGACGTCCACGGCGAGCTCGAGATCGGCGCCGTCGCCACTGTCCGTGTACCGGCTCAACAGCGCCGCGGCCTGGTTCGACAGGCACTCGGCCTGACTCGCCGGGTCCGGAGCCAGGACGGCGGCCTCGGCGAGCAGCTCGATCGCCTCGGTCATGTCGCGCTGGTCGCCGCCGATGAGGAAGCGGCTGCCCAGAGCGGCGGCCAGGTTCGACATCCGGCCGACCTCGTTCGCCCCGGCGGCCGGGCCATCGGTGGTGGTGGTGGTGGTGGTGGCGGTGGTGCGCAGGGTTTCGACGGCCTGGTCGAGGTCGGACGGCTCGCCGCTGAACGCGAACCGCGCGGTGTACGACACACCGAGGTTGGACCGGAACGAGCGCCGAGCCGTTTCGGTGACGGCCGTCTCGACAGCCAGCCGGCCGACCCTGACGGCCTCGTCGATATCGCCGAGCAGCCCACTGCGCCGGCCGCGGGTCCGTAGCGCCAGCCCCAGATTGGTCAGATAGCCGGCGCGGCGGTCGGGGTCCGCGGTGGCGCCGCCGGGGTCCGCGAGGGATGGCACGGCATCGGCGTGTTCCACCACCAGCCGCAGCAGGCCGACGGCGTCGTCCACGATGTCAAGATCGCCCGTCACCCGGCCCCGGGCGATGAGCACGGTGGCCCGGGAGTTCCACGCCGCCACGAACTCCGCCCGCGGCGGCGTCATCGTCGCGCACACCTCGAACAGACCGTCCGGTAGCAGGTCCGGAGCGAGCTGGTAG
Source organism: Parafrankia elaeagni (assembly GCF_000374165.1). Taxonomy (GTDB): domain Bacteria; phylum Actinomycetota; class Actinomycetes; order Frankiales; family Frankiaceae; genus Parafrankia; species Parafrankia elaeagni. The sequence goes on from NZ_KB893761.1 coordinate 91,428, forward strand.
ACGGTGGCGAACCGGCTCAGTGCGGCCGCGACGTCTTCGAGGCTCGACGGCCCACCCGCACGCGGCTCGGCGGCGATCACCCGGTAGTGGAAGAACAGGCCCAGCGTGTAGTCGGCCGTCAGCCGGAAGTCGCCTTCGGCCAGGTCAGCGGCGTCGGCCGCCGCTTCGAGGCGGCGGGCACGGCCCAGCGCCTCCTCAGCCAGCACCGCGTCGCCGTCTCTGGTCGAAGTGAACCGCTCGACACACTCGTCGACAGCGGCGACCAGCCGAGCCAGGGAATCTCTCCCGCCCGGGCTTTCCTCATGGGGCACGCGACAGATCTATCACCACGCCGCCGGCCGGACAGCGGATTCGGAACCATCGGCTGGTGCTCCGGCCCTGCCCGGCTGCTCCCGAGGGGGACGCCGACGCGTATGCCGATCCGGAAGAGAACGAATGCCGATCGTACTTCCTACTGTTCACTTGACTTCCTAATGCCATTAGGGAAACCTGGGGTCATGCCAACCGTTCCCGCTGCCAACGTCGACCGCCGGCAGCGTCGACGCCTCGAGACCATCGAGGAGGCGATCGACGCTGCCATCGCGATCATGGGCGAGCAGGGTGCGGCGGGGCTGTCGCTGGGCGAGGTCGCCCGGCGGATGGGTATTCGTCCGCCGTCCCTGTACGTGTACTTCGCGAGCAAGAACGCGCTCTACGACGAGATCTTCGCCCGTGGCTGGCGTGCGCTGTCGGCGGCGGTCGAGACGCCCGGCGTCCCCGAGGGGCGTGCCGAGCTGCGTGCGTTCCTGGGCGGGCGCGCCGAGGCGTTCACCAGGTGGGCCATCGAGAACCCCGCTTCCGCGCAGCTGATGTTCTGGCGGCCGGTGCCCGGCTACCGGCCGTCCGACCAGGCGTACGAGCCGGCCGTGCGCCACATCGACTGGCTCGGCGAGATGTTCACGAGCCTGCGCGAACGCTCGCTGCTCACCGCCGACACGCCCGTGGACGAGGTGATCCGGCTCTGGAGCGTCCTGATCGCCGGCGTCATCAGCCAGCAGCTCGCGAACGCCCCCCACGAGGACTTCGACAACGGCGCGTTCACCACGTTGCTTCCCACCCTCATCGACGTCTTCGTCGCCCGGTTCGCCGTGGCACCAGACGCCTCCCGAACGGAGTCCCAGCCATGACCACCACCCACGAGATCGCTCCGGGTATCCACCGGATCTCGACCTACGTGCCGGACGTCGGCCCGCGCGGCTTCACCTTCAACCAGTTCCTCATCGAGGCCGACGAGCCGCTGATCTACCACACCGGGATGCACGCGCTGTTCGGTGCCGTGTCCGAGGCGGTGGCCCGGATCGTCCCGCTGTCCGAGCTGAGGTGGATCGCCAGCGGGCACTTCGAGGCCGACGAGTGCGGGGCCATGAACGACTTCCTGGCCGTCGCCCCCGCTGCGCAGGTCGTGCACAGCACCATCGGGGTCCTGACGTCGTTCGGTGACGCGGCGGCCCGGCCGCCGCGTGCCCTCGCGGACGGTGAGGAGCTTGACCTCGGCGGTGCCGGGAACGCGGCCGGCCGGCGGCGTGTCCGCCATCTCGACACCCCGCACGTGCCGCACAACTGGGAGTCCCGGATGCTGTTCGAGACGGAGACCGGGACGCTGTTCTGCGGCGACCTCGGCGCCCAGGACGGCAACCCGGCGGCGCTGACCTCGGATTCGGTCGTCGACGCCGCGATGCGGACCGAGGAGCTGTTCAGATCGAGCTCGCTCGGGCCGGCTGTGCCCGCGACTCTGCGACGTCTCGCCGACCTCAACCCGACGACCTTGGCGATCATGCACGGGTCGAGCTTCCACGGGGACGGCGCCGGCCTGCTCCGCGCCCTCGCCGATGCCTACGAGACGACGTTTCCGCAGACCCGCGCCGTCGCCGAGCCGTCGCACGCCGCCTGACGGCCGGGCAGCGAAACAAGCGCCATCCCAGCAGGGCATCACCTCAGCAGGGCACCACCTCAGCAAGGCACCACCTCCGCCGGGCGGACCGGGGAGCGACGACATGGGGGAGCCACATGACCACGCCGGATGACAGCCCTGCCGTTCTGACGCACAGGCCGCTGGAGCGAGACGACGCCGCGCGGGTCACGGAGGCCGAGACCGCCGCGTTCCGCGCTCTCGTGGCGTCGCTGGACGATGTCGACTGGCAGCGGGACACCGCCAGTGCCGGCTGGCGGGTCCGGGAGGTCGTCGCGCATGTCGGGGGCCAGTACGAGGAGTTCGCCCGGGTCGGGACACTGCTGCGCCGGCTGTGGGTCGCCCGCCGCCGCTACCGCGACCGCATCGTGCTCGACGGCCACAACCAGGTCCAGCTCGACGACACCGCCGACCGGAGCAACGCGCAGGTCGCCGCCCAGCTCGACGTGTTCGCCGCGGCCGGGATCCGCGCGGTCCGGCGGATGCCGGCTCCCGTCCGGCGCGCACCGGTGCGGTTGTTCTTCCCCGAGCCGCCGCTGCCGGAGAAGGGGATGCGGTACGTCTTCGACATCCTGGCCGCCCGTGACACCTGGATGCACCGGCTCGAGGTGGCGCGGGCCACCGACCGTGAGTTCGTGGTGGGTGACCACGACCACGAGATCGTCGCCCAGGTCGTCCGTGACCTGGACCGGCAGTGGCCCGGCCCGGCCGTCACCCTCGCCCTCGACGGCCCGGCCGGCGGTACCTGGCAGGTCGGATCAGGCCCGAGCGCAGGCATCGTCCGGGCCGACGCGGTCGAGATGATGCTGCACCTGTCCGGCCGCGCCGGCCTCGACCTGCCCCCGGACAGCCCGTTCGGCAACGCTCGGGTGGTGTTCTGAACCGGGCGCCGAAGTCGGGCACCGGCGCGGGCGGGGCTGGTCGGTTCTCGAAGGCGCGCAGTTCGTCCCGCGACTGGAAGCGCCGCGGCGAACGGCTCGTGCGCGCGAGCGGGCTGCCGTACACGATCAGGTGCACGACCCCTACATCGTCAGGCTGGTGTGCCGGAGGTTCGCTTGATGAAGGCGTCGAAGATCCGGTCCGGCAGAACCCGGCTGAGCAGGATGAGCGGGCGGGCGCCGTAGCCGGCGGTGTATCGGGTGCGGGGGCGACGGGCGGTCGCGGCCTTCGCCACGGCGTCGGCGATGACGGTGGGCGGCGAGGTCCGCCGCGCGTCGGGTCGTGAGCCGCCCTCCAACGATGCGGCCATGGCGCCGGCCTGTTCTGCGTAGGGGCCGTGTCCCGAGGTGGCACGAAGCTTGTCGGCGGCGATGGCGCCCCATTCCGTTCGGATCAGGCCGGGCTCGACGAGGACGACGTCGAGGCCGAAGCGCTTCAGTTCCAGGCGCATCGCGTCGCTGAGACCTTCGACGGCGAACTTGCTGGCGTGGTACCAGGCGCCCAGGGGAGTGGCGAACCGACCGCCCATCGAGCTGATGTTGATGATGGTGCCGCTGCCCTGGGCGCGCATGATCGGCAGCACCGTCCGCGTGAGTTGCGCGAGCCCGAAGAGGTTGACGTCGAACTGGGCGCGGGCCTCGGACATCGGGACGTCCTCCACCGCGCCGTACGAGCCGTAGCCGGCATTGTTGACGAGCACGTCGACGCGGCCCTCGGCCGCGAGGATCTCGGTGACAGCCTGCTGGGTGGAGGCTTCGTCGGTGACGTCGAGGGCGATGGTGCGCACGCCCGCGGCGGCGAGCTCCGCCATCCGCTCGACGCGTCGAGCGGCGCCGTACACGACGAAGCCGGCCCCGTGCAGGCGACGGGCGGTGGCATCACCGATGCCTGAGGAGGCGCCGGTGACCAGGGCGACCTTGTGAGCCATGACAGTTCCTTCCAACAGCGGACGGAGGGTGGCCGGTCGCCGAGGGCGGCAGCCTTCCAGCGCGCGAGGAGCGAGGTGCAGCGCACGGAACGCCGTGAGGGCATCCTCAGGACGGCGGCCGCGATGCTCGACGAGATGCCGGTGTCGGCAATGAGCCTCAACGAGCTCAGCCGCCGGGTGGGCCTGGCGAAGTCCAACGTCCTGCGCTACTTCGAGTCGCGCGAGGCGGTCCTGCTCGACCTGCTGGCCGCCGCCGCCGCCGGGTTCCTGGTCGAGATCGCTGAGAAGCTCCCGCCGACGGTCGACCCGTCGGCTCCGGTGTCCGTTCGGGCCGGCGACCTGGCGGCCGGGCTCGCCGCGTCGTTCGACGCCCATCCGATGCTGTGTGAACTCCTCAGCGCCCAGGCTGCCGTCCTGGAACGGAACGTCTCCACGGACGTGGCGCTTCGGTACAAGCGGGGGGCACGGGACAGCATGGTCGGGCTCGCCGCCCTGTTCCGCCGTCTCGTTCCCGAGCTCGACGAGCCGCGATCGGCGCAGGCGGCCGGTCTGCTCATCGCACTCGTCGGCGCGCTGTGGACCCGCGGCCATCCCGCGCCCGCCCTGGTCGCCGCCTACCAGGTCGAGCCGACTCTGGCCTTCATGAATCCGCCGTTCCGCGAGTCCCTCGACGCCGCCATCAGGACAGTCCTCCTCGGTTTGGCCGCGCAGAGCGACATCGCAGGGTAGCCACATACCACACGGCGGCTGTCCCCGACATGGCAGCGGTGTTCGACTGCGCGGCCGGCCTCGAAGGGCTGGGCCACCCGGCGGATCCAGCTCACGGACCTGTCCAGGTCAGGACCCTCGGTTTGGTCGTTGCTCAGTCGCCGGCTTCGAGCATCTCGTAGAGAACGGTCCAGTTCTCGGTGCCGCGGCCGGCGGCGATGGCTTTGTCGTAGTGCGCCCTGACGGCTTTCGGCAGCCGGGTGTCGATGCCCGCCTTCTCGCTCGTCCACACGATGTGGTCTGCTGTCGTGCCCATCATCCGCGCCGTGCTGAGGTCTCCGGGGTGTTCGCCGGCCTCCAGCCGTCGGGCGAGGTCCGCTCCGTCTCCGATCATCGCCGGGATGGCGGTGAGGGTGTCCAGCGCACCGGGCAGGAAGTCGGCGGCCGGGACCCCGGCGGCGGTGACGAGCGCGGTCGCGTGGAGCAGGCTCGACAGGGCGGTGAGGAAGACGTCGAGATGCGCCTGGTAGAAGAGCTGGGCCAGCCCCGGGTCCTCCCCGAGGTACCTGGGCTCGCCGATCAGCCTGAGCATCGGTTCGTGGGCGTCGAACACCGCGCGCGGCCCGCTGTAGAACACATATGCCCCGGGGCCGCCCACGGCGGGCGCGGGCACCATCACGCCTCCGGTCACGAAGGTCGCGCCGTGTCCGGCTGCCCAGGCCGCCGCGTGCCGGGAGGCGTCGGGCGTGTCCGAGCTGAGATTGACCAGGACCCTGCCGTCAAGAACGCCGGAGCCGTCAGGAACGCCAGCGCGGTCAGGAACAGCGGAGGTCCCCGAACTCCCGGCGACCGGGCCGAGAACGTCGTACATCGACTGGTAGTCGGTGAGACTGAGGATGGTCAGCTCACTGGCGGCGACCGCGGCCGCCGGGGTGGGTGCGAGCGTGGCGCCGCCGGCGACGAGGTCGTCGGCCCGCCGCGCGGTACGGTTCCACACCGTCACCGGATGGCCGGACCGCAGCAGGGACGCGGCCATCGCCCGGCCCATCGGGCCAAGGCCGATGACCGTCACAGGAGACAGGTCGCCCTCGCCGCTCATCGGGTGCTCCTGAGTTCTTCGAAGATGCGGGCGGTGCCCTGCCGGCCGTGTCCGGCAGCGATCTGCCGGCGAACGATGTCGTGGACGGGCCGCAGCACGTCGACCTGGACGCCCGCTTCGAGGCTGGCCGTCACCAACGAGGCCAGCGCGGCTTCGGTGAACTCGAGGCTCTGCTGGCCGGCCCCGGCGTAGTCCTCGGCGTCCACCGTGGCGGCGAGCTCGCGGGCCTGGCCCGGTGTCGTCGTCGTCAGATTGATCATGGTGCGTCCGGCCGGGCCGGCGGCGAGCGCGCTGCCCATCGCGCCCAGGCCCAGGAAGGTCGTACGGGTAGTCATGGAGTGTTCCTCGCTCTTGTTCGGTGGTCTGACTGGCGCGCCGTATCGACCCTCCCTGTGAACCCTTCCCGCCGGCAAGTACCTACTATTTTGTTCAGTACTTACCTGGAAGTCAGTGTCCAGCTGGGCGGAGTGGAGGGTCTGATGGTGACGAGTGCACGGCGCGGTCCCTACGTCTGTGGCATCGATGCCGGTATGGACGTGGTTTCCGGGAAATGGAAGTCACTGATCCTCTGGGAGCTGAACAGCCACGGAACCCGGCGGTTCGGTGAACTGCGGCGCGGCCTTCCTGGCGTCAGCGAGAAAATGCTGGTCCAGCACCTGCGCGAGATGGAGGAGGACGGCCTGGTCCATCGCGAGGTGTATCGCGAGGTCCCGCCTCGGGTCGAGTACTCCCTCACCGAGCACGGCACGTCACTCAACGAGGCCCTCCGCCCACTGGGGGAGTGGGGAGGGCGACGCCGCGAACGTATTGCCGCCGAGGGTGCACCCGGCTCCGCCGCGGGCCCGCTGCTCAGGCCATCTCAGGCGTGAGCGTGCCGCTGCTTCCATCGGCACGCCGGGACCAGCGGCACGCTCGCGTTACGCTGGCCGGTAGGAACTGAGCCGGTCGTGTCGGCTGAGGAGGTTCGTCATCGCCGGGGAGATGATCGCTCCCGCCTGGATGCATGAGCAGATCACGGCCGAGCAGTACGACTCGTGGTCCGAGGAGCAGTGCGCGGGCATCGAGATCGTGGACGGGATGGTCGTCGTGGTTCCCAGTGCTTCCAGACGACACAACCGGCTCGCCAGGATCGTCGCGAACGCGCTGGACTCGGCCGGCGGGCCGCGGTGGAACGCCGACACCGACTTCGATCTCCGTCTCCAGGACGTACCGCTTTCCAACCGCCGGCCGGACGTGCTCGTCTACCGCGCCGACACGATCGACATCATGCCGGCCCGCCCGGATCACGTGTTGCTCGTGGCCGAAATCGTCTCGCCGGGCTCCGAGTCCACCGACCGGTTCGTGAAGGCCGGAGAGTACGCGAGGGCCGGCATCACGTACTACTGGCGGATCGAGCAGCCCGCCGGCGGTGTCCCGCTCGTCTACACCTACGTCCTCGATCCGGCCACCAGGATCTACCGGGACGGCGACGTCCACGCTGGCGTGGTCACGGTGTCGGCCCCCTTTCCCGCGACGATCGACCTCTCCCAGCTGTAGATCATCGCCGAGGGCTCCGGAACACCGTACCCGCCGGGGGACCGAGGCCTCGCGCCGTAGGGCTCACTGCTGAAGACGTGGCAGTTCCTTTGCCGACGCAGCCGCGCTGACGAGACGGAGTACGCGAGAAAGCAAGGCCGTCGAGTGCGTTCGACGCGTTGGTTATGGCGCCCGCTGGAGGCACCATCGGGTGATTGTCCGGCCTGCTCGGCAGCCCTATGCTCTCGCCTGATCATGACAATTTGGCATGGGGTGTCAGATGAGGGAGCTGGATTGAGCTCAGTGCTGCTACCTGATCGGGTCGGGGCGGTTATGGCAGGAAAGGAAACGGATGCCTAGGCAACGTCGGCGAGGCGTACGTCGATCCCGGGCAGCTGGGCGCATCGGGGCCGCTCTGGCGGTCACAGCCGCCATGGTGATGGCGTTGGCGGGCTGCTTACCCTCGGGCGGCGGCGAGGGCCCGGGCGGAACGCCCGGGGTCACGTCCGCGCCCTTGTCGAGCGTCACCCGGGCCTGGTGGGGTTACACCCGGGAGGCGACCTTCGCGTCGACGCGCTCCACGGTGTCGGTGCCCGTCACGGACGGCACCGCGCTCGACTGCTCGCTGCTGAGGCCGGCGACGAACGGCGCGCCTGCCGAGGGGAGGTTCCCCGGTCTGGTGGTCGAGTTCACGCCCTACGCGGAGCTTCGAACCTCCTACGAGGGCGAGGCGGAGTACTTCGTGACCCGGGGTTACAACACCCTGATCTGCAACGTCCGCGGCACCGGCAGGTCCGGGGGCACCTGGCAGAACGCGGGATCGGCGCAGGACCGGAAGGACGCCCGCGACCTGGTCGAGTGGCTGGCGGCCCAGCCGTTCTCCGACGGGCGGATCGGCATGTTCGGGGAGAGCTACGGCGGACAGACAAGCTACGGAGCGGCCATCGAGCAGGCCCCGCACCTGGTGGCCGTCGCCCCGCTCCAGTCGCCGGCCAGCCTTTACGACGACGTTATCTACCCCGGCGGTATCAAGACCACCGAGAACGGCGCGATCGACAACTGGCCGCCCACCGCCCAGTTCCTGAGCCAGGGCCGCATCGACGCCGCCGCCGAGTACGCCACCAACCGCCAGCACCCGACCTTCGACGACTACTGGCAGAGCCGGTCCTTCGCCGGCAGGTACGACCGAATCAAGGTGCCCGTACTCGCCATGGGCGGCTGGATTGACGGCTATTTCCGTTCCGGCACTCTTGCCAACATCGAAGGCGCCCTCGACCGCACCTGGGCTGTCTACGGCCCGTGGCCGCACCGCTCGCCGATCGCCTTCCCCGGTTGCACCGGGCTCTGCGACCCGGCGGGTCTCGCCCCCGGCCTGCTGCTCGCCTGGTTCGACCACTGGGTGAAGAAGCTGCCCGCCATCCCCATTCCGCCCAGGCCGACCTTTGTCAGCTACGAGCGGCCCGACGCAGGTGGCGCCGGCTGGCGCGAGATCGTGAACTACAGCCCTCGCAACACCGTGGGCACCCGGACCCTTTCGCTCACCGCCGAGGGCACCCTGTCGGAACAGGCCGCCGGCCAGGGCACGGGCACGGGCACGGGTTCAGGCGCGGGTGTGGGCGCGGGCAGTGCGTCATCCGTTCCGGCGGAATCCGCCGGGGCGCCGACCTTTCACCAGCCGGCCGACCCCACGGCTCCCGGGGGCTCGGTCACCTTCCGGACCGCGCCGCTGACCGAGCCGAGGGCCATCTTCGGTCATCCGACACTGCGCCTACGCGCCTCGCTGTCGGGTGGCGACGCGAATCTCTATGTCGAACTCCTCGACGTGGCCGCGGACGGGACGACCACGCTGGTGAATGACGGGTTCCTCCGAGCGAGCCACCGGGCGTCGCACACGTCGCCGACTCCGGTGGCGGTCGGCGCGGTCACGACGTTCGAGATCGGTATCCGTGCGAACCACTACCAGTTCGCCGCCGGCCACCGCGTCGCCGTCCGGATCTCGGGGGGCGCGGCCAACGCGCTGACCCCGAACGCCACACCGGTCGACGTCACCGTCGTCACCGGCGCGGAAGGGTCCGTCCTGCGGCTGCCGACCATCCCTCCGGCCTCCCCGGCCTCCCCGGCCTCCCCGGCCTCCCCGGCCTCCCCGGCCTCCCCGGCCTCCCCGGCCTCCCCGGCCNCCGGCCTCCCCGGCCTCCCCGGCCTCCCCGGCCTCCCCGGCCTCCCCGGCCTCCCCGGCCTCCCCGGCCTCCCCGGCCACGTCCGCGACGCCGTCCGCGTCGATTCCGGCAACCACGGCACCAGCGGCCTGACCCGGCCGGACGAGGATCTGCCGGCCCGCCCGCCTGATCACTGCAGGCGTGCGGGCCGGCAGTTCTGCGCGCGCCCGCTGCCTGATCAGCCGGGTGCGCCTGCCGGGGCGTTGCGGGCCAGCGTCGATCCCGGTCTCGCCCGGCCCGGCTGCATCGCCCTGCGGCACCTGACCGGCGCCCCTGCGCGAGCAGCACCGCCGACTGCCCTAATGAGTTCTGGGAGCCAGCCATCCGGCAGACTCCGGGCGGTAGCCGCTGGCAGGTGAGCACTCGTCTTTCGGGCGGTCAGCCGGGATGGTTACCGTCGCGGTGCACGTGCCGCATGCTCTGGACGTCCGACTGCCCGGGCATCGTGCGATCGGCACCGTCCGCCGTCCGCCGTCCGCCGAAGGAGCATGCCTGTGACTGTCGTTCGCTCCCTCGCACTCTTCACGGTCGCCGCCCTGCTCGAGATCGGGGGGGCGTGGCTGGTGTGGCAGGGCGTGCGTGAGCATCGTGGCCTGCTGTGGGTCGGTGCCGGCGTGATCGCGCTCGGCCTGTACGGGTTCGCGGCGACGCTGCAGCCGGACGGCGAGTTCGGACGCATCCTGGCCGCGTACGGGGGCGTCTTCGTCGGGGGCTCGATCGTCTGGGGGATGGTCGCCGACGGCTATCGCCCGGACCGGCTGGACGTCGTCGGCGCCGCGGTGTGCCTTGCCGGCATGGCGATCATCATGTTCGCTCCGCGCGGCGGCTGACCGCCACTGCGGCCGGGCCTCCCCGAGCCGGTCACCCGTGGACCCGCCATCCCCGGACCGAGTGGTGACGGCCGCGGTCGCACCGGCTCTGTCGTCCGGCGGGCGCCCGCCCCGGCGTCCTGGCCGAGACAGCTGGGCGGGCTGGGGGAGAGCGGCACTGGGACGGAGCACGCCCGGCGGCGTGGGTGACCGGAGGAAGCTGGGGAGAGCCCAGCGCGCGCTGCTGGCCGCCCTCGTCGCGGGGGCACCCCTCCCCGCCGGATTCGACGCGGGCCGGGTCGAGGCCCAGGCCGCGGCGCTGGTCGAGAAGCGGTTGTGGGGGGTGGCCCACCGCCTGCCCGACCTGGTCGACCAGCTCGACGGGCGCTTCCCCCGCCTGTTCCGGGACTACGCCGCCGGAACGCCACGGCCGCCGGGTGGCTCGCTGGCCGACGCCAGGGCCTTCGCCGCCTTCGCGGCACGACACCTCGGCCCCGGCGGCGCCACGGTACCCGGCCGCCGGGCCTGAAGTCCGCCTACGGGCGGTCGAGCCACAAGGCAGTCGAGCTGCTCAGAAGGCTGCCGGGGCGGTGAACCCGGCGAGGGCGGCGGCGGCCGCCGCCGCTTCGGCGGGGTCCAGCGCGGCCCAGAAGTCCGCCCCGGGCGCGGCCTCGGTGAACCTGCGGCGACCACCGTCCCAGGCCGCGTCGTAGGCCAGCTGCCAGGAGTGCAGGAACGTGCGGGTGACGGGGGCCCGCTCGAACAGCGGGTCGCCCTCGATGGGGTGCCCGACCCAGGCGAGGTGGACCCGGATCTGGTGCCGGCGGCCGCTGATCGGACGCGCCACTAGCAGCGTGTGCTGGTCGCCCTGCCACACACGGGCGATGCGGGTGATGGACGGATAGGTCCTGACGTGCGGAAACGTCTTGGCCGCGGGAACCGTCCACAGCATGCCGCCGCCGTCGGAGGTGGCGCCGCCGTTGTCGGGGGCGGAGTGGCCGCTGTCGGGGGCTGAGTGGCCGGCGCCGGCGGGCAGGGCGACGATGTCGGCACGGTTGGCCGCGATGCGCACCCGGTTCTTGCGGCCCACGCTGAGCGGGAGGTCGATGGTGGCTGTCTCGGGGACTCCTCGGGTACGGGTCAGCGCAAGGTAGGCCTTCTCCACGGTGCGGCGGTTGAACTGCCGGGTGAGGTCGCCGTGGAAGCGCAACTCCCTGGCGAACAGGACGACTCCGGAGGTCACCTTGTCGATCCGGTGCGCCGGGAAGAGCTCCTCGCCGGCGGCCCGAGCCATGGTGACGAGATCGGTGTCGTGCCGTTCGCCCATGACGGACACCCCGACTGGTTTGTCCAGGGCGAGGACCGCCTCGTCCTCGAAGATCCGCCGCTCCTCGCGGACTCTTGTCCACTCCGTCACGAGACCGCCCATCCCCACCGTGTCGATGCTCACAATTCAAGTATTCGCCACGCGGCAGGCGGGGGAACGGGAACCTCCGGGAAGGAGAGGGTCTGTTCTGACCTGCGTGGGCGGCCTCGAGGTTTCCGATGTGTTTCAGGTGCTCGGCCGCGCGCGCCCCGCACCCGGCTGTGTCGGTGCCAGGCCCGACATCTGGCTGACAGTGCGCAAGCCGATGTCGGAAACCGCCGAGGATTCGTGTAATAAGCCCAGTAGCAGCTAGTTTGCCCGTAGCGGCAGAAGGGACCATCATGACTGCCGGCTCCCGCCAGCCAGACCATTCGTCACATTCCGTGACCGCGTTGCGTATGTCCGGGCCAACCGCCTCGATGCCCGGTCAGACCCTGGCGCCGGCCCCGGGGGGCGAGGGTGGCGCGCGTGCCGCCCGGTCCGGTGGTGTGGTGGGGGTCGCGGGTGCGGTGGCGGGCGAGGCACCCGGTGCGGCGAACGGCGCCGCGAACGGTGGCGGTGCCCCGGGCCGCGCGGGCCCCGGCGGCGCCGCCCCCCCCACCGACGTGGTGGCCCAGCCGGAGCCCGTCGACTGGTGGAAGGCCACCGAGAACGGCAACGGGGGCCCGCCGATGGCCCGGCCCCGGGCCGCCGCCGGGGCGCTCTTCTTCGACGAGGAGGGCCGGGTGCTGCTGGTCGAGCCGTCCTACAAGCCCGGCTGGGACATTCCCGGTGGCTTCATCGAACCCGGTGAGTCGCCGTACGCGGCCTGTGTCCGCGAGGTGGAGGAGGAGATCGGCATCGTCCCGCCGATCGGGCCGCTGCTGGTCGTGGACTGGGCGTCCGACGGGCGGGTCGGCGACATGCTGCTCTTCGTCTTCGACGGCGGGCTGCTGCCGACGGCCTGGCGGGACCGCATCCGCCTCGATATGAACGAGATCATCAACTGTGCGTTCACGCCGTTGTCCGAGGTCGGGGAGGTGCTTCCCGTTCTGCACGCGCGCCGCGTGCGCGCGGCGGCCGGGCTGCGCGGTCAGCACCACGGCGCCGGCTATCTCGAGCACGGCTACCTGGTGCCCGCCGAATCCCCGCCGCCCGCCGGGCCGGCCGGGGCGGTCGCGCCGCCCGCCTCGGCCCGCTCCGGCACCGCGGATTCCCGCCCGAACGGCGGCTGATCCTGCCTACAGTCTGATGACGGACCTTCCGCATTCTTCCGGAACAGGCACGATGAGACGACCTCGCGCCGCCGCGCTCACGGCGTGCCTGCTCGCAGCCCTGCTGGCAGGTGCCCTGCTCGCAGCCTGCGACCCGCGCGACGACACCCGCACCGCGGCCGGCGCGGCCGGCCTCGGCGGTAGCGGTGGTAGCGGCGCTGGCCCGGATGCCGGCGTCCCGGTCACCGCGGTGCGGCTACAGCTGCAGTGGTTCACCCAGGCGCAGTTCGCCGGCTACATCGCCGCCCGCGACAAGGGCTTCTACGCGGACGTCGGCCTGGCTGTGGAGATCCTCGAGGGCGGCACCGAGATCGTGCCGCAGGAGGTCCTCGCCCAGGGGAGGGCGGACTTCGCGATCGCCTGGGTCCCCAAGGCCCTTGCCGCGCGTGAGCAGGGCGCGCGGATCACCGACGTCGGCCAGATCTTCCAGCGTTCGGGGACGTGGCAGGTGAGCTTCGCCGACGCGGGCATCCGCCAACCGGCGGACCTGCGCGGCCGGCGGGTCGGGACCTGGGGCTTCGGCAACGAGTTCGAGCTGTTCGCCGGTATGGCCGGAGCGGGGCTCGACCCGGGCGCGGACGCGACCCTCGTCCAGCAGGAGTTCGACGTCACAGCGCTGTTGTCGGGCGAGATCGACGCCGCCGCCGCGATGAGCTACAACGAGTACGCCCAGATCCTCGAGGCGGAGAACCCCCGTACCGGCAGGCTCTACACCTCCGAGGACCTCGCCGTCATCGACTGGAACGACGTCGGCACCGCCATGCTGCAGGACGCCGTCTGGGCTTCCACTCCGAGGCTGGAGAGCGACCCGGCCTACCGGCGGACGACCACCCGGTTCCTGGAGGCCTCCCTGCGGGGCTGGGCGTACTGCCGGGACAACGCGCGGGAGTGTCGCGATCTGGTTGTCGCCGCCGGTTCGCAGCTCGGCGCCAGCCACCAGCTCTGGCAGATGAACGAGGTCAACAAGCTCGTCTGGCCGTCCCCGCAGGGCATCGGCGTGATCGACCAGGCGTCCTGGCAACGGACGGTCGAGATCGCCCGGGGCACCCGGAACGCCGACGGGCGGGCCGTTCTGCGCGCCGACCCGGCCGGGCCCGCCTACACCAACGAGTTCGCCCGGGAGGCGCTGGCGAACCTGCGGGCCGCGGACGTCGACGTCACCGGCGAGAGCTTCGAGCCGATCGAGGTGACGCCGAGCCCCGGCGGCGGATGAGCCTCAGGCCACCAGCCGGCGGGACGCGGCCAGGAGGGTCCCCGCACGCGTGAGCCAGTGGCCCGGCCGGGCGATGGCCGCCGCCCGGTCCCCGGCCAGGTCGACGAGTGCCAGGGCCTCACTGACCATGGGCGGGACGGGCCCGTCGAGCTGGCCCGCGACCAGCAGCACGGGTACCCGTGCCGCCGCCGCCAGGTCGAGCACGCCGCCGACCACCTTGCCCCCTGTCGACGTCCGGTCGAAGCGCCCCTCACCCGTGATCACCAGATCGGCCCGTGCCAGCGCGGCGGGCAGGGCCGCCTGCTCGGCGATGGTGCGGGCGCCGGGTACGAGCGTCGCGCCGAGCGCGGCGGCCAGCCCGTAGGCGGTCCCGCCGGCCGCACCTGCCCCGGGCCGCGTGGCGAGCTGGCCGTCCGCCCCGGCGCTGCCGGGCATGCTGCCGGGCATGAGGTCGGCGAGGCGCGCCAGCCCGGCGTCCAGCCGGGCGATCTGCTCCGGCCCGGCTCCCTTCTGCGGGCCGAAGACGGCCGCCGCGCCGGTGGGGCCGAGCAGCGGAGCGTCGACGTCGACCAGGGCCTGGAAACCATCCGGTGGCCCGGGGCGCAGCCCGCGCAGGTCGACGGCGGCCAGGTCGGCCAGCGGGCCGCCACCGGGGGGCAGCGGCCGGCCGGCGGCGTCCAGGAAGCGCGCGCCGAGGGCTTCCAGGAGGCCGGTGCCGCCGTCGGTGGACGCCGAGCCGCCGAGCGCCACCAGGATCCTGCGGGCGCCCTCGTCCAGCGCCGCGTCGATCAGCTCGCCGAGGCCGGTGGTGTGCGCGCCGAGCGGATCCGGTTCCCGCATCAGCGGCAGCCCGCTGGCCTCGGCGAGCTCGACCAGGGCCGACCCGTCCGGGAGGGTCAGCCAGGCGGCGCCGGGCACGGTGCGTCCGTCCGGCCCGGTCACGTCGCGCCGCTGCCGGCGTGCGCCGGGGACGGCGGCGGCGAACACGTCGAGGGTGCCCTCCCCGCCGTCGGCGATCGGGATCGTCACCACGGTGTCGTCCGGGCGGGTCGCGGACCAGCCGCTGGCCAGGGCGGCCGCCGCGTCGGTGGCCGGGATCGACCCCTTGAACGAGTCGGGCGCGATCACGACCCGCAGTGGACGCCCGGAGGTCGTGGGCGTCGGCGGCGACGCTGCGGGGACGGACATGGGACTCCCTTCCGTGACGGCCGACCGGCCGACCTCGACGCCGACCTCGACCTCGACCTCGACGCCGATCCCGGCCCTGGTGCCGGTGCCGGTGCCTGCCGGTGCCGCGACGAGGGCTGGTGGCGATCTCCCTCACTGTGCCGCACCGCCCGTCGACGACGCTGGCGGGGGATCCGATGCGTGTGGTCAGATGCATACTCCAGACGGCACCCCGGTGGCGGATGCCCGAGACCCGGTGGTTCTGGAGGCGACGTGACCGATGCCAGCACGGCGGGCGCCGATGACCACCGGCATGTGTTCCACTCGTGGTCCGCTCAGGGGAGCCATCGCCCGCTGGTGGTGGCCGGTGCCGAGGGAAGCTGGTTCTGGGACGAGCACGGCCGGCGCTACCTCGACTTCGCCTCGCAGCTGGTCTACGCCAACATCGGCCACCAGCACCCCGCGGTGGTCGAGGCGGTCGTGGCCCAGGCCCGCGACCTGGTGACGATCGCGCCCTTCCACGCGCACGCCGTGCGCTCGGAGGCGGCGCGCCTCATCGCCGACCGGGCTCCTGGTGATCTCGACCGGGTCTTCTTCACCAACGGTGGCGCGGAGGCGACCGAGAACGCGTTGCGGATGGCCCGGCTCGCCACCGGCCGACACAAGATCCTCACCGCGTACCGGTCGTACCACGGGGCCACCGCCGGCGCGATCACGCTGACCGGGGAGCCGCGGCGCTGGCCCAGCGAACCCGGAATTCCGGGTGTCGTCCGCTTCTTCGGCCCCTACCTGTACCGCTCGTCGTTCCACGCCGCGAACGCCGGTGAGGAAGGCGAGCGCGCGCTGGCGCACCTCGCCGAGGTGATCGAGCTGGAAGGCCCGGGAACCATCGCCGCCATCATGATCGAGCCGGTCGTCGGGACGAACGGCATCCTGGTGCCGCCGGACGGATATCTCGCCGGCGTCCGCGAACTGTGCACCGCCCACGGCATCGTTTTCATCGCCGACGAGGTGATGTCCGGGTTCGGGCGCTGCGGGGAATGGTTCGCCGTCGACCGCTGGAACGTCGTCCCCGACCTGGTCTGCTTCGCCAAGGGCGTCAATTCCGGCTATGCCCCGCTCGGTGGTGTCGTCCTCGCCCCGCACATCGCCGAGAGGTTCGCGCAGCAGCCCTATCCGGGCGGGCTCACCTATTCAGGTCACCTGCTCGGCTGCGCGGCGGCGGTGGCGTCCATCGGCGTTTTCGAGGCGGAGGGGATCCTGGCCGGGACCCGGCGGCTGGGCGAGGAGGTCATCGGGCCGGAACTGGCCGCGCTCGCGCGGCGGCACCCGTGCGTGGGCGAGGTGCGCGGCCTCGGCGCCTTCTGGGCGCTGGAACTCGTCCGCGACCGCGGCACGCGCGAGCCGCTCGTCCCGTTCAACGCGACCGGGCCGGACGCGCGGCCGATGGCGGCCCTCACGGAGGCCTGCCGGCAACGTGGGCTCTGGCCGTTCATCCAGTCCAACCGGGTCCACATCGCGCCGCCCTGTACGACGACCGCGGAGGAGGTCAGGCTCGGTCTGGCGATCCTGGACGAGGCGCTGACCGTGGCGGACAGCCACCAGGTCGGATAGGCGTCACCAGGCCGGCAGGCCACCCGGACCGGGCAGGCCGGACAGCCCCCGGGACCGGACAGCCCCGGGAGGGGAACCCGCCCCCGGAACCGCGACGCCCGGCTCGCGGGCCCCTGACGGGCAGGGGAGCGAGCCGGGCGGCGGGCAGCTGAACCGGGGTGAAGGGGGCTGGCCGGGCCCGAGTCCGGCCAGCCGGTGGATCAGTGGGTGCGCTCGGCCTCGGTGGACCCGTGTGGCTGCTGGGGGACCTCGTCGGAGAGCCCGAGGGGGAGCCCCTCCGGGTCGACCTCGGGGAGATCGTCCGCGGACTCGACCGACAGGTGCGGGATGACCCGGTCGAGGCTGCGGGGCAGCCACCAGTTCGCCCGGCCGAAAAGGTGCATGAGTGCCGGCACCAGAATCGTCCGGATGACGAAGGCGTCGATGGCGATGGCGAGGGCGAGCCCCAGGCCGAACAGTTTGATGACCCGCTCGTCGCCGAGAATGAACGACGCGAACACCAGGGTCATGATGGCGCCGGCGGCGGAGACGACGCGACCGGTCTCCGCCTGGCCGAGCGAAACCGCGATGCGGTTGTCGCGGCGGGCGACCCATTCCTCGTGCATACGGCTGACGAGGAAGACCTCGTAGTCCATGGAGAGGCCGAAGAGGATCGCGAACAGCATCACCGGGAGGAATGCCTCGATCGGCCCCGGGCTGATACCGAAGACGTCCGAGAGCCAGCCCCACTGGAACACCGCGACAACGGCGCCGAACGCCGCGCCGACGGCGAGCAGGTTCATCAGCGAGGCCGTGAGGGGAATCAGCAGGCTGCGGAACACGGCGACCAGCAGGATGAAGGCGAGTGCGACGACGATTCCGATGAACAGCGGCAGCTTGTCGGCCAGGACCGCTGCGAAGTCCTCGAAGGTCGCTGTGCCACCACCCACGTAGACCGGCGCCGCACCGGCGGTCGCCCGCGGGATGACGTCGTCACGCAGCCGCTCGAGGAGCTCCGCGGTCTCCGGCGCCTGCGGGCTGGAGGACGGGTAGAGCGTGGCGATCGCGGCGCGGCCGTTCGGGCTCTCCCTCGGCGGGGTCACCGACGCGACGCCCTCGGTGTCCCTCGCGGCCTCGATGGTCCGCTCGAACGTCTGCAGGTCCGCCGGGCCCGAGATCTCGGTGGCGAGGATGAACGGGCCGTTGAACCCGGGCCCGAAGCCCTCGGCCAGCAGCTCATAGCCCCGCTTGGTGCTCTTGCTCTCTGATCCGTTGCCGAGGTCGGACGATCCCAGCCGCAGGGAGAAGAAGGGAATCGCGATCACGGCGATCGCCGCGGCGCTCACCACGGCCAGGATCGCCGGGCGACGCTCGACTCCCTTGGCCCACCGCCACCAGAAGCCGGACGGCTGCTCGGGCTCAGGCCCGTTCGCGTCGATCCGGCGGCGCTCGCGGCGGCTGAGCACCTTGCGCCCGTAGAAGCCGAGCAGGGCGGGCAGCAGCGTCACCGAGGCCAGCATGGTCATCGCCACCGCCAGGGCGGCGGAGAGCGCGACCCCGTAGAGAAAGGTGACACCCAGGGCGAACAGGCCCAGCAGCGCGATGCAGACCGTCATTCCGGCGAAGATCACGGCGCGGCCGGAGGTGTTGACCGCGTTGACGGCAGCGTCCTCGGGCGAGCGACCGGCACGCAGGCCGATGCGGTGGCGGTTCACGATGAACAGGGCGTAGTCGATGCCGACACCCAGCCCGATGAGGGTCGCCAGCATCGTGCTGAACTCGGCGACCGAGGTCAGGTGCGACACCTGGACGGTGAGACTGAGCCCGACCCCGAGCGCGGCCAGCGCGGTGATCAGCGGGAGGGTGACCGCGAGCAGGGACCCGAACGCCAGGAACAGGATGACGGCCGCGGCCACGATGCCGATGAGCTCGCTCGCGCCCTGCTCGGCCTGCTCGGTGACGGCGGCGACCTGTCCCGTCGCCTCGACCTGCAGCGCGTCGCGGTCATAGGAACGCGCGGTGTCGACCACGTGCTCGATGTCGGACACGGCGAGCTCGTTGCCGGGCAGGTCGAGTGCGACGGTCGCGAACGCGGTGGTGCCGGCCTGGTTGATCTGGCCTTCGCCCTGCGGGCTGAACGGCCCGATGACCTCGGTGACGTGCGGCAGCTCGGCGAGCTCGTCCACCAGGTCCGTGATCTGGGCCCGGAGTGCGGCGTCGTTCAGCGTGCCGGTGCGGGCGTGGAGAACGATCGACGCGCTGTCGCCGGACTGGGCGGGGAAGTCACGTTCGAGGAGGTCGATCGCCCTCTGGGAGTCGGTGCCTGGCAGCGAGAACGTGTCCTTGTAGTCGTCGCCGGTGACCCGGCCGAGAACTGTCAGGCCGACAAGAGCCGCTACCCACACGAACAGGACGAGCCAGCGGTGCTGGAAGCACCAGCGCGCGAGCTTTGCCATGATCTCCCCTCGGAGGTTCTGGAAGGCCGATGCGTCACTGTCCGTGACTCGGTGACGGCCCTTGCTGATCGACGGTGGTCCCGGTGGGCGCCGTGCACGTACTCTACTTACCGATCGGTCGGTAAGTAGAGTCAGGGTAACATTCGCGCCTGACCCGTCCTCTGGGGGTGAGAACTGGTGGTCGCCGGACGCTCGCGTTCGCAGGGAGTCGACACCCGCACGCGGATCCTCGCGGCCGCCGTGGAGCTCTTCGTGGAACGAGGGTATGCGGGTACGTCGGTGCGTGACATCTCCGAACGACTCGGAGTGACGAAGGCCGCGCTCTACTACCACTTCTCGTCCAAGGAGATGATTCTCGACGCGTTGATTTCGCCCTTCGAGTCAGGGTTCGCGCAGTTGGTCGAGTTGGCTCGGCGTGACCCTCCGCCGCCGCCGCAGACGATCCTCGCCGCGCTGGTGAGACTGCTGGCCGAGACCGGGGTGGTGCTCTGTGCGTTCGCGAATGATCCCTCGGTGCTGCATCACCGGATCGGTAAGGACGACATCCTTTCCCAGCAGGAGGCGATCATCGGGGCGCTGGCCGGCCCGCGACCCACCCCGGCCCGGCTCCTGCGGGCCCGCTGCGCGGTGGGATGTGTGCAGAGCGGCGTCATGGGCAGTGCGATGCAACAGCTGCGCAGCCGCGGCGGCGAGGCCGGCGACGGGTCCGCCGCCGGTCCTGTCGCGGCGGCCGAGAGCGGCCCCGCGGCCACGGACAGCACGTCGAGCGCGGCGGATGGTGCCGCGGGGGCATCGGTGTGTGGCGTGGTGACAACACCGAGCGGCCCGGCGGGTCCGGGCGCGTATGGCGGTCCGGCGGGGTGGGTCGTGGAAAAGGGGGGTGCGCGGCCGGTCGTGGGTGCCACCACCACTGGCGTGGGGAGTCCGACAGGCATTCGGGCCCTGACCGGATTTACTGGTGGCGGCGGTGCGGATGGCCTGGCAGCCGCGGTGACCCGTGTCGGCGCGCTGTCACCGTTCGCGCCGCTGCTGCCCGAGGAACTTCAGCGTCTGATCGTGGAGGCCGCTCTTGCCGCGCTGGGACCAGAGCAGTCCGCGGACCCGTCCGCGGACCAGCGCCCGTAGCGCGCGCCTCGCCCGTGAGGGGCGTGCCGGGCGTGCCGGGCGAAGCCCGGATGGTCCGTCACGGTTGCGTGCGCGGGCGGCCCATGCTCTGGTGACGGCCGGTACTGCCGTGTTCGTCGTGGCCTGTGACGGGACCGCGAGTTCTGGCGACGCGGCGGGCCCGGCGGCGGAGCCGACGATCACCGTCCGGGTCCGCGGGCTCACGGTCGAGGCCGAGGTCGCCGACAGTGACGCGGAGCGGAGCGAAGGCCTGATGTTTCGCACCCACCTGCCCCCCGGGCGGGGAATGATCTTTGATTTCGGGGGCGAGACGACATCAGGCTTTTACATGTACCGCACCGTGCTGCCCCTTTCGATCATGTTTGTCCGGGACGGTAGGGTTGTCGGCGTGCGGGAGATGACGCCGTGTCCGGGCGACGATCCGTCGGCCTGCCCCGTCTACTACCCGGACGGGGTCTACACGCACGCGGTGGAGGCTCCGGCGCACACCTTCGCCGGTGTCGTCGTCGGTGATCCGGTGGCGATGGGTTCGGACTGACGGCAGGGTGTAGCCGATGGTCGGCAGGTTCGACAGGTGCGGTGGCTCCCGCAGGCGTGAGCTACGTCTCGATGTCCGGTAGATGTCAATGCTGTGTCATTCCACCCGGAAAATCCGGGCGGAATTCGGCACATGCTTCGGCGAGGTGAATCCGCATCTGGTCTGCCGCTGACCTGAGGAATGTGTGGTAAGGGAGCAAGGCCCGATGTCGTCCATCTGACGATGGACGACCCGGCCTCGGGACGATGAAATGGTGGAGCCGCTCGAAGCGAGCCGGCGGTGGGCGGGAGTGCACGCTGATCCCGCCACACGTGGAACGCCGATGCTGGAGGGCGACATAAACGGAAGCAGTAGGTGACGTGATACCTGTGCCGGAACGGGACCACGGGGGGGACCGTGTGACCCGAGGTGGTGGGCTGTGAACGCTCGGCCCCGCGCGGCTGCGCGCGAGGGGAGCCAGGCCGCCGTGTCCAGCGGCGCGCGACCCGCCTCGTCGAGGGGATGGCCGCCACGCACTGCCGTGGTGACCGGAGCCAGCTCCGGCATCGGACGGGAGGCGGCCCTCCTGCTCGCTGATCAGAACTGTCGTTCACTCCTGGTAGGTCGCAACGGCGCGGCGCTGGACGAGGTCGCCGCCGCGACCCAGGGGCACCGGATAGCTGTGGACCTCGCCGGTCCTGGCAGTGAGGTCACCGTGGCCTCCCGCGCCTCGGAGCTGCTCGGCGACGTGGATCTGCTGATCTGCTCGGCGGGCCTGGGCGCCGCGGGGCCGTTCGACGTGATGCCTCCATCCACAATCCAGGATCTTGTCGCGGTCAACGTCCTGGCCCCGATGATGCTCGTCCGGGCCATGCTGCCGGCGATGCTCGAGCGCGGGCAGGGCCGGATCCTGCTCGTCGGCAGCATCGCGGGTGTGCTGGGCGTGCGTGGCGAGGTCGCGTACTCGGCGTCGAAGGCGGCGATGGTCGGCTTCGCCGACGCGCTGCGGTCCGAAGTCGGGGGACGTGGCATCAGCGTCACGTTGTGTTTACCGGGAGCTGTGGACACGCCTTTCTTCCACCGGCGCGGCGCACCGTACGTGCGTCGGTGGCCGCGTCCCATCCCGGCCGGTCTGGTGGCGCAGCGCATGCTCACCGCCACCGGCCGAGGGGACGCGGAGGTGTGGGTTCCCCGCTGGCTGTCCGCCGCCGCGCGCGTTCACGGCGCGGCGCCGTCGCTGTACCGCCGCCTGGCCGGTGTCTTCGGATGATGTGCGCATCCGGCTGCCCCGGTCCGGGAGGTGAGTGAGCGGAGCGAACTACTCCACTCGCCGCCGGTGACCGCACCGGCGGCGATGGCGGATCCGGGGCGTCGCCCGCGCGGTGGCGTCCCGGCCCCGCCGCTGTGAACACCGCAACGCCCCGCCGAACACCGCAACGCCCCGCCTCTGACCACGGCATGCGTCGCCTGGGCGGACCCACCGCCGCCCCGGGCACGCGCTGTGCCTGGCTCCGACCGACCAGACCGGGTGACCCAGACCGGGGTGACCTGGTCACGTTACCGAGACCGGGCCGGCCTGCCGGGACCGACCGGCATCCGGCCTGACCGGCGGCGGCCCGGCCAGCACGCCCTCCGGCCAGCGGTGGCGGCTCCGGTGATCGGGCCCGGACGATGGCCGGAGTGACCGCGGGTCGGGGAGACATCGCGGTCGGCACGCACGGCGGTGGGCCGGCACGAACGACGCACACGACGCACACCGCACCGCGCACCCGGAGCGCAGACCGCCACGTAAGGAGAGGCGTATGACCGCAATCGACGCCCGAACCGGCCCACCGCGTCCGTCTGCCCCCCTCGGCGTGACCGATCTCAGCACGCCTGCCGAGCAGGTTCTGCTGGCGGCGACCGCCGAGAACTTCCCGGTCGCCTCGCGGCTGCTCCCGGCGCGGCTCCGCGAGCACCTGAACGCGATCTACGTCTTCGGGCGGCTCGTCGACGACATCGGCGACGAGGCCCCCGGTGACCGCCTCGCCCTGCTTGGCGAGCTCGGCGCCGATCTCGAGCTGATCTGGTCGGGAGGCGAGCCGAAGCTGCCCGTGCACCAGACGCTGGCCCGGACCGTGCGGGCCTGCGACCTGCCCGCCGAGCCGTTCCGCCGGCTGGTGGAGGCCAACCGCCAGGACCAGGTGGTCACCCGCTACGACACCTATGACGATCTTCTCCATTACTGCACCCTGTCGGCCGACCCGATCGGGCGCATGGTGCTCGGCGTGTTCGGGCTGGCAACGCCGGCGCGGATCGCGCTGTCCGACCGGATCTGCACCGCCCTGCAGCTGGCCGAGCACTTCCAGGACGTCGCCGAGGACCTGGCCATGGGCCGGATCTACGTGCCCCTGGAGGATCTGGAGGCCTTCGGGGTGACCGAGGCCGACCTGGCCGCGCCGGTCGCCTCGCCCGCGGTCCGCCACCTGATGGCCTTCGAGGTGGCCCGGGCCCGGACCCTGCTCGACCAGGGAGCTCCGCTGGTGGGCCTGGTGGGCGGCCGGCTCCGGCTGGCGATGGCCGGTTTCGTCGGCGGCGGGCGGGCCGCGCTGGACGCGATCCGGCGTGCCGACTACGACATGCTCGGCGGGACGCCCAAGGCTCCCAAGTCGCGGGTCGCAGCCTTCGCCGCGATCGCGCTGGTACAGACCTGGCTGCCCGGAGCCGGCGCGGCTGCCCGGGCCGCGGGCACCGCCGCCACGAACATCCCCCCGACGGGCGCCGCCGCGGCGGCTGCCGGAACCGACGTCCACAGCGCGGAGGGTGCGAAATGAGCTCGGGTGTGCCGGGTAGCTCGACGGTCGCCGAGGCGTACGCCTCCTGCGAGGCTCTGACCAGGGAGGCCGCGCGGAACTTCAGCTACGGCATCCGGCTGCTGCCGGCGGAGAAACGGGGCGCGCTGTCCGCGGTCTACGCCCTTGCCCGCCGGCTCGACGACATCGGGGACGGCGATCTCCCGGACGACGAGAAGCTCGCCGGCCTGGAGCAGGTCCGCACCGACGTCCGTGCGCTGGACCCGAACAGCTCCGACCCGGTGATGGTGGCGCTGGCGGACACGGCCCGGCGCTTCCCGATCCCGATGGAGGCGTTCATCGAGCTCGCCGACGGGTGCGAGAGCGACGTCCGGGGCGCCACCTACGAGACCTTCGAGGATCTGGTCGGCTACTGCCGGCTGGTCGCCGGCACGATCGGGCGGCTCTCGCTGGGCATCTTCGGGGTGGACGGCTCGGCCGGCGACGCCCGCTCGGCCGAGATCGCCGACGCGCTCGGTGTCGCGCTGCAGCAGACGAACATCCTGCGGGACGTCCGTGAGGACCTGCTCAACGGGCGGACGTACCTGCCGTCGACGGAGCTGGAGAAGGCCGGCGTCGTCCTTTCGGTGAACGCGGCCGGGCGCCTCGGCGGCCCGGAGGAGGCGCTCGTCGACTACCTGCGTGACTGCGCCGCCCGCGCCGACGAGTGGTATACCCGCGGCCTGGCCCTGCTCGGCCTGCTGGACCGGCGCAGTGCCGCCTGCTGCGGTGCCATGGCGGGCATCTACCTGCGTCTGAACCGGCGCATCCGCCACGACCCGACCGCGGTCCTCGAGCGCCGGCTTTCGCTGCCGGGCTGGGAGAAGGCCGTCGTGGCCGCCCGCAGCCTCGCCGGCAGATCGGAGTCCAGGGCGGCATGAGCGCACGGGGGGACACAACTACTCGGGACGGCGTGGCCGCCGCCGGCGGCCGGGGGAGGGTCGTCGTCATCGGCGGGGGACTCGCGGGCATCGCCGCGGCGCTCGTCGCCGCGGACGAGGGCGCCGAGCCGGTGCTGCTGGAGGCGCGTCCGCGGCTCGGGGGCCAGACGACGTCGTTCCAGCGGTCGTTCCAGGGCGGCTCGCTGTGGATCGACACCGGCCAGCATGTCTTCATGCGGTGCTGCACCGCCTACCGCGGCCTTCTCGCCCGCCTCGGCGTGACGCACCTGACCACCCTGCAGCCGAGGCTCGACGTCGAGGTCCTGATCGCGGGCTCGCTGACCCGGACCCGACTGCGCCGGACCCGGCTGCCGCTGCCCGCGCCGCTGCACCTGGCACCGGCACTGCTGGGCTATCGCGCACTGCCGCTCGTCGACCGGCTCCGGGCAGCGCTGGCCGCGTTCCAGATCGGTCGGCTGGACCAGCGCGACCCGAACGTCGACGGCGACTCCTTCGGCGGCTGGCTCGAGCGGCACGGCCAGAGCGCCGCCGCCACCGAGGCGCTGTGGGAGCTGCTCACCGTCGCCACCATCAACGCCCCGGCGTCCGAGGCCTCGCTCGGCCTGGCCGCCAAGGTGGTCCGCACCGGCCTGCTGGACGGGGCCGATGCGGGTGACCTGGGCTGGCCCGAGGCGCCGTTGCAGGAGCTTCACGGTGACGCGGCGGTGCGGGCGCTGACCGCCGCGGGTGGCACGGTCCGGACCGGCACCAAGGCCAGAGCCGTCGTCCGGACGTCCACCGGCTGGGAGGTCACCCTCGACGGGGGAGAGGTCCTCACCGCCGACGGTGTCGTGCTCGCGGTACCGCCGCCGGCCGCCGCCGGCCTGCTGCCGGAGGGCTCCGGGATCGACCCGGCGAAACTGCGCGCGCTGGGTGTCTCACCCATCATCAACGTGCACATGATCTACGACCGGCCGGTGCTGGACGTGCCGATGCTCGCCGTGGTGGGCTCACCCGTTCAGTGGATCTTCGACCGTACGGTCTCCTCCGGGCTGGCGAAGGTGGGGCCGCCCGGAGCGCAGTACCTCGCGCTGTCGCAGTCGGCGGCCGAGGAGTGGGTCGACCAGCCCGCCAACAGCCTGCGGGCGCTTTTCGTCGACGAGATGCGCCGGTTGTTCCCCGCGGCCAGGGATGCCGAGCTGCTCGAGGTGTTCGTGACCAGGGAGCGCACCGCGACCTTCCGCCAGGCGCCCGGCTCGCTCGGGTTGCGGCCGGTTCAGGCGACCGGTCTGCCCGGGTTCGCGCTGGCCGGCACCTGGACGGACACCGGGTGGCCAGCAACCATGGAAGGTGCTGTGCGTAGCGGGATTGCTGCTGCCCGTGAGACGCTCGCCACCATGGGGGTATCCGGGAGCACGCTGTCAACGACTGATGGCGGTCCGCCTGGGAAGCTCGGAGAGTCGCTGGGCGGCCTGCCGATCCAGTCGGCGGCGAGCCAGCCAGCACCGAGCCAGCCAGCACCGAGCCAGCCAGCACCGAGCCAGCCGCCGGCGGGTGAGCCAGCACCGGCCCAGCCACCGGCGGGCCAGCCGGCGGCGGCGCGGCCAGTGTCGGCCCAGACAGTGACCACCCAGACAGAGACGTCCAAGTCCACGGGGGGATTCCCGGTATGACCACAACGGTTCCGGAAGCGATCGAGCGCGGGCGCGACCTGACGGTGCCCGCCTTGCGCGCCACGGTGGACCGGCTCCACCCCCGGCTGCGCCATGTCGTCGCCTACCACCGCGGCTGGGTTGACGCGGCGGGTGAGCCCCTCTCCGGTAGCGGCGGCAAGCTCGTCCGGCCCGCGCTCGCCCTGCTGTCGGCGCAGGCCGCCGGCGCCCCGGCCGAGGTCGGGCTGCCCGCCGCCGTCGCCGTCGAGCTGGTGCACGACTTCTCACTGCTGCACGACGACCTGATGGACGGCGACACCGAGCGCCGCCACCGGGCGACCGCCTGGACCGTGTTCGGGGCCGACGGCGCCATCCTCGCCGGCGACGCGCTGCTGGGCCTTGCCACCCAGGTCCTGCTCGAGGTCGAGGGCGAGCCGGGCCGCCGCGCCGCGGTGATCCTCGGCGCCGGCGTCCAGGACCTCGTCCGCGGCCAGGCGGAGGACCTGCTGTTCGAGAGCCGCTCGGACGTCTCGGTCGCGGAGACCCTGCACATGGAGGACGGCAAGACCGGCGCGCTGCTGGCCTGCTCCGCCTCTCTCGGCGCGGTCCTCGCCGGCGCCCCCGACGCGGTCGTGGACGGGCTCGCCGAGTACGGCTCCCGGCTCGGCACCGCCTTCCAGCTCATCGACGATCTTCTGGGTATCTGGGGCGATCCGGCGGTCACCGGGAAGCCCGTGCTCAACGACCTGCGTTCCCGCAAGAAGTCGGTGCCGGTGGTCGTGGCCCTCGAGGCCGGCGGCAGCGACGCCGACGAGCTGCGGGCCTTCCTCACCGCCGAGGGCGAGGCGTCCGAGGCCGAGCTGACGCACATCGCCGCGCTGGTCGAGCGGGCCGGCGGACGCGACTGGACCACGGCCGAGGCGGACCGGCAGCTCAAGGCGTGCGAGAACGCGCTGCGGTCGATCTCGATCCCCGCGTCGGCCGAGGCGGAGCTGCTGGCGATGGCGCGGTTCGTGACCGAACGAGATCGCTGAGGGGGAGCGAGGTGGCAGTACCCGCCCGCCGGCCTCCCGGCGGTCATCAGCACGACCTGAACCTGCATCTGTATGACGAGGGGAGTCGTCGATGAGCCTGACTTCGGACCAGTCCTCGGCTGCCCCGACGGCCGCGCATCCGAGCCCGCAGGTTCCGGCCCCGTCGGGGGCGGCACCGGTCGAGGGCAGCACAGCGTTCGAGGCCGGCGCCGCAGTGCTGACCGGCGTACCGCAGCCACAGCCACAGCCACACCAGCAGCCACACCCGCCTGCGCAGCCACACCCGCATGCGCATTCGGCGTCCGCCACGGCGACCACGACCCCCGCGCAGTCCGCACCGGTGGCACAGCCGGCTGTGACCCACGCCGATCCGGTGGTGGACACCCTGTGGCGTGGGCGTGACCACCTGCTCGCCCTGCAGGCCGAGGACGGCTGGTGGAAGGGGGAGCTGGAGACCAACGTCACGATGGACGCCGAGGATCTCATGCTCCGGCAGTTCCTCGGCATCCTCTCGCCGGAGACGGCGGCCCAGACCGGCCGGTGGATCCGCTCCCAGCAGCAGTCCGACGGCGGCTGGGCGACGTTCTACGGCGGCCCGTCCGACATCTCGACGACCATCGAGGCCTACATCGCGCTCCGGCTCGCCGGTGACGATCGGCAGGCCCCGCACATGCGGTCCGCCGCGGAGCTGGTGCGGTCCTCGGGCGGGATCGCAGCCTCCCGGGTCTTCACCCGGATCTGGCTGGCGCTGTTCGGCGAGTGGTCCTGGGAGGACGTCCCGGTCCTGCCCGCGGAGCTGTCGTTCCTGCCGCCGTGGTTCCCGCTGAACATCTACGACTTCGCCTGCTGGGCCCGCCAGACCGTGGTGGCGCTGACGATCGTCGGCTCGCTGCGGCCGGTCCGCTCGTTCGGCTTCACCCTGGACGAGCTGCGGGTTCCCGCGCCGAAGCCGCAGAAGTCCCCGCTGCGCAGCTGGGCCGGCGCGTTCGAGCGGCTCGACACGGTGCTGCACCGCTACGAGAAGCGCCCGTTCCAGCCGCTGCGCCGGCTCGCGCTGCGCCGCGCCGCCGAGTGGGTGATCGCCCGGCAGGAGGCGGACGGCTGCTGGGGCGGCATCCAGCCGCCGATGGTCTACTCGATCATGGCTCTGCACCTCATGGGCTACCCGCTCAACCATCCGGTGATCTCGCAGGCGTTCCGCGCCCTCGACCGGTTCACGATCCGAGAGCAGACACCGGACGGGATGGTGCGCCGGATCGAGGCCTGCCAGTCGCCGGTGTGGGACACCGCGCTCGCGGTCGTCGCGCTGTCGGACGCGGGCCTGGGCGGCGATCACCCGGCGATGGTCCGGGCCGGTCAGTGGCTCGCCGACGAGGAGGTCCGGGTCGCCGGTGACTGGGCGGTGCGCCGCCCCACCCTGGCGCCGGGCGGCTGGGCGTTCGAGTTCGACAACGACTTCTACCCGGACGTCGACGACACCGCCGAGGTGGTCATCGCCATCCACCGCCTGCTCGGTGACGGGCACGGCCCGGTGGACCACTCCGACGGCTCCGGCCCCGGCTCGGCGGTGGCCGCTGCGGCGGCAGCCGTGTCGTCGGCCGGCGGCGCGGGCACGATCGCCGCGGCGAACCCGGAGCTCGCGCGCCAGCTGCGCGCCGCGGCGGAACGGGGCGTCGACTGGTCGGTCGGGATGCGCTCGTCCAGTGGCGCCTGGGGCGCCTTCGACGCCGACAACGTCCGCACCCTGGTCACGAAGATCCCGTTCTGTGACTTCGGCGAGGTGGTGGACCCGCCGTCGGCGGACGTCACCGCGCACATGGTCGAGATGCTGGCGCTGCTCGGGCGGTCGGATCACCCGATCACCCAGCGGGCGGTCCGGTGGCTGCTGGACAACCAGGAGGCGGGCGGCTCGTGGTTCGGCCGCTGGGGTGTCAACCACGTGTACGGGACGGGCGCGGTGGTGCCCGCACTGATCTCCGCGGGGGTCAGCGCCCGGCATCCGGCGATCCTCTCCGCCCTGCACTGGCTGGTCGAACACCAGACGGCGGATGGCGGCTGGGGCGAGGACCTGCGCTCCTACCGCGACGACGCCTGGATCGGCCGCGGTGAGCCGACCGCCTCGCAGACAGCCTGGGCGCTGCTGGCGCTGCTGGCCGCCGAACCGGAGCGGGGGAGCATTGAGTGGGAGTCGATCGAACGCGGCGTGCGGTGGCTGTGTGACACGCAGCGGCCGGACGGCACCTGGGACGAGCCCCAGTTCACCGGAACCGGCTTCCCATGGGACTTCTCCATCAACTATCACCTGTACCGGCTGGTCTTCCCGGTGACGGCCCTCGGTCGGTATGCGAGCCTCACCGGCAGGTCGGTCCGATGAGCATTCCGGCAGCAGACAACGGAGGAGCCACCGAGCACGGTGGCCCGTCCTCCTCCGCGCCGCGCGACGGTGCGACGGCCACCGGCCCGGCGGCGGGTACAGCCGCCGTCGGCACGGGCCCGCGCGCCTCGATCCCCGAGCAGGCCGGCGCAGTCCCGCCGGCCGGTGGGCCGTCACGCGCCGGCAGCGCCTCGCCGCTGGCGCTGGCCCGCTGGGCCGGCGGTGCCACCCGACCGGGCGCTGTCCCGGTCCAGGTGGCGGACGCCGACGCCCGGCCGGCCGCGGTGACCGGTCTGGCCGGTCTGACCGGTACCAGGGGCTCGTCGGTCCAGCCGGCGCCTCGCACCCCGCGGCTCGTGGTCGCGGCGGCGCTGCGTCTCGAGGCCTTCGCGATCGGCCGCGCGGACCTGCCGCCCGGCACCGTGTTCGTGCGCACCGGGATGGGCCCCGACCGGGCCCACCGGGCGAACCGGGCGGTGCGGGAGGCGCGGCCGGACGCGCTGGCGATCGTCGGCCTCGCGGGCGGGCTGTCGCCCGAGACCCGACCCGGCGACATCGTCGTCGCCAGCGAGCTGCGGCTGGCCGACGGCACGGTGGTCACCACCTGCCCGACCGCCCCGCTGCTCGCCGGTGAGCTGCGGCGGGCCGGCCTGCGGGTGCACGTCGGCCCGATGGTCTCCGTCGCCAAGGTCGCCCACGGCGCCGCCCGGGCCGAACTGGCCGCCACCGGCGCCATCGCGGTGGACATGGAGTCCGCCGCACTCGCGCCCGGGGCGGGCAACCGGCCGCTGGCCGCCGTCCGGGTCATCGTGGACACCTCCGAGGAGCCGCTCGGGCGGCTGGATCTGATTCGGCGCGGCGTCACCAGCCTGCGCACGATCAGCACACTTGGCCCGGCCCTCCGCACCTGGGTGGAGACGGTGAGCAACCGTCGCCTGCTGCTCGCCGAGCCCCGCGCGTTCTGCGCCGGGGTCGAGCGGGCCATCGAGGTGGTGGAGCGCGCGCTGGAGATCCACGGCGCGCCGGTCTACGTGCGCAAGCAGATCGTGCATAACACCCACGTCGTCGCCGACCTGGCGAGCCGCGGCGCGGTCTTCGTCGAGGAGCTGGACGAGGTCCCGCCCGGCGCGACCGTGGTCTTCTCCGCGCACGGCGTGGCCCCCTCGGTCTGGGACCAGGCCGGCGGCCGCGGGCTGGACGTCATCGACGCCACCTGCCCGCTGGTGGAGAAGGTGCACGCCGAGGCCCGGCGCTTCACCGCGCGGGGTGACACGGTGCTGCTCATCGGCCACTCCGGCCACGAGGAGGTCGAGGGCACTCTCGGTGAGGCCCCCGGCCAGATCCAGCTGGTCGAGTCGCCCGAGGCGGTCAAGGACCTCGCGGTCAGCGACCCCGACCGGATCACCTACCTCATGCAGACGACGCTGGCCGTGGACGAGGCGGAAGAGGTGGTGGACGCGCTGCGCGACCGCTTCCCGGCCGTCGTCGGCCCGGGCTCGGCCGACATCTGCTATGCCACCTCCAACCGGCAGAACGCGGTGCGCCGGGTCGCGGCCGAGGCCGATCTCGTCCTCGTCGTCGGCTCGGGGAACAGCTCGAACTCGCGCCGACTGGTGGAGGTCAGCGAACGCGAGGGGGCCGCGGCCTACCTCGTGGAGAGTGTCAGCGACGTCCAGCTCGAGTGGCTCCGGAACGCGCGGACGATCGGTATCTCCGCGGGTGCGTCGGCCCCGCCCCTGCTCGTCGAGGAGCTCACGACGGCGCTGTCGGGGCTCGGCTCGGCGTCGGTGGCGGTCCGTTCGGTGGGGACGGAGTCCATCTCCTTCCACCTGCCGAAGGAAGTCCGCCGGCCGTTGTCAGAACGGAAGTGAGGCGGCGCGCGGGCGTTCTCGTCCCGCGCGTCCCCTGCACCGGTGCCACCTGTGGCCCTACTGAGTCGCGTCGTCGGCGGCCCGGGCTCGAAGCAGAGCCCGGGCCGCCGACGTGTTCCCCGCCCGTTCGTGGAAAAAGCGCCGGGCCGGGCCGCTGTCGCGAATATGTCAGCTGCCCGGTCGGTGGTTCCGTGCCCGCCCGGCCCTGAATCGCGCAGGGTGACGAACGTGATTCAGAACGCCCGATCATGGCTACCGCCGGTAACGTGCTCGCCGTCCCGGGTTCTCCGGAGACGGGCCCGTGGGGCACCCACAGCATTGACGCAGTGGTCCCGCGTGGCTGCGGCAGCTTTTGACCGCGATGTGTGCCAGGACTCATTCTCTGATCGACATGCAGCCTGTACGTACACACTGTATGGTCGTTCCATAGACCTGGGTCGCCCCGTGAAGCGGCCGATGAAAGGGGGGCGTGAGCCGTGGCTGTCGCCTGGCGGTACTCACTCCGCGTTGGAACGTATCTGGCGAAGCAGAAGCTGCTCCGCCGGAAGCACTTCCCGCTCGTTCTGGAGCTCGAACCACTGTTCGCCTGCAACCTGTCCTGCACGGGTTGCGGCAAGATCCAGCACCCCGCATCCGTCCTGAAGCAGCGCATGAGCGTCGAGGACGCACTTGCCGCTGTCGAGGAGTGCGGTGCCCCGGTCGTCGCCATCGCCGGTGGCGAGCCTCTGATGCACCCGCAGATCCACGACATCGTCAACGCGCTCGTGAAGCGCAAGAAGTTCGTCATCCTCTGCACCAACGGGCTCCTGCTCCGTAAGAAGCTGAAGAACTTCACGCCTTCGCCCTACTTCACCTTCGTGCTGCACATCGACGGCCTGAAGGAGCGTCACGACGCGATCGTCGAGAAGCCTGGCACCTTCGACGAGTGCATCGAGGCCTTCCGGGCCGCGAAGGCGGCCGGCTTCCAGGTCGGCAGCAACTCGACCTTCTTCAACAACGACAGTCCGCAGGACGTCATCGACGTCATCAACTTCCTGAACGACGACCTCAAGGTCGACCAGATCCAGCTCTCGCCGGGCTACGCCTACGAGAAGGCTCCTGACCAGGAGCACTTCCTGGCGGTCGAGGAGACCCGGCAGATGTTCGCCAAGGTCTTCGGTGACGGCCGGCGCAAGCGGTGGCGTCTGAACCACTCGCCGGTCTTCCTGGACTTCCTCGAGGGCAAGAAGGAACTGTCCTGCACCGCGTGGGGCATCCCCAGCTACTCGCTGTTCGGCTGGCAGAAGCCCTGCTACCTCATGTCGGACGGTTACGTGACGTCCTACAAGGAGCTCGTCGAGACGACCGACTGGGACTCCTACGGCCGGGGCAAGGACCCGCGCTGCGCCAACTGCATGGCGCACTGCGGGTACGAGACCTCTGCCGTGCTGGCCACCATGGGCTCGCTGAAGGAGTCGATCCGGGCCGCCCGGATGGGCGCCTGAGCCTCCTGAGGCCCTCAGCTCGCTGAGGTCTTCGGCCTGCCGAGTTCCACGGCCTGCCGAGTTCCACCCGCACCACCACTGACGCCGCTCCGACCCGTTGGGTCGGGGCGGCGTTGGTGCTTTCCGGGAACTGGTGCTTTCCGGGAAGCCGCCGGGGAGACGGGTCCGGGGGCCCTGCCCGCTGCCGTTCGGGCGCCGCCGGAGCGGGTGCCTGACGGCAGCGGGCAGAGCCCGTGCTGTGGGGCCGTGGTCCCTGGGTCGTCGGGTCGTCGGGTCGGTTGGTTGGTCGGTCGATGGATGGATGTGGTGGAGGGTGCTGGCCGGCCCTGACGGGCCGGTCAGACGCCGTCGGAGGGGCGGGGTGCACCGGCGCTGACCGCCGGCTGGTCGGCCAGGTCGCCGCCGCGGCGGCCGAGGCCTCGCAGCAGGCGGTCCAGCACGATGCCGACTTCGGTGCGGGCCCGGTCAGGATCCGCCGCGCGTGCGGTGTAGAGGCTGGCCTCGGACAGCAGCGCGGCGACGAGCCGGGTCAGCGGAGCGACCGGCAGCGGGTCGATGCGCCCTTCGGCGGCGGCCCGCTCGAGCCACTCCGAGAGCAGCCGGTAGCCGTGCTGCTCGACCAACTGGTCCCAGGCGTCGTTGCCGAGGACAGCCGGGCCGTCGATGAGCACGATGCGCTGGAAGTCGCTGTCGGTCGTGGAGATGTCGAGCAGCGACTGGAAGCCGGTGCGCAGCTGCGTCCAGGCGTCGCTCGGCAGCTCGGCACCGCGGGCGAGCTCACCTGCGACGAGCTGCTCGGCGACCTCCATCGCGACCTGTTCCATCACTGTCCGGAACAGGTCCGCCTTGTCCCGGAAGTGGTGGTACAGCGCTCCTCGGGTGACCCGCGCGTCCGCGACGATCTCTTCGGTGCCGGTGGCGGCATAGCCCTGTTCGGCGAACCTGCGCCGTGCCGCGGCCAGCAGTACCTGACGGGTATCGGCCGTCTGTTCGGGCCGACGGCTGCGTGTCACCCCTTGATTATGGTGCAGGTTCGGCTGACGCACCGGCGGTCGTCCGCCACGCGGTCAGTTCCACGTTCTCGTCGAGATCGTCCCTGGTCCGGGCGGGGGCGGGCTGTTTCGTCATTACACGTTCGGAGGCCGTGACCCCCGCCGCCGTCTTCAGCGGGATCTCCGGAACGAACAGGATCGCGAGGAGCGCGAACAGGGCGAGCGGCACGCTGGTGAGGAAGACGTCGGCCACCCCCATCCCGTAGGCGTGGTGCACGACTTCGGCCACCGGGCCGGGCAGCGTTGACGGATCGGGTACGGAGCGTCCGTCCCCGAGGGTGTCGGCCGGCAGCCCACCGGCGCTGAGCCCGGTGACTGTCGCCCCGCTCACGCGGTGGGCGAGCAGCGCGCCGAGGGCGGCGACACCGGCCGAGCCGCCGAGGCTGCGGAAGAACGCGACGGTGGAGCTGGCCGTACCCAGATCGTCGGCGGAGGCCGAGTTCTGGGCGGCGAGGACGAGGTTCTGCTGGGTGGTGCCCAGCCCGGCGCCCAGCACGCAGGCGAACAGCGACACGGCGACCAGGCTGGTGCGGTCGGTGACCGTGCTGAGCAGGCCCAGCCCGGTGCCGATCAGAATCGTGCCCAGAATCAGGATGTGCTTCCACCGGCCGGTCCGCGAGATGATCCGACCCGAGACCATCGAGGCGATCGCCAGACCGGTCACCATCGGGATCGTGAGCACTCCGGACAGTGTCGGGCTCTCGCCCCGTCCCAGCTGGTAGTACTGGCTGAACAACAGGTTCGTGCTGAACATGACGGTGCCGACGCAGGCGCTGGCGATGATCGTCAGAACAATGGTGCGGTTGCGGAACAGCCGGAGCGGCACGATCGGCTCACGGGCCCGCGCCTCGACGGCGACCGCGATGCCGAGCACGGCCAGCCCGCTCCCGAGCAGGATCGCGGACTCGGCCGACATCCAGCCGAAGCTGTCGCCCGCCAGGGACGTCCAGATGAGCACGCAGCTCACCCCGGCGGCGATCAGGGTCGCGCCGAGGTAGTCGATGGAGACCTCACGGCGCACGACCGGCAGCCGCAGGGTGCGCTGGAGCACCACGAAGGCGACCAGGGCGATCGGCAGGCCGAGGTAGAAGCAGGCACGCCAGCCCAGGCCGGGGATGTCGACGATCACGCCGCCGATCAGTGGGCCGCTGACCGTGGCGACGGCGAACGTCGCACCGAGGTAGCCGTTGTAGCGCCCGCGCTCGCGGGGCGCGATCATCGCGGCCATCGCGATCTGAACCAGCGCGGACAGCCCGCCGACACCGATGCCCTGCACCACGCGGAAGGCGATGAGCATGCCCGTGGACGTCGCGAGGCCGGCGAGCGCGGAGCCGACGACATAGATCCCGAGGGCGGTCTGGACCAGCACCTTGCGGTTGAACAGGTCCGCGAGCTTGCCCCAGATCGGGGTGGTCGCGGTCATCGCGAGCAGCGTCGCGGTGACCATCCAGGTGTAGCTGGTGGAGCTGCCGTGCAGATCAGAAATGATCTTCGGTAGTGCGTTCGTGACCACCGTGGAGGAGATCATCGAGACGAACAGGGCGAGCAGCAGGCCGGTGAGCGCCAGCCCGGTCTCCCGCCTGGTCAGGCCGGCGGGGCTGGCGAGGCGCTGACGCTGCTCCTCGGACGCCGACGTGCGTGACGTCGACGTGCGTGACGCCGACGGGGGCTGGGGTGCAGACGGGGGCTGGGGTGCAGACGGGGGCTGGGGCGCAGACGGGGCGCGGGCGGTGCTGCCGGATGCGTGGCCGCCGGTCGGATCGGACGGCGGCGTCGTCGGGGTCGACGTGGGAAGCCTCCCTCGGTCGAAGGCCTTTGGTTGGTTGTTACAACTAAATTTTAGTCATAGAGGGCCCTGCTTGGCGAGATTGCTGAGCGAAAATCACCGCCGGACGGGTGTGACGTTGGGCTCCCACAACCCGCCCCGGGCGGGACGAGGCCTGCCGGGCCGGGCCGGGGGCGGCGTGCGGCGGGGCGGGGAACCGGCGTCCAGGGGCTGGTCGGGGCAGGTGGGCACCAGCCCGGACGGGTAGGCCGCGATCGGCTTTCGCGGGCCCGCGGGGGGTGCGCCTGTGGCATCCTCCCTGGCGTGCTCCCACTGCTGGTGATCGGGCTGATCTCGCTCGCGTCGTGGATCTTTCTGGCGCTGTTCCGAGGTTTCTTCTGGCGGACGGACCAACGGCTGCCCCGCGTCGACGGGTCGCGGCCGCCGGCACGGTGGCCTTCCGTCGTCGCGGTGGTCCCCGCCCGGGACGAGGCCGAGGTGCTGCCGGTGACGCTGCCCTCGCTGCTCGCCCAGGACTACCCCGGCTCGCTGAGCGTCGTCCTGGTGGACGACTCCAGCACCGACGGGACAGGCGATCTGGCCCGGAAGCTGGCAGCCCGGGCCGCGGCGGCCCGGCCGGGGCAGGCCGTGCCGTTGACGGTCATCGGCTCCAGCGCGCCGCCCGCCGGCTGGACGGGCAAGCTCTGGGCACTGCGCCACGGCATCGCCGCGGCGGGTCCGGCGGACTTCCTGCTGCTCACCGATGCCGACATCGCGCACGAGCCGGGCTCGGTGCGGGCGCTGGTCTCATCCGCCACCGGGCACCGGCTGGATCTGGTCTCCCAGATGGCCCGGCTGCGGGTCAGCACCGGCTGGGAGCGGCTCATCGTGCCGGCCTTCGTCTATTTCTTTGCGATGCTCTATCCGTTCCGGTGGTCGAACAGTCCGCGGTCCCGGGTGGCGGCCGCTGCCGGCGGGTGCTCGCTCGTGCGCCGGCAGGTACTGGCCTCGGCGGGGGGGATCGACGCGATCCGGGCCGCGGTGATCGACGACGTGGCGCTGGCCCGGATCGTCAAGAAGTCCGGCGGCCGAACGTGGCTCGGTCTCGCCGACCACGTCGCCAGCTGCCGGCCCTACCCGCGCCTGGCGGACCTGTGGGACATGGTCGCGCGGACCGCCTACGCGCAGTTGTTCTGGTCGCCGCTGCTCCTGGCCGGCACCGTGCTCGGCCTCGGTGTGGTCTTCGTGGCGCCCGTGGTGGCGACTGTCGCCGGGGTCGGCACCGGCAACGTCGCGGTGGCCGCCGCCGGCCTTCTCGCCTGGTCGATCATGATCAGTACCTTCACGCCGATGCTGCGGTACTACCGCCAGCCGGTCGGGGTCGCGCTGACGCTGCCGTTCACCGCCGCGCTCTACCTGGCCATGACGATGGACTCCGCCCGCCGGCACCGGGCCGGCCGCGGCGCGGCCTGGAAGGGCCGGACCTACGCGGCTCCCGAGGGCCGGCGTTCAGTGGCCGAAGGACAACGCTCCGGTCAGGGCGTCGAGCCGTCGGCGCAGGGTGAGACCGTCGTCCGCCAGCGCGGACACGAGGACGCCCGGCCCGCTCAGCGGCATGAGGGCGACACCGTTCCCTACCGGGCTGGCGAGCGCATCGAGGCCGGTCAGCGGACCGGCGAGGAGGACTGACCCGACCGCGCGGGCACCGGCGAGCACCGCCGGGCCGTGCACGCCGGGGACCTCCGGGCCCAGCCGGAGCTCCTGGCGCAGCAACGCCCGCCGCCGACCGGGCCCGGTCGCGTCGGCAGGGACGTCCACATCCACGTGGAGGGAGGTCGTCAGGTTGCCGCCCGGCTCGCCGAAGCGGCCCAGCAGGATCTCCTCGCGGTAGCGCAGCCGTGCACCCGCCGCGAGCGTGATCCGTGAGATCAGGCGGTGCCGGGCGCCGCGGGCGACGATCGTGGGCTCCGGCAGGAAGGCCAGCTCGCCGCCTGCCCCGACCTCGGCCCGCACGGTGAAGGTGGACGGCCCGGCGCCCCGCCCGGGCAGCGCCACGGTCGCCGCGACCGAGCCCACCACGAGGACGGCGCCCGCGCCCACAGCGATGTCGAGGCCCAGATCATCCCCGGCCAGCGGGCCGCCGGCGCCGCCGACGAGGTGGATCTCCACGACGTTCCCGGACCCGCCGGTGCGCCTGATCAGGACCGGGGTGGCCGAGCGGAGCTCGGTGACCCGCGCGGTGCCGCCACTGTCCAGCCCGACCCGCAGTCGCGCCCGCGCCCGCACCGAGGCGCGTGCCGGTGCCGGGCCCGCGGGTGGCGCTGGGGGCGGAGCCGTGTCTGTCGGTCGTGCGGAGCTGCCGGATGGCCGGGCGCTGGCGTCATGGGCGTGCGGGGGAGGACCCGGAACCATCGCGGAGAGGCTGCCGATCAGACCGGACCGGCTGGACTGACCGGTGCGGGCAGCTGGGCGAGGACCCAGTCGACCACCGCCGCCGCGCCGCCCTCGGAGCGCAGGTCGGTGAACAGGACCGGCCGCCCCGCCTGGCCGCCCCGCATGGCGGCGGCGTCTCGTGCCATCACACCCAGGTCGGCGCCGACCATCGGCGCGAGGTCGGTCTTGTTGACGACCAGCAGATCGCTGCTGGCGACGCCGGGCCCGCCCTTGCGGGGGACCTTGTCACCCCCTGCCACGTCGATGACGAAGATCTGCCGGTCGACCAGGCCGTAGCTGAAGGTCGCCGTGAGGTTGTCGCCGCCGCTCTCGACCAGGACGAGGTCGAGCCGCCCCAGCTCGGCCTCAAGGTCCTCGACGGCGTCGAGGTTGGCGGTGATGTCGTCCCGGATCGCGGTGTGCGGGCAGCATCCCGTCTCGACGGCACGGATCCGGGCCGGGTCGAGGACCCCGGCGGCGCGCAGGAAGTCGGCATCCTCGGTCGTGTAGATGTCGTTTGTCACGACGGCGAGCCTGATCCGCCCGGCCAGGGCGCGGCACAGCGCGGCGACCAGGGCGGTCTTGCCGCTGCCGACCGGCCCGCCGACGCCGACGCGCAGCGCGCGGCCGGCCGGCGCCCCCGCGGCCGGCCGGCCCGGGGGGCTCTGCCAGCGAGGAGCCCCCGCCGGGCCCTCTCCGCCCGAGGCCATCGCACCGCCACCGCCGGCCAGGGCCCCGTTCAGTGCCGGGCCACCGCCCAGGTGGACCTGATCGTGATCAATGTGCACTGATCGCTCCCTGTCTCCGCCTGCTCCCCATCTCCGCCTGCTCCCCATCTCCGCCCGCCGCGGTGAGCGTAACTCCGGGCACCGACATGTCCGCCTCCTGCCGGCCTGCCGGGTGGGTCGACGGCCGCACTGTGATCCCGTCAGGAGGTGAACATGCGGACCTGGGCCGTACGGTGCCGTTCGGCGAGCAGGTCCAGATGCGGCGCGCTGCCGGCGGGAAGGTCGGCGGCAGGGCCGAGCGCCGCGGCGTCCGCCGCGGCGGCGGTGCGGTCCACCGCGGCCGCGATCTCGGCCAGCACACCGGTGACCGCCAGCGGGTCGAGACCGAGCAGCCGGACGGCGGCAGCCGCGGGACCGTTCACCGAGGCGTGCGCGGCCGCGAGAGCGCCGTCGCGCGGTTCGAGCCCGGCGGCGGCGGCCACCACGCCGAGTGCCACGCAGTGGTGCGGAGCGGCCGGCGCCGAGGGCGGCACCGGCCAGGCCACCCGTGCCACCCGCATCAGCGCCCGGCCCTGCGCCCGGCTCGCGTCCCGCTGGGCCGGGGAGGGCGTGCGGGCGTCGACCTCCGCGTCGAACACCGCGAGGACATCCGGCAGCCGGGTCGCCTGGTCGGCGTCCGCGGCGGTCGCGCGCACCACCCGGCAGACGGCGGCCGCGAAGGCGGCGGCGAGCAGCCCCGCGGTCGCCAGCCGGCCGCGCAGGAACTCGGCCAGACTGTCCAGCCCGGTGATGGCACCACTGACGACCGCCGCCTCCACCCCACCGGAGTGCGCGTGCCCGCCGGCGGGCAGTCGGCCGTCTGCCAGGAGCAACAACGCGGCTCGAGCTTCCACGTGACCTGGCGTCTCTACCGCATCCATCCGCCCATCCTTTCCCACCGCCCGGGTCCCGCCGAGGACGGGCCCTGCCCCCGCCGGGGTGCGGCCCCGGTCGCATCAGCGACAGGGCGGAAACGGTCGGCATCCGGCTGTGGCACTGTCGACGCGCGTTGCCGGTCCGAGTAGAAGGCGGTTTACCGTGCGCGATTCCGGGTGGTCTCCCAGGCCGGCGGGCTGGGTCCCGCCGCTGATCGTGAGCGGGGAGTACTGCGTCGTGCGGCGCGGCCCGGTGTAACACTGCTTTTCTAGGCTGTGCGGGGCGCCATGAGACCGGGCGCCGAGGCACTGCTGGAGGCAGAGATGGCATTGTCCGTGGTCACACCGTTCGCCGAACCGGGGGTGTTCCGGCCGGGTGCCGGCCCCGGCTCCGGCCCCGGCTCCGGCTCCGCCGCCGGCGTGGCCATGGACCTCGACGAGATCGAGGCGTTCTACCGGCGGTACGGCTTCGTGGTCCTCCGCGACCTGCTCGGGGAGGACCTGGTCGGCCGGCTGGAGCGGGAGTGCGCGGCCGCCCAGGCGGGGGTCCTCGGAGGCGAGCTGCCGGCCCGCCACGGCTCGACCCAGTACCTCGACACCCGGTACCTCGACGACGCGGAGAGGGCCGGCGGTTTCGTCAACTACGTCGAGCACATCGAGGAGCTCGCGCCCGCCGTGCCGGAGACGACCGGCCACCCGGCAGTGATCGCGGTGGTGCGCCGCCTCATCGGAGACCGGGCCTGGCTCAGCGGCGAGGACAAGACCGGCGTCGTCTACCAGGACGCCCGGCCAGGCCGCGAATCGAGCTACACCCGCATCGGCTGGCACACCGACTGGCAGGGAATGCCCAGCCTGGACGTCTGGCCTGGCCTGGCGTTCACCGTCCACATCGACCCCACCAGCCCGGCGAACGGTTTTCTGCGTCTCGTCCCCGGCAGCCACCTGTGGGCGACACCGGCGCCGTACCGCAATGTCAACGGGGTGCGGGTCCCGGATGACGCCCGTCCCGCCGGCGGGTACACCGACGTGGCGCCGCCGTTCGAGATGCCCCTGGGGTTCGAGCGGGTGCCCGGTGAGGTCGTCCTCTACGCCGAACGCGGGGACCTCCTGCTGCACGACGGTTACCTGTGGCACTCGGCCGCGCGGGCGACCGATGACACCGCGGTGCGCCGGCACGTGCGCGGGTCGTTCTTCGGCGGGGACGAGTCGTCCTACCGCAGGCAGTTCATCAAGAACGCCGCACGCTGATGCCGGGGGCGGGCAGCTCGCGGCGGGCCAGGTAGCGCTCGCGCAGGTGGTGGATGTCCTCCGCGGGCAGCTCCACCCCGGCGGGCACCAGCAGATAGGCGTGCGGGGCGATCCGCTCGATGTGCCCGGAGAGGGCGTAGACGGCGCCGGCCGCGAAGTCCAGGAACCGGCGCTCCAACGTCTCGCCGCCGTGGTCGAGGTCGACCAGCATGGGAATCCCGTCGCAGAGCCGGTCGACCGGCTGGCGGAGCTCGTCGTAGGTCGTCGGAGCGACGGCCGGGACGGTGGCCCGGGCCCGGGCTTTTCGGGGCATGGTCGGGTCCATCGGAGCGCCTCTCGTGAGCCGGGCCATGGCGAACGCCCATGATTTCCGACAGAAGGGGCGTCCGGACAGCGACACGCCGGAGCGGGACCACTACCGGCAGCATCTGGTCCCACCCGGCGTACCCGGCGCGACAGCGGTGGGACGAGCCGTCCGGCCGCGAGGAGATCGGAACAGTCCGCGACGAGCTCAGAACAGGAAGTACCGCTGCGCCATCGGGAGCTCGGTGGCCGGCTCCGGTTCGATCACCTCGCCCTCGACGCGGACGGTGAAGGTGTCCGGCTCGACCTCGATGCGCGGTGTCGCGGTGTTCTCCGGCAGGTCGGCCTTGCCGCGCCGCCGCACGTCGGCGGTGGCGACCATCGGCGTGGCCAGGCCGAGCCGGGCGTCGAGGCCGTCCTCCAGCGCCGCCGGGGCGACGAACATCAGCGAGCCCGCCGCCGCCGGCCCGGGGGCCGCGCCGAACATGGGCCGGGGCAGCACCGGCTGCGGGGTCGGGATCGACGCGTTCGCGTCGCCCATCGCCGCCCAGGTGATGAACCCGCCCTTGATGACCAGCGACGGCCGCACCCCGAAGAACGCCGGGTCGTAGAGCACCAGGTCGGCGAGCTTGCCCGGCTCGACCGAGCCGATCTCGGCGTCCAGGCCGTGCGCCACCGCCGGGCAGATCGTGTACTTCGCGACGTAGCGCCGGGCCCGGTTGTTGTCGGCGGCGCCGTCGCCGGGCAGCGGGCCGCGGCGGCGCTTCATGACGTGTGCCGTCTGCCAGGTGCGGGTGACGACCTCGCCGATGCGCCCCATCGCCTGCGAGTCCGAGCCGATCATCGAGATCGCGCCCAGGTCGTGCAGGACGTCCTCCGCGGCGATCGTGGACGGCCGGATCCGGCTCTCGGCGAACGCGAGGTCCTCGGGCACCGCCGGGTTCAGGTGGTGGCAGACCATCAGCATGTCGAGGTGCTCGTCGAGGGTGTTGACCGTGTGCGGGCGGGTCGGGTTCGTCGACGAGGGCAGGATGTTGGAGCGCGAGGCGACCGTGATGATGTCCGGTGCGTGCCCGCCGCCGGCACCCTCGGTGTGGTACGCGTGGATGGCCCGGCCGGCGATGGCGGCGAGCGTGTCCTCGACGAACCCGGCCTCGTTGAGGGTGTCCGAGTGCAGCGCGACCTGGACGCCGGCCGCGTCCGCGACGCGCAGGCAGGCGTCGATGGCCGCCGGGGTGGTGCCCCAGTCCTCGTGCAGCTTGAAGCCGGCGGCGCCGGCCCGCAGCTGCTCCCACATCGCCTCGTCGCTGACCGTGTTGCCCTTGCCGAGCAGGGCGACGTTGACCGGCCAGCCGTCCATCGACGACATCATCCGCGCCAGGTTCCACGGTGACGCGGTCACCGTGGTCGCCTTCGTGCCCTCCGCCGGCCCGGTGCCGCCGCCGATCAGGGTGGTGATGCCCACGCCGAGAGCCTCGGGGACCTGCTGCGGGCAGATGAAGTGCACATGGGTGTCTACCGCGCCGGCGGTGAGGATCTTCCCGTTCCCGGCGATGATCTCGGTACTCGGCCCGATCACCAGATCCGGGTGGACGCCGTCCATGATGTCGGGGTTGCCGGCCTTGCCGAGGGCGGCGATGCGGCCGTCGCGGATGCCGACATCCGCCTTCACCACACCCCAGTGGTCCAGGACGATCACCCCGGTGATCACCACGTCGGGTGCGCCCTGGGCCCGGGTGGCGCGGGCCTGGCCCATCGACTCGCGGATGACCTTGCCGCCGCCGAACACCGCCTCGTCGCCGGTCCCCGCGTGGCCGGGGCCGCGGCTGAGATCCTCGGTCACCTCGATGAACAGGTCGGTGTCGGCCAGGCGCACCCGGTCGCCGACGGTCGGGCCGTACAACGTGGCGTAACGGAAACGGGTCAGCTCGCTCACGGGCGCTCCGTTCTCGTTACGCCGCTGTCTGCCCTCGTGCCACCGCTGTCTGCGTCCGGCTGGTCGAGCGGGCCGGCCCACTCCGGGCGCAGGCCGGGCACCACCCGGGCCCCGGCCAGCGCCACCAGCTCGACCTCGCGCTCGGCACCCGGCTCGAACCGCACCGCGGTGCCCGCGGGGACAGCCAGCCGGTGCCCCCAGGCGGCCTCCCGGTCGAAGTCGAGAGCCGGGTTCGCCGCCGCGAAGTGGTAGTGCGACCCGACCTGTACGGGCCGGTCACCGGTGTTGCGCACCACCAGGGTGCGGACCGGCCGCCCCGGGTTCAGCGGGACCGACCCGGCGGCGGTCACCACCTCGCCGGGAATCACGGAATCGGCTCGTGGACGGTGACCAGCTTCGTGCCGTCCGGGAAGGTGGCCTCGACCTGCACCTCGGCCAGCATCTCCGGGACGCCGTCCATCACGTCCTCGCGGCTCAGAACCGTGCGCCCGGCGGCCATGAGATCGGCGACGGTTCGGCCGTCCCGTGCACCTTCCAGCAGGTAGGAGGTGATCAGGGCCGTGGCTTCGGGATAGTTGAGGCGCAGGCCCCGTGCTCGGCGCTCCCGGGCCAGGCCGGCGGCCACGTGGATGAGCAGGCGTTCCTGTTCATGCGGGCTGAGCAGCACG
Organism: Parafrankia elaeagni; assembly: GCF_000374165.1. Classification (GTDB taxonomy): domain Bacteria; phylum Actinomycetota; class Actinomycetes; order Frankiales; family Frankiaceae; genus Parafrankia; species Parafrankia elaeagni. Next base: position 135,454 of record NZ_KB893761.1, read on the forward strand.
AGCGCGGAGCCTACACCCACCCTCTGCCCGGCCCGCCGCCAGCCACGTGACGCACCGGCGGCCACCCGGTCGCGCGCTGTCGGCGGTGGCCCGTTGGTGGGTGGCCCGTCGGTGCCTTTCCCGGCCGGAATCCCGCCGCCGGCGGGTCCCCCTTCTCCACGCCGGGACCGGCCCCGCTGCGGTCCGCCGGTGGAGCTGGTTACTGATATTTCACCTGACGGCGACGGCGGCGATACCACTGTTTTCTAGCGTCCGTGGAGCTGTTCGGAAGATCTCGGTCTGGATCGGTCTGGATGAGGCGGAGCAGGTTCTGGAAAGCAGGGGCCTGAACGAGCTGGTCCGGGCCGTGCCCATCCGGGTGGACGGCCTGTTCACGATCACCGGCGAGCTGATAGAGGAGAACATCAGGGCGCTCGGGATCGCCGGCGTCCACGTCACGGCCGAGGAGCTGTTCGACCTGTCCCTCACCAACGAGGCCCACGAGGCGAGGTCGGATCTCCTATGACGACATCGGCCACGCCGGTGGCGGGCCGCGATCTCGGCGCCGCCCCTGATCCTTCCTCCGCCTCTGCCTCCGCCTCTGCCTCCGCCTCTGCCTCCGCTCCCGCCCCCACCCGGGCGCCCGACGGGTCGGGAGTGAGCGTGGCCGGGCTCCGCAAGGAGTTCCGCCTGCGCCGCGGCCGGGTCATCGCCCTCGACGACGTCACCCTGTCGATACCCGAGGGCTCGTTCCTGACGCTGATCGGGCCGCCGGGCTGCGGCAAGTCCACCCTGCTGCGCATCCTGGCGGATCTGGAGGCGCCGACGTCCGGCCGCGTGCTGGTGCGCGGCGAAGCGCCTTCGGTCGCCCGGCGCGCGCACCACCTGGGCCTCGCGTTCCAGGACGCGGCCCTGCTGCCGTGGCGGTCGGTCGAGGCGAACATCCGGCTGCCGCTGGAGGTCGGTGGCATGAAGGCCGAGCGCGGAGTGATCAGTGATCTGATCGCGCTCGTCGGGCTGACCGGGTTCGAGCGCGCCCGGCCCGCGCAGCTCTCCGGCGGGATGCGGCAGCGGGTGGCGATCGCCCGCGCCCTCGTCGTCGAACCGAGGGTGCTGCTGCTGGACGAGCCCTTCGGGGCGCTGGACGACATGACCCGCCAGCGCCTGAACTTCGAGCTGCTGCGGATCTGGCGCGAGCGGGCGACCACCACTGTCATGGTGACCCACTCGATCCCCGAGGCGGTGATCTTCTCCGACGCGGTGGCGGTGATGAGCGCCCGGCCGGGACGGATCACCGCCCGCGTGCCCATCGACCTGCCCCGGCCGCGCACGCCGGAGATGCTGCGCACCGCGCGGTTCCACGAGCTGCACGACCTGCTCTCCACCGTGCTGTTCGCGGGCACGGGGCCCGTCGAACCGGCCCCCACCGGGCGGAGAGCGCCGGGATGACCGACCCGAGTGCCACGCCCACCTCACCCGCGTCCTGGGTGTCGGTGTCGGTACCGGGCGCGCTTACCGAGCCGCTGCCCATCGTCGCTGCCGCCACCGCCACCGCCACCGCCACCGCTACTGCCGCTGTGGCCGGTTCCGCCCGCTCGGGCTCCGCTGCTGCCACGGCCACCGTCACGGCCGTCGTCCCCGTCGTCCCCGTCGTCCCCGTCGCGCCCGTCGCGCCCCGGGCGTCCGGTGCGTCCGCGGCCGCTCGGCGGCCCGTACGGGTGAGACGGGCGCAGCCGGCCCGGACCGGTGGAGTGGCCGGGGTCGTCGGGCTGGTCGCCGGCTGGTGGCTGCTCGCGGTCACCCTGCTCGACCGCGGCGGTGTCGTTCCCACCCCGTGGGAGGTGGCCCGGGCACTGTGGGACGACCACGAGCTGCTGTGGCACTCGGCGCGGGCGACGACGTCGGCCGCCGCACAGGGCTGGCTCATCGGCAACGGCCTGGCGATCGGCCTCGCGATCATGTTCGTGGGCGTCCCCGTCATCGAGCGGGCGTTCCTGCGGATCGGGGTCGCCTCGTCCTGTCTGCCGATCATCGCGGTCGGCCTGATCCTGACCACCGTTCTCGACGGCACCACCCCGCAGAAGGCCCTGGCCGGGATCTCGGTGTTCTTCACCACCCTCGTCGGGACCCTGCTCGGCCTGCGAGCACCTGACCAGGCGACGTTGGACGTCGTCCGGGCCAGTGGCGGCGGCGTCCTCACCCGGCTGCGGTACGTCCGGCTGCGTGCCGCGTTGCCGAGCACGTTCGCCGCGCTGCAGATCGCGGCCCCGGCCGCCGTCCTCGGCGCGATCATCGGGGAGTTCCTCAGCGCCGACCGGGAGCTCAGCGCCGACCGGGAGCTCAGCGCCGGCCGGGGGCTCGGCATCGCCATGATGCAGGCTGAGCAGGCTCTGGATGCTCCCAGCACCTGGGCGCTTGCCCTCGTCACGTCAGCCGCCGCAGGCCTCGGCCACACCGTGATCGGTCTCCTCGCGCGGCTGCTCGTGCCCTCGGCACCTCAGTGGCAACCTGGACGGCGTCCGATGAGCCACGCCGCCGTCGCCGCCGTCGCCGGCGGCCGTCCGCCGGCCGGGGCGGTCGCCACCCGGATCGGGCGGACGCTGCTGTCGGTGGTCGCGTCCACCGCCGTGATCGTCGGCCTCTGGTACGCCCTCATCGAGGCCTTCGGACTGAACAGGCTGGTCGCCAAGGATCCGCAGGCGGTCTGGCGGTACCTGTTCTCCGGGCCGGACGCCGCCGAGAACCGGGATCTGATCCTCGCTGCCCTGGGGCGCACCCTCGGTGACGCGGCCCTCGGCTACACCGCCGGAACGGTCGCCGCGCTCGGGGTCGCCATCGCCGTCGTGCTGAGCCGCCCGGTGGAACAGGCCCTGATGCCGGTGGCGATGATGCTGCGGCCGGTGCCACTGGTGGCGGTGACCCCGCTGCTCATCCTCGTCCTCGGACGTGGCCCGCTGGCCGTCGCCGCGATCGCGGGCATCGTCGTGTTCTTCCCGTCGGTGGTGAACCTGGTCGCCGGGCTGCGGTCGGCACCGGCCGCGGCCGCCGATCTGGTGATCGCCCACGGCGGGGGGCCGTTCACGGTGCTGCGCCGGATCGCGCTGCCCAGCGCACTGCCCGCCCTGCTCGTCTCGGCCCGTACCTCGGTGCCGGGCGCGATGGCCGGGGTGCTGCTCGCCGAGTGGCTGGCAGCCGGTGCGGGCCTCGGTCACCTCATGCAACGAGCGCAGCAGGCCCTCGACTACGGCGCGGTGTGGGCCTCGGTGGTCGTGATCACCGCGGCGAGCGCGGTGATCTACGCGGTGGTCGGGCTGGTGGAGGCGATCGTCCTTGCCCGCTATGGCCCGGCGCCGTCCCGGCGCGGCTGAACCGAACCGCGAAGGAGGACGGTGTACCCGCGGGCTGCTTTCCAACGGCAGTCACCTGAAGCGACCGGGCGCCGGCCTTTTCGGTCACCTGCTGTGATGTGGCGGACGTGGCACTGCTTGCTTTTGGATACCTGCCTACGCGAAGTCCGGTTCTCGTACGAGAATGCGGAAATACAGCAGTGCGTCAGAACGTGCCTGGGTGGTGGCGTCACGGCGTGGTCAGGGTCGACCCGTCACAACGAAGGCTCAGCGCGTGAATGTGTGACCGGGTGGCCGGCGGGGTCGACACCGGTGAGTTCCGGAGGACGTCATGACCGCTGAGCGGGACGTCGACCCCACGGTCGACGCCTTCTACTCCAGCGCGGCGCCCGTCGGCGCGGCACCCGCGAGCATTGTCTCCGGTGGCCTGGCGCCCGGGTCTCCCGCACCGCTGGCCGTCTCCACACCAAGCACTGCCCCCACGTCGGTGGCCGTGCCCGCACCCGCGACGGTGCCGGTGACGGCGCCCACGGTGGGGCGCGGGCGGTCGCCGTCCGGGCCGCTGCGCGGGCTGCCACCGCTCGCGGCCCCCGCGGCGCCACGGGGGCCGGCCCGCCGCCGTCCGGTGCCCAGGGACGGTCGCCCCGGAGGCACCACCGTGGGCCGCCCACACCGCCCGGGACAGGCGGCCGCGCCGGGTGCCGACATGCTCGCTCCCACCCCGGCGGAGATCGACCGGTTGCGGAGCATCGCGATGGGGCAGGCGGACGCGGACTTCGCCATCCGCGGCGGCGTCGTGCTCGTCGTCCAGACCGGTGAGCTGCTGCGGCGCGACGTGCTCATCGCCGGCCGGTACATCGCCGCGGTGACCCGGCCGGGGCTGGTCGGCGCCCGCCGGAGCCTCGACGCGGCCGGCCGGTTCGTCCTGCCGGCCTATGTGGACGCCCGCACCTCGGTGGAGCGAACCCTCCTCACACCGGGCGAGCTGGCCCGTCTGGTCGTTCCCCGCGGGACGGTGACGGTGCTGACCGACCCGGCGCAGATCGAGCAGATCTACGGCCCGCAGGGCCGGGCGCTGGTCCTGCGCACCGAGACTCCCGTCCGAGTGCTGCCCCGCGAACCCGGCGCGCCCTTCGACCTTCCTCCGGGCCTCCCGCTGGACGTTCCGCCGGCCGGGGCGGCTCCGGAGATCGGTGTCGAAGGGCTGACGGTGTCGCAGGCCGTGCCACGGCAGGCCGGCCCCTCCGGCCCGTCGCCGGAGGTACCCGGCCTGCCGGCGCTGCCCGCAGCACCGGTGCCGCCAGCAGTGCCGCCAGCAGTGCCGCCGGCAGTGCCGGCGTCGGGTGCGTCCGCCGCCCGGCTTCCGGGGCAGCATCTCCCCGATGCTCATCCGGATGCCGGGGTGTCTCCGCAGGACGGCGGGATCGTCTTCACCCATCTCGACGACCAGGTCCGGGAGGCGATCAGGGCCGGTGGCAACGTGGCGGACGCTGTCCGGGCCGCCACCCTGGCCCCGGCGCGGGCCTTCGGGCTTGACCAGGTGCTGGGCCTGGTCGCCCCTGCCCGCCTCGCCGACCTGCAGATCGTGCGGGACCTGACCGCGAGCGTCCCGCCGGACGTGGTCATCGCCGGCGGCCGGATCGCCGCCGAGCGCGGCCGGGCACTGTTCGACAACCTCGACGAGACACCGCGGTGGTCGCAGTCATCCGTGCGGCTGCCGGCGGGGCTCTACACCGGGTCCTTCACGTCACCGTGCATGCACTGGGGCGGTCGGCGGGACACCCAGCTCGGCATCGTCGACGTCACCGCCGTGGGGGCCGCCGCCGAACGGCCGCGGATCACCCGCACCCGGGTCGAACCGACCCTGCGCGACGGCATCGTGGTCACGGATCCGTCCCGTGACCTGCTCAAGACCACGGTGCTCGACCGCAGCGGGCGCGCTGATCGGGTGCGGGTCGGCATGGTCCGCGGGATCGGGCTCGTCCGGGGCGCGATCGGGGCGACCGCCGTGTCCGCCGCCGGTGACATGGTGATCGTCGGTGCCGGCGACGCTGACATGCTCACCGCCGCCCGCGCGCTGGAGGGCATGGGCGGCGGCTTCGTGGTCGTCGAACGCGGCTGGGTGCTGGCGGCCTGCCCGCTGCCCGTGGCCGGCCTGATGAGCGACGCCCCCTGGGAGGCGGTACTCGGCCAGCTGGCCGCGGTCGAGAACGCGGCACGCGAGCTCGGCTGCCACCTCGCCGCCCCGATGCGCACGATCTCCCAGCTCGGCCGGGAACTGTACGTCCGCCCCTGAGGGGAACGTGCCCGGGGCCGGGGTTTGTCGGACGGAGGCCGCGGCCAGGCCTGGCGGTCAGCTCCGGCGGGGTCAGCGCCGGTGGAGACAGCTCCGGCGGGGTCAGCCCGGTGAGGCGGCGCGTGGCTCCGGATCGGGTCCCTGTGGCTCCCGATCCGCCGGGCCCGGGCCGGGGCGAGGGGCCGGCGGCGCGGGTCTGGCCCGGAGCTGGGCGGTCGCCTCGCGCAGCGCGCGCCGCACCTGGGCCGAGGGGAGCCAGACCCGGGTGCCGCGGTCGCCGCCGATCTCCATCAGGCCGCGGGTGAGCATGCCGGACAGGTGCTGGCGGGCCCGGTCCTTGTCGCAGCCGAACAGGGTGGCGACCTCCGCGGTCCGCAGCGCGCGGTCGCGCAGCGCGGTGCTCAGCACGATCAGGTCGGGCAGCTCCAACGGGCTCCCCGCAGCTGCTCGGCCGAGAGTGAACAGGGCGAAGGTGAGATCCGCGGGCTGGGTGGGCAACACGGCGACCACACCGTCCGCCGTCGAACGGCGCAGGTCCGGCGCTGCCAGCCCGGAGCGGAGCTGGGCGGCGTGCGCCCGGCGGATTCCCCGCCCGGACCGGTCGGTGATCCCGGCGCGGCGGAACGCGTCCGCCAGCAGCGGGCTGCGCGGCACGGGTGGCGGCGAGAGCAGCCCCGGCGAGGCCGTGCGGCTCGCCAGCGGATCGCCGGGTGAACCCGAGCCCGAGCCCGAGCCGGAGCCCGAGCCGGCGAAGCCGCCCGGGCTGGAGATCTCGATGCCCTCGCTGGTCCACTGCACATGGACGGCCCCGGCGATCCCGTAGTCGCGGTGGACGAGGGCGTTCGCGAGCAGCTCGCGGAAGGCCTGCTCGGAGTGGGCGGGCACGCCCGCGCGGACCAGCTCGTAGCGGATCTCCCGCTCCGGATTGCGCGCACGGAACCGGGCCAGCAGCTCCTCGGCGAGCCGGAGCAGCGGCCAGTGGAAGAAGTCGTTCATCTCCGTGCCGGGATCGCCCGTCTCCGGACCGATGACCTGGATCGCGGCCTCGTGGTTCGGGACATGCCGGCGCAGGGCGTCCGGGCGCCCGAACAGCAGCACCGCACCCGCGAGGACGCGCGTGCGCCCGCCCTCGGTCACGACCACGCCCAGCGAACGGGCGATCTCCTCGTCCGACATGGCCGCGAGCGTGCTGTCGCCGCGGCCGCCGGTGGCCCCGACGAGCCGGCGGAGCCGGTCGAACTCGCGCGGGTCGAGATCCCGGAGGTCGGCGGACGTCCGGCGCGCCATCAGGTCAGCGCTGTGCGGCGGCTCCGACGGCGGCCCTGCCGGCCCCGTCGCCGCCGGGGAACCGGCGAACGCGCAGGCGTGAGGCGGAACGGGTGCCCCGAGGGGGAGATCCCTCCGTGGAAGCGTGTTGTCGGCCTCTGCCGTCAGCTCGGCGCTGTCGCGCACCAGGCACCACCTTCCGGACCGCCCGCCCCCTGGTCGGGTCACCCGGTTCCGTGGCCAGACCAGCCGGATCACATGGTAGATCCCGGCTCCGCGCGGACGTGGCCGGTTCGGTGTCGGATATCCGCCGTGGGCGTGAGACGGGCCGCGGCGGAGCGCACGACCAGGGCGGCCAGCACCCGCCGCAGCGCCACGCCCGCGGCGTCCGCGCGGATGCTCACCTCCTCCGGCACCGCCCCGCCGCCGGAGGTGAGGCCGCCGCCCGGCCCGCCGTCGGTGTGCAGCGGCAGGCCGTCGAGGGTGAACTGCTCCTGCAGCGCGAGGTCCTCGTCGAGCACAGCCTGCTCGAAGCCTGCGGCCTCGGCCAGCCGGGTGGGATCACCGCCGAGGTCGTCCCGCATGATCCGGGTGTACACGGCCGTCGCGTCGACGTCCTCCGGCTGCAGGCAGAAGAGAATCGTGTTGGTCATACCGGCGGCGGGGTAGTCGAGCCGCAGCCGCAGCATGAACGGCGGCCGGTAGACGTACGTCGAGACCCGGCGCTGGACGAGCGGGCGCAGCCCCGCCGCCACACCGGGATCCTCCGGGTTCGAGACATCCTGCTCCAGGCGGACGACGAACCCGGCACCGTCCGCCTGCACGCGGTACGGCCCGACGACGGCCCCCTCCCCGGCGCCGATGGTGGCGGCGTGGACGAACGGCAGGTGCGCGGCGTCGAGGAAGTTGTCGGCGAGCAGCCCGGCGCAGGCCGTCGTGCGCGTGGTGGGGAGCCAGGCGCTGTCGAAGCCGGGCTCGTCCGCCTCGGGCAGCTCGACGATGTCGGAGCACGGCTCCTCCGGCGCCAGCCACACCAGGCCGTGGCGCTCGGCGACCCCCCAGGGGGTGACAGCCCGGGCCCGCCGCGGAGCGGGCACCCCCGGCCCGAGCGCGGGCACCGCGGTGCACTCCCCGGAGGCCGCGAACCGCCAGCCGTGGTAGCCGCAGACGAGCTCGCCGCCGTCCACCCGGCCCGCCGACAGCGGGGCGAGGCGGTGCGGGCACCGGTCCACGAACGCGGTGAGGCGCCCGTCGAGACGGGCCAGCACCCAGTGCTCGCCGAGCAGACGAACACCCAGCGGCGCGTCGGTGATCCCGGACGAACGCGCGACCGGGTGCCAGCCGTGCCGCAGCGCCGGATCGACGTTCGTCAGGCGACCGGTCAACACGCTCCCCTTCCAGGTATTTCACCACCGAAACGATTCGGTGTTTCCGAAAGGCGTCCATCATGTAACGGCACACCATTGTCGGTGGTGCTGTGTCGGTGGTGATGCGGGTGGTCCGCCCGGCGTGGCTCAGCTCGCTTTCTTCCGGCCGCGGCCGCGCGGTTCCCGGCCGGCTGTGGGTTGAACACCGCCGTAACGTCGCGCCACTATCGTCGGCTCCATGACGACGCCCGGTGGTCCGTCGACCGTTCTGCACCGGCCCGGGACGGTCGGCGAGGCTGTCGCCTCCCTCACCGCCGAGGTGGAGGCCGGCCGGGACGTGCGGTTGCTGGCCGGCGGCACGGACCTCGTCCCCGCGCTGCGCGCCGGGGGCCGCGGGCCGGCGGCGATCGTCGCGCTGCGCCGGGTGCTCGAGCTGCGGGTGCGCGGCGCCAGCGCGGACGCCCTCACCGTCGGTGCCGGTGTCACCTACGCCGACCTGGCGGGCTGGTCGCTCGCGCCGGGCCTGGCCGCCGCGTCCCGGGTCGTCGGTTCGGTGCAGATCCGCAACTGCGGAACCGTCGGTGGCGCGCTCGGCTCCGCCAACCCGCGTGGTGATCTGCTGACGTTCCTCGCCGCCGCCGAGGCGGAGATCCTGCTCGCCTCGGCACGCGGCGCCCGCACGACGGACGTCGGCGGCTTCCTGCGGGACGGGCCCGCGCCCGGGGAGCTGGTCACCGCGGTGCGGGTGGCCCGCCCGAGCGGTCCGCAGACCTATCTGAAGATCGGCGGCCGGCAGGCGGCGTTCCCCGCGCTGGTTTCCTGCGCGCTCCTGGTCGACCGGGTGCGTGAGCGGGTCTGCTGCGCCGTCAGCGGCGTGGCCACCGGCCCGTGGCGGGTCGCGGCGGCCGAGCGGCTGGCCGGCGACGAGGTGGACTGGTCGACCGGGACGGCGCCGCTCGCGCTCGCCCGGCGGTTCGGCGAGCTGGCCGCCGGCGGCCTGCGCGCCGCGCCGCCGCTGCCGGAGGACCCGCGGCATCCGGCGGACTACCGCGTCCACGCCGCCGGCGTGCTCGCGGCACGCGCCTTCGCCCGCTGCCTGGCCGGCGTCCGCCGCGGGGACCCGGCGTGAGCGCTGGCCCCGCCGGTCCGGTGGACGGCGCAGAGGGAGACGACACCGAGGGCGACGACGGCTGGGAACCTCTCCAGTACCACCTCAACGTCGACGGAACCCGGCGTGTCGTCTCCGGTGCCCGGCTGGAGGAGTCGCTGCTGACGGTGCTGCGGGAAAGGCTCGGCGTCACCTCGGTGAAGGACGCCTGCGAGCAGGGCCGGTGTGGTGCCTGCTCCGTGCTGCTCGACGACCGGCTGGTGACGGCCTGCACGGTCCTGGCCGCCGACGCCGTGGACGCCCGCGTGCTGACCGTCGCCGGGCTCGGTGCGAGCGGCCCGGCGGCCCGGATCCAGGCCGCGTTCCTCGCCCATGGCGCGGTCCAGTGCGGGTTCTGCACACCGGGCCTGGTTGTGGCCGTCACCGACCTGCTCGGACGCCGTCCCGCCGCCGGAGAGCAGGAGATCCGGGAGGCGCTGGCGGGGAACATCTGCCGGTGTACCGGCTACGGCCGGATCCTCGCGGCGGTGCGGGACGTCCAGGCCGGCCGGCGGGCTCCCGGTGACAGCGGGGCGCCCGGTGCCAACGGGGCGCACAGGGCGGGTGGGGCATGACGGGGCGTGCGGGAGTGGTCGGCGGGAACCGCGGAGTCGGGTCCTCGGAGCTCCGCCCGGACGGGGCGGCCAAGGCCGGCGGGGTCTTCGCCTATGCCGGTGATCTCCAGGTTCCCGGCATGCTGCACGCCCGGACGCTGCGCTCGCCGCACCCGCGGGCGCGGATCGGGCAGGTCGACACCGCCGCGGCCCGCCGGCTCGCCGGTGTCCTCGCCGTCGTCACCGCGGCGGACGTCCCTGGAGTCGCCACCTACGGGTTGATCAGCGCGGACCAGCCGGTGTTCGCCGCCACCGAGGCGCGCTACGCGGGCGAGCCCGTGGCCGCGGTGGCCGCGGTCGACGCGGCGACGGCGCGGCGCGCCCTGGCGGCCATCCGGGTCGCGTACGAGCCGCTCCCGCCGCTCGTCGATCCCGGCCTGGCCGCCGGGCCGGGCGCCGAGCCGGTCCATCCGGACGGCAACATCTACCGGGAGATCACGCTGACCCACGGGGACCCGTCAGCCGAGGGGCCGGTCGCCGTCGAGGACAGCTATCTCGTCGGCATGCAGGACCAGGCCTTCCTGGCGCCGGAGGCGGCGCTCGTCGTCCCGGCCGCCGACGGCGGGCTCGACCTGCGGGTGGCCACCCAGTGGCTGCACTCCGACCGGGAGCAGATCGCCGCCTGTCTGGGGCTGCCCGAAGCACTGGTCAGGCTCGAGCTGGCCGGTGTCGGCGGCGCGTTCGGCGGGCGTGAGGACGTCACCCTGCAGATCCACGGCGCGCTGCTCGCCCTCGCCACCGGCCGGCCGGTACGGATCGCCTACGACCGGGTCGAGTCGTTCCTGGGGCATCCGCACCGCCACCCGGCGCGGATGTGGTTCCGGCACACCGCCACCACGGCGGGCGACCTGGTCAGCGTGCACGCACGGATCCTCATGGACGGCGGGGCGTACACGTCGTCGTCGCCCGCGGTGCTCGCGAACGCCGTCACCCACGCTGCCGGGCCGTACCGGGTGCCGAACGCGCGGCTCGACGGCACCGTCGTCCGGACGAACAACCCGCCGTGCGGCGCGATGCGGGGGTTCGGTGTGCCGCAGGTCGCGTTCGGCCACGAGGCGCAGATGGACCGGCTGGCCGATCTGCTGGGCCTGCACCCGGTAGCGCTGCGCACCCGCAACGCCCTGCGGCCGGGGGATGTGCTGCCGACCGGGCAGATCCTCGGCGCGCCGCTGCCCGTCCGGGAGGCGATCGAGGCGGTGGCGGCGCGTCCGCTGCCCCCGCCGCTCACCGCCGCGGCCCCGGAGACCGCCCTGCCCGGCGGCCGGGCGACCGCCGCGACCCACAGCCGCGTCCGCCGCGGCGTCGGCTTCGCGCTCGGCTACAAGAACCTGCTCTTCTCCGAGGGCTTCGACGACGCGTCCACGGCGCGGGCCCGGCTCGCCCTCGACGGCGACGGTGTTCCGTTCGGGACCGTTCACAGCGCGTGCTCGGAGGTGGGGCAGGGGTTCGTCACCGTCGCCGGGCAGATCGCGCGTACCGAGCTCGGCGTGGAGCGGATCGAGCTGTCGCCGGCGGACACCGGCATCGGCAGCGCCGGCTCGACCAGCGCCTCCCGGCAGACCTGGATGAGCGGCGGCGCGGTTCGCGGGGCCTGCGTGGCCGTGGTCGACCGGCTGCTCGCCCGGGTGGCTCGTTCGCTGGGTCTGCCGCCGGAGGTGGTCGAGTCGCCCCGGCGGTCGCTGGTGATCGACGGCGGCGAGATCATCGGCACCGAGACGGGCACCCGGCTCCCGCTGGCCGAGGCTCTCGCCGCCGGCGGGCCGGTGGAGGCCGAGTACACCTTTCACCACCGGCGCACGACCGCACTGGACGAGCGCGGCCAAGGCGATCCGCATGTGGCCTTCGCGGCCGCGGCGCACCGCGCGGTGGTCGACGTCGATCTCGATCTCGGCCTGGTCCGGGTCGTCGCGATGGCGCTGGCGCAGGACTGCGGCACGGTGATCAATCCGCTGTCCCTGCGCGGCCAGGTGGAGGGCGGCACCGCCCAGGGGCTGGGTCTGGCGGTGATGGAGGAACTGGTCACCGTGGGGGGTGTGGTGACCAACCCGACCCTGCACGACTACCTGCTTCCGACCGCCGCCGACGTGCCCGCCCTCGACTTCGTCGCGCTGACCTACCCGCAGCCGGACGCCCCCTACGGCGTGAAGGGCGTCGGAGAGGCCCCCACCTGCACGGCGACCGCCGCGGTCGTCGCCGCGATCCGCGACGCCGTCGGCCGCGACCTGCGCCGCGTACCGGTCCGCCCGGTGGACCTGGTCGACCTGTGAGCGGGCTGCCTCCGGAGCTGCCGGAGCTGCCCGAGTCGCTTCAGGTGATCCGTTCGAGCCGGGTCGTGCTGCCGGACGGGGAGCGCCCGGCAGCGGTCCACGTCGCTGCCGGGCGGGTCACCGCCGTCACCGGGCCTGCCGACATCCCGCCGGGCCGCCTGGTCACCGATCTCGGCAGCCTGGTGCTGATGCCCGGCGTCGTGGACACGCACGTCCACGTCAACGAGCCGGGGCGCACCGACTGGGAGGGCTTCGCCACCGCGACCCGGGCCGCCGCCGCCGGCGGCGTCACCACCATCATCGACATGCCGCTGAACGCCATCCCGCCGACCACCTCGGTGCGGGCACTGACTGCCAAGCGGGCGGCGGCGGCCGGCCAGGTGGCGGTCGACGTCGGCTTCTGGGGCGGCATCATCGGCGCCGACGCCCGTCGCCTCGACGACCTCGCCGCGCTGCACGACAACGGGGTGTTCGGTTTCAAGGCGTTCCTCGCCCCGTCCGGTGTCGAGGAGTTCCCCCACGTCAGCCTGGACGTCCTGGCCGCCGCGTCCCGGCACACCGCCCGGATGGGCGCCCTCACGGTGGTCCACGCGGAGTCGCCGTCCGTCCTCGCCGGTGCACCCCCCGCCGCGGGCCGTGCGTTCGCGAGCTGGCTGCGGTCCCGGCCACCGGCGGCGGAGCGGGCCGCGGTTGCCGCGCTGGCCGCGCTCGCCGCCTCGACCGGGGCCCGGCTGCACGTGCTGCACCTGGCGGCCGCCGAGGCGCTCGGGGACATCCTGTCTGCCCGCGAGGCGGGGCTGCCGCTGACCGCGGAGACCTGCCCGCACTACCTGACCTTCGTCGCGGAGGAGGTGCCCGACGGCGCGACCGCCTTCAAGTGCGCGCCGCCGATCCGCGAGCGCCCGAACCTGGACCTGCTGTGGGACGGCCTGGCCGAGGGCCTGCTCGCCGGCGTCGTCACCGACCACTCGCCGTCCACGCCCGCGCTGAAGTCGCTGGACACGGGTGACTTCGGGACGGCCTGGGGCGGTATCGCGTCCGTCCAGCTCGGGCTGTCGGCGGTGTGGACCCAGGCGCGGCGGCGCGGCCACGGCGTCGCGGACGTCGTGCGGTGGATGTGCGCGGGTCCGGCGGACCTCGCCGGTCTGGGCGCGCCCGGCCTCGGCACGGAGGGCGCGGGGGCGGCACCCCGCGGATCCAAGGGACGGATCGCCGTCGGCGCGGACGCGGACCTGGTCGTCTTCGACCCGGACGGAAGCTTCCTCGTCGAACCGTCCCTGTTGCGCCACCGTCATCCGTTGACCCCATACGCTGGGCGAACGCTGGATGGCCTGGTGCTCGCGACCTACCTGCGAGGGCACCGGGCGGACGGCGACCGGCCGGTCCGCGGCCGGCTGCTCGAACGACCGTAGGGCCCACCCGCCGCCGCAGCCGAAGGAGCCCCACAGTGACCGACGCACCCGATCTGACGAATCTCGTCGACCTCGCCGCCGCCCGGTTCGGCGGGTCCGTCGTGGCGGTGAACGACGAGTTCTTCGCCCTCGCCGAACGGATGCTGCTTCCCGAGGCGCCGGTGACCCGCCCCGGCGTGTTCACCGAGCGGGGCCAGTGGACCGACGGCTGGGAGACCCGGCGCCGCCGGGACGTCCCGCCCGGATCGGACTGGGCGATCATCCGTCTCGGGTCGCCCGGCATCGTGCACGCGGTCACCGTCGACACCACCCACTTCACCGGCAACGCGCCGGAGGCGGTCGAGCTGCACGGCGCCACGCTGGCCGGCTACCCGTCCGCGGAGGAGGTCGCCGAGGACTCGGTCACCTGGGTGCCGCTGGTGGGCCGCACGCCCGTCGCCGCTGACGCGGCCAACGTGCTGGTCGTTCCGGAGGAGGCCAGGTTCCGCATCAGCCACCTGCGGCTGACCATCCATCCCGACGGCGGGGTGGCCCGGTTGCGGGTGCACGGGGTGGTCGTCCCGGACCCGCGTCTCCTCGACCGGGTCACCTCGGATCTCGCCGCCGCCTATCTGGGCGGTGTGGTGGTCGCGGCCAGCGACATGCACTACGGTGACCGGCACAACCTGAACGCCTCCGGCGACGCCCGCGTCATGGGCGAGGGGTGGGAGACCCGGCGCCGGCGCGGGGAGGGGCACGACTGGGCCGTGATCCGCCTGGCGACGGAGGGCACTGTCGTGCGGGCGGAGGTCGACACCCGGCACTTCCGCGGCAACGCCCCGCGCGCCGTCGCCCTGTGGGCAGCCAACGCCCCCGAGACCGGCGACGACGCGCTGGCCGCGGACGGGTTCGCGGCGATCACGGGCTGGCGCCCCCTGTTGCCCCGTACCAGGGTGCAGCCGAACACCCGGCACCTGTTCGACCTGGAGGTCCCGGTCGAGGCCACCCACGTCCGTGTCGACGCCGTCCCGGACGGCGGCCTGGCCCGGCTGAGGCTGCTCGGCGCCCCGACCGCGGCGGGTCGGGAGGCGCTGGCCATGCGCTGGTTCGACTCGCTGGCCCCGGCCGCGGCCCGCGAGGAGCTGCTGGCCTGCTGCGGCTCCGAGGACTGGGCCGACGCCGTCACCGCCCGCCGGCCCTTCGGCCGGCTCGCCGCGCTCCTGCCCGCCGCCGAGCAGGAGTGGTGGAACCTGCCGGAGTCGGCCTGGCTCGAGGCGTTCACCGCCCACCCCCGGATCGGGGAGCGGCCAGGACCCGCGCCGACTCCGCCCACCTCCTCGCGGGCCACCGTGGTCACGATCGACGCCCCGCGACGGGAGCAGGCCGCGCTCGAGCAGGCGAGCGAGGAGATACGGGCCGCGTTCACCGAGGGGAACGCCTCCTACGAAGATCGTTTTGGTTTCATCTTCCTGGTCCGTGCCGCCGGGCGTGGCGCGGAGGAGATGTTGGCCCTGTTGCGGGAGAGGATGGCCAACGACCCGGCCGCGGAACTTCGCGTGGCCGCCGGTCAGCAGGCCGAGATCACGGCGCTGCGGCTCAGCCACCTGATCACCGGCGGCTGACGGCCCGGCGCCCTGCTCCCGGCTCCGGAACGAGGGCGCCGCGGGCGGGCGTGCCGGGCGGCGGCCGGAGATGGTGGTGTGCGTGAGCCTGTCAACCCATGTCCTGGACACCGGCTCGGGCCGGCCGGCGGTTGACGTCCCGGTCCGGCTCGAACGGGCCGTGCTGACCCTTGACGGTGCGGTGAAGGGCTGGCGCCCGGTCGCCGAGACGGTCACCGACGGGGACGGCCGGGCAACGGACCTGCCCGCCGACAGCACCGGCACCTGGCGGCTGATCTTCGACACCGCGCACCACTCGGAGTTCCACCCCGAGGTCGCGATCGTCTTCGTGATCAGGGACGCGTCCGAGCACCACCACGTTCCGCTGTTGCTGGCGCCCTACGGTTACACCACCTACCGCGGCAGCTGAAACCGAGGCCGGCCCCGTGCCGGCTGGTCAGGGGCCTGGCTGGTCCTGGTCAGGGGCCCGGCTGGGCGGTGGCGCCGGCGGTTGCGGTAGGGGTGGCGGTTGCGGTCGTGCCGAAGGCGCCGGTCGTGCCGGTGCGGCCGCCCAGCCGGGCCACGGTCGCCAGGTCCAACCCGGCGGCGCGCAGGCCGGGCTCGTCGAGCAGCCGGGCGTCCAGGGCCCGCAGAGCATGCCCTGCCAGCGCCCGCGCTGTCGCGGGCTCATCCGCCACCGATCCGCGGGAACGAGCCGCCGCGTAGTCCGCGAGCCGGCGCAGGGCGTCCGGCAGGCCCGTGAGCAGGCAGCCCGCGACAGCGGCATGCCGGCTGACCAGCTGCGCCGGATGCAGGTCCCAGCCCTGGTACAGCCCGCGCGACCAGGCACGGCGGATCAGCCCGGCATGCCGGCGCCAGCCGGCGTGGACCTCCGCGGCCGGCCCGACGGGCAGCAGGTTGCACGAGCCGTCGGCCACCCGCAGGCCGGTTCCCGCCGCGGTGAGCTGCATCAGCGCGGTGGCCAGCTCGACCGCCGGATGGTCGCTGGCCTGGTTGGCCGCACTGACGCCGAGCGCGGCCGAGTAGTCGTAGGTGCCGACGTGCAGCGCGGCCAGCCGCCCGGGCGCGGCGGCGGCCAGCGCCGGCAGGGCCAGGACCGCGGCCGGGGTCTCGATCTGCACCTCCAGCGGAATCGGCGCGATCCCGAGCCGCTGTTCGAGCGCCGCCAGGACGTCGCCGAACACCGCGACCTGCTCTGGCGCGCTCACCTTGGGCAGAGTCACCACCAGACCCGGGGGCGGGCCGTCGGTGCCGGCGAGGGCGGTGAGGAACAGGTCGAGGGTGCGCAGGCCGCGCCGGCGCACGGCCGCGTCGAGCGATTTCGGGCGCAGCCCGTAGACGGCCGGCAGCGTCCCCGCCGACGCCGCGGCACGCAGTGCCCGGGCAGCCGCGATGGCGTGCGCGTCCTCGACGGCGTCCGGCCGGATGCCGTAACCGTCCTCGAAGTCGACCCGCAGATCCTGGACCGGCTCGATGGCCAGGGTGCGCACGACGTGGGTGTGGATGTCCTCGGCGCTCGGCGCCGCGGCGGCGCCGAGCGTGACCTCCGCGAGCAGGCCCGGGTCGGGCGCGTGCCGCGCCAGCGCCTCCCGGGCCGCCCGGCCCCACGCGGGAACGACGTCCGGCGTGAGCTGGTCGGCGGGCAGGTAACAGGTGTGGACGGGCTGGCGGGTCCCCGGATCGCCCGGGAAGCGCGCGGCCAGGACGGCATCGACGCGGGCGAGGCTCCCGGTGAGTGCGGCAAGCACCTCGTCGGGCAGGGTCACGTCGGTTCCGTCCCCGTCACCGCCGGGGCTCACAGCTGCTGGCATCGGGCGAAGGACGGACAGCTGGCGTAGGAACAGCTGGCGTAGGAGAGGAGTACGCCGCCGCCGGCGCTTTCTGCGCCGATCGGGGGATTCGGCGGGCGGCGCCGACGGCGGCTGCCTGGGGCGCGATCCGTGCGCGGCCCGACGCAGGTCGGCTGCTGAGCTGCACGTTTCCGTCTACAGGATACTGCGCCGCAGTACTCCTGCCCAACCTGGGCCAATGCGGTCGAGTCGCTCGAGGTCACGGGGTGGCACCGGCCTTCTCGAACGCGCCCTGGACCCCGCGGGAGATCTCCCGGTGGCGGCGGAGCATCTCTGTCAGATCGGGGTGCACCGGCATTCCGTTCTCCACCACGAGGCGCCCGGCCACGACCGTGTGCCTGGCCGCTGTGGGCCCGCACCGCAGCCAGGCGTCGACCGGGTCTGACAGCGCCCCGGCGAACGCGACCCCGTCCATCGGCCAGACCACGAGGTCGCCGGCCGCGCCGACGGAGAGCTCGCCGATCTCCCCCGTCCGGCCGAGGCAGGCGGCCCCGCCGCGGGTGGCCATCTCCAGCGCGTCGCGGGCGGACATCGCGCCGGCTCCGTGCCGGAGCCGGCCGAGCAGCATCGCGGTTCGGGCCTCCAGCCAGAGCGAGGCCGCGTCGGCCGAGGCGGAGCCGTCGCAGCCCAGGCCGACCGGCACCCCGGCCGCGCGGAACTCGGCGATCGGCGCGAGCCCGCCACCGAGGATCATGTTGCTGCTCGGGCAGTGGGCCACCCCGGTTCCCCAGGAGCCGAGGCGCACGATCTCGTCGGCGTCGGGGCAGATGCAGTGCGCGACCCAGGCCCGGTCGCTGCCCCAGCCGACCTCGGCGAACTGGTCGATCGGCCGCCGCCCGAACACCGCCAGGCAGTAGTCGTCCTCCTCGGGATCCTCGGCCAGATGGGTGTGCAGGCGCACGTCGAGCGTCTCCGCCAGCTCCGCGGTGGCCTTCATCAGCTCGGGGCTCACCGAGAACGGGGAGCACGGCGCGAGTGCCACCCGGATCATCGCCCCGTGGGAGGGGTCGTGATGCCTGGCCACGAGCCGGGCGGAGTCGGCCAGAATCTCGTCCGGGTCCTGCACGACGGAGTCGGGGGGAAGACCGCCGTCCTTCGCCGAAAGCGACATCGAACCGCGGGTCGGGTGGAACCGCATCCCGAGCAGGCGCGCCGCCGCGATCTCGGCCGAAACGAGATCGCCGCCGCCGCGCGGGTGGACGTAGAGATGGTCCGTGGACGTCGTACAGCCACCCAGCGCCAGTTCCGTCAGGCCCACGTAGGCGGAGGTGTGCACCGCCTCCTCGTCCAGCCGGGACCAGAGCGGGTAGAGCGTTTTCAACCAGGTGAAAAGCGTCCCGCCCAGCGCCGGGGCGAAGGAACGGGTGAGGTTCTGGTAGATGTGGTGATGCGTGTTCACCAGCCCCGGTGTGACCAGGGCGCCGTCGGCTCGCAGCGTGCGGGTCGCGGCGGGCGGCGGCTCGGCGGGGCCGCCGATCGCGGCTACGAGACCGTCGGTGATCGCCACCCAGCCACCTGGAATCTCGCGGCGGGCGGCGTCGACGGTCGCGACCAGTTCCGCGCCCGTCACCAGGAGATCGGCGACGGGGCTGGCAACGGGGGAGCCCACAGCCGGGCCGGGTGCGGTCATGGGCCCGATTCTGCTGGTACGGAGTTTCGTGGGGGTGACACCGGTACCGGGGTGAGAGCAGGAGCGGGAGCAGGGGTGGCAGTGGAGCAGGGCAGCAGGTTCATCGTCATCGACGATCCGGCGGACCCGCGCGTCGCGGACTATGTCGCGCTGACCGACGTGGCGCTGCGCCGGCGCAGGGAGCCGGCCGAGGGTCTGTTCATCGCCGAGGGCGAGCGGGTGATCGAGCGGGCGCTGCGCGCCGGCTACCGACCACGGTCGGTGCTGGTGTCCCCGGCGCGCCTCGCCGGGGTTCCGGAGCGGATCTGGGCGGAGCCGGCCGCCGGCGACCCGCCGCCCGTGTTCGTCGCCGGGCCGCCCGTACTCGAGGCGATCACCGGTTTCGAGGTCCATCGCGGGGCGTTGGCGTCGATGTGTCGGCGCCCCGCGCTCGCCCCCGCCCAGGTTCTCGCCGCCGCCCGTCGGGTGCTCGTCTGCGAGGACCTGGTCAGCCACACCAACCTCGGCGCGATCTTCAGATCGGCGGCGGGCCTGGGCATGGACGCCGTCCTGCTGAGCCCGCGGTGCGCCGACCCGCTGTACCGCCGGTCGGTGCGGGTCTCCATGGGGGAGGTCTTCGCCGTGCCCTACGCCCGGCTCGACCCATGGCCCGGCGCACTGGATCTGGTGCGCGCCGCGGGTTTCGAGGTGGTGGCGCTGACCCCCGCCTCCGACGCCGAGGAGCTGACACCGGCCTGGGGAGCGGCGGCGGACCGGGTGGCGCTGCTGCTGGGGACGGAAGGCGCCGGGCTCAGCGAGGCGACGCAGGCGGCAGCGACGAGGAGGGCACGGATCCCGATGGCCCACGGCGTGGACTCGCTCAACGTCGCCGCCACCGCCGCGATCGCCTGCTACCTGCTGGGCATCCGGTCCCGCTGACTGCCGGGCACCCGTTGCCGCTGGCCGTCCGTTCGGCTCGCGCTGGCCGTCCCGTTCTGCGCGCCGGCGCCCCGCGCAGCATGCTGGCAGCATGACCTCCGACGGTGGCCCGGTCGCGGACGAGGATCCCGGGCCGGACGCGCCGGGCTATGCCGGGCTGGCGACGTTCGCCGGCCTGCCCTGGATGCCCGGCCTCGGTGAGCTGCGCGAGCGCCGGCCCGACATGGCCGTCGTCGGCGCGCCGTTCGACATCGCGACCACCCACCGACCGGGTGCCCGGTTCGGCCCGCGGGCACTGCGCGCCCAGGCGTACAACCCCGGCACCTACCACCTCGACCTCGGAGTCGAGATCTTCGACTGGCTGGACGTCGTCGACGCCGGTGACGCGCACTGCCCGCACGGCCTCACGGAGGCCTCCCACCGCAACATCCGGACGAAGGTCCGGCAGATCGCGGAGCTCGGCATCAGGCCGCTGATCCTCGGAGGTGACCACTCGATCACCTGGCCGGCGGCGAGCGGGGTCGCCGAGGCGGTCGGGTGGGGCGAGATCGGGCTGCTCCACTTCGACGCGCATGCCGACACCGCGGACATCATCGACGGGAACCTGGCGTCGCACGGGACGCCGATGCGCCGACTGATCGAGTCCGGCGCGGTGCGGGGGCGCAACTTCGTCCAGGTGGGGCTGCGCGGCTACTGGCCGCCACCGGACGTCTTCGCCTGGATGCGGGACCAGGGGATGCGCTGGCACCTGATGCAGGAGATCTGGGAGCGCGGCAGCCGCGAGGTCATCACCGAGGCGATCGCGCAGGCGGTGGACGGCTGCCGCGCGCTCTACCTGTCGGTGGACATCGACGTGCTCGACCCGGGCTTCGCCCCCGGCACCGGCACGCCTGAGCCCGGCGGCATGACGCCGGTGGACCTGCTGCGGGCCGTCCGGCAGATAGCGCTGGACACGCCGATCGTGGCGGCGGACATCGTCGAGGTGTCGCCGCCGTACGACCACGCGGACACGACGGTCAACAGCGCCCACCGGGTGGCCCTGGAAATCTTCGCCGCGCTCGCGCACCGCCGCCGAACCGAGGCCGGCGAGACGCCGGACCTGCCCGGGAAGGCTCCCGACAGCTGCTGACCCTGCCCACAACCAGACCCTGCCCACAACCAGACCCTGCCCGTGGCCGGGACGGATCCCCTCAGGCCGCGGTGGGCTCCTTCAGCGCGAGTATCTCGCGGGCCGTTCCGACCTGCAGGATCCGTCCCTCGCTCAGCACGGCGACCCGGTCGGCGAGTGCCAGGGCCTCGTCCCGGTCGGCAGTGGAATGCACGACGGTGATACCGACCTGTCGCTGCACGGTCCTCAGGTCCTCCCGAAGCGCGGACCGCAGCCGTCCGTCTACGGATCGAAGAGGGTCGTCGAGTACCAGGATCCGCGGGCGGACCACGAGGGCACGGGCCAGAGCCACCCGCTGCTGTTGTTCACCAGAAAGCTGAGGGGGACGCCGCCGCGCGTATTCCGACATTTGGACGGCAGCGAGTGCGGAGCGCACCCGGATCGACGTCTCCGCGCGACCGGGTGTCGCCCGGGCGCCGGCATGACGCAGCCCGAACGCCACATTTGCGGCGACATCCAGGAAGGGAAACAAGGTATAACCGCCGAATATCGCGCTGACCGTGTGACGGTACGTGGACGAGCCGCTCGCATCCTCGCCGTCGACGAGAACCCGACCGGATGACGGCTGGTCGGCTCCCGTGAGCAGCCGGAGAGCGGCCGTCTTGCCGCTCCCCGACGGACCATGGAGACAGAAGTACTCACCGGCGTTGATCGTCAGACTGACCTCGTCGAGTGCGGTGACGTCGCCGAACCGCCGGCGCACTCCGACAAGATCGATCCGGCCGGTGCGACGGCCGCTTTCCGCCATACTCACCCCCAGCTGCCCCGACCTGCCCTGATGCGGACGGGGCGGAAACGACAGTCTCATCTCGGCCCGGGCTGGTATCGCCCGCCCCGCCGCCCGCGCGGGCCCGATCGCCCGCGGATGGAGTCTGTTGGGCCTGCGGTTGTCTGACGCTCCCCGCCCGGACCTGCGCGGGGCCTGCGCCGCGTGCGCGGGGCCGCCGGGTGGGAGAACGTCACCGCTGATCGGAAACGTGATCAGGAACGCGGATCGAGGTGGAGCGCATCCTCTTCCGCGGTGCGCCGCCATGCCTGCTCGTCAGCGGATCGCCGCCGCTGGTGGGCCCCGTCAGGGCCTTCCACGACCTGGTCCGGACCGGAGTCGTCGAACATCGAATCTCCGGACGACCTGCCGGTGAGAAAATCAACATCCTCGTCGCGCCCCGCACCGGCACCGTCCGTCTCCGCGTACGGATCCGGATCAGGGACCTCCGCGGCGAGCTGTCGATCAAAGGACGACGAGCGCTCCTCCCGCGGCGTGAGTGGATTGCGGATCAGGCTGCTCGGCCGGTCCGGCGGATCCCAGCTGTCGTCGAGGGGATCGAGACCGGCATCGGTCGTCCCCAGATCGTCGCTGTCGGTGATCTCGGCACGTTCCAGCGGGGAGCTGCCGTCGAGGTCACGGACGTCGACGTCGGGCTGGCTGTCCGAGGCGGGCCATGTCATCGCTGCCTCCTGTTCCGGGTACAACGGCCGAGCTGTTGCGGCATGAACGCGGACGGGGCGACCGGATCACGCGATGCTCCGACCGCTCCCGACCATGGCCCTTCCCGAGCACGACCGGGCTAACCGGGCCATCTGTCCAGTACTCGGCGGCGTTGCGCACCCCCGATGCGGGAAGGGGAGGGGATAACGTATAGCGTCCCCAAATGTGGCTACTGTTGCTGAGCGGATTCTCGGGCAGCTCGCGCTGATTCCCGAGGGACAGGATGACGGCTCGCTGGCAGCGGCGATCAACGCGAATCGCGCAACGGTCAACCAGGTCTGCCGCCGCCTCGCGGCGCAGGGCGGCCTGGAGCGGGGCCCGGGCCCCGGCGGCCTGATCGTCAACAGGCTGCCGGCGAGGGCTGGTTCCGCGGCGGCCTCCGCACTGGCGGCGGAACCAGCCTCGGAGGCGCTTCCGGCCGCCTCGGAAGTGTTGCCCGCACCCACTGTTCTGCCCGCACCATCCATGGGCCCGTCAGAGCCGGAGCCTGTGGCTGTCGAGCCGGAGCCTGTGGTCGTCGAGCCGGAGCCTGTGGCTGTCGAGCCGGAGCCTGTGGTCGTCGAGCCGGAGCCTGTGGCTGTCGAGCCGGAGCCTGTGGTCGTCGAGCCGGAGCCTGTGGCTGTCGAGCCGGAGCCTGTGGTCGTCGAGCCGGCCGAGGTCGCGCCGGATGCGGCTGTACCGGATGAGGCCGTACCGGTCGCTCCGGTTCCCGGGCAGGAGGTGGCTGACGAGACCGTCGTCGGCGCTTCCGTCCGGGCTGTTGATCCCGAGGATCACCTGGATCCGGAGGGTCGAGACCACGCGACGGATGACGAGGGCGCCGCGGATCCGGCGTCCGAGGTGGTCCGTGCGGAGAACGTCGAGGTGGTCGCCGTGGCCGTGCCGGCGTCCCCGCCGATCGCGCCGGCGGCCGTGAACAGCGGCCCGGCGCGGGACGGTCTCGCGGACGTGGACGCGGTCGCCGCGCTCGGTCAGATGATCGCGGCGATCGACGAGACGGTCGCGGCGATCGCGGCCACGGCGGCGCCCCGGCCCGTGACCTCGGTGCCGGTGGAGGTGCCCGCGTCACCTCATGATGGCGGTGCCGGCGCCGGTGGCCACGAGGGGAACGGGCGGGTGGTCGACGTCGTTTCGGCCGACGTCGTTTCGGTCGAGGTCGAGGCCGAGGCCCCGGCCGCCGCGGGACCCGCGGCGGCGGAGCCGGAGGCCGGTCAGCCGCCGGCAGCCGACGGCAGTGCGGAGGCTGCCGGCAGTGAGGCTGCCGGTAGCCCGGTCACACCTGCGGTTCGCCGGACGTGGTGGCGGCGGTTGTTCGTACGCGGCAACGGATGAGCTGGTGGCCCGGTGCGGAGTCCCGCTGCCAGCGGTGACGTTCTCACTGTCGGTAGCCTGGCCGGCGTAGCCCGCGCGGAGCTCGTGGCGTGTGAGCGTCATCGATCAATCAGAGGAGTGCATGTTCATGCGAGCGAGAGCGCTCGTCGCCGGGGTTGTGCTGTCGTCTCTGGCGCTTGTCGCCTGCGGCAGCCGCGCGGGTGATTCAGATCAGTCGTCGAACGGTTCGCCGACCGGCGGCACGTCGGCCAACACCGCATCGGACACGGGCGTGACACCGACCGAGATCAAGGTCGGCACGATCGTCGGTATGAGCGGTGGCCTGGGCCCGGACACGTTCTCGGCGTCCTTGTACGGGGCGCGCGCCTACTTCAAGGCGCTGAACGCCCGCGGTGGTGTCAACGGGCGCATGGTCAACCTGGTGTCCTGCGACGACAAGAGCACCGGTGACGACAACGTCGCCTGTGCCCACGAGCTGGTCGACGACGAGAAGGTCTTCGCGCTGGCCGGTGTGACGGCGTTCGACTACGCCGGTGCCCAGTACATCGACGCGGAGGGTGTGCCGGACATCGGCGGCCAGCCGGTCTCGACGCAGTACGACCAGTACGAGCACCTGTACTCGATCTACGGCAGCGACTACCCGCGTGACGGCCGCCGGCCGGGCTTCGACGGGCAGCTGTACGCCGGCACCGAGAACTACCGCTGGTTCAAGGAGAAGCTCGGCGCCCAGGTCGCGGGTGTGGTCTCCTACAACATCGCGCAGTCGCAGCGGTACGCGACGGTGATCGCCGACGGGCTGCGTGCCGAGGGATACCAGGTCATCGAGGAGCAGATCAACCTCAGCGCCCCGAACTGGGCCGCGGCCGCGCAGAACATGAAGAACCGCGGGGTCCAGATCGTGTTCGACGCGATGGAGGACACCGGCAACAGCCAGCTCTGCTCGGCCATGGAGCAGCAGGGCCTGAACCTGCAGGCCAAGGTGACCACCTCGCAGGGCATGTCGAGCACCCTCGGCCAGCTCTACGCCAACTCGCCGAAGTGCCGCAACACTGTCTACGCGACGACCCAGTCGGCGACCTTCTCCGACGAGTCGATCCCGGCGGTCAAGGAGTTCCGGGACGCCGTCGCGACGCACGAGCCGGACCGTGTCGACAAGATGAACCAGTGGATGCTCGAGGGCTACGCGTCCGCGCAGTGGCTGACCGACGCGATGGAGTCCTGCGGTGCCGACCTGACCCGCAGCTGCGTCGAGGAGTACATGAACCGCGACGAGCCCTACGACGGCCACGGCCTGCTGACCGCGCGCGACTTCGTGAAGGATGAGCAGCCGCCGGCCGAGCTGCGGAACTGCCTCAACGTGGCCCGCTGGCAGGACACCGCGAACGGCGGCCGGGGCGGCTGGGTCACCGAGGGCGGCGACATGAACGCCAACTGCTTCACCGTGCGGAACCTTCCGTACCCGGCGGCCTGAGCCGACGGGAGCGGCGCGTAACACGCGCAGAACGGCGAACGCCGCGTGGCCCTCGGGCCACGCGGCGTTCGTGCTGCCGGTGTCGTGTCGCTGTGTCGGCGCCTGGTCCGGTCGCGGTCGGGCTCCGGCGCGATGCTGTCAGGAGTGAGTGCTGTCAGGAGTGAGTGCCGGCGGCCAGCAGCTCGCTGGCACCGAGCTCCGCCGGGGTGCCGGCGAAGGTGATCTCGCCGCGGTGCAGCACGTACACCATGTCGGCCAGGGCGAGCGCCTCCTCGGTGTACTGGTCGGCGAGGATCACCGTGGTTCCCGCGTCGGCGACCGTCCCGAGCCAGGCGAAGAGCTCACCGGCGACCTTCGGGGACAGCCCGAGCGAGAGCTCGTCCACCATGAGCACCGACGGGCGCGCGAGCAGGGCACGGGCCAGGGCCAGCATCCGCCGCTCGCCGCCGGACATGGAGCCGGCCCGCTGGTTCAGACGCTCCTGCAGCCGGGGGAACGCCTCCAGAGCGGGGGTGATGTCCGGGTGGCCGCTGGCCTCGGCGATGACCTGCAGGTTGTCGCGGACGGACAGCGTCGCGAACACGGCCCGCTCGTCCGGGACGAGCATCAGGCCGCGCTTCGCCCGGTTCGTCGTGGTCATCTTCGTGATCTGCTCGCCGCGCCAGCTCAGCGTGCCGCCGCGCAGCGGGATGAGGCCGGCGAGGACGCGCAGGGTGGTGCTCTTGCCCGCGCCGTTCGCACCGAGCAGCGCCGTGACCGCCCCGGACGGGATGGCCATCGTGATCCCGTGCAGGACCTCGATGGTGCGGTAGCCCGCGCGGGCGCCGTCCAGGAGCAGCTCGACGGCGGGCAGGTCACCCGTGCTGGCGGCACCGCTGCTGCCGTCGTCGACGGCGGGCGGGGCGGAGCCGGTGGCGGAGTGCGCGGCGGCGTTGTCGTCGGCGTGGTTGCCGGAGGTCGAGGTCACCCGGTTCTCCAGGGGCGTGCCGCTCATCGGGCGGCCGGGAAGGCAGGCTGGGGAAGCGGGGGCGAAATCCCGTTCGGCGGCGAGACCCCGCCCGGGGGTGGCGCGCTGGTCGACTTCGAGGCCAGCGGGCCCTGGGCCAGGTAGACCGACCGCACGGTCGGGTCGCTGCGCACCACGTCGGGGGCGCCTTCGGCGACCACCCGGCCGCCGACCATCGCGTACACCCGGTCGACGACCGCGAACACGAGGTCCACGTCGTGGTCGACGAGCAGGATCGCCACGCCCTCGTCGGCGATCCTGCGCACCAGTGCCGAGAACCTGTCGGTCTCGGCGGCGTCCAGGCCGCTCGCGGGCTCGTCCAGGAGCAGGACGTCCGGGCGCGCGCACAGGGCACGGGCGAACTCGACGAGCCGCAGCGCACCGGTCGGCAGGGTGCCGGCGACGGCCTCGCGGATGTCCGCCAGCTCCAGCGAGTCGAGGACCTCGTCGACGACGGCCAGGGCACTGGCGCGCCCGCGCGCCTTCAGCCCGAGCAGCCCACCGGCGTAGTCGCGGCGCCGGTTCTCCGCGGCGACCAGCAGGTTGTCGGCCACGGTGAGACTGGGGAACAAGGACGGCACCTGGAAGGTCTGCACCAGCCCGCGCCGGGAGCGGGCGTCCGGACTCATCCGGGTGATGTCGCGCTGGCCGAGCAGCACCTTGCCGCCGTCCGGCTGCTCCACACCGGTGAGCAGACTGAACAGTGTCGACTTCCCGGCGCCGTTCGGGCCGATGAGGCCGGTGATCTGGCCTCTCGGGACGTCCATGCTGACGTTCTCGACGGCGGTCAGCCCGCCGTAGCGGCGGACGAGGTCACGTGCCCGCAGGTCGTTGCGGCTCATCAGACACCTCTCTCGACCGGGAGGCCGGGCAGGCGCTGGAGGTGCCCGGCGCGGTTCTGGCCGTCGGTGGAGCCGTCCGCCGCGGCCCGCATGCTGGGCAGTGCCTCCAGAGCCAGACCGCTGCGGGCGGTGTGGGTGGCGACCGCGGTGAGCAGTGCCTCCCCGAAAGCCGTCGGGGCGGGTGCCCCGGCGGGAAGCACGACGCGGACGGCGCTGCCCGCGGCGCCCGCCCCCCCCGCGCGGCCCGCGCCGCCCGAGCTCGCGGCGACGCCGGCTCCGGTCAGCCGGCTGGCCGCGGCGCGGTCGGTGTGCGGCGACGGGACGAACTCGTCCGCCAGCACCCGCGCGACCCACGCGATGCCACCGCGGACGGCGGACATGAGGCCGCCCGGCATCCAGCCGAGCGCGAGCGCGAGGATGCCGACGGCCAGGATCGACGAGCCCGCCGGGGCGAGCACGTCGATGGCGACGATGAAGCCCGCCGCGATGATGGCGCCGGCGGCGCTGTCCGCGCCGAAGACGATCACTGCGGTGAACCACAGCAGGCTCTGCAGCGGTGCGAAGTCGTCGGTGGCGAACGACGACGCGCTGAAGGTGATCAGCCCGCCGCCGAGGGCGGCCACCACCGAGGAGATGGTGAACGCCAGCAGCTTGAGGTTGCGGACGTCGACACCCACGGCCGCGGCGCCCTCGGTGTGGTCTCGCACCGCCAGCAGCGCTCGGCCGAGCCGGCCGTGGTGCAGGTTGCGCACGACCAGCAGGCCGATGGCGAGGCAGACCAGCTCGAAGAAGTAGAAGGCCTTGTCGTTCAGCTCGGCGCCGAACAGGGTCAGCGGGTCGACGTACAGGCCGGAGGCGAAGTCGGGCTGCTCGAAGACGAACCGGCTCACGACCGCGCCGACGGCGAAGGTCGTCAGCGCCAGGGTCAGGCCGCGCCGGCGGATCGCGGGCCAGCCGGTGATCAGCCCGATCGGCGCCACCATCAGTGCGCCGAGGAACATCGCCCAGATGCCGGGGATCTCCGGCAGCCCGAAGAAGTCGCCGTTGGCGAGTTTCAGGGTGAACAGCGCGCCCAGGCCGGCGTACCCGGCGACGCCGAGGGAGAGCTGGCCGCTGTACCCGGTCAGGATCACCAGTGACAGGAAGACCAGGGCCAGCGCCGGGACCATGAACGCCGAGCGCAGGTCGGCCGGGGCGAAGGTCAGGGGCGCCAGCAGCAGCGCGGCCCCGCCCAGCTTCCCGAGGATGTCCCGGCGGGCCTCATGCCGGCTGACCGGGCCGGACGGAGGCGCGCCGCGGCTGGAGAAGCTCCCGGTGGCGCCCGAGTCACCGTTGCCGAGCTCCCGCAGTTTCGGCACGACGAGGAGCAGAACCAGCAGCGCGACGATGAACAGGTTCGACTGCAGGACGGTGAAGATCGTCCCGAGGTCGCCGTCGAAGGTGAACTGCTTGAGCTCGCTCTGCGCGACGGCGATCCCGAGCGCGGTCAGCACGGCGACCGGCAGGCTCGCCAGCCGGGCGGCGACGACGACCGCGAAGGTCTCCAGGACGAGCAGTGTGAGCCCGTACGGGTTGAGCCGGAACTGCGGTGCCAGCAGGATGCCGGTGAGCCCGGCCAACGTGGTGCCGAGCGCCCAACCGGCCGCGGCCACCTTGTCGGCGGGCACCCCGGAGAGCTCGGCGAGCTGCCGGTCGTCGACCACGGCGCGGACCTGACGGCCGAACCGGGTCTTCGCGGCCAGCAGGCCGAGGACCACGCAGAAGACGACGACCAGGGCGAGCTCGGCGAGGGCGTCCACCCCCACCCGGGTGTCGCCGAGGAGAGTGACGGACTCCCGCGGGAAGATGCTCGGCGCGTCGGTCCGGCTGCCCAGGCCCCAGATACCGGCGGTCATGCCGAGCGTCAGCACCAGGACGCCGAGGCTCGCGACCAGCGATTCGGCGGCTGAGGCGCGCCGCCGGGCGAGCGGGCGGAAGACGAGGCGTTCCAGCAGAAGGCCGATGCCGGGGGAGAGCACCGCGAGCGCGATGATCGCGGCCAGCCAGACCGGCAGCCCCCACTCGACGACCATCTCGCGGAAGACATAGGCCACCAGGGTGGCGATGCCGCCCTGGGCGAAGTTCAGAACGCCGTTGGTCCGGTAGGTGACCAGCACACCAATGCCGGACAGAGCGGCGATCGCGCCGAGGGAGATACCGGTCAGCGCAAGATCGATACTGGTCATCCGGTCACTCCGCGGATGGTCGCGGGAACGGGGCGGTCAACGGGCCCGTGCCCCTGTCGACGGTGCCCATCGCCTCTGCCGGACCCGCTCAGAACCGCTGGCCGGACACGGCGGCGGCGTTGGCCTGCCCCGTGACCGGGTGACCCTGCACGCTGTGGCCCGGCCCCCCGTGGCCGGGAGCGGCCTGGGTGCTCGGAGCACCCGCGCGGTCCGCGTCGGCCGCACCGCTGGCCGCCGCGGCGATGATCAGGGTGTGCAGGTCGTCCATCTGGCTGGCGAGCCGGCTCTGGGTCGCCTGGGTGGCATCCACCCGGTCGGCGACCAGCAGCGCGCAGCCCACCAGGACCAGTGCCAGCCCGCCGAAGCCGCCGGACACCACGTACGGCAGCTGGTAGGCGACTTCGGTCTCCTTGGAGACACCCAGGTAGCAGCCGAGGAGAAGGACTCCGCCTGCTGCCGCGACCACCCACCCCCGCAGCGCTCGCACGACATCGACGACGAGGCGCGACGTCGGTCGCGCTCCGGCGGCGGCAGCGGTCTGCTCGTCCACTTTCGTCTCCCCCAAGGAGCGTGTCGGCTGTGCCCATCGCCGCGATGCGCCACGGGGCACGTCGAGCGTGCCCCGCTGTGCAACGGATCCCCGACGACAGCCGCCAGATTAGTGTGCGGAGCTCACCAGGTGGAGTGTCAGGTTGCCGCGAGGGCTGTTCCCGGCAGGGCGTTGCCGGGAACAGGACATCCGTACGGATGCCTCTCTGGGAGGATATGACCTGCTTTAAAAGGACTTTCGGGGCGTGTCGTCTCAGGTGCGTGTCGGCAACCGGTCACCGTCTGTTGGACAGATTTTTTCTGTCCAATGACGATCTGCCAACCGTCGGTGGTGAAGACCACCGGAAAGTGGTGGTGGCCCGTGTCAGGCCTCGGCGCGCCCCGCCTCTGCCCGCCGGCTGCTTCCGGTGAGCCCGCGCACCGCCTGGAACTCGTCGACCGCCCGGAACTCGTCGACCTGCTCGAGCTCGTCCAGCTCGCTGGGCTGCCGGGGGCGCGGCGGCGCGAACACCGGTGCGGAGACCGCGGCGCAGCGCCCGTCGGTGAGCGGGTCGCCGTACGCCTGGCCGCTGTCAGCCCGGGCTGTGCGGGGAGCGGGGACGACCGGCTCGCAGTGCTCGGCCCACACCCGGCGCCGGCCCGCGGTGGCGCGGTCCTCCACTTCCAGCGGGGTCGGCACGCCGTGCAGCACGGCCTGCAGGTGCGCCCACTCATGGGCGCGATCCCAGCTCGGGAACGACCCGAGGTGTTCGCCCTCGTAGTCGTAGACGTGGAAAGGACGGCCCACCTGCTCCCCTCTCCCCGGGGGGAGGACGCGGCCACCCGGCAGCGTGCTCCCGCTGATCAGTTTCGGTCGGTTCATCGTGTCACGCCGGCCCGGAGCCGATCGGGCATACCGGTGAAACCCGCGCCGGAATTCGGTCGGGTCGGCGTTTCCACGGGTGTGACGGGTGTGTCAGGACACGATCGGGACGTCGCTGCGGCCTGCCGCGACCGCTTCGAGCACGGCCGTCGACCGCCAGGCGTCCTCGACGATCTTCTCGATCGTCGAGGACGGTGAGTTCCAGCCCAGGTCGGCGCGGATTCGCCGGCTGTCGGCGATCAGCGCCCGCGGCTCGGGCACCGCCGGCAGCGTCACCCGGGGCAGGTCGCGCCCGGTCACGCCTTCCACGGTCGTCAGCACGTCGGACACGCTCACTCCGACGCCGGATCCGACGTTGTAGACCGTGCAGCGGCCGGGCACGGTGGCCCGCAGCGCCGTCAGATAGGCCCGGGCCATGTCGACCACGTGCACGTACTCGCGGATCGACGCGCCGTCGCCGTTCACCCGGAAGGCGTCGCGGCGCCCGGAGGCCACCCCGAGCGCCGCCGGGATGATCCGGCTGCTGTCGCGGTCGGTGTGCGAGCCGACCGCGCCGGCAACGTTGAACGAGCGGAGCACGACGGCGCCGAGCCGGCCGGTCGACGCCTGGTAGGCCACCGCCTGTTCGGCGGCGAGCTTCGAGGCACCGTAGGGACTGGTCGGCACCGGGGTGCGGGTCTCCGGGATCGGCGAGGTGCCGGTGTCCCCGTAGACGGCGCAGCTTGAGCCGAAGACGAACCGCGGGGCGACCCCGGTCGCCCGGGTGCCCGCGTCGAGGGCGGCCAGCAGGTTGAGGGTTCCGGTGACGTTCGCGGCGTAGTACCGCAACGGTGTCTCGCGGGATTCCCGCACCCGGGTCAACGCGGCCAGATGGCACACCCCGTCGAACCCGCGGCTGACACCGGCCGCGGCGAGCTGCCGCGGGTCGAGGAGGTCCGCCTGGACCACCTCGACCATCCGCGACAGTCTCACCCGCGCCGAGGCGTCCCGGACGAGGGCGGTCACCTGGTGTCCGGCGGCTGAGAGCAGGTCGGCGGTCACACCGCCGACGAACCCGGAGGCGCCGGTGACGAGGATGCGCACAGAAACCTGATCAGACCGCTGCCCGCATGCGCAGGCCCGGCAGGAGCGTCTCCCGATGGCGCCAGGCGAGCTCCAGGCAGGCGGCGGCCGACGGAGCCAGCGGCTCGGTGTCGACCAGCCGGCGCAGCGAGGCCTGGGTGAACGGGATCCCCTCGTGGGCCTGGCGGCCCGGCCCGGTCGACACGACCGACCCCTCGGCGTTCGTGCGGACCATGTCCGCGAACAGCGAGTCGAAGGTGTCGGCCTCCACGACCAGCACGGTGAGGATCTCACCGAACAGGGTCAGGGCGTCCAGGCCCATCCCGAAGCAGAAGACCCGCAGCGTGCCGGCGCGCCGGGCCTGCTCGAAGGAGCGGAACGGCTCGTCGGCGTCGTAGTCGATCGGCCGCGACGAACTGCCGTCGTGTTCCGCGTTGCCGAGCAGCTCCTCGCTGAGCTCACGCATCACGTTGCGCCACAGGTCGAAGTCGGCGTCGTGGTGGAACGGCGTGATGCCGGACGGCTGGAACACCCCGGCGGGCAGCACGTGGTAGACCCCGCCCGCGGTGGCGACCGAACCCGCGCTGCGGCGGTGCAGCACGAAGCTCGCGCTGCCCCGGTCGAGGCGGATGGTCAGGGTGTTGATGGACGGCAGCGCGACCCGACCGGCCAGGTCGAACGGGTCACCGATGCGGCGCCGGAACGGCAGCGCGGGCCAGGCGAGCTCGCCACCCATCATCGCCGCGGCGGTCTCGTGCGCCACGGTCTCGCAGACGTCGACCGCGTCGAAGTAGGTGGTGTGGCCGAAGGTGAGGGTGGGGGCGGCACCCTCGGTCTCGGCCTCGGTGACGTCGAGCAGCCGGAAGCTGAGCCGGTTCTCGAACAGGGTGGGCCGGTCGAGGTCGCGCATGGCGCGGGTGTAGCGCTGGTAGCGGGACTGCGCGCCGCCGTCGCCGACGAGCGGGCGGGTGGCGTCGGCCTCGGGCTCGCTGCCGCTGATCGCCGCCTCGGCGGCCGACTCCTCCCACCGCAGGCCGATGTCGTTGATGTCGACAGGGGTGTCCCACACCCAGCCGGGCCGGGCGAGCAGGCCGTTGCCCAGACGGTAGGTCTCCGGGTACAGCCGCGCGGCCGCACGGGCCAGGCTGATCCGGTGGTGGTTCAGGTGGTCCCGGGTCAGCCGCCAGGCGCGCTGGCTGCCGGCGACCTTCTCCACCGCCGAGCCACGTGGTGGCTCACGGCGGCGGTCCGCCAGACCACCGGGGGCGAGTCCGACGTCCTCGGGCGACAGCCCGAGGTTGCGTGCGATGTGGCGCAGCGTGGAGATGTCGTGGATCGCTCGCCGACCGCTCTCGACCTTCGACACATAGGACTGGTCGAAGCCGAGGAGATCGGCGAGTTGCTGCTGGGTCAGGCCATGGGCCTGCCGGTACGCCCGTAGCAGCGACCCGATTCCCACACTTGTGGGAGTCGGCCGCGGTGGGGTCCACAGCCAGGTTTGTCCAGTCACCCGCTGTCCTCTCGTCCGGCGTCGGAGTAACGCGAAGTGAGCATAACGAGTCAGGCATCTGGTGGCGGGTGCTCATAAAACGTGCTGTGCGCATTATGTGTCATTTATAGCGGACCGCGACATCGTCGATACCTGCTGTTATTGGTGGCCGGACGGGGCGAACTCACAGTGCGACGTTCTGGCGCCGTGGCGGGCATCGGTGGCGGCCCGCCGGGGGAGCACGTCTCGGCCATTCGGACCGGATCTGAGGCCTTCCGGCCCGCCGTGACGAGGGTCACCGGTTGGCGGCCCCGTCCGCCAGGTCAAGGAAGACCACGATGACGATCAGCGCAAAGACCCAGCGCAGCAGGCCCATTCGGCCCCACACCTCGCGGATGAGGCCACGCCCGGCGCGGTGGCCGGCCCAGAGGAGGGCGAGCAGTGCGCCACCGACGACGACCAGGAAAACCCCGGCATAGCTACGGTCCACGCCCCTGACGATCTCATGGGTGGGCGGTTCTTGGGACAGTAACTGAGTGGGTACACGCGTGATCGCGCGTAACGGGCCGACTGAAGGTCCTTGTTGTGATTCACGAGCCCCTGATCGACCGAAGATGGCTACTCTGAGTCAACAGTGCGTGTGTCGTGAATCACATGGCCTGGTGGGTGTTTCGGGCCGCTGTCAGGCATACCCAGGGGTGCGGCGGGGTATGCAGGGGCCCGCACTGGCGCCGCGGGGTGCCGGGCCCGCCGCGCGGGCTACCCCGGACCGGTCGGGGCAGCCCGGATGGAGTAGCCCCGGGTAGTCCGGACGGATGGTTCGGCGCAGTCCGGACGGTAGGTAAGGGGAGCCGTGCCGCCGGTTCGCCCGATGTGGTGCGCCGGGCCGTTGTCATCCCTACCCTGGTCCGGATGTCCACGGTCCCGAGGTCGACGGCGTTCCTGACCGACCACTACGAACTGACCATGCTGCGTGCCGCCCTGCGCTCGGGCGCGGCCGGGCGCAGAGCGGTCTTCGAGGTCTTCACCCGGTCGCTGCCCGCCGGCCGCCGGTACGGCGTCGTCGCCGGGACCGGCCGTCTGCTCGCCGCGATCGAGGACTTCCGCTTCGGCGCCGCCGAGATCGAACACCTGACGGCGTGCGGCGTCGTCGACGCGGACACCGCCGACTGGCTCGCCTCCTACCGCTTCCGCGGTGACATCACCGGCTTCGCCGAGGGCGAGCCCTTCCTCCCGGACACCCCGGTCCTGGTGGTGGAGGGCACGTTCGCGGAGTGTGTGCTGCTCGAGACGCTGGTGCTCTCGGTGCTCAACCACGACAGTGCGATCGCCGCGGCCGGCGCCCGGATGATCGCCGCGGCGGGGGAGCGGCCCTGTCTGGAGATGGGCGGGCGGCGCACCCACGAGCAGGCCGCGGTGGCCGCCGCCCGCGCCGCCTACATCGTCGGCTTCGCCGCCACCTCCAATCTGGAGGCGGCCCGCGACTACGGCGTGCCCAGCGTGGGCACCAGCGCGCACGCCTTCACGCTCGCCCACGACAGCGAGGCGGAGGCCTTCGCAGCGCAGGTGGCGGCCCTCGGCGCCGACACCACTCTGCTGGTCGACACCTATGACGTCCACGCCGGCATCGCGAACGCCGTCGCCGCGGCCGGTGCCGGGAAACTCGGCGCCATCCGCCTCGACAGCGGCGACCCGGCCACGGTCGCCCGCGCGGCGCGTGCCCAGCTCGACGAGCTCGGCGCGGCGGCGACCCGGATCGTCGTCACCGGCGACCTCGACGAGCACGTGATCGCCAGGCTGGCCGCCGCACCGGTCGACAGCTACGGCGTCGGCACCAGGCTGGTGACCGGTGCGGGCGCCCCCACCGCCGGCTTCGTCTACAAACTGGTCGAGGTCGACGGCCGTCCCGTTGCCAAGGCCTCGATCGGCAAGCGGACCCGCGGCGGTCGCAAGGACGTCCTGCGCCGTCTCGGCCCGGACGGGACGGCGGTGGCCGATCTGGTCATGAGCCGCCCGCCGGCTGACGGGTCGCCCCCGCCCCCGCCCCCGCCCCCGGTCTGGTCGCCGGCGGCGGCGCCGGCACCGTCTCCAGCTCTGGCGCCGGCCGCGCGGGGGGCGGACCGTTCTCTCCTTGTACCTCTGGTGCGCTCGGGCGGGCTGGTGGACGGCGCCCTTGTCGGCGCCGCGGGTGTCGCCCGGGCCAGGGAACATCACCGGTCGGCGTTGGAGTCGCTGCCGGCGGGTGCCCGTGACGTGGCCTTCGGCCGTCCCTGCCTGCCGGTTGTCTTCGCAGGGGAAGGCGTGCGGGCGTCCGCCTGACCGTCCGTGGGCGGGGGTGCCGGCACAGGTGCCGACAGACCCCGCCAGACTTGACCGGTGGCCCGGGTTCCGCCGACGAACGTCGCGTCCGGGGGGTCCGGAGCGGCGGGCGCCCCGGACCGGTCAGCCGGTCCCGGTGCGGACCGGGCCCGGATCCCGGCGGTCGCCGTGAGCGTGGACGTCGTGCTCCTCACTCTTCGCGCGGGTCGGCTGTGCGTCCTCGTCATCCAGCGGGCCGGCGAGCCGTTCCGCGGGTCCTGGGCGCTGCCCGGTGGTTTCGTCGGCCCGGACGAGGATCTCGACACCTCGGCCCTGCGGCAGCTCGCCGAGGAGACCGGGGTCACCACCGCCGGGCACCTGGAGCAGCTGCGGACCTACGGCTGCCCGCAGCGCGACCCGCGAGGCCGGGTCGTCAGCGTCGCCTACCTGGCGCTGCTCCCGAACCTGCCCCAGCCGACGACCGGGCGGGACGGCCCGCGGGCCCGCTGGTGGCCCGTCGGCGACCTGGACTCCGCGGACGGCCCGACCCTGGCGTTCGACCATCCCCGGATCGTCGTCGACGGGGTCGAGCGGGCGCGGAGCAAACTGGAGTACACACCCCTGGCCGCAGCCTTCTGCGAGGAGCCGTTCACCCTCGCGGACCTGCGCCGGGTGTACGAGGCGGCCTGGGGCGTCGCGCTCGATCCGCCGAACTTCCGGCGAAAGGTCCTCTCCACCCCCGACTTCGTCGTCGCTGTCGGCCAGCGGGCCTCCCCGCGGGGAGGCGGGCGCCCGGCCGAGCTCTACCGGCGCGGCACGGCGACCGCGCTGTACCCCCCGCTGCTGCGCCGTACTGTCTGACGGCCGATCCTGACCAGCCATCCGAATCCGGCCTTCGATACCGGCCGTCCAGCCACCGCGCGGCGGACTGGGGAGCGATGTGGTTACCGTGTGCGACAGCAGGGCTGCCGTCGCGAGTTGGTGAAGGGGAGGGGTAACAATAGACCCCGTGTCCGTCACCGCCGTGTCGCCGGTCGAGGTCGAGGACGTCGAGGACGTCCCCGAGGAAGACCGCCTCTGGGTCACCATCGTCTGGAACGACCCGATCAACCTCATGTCGTATGTGACGTACGTCTTCCGAAAGCTGTTCAACTACAGCGAGACGAAGGCGACCAAGCTCATGCTCGACGTCCACCACAAGGGCCGTGCCACTGTCACATCCGGCACCCGCGAGGAGATGGAGGCGGCCGCGGAGCGGCTGCACACCTATGGGCTCTGGGCCACCATCGCGCAGGACTGACCGCCCGGGCCGCAGCCGGGCGGGCGGGCCGGGTCGTTCCGGCGCAGCCCGCGGCGGCGGCTCGGGCGGCGGCTCGGGCGGGTCCGAAGGCGGCCCGGCCAGTGGCCGGGGTCCCGTCCTCGGTGCGGGGGGCGGCCCCGCTTCCGGGGCCCGTCGGTGGTGTCGGCGTGGTCCCCTTCCGTGGGTGCGGCGCGGGCTTCGGGTGATCGGCGTGACCAGACGGTGGCTGCGGGTCGTAGGCTGGCTGCCGGTGCCGCCGGGCCCGCCCGCGGGTGCCCGCCGGCGGCTGGCGGCCTGGTGGCAGCGGATCATGGCCTGGCGGACGACGACAACCCTGGGGCGGAGGCGTGTGAACGGGTTCCGGCGAACCGGCGCCGGCATCGAGCTGCGGCTTCCCCAGCTCGAGTCGACGCTGCTCACCGAGCTGCTGGAGCAGGTGGAGGGGCTGCTGCAGCCGCCCCCGGTCGACGATCCGCTGGAGGCGCTCGTCGGCCTGCGGGACACCGCCCCGCCGCCGCCGGAGGACCCGGCGGTGGCCCGGCTGCTCCCTGACCCCTATCCGGACGACCCGATGGCCTCCGGTGACTACCGCCGCCGCCGGACAGATGACGCGCTGGCCCGTCGCCGCGACGCGGCCCGGCGGGTGCTGGCCGCCGTGCCCGCCCCCGGAGCCGTCCTGGTGCTCGACGACGAGTCCGCCCAGGACTGGCTGACTGTCCTCAACGACCTGCGTCTCGTGCTCGGGACCCGGCTCGGGCTCACCGACGACGAGTCGACCGAGGAGCTCGACCGGCTGGTTCCGGACGACCCGCGCGCCCCGGTCGCCGCCGTCTACAACTTCCTGACCGAGCTGCTCGACGAGCTGACCCGGACCATGCTCTGACCGGTGCTGTGACCCTGCTGTGATCGCGTCCCGGAGGGCTGTCCGGTCCTGAAGTGGGGCGCCGCCCGGGGTTCGTGCGAGTGCTGCGGCCTGCCGCGGGCAGGCCGAGGCAGGGGATGTGTCCGCATGGACGCCCGATCCGGCCCGTCCGCGTCGTACGGTTGTCGCGTGCTGCGCATCGACCGAACCCACTACGAGGCGATCGTCGCCCACGCCCGCCGTGACCATCCCGACGAGGCGTGCGGGCTCATCGCCGGTCCCATCGGGTCGGACCGCGCGGCGCGGTTCGTCCCGATGCTCAACGCGGAGCGGTCGCCCACCTACTACCGCTTCGACGACGGCGAGAAGCTCCGGGTCTTCCGCGAGATGGACGACCGCGACGAGGAACCCGTCGTGATCTACCATTCGCACACGGCGACCGAGGCCTACCCGTCACGGACGGACGTCTCCCAGGCCAGCATCCCGGATGCGCACTACGTGCTCGCCTCCACCCGCGACCCCGAAACCATCGAGTTCCGGTCCTTCCGCATCGTCGACGGTGCGGTCACCGAGGAGCAGGTGGAAATCGTCTGAGCCCGCTGTGACGTTGCTGTAGGGGGCGTCATGACCCGGGCATGGCGGGGCGGGGGCTGTCAGCATGGCCTCCGGCCAGCCCGGCCGCAGCTGTCCGAACGCAAGCAGAGACGCATCCACGTCGCCCACGCCGGGCGACGCGCCACGGCGGCCCCGCCGGCGGCGACCGAGGAAGGAGCACCATGGCAGTCCAGGTCCGTGTGCCGACGATCCTGCGCAGCTACACCGGAGGCGCCAAGCTGGTCGAGGGCACGGGCGACACGCTCGCCGCGCTCTTCCTGGATCTTGATGCCCGCCACGCCGGGCTGCGCTCCCGCCTGATCTCCAGCGACGGCGAAGGCGAGCTGCACCGCTTCGTCAACATCTACATCAACGACGAGGACGTCCGCTTCCTCGGCGGCCTCGACGCCAAGCTGAGCGACGGCGACAACGTCACAATTCTCCCCGCCGTGGCCGGTGGCTCCGCCACCGTACCGGCCACTTCGGGCGAGGTCACGATTCTCCCCGCCGTGGCCGGTGGCTCCGCCGGGGACACCACACTTCTCTGATCAGGGCGGCAGGTCCCTTCTCATGCGTTACGACTCCCTGGTGGACTCGGTAGGCCGTACCCCGCTGGTCGGCCTGCCGAGGCTGTCTCCCTCGGCGGAGGTCCGGCTCTGGGCAAAGCTGGAGCAGGACAACCCCACCGGATCGATCAAGGACAGAGCGGCCCTGTGGATGATCGCGGACGGGGAGAAGCGCGGCCTGCTCTCCCCGGGCGCGACCGTTTTGGAACCGACGTCCGGCAACACCGGTATCTCGCTGGCGATGGTGTGCAGCCAGAAGGGATACCGGCTGATCTGCGTGATGCCGGAGAACACCTCCGTGGAGCGCCGCCAGCTGCTCCAGATGTGGGGCGCCGAGATCGTCTCCTCGCCGGCCGCCGGCGGCTCGAACGAGGCGGTGGCCGTGGCCAAGCGGCTCGCCGCCGAGAACCCGGACTGGGTGATGCTCTACCAGTACGGCAACCCGGCGAACGCGCAGGCCCACTACGAGACGACCGGCCCGGAGATCCTGGAGGATCTGCCGACCATCACCCACTTCGTCGCCGGGCTGGGCACCACCGGCACGCTCATGGGGACCGGCCGGTACCTCCGCGAGAACGTTCCCGACATCACGATCGTGGCGGCGGAGCCCCGCTACGGCGAGCTCGTGTACGGGCTGCGCAACATCGACGAGGGGTTCGTCCCGGAGCTCTACGACCCCTCGGTGCTGACCTCGCGGTACTCGGTGGGCCCGCGGGAGGCCCTGCGCCGCACCCGGGAGCTGGTGCAGCAGGAGGGTATCTTCGCGGGGATCTCGACCGGCGCGATCCTGCATGCCGCGCTAGGCCAGGCCGAGCGGGCGGTGCGAGACGGCCGGCGGGCCGACATCGCGCTCATCGTCTGCGACGGCGGGTGGAAGTACCTGTCCACCGGTGCCTACGCGGGCACCCTCGCCGAGGCCGAGGCGGCCCTGGAAGGCCAGCTGTGGGCCTGACGGCGTTTGGCGGCGGCGCAGTGCCTGGCGGCGGCACGGCGGCTGGCGGCGGCACGGCGGCCGCGTAGCCGCGGCTCGTCGGGTGGCTCAGCCGGCGGCGGACACCGGCGGCAGGGTGGCGATGAAGGCGGCGAGGCCGCGCAGAGCCTTGCCCCGGTGGCTGATCCGGTCCTTCTCCTCGGCGGTCAGCTCGGCGTTCGTCCTGGTCTCGCCGTCGGCGACGAACAGCGGGTCGTAACCGAACCCGCCGCTGCCCCGCCCCTCGGCGAGCAGCTGCCCGCGCAGTGAGCCGTGGACGACGTGCTCGGCCCCCTCCGGGGTGACGAGCGCCGCGGCGCAGACGAAGGCCGCGCCACGGCGCGGCGGTTCGACGTCGTCGAGCTGGGCGAGCAACAGGGCGTTGTTCGCCGCGTCCCGCTCGGCCCGGCTCCCGCTCCGGGCACCGGCCCAGCGGGCCGAGCGCACGCCGGGCATGCCGGCGAGCTCGTCCACGGTGAGGCCCGAGTCGTCGGCGATGGCGGCAAGCCCCGTCGCGGCGACCGCTGCCCGGGCCTTGATCAGCGCGTTCTCGGCGAAGGTGGACCCGGTCTCGGCGACCTCCGGGCCGTCAGGCAGTGGCAGCACCGCGACGCCCAGGCCGGTGGCGGTGAGGATGCGGTGCAGCTCGCGCAGCTTCCCCTCGTTGCGGCTGGCGAGGACGACCTGCCGCGGCCGCCGCGCCCCCCCGGCTGTGTTCACCGGGAGCCGGCTGATTTCGGCGCCGAGGCGGCGCGCTGGGGGGTGGGCGGCCCGGCCGGCGCGGGGAGCGCCAGCGCCGCGTTCTGAATCTCGGTGAGTTGTGCGCACCCGCCGACCGCGAGATCGAGAAGCTGGTCGAGTGCGGCCCGGTCGAACGGGGCCCCCTCCGCCGTTCCCTGGACCTCGACGAAGCCGCCCGTGCCGGTGCAGATGACGTTCATGTCGGTGTCGGCCGTCGAGTCCTCGGTGTAGGCGAGGTCGAGCATCGGGACGCCCTTGACGATCCCGACGCTGACCGCGCACACGCTGCTGACGATTGCTCCGGGCCGGCCGAGCCACCGGCAGGCATCCGCCAGCGCGACGTAGGCGCCGGTGATGGCGGCGGTGCGGGTGCCGCCGTCGGCGAGCAGCACGTCACAGTCGATGGCGATGGTGTTCTCGCCGAGCGCCTTCAGATCGATCGCGGCCCGCAGGCTCCGCCCGATCAGGCGGGAGATCTCGTGCGTGCGGCCGCCGATGCGCCCGCGGACCGACTCGCGGTCGTTGCGGGTGTGCGTCGCCCTGGGCAGCATCGAGTACTCGGCTGTCACCCAGCCGAGCCCGCTGCCCTTGCGCCACCGCGGGACGCTCTCGGTGACGGAGGCGGCGCACAGCACCCTGGTGAGCCCGGCGGAGATCAGGGCGGACCCCTCCGCGTGCTCCTGCCAGCCCCGTTCGATCGTGATCTCGCGGAGCTCGTCGGTCTTCCTGCCATCGACTCGGATCACGGGAGGAGACCCTATCGGCGGGGTGCGACAGTCGTGCGGGCGACCGGTACCGCGCGGGTTCAGACCTCGTAGATCGCGCCGGTGCTCGCGAGGCTGAGATCGCCGTCGAAGGCGTCCCGGGCCTCGCCGTGCGTGCGCTCCACGTTGCCCCACGGCACCAGGTGAGTGAGGACGAGGCGGCCGACGTCCGCGCGGGTCGCGTGCTCACCGGCGTCCTTGCCGGTCAGGTGCAGATCCGGCGGGTTGTCCTCACCGTCCAGGAAGGAGGCCTCGCACAGGAAGAGGTCGCTGCCCTGCGCCAGCCGGACGAGCCGGTCGCACACGCCGGTGTCGCCGGAGTAGGTCAGCGTGCGGCCGCCGGCGGTGACCCGCACCCCGTACGCCTCGATCGGATGGGCGACCCGCGCCAGGTCGATGCGGAACGGCCCGACGTGCAGGCGCCCGGGCCCGATTGTGCGGAAGTCGTAGATGTCGGCGAGGGAGTCCTCCGGCCAGCGCTCGAAGGCGCCGCACAGCCGCTCCTGGGTGTTGATCGGCCCGTAGACGGGCAGCTTCGGCGGCATCCCCTCGGGGTGGTAGCGCCGCGCGTAGGACGTCGCGACCAGGTCGAGGCAGTGGTCACCGTGCAGGTGGCTGAGCAGGACGGCGTCGACGTCGCGGATGTCGCAGTGGTGCTGCAGCTCGCCGACGGAGCCGTTGCCGGCGTCCAGCACGAGCCGGAAGCCCTCGTCCTCGATCAGGTAGGACGAGCAGGCGGACGTGGGCCCCGGGTAGGTGCCCGAACAGCCGAGGATCGTGAGCTTCATCGTGCTGCCACCTCCGCCTGGCGGGGTGCGGGCATGGCGGCGAGGCCGACCGCGGTGATCTCCGGGCCGAGGAACCGGCGGCCGACCCTGGCGAACGCGCCCGGGTCGCCCGTCGTCAGGAACCGGTGGACCGGTAGTGGCAGGGCGGGATCGCGGAACAGCCCGTCGCGGGCGAGGACCCGGTAGGTGTCCTTTGCCGTCTCCTCCGCGCTGCTCACGAGTGTGACCCCCTCGCCCATGACGAGACCAATCACACCGGTCAGCAGCGGATAGTGGGTGCATCCAAGAATCACTGTGTCCACATCGGCTTCCTGCAGCGGCGCGAGATACGCCTCGGTCAGTCCCAGCAACTGCCGCCCGGACGTGATGCCGCGCTCGACGAAGTCGACGAAAGCCGGGCACGCCACGCTCACCAGCTCGGTGCCCGAGGCGGCGGCGAAGGCGTCCTCGTAGGCCCGGCTGGTGATGGTGGCGACGGTTCCGATAACTCCCACCCGGCCACTCCGTGTTGCGGCTACGGCACGGCGGGTCGCGGGCACGATGACCTCGACCACCGGTACGTCGTAGCGTTCCCGGGCGTCGCGCAGGCATGCCGCGCTCGCGGAGTTGCACGCGATGACCAGAAGTTTCACGCCCGCGGCGACGAGATGGTCCAGCGCGGCCAGGGCGTGCCGGCGGACCTCGGCGATCGGCCGCGGGCCGTACGGGGCGTTCGCGGTGTCGCCGATATAGAGCAGTGGCTCTCCTGGCAGCTGGTCCAGGATCGCGCGCGCAACGGTGAGACCACCGACTCCACTGTCGAACACCCCGATGGGCGCGCCACTCATGAGCGATGAGACTAAGCCGGAAACCCGGCGCCCACCCTGTGGCTGTCATCACTGGACCGCTGTCCGATCCCGGACAGTGCACGCGTCACGGACATGCTGGGCGTCACCGACAGTCCCACTCATTCCAACCCGGGACGTTTCGGTCCACGTCATGCGATGTCTGGACGATACGGCAGTGGTCACCCACGGGCCGGCGGCCACCCCTGCCGTGGGTTCGCCCACGGCCCCGCCGCCGGCCGTGACGGATCTCTCGCCCGTGGCGCTCGCCTGTCCCCGGATGGTCAGTGAGTGTCGCCACCTGCGTTCGGCCGGGCACGCCATACGGGGACAGGGGCAGCAAAGGGGGTGTACGCTAGAACTGCCTGTAGTCGATCAGTGACTAAAAGCTATCGGCCAGGTAGGTTGAGGACGCGACTGAGGTGTCCGGGTCGTTCCAATCATCCGTCCCCGGCCCGTGACACCCCAGTCGCATCCTCGATCTTGTTTTCCGCCTCCCGGGGCCCGCCGCGAACGCCTGGAGATCGTCGCGGATCCCGCCATCTGTCGAGGTGGCGTGGCCCGCGCGGACCTGGCGCAACCGCCGTCGCCGCGGGCCCGCGGGCGGGCCGCCGCCCACCGTGCATGGTGATCCGTGTTGCCGCTGACCTGCGGCGCTGTGGCCTGACGTCACTGTCGGGTTGGCGTCGATCGCCCCCCGCGGGCCGGTCTGAGGCGTAGGAAAGCACCGTGGCTCGGTTCAACATTGCGACGGTCGGTGCGCTGGCCGTCACGGCCGGGATGGCTGCCGGCTCCGCCGACTCGCCGCGGCCAGCATGGGTGTTTCTGGTCGGAATGATCACCTTCGTCGTCCTGGGGGTCAACATCACTGCCTGGCTTGTGGTCCCAAGGGTCATCGGATCCGCCTTCGCCGCCGCGCCGCCGCTGCCCGCCGAGCCGGGCTCCCACGGCCGCGACCGCGACACGGACTGGTCCTCCTCCTCGGAGTGGCAGCCCGAGGCATGGTCGTCGAGCTGGGACTACGCGGGCAGTGACAGTGCGGACGGCTCCGAAGGCGCCGACGACGACTGGCCAGCCCACCCCCGGGGCAGCCGGCACCGCCGCGACCGACCGTGACACCGGTCCCGGCCCGGCCCGGCCACCGGGCACCGGCCACCGGGCACCGGGCCGTTCGGCTTCCTGGTGAACTCCGGCCACTGGTGAACTCCGGCCACGGCCCGACGGCCGGCGACCACCGCGCCGCGGGCGACAACTGGTCCGCCGCGCCCGGCTCCGTGCCCGGCTCCGTGCCCGGCTCCGCCGACAGCGCGTAACCATCGGCTCGGGACCCGATGCAGGCTCAGGAGAGCAGGACGTCCCGATGCGTCCAGGCGAGCGCGACCAGCGCGGCACCGGCTGCCTGCACCGGTTCGTCCCGGAGCAGCCGGTGCACGGTCGGTTCGGTGAACGGGATGCCGGCGAAGACGGATCCCTCCGCGTTCGTGGCCACCAGGCCGGCGAACAGGGCGTCGAACACCGTCGCCTCGAAGACCGCAACCGTGAGCAGATCGGTGGCGAAGGTCAGCGGATCGACACCGAGACCGAGAACCGAGACCCGCACTCCGCCGTCGCGGCGGGCCTGCGCGAGACTCGCGGCGAACGGCCAGGCACCGTAGTCGATGGGCTGGCGGTCGCTGCCGTACTCCTCCGCGGTGCCGAGCAGCTCCTCGGAGTACTCCCGCGTGATCGA
The DNA here is from genome assembly GCF_000374165.1 of Parafrankia elaeagni. Taxonomy (GTDB): domain Bacteria; phylum Actinomycetota; class Actinomycetes; order Frankiales; family Frankiaceae; genus Parafrankia; species Parafrankia elaeagni. The sequence goes on from NZ_KB893761.1 coordinate 180,079, forward strand.
CCGCCACAGGTCGAAGTCGTTGCGGAGGTTCCACTCCGCCGGACCGGACGGCTGGAAGATGCCTGCCGGCACCACCTGCAGCAGCCCTCCGGCATGACCGACCTTCGTCGGGTCCCGGCGGTGGAGAAGCATCGTCGCCCTCCCGGTCTCGCCGGCTGCGCCGGCCGTGCGGTCGAGGCGGATCGTCAGAGTGCAGACGGCGAGGTTCGCCGGCCGCCGGCGGAGGTCCCACGGCTCACCCACGGCCTGTCGCAGCGTCCGGTCGGAACTCGCGGCGAACTCGTGGGCGCAGGCCTCCCCGACGTCGATGCCGTCGAAGTAGCGACCGAGACCAAAGGTCAGCGCACCGCGCCCACCCGGGCGCGACAGATCCGCGTCGTGCAGCCGGTAGGTGGGCAGGTCCACGAACATCGCCGGCCGGTCGAGCGTGGCCATCGCCGCGGTGTAGCCCGGGTAGCGGCGCCCCCCGGAGTCCACCGGACGGACGCCCTCGCTGCCCGGCCCGCGACCGGTCACCATGCCCGGATTCGCCTCACCCGTGAGGCCCGCGGTGAGATCGATCGTGACGGCCGAGAGCGGCAGCGGCTCGGCCGGGATCCACCGCTGGGCGGCCACCAGTGGGGTGCCGGCCACCTGCGCCGACCGCGGATACTCCCGCGCCGCCTGCAACGCCAGCTCGAACCGCCGCCGCTTCAGCTCGCCGCGGGCACGAAGCCAGGCAAGCTCGCTCGTCGTCCGGCTGACGCCGGTTTCCGTACCCGTGGTGCCGCCGTCCGGTGACACGGTCGTCATCCCGCCTGCTCCCTTTCGTGGGGCCGGGCGGATTCCGCCGCCCGCCGCCGCGCCCGCGGCCATTCTGCGGCCGGGCTGCGCCGAGGGCTTCGGGCGGTCCCTCCGATCGTGTCGACAGCCGTCTCCGGCCCCCGGTCGGCCCCCGGTCGGCGGCGGCGGCCGGGGCCGGAGACGGCGGGCACACCCGTCCAGCCGGCTCGCCGGTGCTAATTACCGATAAATTTCCGCGGCTGGACGGGTTGATGTGGCGATTGGGCGGGCACTATTGCGGGACACCGGTGGTGGCGCGCCCCAGGGCGTGCGCAATAACCGGTTCGTCACCGGCTCGCCCGTTCTGTACCAGCTGCCGACCGCCCGACATTTCCCGTGGAGCCCTGGCCTGATGAATTCCGGGACGATCGCACTCGTCAACGCGGACCATGAGGCCTGTCGGCCGTTCTCGCCTGTCGATGGTGAGAAATCCGACGTGGGGGCGCTCTCCTCGTCGCGCCGCCACCGCTGCGTCGCCGACGAGTGCGACGCTTGGCCGGGGCACACCAGCCGGTTTCCCGGGGAGTGTGCGGCCAACCAGCGTACGGCCAGTCGACGAGCAGCTGGCGAGAGCTCGACCAACCAATGCTCGACCAACCAATGCTCGACCAACCAATGCTCGACCAATCAATGCTCGACCGGTCAACGCCGCCGGACGCGAGAAGACCGAGACACTGCCGGTGCCATGCGGCACCCGGTTGGAGGTGACGCCGTGATGTTCCTGCCGCTCCTGCTCGGCCGGGTCGGATCCCGGGTTCGGGGTCGGCGGGCCCGGACCCGCCCAGCCGCGGCCACCGCGACTTCGACGCCGAGCGTGGGCCCCGAGGTCTGTTCCCACCCGGCTGACGCGCTCACCAGTGTTCCGGCTGGACGGCTGAGCCGTGTCTGGATTCAGACCTGCCAGTGCGGCAGGCAGTGGACGCTGCGGCCCTGACCGTTCTGGGGCGGCCTGAGGCGTCGCCTGTTTCTCGAATGTCGATGTAGCCGGATTTTCCGGCTTGGTGCTGCGCCTTTCGCTGTGGCCTGCGCTGCTTCGCGCCGTGCATACGGCAGTCCCGCCACCTGAAGTTCACCTGTGGCGGCGATCAGGTTCTCATCGGCCGCCGGCAGTGGTGGTAGGCCCCGCTGGGTGGCCCCTCGCAGTGCTGATCCCGCCACGCCTGCTCCCCCGGCCGGTGACGAGCTCCTGCCGCGTCCCGGCGCGGGCGCCGGGTCCGACGCAGGCACCCGTGCCGTTGACGCGCCCGGCCACCCCCGACATCGCGGTGTGCACTACGGCCTCTCCACGGACGTCGTCCGTGGAGAGGCCGCCGCGATCACAGAACAATCCGATACGCCCTCGGCCGGACACGGAGGGCGAGAATCCGTGACGGCAGCGCGGCATCCGTGGGTCGACCACAGGTCATCGCATGTCACCGTGGGACTTCCTCCCGGGTCGGGGTTCCGCCCCGGTGGGGGCGGCCGCGCGCCGGCGCCGAGCTGGCTCTCCCTGCCGTGCAGGGCAAATGCGCACGTCCAGGCGGATGACAGGACGGGCCACCGCGAGCACGCGTGCACGGCACGTGCCGAACCGCGGATCGTTGCGCTACAAATGCTCAAACCCTGAAAAACCCGGCAGACCTGTCTGGAGGGCGACACAGTCCCGCACTACTGTGGCGCCGTCGAGTAACCGAACGGGCCCTTGGGGGGGTCTTGGGGCTCGACTCCTACAGGGATGGTCTGCATGGCAGACAGGTACGAGAGCGGCCAGACGCTGGTCGATCCGCCCCCGTGGCGCGGCAGCGGCGCACCACCCGCAGACGGCCCGGGGACCACGCGAGACGGCACACAGCCGGGAAACACCGACCGCACGGACGACCGCACGGACGACCGCACGGACGACCGCACGGACGACCGCACGGACGACCGCACGGACGACCGCACGCGGACCGCCCGACCACCGACGAGCACCGCGAGCCGCCGCGGGCTGTTCGCGTCGCTTGCGGCCTTCGGGGCGACCGCGGCGGGCTGTTCGTTCGGCGCTGGCGGCGGGAGCGGCGGGGCGGCCCCGACGGCCACGGCCACCATGGGCCCGGTGACGCCCACGGGCGTTCCGACACCCGGCGGGCCGACGGGCGTGCCGGTGACAGGCCTGCCGACCTCGGCGCCCACGACGGCCGCGCCCACGACGGGCCCGGCCCCGCCGCCGGCCGGCGGCGGGGCCGGGGCGGCGACGCCGGCCTTCCTGCGCGGCCGCGACCCGGTGGTGCACCTGCTGAACAGGGCGGCCTTCGGGCCGACACCGGAGCTGGTCGCCGAGGTGCGCGCGGGCGGGGCCGGGGCCTGGCTGGACCGCCAGCTTGACCCGGGCTCGATCGGCGACGGGACGGTCGACGGCCTCCTCGGCCGCTTCCGGTTCCTGAAGGACAGCAACCAGGCGCTGCACGCCCTCGAGGGCGACGTCGACTACAAGGACGTGATCGGCCTCGCGGTGGCGTCGATCGCGCGGATGACCTGGTCGAACCGCCAGCTCCTGGAGAGGATGGTCGACTTCTGGCAGTCGCACGTGTTCAACAAGGGCTATCCCAACGACGGCCTGTGGCGGGACTCGTTCCCGGACGACCGTGAGGTCATCCGGCCGAACGCGCTCGGGCGGTTCGCCGACCTGCTGCTGGCGGAGACGACCAGCCCGGCGATGATCCGCCGGCTGAACGCCGACCGATCGACGGTGCGGGCGATCAACGAGAACCTCGGGCGGGAGCTGCTCGAGCTGCACACCGTGGGTGTCGGCGGCGGGTACGACCAGGACGGGGTCGTGAACAGCGCCCGCATCCTGACAGGCATCTCCATCGACTCCACGTCGAAGAAGTACGTCTTCAAACCGAAGGACCACTACGTCGGGCCGGTCGCGGTCCTGGGCTTCTCCGCGCCGAACGGCACCTCCGAGGGCGGGGAGGCGGTGATGCGGGCCTACCTGGACCACCTTGCGCACCACCCGGCGACGGCGGCGTACCTCACCCGGAAACTGGCGACCTACTTCGTCGCGGACGACCCGCCGGCCTCACTCGTCGAGAAGCTGACGCGGACCTACCTGGACAACGACACCGCGATCGCGCCCGTCCTGAAGGCGCTGTTCACCTCCACCGAGTTCGCCCAGGCGGTCGGGCTGCGCACCCGCCGCCCGCTGGAGGACCTGGTGGCCACCCTGCGCGTGCTCGGGATCCGCCCGCCCGCCACCGGCACCGAGCCGATCACCCAGCTCTACTGGATGGCGAACGACATGGGCATGGCACCACTGGCGTGGCCGGCCCCGGACGGCTACCCGCTGCGGGCGGAGCGCTGGGTGTCGGCGTCCGCCACGATCGGCCGCTGGAACATGCACCGCAACCTTCTCAACGGGTGGTGGCCGAAGAACCTCGGCACCCCGAAGGTCAGCACGCTGCTCGGCGACGCGCCGCCGGCGACGATGACCGCGGCGGTGGACGTGCTGGCCCGCCGGCTCCTGTTCCAGGACCTGGCCCCCGAGCACCGGGCGGCGATCACGACGTTCCTCGGCGACCGCGCGTCCCGCCGGCCGGCGGACAACGAGTGGCTCGTCGGGCAGGTCGGTGCGCTCCTGCTCGACTCCCCGTACCACGTCTACGGTTAGGAGGCCGTCCGATGGTCCAGAACCTGCTCCCTCCCGCCGGCGGCCGGTATGCGCCCAGCCGGCGCGGTGTGCTCGCGGCAGCCGGCGCGGTGGGCATCACCGCGAGCCTCGCGTCGGTGCTCCCCGTCCGTGTCGCCTTCGCCGACACCCCCGGCCGGACGCTCGTCGTCCTCTCCCTGCGTGGCGGCATGGACGGGCTGAACGCCCTGGTGCCGGGTGCCGACCCGCACTACGCGGGGCTGCGCGCCGACATCGCGATCCCCGCCGGGCAGCTCATCTCGATGGACCGGGCGTTCGGCCTGCATCCGGCGTATGCGTCCCTGCGGCCCCTGCTGGACGCGGGGAAGGTCGCGGCGGTCCCGGCCGCGGGGCTGCTCGACAACTCACGCAGCCACTTCCAGGACACCTTCGAACTGGAGATCGGGGGCGACGGGCAGGGCAGTGGCTACCTCACCCGGCTGCTGAGCGTCCTGAGCCCCGGGTCGGCGTTCCGCGCCGTCCAGGAGGGCGGGTCGTTGCCCACCGCGTATCTCGGAGCCACCGAGGCGCTCACCCTCAACGGCATCGAGAACTTCGAGGCGAGCGGCTGGGGTGAGTCGGCCGCCGAGCAGGCTGCCACCTCCGCTGCGCTCGGCGCGCTGTTCGCCGACGCCGACGCAGACGCCGGCGCCGCCCGCCCGTACGCACGCGGTGTCGCGACGACCCTGGCGGCGCTCGCCGAGGGTCGCGAGATCGCGGCGAAGCCCTACACCCCGGCTGACGGTGTCACGTACCCGGACGAGGGGCTGGGCCGCGCGCTGCGGGACATCGCCCGGCTGATCAAGGTCGGGTCGGGGGTCAGGGTCGCGACGCTGGAGACCGGCGGGTACGACACCCATGTCGGCCAGGGCGGCGTCACCGGCACGCTGGCGACGCTGCAGAAGCGGCAGGCCGACTCGATCGCGGCCTTCTTCGCCGACCTGGGGGCGAAGGCCGCGGACGTCACCCTGGTCACGATCCAGGAGTTCGGCCGCCGCGCCGACACGAACGGCAACGGCGGTACCGACCACGGCGGCGGCGGGGTCATGTTCGTGATCGGCGGCGGGGCGGTCGGCGGGGTGCACGGCCAGTGGCGGGGACTCGCGCCCGACCAGCTCGACGACCACGCCGTTCCGGTGCTCAACGACTATCGCAACGTCCTGGGCGACGCGATCCGCTGGCTCGGGATGTCCCAGGCTCAGCTCGGAACGGTGTTCCCCGGGCTTGCCTACACCCCGGTCGGCGTCACCGCGGCCTGACGAGCCGGGCTGTCCCGCGCCGGACCGGCTACCGCGCCGGACCGGCTACCGCGCCGGGTCGCCGTGGGACAGCCCGCGCTCCGATCATCGGGCGTCGGCGAGCGGGACCGGTCCTGACGATCGTTCGCCCTGTCGCCGCGGATGAGGACACCCTGTGCTCCAGCAGATTCGTGTTCGCGCTCCGCGGCTACCGACGGACGAAGGAGTGTTGCCGGCGTGTGGAAAGGCGAGGACTACGACAGAGACGACGCAGGCGATCTCGTCTCGTATGTCCTGGACGGGGTGATAGCGCCTTACGTCGGCGAGTTCTCCTCGGAGGATCGGCTGCGACTCGCGAAGAAGGTTGTCGCTCGGCTGCCCGATCCGCAGCTCGAATTCGTACGGCTCAATATCCAGGCGCGTGTGGGACAGGCGGTGTGAGCGCTGCGGCTGACCGATGCGGAAGTTCCTGGCTCGACCCCACGCCCGAGGGCGGTAGATTCCCGGTCCTCCGCCGCCCGCGCTGGATATGCGCGCTGACCTGCTGTGATCTCGCCCGGCGCCGCCGGGATCGTTGGACGTTCACGATGCCGGCCGTGCCAGCTCTTCCGGCAGGCGCGGCTGCCCAGCCTCAGGTGGTGCGGGAGGGGGGACTTGAACTCCGACCGGGTGGCGTCCACGGTCGTCTGCTGACGTCCGCCGCGTGGGCTGACCTGCGGCTGAGCGGTGCAGCGGTGTCAGCGTGGGTCGGGGTGTGCCGGCCTGTCCGGCTGCGTCCGTGACCAATCCCGTGACCAACGACGCTGGTGCGGAGCGGCCGCGACGCAAGTCGACCCCTGCCTTGCAAAGTCGGTCCGGTTCGTCCGTCGGCGTCCGTGCTCGTCCACACAGTCGGCCGGGCCTGGGCGCCGGTTCCGCTGACGTCCGCCGGTGTCCGGGGGCGTCCGCCGGCTTGGCTACATGTTTGGCTACACGAACCCCTTGGCCGTGGACGGGCCGGCCGTCGTTGCTGACCGGCTCCTCGGTGTTCGTGAGAGCGATTGTCTGATGTCGTACCGCGATGGTCTGTGTGCCCGGATGGGGGTGGACACTGTCCGCGTGACGGGCGGGGGCGTCGTGGCTGACGACGGGTGGGATTTCTTCGTGTCGTACACAGCTGCGGACAAGCCGTGGGCGGTGTGGGTGGCGTGGGTGTTGGAGGAGGTGGGGTTCCGGGTTCTGGTGCAGGCGTGGGATCTGGTGCCGGGGACGAACTGGGTCGCGGGGATGGATGAGGGGGTGCGGCGGGCGCGGCGGACGGTGGCGGTGCTGTCGGAGGCGTACACCCGGTCGGTGTACGGGGCGGCGGAGTGGCAGGCGGCGTGGGCCGCTGATCCGCAGGGTGCGGATCGCAAGCTGCTGGTGTTCCGGGTCGCGGACTGTGCTCGTCCGGGGTTGCTGGGGCAGGTGGTGGGGGCGGATCTGTTCGGCTGTGCGGAGCAGGTGGCGCGGGCGGAGCTGGTGGGCGCGGCGCGGCTGGCGGTGTCGGGGGGTCGGGGGAAGCCGGAGGTGGCTCCGCCGTTCCCGCCGGATCTGCGGGCGGTGCCGGGGCGGGTGGTGTTCCCGGGTGGGTTGCCGGGGGTGTGGAACGTGCCGGTGCGGCTGGGACGGTTCGTGGGTCGGTCGGGGCAGTTGGAGGAGCTGGCGGAGGCGCTGCGGGGCTCCTCGGGGGTGGTGTCGGTGGTGGCGCTGGCCGGGATGGGCGGGGTGGGGAAGACGTCGTTGGCGGTGGAGTACGTGCACCGGCATGCGTCCGATTTCGATGCGGTGTGGTGGGTGGAGGCGGAGCAGGCCGACACGGTGGCGGAGCAGATCGGGGCGTTGGGTGAGGCGTTGGGGTTGGCGGTGGGGGTGGAACCGGCGGGGGTGTTCGGCGAGCTGCGTCGGCGGGGGTGGCGGTGGCTGCTGGTGTTCGACAACGCCGAGCAGATCAGCGTGGTCCGGCCGTTTCGCCCGTCGGATGGGCGGGGTCGGGTGGTGGTGACGTCGCGGCGTGCAGGCTGGCGGGCGGTGGGTGCGACGGTGGAGGTCCCGACGTTGGCGCGGTCGGAGTCGGTGGCGCTGCTGTCCGGTCGTGTCTCGGACCTGGACGCGCGGACCGCGGATCGGATCGCCGGGCTGTTGGGGGATCTGGCGTTGGCGGTGGAGCAGGCGGCGGCGTTCTGTGAGCAGACCGGCACCCCGGCCGGGGAGTTCGCTGAGCTGCTGGCGGAGCGGTTGGACGAGGTTGTCGGGTTGGGAGAGGTGGCGGAACGGGCCGGGGTGACGGTGGCGACGCTGTGGGAGTTGTCGGTCACCCGGCTCGCCGCGGAGACGCCGGCGGCGGTGGAGTTGCTGGAGTTGCTGGCGTTCTGCGGCCCGGAACCCCTTCCTTTGGATTTGTTCGCCGGCCGGTCGGAGCTGTTGGGTGACGGCCCGCTCGCGGTGGCTGTGGCGGACCGGTTGGTGTGGACTCGGACAGTGGGCTCGCTCGTCGGCTACGGGCTGGCCAGCCGGGACACGGACTCGGTGTCGGTGCACCGGCTGGTGCAGGCCGCGACCCGCCGACGTACCTCGGACGATCGACGGTCGATGGTGCTCTCGACGCTGCTGCGGCTGCTGCGCGCCGACCTGCCCGGTGGCATCGTGCGGTCCCCGCAGAACTGGCCACGATGGCGGGAACTACTCCTGCATGTCCGCGCGGTCGTCGGCCGGGTGTCCGACCCGAATGGAACACCGCGCGGCCCTGAGATGGCGGTGTCTGCGGAGGTCGATGATCTGGTGTGGTTGTGTGACCGGGCCGCGACCTACCTGCAGGAACACGGCCGGGCCGGGGAGGCGCTGCCGCTGTTCCAACGTGCCCTGGCCATCACCGAAGCCACCTACGGCCCCGACCACCCCGACCTCGCCACCCGCCTGAACAACCTCGCCTCGGCGCTGCAGGACCTGGGCCGGGCCGGAGAGGCACTGCCGCTGTTCCAACGTGCCCTGGCCATC